>NZ_JBVKBD010000004.1:46029-537307 GCF_055657365.1 Streptomyces sp. NPDC107559 | reverse complement strand
GGCCGCGAACGGGGCTATCTTCGCCTCGGCCAGCGAACGGACGGCGTCACGGAGCATGTCGTGCTCCTCGGACGGGCGGTACAGGTCGAAGTCAGCCGATCCGGCCAAGGTCTCTCACGCTCCAAGGAAACTGCGCTAACTACCGTTAAGTAACTCAAATTTTAGGGGCCCGCCCACCGGACAGATACGTGAGCTTGGCGACAGGAGGCAATCTGCCCGTTGAAGAGGCGCGGCACGCCCCGACTATGCTCGGGCGGCACCGCACAGCGCGTATCCGACGCCGTACACCCCAGGAGCACTGCATGGCCGCCCTCAGGATCACCGTGATCGGCACCGGTTATCTCGGCGCCACGCACGCCGCGGCAATGGCCGAGCTCGGCTTCGAGGTGCTCGCGCTCGACGTGGTGCGCGAGAAGATCGAGATGCTGGAGCGGGGCGAGACCCCGATGTACGAGCCCGGGCTCGAGGAACTGCTGCGCCGGCATGTCGCCGGTTTCGAGGGCACCACCGGCCGGCTGCGCTTCACCCAGGACTGGGCGGAGGTCGGGGCGTTCGGCGACGTCCACTTCGTGTGTGTGAACACGCCGCAGAAGCACGGCGAGTACGCCTGCGACATGTCGTACGTCGAGTCTGCCCTCTCCTCCCTCGCACCACACCTGAACAGGCCCACCCTCGTGGTCGGCAAGTCCACCGTTCCCGTCGGCTCCGCCGACCGGCTGGCCCGGATGGTCGCCGGACTCGCACCGGTCGGCGCGGACGCCGAGCTGGCCTGGAACCCGGAGTTCCTGCGCGAGGGCTTCGCCGTCCAGGACACGCTGCACCCCGACCGGATCGTGGTGGGCGTGCGCAGCGAGCGGGCGGAAAAGCTGCTGCGGCAGGTGTACGCCACCCCCGTCGGGGAGGGCTCGCCGTTCGTCGTCACCGACTTCCCCACCGCCGAGCTCGTGAAGACCTCCGCGAACTCCTTCCTCGCCACCAAGATCTCCTTCATCAACGCCATGGCGGAGATGTGCGAGGCCGCGGGCGGTGACGTGGTCAAGCTGGCCGAGGCGATCGGGCACGACGACCGGATCGGCAAGAAGTTCCTGCGGGCCGGCATCGGCTTCGGCGGCGGCTGCCTGCCCAAGGACATCCGGGCCTTCATGGCGCGGGCCGGCGAGCTCGGTGCCGACCAAGCGCTGACCTTCCTGCGCGAGATCGACTCCATCAACATGCGCCAGCGCGGGCAGATGGTGGAGCTGGCCCGCCAGGCGCTGGGCGGCGGTTCCTTCCTGGGCAAGCGGGTCGCCGTGCTCGGCGCCACCTTCAAGCCCGACTCCGACGACGTCCGGGACTCTCCCGCGCTGAACGTCGCCGGTCAGATACACCTCCAGGGCGGCCAGGTGACCGTCTACGACCCCAAGGGCATGGAGAACGCCCGGCGGGTCTTCCCCACGCTCGGCTACGCCGACTCGGCGCTGGAAGCCGTGCGGGGCGCCGATGTCGTCCTGCACCTGACCGAGTGGCGGGAGTTCCGCGAGCTGGACCCGGCGCGGCTCGGCGAGGCCGTGAAGGCCCGGCTGATCCTGGACGGGCGCAACGCCCTCGACCCCGAGCTGTGGCGCAAGGCCGGCTGGAGCTACCGGGCGATGGGGCGTCCGACCGCCTGACCGGCACGCAGAACGCGACGACGCCGGTTCGGCCGAGGCTCAGTCGGCCGAACCGGCGTTCTGCTGCATTCTGCCGCACCCGGCCGGCACGTGACGTAAGAACTTCCTGTGCGTCGCCGCCCTGGGCCGCACGCGACGCCCCGGGCGGGCCCGGCCCTCACCGGCCCTTGGCCCGGTAGCGGCGCATCTTCGCGCGGGCTCCGCACACCGACATCGAGCACCAGCGGGCCCGGCCGGCCGGGCTGCGGTCGTAGTACGCCCAGTGGCAGGTCACGTCCTCGCAGGCCTTCAGCCGGGTCCAGGTGCCCGCGACCAGGGAGTCCGCCACGGCGGCCGCGATCCGGGACCGCAGGGGCGCCTCGGCGCCGGGGATCAGCCGCGCGGAGCCGTCCCGGGCGTCGACCGCCACGTACAGCGGTGCCGCCGCCAGCAGGGCCCCCAGGTCGGTCACCTCGCGGTGCGGTGGATGACCCGCGTGGGCGAGCAGCGCGGCGCGCAGTGACTCGCGCAGGTCGCGGGCGTCCGCCAGCTCGTCGAGGGCGAGTCCGAGGCGCGCCCTGCCGTCGGGCGTGTCGAGCGCGTCGGCGCCGGACCCGAGGTCCAGCGTGTTCACCAGGGACTCGATCAGCGCCAGCCCGCCCGGTGCGGGCGATCTCTCACTCATGGCGGCGCGCCACCTCCGGTTCCCGGTATTTCCCTTGTGACGTTACCTCCAGTGGGGCAGCATGAGGTAACGGTTACTGGTTACCCGTCTCTACAGGTAACGCCGATCGAGGAGGAAGTCATGGCTCTCGCCAAGCTGGACACCGTCGTCCTGGACTGTCCCGACCCCAGTGCCCTGGCCGGCTTTTACGCCGCGCTGCTCGGCGGCACCCTGGAGGAGCAGGAGGACTGGGTCGACGTGAAGGTCGACGGCGCCCAGGTGCTGGCGTTCCAGGCCTCTCCCGGGTACGTACCGCCGAAGTGGCCCTCGTCCGACGGTTCGCAGCAGTTCCATCTGGACCTGACCGTCGACGACCTGGACTCCGCCGAGCAGGAGGTTCTGCGGCTCGGCGCCCGCCCGCTGGAGGTCGAGGACCGCTCGCGCAGCTTCCGGGTCTACGCGGACCCGGCGGGACACCCGTTCTGCCTGTGCCGGGCCTAGTACCGGTACGGGATCCGGCAGGAACGCGGGAGCGGGGCGGCCGTGCCGGCCGCCCCGCTCCCTTCCGTCAGCTGTCGGACGACTCGTCCGGTCAGCCGTCCAGCGACTCGATCGTCGCGTTGGACGGCGCCCGGGTGGCCCGCAGGTCGCGGGCCACGTCCTCGGCCGCGCCCAGCACCCGCACCGAGTTCTGCCAGGTCAGCTTGGCCAGGTCGGACCTGGACCAGCCGCGGTCGAGCAGTTCGGCGATCAGGTTGGGGTAGCCGGAGACGTCGTTCAGGCCGTCGGGGGTGAACGCCGTGCCGTCGTAGTCGCCGCCGATGCCGAGGTGGTCGATCCCGGCGACCTCGCGCATGTGGTCGAGGTGGTCGGCGACCGTCGCGACCGTGGCGACCGGCCGCGGGTTGCTCTCCTCGAAGGCGCGGTGCACCCGCATCGCCTCGGCCGTGGTGTCGAGGTGGTGGAAGCCGTGCGCCCGCATGTTCGCGTCGGCGGCGACCGTCCAGTCCACCGCCGCCTGGAGCACGAACTTCGGCACGAACGTCACCATCGCGACGCCGCCGTTGGCGGGCAGCCGCTCCAGCACGTCGTCCGGGATGTTGCGCGGGTGGTCGCAGACGGCCCGGGCCGAGGAGTGCGAGAAGATCACCGGCGCGGACGAGGTGTCCAGCGCGTCGCGCATGGTCGTCGCCGCCACATGGGAGAGGTCGACGAGCATGCCCAGGCGGTTCATCTCCCGGACCACCTCGCGGCCGAACGCCGACAGGCCGCCGACCGCCGGCTTGTCGGTCGCCGAGTCCGCCCAGGCCACGTTGTCGTTGTGGGTGAGGGTCAGATAGCGGACGCCGAGGTCGTACAGCCCGCGCAGGGTGCCGAGGGAGTTGGCGATCGAGTGGCCGCCCTCCGCCCCCATGAGGGAGGCGATACGGCCCTCGGCGCGCGCGCTCTCCATGTCGGCCGCCGTCAGCGCCCGGCGCAGGTCCGCCGGGTGGCGGTCGAGCAGCTGCCGTACGCAGTCGATCTGTTCCAGCGTCGAGGGCACCGCGTCGGGCAGGTCCGAACGGACGTACACCGACCAGTACTGCGCGCCGACCCCGCCCTCGCGCAGGCGGGGGATGTCGGTGTGCAGGTGGTCGCTCTGCCGGGCGGCGATGTCACGGGCTTCCAGGTCGTAGCGGACCTGCTCGCGCAGGGCCCAGGGCAGGTCGTTGTGACCGTCCACGACCGGGAACTCGGCGAGCAGCGCGCGGGCCTCTTCGAGGGACGTCATCCGCGCGCTCACTTCCCGAAGCCGAAGCCGGCCGTGCCCTCGACCTTGGCGCGCAGCCGTTTGCCCTTCTCGGTGGCCTGGTCGTTCAGCTCCTGCTGGAAGTCGCGCATCCGGGTGAGGAGCTCCTCGTCGTGGGTGGCGAGGATGCGGGCCGCGAGCAGACCGGCGTTGCGGGCGCCGGCGACCGAGACGGTCGCGACCGGCACACCGGCCGGCATCTGCACGATCGACAGCAGCGAGTCCATGCCGTCGAGGTACTTCAGCGGCACCGGGACGCCGATGACCGGCAGCGGGGTGACCGAGGCCAGCATCCCGGGCAGGTGGGCGGCGCCGCCGGCCCCCGCGATGATCACCTTGATGCCCCGGTCGGCGGCCTGCTCGCCGTACGTGATCATCTCGCGCGGCATCCGGTGCGCGGAGACGACGTCGACCTCGTAGCCGATCTCGAACTCGTCCAGGGCCTGGGCGGCGGCCTCCATGACGGGCCAGTCGGAGTCCGACCCCATGACGATGCCTACGACAGGGCTCATTCGGTGATCGTGCCTCTCAGGTAGCCGGCTGCGTGACGGGCGCGCTCCAGCACGTCGTCGAGGTCGTCGCCGTAGGTGTTGACGTGACCGACCTTACGGCCCTGCTTCACGTCCTTGCCGTACATGTGGATCTTCAGCTGGGGGTCGCGGGCCATGCAGTGCAGGTACGCCGCGTACATGTCCGGGTAGTCGCCGCCCAGGACGTTGACCATGACCGTCCACGGCGCGCGCGGACGCGGGTCGCCGAGGGGCAGGTCGAGAACGGCCCGGACGTGGTTGGCGAACTGGGACGTGATCGCGCCGTCCTGCGTCCAGTGGCCCGAGTTGTGCGGGCGCATGGCGAGTTCGTTGACGAGTATCCGGCCGTCCCGGGTCTGGAACAGCTCGACTGCGAGGTGGCCGACGACGCCGAGTTCCTTGGCGATGCGCAGCGCCATCTCCTCGGCCTTCAGGCCCACGGCCGGGTCGAGGTCGGGGGCGGGGGCGATGACCGTGTCGCAGACCCCGTTCACCTGGCGGGACTCGACCACGGGATAGGCGACCGCCTGGCCGTGCGGGGAGCGCACGACGTTCGCCGCCAGCTCCCGTACGAAGTCGACCTTCTCCTCCGCGAGGACCGGGACACCGGCCCGGAACGGGTCGGCGGCCTCCTCGACGGAGTCCACGACCCACACGCCCTTGCCGTCGTACCCGCCGCGGACGGTCTTGAGGACGACGGGGAAGCCGTCACCCTCCGCCGCGAAGGCGGCCACGTCCTGCGGGTCGGAGACGATGCGGTGCCGCGGGCACGGCACACCGATCGCGTCGAGCCTGGCTCGCATCACGCCCTTGTCCTGGGCGTGCACGAGCGCGTCGGGGCCCGGACGGACGGGGATGCCGTCCGCCTCCAGGGCCCTGAGGTGCTCGGTGGGCACATGTTCGTGATCGAAGGTGATCACATCGCACCCACGGGCGAACGCGCGCAGCGTGTCCAGGTCGCGATAGTCGCCGATGACGACGTCGCTCACGACCTGTGCCGCGGAATCCTGAGGGGTGTCACTGAGGAGCTTGAACCTGATGCCGAGCGGAATGCCTGCCTCGTGTGTCATACGAGCGAGCTGGCCACCGCCGACCATGCCGACTACCGGGAACGTCACGCCCCTAGGGTATCGGCCACACCGGGACGGCCGGATTCCGCGCCTCTTACCGACCGCTTTACTGCCTCATACCCGGCGTTTTCCGGGTTCTTTCCAAGCTGTTCCCGGCCTGTGGGCCGGTCCACAGGAAAGCCCGCGGGGGGCCGGTTAGCATGGCTGGGTTGACGTAAACCGACCCGGACGGGGGCACGCACAGCCATGGAACACGGTTCCTCGGGGCTGCGACGACTCGTGCGCGAGGTCGCGAAGTTCGGCGCCGTCGGCGGCGCGGGGCTTCTGGTCAATCTGGGTGTGTTCAACCTGGTGCGCCATGCGACGGACCTGCCCGTCGTGCGGGCCAGTGTCATCGCCACGATCGTCGCCATCATCTTCAACTACCTGGGCTTCCGCTACTTCACGTACCGGGACCGCGACCGCACCGGCCGCACCCGGGAGCTGACCCTGTTCCTGCTGTTCAGCGCGGTCGGTCTCGTGATCGAGAACGGTGTGCTGTACGCGGCGACGTACGGGTTCGGCTGGGACAGCCCGCTCCAGAGCAACATCTTCAAGTTCATCGGCATCGGCGTCGCCACGCTGTTCCGGTTCTGGTCGTACCGCTCGTGGGTGTTCCGGACGCTGCCCGCGCGGGAGGCCGTCGCGGACGCGGAGTCGCTGCTGAAGGCGGAGTCGAAGAGGACTCGGACCCAGCGGGTGAGCTGACCCGGCCTACGACGCGGAGTCCCGGCAGCAGAGCAGAGTCCTAGCGGACCGTCGGCTCGTCCTCCGTCACGAGCGTGCGCTTCAGCGGCGTACGCGACAGGAACAGGCCGAAGACCGGCGGCTGCGCCTGGAGCATCTCCAGCCGGCCGCCGTCCGCCTCCGCGAGGTCACGGGCCACGGCGAGACCGATGCCCGTCGAGTTGCGGCCGCTGATCGTCCGCTCGAAGATCCGCGCCCCCAGATCGGCCGGGACGCCCGGTCCCTCGTCGGTCACCTCGATGACCGCCTGGTTGCCGGTGACCCGGGTGCGCAGGGCGACCGTGCCCCCACCGTGCATGAGCGAGTTCTCGATCAGCGCCGCCAGCACCTGGGCGACCGCGCCGGGCGTGCCCACGGCCCGCAGATGGCGCTTGCCCGAGCTGACGATGGCGCGGCCCACACCGCGGTACGCCGGACGCCACTCCGCCAGCTGCTGCTGGATGACCTCGTCGAGGTCGAAGGAGACCGCCGAGCCGGTACGGGGGTCCCGGGCGTTGGTCAGCAGCCGCTCCACCACGTCCGTCAGCCGCTCCACCTGCGTCAGCGCGATGGTCGCCTCCTCCTTCACGATGTCCGGGTCGTCGGTGAGGGTGATCTCCTCCAGCCGCATGGAGAGCGCGGTCAGCGGCGTACGGAGCTGGTGGGAGGCGTCGGCCGCCAGGCGCCGCTCGGCGGTGAGCATCCGGCCGATGCGCTCGGCGGAGGCGTCGAGGACGTCCGCGACCCGGTCCAGCTCGGGGACGCCGTACCGCTTGTGCCGGGGGCGCGGATCGCCCGAGCCTAGGCGCTCGGCGGTCTCCGCGAGGTCGGTGAGCGGCGAGGCGAGGCGGTTGGCCTGGCGGACCGCGAGGAGGACCGCGGCCACCACGGCCAGCAGTGCCACCGCCCCGATGATCAGCAGGGTGCGGCCGACCTCCCGGGTCACGGACGAGCGCGGCTCCTCGACCGTGACCGTCTCGCCCTCCTCGCCCTTGGCGGTGGAGCGGATCACCTCACCGGCCGGCCTGGTGCCGATCTCGATCGGCCGCTGGCCGGGCATCACGATGCGGGCGTAGCGTTCCTGCGCCACCTGGCCGCGCAGTATCCCCGCGGTGACGGTCTCCTGGCCGAGCAGCCGGCTGTCCACGATGCTGGCCAGTCGCAGGGCCTCGGAGTCCACTCGTTCCTGGGCGCTGTTGCTGATCGTCCGGGTCTCGACGATCACCAGGGACACGCCGAAGACGGCGATGACGACGAGCACCACGGCGAGCGTGGACTGGATCAGTCGGCGGCGCATGACCTCTTACCTAGCGGACACGGACGCGTCACCCGGCAAACGCGGGTTCAGCTCTTCTCGAAGCGGAAGCCGACGCCCCGTACCGTCGCGATGTAGCGGGGGTTGGCCGCGTCGTCGCCGAGCTTCTTGCGCAGCCAGGAGATGTGCATGTCGAGGGTCTTGGTCGACGACCACCAGGTGGTGTCCCAGACCTCGCGCATCAGCTGGTCGCGGGTCACGACCCGGCCGGCGTCGCGGACCAGCACCCGCAGCAGGTCGAACTCCTTGGCGGTGAGCTGGAGTTCCTCGTCGCCCATCCACGCGCGGTGCGACTCGACGTCGATGCGCACACCGTGGGTGGCGGGCGGCTGCTGCGGCTCGGCGGCGCCGCGCCGCAGCAGGGCGCGGACGCGGGCGAGCAGTTCGGCGAGCCGGAAGGGCTTGGTTACGTAGTCGTCGGCGCCCGCGTCGAGACCGACGACGGTGTCCACCTCGTCGGCGCGCGCGGTCAGGATGAGGATGGGCACGGCGTGGCCCTCGGCGCGCAGCCGGCGGGCCACCTCCAGGCCGTCCATGCCGGGCAGGCCCAGGTCCAGCACGACCAGGTCGACGCCGCCCTGCATTCCTGCCTCGAGCGCGGTGGGGCCGTCCTCACGCACCTCGACCTCGTACCCTTCCCGGCGCAGGGCGCGGGCCAGCGGCTCCGAGATGGACGCGTCGTCCTCGGCGAGCAGTACACGGGTCATGAGGTGATGGTAGTCCGCCCCGGACGGCCGCCGAGGTGTGATCGCCCTTGCGGTTTCTTACCGAGGGACATGCCGGACATGGTCCGGGATCGGCCGCCTCGCGCACTTCTCCGGACGCGCCCGCGATCTTGTTACGGATCAGGGAACAGAAGATGTCATCCTTGGATCGGCACGTCGGCCTTCGAATGAACGCAATCAGTTCCATGATCGCCTGTGATCCCCGTCTCAACTCCTTCCATATCAGGCACTGTCCTGACGTATGGTGAATCAACGCCTCTAGCACAGCGGGGACCTTTGGCGAAGTGTGACGCTGAAGGTCTCTTTCATGTGCGGGCTGGCCACGCCAGCCTCGAGCAGGAATGACCTGTGGCCGGGCCTCTCAGCGCATTGACGCGCGTAGAGGCGTGGATCCCGGTGGTCGTCGTCCACCGCTCCGTGATCCGGAGCGGACCCCCTGTGGGCGTGGGGTGGACGTGACAGGACCGCCGGTGCCGGCCGCCCCCCACCGGGCGCCGCGACGCTCCAGCAGCGCGCGCGTCCCGAGCAGCAAGGAACGACCAATGGCGTCCAGCCTGACGAAGGATTCGGTCCGTCCGGGCACCCCCGGCTCCGAGAAGACCTTCTTCGGCCACCCCCGCGGACTGGCCACTCTCTTCATGACCGAGATGTGGGAGCGTTTCTCCTACTACGGCATGAAGGCCCTGCTCCCGCTGTACCTGGTGGCACCGGGGGGCCTGCACATGAGCGCGGCCACCGCCACGGCCATCTACTCGGTGTACCTGTCCCTCGTGTACCTGCTCGCCCTCCCCGGCGGCTGGTTCGCGGACCGGGTCCTCGGCCCCCGCAAGACCGTCGCCGTCGCCGGCGTCATCATCATGCTGGGCCACCTCACGCTGGCCCTGCCCTCGTCCGGCACCTTCTTCGCGGGCCTCGGCCTGGTCGCGATCGGCTCCGGTCTGCTGAAGTCCAACATCTCGACGATGGTCGGCCACCTCTACAAGGGTGCGGACGACGCGCGTCGTGACGGCGGCTTCACCCTCTTCTACATCGGCATCAACCTCGGCGCGTTCGCCGCGCCGCTGGTCATCGGCACCGTCGGTGAGAACGTCAACTGGCACCTGGGCTTCGCGCTCGCCGCGCTCGGCATGGCGCTGGGTCTCGCCCAGTACCTGCTGGGCTCCCGCCACCTCGACGCCCAGTCGAGCGTCGTCCCCACGCCGCTCTCCCCCGCGGAGAAGTCGGCCACGCTGCGCAAGTCGGCCCTGTGGGCGGCCGTCGCGGCCGTCTTCTACACGGTCGTCGTCGTCACCGGCCACTACACGCTGAACTGGCTGCTGGTCCCGATCACCATCGCCGGTCTGCTCATCCCCGTCCTGGTCATCGCCCGGATCAAGCGGGACAAGGACCTCGACCGCGCCGACCAGTCGAAGATGTCCGCGTACATCTGGTTCTTCGTCGCCGCGGCCGTGTTCTGGATGATCTACGACCAGGGCGGCTCCACGGTGTCCCTGTTCGCCGACTCCTCGGCGAAGAACACCATCTTCGGCTGGGACTTCCCGGTCTCCTGGTACCAGTCGGTCAACCCGGTCATGATCATGGCGCTGGCCCCGGTCTTCGCCTGGGCCTGGCTGGCGCTCTCCCGGCGCGGCAAGGAGCCGAGCACCGCGACGAAGTTCGCCATGGGCCTGGTCCTGATCGGCGCGTCGTTCTTCCTGTTCCTCGCCCCGCTGGCGATCGCCGACGGCGGTCACAAGGCGGCCGCGATGTGGCTGGTGGCGATCTACTTCGTCCAGACCGTCGGTGAGCTGACGCTCTCCCCGGTCGGCCTCTCCGTCACCACGAAGATGGCGCCCGCGAAGTACGCCTCCCAGATGATGGGTGTCTGGTTCCTGGCCGTCACCGCCGGTGACGCCACCACCGGTCTGCTCTCCATCGCCGGTGTCGACCTCAACAAGACGGGCATCGTGGCCTTCCAGGCCGTGCTCGCCGTGGCCGCCGGTGCCGCGGTGTGGATGTACCGCAAGAAGGTCAAGGAGCTCATGGGCGACGTCCACTGACGTCCCCCCGAGGCCGCCGACGTCCACCGGCGTCCGGCCGGGGCTGATCCACACGAGGGCCGCCGTACCCCCACCGGGGTGCGGCGGCCCTCTTGTGTGTGTCGGCGCCGGACCCGCCGCGCCGGGGCCGGTCCGGCGGACCATGCCCTACCGCGTCCGCCGGCGCGGCATGAACGTGAACACCGCACCGCCCAGCAGGATCGCCGTCCCCGCGACCAGGCCGAGGGCCTTCAGGGCGCCGTGGTCGCCCGCGCCCGTCTCCGCGAGGCCGCCGCCGGTGGAGGTGCTGCCGGAGGAGGTGCCGGAGGAGGTGGACCCGGAGGCGCCGCTCGCCTGTTCGGTGGTGTCCAGGGTCAGGGAGACCTCGGACGACGCCGGCGTGCAGGTGGTCGTCGTACCGAGGGCCTCGATCGTCAGCACGCCCGGGGCCAGCGTCGACTCACCGCTCGCGCCCGGCTTGTAGGTGCCGGTCAGATCGGGGATCTCGATCGGGTCGCCCGATTTGATCACGTCCGCGTTCAGCGGGCCCTCCACGTGCACCGTGCCGTGGTCGGCGCCGCCGAGCACGACCTCCATCGACGGCTTGACCGAGCCCTTCGGGATGTCCGCGGGGCTGTCCATCACCGACTGCCCGAACTTCACCGTGAGCGCGAAGTTCCCGCCGTCCTTCCGCGCGTCGATCTGCACGGCCGAGGTGGCGTTCTTGTCGCCGATGGGCGTCTTGCACGCGTACGGGACCTGCACCTGCTTGCCGGTGAAGTCGGTCTGCCCGGTGCCGTCGCTCGCCGACGCGGACGCGGACGCGGAGACCGAGGCGGAGGCGGACCCGGTCGGGGACGCCGTGTCCGTCGGGGACCCCGAGGGCGTCACGGACGCGCTGGACGAGGAGCTCGACGTGCCCCCGCCCCCCGCCGACACCTCGATGCTCGCCGCCTGCTGCACCGCCGACGTGGGTGTGCACCTGGTGTCCGTCGACATGGCGTTGACGGTGTAGGCGCCCGGGGTCAGCGTCACCGTCCCGGGCGTCGTGAGCTTCAGGGTGCCCTTCATGTCGGACAGCACCATCGCGGCGCCCTTGGGGATCGCCGGGTTCTCGCGCGGCCCCTGCATCGCGATGTCGGCGCTCTGCGCGCCGGCCGCCTTGAGGGTGCCGGACGGCTGCACCGAGTTCGCGGGCAGGTCGATGATGTCGGGGTTCTTCGAGGCGGCCTGGACGAACTTCCACACCACCTCGACCGTGTCGCCCACCTTCGCGGTGGCCGGCGCGGTGATCTCGACCTTGGTGGTGCCGTCCACGGGGTCGAGGCCGGCGGGCGGCACGCAGTGTGTCGCGAACGACACCTCGGCGGCCTGGGCGGGCATCGCGGCCACGCCCAGCAGGAGTCCCGCGCCACCCAGCACCAGCGCGGCCCCCGCCGCCCCGGCTCTGCGTACGCCGCCGGGGCGGCCGACCGGTGTGACTCTCCTTCGCATGCTCACGTGGGTCCCTTCGTGACGGGAGTCGTAGGACTCGCCGGGTTGTCGTCGTGCGGTGCGGAGAGCCGACCGGCCGCCGTGCCCGGAGCGGAGTCCGGGGTGAACCACGGCAGGGTCGAAGTCGGGCCGGGCCCGGCGGCGGCCGCGCCGGTCGCGTACGCCCCGTCCTGCGCGTCCGGTGCGTCCGGTACGTGGGGTGCGTCCGGTGCGTCCGTGCGGTCGCCGCGGCGCAGCCCCGGCAGCCACGGAAAACGAGCCGGCGAAGTCCGGCCGGTGGGCCGCCCACGGTGGGCCCGTCGCAGCCCGCGCGAGCGCCGTGACCGGTGCGGCCGGTGCGGCCGGTGCGGCCGGACGCGGTCCACCACCGCCATCCCGATACGGAACACCGCCACCGGTACGACCACGCAGAGCAGGATCCAGAACAGGGTCACGCCCCAGGGACGGCCGACGCCCCACGGCTGCTCGCCGAGGACCCGGCCGCCGTACGCGAGGGAGACGGTGTAGTCGCCGTGCGCCCCGGCGGAGAGCTCGACCGGCAGCCTGATCCGGGCCTTCCCGCCGGGCGCGAGGGTGCCCCGCCACTGCTGCTCGTCCCACTGCGGGGCGAACACGCCGTGGGAGACCCCGACCCGGAAGACGGGGTCCGTCACTGGGTCGGAGCCGACGTTGCCGACGGTGAGGACCAGCGTGCGGGAGGGCGGGGCGCCGAACCAGGTCAGCACGCCGCTCGATCCGTCGAGCCGGATGTCGGTGAGGACGGACAGCCGTCCGCCGTCGGTCCGCGCGGGCAGCGGCCGCACCGGGTGCCCGGCCACCCGCAGGACCGCGTCGGCCTGCGCCTTGGCGCCGGTCACGGTGGCGACGTGCACCACGCAGGGACACGGCACCGGCGGTTCGGTCACCGGCAGCACGCGGCTGAAGCGGCCGTCGGCGTCGGTGGTGACGGCCCGCCCGTCGGCGTTCGCGCAGGAGTTGGTGCCGCCGAGCACGCCCCGTGAGGGCGCCGACTGCCCGCACACCAGCAGCATCAGCAGGGCGTGCGACCGCCAGCCGCTGCCGCTGACGGTGATCGAACCGCCGGTTCCGGCCTGTGTCCGCGACAGTTGGACGCTGGGCCCGACGGCCGTCGCCGGTGCCGTGGGGGTCAGCACGAGCAGCGCCGCGAACGCCGCCACCAGCACACCGATCCGCCGTCTGCCGCTCACCGCAGCCCTCCCGTCGACTCGACCCGCGCACCCGGCCGCCGCGCCGCGGGACGGCCCGCCCTGCGGGCCCCGCGCCGCCGTACGGCGAGAAGTGCGGCGGCGGCCGCCCCCGCGGCGCCCGCCGTCCCGCCGACCGCACCCCAGGGCACGAACCGCGCCGACCCGCTCGCCGTGTCCCGGGCGCCGCCCGGCGCCGTCGCGGTCAGCGTCACGTCCACCGCGTCGAGGACGGGCCGGCCGGGCCAGGGTTCGCTGAGCTTCAGCCGGTGTCCGGGAGGCAGTTCGACGGGCAGGGCGCGCGGGGCGCGGTCCAGGAGCCGGCGGCCGAACAGGCCGTTCGCGCGTACCGCCAGCCGCGGGGCGAGCACCGTGGTGCCACGGTTGACCAGTTCGTACGTGATGCGGTCGGCGTGCACGGTGACGTGTTCGACGGTCAGCGCGGACAGTTCGGGTCCGCCGACCCGCAGTCGCAGCGGCACGGTCGCCGTACGGCCGTCGCCGCCGCGCGCCACGATCGTGCCGGAGCGGTCACCGGGGGCCGCGTCCGCCGGGACGGCCACCGTGAAGGGGACGTCGGCCCGGGTGCGGGCGGGGATCCGCACCTCGGCACCGGCGAACGTCACCGGGACGCCGGTACCCCGCAGCCGTACGGTGACCGGCCGCCGCCCGCGGTTGGTCAGGGACACCGTGTCCTGCTGGACGGCGCCGGGCGTGCCCTCCAGGTAGAAGGCCGGGCGGCCGTCGCCGGCGGGCGCGGCCGACCAGCCGTCGCCGGCGGGCGCGGCACCCAGCAGCAGCAGGACGGACAGGGGCAGGACGCGGACGGCGTACGACATCGGCGGCTCCATCGGGCAGGGGCGTCGCGACGGACGGTCAGTGGCGTTCCCGTGCCGTCTGGTTCCGGCGGGTCAGCCACAGCACGCCCGCCGCGCCGGCCAGGAACACGGTGCCGCCGAGCGTGCCGAGGGCGACGGCCGAGTCCGCGGGCCCGGTCTGCGGAAGTGCCGTACCGGAACCGCTGTCGCTGTGTGTGCCCCCGGTCGAGCCGCCGCTCGTGCCGCCGCCCGCCGACGTCACGTCGAGGGTGAGCGAGGGCCCGGGGTTGTTGGCGGGCGTGCACGTGGTGGTCGTACCGAGCGCCTTGATGGTGAGCACGCCCGCCGTGAAGGTGACCTTGCCGGTCGCCTTCGGGGTGTACGTGCCGCTCAAGTCATTGATCTTTATGGGCGTGTTGGCCGGGATGGCGGCCTGGTTGGCGGCGCCCGTGACGGTGAGGGTGCCGCTGTCGGCGCCGCCCAGCCTGACGGTGGCGCTCGGATTCATCGCGCCCTTGCCCAGTTCGACCGGGCTGGACGAGACGCCCTTCTGCCAGGACATGGTGATCCGGTAGCCGCTGCCGCTCTTGACGCCTTTGATGTCGATGGGCGAGACGGCGCTCTTGTCGCCGATCGGCGTCTTGCACTGGTAGTTGACGTTCACGACCTCGGCCCGGGCAGCCGGGGCGGTGAGCAGGACCGCCGAGCCGGCCAGGGCCGCGACGGACGCGAACGCGGCGGTTCGTTTCTGGTACGACACGGTCCCCTCGTTTCTGACGGAACATCAGATCGGCCGTCAAGGTACGCCCGGGGCCGCAAGGAGGGAAGACAAGGCACACGCCGGAGTTGCGCCGGTGTGATGGACATGAAGAGGAGGCCGCGTGAGCAACTAGAGCAGTCGACCCGGGAGTTCGGCCGAGGTCCCGGGAGTTCGACCGCGGGCCCGGCCTGAGGGCAACCGCGAGCAAGGGCCTGAGGGTCGGTCAGGTCCCGCGGACGGTGACGCCCCCGGGACCGGGTGCGGCGGAGCGGCTTCTCACCGGCTCATGCCGGAGCGGCTTCCCACCGGCTCATGCCGGTGCGCCCAGTTCCGCCCACACGGTCTTGCCGGTCACGCCCGGCGCGCGGACGACACCCCAGTCCAGACACAGCCGCTGCACGATGAACATGCCGTGCCCACCGGGCCGGCCGGCGCGGTGCGGGGTGCGGGGAGCCGGCTGGCCGGTGCCGCGGTCGGCGACCTCGACCCGGATCACCTTGTTGTCGCAGGAGATCCGGAGCGACTCGGGCCCCTCGGCGTGCAGACAGGCGTTGGTGACCAGCTCGGACACGACGAGCAGCACGTCCTCGGCGGCCGCCCGGCGGTCCGCGGTGGCGGCCGGCAGCCAGCCCCACGCGTACAGCGCCTGGCGGGCGAAGTCGCGGGCGAGCGGCACGACGCCGCTCTGGCCGTCCAGGCTCAGCCGGCGGACCTGACGACCCGTCGACGACGCGACCGCGTCCTCGCGGGACACGCCGCCACCTGGCACGTCACCCTCGGACGCCCCCGAAGCGCCGATCGGCTCCGGGCCGCGGTCGCCCGGCGAGCAGGGCCGGGTGGTGCTCATCAGCGCTTCACCTCACCGATTCACCAGTTCACGATTCAAGAGTCAGTACGTAGGCCGACGGCGATTCCGTCGACACGGCGCCGACACATTCAGGATGTCTCCTGCCCGACCGGGCCGACCGAACACCCCCCTGTCGGTACGAGCCGACGTCACCCGGGCACCGGTCCACGAGCGGACGCACAGGTTCACCCGAGCGGCGGCCGGACCGCACCCGGACGCGAGGGCCGGGAACGCCGGACGGCGGACCGGCTCAGGCCGACTCGCCGGACTCCCCCGCCGCACGGCCACCTCCGGTGTCCTTCGCCACATCGCCGCCGTCGTCATCACCGTCGCCGTCGCCACTGTCGTCGCCACCGCCGTCGGCGCCGTCGTCGGCCAGAGCCGAATCGACCGAGTCGTGGACGGTGAAGACCGCCTCGGCCCCGGTGATCTCGAACACGCGCGCCACCACGGGCAGCATCCCCGCGAGGTGCACCCCGCCTCCGGCGGCCTCCGCCTTCAGCCGCGCGCCCAGGAGCACGTTCAGCCCCGTGGAGTCGCAGAACTCCAGGCGCGAGCAGTCCACGACCAGCCTGCTGAAACCCTTGGAGAGGCAGTCGTCGAGGGGGTCGCGCAACAGATCCGCGGTGTGGTGATCGAGCTCACCCACCGGCGTCACGACGGCGCTGGAGCCCTCTTCCCGCACCTCCACCAGAAGCCGGCCCGACTGCGCGCTGCCGACCGTCCCGCGGTCCATGCGTCTCTCACTCCCGAGATCGTGACTGCTGACAGATGCTCTCGAACACTACGCCTTCTCCACACACCCTGACACCCGAACAACCGCCCAGAAACGGACATTTACCACCGAAACGGACTTGCGGTGGGCTCGGTGGAACGGGTAGGGCTAGTAGAGACACGTACCCGACACGGCCGGCTTTGGAGGCGCCGCACACCGCAGTGCAGCACTGGCTTCGGCAGCCATACGCCGAGAACGATGGAGGACATCATGTCACCCCGGCTCGACGCGTCGCATACCCATCGGACGACGCCGACACCCCTTCCGGAACATCTGGATCCCATCGAGCGGAACCACCCCGCGCCCGTCCCGCAGGACGACGTGCTCGCCGGGCTTCCGGAGATTCCCCCGTACGAAGAGGTCGGCCCCGTCGACGCGCGGGCCCTGTCCAAGACGCTGTTCGACCGGCTGGAGTCGCTGGAGGAAGGGACGCACGAGTATTCGTACGTCCGCAACACCCTCGTCGAACTCAACCTCGCCCTGGTCAAGTTCGCCGCCTCCCGCTTCCGCTCGCGCAGCGAGCCGATGGAGGACATCGTCCAGGTCGGCACCATCGGCCTGATCAAGGCGATCGACCGCTTCGACCTGGCCCGCGGCGTCGAGTTCCCCACCTTCGCGATGCCGACCGTCATCGGCGAGATCAAGCGCTTCTTCCGCGACACCTCCTGGTCCGTGCGCGTCCCGCGCCGGCTCCAGGAACTCCGGCTCGACCTGGCCAAGGCCGGTGACGAACTGGCCCAGCAGCTCGACCGCGCCCCGACGGTGGCCGAGCTGGCCGAACGCCTCGGCATCGGCAGGGACGAGGTCGTGGAGGGCATGGCGGCGTCGAACGCGTACACCGCCGCGTCGCTGGACGCGCAGCCCGAGGAGGACGACTCCGAGGGAGCGCTCGCCGACCGCATCGGGTACGAGGACCACGGGATCGAGGGCATCGAGTACATCGAGTCCCTGAAGCCGCTGATCGCCGGACTGCCGCCCCGGGACCGGCACATCCTCTCGCTGCGCTTCGTCGCCAACATGACCCAGTCGCAGATCGGCGAGGAACTCGGCATCTCCCAGATGCATGTGTCGCGCCTGCTGTCACGGACCCTGGTGCGGCTGCGGAAGGGCCTGACGGCCGAGGAGTGAGGGGTGCCCGGCACCGCCGCAACTCCACGCGCCAACAGCCACTTTGATTACCCGGAGATAACCCTTTACCCAAAGCCTCTCCTCCTTCACCATGGGCATCCCAAACTGGCTGGTACGTCAGGACGGTCGGGTGACCGCCGGGGTGCAAGGAGGGCCGGAGAACATGGCACAAGGTGGCGGCGATGCCCATACGGGGGCGTCCGATGCCCGGCTGACCGAACTGCTGCGCGCCGACACCGCGTCCGCCTATCCGGCGCTCCAGGAGATCCGGACCCGCCACCAGCCCTCGGTCCTCGCCTACGCCCGCCTGTGCGTGACCGGCGAGGCCGCGGCGCGTCAGCTGGCGGCGCAGACCTTCACCGCCGCGGCCCGCGAGACGGCACGCGGCACCGACCCCGACGTCCCGCTGCGCCACCGGCTCCTGCTGCTCACCGGCAGCGAGGCCGCGTCCTGGGCCACCGACGGGCGGGCCGCCGGCCTCGACCCCGGGCTGCTGCTGGTCCTGAACACCGCCCGGCCGGACGGCCCCGTCCCGCCCATGCTCGCCGCGTTCCGCTCCCTGCCGTCCCGCACACAGGGCCTGATCTGGTACGGCGTCGTCGAACGGGAGCCGGAGAGCCGGACCGCCGGTTTCCTCGGGCTCACCGAGTGGGACGTCCGGCACGGCATCCCCCAGGCGCTGCCGGCACTCGGTCAGGCCTGTCTGCGTGCCCGGCTGGCCGCCTCCGACGACCCGCGCTGCGGCGACTTCCGCAGGCTGATCGAGGAGTCCGCGCGGCCGGACAACCCCCGCCACAGCCCCGACCTGCACGCCCACATGACGCGCTGTCCGCACTGCACGAGCGCGTACGAGGAGCTGTCCGCCCTGCGCGACGACCCGCGCACGGCGCTGGCCGAGGGACTGCTGCCGTGGGGCGGCACGGCGTACGCCCAGAGCGGCGCGGCTGCCGCGACGCGCGTCATCCCGCGCGCCGATGCGCGCGTCACTGATCCTTCCGCGCCCCGGACCCGGACCAGGACCCGGACCCGGACCCGGCCGCAGTCCCGGCGCATCGTCCTGGCCTCGGCGGCGCTGAGCGCGGTCCTGGTGCCGCTGCTGCTGTTCCTGAACTCCTCGGACGGCTCGCAGGACCGGCAGCAGTCGGCGGGCGCGGCGGCCGTCCCCTCCAGCCCTCCGGTGACGGTCACGGCGACGGCCACGTACTCCGCTCCGGCCCCGTCCGCGTCCCCGACCCGCACCTCACCCTCGCCGAGCCACAGTTCGGCCCGCCCGAGGCCGACCACCCGAAAGCCGACTCCGCCCCCGACCCCCTCGCCCGCCGCACGCCCGCCGGGCGCGGCCTACTCCCAGGTCGTGAACGTGTCCACGGGCCGCTGTCTGGACGTCGCCGGGGACTTCGACAACGGCACGGACGTCGTCACCGCGCCCTGCTCCGCCTCGGACACCCAGCGCTGGCGGGTCGACGCGGACCGCGGTGTCCTCCAGTCGTACGCCGACCCCGACTTCTGCCTCGACAGCCGCGGCGACGTCGACAACGGCGTCGGTGTCTGGAGCTGCGACTCGGTCTACGGCAGCCACGGCCAGAACCTCACCTTCACGGTCGACGACGACGGGGTGATCCGTCCCGCGATCGCGATCGAGACCGGGGTGACCCCGCAGTCCTACGGTGACGGGGTGTCACTGGAGCCGCTGAGCGGGGGTCCGGCGCAGCGGTGGCGGGCGGGTTCCGCCTGAGACCGGTCAGAGCACCCGCGCACCCCGCCGCCACACCTTGCTGACCAGGGGCACGCCCGGCCGGTAGGCGAGATGGACGTGGCTCGGCGCGTCCAGGAGGATCAGGTCGGCGTACGCGCCGGGCGCGACGCGGCCGATGTCGTCGCGGCGCAGGGCCGCCGCGCCGCCCGCCGTGGCCGACCAGACCGCCTCGTCCGGCGTCATCCCCATGTCCCGTACCGCGAGCGCGATGCAGAAGGGCACGGAGGACGTGAAGGACGATCCCGGGTTGCAGTCCGTCGACAGGGCGACCGTGACGCCCGCGTCCAGGAGGCGTCGGGCGTCGGGCCACTGCGCGCGGGTGGAGAACTCGGCGCCGGGCAGCAGGGTGGCGACGGTACGGCCGTGCGCGAGGGCGTCCACGTCGGCGTCGGTGAGGTGGGTGCAGTGGTCGGCGCTCGCCGCGTCCAGTTCGACCGCGAGCTGGACGCCGGGGCCGTACGAGAGCTGGTTGGCGTGGACGCGCGGGTGCAGGCCCTTGGCCCGGCCCGCCGTGAGGATCGCGCGGGCCTGGTCGCCGTCGAAGGCGCCCTTCTCGCAGAAGACGTCGATCCAACGGGCGTACGGGGCACAGGCGTCGAGCATCTCGCCGGTGACCAGGGCGACATAGCCGGCCGGGTCGTCGGCGAAGTCGGGCGCGACGATGTGCGCGCCGAGGTAGGTCACCTCGTCGGTGTGCCGGGCGGCGATGCGCAGCGCGCGGGCCTCGTCGGCGACCGTCAGGCCGTAGCCGGACTTCGTCTCGAAGGTCGTGGTGCCCTGGCGCAGGGCCTCGTCGAGGTGGTGGGTGAGGTTGCGTTCGAGGTCCTCGTCGCTGGCCGCCCGGGTCGCCGCGACGGTGGTGCGGATGCCGCCGGCGCTGTAGGCCCGGCCGGACATACGGGCGTTGAACTCCTCGGTGCGGTCGCCCGCGAAGACCAGGTGGGAGTGGGAGTCGACGAAGCCGGGCAGCATCGCGCGGCCGCCGGCGTCGACCCGGTTGTCAGTGGCGGGTGCTTTGCTTGATTCACCGGTCCACACGACACGGTCGCCCTCGATGACGACGGCCGCGTCCCGGACCAGACCGAGGGGAGAGCCGTCACCGAGGGAGGGATCGTTGGTGACCAGAGTGGCGATGTTGGTGACGACGGTGCTGACCGTGCTGCTCATGGCGTCCTCGTGGGGGGCGGCGGGGCTGGATGCGGGTCGGGGGGCGGGCGCCTGGCGTCCGGTCAGGCGTGCAGTGCTTCGACGGCGGCCGCCAGTGCCCGCGGCACGTCGGGGACGAGCGTGTGCACCCCGTCCCGTACGACCTGACGGCCACCGACGACCGTGTGGCGCACGTCCGCCGCGGTCGCCGCGAATACGGCCGTCTCGGCGCCGAGCCTGGGCACCGGTCCCGCTGTTCTGACCGAGTCGAGCGCGACCGTCGTGAAGTCGGCGAGCGCGCCCGGTTCGAGAGCGCCCGCGTCGGTCCAGCCCAGTGCGGCGTGACCGTCGGCGGAGGCGGCGCGCAGCAGTGCCGCGGCCGTCCAGTGGCCGCGGGTGCGGGTGCGCAGCCGCTCGTTCAGCTCCATCGCGCGCGCCTCTTCGAGCAGGTCGATGACGGCGTGGCTGTCGGAGCCGAGGGAGAGCGGGGAGCCGGCCCGCTGGAGGGCGACCGCGGGGCCGATCCCGTCGGCGAGGTCGCGTTCCGTGGTGGGACACATGCAGGTGCCGGTGCCCGAGTCGCCGAGCAGCGCGATGTCGGCGTCGGTGAGGTGGGTGTTGTGCACGCCGGTGGTGTGCGGGCCGAGCACGCCGTGGTCGGCGAGCAGCTGCGTCGGAGTACGGCCGTGGGCGGCCAGGCAGGCGTCGTTCTCGGCGGTCTGCTCGGACAGGTGCACATGCAGCGGGGCCCGCCGCTCCTGTGCCCATCGCGCCACCGTGGCCAGCTGGTCCGCGGGCACGGCCCGTACGGAGTGGATCGCGGCCCCGATCCGTGCGTGATCCCGTTCCTTGAGAACTGAACAGCGTTCGGCCCAGGCGTCCGCGCTGCCGTCGGAGAAGCGCAGCTGGTGGCTGTTGGGCGGCTCGCCGAAGCCGGCCGAGAGGTAGGCGGTGTCCAGGAGGGTGATGCGCACGCCGGCCTCGGCGGCGGCCGCGATCAGGGCCTCCCCCATCGCGTTGGGGTCGGCGTAGGGGGTGCCGCCGGGGGCGTGGTGGACGTAGTGGAACTCGCCGACCGCGGTGATGCCGGCCAGCGCCATCTCGGCGTACACGGCGCGGGCGAGGGCGTGGTAGGTCTCCGGGGTCAGCCGGTCGGCGACGGAGTACATCACCTCGCGCCAGGTCCAGAAGGTGCCGGAACCCACCTGGACCGTGCCGCGCAGGGCGCGGTGGAAGGCGTGGCTGTGGGCGTTGGCGAGGCCGGGCAGGGTCAGGCCTCGCAGGGTCTCCGCGCCGGGCGGCGGGGTGGCGACGCCGGTGCGGACGGCCGTGATCCGGCCGCCGGACACCTCCAGGGCCACGCCCGGCTCGACCCGGGTGTCGAGCCAGGCATGCTCCAGCCAGTACGTCCGTGTGTGGGTCTGCGGGTGGTTCCGGTTCACCTGCGGGCCAGCCCTTCCAGTACGTCGGCGAGCGCGCTCACCCCGGCCGTGCAGTCGTCCTCGGCCGCGAACTCGGCCGGGGAGTGCGAGACGCCCGTGGGGTTGCGCACGAACAGCATGGCGGTCGGGACGCTGCCGGAGAGGATCCCGGCGTCGTGTCCCGCCCCGGTGCCGAGGACGGGCACCTTCAGCTCGGTGCCGGTGCCCAGGATGCGGGCGAGTTCGTCGCGCAGGGCGTGGTCGAACTCGACGACCGGTGTGAACGACTCGCGGACGACGTCCAGGTCGACGCCGTGGCGCTCCGCGTGGGCGCGGGCCGCCTTCTCGATGGCGGTGAGCACGGTGTCGAGGGTCTCCTGCCCCGCGGCCCGCGAGTCGAGCCAGCCCCGCACCAGGGAGGGGATGGCGTTGACGCCGTTCGGCTCGACGGAGATCTTGCCGAAGGTGGCGACGGCCCCGGCGAGTTCGGCCTCGCGGCGGGCGGCGAGGACGGTCTCGGCGTATGGCAGCATGGGGTCGCGCCGGTCCGCCGGCCGGGTGGTGCCGGCGTGGTTGGCCTCGCCGCGGAAGTCGAACCGCCAGCGTCCGTGCGGCCAGATGGCGCTGGCGATGCCGATCCGGTCGCCGGACAGGTCCAGCGCCCGCCCCTGCTCGACGTGCAGCTCGACGAAGGCGCCGATCCGGGCCAGCCGTTCGGGGTCGGGGCCGATGGCCTCGGGGTCGTATCCCGCGGCCTCCATCGCCTGCGGCAGGGTGATGCCGTCGCCGTCGGTGAGGCGGTGCGCCTGCTCTGCGGTGAGCGCTCCGGCGGTGAGCCGGGAGCCGACGCAGGCCAGCCCGAACCGGGCGCCCTCCTCGTCGCCGAAGTTGACGACGGCCAGCGGCCGGTCGAGCCGTGCGCCGCGGGCGCGCAGCTCGTCCAGGGCCGCGAAGGCGGACACCACACCCAGCGGTCCGTCGAAGGCACCGCCGTCGGGCACGGAGTCGAGGTGCGACCCGGTGACCACCGCGTCGCCCTGAGCGGGGTCGCCGAGCCAGGCCCACTGGTTGCCGTTGCGGTCGAGTTCACAGGCCAGCCCGCGGGAGCGGGCCTGCTCCTCGAACCAGGCCCGGCACTCGGCGTCGGCGGCGGTCCAGGCGAAGCGGCGGTAGCCGCCGGAGGCGGAGCTGCGGCCGATCGGCAGCAGCTCCGCCCACATGCTGTGGAACGTCACGCGGAGGCCTCTTCCTGACCTTCGCGCATCGGCACCCTGACACCGCGCTCGTCCGCCACCGACTCCGCGATGTCGTACCCGGCGTCGACGTGCCGGATGACGCCCATGCCCGGGTCGTTGGTGAGCACCCGGCGGATCTTCTCGCCGGCGAGCTTGGTGCCGTCGGCGACGGAGACCTGGCCGGCGTGGATGGAGCGGCCCATGCCGACGCCGCCGCCGTGGTGGAGGGAGACCCAGGACGCGCCGGAGGCGACGTTCACCATGGCGTTCAGCAGCGGCCAGTCGGCGATCGCGTCGGAGCCGTCGAGCATGGCCTCGGTCTCGCGGTACGGGGAGGCGACGGAGCCGCAGTCGAGGTGGTCGCGGCCGATGGCGAGGGGGGCGGCGAGCTCACCGGACGCCACCATGTCGTTGAAGCGCTCGCCGGCCTTGTCGCGCTCGCCGTAGCCGAGCCAGCAGATGCGGGCGGGCAGGCCCTGGAAGTGGACGCGCTCGCCGGCCATCTTGATCCAGCGGTGCAGCGACTCGTTCTCGGGGAAGAGGTCGAGGATCGCCTTGTCCGTCTTGTGGATGTCGGAGGCCTCGCCGGACAGGGCCGCCCAGCGGAAGGGGCCCTTGCCCTCGCAGAAGAGGGGGCGGATGTAGGCGGGGACGAAGCCGGGGAAGGCGAACGCCCGCTCGTACCCGGCGAGCTGGGCCTCGCCGCGGATGGAGTTGCCGTAGTCGAAGACCTCGGCACCGGCGTCCATGAAGCCGACCATCGCCTCCACGTGCCGGGCCATGGACTCGCGGGCGCGGGTGGTGAAGCCCGCCGGGTCCTTGGTGGCCGCGTCGGCCATGTCGTCGAAGTCGACGCCGACCGGGAGGTAGGCGAGCGGGTCGTGGGCCGAGGTCTGGTCGGTGACGATGTCGACGGGCGCGCCCTCGGCGAGCATCCGCGGCAGCAGTTCGGCGGCGTTGCCGAGCAGGCCGATGGAGAGCGGCTTGCGCTGGTCGCGGGCCTCGACGGCGAGCTGGAGGGCGTGCTCCAGGGAGTCGGCCCTCACGTCCAGGTAGCGGTGCTCGATCCGGCGCTCGATGGCACGCGGGTCGCAGTCGATGCAGATGGCGACGCCGTCGTTCATCGTCACGGCGAGCGGCTGGGCGCCGCCCATGCCGCCGAGGCCGGCGGTGAGGGTGATCGTGCCCGCGAGGGTGCCGCCGAACTTCTTCGCGGCGACCGCGGCGAAGGTCTCGTAGGTGCCCTGGAGGATGCCCTGGGTGCCGATGTAGATCCAGGAGCCGGCCGTCATCTGGCCGTACATGGTCAGGCCGAGCTGCTCCAGGCGGCGGAACTCCTCCCAGTTGGCCCAGTCGCCGACCAGGTTGGAGTTGGCGATGAGGACGCGCGGGGCCCACTCGTGGGTCTGCATGACGCCGACCGGGCGGCCGGACTGGACCAGCATGGTCTCGTCCTGCTTCAGCGTCCGCAGGGTCCGGACCATGGCGTCGAAGGAGCGCCAGTCGCGGGCGGCCTTGCCGGTGCCGCCGTAGACGACCAGCTTGTCGGGGTGCTCGGCCACCTCGGGGTCGAGGTTGTTCTGGAGCATCCGCAGGGCGGCTTCCTGCTGCCATCCCAGGGCGCTCAGTTCCGTACCACGCGGGGCTCGTACGGGGCGGGGTCCTGACATGGTCTGCCTCCTAGCGGATTGTTGCTGCCGTTATTCACATCCTGACTACCTGAATAGAACTAGTCAACACATGGGCGCGTCGACGTGCGCGGGTCGCGGGTGTTTGGCTGAATGCAGGGCACGCAAGTCGCAGGCCGACCCGACGGGGGGACACAGTGGACAACGACGGCAGCGGAGGCGAGCGGGCCGCACGGCGCGACGACGCGGTGCGGGCCGCGGTGGAACAGGGGCTGCTCACCCCCGGCACCCCGGTCGTCGGGCTGCTCGACGTCACCGGCATCAGGGAGTCGGCGGCGGCGCTGCGGGCCGCGTTCGACGCCGTGGTGGCGCCCGGCACCCCCGTGCTGCACGCCTTCGCGGTGAAGGCGACGCCGCTGGTGCCGGTGCTGCGGCTGCTGCGCGAGGAGGGCATCGGCGCGGAGGTGGCCAGCCCCGGCGAGCTGGCGCTGGCACGGGCGGCCGGGATGCCGGCGACCCGCACCGTGCTCGACTCGCCCGCGAAGACCCCCGCCGAACTGCGTGAGGCGCTGGCGTTCGGCATCGCCGTCAACGCCGACAACCCGCAGGAGCTGGAGCGCATCGACGCCCTCATGCGGTCGGCCCGCAGCCGCTCCCCGCTCGGCGTCCGGGTGAACCCGCAGCTCGGCGCGGGCTCCATCGAGGCGATGTCCACCGCCACGGCCACCTCGAAGTTCGGGGTGGCGCTGCGCGACGAGGGAGCGCGCGAGTGGGTCGTCCGGGCCTTCATGGACCGGCCGTGGCTGAGCCGGCTGCACACGCACACCGGGTCGCAGGGCATCCCGCTGTCGCTGATGGCCCGCGGGGTGGCGGAGGTCCACGCGCTCGCCGAGGAGATCAACCGGCGGATCGGGCGGCCGCAGATCGACACGATCGACATCGGCGGCGGACTGCCGGTGAACTTCGGCTCCGACGTGACGACCCCGACGTACGCGCAGTACGCGCGGCTGCTGCGCGAGACGGTGCCGGGGCTGTTCCACGGGCGGTACGCGCTGGTGACCGAGTTCGGGCGGTCGCTGCTGGCCAAGCACGGCACGGTGGTGGCGCGGGTGGAGTACGCCAAGAGCGCCGGCGGGCGCCGGGTCGCGGTCACCCACGCGGGTGTGCAGGTGGCGACCCGGACGGTGTACGCGCCGGAGTCCTGGCCGCTGCGGATCGCCGGGTACGACGCGAAGGGGCGGCCCAAGAAGGGTCCCCCGGTCGTGCAGGACGTGGCCGGACCCGCCTGCTTCGCGGGCGACCTGCTGGCCCGGGGCCAGGCGCTGCCGCAGCTGGAGCAGGGGGACCACGCGGCGGCGCTGGACACGGGCGCGTACTGTTTCGCGCACCACTACGCCTACAACTCGCTGGCCCGGCCGGGCATCTACGGCTTCGCCCCGGACGACGCCGGCCGTACGGTCTTCGCGACGGTGCGCGAGCCGCAGACGGCCGAGGAGATCGTCGCCGAGTCGGGAGGGGCGTACGCGTCCGCGCTCACCACCCTGCACGCTCCCGGACGCGCTCGCCCGCACGGGTGGAACTCCGACTGACCCCGCCACCCGCACGGGTGGCCGGAGCGCCGGGACGGGCGCAGGCCGGACCCGGCGGCGGGTATGCGGCCTCGGCGTACGGACGGATACACAGGCGGATATGCAGGTCATCCCGTAGGAAAACCTGCACAGCCGACCCACCCTAGCCACCGTCAGCATGTTCCACCGGGAAATGCCATATCCCCACCAGTCGCCCGCGACGGTGCGTAGTTTCGTGGTCACTCAGCCGGACCCCAGGTGGGAGGGGAGCGACGGTGCCCGGAATCGACGAGTGCCTACTGGAAGCGATGCGGCTGCCCGGCGCCCGGGGGGCGGCATTGGTCGACTGGACCAGCGGGCTGGCCCTGGGCGTCGTCGGGGAGTCACCGGGCGGCGACCACGAGGCGGCCGCCGTCGAGGCCGCGGAGCTGGCCCGGCTGGCCGCCGAGCACCGGGCGTTCGCGCCCGGCGACGGCGGCGCCGGGGCACCGGGCGGCGCCACGGCGTTGCCGGTCGAGGATCTGATCCTCAGCAACCGCGACAGCTACCACCTGCTGCGGTTCGTGCCCACACCGTTCGACAGCAGCGTGTTCCTGCACGTGTGGCTGGCCCGCGCGGAGGGCAACCTCGCGCTGGCCCGCATCCGGCTGGGCGAGATGGCCGGACGGCTGGTGCTCGGATGACCGTGATCGGCACCACTCCGCCGCCCCGGCTCCCGGTGCGGGACCGGACGGCGGCGCACGAGGGGGCGGGCGGCCTCTCGCCGATGCTCACCCGGCTCGCCGCCGAGCGGGCCACCGGCGTCCTCGTCCGCGAGCACGGCACGCTGCACCTCGCCGACGGCGAGGTGGTGCACGCCGAGAGCCCGTACGCGCCCGGCTTCGACGTGCTCCTGACCACCCACGGCACGCTCGACGCCACGACCTGGCAGCAGGCCCTGACCGAGACCGGCAGCAAGCCCGGCGCCGTCCGGCTGGTGGTCGACCGCGGCCGGCTCACCGCGGGCGCGCTGGAACTGTGCCACCTGGGGGCGCTGTTCGACGCCGCCTACTTCGCCCTCGCGCCGAGCAGCACCCCGGGCCGCTTCCGGTACGGCGACGGGCACCAGCCCGGCGCCGTACGCCCGGTCACCGTGGACGTCGTGGAGCGCGAGACGCTCCGCAGGCGCGAGCTGCTGCGGCGCGTGTGGCCGGATCCGCTGGCCGACAGCGCACCGCTGGTCCGGGTCGCCCCGGCGGCGGCGCCCGCGGTCACCGCCCGCCAGACGGCCGTGCTCACCCTGGTGAACGGCGTGCGCACCGCGACCGACATCGCCCGGGAGCTGGGCAGACAGGCGTTCCACACGCTGGTGGACGTACGGCGGCTGGCGGCGGCCGGGCTGGTGGCGCCGCAGCCGCCGCCCGTCCTGGTGTCCCCGCCCGCCCCGGCGGTCCTTTCCGTGCCCGATCCCGACATCACGCTGCTGAAGAGGCTCAGGGATGCGCTGGAGGCCCTTTGAGCGGCAGAGCCCGCGACAGCGACCCCGTGCCGAAAGGAGAGAGCTGATGGCGGCCGAGCCCGACATACGCGAGGAGCTGTGCCGGCTGAGGGCCCGGGTGCCTCAGCTGACCGGCGCCCTCGTGGCGAGCACGGACGGTCACGTCCTCGCCCAGGACACCCCCGGTGTGGCGCCGGAGACGGTGGCCGCGCTCACCGCCACGGCACTCGGCGTCGTGGCGCGGCTGTCGGACGCGACCGGCCAGGGCGAGTTCCGTGAGCTGCTCGTACGCGGGGTGTACGGCTATGTCGCCGCGTACCCGGCGGGCCGCGGCGCCGTGCTGACGCTGCTCGCCCAGGACCGGGTCAACGTCGGTCGGCTGCATCTGGAGGGCCGCCGGGCGGGCGTGCGGATCGGCGAACTCGTCGACGCGGAGACGGCGGCCACCGCCGTGCCCCGGGCCGCGCCCGCCGAGCTGCCCGCCTCCTCGGGCCCCGCCGCTCCCCCGCCCCCCGCCAAGCCTCCGGTGGTACAGCCCACCGGACCGCCCACCGGACCCACCGGTCCGCCGACCGAACCGCCGACCGAACCGCCGACCGAACCGTCGGCCGAACCACAACCCGAGTCGGCACCCAGGACACCGGCCAAGGCACCGGCCAAGTCCGCCGCCGCCCGGACCAGAACCCCTCGCGCGCCACGCACCACCGGCAACGCGCGTACCACCACCGAAAGTTGAGAGAACGAGGAGACTCAGTCATGGCCAACACCGAGACCACGCTGAAAGAGGCGCTCGCCTCCATCGAGGGCGCGACCGGAGTCGCGCTCGTCGACTACACCAGCGGGATGGCGCTGGGCACGATGGGCGGCAGCAAGGGCTTCGACCTGAACGTCGCGGCCGCCGGCAACACCGACGTCGTACGCGCCAAAATGCGCACGATGGAGCATCTGGGCCTCAAGGCTCAGATCGAGGACATCTTGATCACCCTGTCCGACCAGTACCACCTGATCCGGCTGATCAGCGGACGCGGGGGCAACGGTCTGTTCATGTATCTGGTGCTGGACGCCAAGCGCGCCAATCTGGCGATGGCCCGCCACCAGTTGAAGAGGATCGAGGAGGACCTCGAGGTCTGATCCCGGTCCGGATGTCCGGACCCTCGTGAACGACCGGCTACACCAGCGCCGCGGTGCGGCGGCGTGCCCCGCCCGGGGACGCGTCGCCCGCCGCGATGCCGGTGCCGCGGTAGCCCTTGACGGCCGGGCCCGCCGGGCGTCCGGCCCGCGCGTCGAGCCAGTCGACCCGCACCCACAGCAGCGTGTCCTCGGCCCGTTCGCGCCGCCCGAGCCAGGCGGCCTTCAGCCGCAGCCCGACACCGGCGCCGACCAGCAGCATGCCGCCGGCGGCGGGTACCGCGAGGGAACTGCCCAGCGCGGCCAGGAAGGCCAGCAGCAGCCACCAGCGGTGGGCGTGGCGCCAGTTCCGCACCGTCACCGCACGGTCCTGGAGCACGTCGTGCCGACCGGCCCGGGCGGCACCGCGGGCGAGGGCGCCATAGCGCTTGCGCCGGCCGTACGACACCACGGCGGCCGCGACCAGGAACAGCGCCGCCCCTGCCATGACCCCGATCCGGCGGCCGGTGAAGCCCGGCACCAGGACACCGACACCACCCGCGAACACTCCGGCGCTGCACAGCGGTGCCGCCCCGGCCCGCACCACGACGGCCACCCGGGCCAGTCCCTGGCCTCCGCGCCCCTGACTTCCGCGTGCCACGTCAACGCCTCCTCGCCACCGGCACAGTCCTGCAAGTGCGCACACGCTAGCGAGCGAACGTGAGACGAATCTGAGAGCACCGCCGGGTGCCCCCGCCTCGACGCGGCGAAGAACCCGGCCCGCGGCTCACTCCACGAACAGCCCCCGCGCCGCCGCCCGCGCGTCGAACTCCTCCAGGCGGGTCTGCGCGTCGGGCAGGTCGTCGCACATGGCCTCCAGCAGCACCCGTCCGAGCAGCATCGGCGCGCACGCGGTGTCGAAGGCGAGCCCGGTGCCGACCGCGGCGGGCAGCAGCAGGTCGGAGACCTTGGCCACGGGCGCGAACGCGGAGTCGGCGACGGTCACGACGGTCAGCCCGGCCTCCTTCGCATAGGCGAGGGTGTCCAGGACCTCGCGGGGGTGCCGCGGCAGCGCGAAGCAGAGCAGGGCCGAGGCACCGGCCCGTACGGCGGCGTCGATCCGGTCGTGGATCATCGTGCCGCCCTCGTGGACCAGCCGTACGTCCGGGTGGACCTTGGCGGCGAAGTACGCGAAGCCGTAGGCCTGGGACGCGGCGGCGCGCAGCCCGAGCACCGGCAGCGGCCTACTGGCGGCCAGCAGCCGGCCCGCCCGCTGCACCGGCCGCGGGTCCGCGAGCACCTCCGCGAGGTGCCGCAGGTTCTCGATCTCCGCCTCGACGGCCTGCTGGTACTCGTTGTACGCCCGGACGCCTCCCGGCTGTTCCGCCGGCGCGACCTCGCGCAGATGGCGGCGCAGGGCGGGGTAGCCGTCGAAGCCGAGGGCGACGGCGAAGCGGGTGACGGAGGGCTGGCTGACCCCGGCCAGTTCGGCGAGCTCCACGCTGGACAGGAACGGCACGTCGGCGGCCCGCCGCACCATGCTGTGCGCGATGCGCCGCTGGGTCGGCGTCAGCCGGTGCCCCTCGAAGAGCGCCTGGAGCCGTGCGGCGGGGCTGTCCGGTCCGCCGGTGTCCCTGTCCGCGCCCGTGTCCGCGCTCGTGTCCGCGGTCATCACTCGCTCTCCCTCCAGATCTGCGTGAACCGGTCGAGCAGCCGGGCCGCGGCCGTCACGTCCCGGGTGAGCGGCCGGTCGGCCATGTCCTCGTCGAGCACCGACTCGGCGATCGCCAGCGCCCGGCCCACCGGGAGCCCTGGTTCGGGCCGCAGGTCGCGCAGCCGCAACGCCCTTACCGCGGCGACGAGTTCGCAGCCCACGACGAGACGGTACGCGTCGCACGCACGCAGTGTCTGGCGGGCGGCGAGCGAGGCGAAGCTCGCCTGCTCCTCGACGCCCCGGGACAGTACGGCGTGGCCGAGCGAGGCCGGCGCCGAGCAGGCGCGCAGCTCACCGAGGGCGGCCCCGGCCGCGTACTCCAGGATCATCACCCCGGACGAGGCGGGTTCCTGGTCGGCGAGGAAGGGCTTGAGCCGGGTGAAGGCGGGCTCGTTGAGGCTGGACAGCCGGGACGTCGACAGCCGGGCCACCTGGGTCACCGCCAGCCGGAAGTGGTCGAGCGCGAGGACGAGCTGGGCCATGTAGAAGCCGCCGTGGTGGTAGGCGGCCATGCCGTCGGGGGAGATGAGGGGGTTCTCCGCGGCCGAGTTGAGCTCGATCGCGAGCACCTCCTCCAGCGCGTCGGCCGCGTCCTGCGCGGGTCCGTGGATCTGCGGCAGGCAGCGGAAGCCGTACGGGTCCTGGATCCGGCCGAGCGGCGGCGCCGGCCGGTCCTCGGCGCCGATCAGCTTCCGCATCCGGCGGGCGACCTCGCCCGTTCCCCGGTGCGGACGGGCCGCGTGCACGGGGGCGGCGTACGCCTCGTGGGAGCCGTCGACCGCGAGCAGGGACAGCCCGGCGACCACCTGGGTGGCCTCGATCAGCCCGCGCAGCTCGTGCAGGGCGAGCGCCGACTGGCCGAGGGTGAGGGCGTTGCTGCTGATCAGGGCCAGCGCGTCGTTGTTGTCGAGGGGCTGGGGGGCGGGCGCGCCCGGGCCGCGCCACGGGTGTTCCCCGGCGAGGGCCAGCCCGAGCTGGGCCAGCGGCGCGATGTCGCCGGTGCCGACCGAGCCGAACTCGTTGACGACCGGGTGGGCGCCGCCCTCCAGCGCCTCGCACAGCGCCGTCACGACGCCGGGGCGCAGTCCGGCGCCGCCCGCCAGCAGCTGGTTGGCCCGTACGGCGAGCATCGCCCGCACCTGCCGGGCCGGCAGTTCCTCGCCTATGGCACCGGCGTGGCTGCGCAGCAGGCGCATGCCGTGGCCCGCGGCGGCCTCGGTGGGCACGGTCTCGTTCCGGTTCGCGCCGACGCCGGTGGAGCGGCCGTACACGCGACCCGTCGCCGCGATCCGCCGGGCGGCGTCCCAGGACTCCTCGGCCCGCCGCAGCGCCTCGCCCGCCGGGACCGGCCGTGCGCTCCCGTCGGCGAGGCGGACGACGTCGTCGACGCCGAGGCCGGTCCCGTCGAGGACCACGAGACCCGCAGGCCCGGGGTGCACCGCATGCGCGTCCGGCGCGTCCACGGTCCGAGACGACATAGGACCCGAGCTCCCCTCAACCCTCGATCCGGACACCGGATCTCTCCTGCCGGCCCCCGGTCACCGCGGACCGGCACCCGGGCATGGCCAGGCATGGACGACCTATTCAGACACCTAGAACTCTGCATGACGATATACAGCCGGGCAAGGCACGTCTCATGATCCGGCTCGACGGACCGCCCCGCCCCGCGCCCCGGTCCGGGACCGAGGCGCGGGCCGGGGCGCGGGCCGGGGCGGAAGACGGGGGCTATCCCCAGTGCGCCGGGGCCGCCCGCTGCCTAGCGTGAGTCCCATGACGGGAATGGAGACGATCATGGACGCGCGGGACGCCGACCTCAAGAAGGAACTCGACGCCACCCTGCACGCCCGCAGGGAACTGGGCGAGGAGTACGAGTCCGCACTGGTCGACTCCTTCCTGGAGAAGGTCGACCAGCGCATCGACGGCGCGGTCGAACGCCGGGTGCGCCGTCATCTGGCCGAGGCGCAGATGACCGTGGCCCGCAACTCCCGCTCCCCGAGGCCCACGGACTCGTGGGGCGAGCGCTTCGGCTTCGGCATCGTCTCGCTGGTGCTGGCGGTCCCGCTGTCCGCGATCGGTGCGGGCACCGCGCATCTGCCCGGCCTGATCGTGTCCTGGATCGGCATCGTCGGCGTCAACGCCGTCCAGGCCGTCCGCACGAACCCCGGCCTCTTCGGCCGCCGCCGGGCGTCCGGGGACGGCGACTGGGAGAACTGACCGGAACGCGGGCGCGGGCGCGCAAGGGCGGGGATCTCGGGCCGGCACCCGGCCGGAAAAGGCTGCGCGCGGGGACCGCCGCACCCCCGTTGCCGGGGGGCGGGACGACGGCGGTCCCCGCGAGGGACGCGTGCCGGGTCAGGCCGGGCGTTCGCGTCCTTGGCGTCGGTGGAGGTCCGGGAGCCGCTCCGGAGGTCCTTGACGCCGTTTTGGTGCCGGCCGGGGCGGGGAGCCGCTCCCGCCCTGCCGACACCCCTCAATGTGCCGGACTCGTGTTAAGCGTGTGCTGCGTGTACGTGACACGCTCGTACCACTTCCGCGAAGTCCGCCCTCCCGGCGGGACGCCCGGGGGTCCGCCCGGGCGTCCGACCGGGGGTCCGCCGCACATCCCGGCTGTTCACCGCAGGTCTGCTAGTTCCCGCCCTTGGCGAGGAAGGACAGCAGGTCCTGGCGGCTGACCACACCGGTCGGCTTGCCCTCGACGAGGACGATCGCCGCGTCCGCACGGCCCAGCACGGACATCAGGTCCCCGACCGGCTCGCCGGAGCCGACCTGCGGCAGCGGGGCGGACATGTGCTTCTCCAGCGGGTCCTCCAGCGAGGCACGCTGGGTGAACAGCGCGTCGAGCAGTTCCCGCTCCACCACGGACCCCACGACCTCGGCGGCCATGACGTCGGGGTGACCGGCGCCCGGCTTCACGATCGGCATCTGCGAGACGCCGTACTCGCGCAGCACCTCGATGGCCTCGCCCACGGTCTCGTCGGGGTGCATGTGGACGAGGGAGGGGATGGTGCCGCCCGCCTTGTGGCTGAGCACGTCGGCGACCCGGGCGCTCGGGCCGGAGTCCTCCAGGAAGCCGTAGTCGGCCATCCACTCGTCGTTGAAGATCTTGCTGAGGTAGCCGCGCCCGCTGTCGGGGAGCAGGACGACCACGACGTCGTCCGGGCCGAGCCGCTCGGCGACGCGCAGCGCGGCGACCACGGCCATGCCGCAGGAGCCGCCCACCAGCAGGCCCTCCTCCTTGGCCAGCCGGCGGGTCATCTGGAAGGAGTCCTTGTCGGAGACGGCGACGATCTCGTCGGCGACGGTCCGGTCGTAGGCGGTGGGCCAGAAGTCCTCGCCGACGCCCTCGACGAGGTACGGGCGCCCGGAGCCGCCGGAGTACACGGACCCCTCGGGGTCGGCGCCGATCACCTGGACCCGGCCGTCACTGGCGTCCTTGAGGTAGCGCCCGGTGCCGGAGATGGTGCCGCCGGTGCCCACACCCGCCACGAAGTGGGTGATCCGCCCCTCCGTCTGCTCCCACAGCTCGGGGCCGGTCGAGTGATAGTGGGAGAGCGGGTTGTTGGGGTTGGAGTACTGGTCGGGCTTCCAGGCGCCCGGCGTCTCGCGCACCAGACGGTCGGAGACGTTGTAGTACGAGTCCGGGTGCTCGGGGTCCACGGCGGTCGGGCACACGACCACCTCGGCGCCGTACGCGCGCAGCACGTTGATCTTGTCCGTGGACACCTTGTCGGGGCACACGAAGATGCACTTGTACCCCTTCTGCTGCGCCACGATCGCGAGCCCCACACCGGTGTTGCCGCTGGTGGGCTCGACGATGGTGCCGCCGGGCTTGAGCTCGCCGCTCTTCTCCGCCGCCTCGATCATGCGCAGGGCGATGCGGTCCTTCACGGATCCGCCCGGGTTGAAGTACTCCACCTTGGCCAGGACGGTCGCCTGGATGCCCTCGGTCACGTTGTTGAGCCTCACCAGCGGGGTGTTGCCGACGAGGCTGATCATCGAGTCGTGGAATTGCACCGTTGTCTCCGGTCGCTTGCAACAGATGTGGTCGAAGTGGTTCAGCCAGCCTACGGCCCGGCGCGGACGTTCACTCCAGGTTGCGATTGGCCGACGCCCTGTACGGGGCAAGGAGTGGTTGTACGGCTACGAGGAGGTGGCGGCGAGACATGACGAGCATGTCGAGGGCGCGAGTGGCCCGCCGTATCGCGGCCGGGGCCGCGTACGGCGGCGGCGGCATCGGCCTGGCCGGTGCGGCGGCCGTCGGTCTGCTGCTGGCGGAGGTCCAGCTGGCCCGGCGCCATGTGGGCAACGGTGTGCGCCCCCACGTACCGAGCGCGGAGGGCCGCTACGGCCATGTCTACGACATCCCCGGCGAGGCCCCCCTGCGCCTGACCATGCTGGGCGACTCCACGGCCGCGGGCCAGGGTGTCCACCGGGCCGGCCAGACACCGGGCGCGCTGCTCGCCGCGGGGCTGTCGGCGGTCGCGGAACGCCCGGTGGTGCTGCGCAACGTGGCGGCGCCCGGCGCCCAGTCGGACGATCTGGACCGCCAGGTGGGGCTCGTCCTCGCGGGGCCGGACGAGGTCCCCGACATCTGCGTGCTCATGATCGGCGCGAACGACGTGACCCACCGGATGCCGCCGACCCGTTCGGTGCGCCATCTGTCCTCGGCGGTACGGCGGCTGCGCACGGCGGGCGCGGAGGTGGTCGTCGGCACCTGCCCCGACCTGGGCACGATCGAGCCGGTGCAGCAGCCGCTGCGCTGGCTGGCCCGGCGGGCCTCCCGCCAGCTGGCGGCGGCGCAGACGATCGGGACGGTCGAGCAGGGGGGCCGGACGGTGTCGCTGGGCGACCTGCTGGGCCCCGAGTTCGCGGCGAACCCGCGCGAGCTGTTCGGCCCCGACAACTACCACCCCTCCGCGGAGGGGTACGCCACGGCCGCGATGGCGCTGCTGCCGACGGTCTGTGCCGCGCTGGGGCTGTGGCCCGCGGAGGAGGAGCGTCCCGATGCCTCCCGCCGCGAGGGCTTCCTGCCGGTGGCCCGCGCCGCGGCCGAGGCCGCGTCCGAGGCCGGTACGGAGGTCACGGCCGCGATGCCGACGGGCCCGCGGGGCCCCTGGGCCCTGCTCAAGCGCCGCAGGCGGCGGCGCGTCCCGGAGACGGCCCCGGCCCCCGTCGACACCCCGGGGCGCCCCCGGACACCCCTCGGCGACCCCGGCTGACCCCGGCTGACCTCAGAGAAAGCAAGCGCTTGGAAACTGCGGCCAGGGTCACATCGCAACCCACGTGACCTGAACCATACGTACGGGTAACTTCCCAGACAGTCCGCCTTGCCGTCCCGTCTCTGGAGCCGTGATGCCCGAAGCCGTCATCGTCTCGACCGCCCGCTCCCCCATCGGCCGCGCTTTCAAGGGCTCCCTGAAGGACCTGCGCCCGGACGACCTCACCGCCACGATCATCCAGGCGGCCCTCGCCAAGGTTCCGGAGCTGGACCCCCGGGACATCGACGACCTGATGCTCGGCTGCGGTCTGCCCGGCGGCGAGCAGGGCAACAACCTCGGCCGTATCGTCGCCGTCCAGATGGGCATGGACCACCTGCCCGGCTGCACGGTCACCCGTTACTGCTCCTCGTCGCTCCAGACGAGCCGCATGGCGCTGCACGCGATCAAGGCCGGCGAGGGCGACGTCTTCATCTCGGCCGGTGTCGAGATGGTCTCCCGGTTCGTGAAGGGCAACTCCGACAGCCTGCCGGAGACGCACAACCCCTTCTTCGCCGAGGCCGAGGCCCGCACCGAGGCCGTCGCCCAGCAGGAGGGCACGACCTGGCACGACCCGCGCGAGGACGGCATCGTCCCGGACGCGTACATCGCGATGGGCCAGACCGCGGAGAACCTCGCCCGCTGGAAGGGCGTCACCCGCCAGGACATGGACGAGTTCGGCGTCCGCTCGCAGAACCTCGCCGAGGAAGCCATCAAGAACGGCTTCTGGGAGCGCGAGATCACCCCGGTGACGCTGCCCGACGGCACGGTCGTCAGCAAGGACGACGGCCCGCGCGCGGGCGTCACCCTGGAGGCCGTCCAGGGCCTCAAGCCGGTCTTCCGCCCCGACGGCCTGGTCACCGCGGGCAACTGCTGCCCGCTCAACGACGGCGCCGCCGCGCTCGTCATCATGTCCGACACCAAGGCCCGCGAGCTCGGCCTGACCCCGCTCGCCCGCATCGTCTCCACCGGCGTCTCGGGCCTGTCTCCCGAGATCATGGGCCTGGGTCCGGTCGAGGCCTCCAACCAGGCGCTGCGCCGGGCCGGGCTGACCTCCGCCGACATCGACCTGGTCGAGATCAACGAGGCGTTCGCCGCCCAGGTGATCCCCTCCTACCGCGACCTCGGCTTCGACCTCGACAAGGTGAACGTCAACGGCGGCGCCATCGCCGTGGGCCACCCCTTCGGCATGACCGGCGCCCGGATCACCGGCACGCTGATCAACTCCCTCCAGTTCCACGACAAGCAGTTCGGCCTGGAGACCATGTGCGTCGGCGGCGGCCAGGGCATGGCCATGGTCATCGAGCGCCTCAGCTGACACCGCGTCCGACGCACGCCCGGCCGGCGACCGGTTCACGCCGGATCGTGCGCCGGAACACGCGCCGCACAAGAGCCTCGGCGAGCTGTCGGTAGCCGCCGTTCGACCCAGCGTCATGCATCGGCCCGGAACCCGGAAACCGCCCGGGTTCTGGGCCGTTTTGTGATCCAATCTCACCCAGGATGTGACCTATCTCGCTCAGGTGAGGCATCTCCGCAGGTCAGGGCCGTTCCGCCAGGAAACCCCAGGAGCAGAATCCTGCCCCTTTCGTGACGTTACGCACTGACAGCTGGATGGTCCGCCCTTCAAGCTGATGTAGGAAGTCGGGGGTCGACTTTGAACCGGGAGTACGTCAGTGAGCGCCATGCCGATCGCCCTGCTGCTCACCACGGCCGCCACTGGCGCCGTGGGCGTCGCCGTCCTGCGCACCCTGATGGTGCTGCGCCGGCAGGTGACGGCCCTGCACACCGAGATCGCGCGGGGCAACGCGACCGCGGCCCGGGGTCTCGTCCCCGCCGCCCGGCACGCCGCCGACGCGAATGAGATACGCGCGGCCGTCGCCGAGGCGCTCGCCGAGGAGCGGGAGCGCGAACTGGCCGAGGCGCGCGCCTTCTGGGCGGCCCAGGAGGCCCGTGACGGCTCCGACGCCCCCTCCCTGCTGGGCCTGCCGGACAGCGAGCTGTTCCTGCCCCGGCAGAGCGACTTCGCGGGCCTGGAGTCCCTCGAACCGGTGGCCGAGCCGGGCGCCGACGCGGACGAGTTCGCCGGGGAGTCCCCCGAACTGGCCGCGGCCCGCCGCCGGCACCCCTCGCACCCCGACTTCGTACCGGTGCAGTCCCCGGTCGTGAACGACCACGAGCGCACGGTCGCCACCCTGGAGGAACTGGCCTCCTCCGGCGTCGAACTGACGGACGTCCGTCCGGGGCCGCTGGGCACCCTCGACGTCTATGTGTTCGCCGACGGTACGACCCTGTGCATGACCCCGGGGCACCGCGAGACCGCGGAGCGCCTGGCCGCCGCGCTGCGCGCGGGCGAGGTGCCGGTCCTGCTCGGCGGCTCGGGCATCTCGGGCGCCTACACCCTGACCTTCGCCTGCGGCGAGGAGACCGTCTACATCCTGGCCGACCGCGTCATAGCGTCCCTCTGAGGAACCGTCACGGCCACGGGCCGTCCTCGGCGCCGGGCCGGACTCACACGCCCGCCCGGCTCTGCGCCTCCTCCACCAGTCCCACCGCGTCGGCGACTTCGGCCTCGCTGCGCAGCACGACCGCCAGATCGTGCCCGGCGACGGTGATCTGATCGGCGACGGCGAACATCCCGGCGTCCGGCATCTCCCTCGGCTCGGTGCCCGGTTCCTCCACGCTCTGGGTGCGCCGCGCGAACTCGCGGGCCAGTTCCAGCGCCGCGGCGGCGGCGCTGCGCTGCAACCGGCTCTGGGGCGCGGCCCGCAGAAGGTCGGCGAAGTGATCCACTGCACGGGTCAGGGGCGTCGTATCAACCACGTCGCGAGACTACGCGCCGTACCGGCACTGTTGCCAACGCGCCAACGCTCAGGCACGGTGACGTGAAGGACCGGCTTACACCCCATTGCGTCCGGAGGCGCCGATGTCCCACGTCCTCTCCGAGGAGACCCATCGCAACATGCTCGCCCGCATCCCCCACTGCACCGGTCGTGAAGTCTCCGACTGGCTGCGCACCGTCGACGAAGGCCCGTCCCTCTTCCGCTTCGAGGAGAAGGTCAGCTGGCTGCGTCACGAGTACGACCTGGCGTACGGGCACGCCAAGGCGATCGTCCACGAGTACGACCTGAGGAGGGCCGCGCGCAAGCTGCTCTAGGGCCTGTCCGGCGGATCAGTTCGCAGGAAAGCAGCGATCAAGTCGCAGGAGAAAGCAGCCGACAGGCGTTCGGGCAGGTCCCGGCCGCGCAAGCACGCAGGACACGACGAAGGGCCCCGGGGGAACCCGGGGCCCTTCCGCGCTCGGTCCGCGATCACGTGTCGCGGCCGATCGGCTAGTCGTTGCTGTTGAGGATCGCGATGAGTCGCAGGAACTCCATGTAGATCCACACCAGCGTCACCGTGACGCCGAAGGCGGCCAGCCAGGCCTCCTCGCGCGGGGCGCCGTAGGCGATGCCGTCCTCGACCTGCTTGAAGTCGATGGCGAGGAAGCAGGCGCCGAGGATGATGCCGATGATGCCGAACATGATGCCGAGGCCGCCGCTGCGGAAGCCGAGGCCGTCACCGCCGCCGAAGACCGCGAACAGCAGGTTCACCATCATGAGCAGGACGAAGCCGAGCGTGGCCGCCATCACGAAGCCGTAGAAGCGGCGGTTGACGCGGATCCAGCCCGCCTTGTAGGCGACCAGCACACCGGCGAAGACCGCCATCGTGCCGAGCACGGCCTGCATGGCCGCACCGCTGGCGATGCGGTTGTCGACGATGCTGGAGACGACTCCGAGGAAGACACCCTCGAGACCCGCGTAGGTCAGGATGAGGGCCGGCGACGCCTTGCGCTTGAAGGACTGCACGAACGCCAGCACCATCGCCACCAGCGCGGCGCCGATACCGATGCCGTACGAGCGGCCGATGTTGGCGTCGTCGACCGGCAGCAGCGCCCAGGAGAGCGCGGCCGTCACGATCAGCAGGCCGAGCGTACTCGCGGTGCGCATGACGACGTCGTCCATCGTCATCCGGCCGGTGGTGACCGGGGCCTGGGGCGCGCCGTGCTGAAGGTCCTGCTGGGCGTACGGGTTCTGCGCGTAGGGGTTGCCGGACGGCTGGGCGTACGGATTGCCCTGCGCGTACGGGTTCGCCTGCGTGCCGACTGCGGGTCCCCCGGCCTGCGGCGCGGTGTTGAAGCCCGCGTAGCCGTTGTCGCGGCTGAACCCCCGTCGCGAGAAGACCGGGTTTCTGCTCCTCATTTCACTCCTCCATGGCCACTCTGCGTGGGCCTTGGCTCAAGAGTAATAGGTAGGCAAAGGATTGACCCTAGTGCTTGGGGAGGATCTTTCCCTCGTCGTGCTGCGCAACACGCTACGCGGAACCTTGATTCCCAGGGGCGGAGGGCGGCATTCATGACCAAGCTGCTACACGCCCGGAACCGGTCGGAGATCAGCCGTTCCGCGGACACGGGCGTTCACCCGAACGGAAACCCGGTGTAGCCCTCGGCCAGGTCGGTCTCCGCCGCGCGCGAGCCGGCGATCCGCTCCAGCCGGGCCAGCTGGAGGCGGTCCTCGAAGGGGGTGGCGCCGGGGATGCGGTGCAGCATCGTGGTCATGTCGTAGGAGAACCGCTCGGCCTGCCAGACCCGGCGCAGACAGGTGGCCGAGTAGGCGTCGAGGAGCTCCGCCGAGCCGGTCTCCTTGCGATGGGCCAGGGCACGCGCGAAGGTGACCACGTCGCCGATGGCGAGATTCAGCCCCTTGGCCCCGGTCGGCGGCACGATGTGGGCGGCGTCCCCGGCCAGGAAGAGCCGGCCGTACCGCATGGGCTCGTGGACGTAGGAGCGCATGGGGGTGACGGATTTCTGGGTGACGGCCCCCCGCCGGAGCGTGAAGCCGTCGTCGGTCTCCAGGCGCCGGTCCAGTTCGCTCCAGATCTCGTCGTCGCTCCACGCCGCGGCGTCCGTCCCCTCGGGCACCTGGAGGTAGAGCCGGGAGACGGACGGGGAGCGCATGGACAGCAGGGCGAAGCCACGGTCGTGGCGGGCGTAGACGAGTTCGTCGTGGGAGGGGGCGACGTCGGCGAGGATGCCGAGCCAGCCGAAGGGGTACGTCCGCTCGAAGACCCGGGTGAGCTCGGCCGGGATCGCCGTCCTGGCGACCCCCCAGAAGCCGTCGCAGCCGACGACGTAGTCGCACTCCAGGACGTCCTCGGCGCCCTCGTGCCGGAAGCGGACGCGCGGGCTGTCGGTGGCGGCGCCCTCCACCGCGAGGGCCTCCGCCTCGAACAGCAGCGGGCCGCCGTCCCGCAGCCGCAGGGCGATGAGGTCCTTGCAGACCTCGGTCTGGGCGTAGACCATCACCGAGCGGCCGCCGGTGAGGGCGGGGAAGTCCACCCGGTGACGCCTTCCGGCGAACCGCAGTTCGATGCCGTCGTGCGGCAGGCCCTCGCGGTCCATGCGTTCCCCGGCCCCGGCCGCGCGCAGCACGTCCACCGTCCCCTGCTCCAGGATCCCGGCCCGCTGCCGCTGTTCGACATAGGCCCGGTCGCGGCTCTCCAGGACGACCGAGTCGATGCCGGCCCCGTGCAGCAGCCGGGCGAGGAGGAGGCCGGCCGGACCGGCGCCGATGATCCCGACGGTGGTGCGCATCGGACGTTCCCTTCGGACGGGGCCTGTTGCGCTCGTTCGCGCTCGTTCACGCTTGTTGGCGCTTGTTCGCGTGGTGAAATTTTCTTCACCTTGTGGGCGTGAGTCTGCGCGCGCGGACACCCGCTGTCAACGGCCGTACGGGGGAGAACCACCTCGGCGCGGACGGCGCAGGGAGGCGATCGACGTCGGAGATGCCCGGAACCGGACTCGAACCGGTACGCCCGCGAGGGGCAGCGAGGTTTAAGCTCGCCGTGTCTGCGTTCCACCATCCGGGCAGGCCATGGCTCCGCGTCGAGACCCCGAGCCTATCGGGGTGCACCCCTCGAACAGCCGCCGGGCGAACCGATGTTGTCTTATTTTATTGATGCCTGAGGGATCATCAGCATGCGGAACTGGCCATCCGCACTTGCCAATAGCCTCGCGTGCGCAGCCCGGGCGCGTATGCGGAATGACGGAATTTCACCGCCCGAACAAGGGTGCCCCACCTGTTATCCACGTCAGCGCCCTCAGGGTCGGCCGTCATCCCCAGGTATGACTGCGCGCGGTGTGGTCCGCCGGAAGTCTGCCCCCGGAACCGGAACAGCGGCTGACTCCACCGCGCCCGGCGGCCCCGACGATGGTGTGTATCCCCAGAACCCGGATCCGGATCCCCGGAACCCGTGACCCCGGACCATCGTCTTCCCCTGCAAGGAGCACCCTTCCCGTGACCACCACCCCCGTCGCCGGCCGGAGCACCGCCGTGGCAGCGCGCGCCACGGAGCTGTCGAAGATCTACGGACAGGGCGAGACCCAGGTGGTCGCCCTCGACCGGGTCTCCGTCGACTTCCGGCAGGCCGAGTTCACCGCGATCATGGGGCCGTCCGGCTCCGGCAAGTCCACCCTGATGCACTGCGTGGCCGGTCTCGACACCTTCAGCAGCGGCTCGGTGCGCATCGGCGAGACCGAGCTGGGCTCCCTGAAGGACAAGCAGCTCACCAAGTTGCGGCGGGACAAGATCGGCTTCATCTTCCAGGCGTTCAACCTGCTGCCGACGCTGTCGGCGCTGGAGAACATCACGCTCCCGATGGACATCGCCGGCCGCAGGCCCGACAAGGAGTGGCTGGACTCGGTGATCCGGATGGTGGGGCTCGCCGACCGGCTCGGCCACCGGCCCTCCCAGCTCTCCGGCGGACAGCAGCAGCGGGTCGCCGTCGCCCGTGCGCTGGCCTCCCGGCCGGACATCGTCTTCGGCGACGAGCCGACCGGCAACCTCGACTCGCGCTCCGGCGCCGAGGTGCTGGGCTTCCTGCGCAACTCGGTGCGGGAGATGGGGCAGACGGTGGTGATGGTGACCCACGACCCGGTGGCCGCGGCGTACGCGGACCGGGTGGTGTTCCTGGCGGACGGGCGGATCGTCGACGAGGTGTACGAGCCCACCGCGGACTCGGTGCTCGACCTCATGCGCAGCCTCCCCGGCGGAAACCGCCAGGCCGCCGGCTCCGACACCGGAAGCCGGGCGGGCTGACGCCGGCCCAGGACCTCTCGTCCGGCTCGGGCCGCCCATGACCCGCGCCGCGGGCCGCCGGGCCGATCCGGACGACAGGCCCGGCGCCTCCCGACGCTTCCTCACCCTCGTACCCCTGGACTGAGACAACCCATGTTCCGTACCGCCTTGCGCAACGTACTCGCGCACAAGGCCCGGCTCCTGATGACCGTGCTCGCCGTGATGCTCGGCGTGGCGTTCGTGTCGGGGACCCTGGTCTTCACCAACACCCTCTCCAACGCGTTGCAGAAGAGCTCCGCCAAGGGCTTCGACCGGGTCGACGTGGCCGTGCAGCCCAAGTGGCAGAAGGGCTCCGGTGACACGGTCGGCAAGGCGCCCGAGCTGACCCAGGCGCTGCTCGACGCCAGCGCGCGGGTGCCGGGCGCCGCGTCCGCGGTCGGCGTCGTCAACGGCTTCACCGCGATCGCCGACAAGGACGGCAAGCTCATCGGCGGCGGCTTCCAGTCGCAGGGCGGGAACTACTCGGGGACGAAGGACCCCCGGTACCCGCTCGTCGGCGGCCGCGCCCCGAGCGGCGAGGGCGAGGTCCTGATCGACTCCGCGACCGCGAAGCGGGCCGGCTACCGGGTCGGCGACACCGTCCGCATCTCCGTCGACGGCCCGGTGCTGACCCCGAGGATCACCGGCATCTTCACCACCGACGACGGCAATGTCGCGGCCGGCGGCAGCCTCGCCCTGTTCGACACGACGACCGCCCAGCAGCTGTTCGGCAAGCCCGGCACGTACGACGAGATCGACGTGACCGCGAAGGCCGGCACCGGCCAGTCGGCGCTGGCGGCCGAGCTGGACAAGGCGCTGCCCGCGGACCGCACCGAGACCGTCACCGGCGAGAAGCTCGCCGCCGACCAGGCCGAGATGATCACCGCGTCGATGAGCGGGCTGAAGCAGGGGCTGCTGGTGTTCGCCGGCATCGCGCTGTTCGTCGGCACGTTCATCATCGCCAACACCTTCACCATGCTGGTCGCCCAGCGCACCAAGGAACTGGCCCTGCTGCGCGCCGTCGGCGCCTCCCGCCGCCAGGTCACCCGGTCCGTGCTGATCGAGGCGTTCGTGGTCGGCGCGGTGGCCGGGGCGACCGGGCTGGTCGCGGGCATCGGCATCGGGGCCGGGCTGCGCTCGCTGCTTGGCGCGCTCGGCGCGACCGTCCCCGACGGGCCGCTGGTCGTCTCCCCCGACACCGTCGTCGCGGCCCTGGTGGTCGGCGTGGTCATCACCATGCTCGCCGCCTGGCTGCCGGGCCGCCGGGCCGCGAAGATCCCGCCGGTCGCCGCGATGAGCAGCCTGCACGCGAAGGCGACCACCCGGTCGCTGGTGCTGCGCAACACGATCGGCGCGCTGTTCTCGGCCGCGGGCGTCGCGGTGGTCCTGGCGGCCACGACGATGAACGGCTCGGACGGCCAGGCCCCGATGGGGCTCGGCGCGGTGCTCCTGATCATCGGCGTGTTCGTGCTGACGCCGCTGCTGTCGCGGCCGCTGATCGCGGCCACGGCCCCGGCGCTGCGCGCGTTCGGCGTGGCGGGCAAGCTGGCCCGCCAGAACTCGGTGCGCAACCCGCGCCGTACCGCCGCGACGGCCTCCGCGCTGATGATCGGGCTGACCCTCATCACCGGTATGACGGTCGTGGCGGGCAGCCTCCAGCACTCGATCGACAAGATGGCGGCGGCCGCGATCAAGGCCGACTACGTGGTGTCGATGGCGAACGGCAACTCCCTGTCCACGGACGTCGACAAGAAGCTGAGGACGACCGCGGGGGTGACCGCCACCAGCCCGCTGCGCAACGCGCCCTCGCGCATCGACGGCATGTCCGAGTACCTGACCGGCGTCGACGGCTCCGCCATCGGCGAGCTGACCGCGCTGACCCTGGACGGCGGCGCGTTCGAGGTCGGCGGCACCCGGGTCGTCGTCGACGACCGTACGGCCAAGTCGCACCACTGGAAGGCGGGGTCGTCCTTCACCGTCAACTACGAGGACGGCAAGCAGCAGCAGCTGACCGTGGCCGGGGTCTACGAGGCCAACGAGATGATGCGCGGCATCATGCTCGACAACGCCACGCTCGCCCCGCACCAGTCGCACGTGACCGACATGCAGGTCATGGTGAAGACGTCCGGCGGCGCCTCCGACGCCACCAAGGACAAGCTGGAGAAGGCGCTCGGCTCCAACCCCGGCATCAAGGTGCAGAGCAAGCAGGACATCTCCAACAGCATCGCGAGCATGTTCACGCTGGTGCTGAACATGCTCTACGGCCTGCTCGCCATGGCGGTGATCGTCGCCGTCCTCGGTGTCGTCAACACCCTGGCCATGTCGGTCTTCGAGCGCTCCCAGGAGATCGGGATGCTGCGCGCGATCGGCCTCGACCGCCGCAACATCAAGCGGATGGTCCGCCTGGAGTCCCTGGTGATCTCCCTCTTCGGCGGCGTGCTCGGCATCGGTCTGGGCGTGTTCTTCGGCTGGGCGGCCGGTGAGCTGCTGGGCACGAAGATGACGACGTACGAGCTGGTCCTGCCGTGGGCGCGGATGGCGCTGTTCCTGCTGCTGGCCGCTACGGTCGGCGTCCTTGCGGCGCTGTGGCCGGCCCGGCGGGCGGCCCGGCTGAACATGCTGACGGCCATCAAGTCCGAGTAGGCGTCCCGCCACGGCACAGGGGCCCCGTCCAAGCAGGGCCTGTCCGACCGTTCCCGTCGTCCGCCCGGAGGGCGGGGCAGGCGCGAATGGTCGGACAGGCCCTGGGGACGGGGCCCCTGGCGCGTCCGGCTCAGTTCCAGGTGCGGGCCCTGAGCGGCATCGCGGAGGTGCCGGACTCGGGGGTGCGTACCGCCAGGACCTGGTTGACGCCGATGTGGTTGCGTTCGAAGGACACCGCGGAGGCCGCCATGTACAGCCGCCAGACGCGGGCGCGGCCCGGACCGCTCAGCTGCACCGCCCGGGCCCAGTCGGCCTCCAGGTTGGCGACCCACTCGCGCAGGGTGAGGGCGTAGTGCTCGCGGATCGACTCGACGTCACGCACCTCGAAACCGGCCCGTTCCAGCTGGGTGACGGTGGTGCCGATCGGGGCGAGCTCGCCGTCCGGGAAGACGTAGGCGTCGATGAACTCGTCCACCCGGTAGGCCGATTCGTCATGGTGCGGACGCCGGGCGATCTGGTGGTTGAGGAGCCGCCCGCCGGGCCGGAGCAGGGCGTGGAGGCTCTCGGCGTACTCCAGATAGCGTTCGGCGCCGACGTGTTCGGCCATGCCGATGGAGGAGATCGCGTCGTAGGGGCCGTCGCGGACGTCCCGGTAGTCCTGGACCCGGATCTCCACCCGGTCCGTCAGCCCCTCGTCGGCGACGCGCTTGCGGGCGAACGTGGCCTGCTCCTGGGAGAGGGTGATGCCGACGACCCGCACCCCGTGCTCGCGGGCCGCGTGGACGGCCATGGAACCCCAGCCGCAGCCGACGTCGAGCAGGCGCATCCCCGGTTTCAGGCCGAGCTTGCGGCAGACGAGTTCGAGCTTGTCGCGCTGGGCGTCCTGGAGCGTGCCGCCGTCGTCCCAGTAGGCGCACGAGTAGACCATCGACGGGCCGAGGACCAGCTCGTAGAAGTCGTTGCCGACGTCGTAGTGGTGGCTGATGGCGCGGCGGTCGGTGCGCCGGGTGTGCAGGTGCCCACGGGGCCTGCGGATCTCCTCCCGGGGCGGGGCGGGCGGCAGCGGGGGTCCGGCGAGTCTGACCAGACCTCGGACGGCGGCGCGCACGTCCGGGTCGCGCAGGGCCTGGGCGAGGGTCCTGGCGTCGTCGCCGCGCTCCCAGAACAGGCCCGACAGCAGCCTCAGGGCGCTGTACAGGTCGCCCTCGATGTCCAGGTCCCCCGAGACCCAGGCGCGGGCCAGGCCCAACTCGCCGGGCTTGAACAACAGTCGGCGCAGTGCGCGCCGGTTGCGCACGATCAGTGTCGGCGTGCCCGGCGGGCCCGCCTGCGAACCGTCCCAGGCGCGAACGCGCACGGGAAGCGGTACTCCCAGCAACTGTCCGAAAAGGCTCTCCAGCCGCAGCGCGGCGTCGGCCATGGCGCACACCTCCATGAAGGAATTGGCCCACCGGTTCGCTCAGAGCAACGATCGTGCACCATCGAGTCATTCCCCGGCCGTCACCATGCCGCACCCCACGGATGGCGGTACGGGATTGCCCGCGCCGGATCCGGACATGCCGAAGGGGCCGCCCGCACCACGGATGGCGGACGGCCCCTTCGGGGTGGATCAGTGACCGGAGGTCAGGCCTTCGCCTCGGTCTTCTCGGTCTTCGGCGCGGCGGCCACCGGGGCCGGCTTGGCGGCCTCGTAGAACTCCTCGCGCGGGGTCTCCAGCGCGCCGAGCGCGACGACCTCGCGCTTGAGGAACATCGCGAGCGTCCAGTCGGCGAAGACACGGATCTTGCGGTTCCAGGTCGGCATGGCCATACCGTGGTAGCCACGGTGCATGTACCAGGCGAGACGGCCCTTGAGCTTGATCTTCATCTTGCCCATGACGATCATCGCGACGCCCTTGTGGAGGCCGAGGCCCGCCACCGCGCCCTTGTTGGAGTGGGCGTACTCCTTCTGCGGGAAGCCCCGCATGCCGGCCACCACGTTGTCGCCGAGGACCTTCGCCTGACGCAGCGCGTGCTGGGCGTTCGGCGGGCACCAGGCGTTCTCCACACCGGCCTTGCGGGCGGCCATGTCCGGCACCTGGGCGTTGTCGCCCGCGGCCCAGATGTAGTCGGTGCCCTGGACCTGGAGGGTGGGCGCGCAGTCGACGTGGCCGCGCGGGCCCAGCGGCAGGCCGTAACGGGCCAGCGCCGGGTTCGGCTTGACGCCGGCCGTCCACACGATCGTGTTGGAGTCGACCTCGAGGCCGTTCTTCAGCACCACGTGGCCGTCGACGCAGGAGTCCATGGAGGTGGAGAGGTAGATCTCGACCCCGCGGCCCTCCAGGTGCGCCTTGCCGTACTGGCCGAGCTTGGGGCCGACCTCGGGAAGGATCTTGTCGGCGGCGTCGACGAGGATGAAGCGCATGTCCTCGCGGGACACCGTCTTGTAGTACTTGGCCGCGTCGCGGGCCATGTCCTCGACCTCACCGATGGTCTCCGCACCGGCGAAGCCGCCGCCGATGAAGACGAAGGTGAGCGCCTTGCGGCGGATCTCCTCGTCGGTGGTGGAGTCGGCCTTGTCGAGCTGCTCGAGGACGTGGTTGCGCAGGCCGATGGCCTCCTCGACGCCCTTCATGCCGATGCCCTGTTCGGCCAGGCCGGGGATCGGGAAGGTGCGGGAGACCGCGCCGAGGGCGACGACCAGGTAGTCGAAGGGCAGCTCGTACGCCTCGCCGACCAGCGGGGCGATCGTGGCGACCTTGCGGTCCTGATCGATGGTGGTGACCCGGCCGGTGAGGACCTCCGCCTTGGGCAGCACGCGTCGCAGCGGGACGACGACGTGACGCGGGGAGATGCTGCCGGCGGCGGTTTCGGGGAGGAAGGGCTGGTAGGTCATGTACGACCGGGGGTCGACGACCGTGACGGTCGCCTCGCCGTAGCGCATCTTCTTCTGGATACGCCGAGCTGCGTACAGGCCTACGTACCCACCGCCTACTACGAGGATCCTGGGACGCTCCGTGGTGCTCATGGCATCGAGTATCCACCCGCCCCCAGGGGGTCGCTCGTGCGCCCCTTCACAAGCTCCGACAGGGGGTGTGTTATCCTCCGCGACCCGAGTGATCCACATCATGGCGCGGAGCGGGAACCCGTGTATCCCAAAGGGCGTTGTCAATGCCGCGTGAGCTGCTCCTCCTGGCCGGAAGAGGGGTGTCCAGGACTCCGGAGGACGCGCGCCCGACATCTCCGCGAAACGTCCCCGCACGCCTCTTTTGAACATGTTCACACAGACGCGGGGACCCCGGAAGGGCCAACCGACCCCGTTCCGTACCCCGACAGGACCGAATTCCTTGTGAAGAACTTCACGAAGGTTTCCGGCGAGGACTCGCGGAGGGGCCCGACAGGACCCCTCCGCCGCGCTCAAACGCACTTCCTGCCTGCTCAGCAGAGTGCGAGCCGGGCCCCGCGAACGGCTCCGTGAGCGGCTAGGCGATCGACCAGGCGATGCCGTCGAGGATGTCGTGCTCGCTCACCACGACCTCCTCGGCCCCGATCCGCTCCATGATCGAGAGCAGCACGAGGGCGCCCGCCCCGATCACGTCGACCCGGCCCGGGTGCATCGAGGGGATCGCCGCGCGCTCGGCGTGCGCGGAGCGCAGCAGCCGGTCGGTGATCTCGCGGACCCGGTCGTGGGAGACCCGGGAGTGATGGATGGCCGCCGAGTCGTAGGCGGGCAGGTCCTGCGCGATCGCCGACACGGTGGTGACGGAACCGGCGAGACCGACCAGGGTGTGCGCCCGGCGCAGCGGGACCGTCCGCTCGGCGAGGTCTAGGGCCGCCTCGATGTCGGCGCGCATCGCCGCGATCTGACCGGCCGTCGGCGGGTCGGTGATCTCCCCGTCCACGACCAGATGCCGTTCGGTCATCCGTACGCAGCCGACGTCGACCGAGCGCGCGGCGTCCACCTGCTCGCCGCCGACGACGAACTCGGTCGAGCCGCCGCCGATGTCCACCACCAGATAGGGCCGGGCCAGGTCCTCACGGCCCATCAGCTCCTTGGTGGCGCCGGTGAAGGAGAACGCGGCCTCCTGGTCGCCGGAGATGACCTCGGGCTCGACGCCGAGGATGTCCAGCACCCCGCGCACGAACTCGTCCCGGTTCTCGGCGTCCCGGGAGGCGGAGGTGGCGACGAAGCGCAGCCGCTCGGCACCGAACTCCTTGATGACGTCCGCGTATTCACGGCAGGCGGCGAAGGTGCGCGCCAGCGCCTCGGGGGCGAGCCGGCCGGTGCGGTCCACACCCTGGCCGAGCCGGACGATGGTCATCCGGCGGTCCAGGTCGACGAGTTCGCCCGTCTCGGGGTCGGCGTCGGCCACCAGCAGCCGGATGGAGTTCGTGCCGCAGTCGATCGCGGCCACCCGGGTCACTGGTCGCCCTCCGCGGACTTCCCGCACTCCCCGGCCGGGACGACACAGGCGCCCTTGCGCCACCACTCCGGCAGCATCGCGAGCGCCTCGTCGCCGAGCGGGTTCACGCCCGGACCGGCCGCCAGCGAGTGCGCGACCAGGACATGCAGGCACTTCACCCGGTCCGGCATGCCGCCGGCGCTCGGGAAGCCCGTCAGCTCCTCGATCTCGTCGCGCCGGCGGATGTAGTCCTCGTGCGCGCCGCGGTAGGCGGCGGCCAGTTCGGGGTCGGTCGCGAGCCGGTCGGTCATCTCCTTCATCACGCCGTTCGCCTCCAGCGTGCCGATCGCGGAGTTCGCCTTCGGGCACGTCAGGTAGTACAGCGTCGGGAAGGGCGTGCCGTCGGGCAGCCGGGGGGCCGTCTCCACGACGTCCGGCTGGCCGCAGGGGCACCGGTGCGCGATGGCGCGCAGCCCGCGCGGCGGCCGCCCGAGCTGCTGCTTGAAGGCCTCGACGTCCGCGTCGGTGGGCTCGGTGCGAGGAGTGGTCGGCGGGGGCGTTTCCATCTGTCCTGAGCTTGTCTTTCTGCTATCCGTCATCGGTCGGAGGCGTCGGACTTGTCGACTCCGTCCCAGACGTTCGAGTACCAGGGGCGGCGCGCCGCCCCGCGGGCGGCCCGCGACTGCTTGACCGCGTCCGGGTCGATCACCACGTAACCGGTCTCGCCGGGCATCACGTAGTGCAGCCGCTGCCGGATCTGCTGCTCGGCGTACGCGTCGTCCTGCCAGCGTGCCTTGAGGTCGCGCAGTTCCTCCACGCGCTCCCTGGCCTGCTGCTTCTGCCGCTCCATGTCGGCGATCTCGGCGCGCTGCGAGACGTACTGCCTTATGGGGTAGGCGAGGGCCACGACCAGCGAGCACAGCACGAGGGCGAGCAGCGCGGCCCGGCCGGTGAGCCGGGAGCGGCGGGCCTGGCGTCTGGTCTGGGAGCGGTAGACGCGGGCCGCGGTCTGCTCGCCGAGCGCCCGCAGCCTGGTCGCGGTGGAGAAACGGTCCCGGTCCTTCACGGCCATCTGGCTCTTCGCCTCCCCTTCGCACCCGTTGTCACCCGCGCCGTCACACGCGTACGTCCCCGGACACGGTACGGGACCGGGTACGGGGACGTACGTACGACTGGCTCAGGCTTGACCCTGTACGGCTCAGCCCTTGAAGCGCGGGAAGGCGCTGCGGCCGGCGTACACCGCGGCGTCGTCGAGGATCTCCTCGATGCGCAGCAGCTGGTTGTACTTGGCGACGCGGTCCGAGCGGGCCGGGGCGCCGGTCTTGATCTGGCCGCAGTTCACGGCGACCGCGAGGTCGGCGATGGTGACGTCCTCGGTCTCGCCGGAGCGGTGGGACATCATGCACTTGAAGCCGTTGCGCTGGGCGAGCTCGACGGCGTCCAGGGTCTCGGTCAGCGAACCGATCTGGTTGACCTTGACGAGCAGGGCGTTGGCGGAGCCCTCCTCGATGCCGCGGGCCAGGCGCTCCGGGTTGGTGACGAAGAGGTCGTCGCCGACGATCTGGACCTTGTCGCCCAGCTGGTCGGTGATGATCTTCCAGCCGGCCCAGTCGTCCTCGAACAGCGGGTCCTCGATGGAGACCAGCGGGTACGCCGCCACGAGCTCGGCGTAGTACTCGGTCATCTCGGCGGCGGTGCGCTCCTTGCCCTCGAAGGTGTAGACGCCGTCCTTGTAGAACTCGGAGGCGGCGACGTCGAGGGCGAGGGCGATCTGCTCGCCGGGGGTGTAACCGGCCTCCTTGATGGCCTCGACGATGAGGTCGAGGGCGGCGCGGTTGGACTCCAGGTTCGGGGCGAAGCCGCCCTCGTCGCCGAGACCGGTGGACAGGCCCTTGGTCTTCAGCACCTTCTTGAGGGTGTGGTAGACCTCGGCGCCCCAGCGCAGCGCCTCGGAGAAGGTCTCCGCGCCGATCGGGGCGATCATGAACTCCTGGATGTCCACGTTGGAGTCGGCGTGCGAGCCGCCGTTCAGGATGTTCATCATCGGAACGGGCAGCAGGTGCGCGTTCGGGCCGCCCAGGTAACGGAAGAGCGGGAGGTCGGACGCCTCGGAGGCGGCGTGCGCGACGGCGAGGGAGACGCCGAGGATGGCGTTCGCGCCGAGCGAGCCCTTGTTGTCGGTGGCGTCCAGGTCGAACATCGCCTGGTCGATCAGGCGCTGCTCGGTGGCGTCGTAGCCGACGAGCTCCGGACCGATCTGCTCGATGACGGCGAGGACGGCCTTCTCGACACCCTTGCCCTGGTAACGGTTGGGGTCACCGTCACGGAGCTCGATGGCCTCGAAGGCACCGGTGGAGGCGCCGGACGGGACGGCGGCACGACCCGTGCTGCCGTCGTCGAGGCCGACCTCGACCTCGACCGTGGGGTTGCCTCGGGAGTCCAGGATTTCCCGGGCTACGACGACGTCGATGGACGGCACGAGCATCTCCTTCTGGGATGTGACGCAAGCTACGCCGGGCCGGAGAGCCCGGTGGTGATGCGCAGGCCTGTGGTGGCCGCGCGGGACTGAGCCTAACCGTCCCGGGGCGATCAACCGGTCGTTGACCGCGTCATGGACGGAACCGAGAGTAAATTGTTTCCGAACGGAACAAAGCCGGTTCGACAAAAAACCCCGTCCCGGTGCGTACGGGGGAAGAACGCACCGGGACGGGGAGCCCGTGGGGACGGGGGGCGGCCCTCACGTGGCCTCCACAATGAAGGACACGGCTGGGAGGCCGCCGTGGTTCAGCTACGAGCGCGCTGTCACTTCAGGTGCAGCTGCTGGCCCGGGTAGATGACGTCGGCGTTGGCGACGACACCCTTGTTCAGCTTGAACAGCGCCTGCCAGCCACCCTTGACCTGGTGCTTCTGGGCGATGCTGCTGAGCGTGTCACCCTTGACGACCTTGTACTCGCCGTCACCCTTGGCGACCTTCTGGCCGGCCGGGGTGGTGACGGTCTGCGCGACGGCCGGGCGCTCGGCGGAGCGGGAGGCGGTCTGCGTCTCGGTCGAGCGGGTGGCGGTGCTCGGCGCGGGGGCGGCAGCGGCGTAGGGGGTGCGGGACAGACCCTTGCCGCAGACCGGCCAGGCACCCTTGCCCTGGGAGGCGAGGACCTTCTCGGCGATGGTGATCTGCTGGGCCTTGGTGGCCAGGTTGGCCTGCGAGGCGTACTGCTTGCCGCCGTACGCAGCCCAGGTGGAGGCGGAGAACTGGACACCGCCGTAGTAGCCGTTGCCGGTGTTGATGGCCCAGTTGCCGCCGGACTCGCACTGGGCGACGGTGTCCCACTCGGCGGCGGTGGCGGCGGAGGCGTTGCCGGCCGCGAACAGCGGGGCGGCGATGGCGACACCGGCGACACCGGCGAGCGCGGCGATGCGGGTGGCCTTGGACGGGCGGCGGTGCGTGCCCTTACCGGAAAACAGCATGGTGGATCCCCTCACCGACGCCTGCGAGGTGAGCTGTCGGGTTCGGGCCGGTTGAGTTGCCCGGCCACGCCCCTCACGGGACGCGGCTTCACCCCGAGCCGGCACCAGCTTCAACCGCTGGGCCCGGCGCTTACCTTGGGTCCCCCGCTCCTGCCGACGGCGCTTGACGCGACGAATGTTCCCGGGCAGCCGCTGGCAGGATTCGGCGTTGCGGCGGCCGGTGCCCGCTGTGGCGAGCGGTCTCGACCGTAGGCAGGCGATCCGGTTATTTCCAAAGACGATCAGGGCTTCTGAGACTCATCCCACAGTTTCACCAAAACGGACATTTAGCGGTGAAACGGGACGTCAACTCTCGCCGCTTTACGCCCGTTTAGACAGGTGCCTCCCCGGCCTGACCGGGGAAGACACGGTCCCGGCCGGCACCACTCGCCTCCTGCTCACCATGCGGAGCAGGCGCCGTCCGTCGCGGGAATGCGGAGGGCCGGTCCGGGGGTGGCGGACCACCCCGGCGAGCGGGTCAGGAACCGTAGGCGGTCGAGGCGTGCCGGCCGATGAAGGACAGGTCGGCGTCGACGGAGGACGTGTCCTCGTCGGCGCTGGCGCCACGGTGGCGGCCGGTGCCGGTCAGGTCACCCGTGTCGACCAGGCCCGAAGCGCCGATGGCCTGCCGGGAGTTGGCGGAATTGTCCACCTCTGCATCGCCTGCGGAGGAATCGTCGCCTTGAGCGCCACTCGTGGCGGTATCCGCACTATTGTCCGTCTTGTCCGTCGCGCTCGCGGAGGGCGCGGCGGTGGAGGCCGTGCCGGAAGGCAGGGCGGAGGGGTCGGCGGACGCGGTACCGGCGGCGGGCGTCGAGGACGGGTCGGTGGAGGCTCCGGCGGAGGAGTCGGGCAGACCGAGCACGTCCGACACCGAGGTCGAACCGCTCGCGTCGGACGCGTCGCTCGCCGAGTCGCCCGCCACACCCGTGTCGACGACGGACGTCGCGGAGTCCTGGGCGAGCCCCGAGGTCAGCCCGCACGTGGACCAGGCACCGGCGCCCTGGGCGGCGAGGATCTTCTCGGCGACGGCTATCTGCTGGGACCGGCTGGCCAGATCGGCCCTGGCGGCGTAGTCGAGACCGCCGTACTGCTCCCAGTCCGCCTGGGTCAGATGCAGGCCACCGAAGTGCCCGTCACCGCTCTCGGCGCTCCAGGAGCCGCCGGTCTCGCACTGCGCGACCTGGTCCCAGGTGCTGCCCTCGGCCGCGCTCGCGCCGCCCGCGCCCAGAAGCGGGATGGCGATGGCGGAACCTGCCACTCCTGCCGCGACGAGCAGTGCCGGAGCCTGGCGGGGACGACGGTGACGACCGTTTCCGGAGAGCATGCGGAAACCTTTCGTGCGACAGCAGTGACCGACACGGCGTGAGGCTGCGCCGTGTTGATGATTGAACGTATCGGCACACGATCACTTGTCACAAGTTCATGCCACGGAGATCACGCGAAGATCACAATGTTGACGGTACGTCACCCGGGTCCGGAACCCTCACGACTGCCGCCAATCGGTCAGACCGCCGTGAACTCCACAGGCAGGGCACGCAGTCCGCGCATGATGAGTCCACCACGCCATCTCAAGTCCGCCGGTTCCGCGGCGAGTTGCAGGTCGGGGAGCCGGGTGAGCAGCGTGGTGAGCGCGGTGCGTCCCTCCAGCCGGGCCAGCGGCGCACCCAGGCAATAGTGGATTCCATGGCCGTAACCGAGGTGCTGGTTGTCACTGCGAGTGAGGTCGAGCACATCGGGATCGGTGAACCGCTCCGGGTCCCGGTCCGCGGCCGCCAGGACGACGAGGACGGGGTCCCCGGGGGCGATGTCCTGGCCGCCGATGGTCAGCGGCCCGGTCGCGAACCGCCAGGTCGCCAGCTCCACCGGCCCGTCGTAACGCAGGAGTTCCTCGATGCCGGTCTCCATCAGTGCGGATTCGCCCGCGGCCAGGGACGACTGGAGGCGCTCACGCTGAGCGGGATGGGTCAGCAGCGCGTACATACCGTTGCCGATGAGGTTGACCGTGGTCTCGAACCCCGCGAACAAAAGGATGAACGCCATGGCGGCGGCCTCGTTCTCGGTGAGGTGCTCGCCGTGGTCGGAGGCGCGGATGAGACCGGAGATGAGGTCCTCGCCCGGAGCGGCGGTCTCGGGCAGCGCCTCCCGCTTGCGGTGGATGAGCTCGGCGAGATAGCCGCGCATCTTCTTCACCGACCGCGCGACCCCGCCCCGCGGCCCGCCGCCGTGCCGGATCATCATGCCCGCCCAGTCCCGGAAGTCGTCCTGGTCCTCGCGGGGTACGCCGAGCAGGTCGCAGATGGCGTAGATGGGCAGCGGGAAGGCGAACTCGTGGATGAGGTCGGCGGAGCCCCGGCCGGCGAAGCCGTCGATCAGCCGGTCGGTCAGCTCCTGCACGCGCGGCGCGAACTCCGCGACCCGGCGCGGGGTGAACGCCGTGCTGACCAGCCGCCGGAGCCTGGTGTGGTCCGGCGGGTCGATGTTGAGCAGATGGGTCATCAGCTCGGCCTTGCGCTCACCGGGGATGCCGGTCTTGCCCTTGGCGTGCGCGGGCTCGTCGTGATGCGCGGGGTTCTTGCTCAGCCGCTGGTCGGCGAGGGCCTGCCGGGCGTCCGCGTACCGGGTGACCAGCCAGGCCTCGACCCCGCTGGGCAGCCGGGTGCGGTGCACGGGGGCGTGCTCGCGCAGCCAGGCGTAGGCCGGGTACGGATCGGCGGCGAACTCCCAGGTGAAGAGGTCGGGGGCGGGGCTGTCGGGCACGGGTACGGGGTCGCCGGGGGCGGGCTGGTTGGTCACGCCTCGACGTTAGCTGGCTTTCATCGTTCGGCTTGCGGGGGTGGAAGCGGGGCCGTGGGCGGCGGTACGCCGTCAGTGGTCCCGCTCCCAGCCGGTGTCGGCAGCCCATGTCGGCAGGTCGTACGAAAGCTGCGCCCGAGCAGTGTCCTTGAGGCGGCCTGCCGTCAGCTCGCGCAGCCGGCGCTTCGCCTCCTCGTGGCCGCTCTCGGCCGCCGTCCGCAGCCAGTGCTCGGCCAGGACCAGGTGGGCCCGGCCGAGCAGGTGGGTCACGTGTGCCTGCGGGGCGTCCGCGACCGCCGCCCGCAGATACGGCAGGGCCTGCTCGGCCTGCCCCTGCCCGAGGAGCAGTTCCCCCACCCGTGCCGCCAGGTCCGTACGCCCGGCGTCGGCCGCCTTGCGGAACCACTCCAGCGCGGTGGCCTCGTCCTCCACGTCCGCACCCAGCTCGCCCAGGAGGTGCATGGCCTCGGTGTCCCCCGCTTCGGCTCTCGGGGCGAAGACGGCGTGGGCGGTCCTGCGGACGTTGTGGTGCACGTCGGCGTCGTGGCGCGTCCCCTCCAGCGCGCAACGCCAGACGGCCGCGCGCACCGGCACCGGCGTCCGCCGCGCCCGCGCGACCAGCGATCCGTACGGCCGCCACGCCGCCGCCTCACCCTCCTCCGCGCCCGGCCCCGGTACGGGGACCAGCAGCCCCGCCACTCCGTGCCGCGGTGCGGCCGCCCAGGCCGTCGCCTCCCGGAAGGACTCCCCGCCCGGCCGCCTTCCGCCGTAGCACGAGGCCGCCTCCGTCAGCAGGAGGTCCGGTATGCCTCCGGTGACTCCGCAGCGCGCGAGGTCGACGGCCGCCCGGACCAGCAGATGCCCGTACGGATGACGGCTGTTGGACCACCCGGAGCTGTGCCACAGGTCTTCGAGCTCGGGGCCGAGCGCGAGGAACTGGGTGACGCCCTCGTCGGACCACTCCCACGCGTCGGCGAGCCGGTCGTCGTCGCGGTGCCCGGCCAGCCGGGCGAGTTCGTGCTCGCTCCACCGGGAACCCACGCGCGCCACCCGCGCCCGGGCCAGCAGCTTGGACGCGGGGCCGTCGCCGAAGCGGTGTTCCTCGTAGACCTCGTCGCGCAGGGTGGCCACCACGGGGACGCGCAGTGCGGAGAGCCGGCCCAGCAGTCCCAGGTTCAGGCCGTGTTCGCCGAGGTGGTCCTCCAGCTGGTCGAGCCACAGGACATGGCGGCCGGCCCGGCCGTGCAGCGCCTCCGGCAGGCCGCGCAGATCCGTACCGGGTGCGGGCGCGAAGACCCGGGCGGTGGGCCCGGCGGCCCGGGCCCCGGCGTACCAGGCCGTCCGTGACTTGCCGGACAGCGGGCCGCCGGTGACGACCAGGAGGTCGTCCCGCTCGTGCCAGCCGCGCAGCCCGGCGTCGATGTCCCGTTCCACATAGGCCGGAAGACGCGCGAGGTCCGCGCCGCCCGGCCGCCGCGTGGGCCGTACGCCCAGGGTGACCGGGTCGACCTCGTCCGGCGTCGGCCAGCGGCCGGGGTCGGGGAGCGCGGCGCCGGGGTGGTTGACGTAGGTGTGCTGGCTCCCCACGACCGGTCCGTGGAAGGAGCCCTGCCGGAAGTCGACGTGGTCCCCCGCGACGCCCGGCTCCCCGGGTGCCCCGGGCTTCTCGGGTGCTCCGGGCTTCTCGGCGGGAGGCGGGACGGCCTTGTCGCGCTTGAGGATGCGTCCGGTGACGACCGCCGCCCGGTCGGCGGTACGGCGGGCCTCAGCGGGTGCGGAGAACCGGCCGATCAGGGCCGCGAGCCCGCCCGCCGCCTCGTGGTCGGCCGAGTTCGTCAGCACATCGAGAAAAACGCCCGTCCACCGCGTAAGGGAGTACGACAGCCTGCTCGCCGGCCCCCGCAGCAGATCGGATTGATCGGCCCACCCCACCCGCTCGAACCATGTCGCGAACGCCTCGCGCACCAGTGCCGCCTCGCCCGACCGGTGCAACCCGGCGACCAGCGCCTGCGCCCCTCTGGCCGCCAGGTCCTCCAACTCCCGTTCCACCCAAGCCCCCTGGCCCCTCGACCGTCCCTGGGTCAACCGTACTGACCCCGGTGGCCGTCATCGCACGGCTCGGCCGAAGGTCAGTCCTCCGCGGCCCGGATCGCGTCCCGGTACGCCCGCGCCGCCGCTCTCAGCGCCGCCTCCGGGTCGACGCCGCCCGACTCGGCCCGTACCGCCAGGGCCAGCAGTTCGTAGCCGATGCCTTCGCCCTGCGGGACCGGGACGTCCAGGCCGGCCGTGCGGGCGCGGGAGGCCAGCTTGGCGGCGAGGGCCAGGCCGGGCTGGTGCACGGGGATGCCCTCGGTGACGGAGGTGCGCCGCTTCTCCTCGGCCTTGGTCCGCAGCCAGTGCTCCTTGACCTCCTCGGGGGTGGTGGCGGTCTCGTCGCCGAAGACGTGCGGGTGGCGGTGGATGAGCTTGGTGACGATGCCCGCGGCCACGTCGTCGACGGAGAAGGGGGCCTCGGGGTCCTCCTCGGCGATACGGGCGTGGAAGACGACCTGGAGGAGCACGTCGCCGAGCTCCTCGCGCAGCTCGTCCCGGTCGCCGTCCTCGATCGCCTCGACGAGCTCGTACGCCTCCTCGATGCCGTACTTGGCCAGGCCCTTGTGGGTCTGCCGGGACGACCACGGACACGCGACGCGGATGCGGTCCATGACCTGGACGAGGTCGAGGAGGCGGGCGCCGGGGAGGTCGTAGGAAGCGGGGAGCAGCTCCAGTTCCGGCATCGCGACGCGGCCGGAGCCGGCCAGCCTGGCGAGGCCGTCCGTCAGCGCCGGTTCGCCCTCGGCGGTGGCCACGACCACCACCGTGTGACCGCCCGTGCAGAGGTCGACCAGGTCCTCCGCGGCCGGGGACGCCTCGTCGACGGTTATCCCCGCCTCGCGCAGATACGGCAGCTGCGGGTGGGCCGCGTCCGCGCACAGCACGCGGTCGGCCGTGCGCAGCGCCTGCCAGGCGGGCCAGGACAGCAGGCCCGGGGCGACCCGGTGGCTGGTGGTGAGCAGGACGACGCGGCCGGTGGCGGCTTCGGGGCTGGCTGTGTTCACCCCTCGAACGTAACGCACGGCACCGACAGCCCCGGGAGCCGTCCCCTGGCGGTGCGGCCCCGCCGCGTACCCGTCAGGCCGTCTGCTGCGAACCCGCGGCCGCGACCTCCCGTACCCACGGGGTCTTCGCGTCGACGCGGCTGACCTTCTGGGCGTCCCAGTCGCCGTAGCGCGGGTTGAGGTCGACGTGCAGTTCCTTGGACGCCGCGGACAGAGCCTTCCAGAAGGCCGGCTGGCTGGTCTCGGTGCCGAGGTGGGCGGCGAGCTTCTGCGCCTGGAGCTGGAGGCGGAGGTTGTCGTCGAGGCGCTGCGACGGGACGTCGTACTGCTGGAGCCAGGCCGCCTCCAGCCCCGCGGCGCCACCCGCCTGCTGCTCCAGGCCCGCGCGCATCCGCTGGATCTCGTTGCGGGTGACGGTGACGCCCGCGTCCTGGGCGGCCCGCTGGAGGACCCGGTCCAGGACCATGCCGTGCAGGGTGTCGCGGGTGAGGCTGCCGGTGGTGGCGACGACGCGCGCGTACTGCGCCTCGTCCGGCGCCGCCGCGCGCTGTGCGTCGCGCACCTCCTGCACCCTGCTCTCCAGCTGTGACACGGTGATCCGCTGGTCGCCGACGACGGCCGCGGCGCCGGGATGCGCGTCGTTTCCGCAGGCGGCGAGGAGCGGGGCCGCGGCGACGAGCGCGGCGGACAGGACGAGCGCGGTGCGACGGCGGCGGTGCAAGGAAACCTCCCGAGGAGATTGTGCGACGGTGCACAAAGTCTTGCGGTGATCGATGGTAGGCAGTGGCCAGGCTCTGGCCAACCCATTCGACCAACGATTCACCGGGACTTCGGGCACCGCCTCGCCGCCGCCGCACCCCCGCCGTGTGAACAGTCGTGCGAACGGCTGCGCGGGCGGATGTCCGGGCAGCCGTGCCGACGGCCGGGCGGACGCTCAGCCGGTGATGGCCACCGGGCCGTCCCAGGCGTCCCGGTCCACGGTGATCGTGACGCCGCCGATGGTCTCCTTGCTGTTGACCATGTACTGGTGGCCCCGGCTGTGGTTCGTCCACTGGCTCGCGGCGAACGGCCAGTCGCTGGTGGTGGTGTTCGTCTTGTCCCACAGGGCGTACCACATGTTGCCCGGCAGGTCCGTCTTGTCGGTGGCGTTCGCGATCGCCTTCGCGCTGGAGCTGGTGAAGCCGTAGTAGCCGGAGCGGTACGTCTTGGCGCGCAGGGCCTTGTCGAAGGCGCGTACGTACGTCAGGACGGCGTCGTTGCACGCCTTGTTCGTGATGTCGTACGACTCCATGTCGAGGTAGACCGGGCTGCCGGCCTTCATCCCGAGGGCGGAGGCCTTGGCGACCGCGTCGGCGGCGTCGCTCGCGCCGAGCGAGGCGGCGGTGGCGGCGCTGATCTTCTCGGGGCTGGACCCGGTCTGGCAGGGCGGCTGGGCGCCCACGTAGAGCGGGATGAGCTTCCAGCCGAGGGTGCTGACCGACTTCACCCAGGACGCCGTGAGGTTGGCCTGGGCGCAGCCGCGGTTCTTGCCTCCGATGTACACGGCGGCGGCACCGTAGAAGCCGGTGTGCCAGGCCTTCATCGCGGACAGGGAGGGCGCGGCGCAGGTGTCGAAGGCGCGGCCGGTGAAGGTCTTCTGCGCGGGCCAGGTGGTGGCGGCCATCGAGGTCTGCGCGGCGATACCGGCCCCGGCGACGACGGCGACCCCTGCCACCCCCCACGTGACGTACCTGCGCTTGCGGGACAGCCGATGGCTGGACATGTGTGACCCCACCCCTGGTTGTGCCGGCGGTGCCGGCGAGTTGTGCGACGACCGCGCACGCGGCGCGGCGCGAAAGCGCGTGTAGCGCGAAACGGATCGCAACTTAACCGGTGCGCATCCTTGTTCGGGAAAGCGCGCCCCTAGGCACTCACAATATTCCTTCAGGGCACAGCAAAATCTGTCGGCCCGAGCTATCCGCGCACCTGCCCCAGCCACTGCAACGTCCGCCGGATCTCCGCCGCGAGCGGATGTCCGGGGCCGCGCTGTCGCTCCACGTCGAGCAGCAGCCGGGCCAGCGTGTCGTGGGCGGCGGCGCGGTCGCCGAGCGCCAGCAGCAGGTGCCCGATGCGGCGGCGGACGTCGAAGGCCGACTCCGGGTCCCCGGCGACGTACTGGTTCTCGTAGTACGGCAGCAGGGCGCGGTACTCGGCGAGCGCCGCCGCCGGTTCGCCCAGTTGCTCCAGGCACTGCGCGGACTCGTGGCGGTAGCGCAGGGACTGGGGGTCGGCCTGGCCGGCCTCGGCGGCGCGCTCGTCCGCGAGGCGGCGCAGTTCGGGCAGCGCGCGCCGGTACTGGCCGTCGTCCATGAGCGTGGCCGCGTACTGCTTGCGCAGGGTGCGCACGACCGGGGAGTGCTCGCCGTGCTGCTGGGCGGCGGCGGGCAGGATCGCACCGAGGATGTCGACGGCCTGGGTGATGCGGCCCTCGCCGAGGAGTCGCTTGACCTCGTCGACGGCACCGGCGACATCGGGCTTCTCGGCGACCGGCGCGACGGGCGCGGGCTGCGGGGCGGGGGTGCGGGCCCGGTCCGGCCAGGGAGCGTGCGGGCGCAGGAACGGGCGCGTGGGGTCGAGCGGCGCCCCGGTGGGCATCCCGCGCGCGGGCAGCAGCAGCGCCAGGTGCTCGTACACCTCCTGTGCGGAGGCGGGGCGGTGCTGCGGGTCCTTCGCGAGCAGGCGCAGGACCAGGCTCTCCAGCGCCTCCGGCACCTCCGGGCGCAACCTGCGCACCGGCAGCGGCGGCTCGTACAGGTGCCGGTGCAGCACCCCGAGTGCCGTCGAGCCCGCGAACGGCACCTGACCGCTGAGGAGTTCGTGCATCAGCACACCGAGCGCGTACAGGTCGGTGTACGGGCCGACCGCACCGCCCATCGCCTGCTCGGGCGCCATGTACGCGGGCGAGCCGATGGGTGAACCGGTGTGCGTGAGACGGGTGGTGTCGGTGTCCATGACGGAGGCGACACCGAGGTCGAGGACGGTGACCGTGCCGTCCTGCTTCACCATCACATTGCGCGGCTTGAGGTCGCGGTGGATGATCGGCACCGCGTGGACGGCGCTCAGCACCGCGCACAGCTGCGCGGCGACCGCGACCGTCCACTGCCACGGGTACGGGTCGTGCTCGGCGAGGTGGTCGGAGAGGTCGGCCCCGTCGACGTACTGCATGACGAGGAACAGCTCCTCGCCCTCGCTGCCCGCGTCGTGCACGGTGACCAGGCCGGGATGGTCGACCTGGGCGGTCACCCGGCACTCGCGCACGAAGCGGCGGCGCAGTTCGTCCGCCTCCTGGCCCGCGACCTTGTCGGGGCGCAGCAGCTTCACCGCGACCCGTCGGTCCAGCCGCCGGTCGTAGGCCGTCCAGACCTGGCCCATGCCGCCCTGCCCGATGAGCGTGGCCAGTTCGTACCGGTCGGCGACGACGCGGCCTGTCGTCGCGGTCACCGGCCGCCCTCGGGCCGGCCGTCCCGCGGGTCCTCGTGCTTGCGCAGATAGTCGCTGAGCTCGTCGAGCTCGGCGCGCACCTGGTCGATGCGGGCGGGCGCAGGTCGCTGCGGCGGCGGGGTCTGCGACAGCGGCGGCTGCGGCACGGGCGTCTGGGGCACGGGTGTCTGGGGCATGGACGTCTGGGGCATGGACGTCTGGGGCATGGACGGATTCGGTATGTACGCCTGGGCCACGGGGGGCCCTGGCGGGACGGGCGTGCTCGCGTACGGCGAGACGGGCGGCGCCGGATGCGGGTAGCCGTACGGCACCTGGACGGTCTGCGCGTGCGGCGGCGCATAGCCCCCGAAGCGGCGCGCGGCCTGACCCATCCGGATGTCGGTCACCAGGTAGTAGGCGGCGCTGCCGGCGCCGAGGATCAGCACCACGGCCAGCGCGACATCGCTCCTGACGTCGGTCTCCGGCACGCTGCCGACGACCGCCAGGGCGCCGATGGACAGCGGCAGGGACACCCAGGCCGCCGTCCAGTCGAACCACCGCCCGCGCAGGATCGCCACCCGGAACAGCGGGACACAGGCGAGCAGACCGCACGACAGGATCCCGGCTGCCGCGAGCAGCACGCGCACGATGACGACGGTACCCGCGCTGCGGGTGGGCGGCGGCGCGCCGTGGCCGTACATGACTGCTCCCGGGCCTGGTTCGATATCGGAGTTCGAGCGTATAGGCCGACGCGGACAACCGGTCCCGGGTTGTGCCGAACCGTTGTCATGCTGATCACTTCGTAAGACTTCGCAGGCCCTCGGGGCTCAGCCCGGGGCCACCGTGCCGTCCGTCAGCCCGTCGTACATACCGCGTACGAGCTCGTCCCCCAGCCGGCCCGCGTACCGCAGTGCCCGCTCGAACTCGTCGAGCGCGCGGAACCTGGCGCCGTAGCGCCGCTGTTCGTCCAGCGGGAGCCGGGGCAGCTGCAGCCGGCGCACGTCGAGCCGGGTGGCGGTGGACGCGTAGCTGCTGGCCTGGCGGTTGTTGGCGGTACCCCGCAGGAACCCGGCGAGGAACCAGGGATCGAGCGCCGTGGGATCGGGGCGCAGCAGCACGAGGTTGCGCCCCAGCGCGGCGCCCGCCGTCTCGCCGTCGACCACCCTGGCCACCGAGCCGCCGCCGAGCACCGGCACGACCACGTCGCCCGCCTCCGTCAGGACGGCCTCCTCCTCGCTCTCGGGCAGCGTCCCCGAGGGGCCGGTCCCGGCGAGGACGTCGTGGTCGGTGAGGACGGGCGTGCGTGCGGGACCGCCGGTTCCGCCCGTGCGCAGCACCAGGGCGCCCCCGCGGGCGAGTTCACCGACGGTGGTGAGCGGCCAGCGGGCGGGCGGTGCGGTCACGGCGGGCGGCGGGGTGAGACCGGTGGTCAGCCGCAGCGTCTCGCCGAGGCGCTCGCGCACGGCCGTGAGCTGCTCACCGCCGTCGGCCGCCGTCGGGGGCGGCAGGTGGCGGGCCGGGGCGAGGTCGACGTCGTCGTCGAGGAGTTCGATGACGGGCACGGAGCGCGCCAGGCCGGGCCGTTCCGTGAGGGTGCCGTCCCGGTCGTGGGCGCGCCACGCGTCGAGCACGGCTTCCTTTACGGCCTGCCAGTCGGGCCCGCCGCGCCCCTCGCCGGCGAACTGCCCGGCGTCGGCGAGCAGCACCTCGGGCTGACCGGGCGCCTTCTCGGGCCGGCGCAGCACCCACAGGTGCAGCGCGATGTTGTGCGGGGGTGCCGCGCCGACCGGCAGGGCGACGACGGCCCGCAGCGCGCCCCGGCGCAGCAGGTCGGCGCGGATGCGGCGGCCGGAGCGGCGGGAGGCGGCGGCGGGCGGCATGAGCAGGACGGCGGTGCCGCCGTCCCGCAGCCGGGCGAGCGCGTGCTGCACCCAGGCCAGCTCGGACTCGGCGCGGGCCGGGAAGCCGTACTCCCAGCGGGGGTCGTAGGCGAGTTCGTCGTGGCCCCAGTTGCGTTCGTTGAACGGGGGGTGGCACAGGACCGTGTCGGCGCGCAGGTGCGGCCAGGCGTCCGCACGCAGGGTGTCTCCGACGGCTGCGCGCACGGTGGCCCGGCCGTGCAGGGCGAGCCGGAGCGCGGTGAGCGCGGCGAGTTCGGGTGCGCTGTCCTGGCCGTAGAGCTCCTGACCGGGGCGGGGGTCCAGGGCGCGCAGCAGGGCGCCGGTGCCGCAGGCCGGGTCCAGGACGGTGCGGGCGGGGCCCGCGAGGTCGGCCATGAGGCGGGCCAGCTCGGTGGGGGTGAGCGTGTACTGGCGCGGGTTGGCGTCCAGGTGCCGCCCGAACAGGAACTCGAAGGTCTGGCGGGCGCCCAGGTCGGCGGCGAGCTCGGCCACCCCGCGCAGGAGCGGGGCGGAGGGGAGGAGCTGAGGGCTGGTCGGGATGTGGACCGCGGGGGTGGTGGCAGTGGCAGGGGTGGCGGAGGTGGTCGGGGTGGGGGTGGGGTGAACCGCCGGGGTGACGGGGGCGGGCGGGACGGTCCACTCCCCCGGGACCGGTTCCGGAGTGTTCACAGCGGGCGGTCGGTTCACAGCCTCCGGAGTCGCCGCGCTCCCATGAGCGTGAACACCACGCCCGCTCGCGGCCGGGGGGCCGAACCGTGGGGTGATCACCTGCTCCAGCGCGGCCGGCAGCAGCGCGGCGAGGCGCTCGTCGGAGCCCGCGCCCACCTCCAGCCAGACCGTCGGCCGGTCATGGATGAGCAGCAGGACGCAGCCGGCGTGGACGAGCGCGGTGACGGGACCCTCGGGGTGTCCGGCCAGTTGCTGCCAGACCCGCTCCCGCAGCGGCACTTCGGCGAGTTTCCCCTGGTGGCGCAGCCAGGCCTCGACGTCCGCGAGCGCGAACGACGGGCTGGTCTCCGTGCCGCCGACGGGCTTGGGGAAGTCGGCGTGCCGACGGCGCCAGTTGCTCACGGCCGCACGGCCGACGCCGGCGAGCCGTGCGATCCCGGCGGCGGTCACCTCAGTCGCGTTGTCCTGCACCCGCGTCGCTCCCCTCGTCCCGCTCGCTCATGCGTGGCGTCGAGCATACCGACGCAGGCAAGATCTACCCATTCACGGCGTGTACGCAAGAGACTTTGTGAACCGTGTTGACTCGGTTCACAGGCTCTGGTCTTATTGACCCAGCGAACGAGCGGCCCCATCAAGGCGGCCGCCACGCCAGGGGAGGGGACAGCCATGGGGATGAAGGGCAAGGTCGCGCTGGGCGCCGTGGTGGGGATCGTCGTCATCGGTGTCGTCTCGGCGAACGCCGGCGACAACGGTGCCGGCGGCACGGGCAACACCGCCGACAAGGGCTCTTCGACGTCCGCGGCGCAGCAGCCCGACAGCAAGAAGGACAGCGGCGGCGGCAAGGCCGAGGCGTCCGGGAAGAAGAAGGCCGCGTTCGAGGGGGACGGCGAGTTCCGGGTCGGCTCGGACATCAAGCCCGGCACCTACCGCACCACCGGCAACGCCGACGGCATGTGCTACTGGGAGCGCGCCAAGGACGCCTCGGGCGAGATGGACTCGATCCTGGCCAACGACAACGTCACCGGCACCAGTTACGTCACCGTCAAGGCCACCGACAAGCTCTTCAAGTCCACCGGCTGCAAGGACTGGGAGGCCGTCGCCGACGGCCGGGCCAAGAGATCCTCCGCCACCGGCATGGACGGCGACGGCGGCATGTTCGCGGTCGGCCCGGACATCGCCCCCGGCACCTACCGGTCCACCGGCAACGCCGACGACTCCTGCTACTGGGAGCGCACCAAGGACGCCGACCACGGCCTCGACTCGATCGTCGCGAACAACAACGTCACCGGCACGGCCGTCGTCACGATCAGCGCCAAGGACGCCTACTTCAAGACGTCCGGCTGCGGGGACTGGAAGAAGTCCGGCTGACCGGACCGGTCGTGTCCGGGGCGCGGCGCCACCGTCCGGCGCCCGCCCCGGCGCCCGCCCCCCGCTTCACCGCGTCACCGCACCCCGCTTCACCTTCGCCTTCACCCCCACGTTCCCCCCGACTTCGTCTTCACCCGCACCTTCGTCTTCAGACCCACCTTCGTTTTCACCCCCACCTTCGTCTTCACCTTCATCGAGGAATCGCCATGCGTCGTACCGCACTTGCCGCCCTCTGTCTCGCCACCGCGGCCACCGCGGGCCTCACCGGCTGTCTGTCCGGCCAGGACAAGGCGGACGACAAGACGGGCACGTCCCACACCTCCGCCTCCGCCAAGCCGAAGGAGCCGTTCGCCGGTCTCACCGGCGGGGAGATCGCCGACCGGGCCCTGAAGGCCACCACCGGCGCCACCTCGCTCCGGATGAAGGGCGATATCGCCGACGACGAGAGCAAGGGCACGATCCGCATCGACATGGCCCTGAACCGGCAGGGCGAGTGCGCCGGCACCATGGGCATGGGCGGCCAGGGCAAGGCCGAACTGATCAAGACCGGCGACATCGTGTACATGAAGTACGACGAGGCGTTCCTGCGCGCCCAGAGCGAGGGCGAGTCGAAGTCGGACACCGACGCGGCCGTGGCCATGCTCGCCGACAAGTGGACCAAGATGGCCGCGAAGGGCCAGGACGCCAAGGACATCGCGGGCTTCTGCGACCTGGACTCGGTGCTCGGCGGCGCGGAGGACGGGAACTCGGACGCCACCCGCGGGCAGACGACCACGGTCGAGGGCACGCCCGCGATCGTGCTGCACGAGAAGGACGGCAAGGACCGGTACACGCTGTACGTCGCCACCGAGGGCAAGCCGTACCTGCTGCGGATCGACAGCACGACCGGCAAGGAGCCCGGCTCGCTCACCTTCAGCGACTACGACAAGCCGGTCCCGGCGCAGAAGCCCGCGGGCAACATCCTGGACCTGGACGCGCTCGGCTGACGGACCTCGGACTCCCGTACGCCCCGGCGGGGGGCCGGAGCATACGGGTGAGGGGGAACGGGGGCAGGGGGACGGGGGAGGACCCGGCCGGGGATCAGCGGGCGCGGAAACGCGCCGGCGCCTCGGTCGGGTTGCCTCCCGTGGGGAGCTTCTGGTCCGGGCAGCCGGAGAGGACCTTCTCCATCGCGGCCTTCTCCGCGGCGCTTCGTCGACGCACCGTTCCCGTCATGCTCAGTCGGTGTCCGTCGCGGCCGGCACCGCCAGCCGTCGGCGTTCCGAAGTGACCGCGGCGAGGCCGATGCCCCAAGCCACGCGACCAGACGGCCGTAGGCTCCGCGAACGCCGGAGTTGCAGGCCCCTCCCGTGGAAGCGGCGGCGAACAGCACGGTCCGGCTTCCCGTCAGCGCCCCCGGCCGAGGAGACGAGCCGCAATGCCTGGGCGGCGTTCCCGCAGCCGGGGGAACATGTTCTCCTCACCGTCACGGCACAGTCAGCCGCCGCACTGCTTCAGCATCGTCTCCTTGTCGGCTGCCGTGACCGGCAGGTCGTACTTCAACGACACCTGCGCCACCCGGACCGAGTAGGAGCAACGGATCTGCTTGTTCGGGGGCAGCCAGGTGGCCGGGCCGGAATCGCTCTTGGCGCCGTTGGTGGGGCCGTCCACCGGGATCAGGTTGAGCGGGTCGTTCGCTATGTCCTCCCGCTTCCCCTTGGACCAGCGGGAGGCGCCCATCTGCCAGTCGTAGGAGAGCGGCATCACGTGGTCGATCTGGACCGCGGTGGCCTTCGACTTCGTCCAGTCGATCGTCCTGCCGGTATACGGGTCATGGAGGGACATGGAGACGACGACACAGTCCGATCCACTGCGGAACCGGACCTTCTCGCCATCGCGTTTCAGCAGATCGTTCCGCGAGTCACACCCGTTGTGAGCGAAGGGGACGTCACCGGGTGCCGAATCCATCCATGCGTAGCCGAACTCAGCGCGGGCGTAACCCGTCTTCGGACCGCGCCCCTTCGTGGTCACCTTCTGGATCAGGGCTCGGGCCTTTGCCTTGTCCCCGGCAGAGGTGATGGCCGCCAGGCCCGGCTTCGTCCCGTCCGGATTGTCCAGCGGGCTCACGGCATGCCCGTCCCGGGACGTCGGTGCGGCGGAGCCGGACGGGGCGTTGGGGGCCGGAAGGTCGACGTCCTTGCACCCGGTTGCCAGCAGGGGCAGGCCGAGCAGTGCGACTCCTGCCAGTACCCGCCCGGTCACGCTCACGTGCCTCACATGCCTCGTGTCACGCATGGCAAGCCACCCCCCTGCATGAGCTTGACGGTCAGCGAGCGGGCCGCGGCGAGCGCTGCGCCGCCGCTCCCGGTCTCGGCGGGCCCCGCGGAGCCCGTGTTCCGGTCCTTGCATCCGGTCACGGTGATCGCGGTCATGACGGCGATCACCGTCCCACCCCTCAGACGCCTCACGAGCGCCCCTCCCCTTGCTGCGTGGTTCCCGCTCCCTACGGAGCGTCTTCCCCGTAGCGGTCCGTGCACACCGTAATCGCCCCGAGGTCCAGACCACTCGGGGGCTCAGGTGCACATTCCTCGCAACTCCGGCGTATCGTCAGTCACAGCCGTCCTCCGGAAGGAGCTCTGGATGGGCATCTTCGACAGGTTCAAGCACCACGGGCAGGACAAGGCCAAGGACATCTCCGACACCGCGGAGAAGAAGGTCAACGAGAAGACCGGCGGGAAGTACGAAGGCCAGGTCGACCAGGCCCAGCAGAAGATAGAGGGCTCACTCGGCACGGACCGCGACCGGCCCGACCGGCCGTAGCGACCTTCCGGCCCCACACGGCAACGGCACCCGCCGGGGCATCCGGGGCCGTCTTCGCCCGAACCCGAGCCGCCCACGCCTCACGCGTGGGCGGCTTCGCCCGTTCCGCCCTCGTGGCCCTCTTCGCTACGACCCCAGGACCGTCGCCAGGAACTCTCCGACCCACCCGAGGAGTTCCCGTCCGACCAGCGGCTTGCCGCCGACCTTCGCGGTCTTCGGGCGGGGCACCAGGATCTGGTGGACGGCCGGCTTGATGACCGTCCCCGGGTACAGCCGCTTCAGACGCAGCTCCTGCGACTCGCGCAACTCCACCGGCGCGAAACGGATGTTGGTGCCCTGGAGCACGATCTCGCCGACCTCGCAGGCCCGCGCGAGCATCCGCAGCCCCGCCACCAGCAGCAGGTTCTCCACCGGCTCGGGCAACTTGCCGTAACGGTCGACGAGTTCCTCGCGGACGGCCTTGATGTCCGCCTCGGAGTTGGCGGAGGCGATCGCTCGGTAGGCCTGGAGACGCAGCCGCTCGCCCGGCGCGTAGTCGTGCGGGACGTGCGCGTCGACCGGCAGCTCGATCTTGACCTCCAGCGGCGGCTCCTCCTCGACCCCGCCCGTCTCCAGCTGACGCCGGTAGTCGGCCACCGCCTCGCCCACCATGCGTACGTACAGGTCGAAGCCGACGCCCGCGATATGGCCGGACTGCTCGCCGCCGAGCAGGTTGCCGGCGCCGCGGATCTCCAGGTCCTTCATCGCCACGTACATGCCCGCGCCCATCTCGGTGTGCTGGGCGATGGTGGCGAGGCGCTCGTGGGCCGTCTCCGTCAACGGCTTCTCCGGCGGGTAGAGGAAGTAGGCGTAGCCGCGCTCGCGGCCGCGGCCCACCCGGCCGCGCAACTGGTGCAGCTGGGACAGGCCGAAGGTGTCGCCGCGCTCCACGATCAGCGTGTTGGCGTTGGAGATGTCGATGCCGGACTCGACGATCGTCGTCGAGACCAGCACGTCGAACTTCTTCTCCCAGAAGTCGACAACGACCTGCTCCAGCGCCTGCTCCGACATCTGGCCGTGGGCGGTGGCGATCCGCGCCTCGGGGACGATGTCGCGCAGCCGCGCCGCCGCCCGGTCGATCGACTCGACCCGGTTGTGGATGTAGAAGACCTGGCCCTCGCGCAGCAGTTCACGGCGGATCGCGGCGCCGATCTGCTTCTCCTCGTACGGGCCGACGAAGGTGAGCACCGGGTGGCGCTCCTCCGGCGGGGTGGTGATCGTCGACATCTCGCGGATGCCGGTGACGGCCATCTCCAGGGTGCGCGGGATCGGGGTCGCGGACATCGTCAGCACGTCGACGTTGGCCCGCAGCTTCTTCAGCTGCTCCTTGTGCTCGACGCCGAAGCGCTGCTCCTCGTCGACGATGACCAGTCCGAGGTCCTTGAACTTCGTCTCCGAGGAGAACAGCCGGTGGGTGCCGATGACCACGTCCACCGCGCCCTCGCGCAGACCCTCCAGGGTGCCCTTGGCCTCGGTGTCGGTCTGGAAGCGGGACAGGGCGCGCACGTTCACCGGGAACTGCGAGTACCGCTCGCTGAACGTGCCGAAGTGCTGCTGCACCAGCAGCGTCGTCGGCACCAGCACGGCCACCTGCTTGCCGTCCTGTACGGCCTTGAAGGCGGCGCGGACCGCGATCTCCGTCTTGCCGTAGCCGACGTCGCCGCAGATCAGACGGTCCATCGGGACCGTCTTCTCCATGTCGTCCTTGACCTCGGCGATGGTGGTGAGCTGGTCGGGGGTCTCCGCGTACGGGAAGGCGTCCTCCAGCTCGCGCTGCCAGGGGGTGTCGGTGCCGAAGGCGTGCCCGGGGGCGGCCATCCGCGCGCTGTACAGCTTGATCAGATCGGCGGCGATCTCCTTGACGGCCTTCTTCGCGCGCGCCTTGGTCTTGGTCCAGTCGGCGCCGCCCAGCCGGTGCAGCGTGGGGGCCTCGCCGCCGACGTACTTGGTGATCTGCTCCAGCTGGTCGGTGGGGATGTAGAGGCGGTCACCGGGCTGGCCGCGCTTGGCGGGGGCGTACTCCACCACCAGGTACTCGCGGGTCGCGCCCTGCACGGTGCGCTGCACCATCTCGATGTAGCGGCCGACGCCGTGCTGCTCGTGGACGATGTAGTCGCCCGCCTCCAGCGTCAGCGGGTCGATGGTCTTCCTGCGGCGCGCCGGCATCCGGGCGCCGTCCTTGCCGGCCGCCTTCTGGCCCGAGAGGTCGGTCTCCGTCAGGACGGCCAGTTTCAGCGCCGGGTCGACGAAGCCGTAGTCGATCGAACCGCAGGCCACGTGCACGACCGACGGGGAGAGGTCCACGAGGTCGGTGTCCAGGCGGGCCGCGATGCCCTCGCCGCCGAGCACCTCGACCGTACGGGCGGCCGGGCCGTGCGCCTCGGTGACGAAGACCGTGCGCCAGCCGTCGGCGAGCCAGCCCTTGGTGTCGGCCAGCGCCTTCGCGGTGTCGCCGCGGTAGGTCTCGGTGGCGCGCATCCCTAGCTGGAGGGTGTCCGCCTCCAGCTCCAGGTCGGCGGCGAACGGCGACACCGACCACCACATCATGTCCAGCTCGCGGGCCCGGTCGCGGACGTCCGCGATGGACCACAGGGAGGCCGCGCCGACGTCGATGGGCGCCTCGCCGCCGCCCGCGGTGGCCGCCCAGGACGCCTGGAGGAACTCCTGGGAGGTCGCCACCAGGTCCGCGGCACGGGTGCGGACCCGTTCCGGATCGCAGACGACCGCCATCGCGCCCTTCGGCAGGACGTCGATCAGCAGCTCCATGTCGTCGACCAGGACCGGGGCGAGGGACTCCATGCCCTCCACGGCGATCCCCTCGGCGATCCGGCCGAGCAGCTCGCCCAGCTCCGGGTGCTGCTCGGCGAGGGCCTGCGCGCGGGCGCGCACCTCGTCGGTGAGCAGCAGTTCCCGGCAGGGCGGCGCCCACAGGCCGTGTTCGGCGACCTCCAGGGAGCGCTGGTCGGCGACCTTGAAGTAGCGGATCTCCTCGACCTCGTCACCCCAGAACTCCACGCGCAGGGGGTGTTCCTCGGTGGGCGGGAAGACGTCCAGGATGCCGCCGCGTACGGCGAACTCGCCGCGCTTCTCGACCAGCTCGACCCGGGAGTACGCGGCCGCGGCGAGGGCTTCCACCACCTCGTTCAGGTCGGCGTTGCGGCCGGTGCGCAGCGCCACGGGCTCCAGGTCGCCCAGGCCCTTGACCTGCGGCTGGAGCACGGACCGCACGGGGGCCACGACGACGGAGACCGGGCCGGTCTCGGGGTCGTCGGCGCGGGGGTGGGCGAGTCGGCGCAGCACGGCGAGGCGCCGGCCGACGGTGTCGCTGCGGGGGCTGAGCCGTTCGTGCGGCAGGGTCTCCCAGGACGGGTACTCCGCCACCCCGTCCGGCGGCAGCAGCGAGCGCAGGGCCGCCGCCAGGTCCTCCGCCTCGCGGCCGGTGGCCGTCACCGCCAGTACCGTGCGGCCGGTCTCGCGGGCGAGCGCGGCGATCGCGAGGGGGCGCGCGGCGGGCGGGCCGACGAGGTCGACATGCATCCGGTTGCCGTCGGAGGCCGCCTTGGCCGCTTCCGCGAGGGCGGTGTCCTTGACTACGGCGTCGAGCAGACCGTGCAGGCTCATGGAGGGCTTTCCGTCCGAGGGCCCGCGGTACACCGGGGGCGTACCGGGGGCCGGGTGGGCAACGCGAAGGGCCCGACGCGTGTCACGGGCCGGGGGTGTCCAGAGTACGACGGTGCGCCGCCCGGCGCCGGGGCTGTGGACAACGCCCCGAGGGTGACGGAACGCAGCCGGCGCCGGAGAGTCCCCGCAGGGCTCTCCGGCGCCGGTCTTTCCTCCGCAACCCCCGTATGCGGTGGCCGCTCCCTGATCAGTCCGTGGCGATCGCGTTCAGGACGTTCATCCGGCCCGCCCGGAACGCCGGGACGAGGGCGGCGAACAGGCCCACGAAGGCCGAGCCGATGAACACGCTGATGATCGTCGGCCAGGGGATGTCGAGGACCTTCAGTCCCTCCAGGGCGAGCAGCTGCTGGGCGGTCGCGCCCCAGCCCATGCCCAGGCCGAGGCCGAGCAGCGCGCCGAAGAGGGCGATGACCACCGACTCCATCCGGATCATGCGGCGCAGCTGGCGGCGGGAGAGGCCGATGGCCCGCATCAGGCCGATCTCCCGGGTGCGCTCGACCACGGACAGGGCGAGCGTGTTCACCACACCGAGGACCGCGACGATGATCGCGAGCGCCAGCAGGCCGTAGATCAGGTTCAGCATCTGCCCGATCTGGTCCTTCAGCGCCTGCTTGTAGTCGGTCTGGTCGCGCACGGTGTACTGCGGGTAGTCGTGCAGCACGGTCTTCAGCGACTTGTACGCGGCCGCCTGCTGCCCGTCCTTCGCCGAGGCGAAGACCATCTGGTCCAGGGGCGTCTTCGCGGCGGGCACGTACTTGGCGAGCGTGGCGGTGGAGATGTACTTCGCGCCGGAGTCGATGACGACGTCGCTGCTGGTGATGGCGCGGACCGTCAGTTCGGCGGTGGCGCCGTCCTTGAAGGCGACCTTGATCTTCGAGCCGAGGTGGACGCCGTGCGCCTCGGCGAACTTCTCGTGCACGGACATCGAGTCCGGCAGGTAGGCGTCCTTCAGGTCCCCGGCGACCGTCTTGGTGCGCAGGTCGGTGGCGTACGTCGGGTCGGCGGCCGTGATGTCCGTGTCCTTGAGCGTCTTGCCGTCGGGGGTGGTGTAGTCGGCCGAGGTGACCTTGTACTCGGTGACCCGGGCCAGCCCCGGCACCGACTTCACGGCCTGGACCGCCTGTGCGGTGATGGGCTGCCCGCGGTCGCTCTGGATGATGAAGTCCGTGCCGACGGTCTTGTCGAGCTGGTCGGTGGCGGAGGCGACCATGGAGGAGCCGACCACCGACAGGCAGGCGACCAGCGCGAGGCCGATCATCAGGGCGGCGCCGGTGGCGCCGGTGCGGCGCGGGTTGCGCAGGGCGTTGCGTTCGGCCATGCGCCCCACCGGGCCGAAGGCCCGCAGCAGGACCGCGCCGAGGACGCGCACCACGCCGCTCGCGAGCAGCGGGCCGATCACCACGAACCCGAGCAGGCTCAGCACCACGCCGAGGCCGAGCCACAGCGAGCCCTCGGTCGCCTTGGCGGCGGTGGAGGCGAGGTAGAGGCCGGTGCCGCCGGCGCCGGTGAGGACCAGACCGAGCACGGCCCGTACGACTCCGGCCCTGGCGTCGGCGGGGGCGCCCGCGTCGCGCAGGGCGGCCATCGGGGAGACCCTGCCGGCCCGGCGGGCGGGCAGGTAGGCGGCCAGGACCGTGACGACGATGCCCAGGAGCATGCCGATCACCGGGGTCGTCCAGGCCACCGTCAGGTCGTCGGTGGACAGGTTCATGCCGGTCATGCCCATGAGCTTCATCAGGCCGACGGCGATGCCGACGCCCGCGCCGACGCCCAGGACGGAGCCGGTCACGCCGAGCAGCAGCGCCTCGACCAGCACCGAGCGGTTGACCTGCTTGCGGCTGGAGCCGATGGCCCGCATCAGACCGATCTCGCGGGTGCGCTGGGCGACCAGCATCGAGAAGGTGTTGATGATCAGGAAGATGCCGACCAGGAAGGCGATCCCGGCGAAGCCGAGCATCGCGTACTTCATGACGTCCAGGAAGCTGCCCACGTCCTTGCGGTTGGCGTCGGCGGTCTCCTTGGCGGTCTGCACCTTGTAGGCGGCGCCGACGCCGGCCGTGACGTTCTTCTTCAGCTGTTCGTCGCTGGTCCCCGCGGCCGCGGTGACGTTGACGTTCGTGTACACGCCGGTCTGCCCGACGAGCGCCTGCTGGGCGGTCGCGGTGTCCAGGTAGAAGATCGCCGCGCCGGGGTTGGTGACGGTGAAGGTGGCGATGCCGGAGATCTTCGCGGTGTGCGTGCCGACCGCGCTGATCACGCCGATCTCGTCACCGAGCTTCAGGTCGTGCTTGTCGGCGGTGTCCGCGTCGACCATCACCTGGCCGGAGCCCTTCGGCGCCGCACCGGAGGTGACCTTCATGGTGCGGGCCTCGTTGGCGTTCCAGCTGCCGACGATGGTGGGCGCGCCGCTGGACGGCGACAGGTTGTCCTTGTCGGCGTCGACGACGGTCACGGCGCTGGAGAAGACGGCCCCCTCCGCCGACTTCACGCCGGGCACCCCGCGGACCTTGTCCAGGACGGCGGCCGGCATGACCGGCGGCCTGCCGTTCCCGGACGTGGTCTCACCGGTGTCCGAGGCACTCTTCGCGCTCACCGTCACATCGGAGGAGGTGGCCGCGAACAGCTTGTCGAACGTCGTGTTCATCGTGTCGGTGAACACCAGCGTGCCGCACACGAACGCCACCGACAGCAGGACGGCGACGGCCGACAGGGCCATGCGCCCCTTGTGCGCGAAGAAGTTGCGCATCGAGGTCTTCAGGACGGTCATGACGTACGCCCCCGGGCGTCGAAGTCCTTCATGCGGTCGAGGACGGTGTCGGCGGTCGGCTTGAGCATCTCGTCGACGATCCGGCCGTCGGCGAGGTAGAGCACGCGGTCGGCGTACGAGGCGGCCACCGGGTCGTGCGTGACCATCACGATGGTCTGGCCGAGCTCGTCCACGGAGCGGCGCAGGAAGCCCAGGACCTCCGCGCCCGCGCGGGAGTCGAGGTTTCCGGTCGGCTCGTCACCGAAGATGATCTCGGGGCGGGCGGCGAGCGCACGGGCCACGGCGACGCGCTGCTGCTGGCCGCCGGAGAGCTGGCTGGGCCGGTGCTTGAGCCGCTCGGCGAGGCCGACGGTCTCCACGACCTGGTCCAGCCACCCCTTGTCGGGCCTGCGCCCGGCGATGTCCATGGGCAGCGTGATGTTCTCCAGGGCGTTGAGCGTCGGCAGCAGGTTGAAGGCCTGGAAGATGAACCCGATCCGGTCCCGGCGCAGCTGCGTGAGCTTCTTGTCCTTCAGGCCGGTGATCTCGGTCTCGTCCAGGAAGATCTGACCGCTCGTCACGGTGTCGAGCCCGGCGAGGCAGTGCATCAGGGTGGACTTGCCGGACCCCGAGGGGCCCATGATCGCGGTGAACCGGCCGCGGGCGATGTCCACGTCGACGTGGTCGAGCGCGACGACACGGGTCTCGCCGGCCCCGTAGGCCTTGACGACCTGCCGCGCTCGCGCGGCAACGGCCGTACGCCCTCCAGTGCCCCCGTGCCTGGTGATGGTCACAGCCGATGTCACGGTTTGTCTCCTATATCAGTCAGCAAGTAGGCCGCACCGGTCCCGGGTGGGGTCGGTGCGCGTGTGCGTGTGCGTCGGTACGTCGTACGCCGGCGCGGGTGTGGCGGAACTCCGCCACCTCGTCCGTACGCCGCCCAGTCTGTCGGCGGGAGAGGGTGCGGCGCGCTGGTGCTCGGCACCCTCTTTCCGGGGGGTTAACCCCACCCTCCGACGGTGGCGGCGGGGCGTCCCGGCGACGTAGGACCAATGTAAGGACGGCACCCGGTCCGTCTCCTCCTCCGCCGGTACGAACCCTCCCCGACCCCCTGTGCGGAGATACCCCTAGGGGTCGTCCGCCCTCGGGTGGAGACGCTCTCGGGGTCACCTCCACCCGGTGGCGGGATCACCCTCCACCCTGCCGTCGCGTCAGGGGCAAGTGGGAAGCTGTCGTACGAGACAGCTGCAGGGGGCACGGAGAGGGGATCCGGTGAGCGGTACGACACCTGCGACACGCGAAGCCGTACAGCGCACCGGCACCCGGCAGCGGGGCGCGGTGGTCGCCGCGCTGATGCTCGCCATGGCCCTGCCGGCCCTCGACTCCACGGTGGTCTCCACCGCCGTCCCGCAGATCGTCGGCGACCTCGGCGGCTTCTCCGTCTTCTCCTGGCTGTTCTCCGGCTATCTCCTCGCGGTGACGGTCAGCCTGCCGGTCTACGGCAAGCTCTCCGACACCTTCGGCCGCAAACCCGTGCTGGTGGCCGGCGCGGCCGTCTTCCTGCTGGGCTCCCTGCTGTGCGGGCTCGCCTGGAACATGGGCGCGCTGATCGCGTTCCGCATCGTGCAGGGGCTCGGCGGCGGGGCGCTGCAGGGCACGGTGCAGACCCTCGCGGCCGACCTGTACCCGCTGGCCGAGCGCCCGAGGATCCAGTCGAGGCTGTCCACCGTGTGGGCGGTGTCGGCGGTCGCGGGTCCGGGCCTGGGCGGCGTGCTGGCGGCCTACGCCGACTGGCGCTGGATCTTCCTGGTCAACCTGCCGATCGGCGCGGTCGCGCTGTGGCTGATCGTCCGTCATCTGCACGAGCCGCGCCGCCCGGCCCGCGCCCGTGTGCGGGTCGACTGGGCGGGCGCGCTGACCGTGTTCGCCTGCGGCGGCGTCCTGCTGACGGCGCTGGTGCAGGGCGGGGTGGCCTGGCCGTGGCTGTCGGCGCCGTCGATCGCCCTGTTCGCCGCGGGACTCGCGCTGGCCGCGCTGGTCGTGGTGGTCGAGCGCCGGGCCGCCGACCCCATCATCCCGGGCTGGGTCTGGCGCCGCCGTTCGATCGCCGCGGTCAACCTCGCGCTGGGCGCGCTCGGCCTGCTGATGGTGGCGCCGAGCGTGTTCCTGCCCACCTACGCGCAGTCGGTACTGGGCCTGGCCCCGGTGGCCGCCGGATTCGTCCTGTCCGTATGGACGCTGAGCTGGCCGGTGTCGGCCGCGCTCAGCCAGCACGTCTACCGGCGGATCGGCTTCCGCGACACCGCGATGCTGGGGATCGGCGCGGCCGCGGTGATCCTGCTCGCGTTCCCCTTCCTGCCCTACCCCGGCGCGGCCTGGCAGCCGGCCCTGCTGATGCTGCTGCTCGGCGCCGCCCTGGGCCTGTTCCAGCTGCCCCTCATCGTCGGCGTGCAGTCGACGGTCGGCTGGGCGGAACGCGGCACGACCACCGCCTCCGTCCTCTTCTGCCGCCAGACCGGGCAGACGATCGGCGCGTCGGTGTTCGGCGCGGTCGCCAACGGGGTGCTCGCCGCCCGCCTGGGCGGCGCGGGGGACCTGGACTCCGTCACCCGCGGCCTGGACGGGGGCACCGTGCCGGAGGCCACCCGGCGGGCCGTCGCGGACGCCGTGCACGCGGTGTACCTCGGCGCGTCCTGCGCCGCCGCACTCGCCTTCCTGGTGCTGCTGTTCGTCGCACCGCGTCGCTTCCCGGTGCTGCGGGACCCCGCCGACTGACCCCGCCGACCGACCCCAACGCACCGACACCACCGCACCGACACCACCGCACCGACATCCGTCACCGCACCGGCATCCCCGCACTGTCACCGGCGGTAACACCGCGCACAACACCGCAGGTCGGTCAGGCAAGCGCGTACCTACCGCCCAGTTCGGCGAAAAGCCCCCACACCGGTCAACGGCCCGAGTAGCGTGCGTGACCCGCACCCCCACCTCCTGACCCGCACCCCACCTCCCTGCGGTCCGCCGCCACGGACCCGAGCCACGCAAGGAGCCCGGGATGAGCCACGACCCGTTCCCGTCGCACCCGCACGCCCACCCCCACGCCCGGCCGCACCCGCAACAGCCGCCGTCCCCCACCTACCCCTGGCAGCCGAAACCGCCACCGGAGCCCGCACCACGCCGCCGCCCGCACCGCGAATCCCTCGGACGCCACAGCGACCTGCGGATCCTGCGCGGCGCCTACCGCAGGCAGCGCCGCGTGGCCACCCTCACCGCACTCGGCTACTTCACCCTCTTCCTGCTGCTGTCCGCCCTGGCCCCGTCCTTCATGACCCGCATGCCGACCGAGGGCCTGCCCACCGGCCTGCTGCTCGCCCTGCTCCAGCTCCCCGTCACCTGGCTGGCCGTCGCGCTCTACGAACACACCGCCCGCCGCCGTGTCGACCCCCTCGCCGACCGCATCCGCACCCTGGCCGAACTGGACGCCAGGCGAGGAGCCGGCCGATGACCGGGTTCAGCGACAGCGCACAGACCATGTCCCTGATCGCCTTCACGACCGTGGCCACCCTCACCCTGCTGCTGTGCGTGATCACCGGCCCCGACCACGACGACCTCGACGCGTTCTACACCGGCGGATCCCTCTCCCCGCTGCGCAACGGCCTCGCGATCGCCGGTGACTACATCTCCGCCGCGACCGTCCTGGGCACCGGCGGCGTGATCGCCCTGTGCGGCTACGACGGGATCGTCCTCGCCCTCAGCACCGCACTGTCCCTGATGCTGCTGATGTTCCTGCTGGCCGAACCCCTGCGCAACGCGGGCCGGTTCACCATGGGCGACGCCCTCGCCCGCCGGATGCCAGGACGTGCCGTACGCATCGCCTCCTGCGCGGTCACCCTCGCCGCGCTGCTGCCGCTGATGCTGGTGCAGCTCGCGGGCACCGGCCAGCTCCTCGCCTTCATCCTCGGCTTCTCCGGCGACTCGCTGAAGACGGCCTGCGTCCTGGGCATGGGCGCCCTGATGATCAGCTACGCGGCCATCGGCGGCATGAAGGGCACCGCCCTGATCCAGATCCTGAAGATCGTGACACTGCTCGGCTCGGGCGCCGTGGTCGCCGTACTGATCCTGCGCCGCTTCGACTGGAACCCGGGCACCCTCTTCGCCACGGCCGCCGCGCAGAGCGGGGTCGGCGCCGCCTTCCTGCGCTCCGGCCTCGAGTTCGCGGACAGCCCGTACCCACGCATCGACATGATCACGTCCCAGCTGTCGGTGGTGCTCGGCGGCGCCTGCCTGCCGCACATCACCATGCGCATGTACACCGCCGCCGGCGCCCGGCAGGTGCGCCGCTCGCTGTCCTGGGCGGTGTCCGCGGTGGGCCTGTTCGTCCTCGTCATCACGGTCGTCGGCGTCGGCGCCACCGCGCTGATCGGCCGGGAGGCGATAGCCCGGGAGGACCCCCAGGGCAACACGGCCTACCTGCTGGGCTCGCGCGCCGCCTTCGGCCCCGACGTGTCGACGGCCGAGACCCTGCTGTTCACCACCGTCACCACGGCGCTCTTCCTCACCCTGCTCGCCTCCGTCGCCGGAATGATCCTCGCCTGCGCCGACTCCCTCGCCCACGACGTCTTCGCCACCCGCGGACGGAAGCCGACACCGCGCCGCGAGATGCTGCTGGCCCGCCTGTCGGCCCTGGCCGTCGGGCTCCCCGCGGTCCTGCTGGCCACCCAGGTCCAGCACCGCAGCCTCCAGCCGCTGGCCACCGTCTCCTTCTGCCTGGGCGCCTCCGCGCTCGCCCCCGCCCTCGTCTACAGCCTCTTCTGGCGCCGCTACACCCGAACCGGTCTGCTGTGGACCCTCATCGGCGGCTCCCTCGCGGTCCTGGTGCTGATGCCGGGCACCAACCTGGTGTCGGGCTCGCCCGCCTCCGCCTTCCCCGAGGCCGACTTCAACTGGTTCCCGTTCACCACCACCGGCCTGGTCACCATCCCGCTGGGCTTCGCCCTCGGCTGGCTCGGCACCCTCGCCTCGGGCCGCCGGCAGGCGGAGGAGCAACGCCGCCAGTACGAGGCGGTGGAGGCGTGGATCCTGGCAGGAGCGGCCCGCGGCGGCACGGAAGCGGCACCCGGGGAGACGGGAGCGCCGCCCGGGGGGAGGTGAGCCCGCCCCGAGCCCGGGCTCCCACCGCGCTGCCGCCTGCTCCCGCCGCGCCCGGCCCGCCCGGCGTGCCCTGCCCGTCCGGGCGTCCACTTCATCCGCACCCCGCCCGGGCGGGCGGTCACTCCGTCGGCGCGCCCGTCAGGGTGCCTGCTCCACCGGCGCCGTGCGGCCCGTCAGGGCGCTGAGGCGGCTGCGCACATGGTCCATGTGGGCCCGTACCTCGTCCCACTGCTCCCCGTGCTCGCGCAGCACCTGCTCCGTGTCCCGGCTGATCCCCTCCGCCTGCGCCCGGGCTCGCGCCAGCAGTCCGGCCGCCTGCGCCTGCGCCTCCTCCTGCCGCCGGGCCGCCGACTGCTCGGCGTCGGCGAACGCCCGCCTCGCCTCGGCGAGGGCCGCCTCGGCACGCGCGACCAGACCGGCCTGGTGCGCGTCGAGCGCGTCAGCGCGCGCGAGCGCCGCGCGCTCCTCCTGCGCCCACTGCTCGGCCTGCTCCTTCGCCTGTGCGTCACGCATCGCGGCGGTGCGCGTACGCGCCTCCCGCAGCGCCGACAGGACCTCGCCGCGGGACCGCTTCACCTCGCGCCGGGTGGCGATCCGGATCCCGTCGGCCTCGGCGCGTGCCGTGAGCAGCCACTGCCGGGCGGACTCCTCCGCCTGCGCACCCACCTCGTCCGCGTGCTCCCGCGCCGCCCGGCCCGCCTCCAGGGCGTCCGCCTCGGCCTGCGCGGCCTGCTCCCCCGCCTGCTCCCGCGCGTGCTCCCGGACCGCCGCCGCCTCGTCCCGTGCGAGCCGCAACAACGACTGCGCACGCTCCCCGAGCCCCTCGTACGTCTGCGGGGCGAGCCGCGCGACCGTCTCGCGCAGCCCGGCCGCCTGCGCCTCCATCTCCTTGGCCAGCACGGTGAGCCGGGCGGCGCGCTCCCAGGCGGCGTCGCGGGCGCGGGAGAGCGCGGCGGCCTGCGCATCGACCTGTTCGGGACGGTAACCGCGCCGCCGTACGGTCACGAAACCGTACGGCGACACCGATGCGCTGCTCATCCTGGAAGCCCCTCTCCACCCTGCACACACGAAACGACGATTGCGCGCACATACTGATGGATCAGGCATAAGCGTTCATAACGCGACACTCCGCGAGTGCGTCACGGCCGCGAACACGACCGGCGCAACCGCAGCCGCCGACCGACGAGAACGACATACGAAAAAGGGGGTGGCCCCGGTCCACCGACCGGGGCCACCCCCTGCCACGCTTCAGCCGACGTCCGCCCCCGTCAGAGCAGCCCGTCCCACATCTGCTCCAGCAGCACCGACCACCAGCTCTCCGGCGAACCCAGCGCCGCCGGGTCCAGCGAGACCAGCTGGCTCTGGAAGTCGACCGTCCAGCGGCCCGCCTGCTCCTGGTTCAGACCGAAACGCAGCCGCCACATCCGGCCGAGCAGCGCCAGACAGCGCGCGAACTCCGGCAGCCCGGTGTTGACGAACTGCGGCGGCACCGACGCGCCGCCCGGCCCCGCCTCCACCGGCACCGCGACGATGTTCGCCGTGCCGTACTGCACACAGATCGCCTTGCCGAAGTCGCTGCCCATCACCAGGTACGAGCCCGCGTCGGGCGCCGGCCGCACCCCGCGCTCCTGCGCCAGCTCCGCCAGGGTCGGCACCGGCCGTCCCGGCTGGGCCTGCGCCCAGAAGAACGGGCCCATGTCCGCGGGCAGACCCGCCACCACCAGCGTGTGCGCCACGACCGGCGGCACACCCTGCCGGGACACCGCGGCCTGCTCGAACCGGAACACGCCCGGCCCGAACGCCGCCGCCAGCTCCTGCGCGATGCCCTCCGGCGGGATCGGCGGCGCGGGCTGCACCGGCGGCAGCGGCGCCCGCACCGGCGCCGGACGCGCCGGACCGTCCGCGACCTGATGCAACTCGCCCTGATGCGCCAGCAGTTGCTGCATGCCCTGCTGCCGGCTCGCATGATCCGTGCCGTACGGCGCGATGCTCGCGATCCGCGCCTGCGGCCACTGCTCCCGGATCATCCGCGCGCAGTACGCACCCGGCAGCTCGCACGACTCCAGCTCGGTGTGCAGCTCCAGCACCTGCCCCGGCGGCACGTTCATGCCGCGCAGCTCGTGGAAGATCTGCCACTCCGGGTGCGGGGTGCCCGGCGCCGAACGCCGGATCAGCTGCTGCTCGGAACCGTCGTGCGCGCGGTAGCGCAACACGGCCTGATAGCCGGGACCGACCGTCGGCTGGGCACCGGGCGGCGGCACCGGCGGACCCGACGGCACCGCACCGGGCGGCACGGCACCGGGCGGGACCGGACCGGGCGGCATCGGCTGCGCAATCCCCGCGGGCGCGCCGGGCACACCGGGGGCAGGCGGCGGGAACGCGACGGGGGCACCCACCGGGGGCGCCGCCAGCACGGTCTCCGCATGGTGCACCGCACCCTGCGGCCCCCCGGCGGAGGCCGGCCCGCCGGGAGCACCCGGCGGGTTCGGCGCGAACGGCGCACCGGGCACACCCGGAGGCTGCGGCACACCCGGAGACTGCGGCGCGCCCGGGACACCCGCGCCCGGCCGGCCGGGATCGGCCAGCATCGTCGCGGCGTGAGGACCGTCGGCACCGCCCGGAGGCGTACCGCCGGGCACGCTCGGCGCGCCGGGCGGGTTCGGGACGGCCGGCGCCCCCGGAGGCCCCGGAGGCTGCGGCACCCCAGGCCCCTGTGGCCCGTCGGGCCCGAGCGCCGACACCAGCTGCGTGGGCACATAACCGCCCGCACCCGCACCCGGCGCACCCGGACCGGACGGCGCGGGAGGCGGCGTACCGCCCGGCCGCGCGCCCGGAGCACCCGGGAGGCCCGGCGGATGCGGCGGCTCACCCGCGCCCCGCGCCCGACGCGGCGGCGCCGCCTTGCTGGTCGCGGCGTCGGCGATGTCCCCGGCGTTCGGCGCAAGCGGCCGCTGCGGCGCACCCGGACCGGACGGCGCGGGCGCACCAGGCGCAGCGCCCGGCGCCGCCGCCGGAGCACCCTGGGCACCGGGCGTCTGCGGGTACCCGTACACCGCGGCACCGGGCGGCGTGGCCCCCGGCACCGGAGCCGGACCCGGCACACCCGGCGCAGGCGTGCCCGGAGCCGGCGGCGGGCCCTGCGGGTATCCGTACGACACGGCACCGGGCGGCGGCGTCCCACCGGGCACCGGCGCCGGCCCGGCCGCGGCACCCGCACCCTGCGGATAGCCGTACGTCGCGGGCGCACCGGGCGCGGGCGAGGCGTCGAACACCGGCGTCACCGCCGTCGGCGGAAGCCGGCTGCCGCCCGAGATCAGCTCCGTCTTGGCGTCCTGCATCCCGTCGCCGCCGTCACCCACCGGCGGCGCGAACACCGTCGCGGGCAGCGGTACGGAACGGTCCTCCCCGAAGTCCGCATTGGTGTCCGTACCCGCCCAGGGCGTCGCCCCCGCGGACCCGCCGGGCGCTCCCGCGCCCTCCTCGCCGCCGGCCACCGGCCACGACACCCCGGCACCCGACGCGGCACCCGCGCCTGACTGCGCCCCCGGCACCCCCGCCTGGGTCTGCGGCAGCGAACCCCCGCCCGCGGCACCCCCGCCGGTCCCGACGGCACCGGACGCGGCCCGCGCCCCCTCGCCCCGCCGGTCCGGAATACCGAGCTTGTCCGCCGCCTCCTGCAACCACTCCGGCGGACTCAGCAAGAACGACGTCTGATTCAAATCCACCCGCGCCGCGGGAGCCGGAGCCTCGTCCGCCGCCCCCTCCTCGGCACGCCCGTACTCCTCCTCGTACCGGCGGATCACCTCGCCCACCGGCAGCCCCGGCCACAGCGTCGCGTCCCCGCTGTCCCGCGCGATCACCAGCCGCTGCGCGCCCCCGTCCGAACGCGGCCCGTCCACCCGGTCCTCGGCCCACACCACGAAGCCCAGCCCGAACTCCCGCACCCGCACCTCACGGTGCTGATACGCCGGCACATCGCCGTTGACCCACTCCTCGGCGCGCTCCTGCGCCTGCGCGTACGTCACCATCGCCGAAGTCACTCCCCCACCGAAGACGCAGAAGACGCAGAAGACGCGGAAGGCACCGAGGACACCGGCACCGCACGCGCGAAACCACCGTCCACCATCAGGTTCGCCACCGTCTCCAACTCCGGCGGACTGCCCGCCAGACGCGACAGGAACACATCGAAGTCCTCACCGCACGGCAGCAGCAACCGCTCCACCCGCTCCGCCGGCGACCACCCCGGATCCACGTCCCGCACATCGTCGTACGCGCAGAACCACACCGAACCGATCCGGTCGCCCTTCACCTTCACGGCCAGCAACCCGCCCTGGACGAAACCGACCCCCAGGTAATCCTTCGTCAGATGGTCACGCAGACACTTGTTCACATACACCAGGTCATTGACCGCCGCCTCGTCCCGCACCGTGAAGAACGGCTGGTCGATCAGCAGCCCCAACTCCGCGTCCAGCGCGGTACCCACCGGCGCGCAACCGCCCGCCGCCTTCAGGAACGACCGGTACGCACCCGGCAACCGGTACCCCAGGTCCTCCTCGACCCCCTGCACCTGCTGCTCCGACACCGCCACACCCGACTTCGACAGACCGAAGTGAGCAGGCCGCGTCTCCTGCAACGGCCGCGTCCCCCGCTTGCCGTGGTCCACCACCGCCGTCGCCACCCCACCGTGGTGCCGCAACAACGCCTTCACCTCGACCGGCACCAGCTCCAGCCGCCGCGAACCCACCACGTGATGCCACGTCCAGCCGTGCGGAGTCGCCACATCGGCCACCGTGTCCCACAGCTCGTGCCCCGCCGCGGCCGACGCCGCGTTCGCCGACACATAGTCCGTCAACCGCAGCTCGTCGACCCCGAAACCCTCCGGCGGCTCCGCGATCTCGGCCACCGCACGCGCGTACGGCGAGAAGTCGGGATAACCGCCCTCATCGACCCGCACCCCCCTCGGGTGCCGAGCGGCCCGGACCGGATCCGGAAAGTGCACGACCTGCCCGGCATAGGCCGCGTTCGGCGGCGCGGCTTGCCCGAGCCGACCTGTCGTCATGACGGTTGCCCCCTGCGGCACTCTGTACAGGCCCGGCCCCGGCACCCTTCCGGTCCCGGAACACCACGACCCGTAGCGGACTGTCTCCTACGTCTCCCACGCGCGTCGACCGCACGCAGCACGGTGGCGACAGCCTATGCGGTACGCCGACACCGGTCACCGGGCCTCCACTTCAGTGACCAGCCGTCACCCCGCCGTGACGAGCCGCCAGGAACCGAGCGTGTCGCACCGCCCCAGTTACCGCAGCAGCCACGCGATTTGGCACCCTGGGTCCACCGGGGGGATGCTCGGGAGGGGATGACGATCATGAATGCCACACAGACAGGGCCGCACGCCGGACCCGACACCGCCATGTCCGGAGACCCCAGGGTCGACTGGAGCGCCAGCGAGACACCGCACGCCCCCGCCCTCCACCACCGCCGCGACGGCATACTCCCCACCATCGCCGCCGCCCTCTCCGTCCGCGGCGCCACCCTCACCGGCACCGCCGCCCGCGGCGACCAGCCCCCCGCCCTGCACCCCCTGGTCCAGGACTTCCTCGACAGCCTCGGCAGCGCCCAACGCGACCGCTCCACCGGACGCTGCGCCGAAGCACTCCTGATCTCCCGCCACATCGCCGCCGCCGACGCCGCCCGCACCAAACGCGCCGCACGCAAACCGATGACCAACGGCGAAGCCCGCCGGCTCCTCAGAGCGGCCAAACTCACCACCCGCCGCATCCGCGAGGACGGCGACCCCCTCCACGGCAGCTTCGCACCGCCCTGCCGCGCCTGCACCGCCCTCAGCGCCCACTTCGGCGTACGCATCGTCGACCCCGCGGCGACCGACGACTGACCCCCGCCCCCACACCCCACCCACGACGCCGACGAACGCAGGGCACATGCACGCCGACCACACCTCATCCACCCGCTTCTCCGTGACCGTCGACGCCGCCCTGCGCGCCGCCGGCTGGCAACCCGGACGCTGGGACATCAAGCAGGCCGAGATATGGGCCGACACCCTGCGCGAACACACCTCACCCGCAGGACACCGCCACACCGTCTTCCCCGCCGCCGTCGAGGCCTGGGCCGAATTCGGCGGCCTGCGCATCGCGCCCCCCGGCGCCGGCCGCCAGGTCGCCCCCGCCGCACTCCACCTCGACCCCCTGCACGGCCTGCACATGGCCCGCACCCTCGGCGACCTCGGCCGCGCCCTCGGCACCGAGGTCTGCCCCCTCGGCACCGAGACCGACACCCAGGCCGTCCTCACCATCGACACCGAAGGCCGCGTCTACACCCTCGACCACACCGGCGACTGGTACCTCGGCCCCGACATCGACCACGCCCTCGCCCTCCTCGTCACCGGCATCGAACCGGCACGGCTCACCGCGGGCTGAACCACCGCACCGCGGGAGCACGCCGACGGCACCGCGCGATTACACCGACGGCACCGCGGGACCGGACGCCACACCCGACGCCGAGGACACCGACGCCCCGGACGACCCCGAGCCCGAGCCCGACGCCGAGTCCGACGGCACGGACGCGCCCGAAGCACCCGCCCCGGCGGACGACGCCGACGGAATCACCGCCGACACCCGGAAACCCCCCGCATCCGTCGGCCCCGACACGAACACACCCCCGAGCGCCAGCACCCGCTCCCTCATCCCCACCAGCCCGTTGCCCCCCGACGGCAACCCCGCCGCCGACCCCGCCGAACCCTCCGGCGGCGCCCCGTTCTCCACCTGCATCGCGATCTCCGACACCCGGTGCGCCAACCGCACATACGTCTTCGCACCCGCCGCATGCTTGTGGACGTTCGTCAGCGCCTCCTGCACCACCCGGTACGCCGTCTGCTCCACCTCCGGCGCATACGACCGCGACTCCCCCTCCACCGACAGATCCACGACCATCCCCGCGGCCGCCGACTGCCCCACCAACTCCTCCAGCTCCTCCAGACACGGCCCCTCGACCTCGTCGGCCGCCCGCGAAGCCGCCGCGGCCGCAGCCGCCCCCACCGCCGCCAACGGCACCGACGCCCCCTCCCGCCGCGCCACACCGTCCCCGCTGCGCAGCACCCCGAGCATCTCCCGCAACTCGGTCAACGCCTGCCGCCCCATGTCCCCGACCAGAGCGGCGTTCCGCACCGCCTTCTCCGGATCCTTCCGGGCCACCGCCTGCAACGCCGCCGCATGCACCACCATCAGACTCACCCGGTGCGCGACCACGTCATGCATCTCCCGAGCGATCCGCGTCCGCTCCTCGTTACGCGCCCACTGCGCCCGCTCCTCGGCCCGCTCCGCCAACAGCTGAAGCTCCCGCTCCAGACTGTCCGCCCGCTCCCGCAGGCTCTCCATCAGCCGCCGCCGCGCCCCCACATACAGCCCCAGCAGCACAGGCGGCGCCGTCAGCCCCAGCGCCGTCGTGATCGAAGCGAACGGAATGAACCAGTCACCCAGCGCGAAATCACCCCGCGCCATGTCCTGCCGCACCCGCACCAGCATCACGATGAGCATCCCCACCAGGGACATCCCCGCCAGCGACGCGATGATCCGCCGCGGCAGCTCGGACGCGGCCAGCGTGTAGAGCCCGACGATGCCCATCAGATAGCCCATCTGGGCCGGAGTGATCGCGATCGACACCAGCACGACCGCGATCGGCCACTTGCGCCGGATCAGCAGCGCCGAACCGGCCAGCAGCCCGAAACCCGCCCCCGCGGCCGCCGGGATCCCCGCGTCCCGGCCGAACCGCACACCCTCCAACGCACACTCCAGCGCGGACGCCACCGCGAGCGCCACGTCCAGCGCGGCACTACGCCACCGCGCCCACCACCACGGCCCCGTCCGGGCCGCGGAGTGGTCTTCCCCCGTCGTGGTCATGCCTCCAGCCTACGGGCGGCGGGCCGGGCTTTTCCGGCTAGTTTCCGCGACCCGCCCACACCACACCGCGTAGTCGAATAGCTACAAAACTCTCCGCTATCACCCGAACTGCTCAACTACCGATCACCTGACCCCGGAATCACCCAGTCCGCCCAGAGGTCATGCCCATGGCGCCGTCGGCGTCGAGGTCACGGGCTTCCAGCGCGCCACGCTCAAGCAGCACAACCCCGGGACGAACAGGGAGAACACCGGCGAGGCCCGTCACGGCCGCCTGATCGTCCGCGTCACCAAGAGCGCGGAGTCGTACCGTCGCACGGAGGGCGCCTGGTACGGCATAGTGTTGGGTGCCACCTCGGCAGCCTGACCAAATGTCTGGTTTAGCCGATATGTTCCCCTGTGGTGTAATTGGCAGCACTGTGGCTTTTGGTGCCATCTGTCCGGGTTCGAGTCCTGGCGGGGGAGCCATATCAGAGACGGGCCCTGACAGCACTGTCAGGGCCCACTCCCATGTCCCCCATGAGACGCCCCGGTATCCTGCGGTTGTCCCCACCTCTCCACAGCCGAAGGACAACTCCGTGAGCGCCATCCGCCCGGCCGCCGTCGTCGTACTCGCAGCGGGTGAGGGCACCCGTATGAAATCGGCCACACCCAAGGTCCTGCACGACATCTGCGGTCGCAGCCTGGTGGGCCATGTGCTGGCCGCCGCCCGTGAGTTGGACCCCGAGAACCTCGTCGTCGTGGTCGGCCACGCCCGCGAGAAGGTCACCGCGCACCTCACCGAGATCGACCCCCAGGTCCGTACGGCCGTCCAGGAGCGGCAGAACGGCACCGGGCACGCCGTCCGGATGGCGCTGGAGGAGCTGGGCGGCCCGGTGGACGGGACCGTCGTGGTGGTGTGCGGCGACACTCCGCTGCTGACCGGTGAGACCCTCGGGCGGCTCGCCGCGACGCACGCCGCGGACGGCAACGCGGTGACCGTGCTGACGGCCGAGGTGCCGGACGCGACGGGGTACGGCCGGATCGTGCGGGACGGCGCGTCGGGTGCCGTGACCGCGATCGTGGAGCACAAGGACGCCAGCGACTCGCAGCGGGCGATCCGCGAGATCAATTCGGGTGTGTTCGCGTTCGACGGCCAGCTGCTCGCGGACGCGCTGGGCAAGGTGCGTACGGACAACAGCCAGGGCGAGGAGTACCTGACGGACGTCCTGGGGATCCTGCGCGAGGCGGGTCACCGGGTGGGTGCCTCGGTGGCGGTGGACCACCGGGAGATCGCGGGGATCAACAACCGGGTGCAGCTCTCCGAGGCGCGGCGGATCCTGAACGACCGGCTGCTGACCGCGGCGATGCTGGCCGGGGTCACGGTGGTCGACCCGGCGACGACGTGGGTGGATGTGACGGTGACGTTCGAGCAGGACGCGATCGTGCATCCGGGTACGCAGCTGCACGGTGCGACGCATCTGGGCGAGGGTGCGGAGGTCGGTCCCAACTGCCGGCTGAAGAACACCACGGTGGGTGCGGGGGCCCGGGTGGACAACACGGTGTCCGACGGGGCGGTCGTGGGTCCGCAGGCGAGCGTGGGGCCGTACGCGTACCTGCGTCCCGGTACGCGGCTGGGGCTGAAGTCGAAGGTCGGTACGTACGTGGAGACGAAGAACGCGTCGATCGGCGAGGGGACGAAGGTGCCGCACCTGTCCTATGTCGGGGACGCGACGATCGGCGAGTATTCAAACATCGGTGCGGCGAGTGTCTTCGTGAACTACGACGGCCAGGACAAGCACCACACGACGGTGGGCGCGCACTGCCGTACGGGTTCGGACAACATGTTTGTGGCGCCTGTCACCGTCGGGGACGGTGCGTACACGGCTGCCGGGTCCGTGATCACGAAGGATGTGCCGCCCGGTTCGCTGGCCGTGGCCCGCGGTCAGCAGCGGAATATCGAGGGTTGGGTGGCCCGTAAGCGGCCGGGGAGCGCGGCGGCGAAGGCGGCCGAGGCGGCTTCCCGGGAGCCGGGCGGCGAGGGCTGACCGGAAACGGCTGCGCCTGGGACGGCGTACCGTGATAGGTGCACACCCGCACCCCACCAGCTGAGACGGCCGTTCGTAGCCAGCTGCGCAGGCCTCTCGACACCCAGCTGAGACACCTCTGAGGAGACAGTGCTGTGACCGGGATCAAGACGACCGGCGAGAAGAAGATGATGTTCTTCTCCGGCCGCGCCCACCCCGAGCTTGCCGAGGAGGTCGCCCAGCAGTTGGGTGTCGGGGTCGTCCCGACGAAGGCCTTCGACTTCGCGAACGGCGAGATCTATGTGCGTTATCAGGAGTCGGCGCGTGGCGCGGACTGCTTCCTGATCCAGAGCCACACGGCTCCGATCAACAAGTGGATCATGGAGCAGCTGATCATGATCGACGCGCTGAAGCGTGCGTCGGCCCGCTCCATCACGGTGATCGTGCCCTTCTACGGTTACGCGCGGCAGGACAAGAAGCACCGTGGGCGTGAACCGATCTCGGCGCGTCTGATCGCGGACCTGATGAAGACGGCGGGTGCGGACCGTATCCTCACCGTCGATCTGCACACGGACCAGATCCAGGGCTTCTTCGACGGTCCGGTCGACCACCTGTTCGCGCTGCCGCTGCTGGCGGACTACGTGGGTCGGAAGGTGGACCGTGACAAGCTCACGGTGGTCTCGCCGGACGCCGGCCGGGTGCGGGTGGCGGACCGGTGGTGCGACCGTCTGGGTGCGCCGCTGGCGATCGTGCACAAGCGGCGCGACAAGGACGTGGCGAACCAGGTGACCGTCCACGAGGTCGTGGGTGAGGTCAAGGGCCGGGTGTGTGTGCTGGTCGACGACATGATCGACACGGGTGGCACGATCTGCGCCGCGGCGGACGCGCTGTTCGCGCACGGCGCGGAGGACGTCATCGTGACGGCGACGCACGGTGTGCTGTCGGGTCCGGCGGCGGACCGGCTGAAGAACTCGAAGGTGAGCGAGTTCGTGTTCACGAACACGCTGCCGACGCCGGGCGAGCTGGAGCTGGACAAGATCACGGTGCTGTCGATCGCGCCGACGATCGCGAGTGCGGTGCGTGAGGTGTTCGAGGACGGTTCGGTGACGAGCCTCTTCGACGAGCAGTAGGCAGACGAGCAGGGGGAATCCGGCGGAGAATCCGGCGCCGGAAGATCCTTTTGGGTGCGGCCTTCCTCTCCGAGTAGACTGTCGAAGTTGCTCGGCGAGGGAGGCCGTTCTCCGTTTTTTTTCACGGGGGATGCGGCTGTCCGTTATCGACGCGCTCTTCGTAGCAGGCCGTTCGTGGCCGGGTGACCACGTCCGTGCTTTCTGACACTACGAGGAGTGATCATGTCCGAGGTCAAGATCTCCGCCGAGACCCGTTCCGAGTTCGGCAAGGGTGCCGCCCGCCGTATCCGCCGTGACAGCAAGGTCCCCGGCGTCCTGTACGGCCACGGTTCGGACCCGATCCACCTGACGCTGCCGGGTCACGACCTGCTGCTGGCGCTGCGTACGCCGAACGTCCTGATCTCCCTGGACATCGACGGCAAGACCAACGAGCTGGCGATCCCGAAGGCCGTGCAGCGTGACGCGGTCAAGGGCTACCTGGAGCACGTCGACCTTCAGCTCGTCAAGCGTGGCGAGAAGGTCACCGTCGAGGTGCCGGTGCAGGCCGAGGGTGAGCTCGCCGCCGGTGGCAACCTGCTGGAGCACGTGCTGAACGCGCTTCCGGTCGAGGCCGAGGCCACGCACATCCCGGAGGCCGTCACGGTGTCGGTCGAGGGCCTGGAGGCCGGTGCCTCGGTGCTCGCCAAGGACATCACCCTGCCGTCCGGTGTGACGCTGGCCGTGGACGCGGACGCCGTCGTGCTCCAGGTGCTGGCCGCGCAGGCGGAGGAGGCGCCCGAGGGTGCCGAGGGTGAGGGCGAAGAGGCCGCCGAGGCCTGATTCTCGCCGTCGTAGTTGTCTCGTCAGCCGCTGTTCCCTTCAGGTTTGGATGGGGGCAGCGGCTGGCGCGTATCCGAGGAGACATGCACGTGACGACCGATGCCAACGCCCCCTGGCTGATCGTGGGGCTGGGCAATCCCGGGCCGGAGTACGCGATGAACCGGCACAACGTGGGGTTCATGGTGGCCGATCTGCTGGCCGGGCGGATCGGGGGCAAGTTCAAGCGGGCGGGCAAGGCGCAGGCGCAGGTCGTCGAGGGGCGGATCGGCCCGCCGGGGCCGGCGAACCGGCGGGTGATCCTGGCGAAGCCGATGTCGTTCATGAATCTGTCGGGTGGTCCGGTGAACGCGCTGCGGGACTTCTACAAGGTTCCGCTCGCTCATGTGGTGGCGGTCCATGACGAGCTGGACATCGACTACGGGGTGCTGCGGCTGAAGCTGGGTGGCGGCGACAACGGGCACAACGGTCTGAAGTCGATGACGAAGGCGATGGGCGCGGACTATCACCGGGTGCGGTTCGGGATCGGGCGGCCGCCGGGGCGGATGCAGGTCGCGGACTTCGTGCTGAAGGACTTCGCGTCGGCGGAGCACAAGGAGCTGGACTACTTCGTGGACCGGGCGGCGGACGCGGTGGAGTGTCTGGTGATCGAGGGACTGGAGCGGGCGCAGGGGACGTACAACTCCTGAGCCTCGGGCCGCGGCGACCGGCCGACATTGACTTTCCGCCAGGTGATGGCCAAGGATCACCGCCATGCCTGCCACAGCCCGTACCGCGACCGGTCGTCAGGGTGCCCGCACCGCAATGCGCTTCGGGCAATTCGCGGCCATGGGGGCGGTCGCCGTACTGATCCTGATCGCCGGGGTGTGGGCCTCCTGGGGGACCGCCCAGCACGTGATGCTGACGAAGGGCCGGGAGAGCGGCACGGTCATGGTGACCGGCTGTGGCGGGGACACCTGCACGGGGCCGTACACGCCGTTGTCGGCCGGTTCGCGGGCCCGTGCGTCGGTCGTGATCGAGAAGTCGGTGGCGGTGCGCAAGGGGCGGATCTACACGGTCGTGATGAAGCCGGACAGCGACGAGGTGGTCCGCTCGGGTCCGGCCGGGGTGCTGTACGCCTGGGTGCCGCTGGGCGGGGCGCTGCTGCTCGCCGCGGTGGTGGTCGCGGGCGGGCTGCGCCGCACCCGGGTGGCATGGGCGATGGCGGGCGCGGGGGCGCTGCTGCTGACGTCGGCGTTCGTCGCGGTGCAGTAGGAGGTCGTACGGACGCACGAGTGCCCCCGGCCCAAGCGGGCTCGGGGGCACTCGTGTGTGCGTTGCGGGGCGGGTCAGCCGGTGTTGCGCAGGCCCGCCGCCACGCCGTTGACGGTCAGCAGCAGGGCCCGGGACAGCAGCGGGTCGGGCTCCTCGCCGGCCGCGGCGGCGTCGCGCTGCCGCTTGAGCAGGGTGACCTGGAGGTAGGAGATCGGGTCGAGGTAGGCGTCGCGGATGGTGAAGGTCTGCTTCAGGACGGGGGTGGCGTCGAGCAGTTCCGGTTCGCCCGTGATGCGCAGGACCTCGCGGACGGTGAGTTCGTGCTCGGCCTTGATGGTGTCGAAGACGTGCTTGAGCTCGTCCGGGACGAGGGTGTCGACGTAGTGCCGGGCGATGCGCAGGTCGGTCTTGGCGAGGGTCATCTCGACGTTGGAGATGAAGTTGCGGAAGAAGTGCCACTGGTCGTGCATCTCGTCGAGCACGGTGTCGAGGCCGGCTTCGCGCAGTGCCTTGAGGCCGGAGCCGACGCCGAACCAGCCGGGGACGATCTGCCGGGACTGGGTCCAGCCGAAGACCCACGGGATGGCACGCAGTCCGTCGAGCGAGACGCCCGAGCCGGGGCGGCGGGAGGGCCGCGAGCCCAGGTGCAGGTCGGCGAGCTGGTCGACCGGCGTGGAGGCGAGGAAGTACGTCGGCAGGTCGGGGTCCTCGACGAGCCGGCGGTAGGCGGCGTGGGCGGCGTCGGAGACGACGTCCATCGCGGCGTCCCAGCGGGCGAGGGCCTCGTCGGACTGGCGGGGGGCGGTGTGCAGGGCGGAGGCCTGGAGGGTGGCGGCGACGGTCAGTTCCAGGTTCTCCCGGGCCAGGGAGGGGATCAGGTACTTGTCGGAGATGACCTCGCCCTGCTCGGTCACCTTGATCTCGCCCTCCAGGGTGCCCCAGGGCTGGGCGAGGATCGCGTCGTGCGAGGGGCCGCCGCCGCGGCCGACGGTGCCGCCGCGGCCGTGGAAGAGGCGCAGGCGGACGCCGTAGCGGTGGGCGACGTCGCGCAGCCGGCGCTGGGCGCGGTGGATCTCCCACTGGCTGGTGGTGATGCCGCCGAACTTGGAGGAGTCGGAGTAGCCGAGCATGACCTCCTGGACGTCTCCGCGCAGCGCGACCAGGCGCCGGTAGGAGGGGTCGGAGAGCATCTCCTCCAGGATGGTGTCGGCGGCCTTGAGTTCGTCGGTGGTCTCCAGCAGGGGCACGATGCCGATGTGGGCCCAGCCGCCGTGCAGGTCGATCAGGCCGGCCTCGCGGGCCAGGACGGCGGCGGCGAAGACGTCGTCGGCACCCTGGCACATGGAGATGATGTACGACTCGATGACCTCGGGTCCGAAGACCTCCAGGGCGCGCTTGACGGTCTGGAACACGCCGAGGGTCTTGGCTCCTGCCTCGTCCACGGGTGCCGGGGTGGGGCCGAGCGGCCGGCGCGAGCGCAGCTCCTTGGCCAGCAGCTTCGTACGGTACTCGCGGGGCATGTCGGCGTAGCGCCAGGACTCCTCGCCGAGCCGGTCGAAGAGCTGGCCGAGGGCGTGGTGGTGGGCGTCGGCGTGTTCGCGGACGTCCATGGTGGCGAGCTGGAGGCCGAAGGCGGCCAGGGTCCTGATGGTGCGGTCCATGCGGCCGTCGGCGAAGAGGCCGCCGCGGTGTGCGCGGAGTGAGGTCTGGATCAGCGTCAGGTCGTGCAGCAGCTCGGAGGTGCCGAGGTAGTCGTGGCCGGGGTCGTGGGGGGTGCCGGTGGCCAGGCGCTGCTTGGTGTTCTCCAGCTTCTGCCGGATGCAGGTGGCCTTGAGCCGGTAGGGCTCCTCGGCGTTGAGGCGCTTGTAGCGGGGGCTGATCTCGGGCAGCCGGTCGAGGTCGGCCCGCAGGGAGTCGAGGAGTTCCTCGGTGGCGCCGGCGTAGCGGATGGAGTTCGACAGGAAGCCGCGCAGCTCGTCGATCATCTCCAGGGCGTCGTTGATGCCGTGTTCGTGCTGGAGGATCAGGACGTCCCAGGTGACCTGGGGGGTGACGTTGGGGTTGCCGTCGCGGTCGCCGCCGATCCAGGTGCCGAAGGTGAGGGGGCGGGTGTCGTCGGGGAGCTTGACGCCGACGCGCTCCAGTTCCGCGGTGAGGTCCTCCAGGACGTCGCCGACGGCGTTGGCGTGCAGCTCGTCGAGGTAGTAGATGGCGTTGCGGGCCTCGTCGGCGGGTTCGGGGCGCACGACGCGCAGTTCGTCGGTCTGCCAGACGAGGTCGATGTTCTCGGCCAGACGGGTGTCGTAGCGGCGGCGGTCGGCCTCGATGACGGGGCTCTCCAGGAGCGCGGCGATGCGCCGGAGCTTGTTGAGTACCGACCGGCGTGCGGCTTCGGTCGGGTGTGCCGTGAACACCGGGCGAACGTTGAGGTTCTTGACGGTCTCGCGCAGGTGGTCGGGGTCGGCGTCCTTGAGCCGGTCGGCCGTGCGGGCGAGGAGGCCGCCCTCGGCGGCGCGGCGGGCGCGCAGTTCGCGGCCGCGGTGCACCTGTTCGGTGACGTTGGCCAGGTGGAAGTAGGTGGAGAAGGCGCGGACCAGCTTGGCCGCGGTGTCCAGTTCGATGCCACGCAGCAGTTCGGCGGCGGCGTCGCCGTCCTCGCGGGTGAGACGGCGGACCTTCTCGACCAGGTCGAGGAGTTCGGGGCCTTCCTGCCGGACGAGGGTCTCGCCGAGGAGGTCACCGAGGCGGCGGATGTCGGCGCGCAGTTCACTGCCGGTCGTCGTCGTGGTCTGGTCGTCGGCACTGCTCACAGGTGCGGCTCCTTGCAGTGTTGAAGCTCGTCTGGGAGGGGAACCCGGAAGAACGCCTCTCGCGCGGCGGCTGCCGCATACGGGTCGGGCATCCGGGAATGAATCAGAGCGGACCGCGCTGTCCGACCGACTCCAAGGATAGGTGTCCATGCGGACGCGCAGGCTGTCGGGCTCTTGCCGTCGAGGGGCGCGCTGCCATACTTACGACGCCGTAGGTTACGGAAGCGTAGGAAAGGCCACTCGGTTCCCCGGACCCGTACGCCGCCCCCCTCTCCTCCTTCGATCCCACAGGGGACGCCCATGACCACCCATCCCGACGTGATCAATGACGCCCCGAAGGCGCCCGGCGACAAGCCGATGCCCTCGGCCACGCTGGGCGGTGAGCGGAAGGGTTCGATCGAGCAGATCACCCTGCTGTTGTTCATCGTCGTCCCGTTCCTCGCGCTGCTCGCCGCGGTTCCGCTGGTGTGGGGCTGGGGGGTGAGCTGGCTGGACATCGGCCTGCTGGTGTTCTTCTACTATCTCGGCTGCCACGGCATCACGATCGGTTTCCACCGTCACTTCACGCACGGTTCCTTCAAGGCCAGGCGGCCGCTGAAGATCGCGCTGGCGATCGCGGGGTCGATGGCGGTGGAGGGTCCGCTGGTCCGCTGGGTCGCGGACCACCGCAAGCACCACCGGTTCTCGGACGCCGAGGGCGACCCGCACTCGCCGTGGCGGTACGGGGAGACGGTTCCCGCGCTGCTGAAGGGCCTGTGGTGGGCGCACATCGGCTGGATGTTCGACGAGGAGCGGACCTCGCAGGAGAAGTACGCGCCGGATCTGATCAACGACCGGACGCTGCGGGCGATCTCCCGTCAGTTCATTCTGTGGACACTGCTGTCGCTGGCGCTGCCGGCGGTGATCGGCGGGCTGGTGACGATGTCCTGGTGGGGCGCGTTCACCGGTTTCTTCTGGGGCTCCCTGGTCCGGGTGGCGCTGCTGCACCACGTCACGTGGTCGATCAACTCGATCTGTCACGCGGTCGGCAAGCGGCCGTTCAGGTCGCGGGACCGCTCGGGCAACGTGTGGTGGCTGGCGGTGCTGTCCTGCGGTGAGTCCTGGCACAACCTGCACCACGCCGACCCGACCTCGGCGCGGCACGGGGTGGAGCGCGGGCAGCTGGATTCCTCCGCGCGGCTGATCCGCTGGTTCGAGCTGCTGGGGTGGGCGTCGGACGTGCGCTGGCCGTCACGCTCGCGTATCGATTCGCGCCGGAAGACGGAGATGGACGGTTCCCGGCAGGAGAGGGCGACCGCCGACGCGGCATGATTGACGCCGTGGCGACCGATCCCAGCAGCACCCCCAGCAATGAGAAGCCCCGGCGTGCTCGTCGCACCCGTATGACCGGTGCCGAGCGCCGCCAGCAGCTGCTGGAGATCGGTCGCACGCTGTTCGCGGCGAAAGGTTTCGAGGGCACCTCGGTGGAGGAGATCGCCGCCAGGGCGGGGGTGTCCAAGCCGGTGGTGTACGAGCATTTCGGCGGCAAGGAGGGCCTGTACGCGGTCGTCGTGGACCGGGAGATGCGGCGGCTGCTGGACATGGTGACCGGTTCGCTCACCGCGGGGCATCCCCGTGAGCTGTGCGAGCAGGCGGCCTTCGCGCTGCTGGACTACATCGAGGAGTACACGGACGGTTTCCGCATCCTGGTCCGTGACTCGCCCATTCCGCAGTCGACGGGGTCCTTCGCCTCGCTGATCTCGGACATCGCCACCCAGGTGGAGGACATCCTGGGCCGTGAGTTCAAGAATCGCGGCTTCGATCCGAAGCTGGCGCCGCTGTACGCCCAGGCACTGGTCGGGATGGTCGCCCTGACCGGTCAGTGGTGGCTGGACGTGCGGCGTCCGCGCAAGGCGGAGGTGGCGGCGCATCTGGTGAACCTGGCGTGGCACGGGCTGGACGGGCTGGAGGCCAAGCCGCGGCTGATAGGGCATCGCAAGAGCTGAGCGGTGCGGCGCGTCACCCGGTCGGCGCGCCGCCTCACCCGGTCGGCTCAAGGAACTCCAGCCGGTTGCCGACCGGGTCCTCGGAGTAGAAGCGCCGGTGGCCCGGCAGATCGTCGTCCCAGACGACTTTCGCGCCGTGGGACGACAGCCGGGCCGCGTACGCGTCGATGCCGGTGACCCGCAGCCCGGGGTGGGCCTTGCGGGCGGGACGGAAGCCTGTCTCGATACCGAAGTGCAGCCGGACGGTGCCGGCCTCGAACCAGCAGCCGCCGCGCGCGGCGAGCACGGGCGGCTTGGGGATCTCGGTCATCCCGAGGATGTCGACGTAGTACGGGCGCAGCAGGTCCTCGGCGCCGGGCGGAGCGGCGAGCTGGATGTGGTCGAGGGCGGTGAGCACGGTTCTCAGGCCTCCTTGCGGGCGACCGCGAAGACGCGGCGGAACGGGAACAGGGTGCCGTGGGCGCCGGCCGGGTAGGCCCCGCGCAGGGCGGTGCGGTAGGCGGTGAGGAACTCCTCGCGGGCCGCCGGGTCGTCGTCGAGGGCGGTCAGGACCGGCCGCAGTCCGGTGCCCTTCACCCAGTCGAGGACGGGGTCCTCGCCGGTGAGCAGCTGGACGTACGTGGTCTCCCAGGCGTCGGTCGCACAGCCCAGGTCGGCCAGGTGCTCGAAGTAGGCCTCGGGGGTGTGGACGGCGTCGTCGTGGCGCAGGACGTCGGCGAGGCGTTCACGCCAGCGGGCCGAGCCGGCCAGCTCGCGCATCAGCCGGTGGCTGGGGGCGTCGAAGTTGCCGGGGACCTGGAAGGCGAGGGTGCCGCCGGGCGCGAGGGCGGCGATCCAGTCGCCGAACCGGTCGAGGTGTCCGGGCACCCACTGGAGCGTGGCGTTGCTGATGATCAGGTCGTACGTCCGCGGGGGCGTCCAGGTGCGTACGTCGGCGGGGGCGAAGTCGAGGCGGCCGCCGCCCGGGGTGGGGCCCGCGTGATCCGCCCGGGCCCGGTCGAGCATCTCCGGCGAGTTGTCGTATCCGGTGATGTGCGCGGTGGGCCAGCGTCCGGCGAGCAGGGCCGTGACGTTGCCGGGTCCGCAGCCGAGGTCGGCGATGCGGGGCGGGTCGCCGGGCAGGTCCGGTACGCGGGCGAGGAGGTCGGCGAAGGGGCGGGCGCGGTGGTCCGCGTGCCGCAGGTACTGGGCGGGATCCCAGGCGGGGGTGGTGGTGGGCATGGTCGGCCTCCTCGGACGGGCACCGGGTGCGCGGTCGATCTCCAGCCTGCCCCCAGAGATATCTTGACGTCAAGAGACTTCATGTCGACACAACCACTACACTGATCGTCATGGAGGACGAGGTCGATCGGCTGGTCGCAGCGTGGCGCCGGGAGCGCCCGGACCTCGACGTGGAGCCGCTGGAGGTACTCAGCCGGGTGAGCAGGCTGGCCCGGCATCTCGATCGCGCGCGCCGGCTCGCCTTCGCCGAGCACAGCCTGGAGCCCTGGGAGTTCGACGTGCTGACCGCGCTGCGGCGCGCGGGGGCCCCGTATCAGCTCTCGCCGGGGCAGTTGCTCACCCAGACCCTGGTCACCTCGGGCACGATGACCAACCGTATCGACCGGCTGACGAAGAAGGGCCTGGTGGAGCGGCTGCCGGACCCCAGCGACCGGCGCGGTGTGCTGGTGCGGCTGACGGAGGAGGGCCAGGACCGTGCGGACCAGGCCCTGGCCGGGCTCCTCGACCAGGAGCGGGCGATCCTCTCCGAGCTCTCCCGCGCCCAGCGCGGTGAACTGGCCGCGCTGCTGCGCCGGCTGACCGCCCCGTTCGACAACATCCCCGGCTGAGCGGCCCGGACGCGACCCGCCTCCGGGCGGCGCGACGGGCACCTTCCGTCAACGCGGGCATGCCACAGGCGTGTTCGGCCGGCCGGAGCACGGGGTCCGGTCGGCCGTCCGCCGCGGCCCGCCCGGGTGCACCGATCGAGTGCACCGGTCGGGCGGGTCAGGCGGTGTGGGTCTCCTGCGGTCTGATCCGGCCGGCGGGCTCCAGGTCGACCGGTCCGACGCCGGCCCGGCGCGCGAGCGCGACGGCGGCGAGGGTGGAGTGCACGCCGAGTTTCCCGAGGACGTTCTGCATATGGGTGCGCACGGTGTGCGGGGAGAGGAACAGCCGCTCGGCGACGGCCTTGCGGCCCAGGCCCGCGACCATGCAGCGAAGCACCTCGCGCTCGCGCGGCGTGAGGGACTCCACCAGCCGTTCGCTCTCGGTGCGGTGCTTGCGGGCGGCGGTCAGCTCCCGCAGGACACCGGTGAGCAGGGCGGGCGGCAGATGCGTCTCGTCCCGCAGCACCCCCCGGATCACGGTCAGCAGCCGCGACAGCGAGCAGTCCTTGGCGACCCAGCCGGAGGCCCCGGCCTGGAGGGCGAGCGCGGCCCGCCGCGGGTCGTCCTTCTCGGCGAGGACGACCGTACGCACCTGGGGCTGCCCCGAGCGGACTCCGGCGACGAGCGATATCCCGTCGACCAGCCCGTCCTCGCCCACCTCCTGCACGGGCACCGCCGACCGTACGCCCGGCACGCTGCCGCCCAGGTCGGCGTCCACGAGCAGCACGTCGTACCTGCGCCCCTCGGCGGCCGCGCGCTCCAGGCTGCGCAGTGCCGCCGGGCCGCTGCCGGCCGCGGAGACGTCGACGTCCGGCTCCGCCGCCAGTGCCGCGGCGAGCGACTCGGCGAAGATCCGGTGATCGTCGACGACCAGGACTCGGATACGAACCACGAAACCCCCTTCCCCAGGCTCCCGAAGAGCAGGGGCCAACCCCACCACCGTCAATGGGGACGCGGACCCGCGCGGGTACGACGCCCGGCATCGGCGCGACCGCACAGCCGCCGCCGTGCAGGAACTGCTACCCCCGATGCGGGCGTCGTACCCGACTTGGTCTCGCCCCCTGATCAGCACCGGCCCCCACCGGTGCTGTTCATCAGAGTACGACTGGGGGCCCGCAGCGGAAGCTCATTTGCAGAACTGATTGGCCGGGACGTTTATGGTGTGCCGCATGTTTCGTATCGAGGCAGAAGTCGACAAAGTGCGGCGTGATCTCCTCCGTACGCGTCTGCGGGACACGAACACGGCGAACTCCCCCGCGTTGCGCGCCCTGCGCGGCACGCCGGGCGAACGCGAACTCCCGCTGCACGTCTGGGCGTCGGACGAGGCGGGTGAGCTGGCCGGCGGCCTGGTCGGGCACACCTGGACGACCTGGCTGCACGTCACCTACCTGTGGGTCGACGAGCGCCACCGGGGTGCGGGGCTGGGTTCGCGGCTGCTGGCGCGGGCGGAGCGCATCGCACGCGAGAAGAGGGACTGCCGGGGGGCCCGGGTGGAGACCTGGGACTTCCAGGCGCCCGACTTCTACCGCGCGCACGGGTACGAAGTGGTGTGCGTGATCCCCGACTACCCGCCGGGGATCACGGAGTACACGCTGACGAAGCGGCTCGTCCGTCCCGGCGGCTGATCGCCGACGGGACGCCGGCGGCCGGGTCCGGGGGATCGGCTCCCCCGGACCCGGCCGCGGCCTCGGCCGCGGAACGCGGACCGGGTGTCAGGACCCGGGCCGCGCCCGGCCGTCGGGACCGCGGGCCCGGTCGGGCCGGGTGGCCGCCCGGCCCGGCCGTGCGGACCGGCGGGCTCAGTCCAGCCGTCCGGCCCCCGCCGAGGGCACCGCCTCGAACACCCGCGGCGCGGTGAAGCCGGCCGCGGCGAAGGCGGCCTCGACCGCCTTGGTGATCGCCTCCACGTCCGACTCCTCGGCCAGCACGATCGCCGAGCCGCCGAAGCCGCCGCCGGTCATCCGGGCGCCCAGGGCCCCGGCGCCCAGCGCCGTGTCCACGACCAGGTCCAGCTCCGGGCAGGAGACCCGGAAGTCGTCGCGCAGCGAGGCGTGGCCCTCGGTGAGGACCGGGCCGATGGCCCGGGTGTCGCCGGCCCGCAGCAGGTCCACGACCCGCTCCACGCGCGCGTCCTCGGTGACGACATGGCGCACCAGGCGGCGCACCTCCTCCTCGTCGCCGAGCCGCTCCAGTGCCGCGCCGAGGTCGGCGTGGTCGATGTCGCGCAGGGCGTAGACGCCGAGGAGGTCGGCGCCCTGCTCGCAGCCGATCCTGCGCTTGCCGTACTCGCCGCCGCTGTGGGCGTGCTTGACCTGGGTGTCCACGACCAGCAGCCGCATTCCCTCGGCGGCCAGGTCGAAGGGGATCTGCCGCTGGGACAGGTCGCGGGTGTCCAGGAACAGGGCGTGGCCCGCCTCGCAGCAGGCCGACGCGGTCTGGTCCATGATGCCGGTGGGGGCACCGACGTAGACGTTCTCGGCGCGCTGGCACAGGCGGGCCAGCTGCCAGCGCTTGAGGCCGAGGTCGTACAGGTCGTTCAGGGCGAGCGCGACGACGACCTCCAGGGCCGCCGACGACGACAGGCCCGCGCCCGAGGGGACCGTGGACGACAGGTGGATGTCGGCGCCGGTGACCGGGTGGCCGGCCTCGCGCAGCGCCCAGACCACCCCGGCCGGGTACGCCGTCCAGTTCTTGTCGCTCTCGGGCGCGAGGTCGTCCAGGGAGAGTTCGGCGACGCCGCCCTCGACGTCCGCCGAGTGCAGCCGCAGCCGGCCGTCGGTGCGCCGTGACACCGCCGCGACCGCGGTGTGCGGCAGCGCGAACGGCATGACGAAGCCGTCGTTGTAGTCGGTGTGCTCGCCGATGAGGTTGACCCGGCCCGGTGCGGACCAGACGCCCTCCGGCTCGGCTCCGTACAGCGCGGCGAATCCCTGTCGGACCTGGACCTGTGGTTCCCCCACTAGTGCTCCCTCGCGGTGCTTGCGGTGTGCTGCGTGAACTCCCAGGCGTCCGCGACGATTCCGGCGAGGTCGGCCCGGGAGGGGTTCCAGCCCAGTTTCTCGCGGGCGGTGGCGGCGGAGGCGACCAGGACCGCGGGGTCGCCGGCCCGGCGCGGCGCGACGACCTCGGGGATCGGGTGGCCGGTGACCTGGCGGACGGTCTCGATGACCTCGCGGACGGAGAAGCCGTTGCCGTTGCCGAGGTTGCAGATCAGGTGCTCGCCGGGCCGGGCGGCGGCGACGGCGAGCAGGTGGGCCTCGGCGAGGTCGGCGACGTGGATGTAGTCGCGGATGCAGGTGCCGTCCGGGGTGGGGTAGTCGTCGCCGAAGACGGAGATGGCGTCGCGGCGGCCCTGGGCGACCTGGAGGACGAGGGGGATCAGGTGGGACTCGGGGTCGTGGCGCTCGCCCTGCGCGCCGTAGGCGCCGGCCACGTTGAAGTAGCGCAGGGAGACCGCGCCGAGGCCGTGGGCGGCCGCCTCACCGGTGATCATGTGGTCGACGGCGAGCTTCGAGGCGCCGTAGGGGGAGGTGGGGGCGGTCGGGTCGGTCTCGGTGATCGGGGTGTTGACCGGCTCGCCGTAGGTGGCGGCGGTGGAGGAGAACACCAGCTTGCGCACGCCCGCGTCACGCATCGCGCCGAGCAGCGCCATGGTGCCGCCGACGTTGTTGTCCCAGTACTTCTCCGGCTTCACCACCGACTCGCCGACCTGGGAGAAGGCGGCGAAGTGCAGGACCGCGTCGTAGGAGGAGTCCAGCCACTTGGCGGCGTCGCGGATGTCGCCCTCGACGAACGCGGCGCCGGCCGGGACGCCCTCGCGGAAGCCGGTCGAGAGGTTGTCGAGGACGGTGACCTCGTGGCCGGCCTCCAGCAGGTGCTGGGCGACCACACTGCCGACATATCCCGCGCCACCCGTGACCAGGTACTTACCGCTCATGAACTCGCTACCTCTCGCAGTCGCTCGGCCGCGCGCTCCGGCGGCACGTCGTTGATGAACACGTTCATGCCGGACTCGGAACCCGCGAGAAACTTCAGCTTGCCGGAAGTGCGGCGGATGGTGAAAAGCTCGAGGTGGAGCGCGAAATCGTCGCGGCTGACCCCGTCGAACTCCGCCAGCGCACCGAACGGCGCCTGGTGCCAGGCGGCGATGTAGGGCGTGGGCGGTTCGCCTTCCCCGAAGATCCGGTCGAAGCGCCTCAAGACTTCCAGATAGACCTGGGGGAATTCTGTGCGTGCGGCCTCACCGAGCGCGAGCAGATCGGGGACGCGGCGCCTGGGATACAGGTGGACCTCGTAGGGCCAGTGCGCGGCGTACGGCACGAAGGCCACCCAGTGTTCACCCTCAAGGACGACACGCCCGCCGGCGAGTTCCCGTTCCAGAACGGCGTCGAAGAGGTTCTCGCCGCCCGACGCCTCCTTGTGTGCCGCCAGTCGGCGCAGCATCAGGGCGGTGCGGGGGGTGACGAAGGGGTACGCGTAGATCTGCCCGTGCGGGTGACCGAGGGTCACCCCGATCTCGGCTCCTCGGTTCTCGAAGCAGAAGACCTGTTCCACGGAGGGCAGATGCGACAGCTCGGACGTCCGGTCGGTCCACGCGTCCAGCACCAGGCGCGCCTGTTCCTCGTCGAGGTCGGCGAAGGAGGAGTGGTGGTCGGAGGTGAAGCAGACGACCTCGCAGCGGCCGGAGTCGCCCGCCAGCGAGGGGAACCGGTTCTCGAAGACGACCACGTCGTAGGACGAGTCCGGGATCTCGCTGAGCCGGTCGCCCCGGGAGGGACAGAGCGGGCACTCGTCGGCCGGGGGGTGGTAGGTGCGGCCCTGGCGGTGCGAGGCGACGGCGACGGCGTCGCCGAGCAGGGGATCCGCGCGCACCTGTGAGGTGGTGACCGTGGGTTCCAGCGGGCGCCGGTCCAGCGCGTCGCGCACCGCGTCGTCGCGCAGGTCGTAGTAGATCAGCTCACGACCGTCGGCCAGTCGGGTCGAGGTCTTCTTCACCGCGGCACTCCATCCGTACACCTGGCGATGCTTCAAACAGAACCGAACACATCGAACCATAAAACCCCATGCAGGTCACCCTCATAACCAAACAAAGAACACCAGGCAAGGTGAGCTCTGGATGCAAACCCCCACATATCTGGCAGAGCAACTGCGGCTGCCCACCAACGCGCTCGACTACACGCTCATGGCGATCTACTTCGCCGTCGTCCTGGGCATCGGATTCGCGGCCCGCCGTTCGGTGCGCACCAGCCTCGACTTCTTCCTCTCCGGAAGATCGCTGCCCGCCTGGATCACCGGTCTGGCCTTCGTCTCGGCCAACCTCGCGGCCACCGAGATCCTGGGCATGGCCGCCAACAGCGCCCAGTACGGCGCGTACACCGTGCACTGGTACTGGATCGGCGCCATCCCGGCCATGGTGTTCCTGGGCCTGGTGATGATGCCGTTCTACTACGGCTCCAAGGTCCGCTCGGTCCCCGAGTTCCTGCTGCTGCGCTTCGACCGCTGGGCCCATCTGCTCAGTTCGGCGCTGTTCGCCTTCGCCGCCGTCCTGATCGCCGGGGTCAACCTCTACGCCCTCGCGATCGTCGTCGAGGCGCTGCTCGGCTGGCCGCAGTGGCCGGCCATCGTGGTGGCCGGCTTCTTCGTCCTCGCGTACATCACCCTCGGCGGCCTGTCCTCGGCGATCTACAACGAGGTCCTCCAGTTCTTCGTGATCCTGGCGGCGCTGATCCCGCTGACGGTGCTCGGCCTGAAGAAGGCCGGCGGCTGGGGCGGGCTGACCGACAGGCTCACCGCGCAGCACGGCCACCACTTCGTCACCGCGTGGGGCGGCACCGGCATCGGCAGCGCCAACCCGCTCGGCGCCAACTGGCTGACCATCGTGCTCGGCCTGGGCTTCGTGCTGTCCTTCGGCTACTGGACGACCAACTTCGCCGAGGTGCAGCGCGCGCTGTCCGCGAAGAACCTCTCCGCCGCCCGGCGCACCCCGCTGATCGCCGCGTACCCGAAGATCTTCATCGTCTTCCTGGTGATGATCCCCGGCCTGGTCGCGGCGGCGCTCGTGCCGGGGATCGGCACCTCCGGATCGGGCCTCCAGTACAACGACGCCATCCCCTACCTGATGCAGGAGCTGCTGCCCAACGGCGTGCTCGGCATCGCGGTGACCGGTCTGCTCGCGGCGTTCATGGCGGGCATGGCGGCCAACGTGTCGTCCTTCAACACGGTGTTCACCAACGACATCTGGGCGCGGTACGTGGTCAAGGGCCGCGAGGACGCGTACTACGTGCGCTTCGGACGGATCGTCACCGTGCTCGGCGTGCTGGTGTCGATCGGCACGGCCTTCCTGGCCTCGTCGTTCTCGAACATCATGAGCTACCTCCAGACGCTGTTCTCCTTCTTCAACGTGCCGATGTTCGCGGTCTTCATCGTGGGCATGTTCTGGAAGCGGGCGTCGGCGAAGTCGGGCTTCTGGGGGCTGCTCGCGGGCACCGTGACCGCGATGGTCAACTACTTCGTCCTCTACAAGCGGGACATCGTCTCCGTCCCCAGCGACCAGGGCGCCAACTTCGTCTCCGCCATCGCGGGCTTCGTGGCGGGCGCGGTCGTCATGGTGATCGTGTCGCTGTTCACCGCCCCGAAGCCGGAGCCCGAGCTCCGGGGCCTCGTCTACGGCACCACGTCCCCCGGGATGTCCGAGGCGCCGGCCGCCGGGGACGACGCCTGGTACCGCAGGCCGGCCCTGCTGGGCTGGGGCGCGCTGATCCTGGCCGCCGCCTGCTACATCCCCTTCTCGTTCTGATCCCGGGAGGACCGAGGAACCGTGTCCGAGCACCACGACCGCCCCGACAGGCCCGAACACCACGGCTACTCCGAGCAGGACGTCCAGCGCGAGGTCACCGAACTGGAGGGCAGGTCCGCCACCGCCGCGCGGATCTTCGACCTGCGCCGGGTCATCGGCGGACTGTTCGTCGTCTACGGCGTCATCGTGACGATCGCCGGGATCTCGCCGTCCGAGGCCTCTCTCGCCAAGTCCGAGGGCGTCGACATCAACCTGTGGACCGGCCTCGGCATGCTGGCGCTGGGCGTGTTCTTCCTGGTCTGGCTGAGACTCCGCCCGACGGCTCCGCCGCAGGCGCCCGAGCGGGTACAGCCGCCCGAGTAGACCTCCCGCACACGGGTTGCATAATCATGCGGATCGTTGAATACTCTTCCTATGTCCAAGGTTCTCACCTCCCTGCCCACCGGCGAGCGCGTCGGCATCGCTTTCTCGGGCGGCCTCGACACCTCGGTCGCGGTCGCATGGATGCGCGACAAGGGCGCCGTCCCGTGCACCTACACCGCTGACATCGGCCAGTACGACGAGCCCGACATCGCCTCGGTGCCCGGCCGCGCCAAGACCTACGGCGCCGAGATCGCGCGCCTGGTCGACTGCCGGGCGGCGCTGGTCGAGGAGGGCCTGGCCGCGCTCGCCTGCGGCGCGTTCCACATCCGCTCGGGCGGCCGCGCCTACTTCAACACCACCCCGCTCGGCCGTGCCGTCACCGGCACGCTGCTGGTGCGGGCGATGCTGGAGGACGACGTCCAGATCTGGGGCGACGGCTCGACGTTCAAGGGCAACGACATCGAGCGGTTCTACCGCTACGGCCTGCTCGCCAACCCGCATCTGCGCATCTACAAGCCGTGGCTCGACGCCGACTTCGTCTCCGAGCTGGGCGGCCGCAAGGAGATGTCGGAGTGGCTGGTGGCCCACGGGCTGCCGTACCGCGACAGCACCGAGAAGGCGTACTCGACCGACGCCAACATCTGGGGCGCCACCCACGAGGCCAAGACGCTGGAGCACCTCGACACCGGCGTGGAGACCGTCGAGCCGATCATGGGCGTGCGGTTCTGGGACCCCGAGGTCGAGATCGCCCCGGAGGACGTGACGATCGGCTTCGACCAGGGCCGCCCGGTGAGCATCAACGGCAAGGAGTTCGCCTCCCCGGTCGACCTGGTGATGGAGGCCAACGCCGTCGGTGGCCGCCACGGCCTGGGCATGTCGGACCAGATCGAGAACCGGATCATCGAGGCGAAGAGCCGCGGCATCTACGAGGCGCCGGGCATGGCGCTGCTGCACGCCGCCTACGAGCGTCTCGTCAACGCGATCCACAACGAGGACACCCTCGCCACTTACCACAACGAGGGCCGGCGGCTGGGCCGGCTGATGTACGAGGGCCGCTGGCTGGACCCGCAGGCGCTGATGGTGCGCGAGTCGATCCAGCGCTGGGTCGGCTCGGCGGTCACCGGCGAGGTGACCCTGCGGCTGCGGCGCGGCGAGGACTACTCGCTCCTCGACACCACCGGCCCGGCGTTCAGCTACCACCCGGACAAGCTGTCGATGGAGCGCACCGAGGACTCGGCGTTCGGCCCGGTGGACCGGATCGGCCAGCTCACCATGCGCAACCTCGACATCGCCGACTCCCGCGCCCGGCTGGAGCAGTACGCCGGCCTCGGCATCGTCGGCACGACCCACCCCGAGCTGATCGGCGTCGCCCCGGCGGCGGCGACCGGCCTGATCGAGACCATGCCGGAGGGCGGCGCCGAGGCCATCGCCTCCCGCGGCGAGGCGTCCGACGACGAGCAGCTGCTGGACCGGGCCGCGATGGAGTTCGGCACCGACTGAACGCGTCGCGCCGTCGGCGGGCGCGTACGTCCGCGAGGGTCCGTCCGGGTTCGTACCCGGACGGACCCTCGCGTTCTCGGTCCTACGGCTCCGCGCCCGTGCTCTGCGGCGGCAGCGGACCGGCCCGGTCCAGCAGGCCGGTGCGGGCCGCCAGGGCCGCCGCCTCCAGCCGCGAGCCGACCCCCAGTTTCATCAGGACGCGCTGGACATGGGTGCGGGCGGTGGACGGGGCGATGCCCATGCCGGCCGCGATCAGCCTGGTGTCCTCGCCGTCGGCGACCCGGACCAGGACCTCGATCTCCCGCGGGGTGAGCATCTGGAGCAGCCGCTGGCCCTCGTCGTCGGGCTGGGCGGCCGGGTTGAGCAGTTCGCTGAACGCCCCCTGGAGGAGCTGTGGGGCCACCGCCGCCTCGCCCGCCCGCGCCTTCATGATGGCCCGCTCCACGCCCTCGATGCGCTCGTCGTGACGTACGTAGCCCGAGGCGCCCGCGGCGAAGGCCGCCGCGATGCCGCGCGGACTGGGTACCGGGCCGAGAACCAGGACCGCGACCTGCGGACGCTCCCGTTTGATCCGTATCACCGGGTCGAAGATGCCCGGTTCGGCCGGTGCCGCCGTGCCCAGCAGGCACACCTCGGGCGCGCGGGTGATCACCAGTTCCGCCGCACCGGCGGCCGGTGCCGCCGCGGCCAGCACCCGGTGACCCCTCAGCTTCAACGCCGAGGCCAGCGCCTCGGCGAGCAGTCGGTGGTCGTCGACCACCATCAGCCGCACTCCCACAGAGCAACCCCCCAGTCCCCCCAATGGGTCCCCCCTGGGGCTGCCCACTGGTCCGCATGGCCGAAGGGCCCCCCGGCTCCCCCGTCCTTCATGCCCCCGGAAGCTACACGCTTGTTCGACGTTGCGCTCCCCCTACTGGTGAGAAGTGCCCCGGATCGCCGAAATTCCTCACATTCGAGGGTGATGAGCGGTACGCGCACGGCCCCGCCCCTGAGCAGGGACGGGGCCGTGCGCTCGGGCCCGGGTGCGCCGGGTCAGCCGTCGGTGCCGAACGCGACCGCCAGGGCCTCCTTGCCGCCCACACCGGACAGCGGCTTGTTGGCGAAGACCTGGGACATGTACAGGCGGCCCCCCGCGTAGAGGATCTCGGCGTACTCGGGGAGCATGCTCTGCTCCACGGTGTGCACCTCCGACGTCGCCGGGTTCTCCATCAGCGTCGTCTCCTTGAAGCTGCCGCCGTCGATGCTCACGATCTGGCCGCCCTTGTCGTAGGGCGGGCGCTTGTAGGCGAGCAGGGCGGTGCCGTCCATGCGCAGCGGGGTGATCGTGTAGCCGTCGCCGGCGTCGGCGCGCTGGCCGGTCTGCTTGCCGGTGGCGAGGTCGAAGGCGACGATCTCGTTGGACCGGCTGCCCGACCCGGCGCCCTCGTGCTCCTCGGTCGGCACGTAGATCCGGTCGGCGGCGACGACGACGCCCTTGCAGTACTCGATCCGGCTGATGCCCTCGCACTTCGCCGCGTACTGGTCGCCCGGCGCGGAGATACGGGTGCGCAGGGCGCCGGTCCTGTTGTCGATGGAGAAGAAGTCCGAGATGCCGCTGCCGTCGCCCGCGCTGTCGCCGACGTCGGCGGCGACGACCAGCGGGTCCGTCGAGACGACGCTGGCGTACTCGATGCCCTTGGTCATCTTGTACTCCGAGATCACCTTCCCGCCGGCCGGGTCGATGGTCTGGATGCTGAGCTGATGGTTGTCGTAGTCGCCGCACTTGCGGACCGCGACCAGCTTCGCGCCGCCGCCGTAGCCCGCGTCGTAGCAGGTGTCGCCGACCTTCGGGGACCACAGCAGCTTGCCGGAGTCGATGTCGAAGGCGGCGCCGCCCTCGGTGGCGCCCAGGGCGGCCGTGTGGGCGCTGACGGTGACGTTGTCGAAGGTGATCGGCTGGTCACCGGAGTTGACGGTCTTCGTCCACAGCTTCTTGCCCGCGTCGAGGTCGATCGCGGCGACCTGGCTGCATCCGTGCGAGGGGTCGGCCTTGGTCGGCATCGCGGGTTCGTAGAGGATCGCCGTGCGGTTGTCCTCGGTGGTGTGGCGGGCGGCCTCGCACACCGGGCCGGGCAGCTTGATCGTCCACAGCCGGGTGCCCTTGGCGGGGTCGTAGCCGACGACCTCGGCGGCGCCGGTCTTGACGTACGTCTTGCCGGTGAGCCAGGAGCCCTGGGTGCTCATGGTGGCGGCGACCGAGGGCATGGGGACCTGGAAGAGCACCTTGGACGCGGTGTCGGCGGGCACCTTCTCCGTGCCGCCGGAGCCGCCCCCGGTGGTGTCCTTGCCGTCCTTGCCGTCCTTGCCCCCGGTGCCGCCGCTGGAACTGCCGGTGTCGTGCTTGCCGTTGCCGCCCTTGCCGGACGAGGAGTACCAGATGCCGCCGCCGACGATCAGCGCGATCGCGACGACGGCCGCGACGATGATGAGCAGCTGGGCGTTGGGCTTGCGCCCGCCGCCGGACGGTCCGCCCGCGGGCCCGCCGGGCTGCTGCCCGTAGCCGTACGGGCCCGGCTGGGGGGCGCCGGGGTAGCCGTAGCCGGGCTGCGGGACGGTCGGCGGCTGCGGGTAGCCGTAGCCGGGCTGCGGCGCGGGTGGCTGCGGGTAGCCGTAACCGGGCTGCGGCGGCTGGGGGGTCTGCGGGTAGCCGTAGCCGGGCTGCGGGGTGCCCTGCGGCGGCGGCGGGGTGCCCTGCGGCTGCGGCGGCGGGGGCTGCTGGCCCGGGGGCGGGCCGAAGCCGCCCTGCGGCTGCGGGGGCTCGTTCGGGGGCGGGGGCGGCGGCTGGCTCATGGTCTGGCTACCTCAAGAACGCGACTGGGACGGGGACGGGGGCCGGGACCGGGACGGGGACCGGCGCCGGGAACGGCGGGATCGGACAAGGACAGGGGCGAGCGGGAGAAGACGGGACCGGGGCTGCCGGCCGGGCTCACTTGCCGAAGGCGAGCATCAGCTTCTCCTTCGCGTCGTCCTTCCCGGTCAGATGGGTGGAGGAGAGGTAGAAGCGCCCGTCGGCCCAGGCGATCGACTTCGAGAAGAAGCCGGACTCGATCCGGGCGGTGCCCTGCGGGTTCTGGAGCAGCTTCGTCGGGGTGTGGACGGTGCCCGCGGTCGCGATCGAGACGACCTGGCCGCCCGCGTCGTACGTCGGCTCGACATAGGCGACGAGCCGACCGCCCTCGATCCGGATCGGCTGCATCGACGTGTCCGCCGGGGACTTCACGCGCCACTTCTCCTTGCCGGTGGAGAGGTCGACGGCGACGATCTCGTTGGCTCCGGTGGTGGCCTTGGTCGGCAGGTAGAGGGTGTTCGCGTCGGCCGCGACGCCCTCGCAGCCCTGGAGGTCCCGGTCGAGCAGGGCCCAGCCGCACTCGGGGGCGAAGTCCTCGTCGACGCCGACCTCCGAACGGAAGGTGCCGTCGGTCTTGATGGTGGAGATGTTCCAGGCGTTCTTGCCCTGGTTGGTCAGGTAGAGGACGAGCGGGTCGAGCGAGTACGCGCGCTCGACCGACCAGCCCTTGTCGAGCTTCTGCGTCCACCGGACGCCGCCGGTGCGCGGGTCCAGCCCCTGTACTTCCTCGTGCTCGTCGGCGCCGCCGGCGCCGCAGGACGCCACGGAGACCAACTGCCGCTCGCCGCCGGCGAAGGCGGTGGGGAAGCAGGCGGTGCCGTACTTCTTCTTGTCGAACAGCTTCTTGCCGCTGTGCAGGTCGTAGGCCGTGCCGGACTGGGAGCGGCCGACCATCAGCGTGTCGCCGGCCAGCGTCAGGTCGACGGATATCACGCTGTCGAACAGCGCGCCGTCGGCGACCTGGGCGGTCCAGCCCTTCGCGCCGGTGTTCAGGTCGATCTGCTGGAGCTGGTTGCACTTGGCGCGGCTGCTGCTGCCGTTCATGTACGCCACGACGACCTTGTCGTCGGACGACTTGACGGGGGTGACCGCGCAGATCTTCTGCGGGAAGGTGATCGGGTCCCAGGCCGGCTTGCCGTCCGCGACGCCGTAGGCGACGAGTTCCTTGTAGGCCGCCTTCACCGCGGCCTTGCCGGTGATCCACATGCCGGGGGCGTCGGCTCCGGAGGCGGGCGCGTCGGGCGCCTCCTTGTACCAGAGCACCTTGGCCTCGCCGGGCTTGCGGCCCGCGTTGAGGTCCTGGGTGTCCGCGTTGCCGCCGCTGCCGTCGCCCGGGTTGACCGGGGCGTCGGTCCCGGGGCTGTCGCTCCCGGACGCGACCGGCTTGCCGCCCTTGCCGTCCTTGCCCGCCTCGTCGTCACCGCCGCCGGTCGTGAGCGCCACCACGACGGCGCCGACGACGAGCAGCGCGACGACCGCGGCCCCGGCGGCGAGCGCGGGCCGCCGCTTGAAGGGGTTGCGCGAACCGGCGGACGTCCCGTCCGGGGCGACCGGGTACGGGGGCTGCGGCGGATAGCCGTAACCGGGCTGCGGGCCGTACGGGCCCGGCTGCTGCTGACCGTACGGACCTGCCTGCGCGGGCTGACCGTACGGACCTGCCTGCGGGGGCTGACCGTACGGGCCGGGCTGGGGGGCGTACGGGCCGGGCTGCTGCGGAGCGCCGTAGCCGGGCTGCGGGGCCTGCGGCGGCTGGGGCGGCACGGGCGCGCCGAAACCGGGGCCGCCGGACGGCGGTTGGTCCTGCGGCGGGCCGAAGCCGCCCTGCGCGGACGGCTGGTCGGGCGGTTGCGTCATCAGCGTGTCTCCCCCTGGCTCACTGATTTCTCGCCACGCCCTGAGCTGCGTGATGGATGCAGAGTCGTCTCAGCGAGTTATCAGACGCTCTGTTCTATCACCCGGCACCGACCGTTCACGGGCCCGCGCTCTCCCCTGTTCCCAAGGGAGAACCGGCCCGTGACGCCCTCGTTATGCGCCGTCACGCCCCCTTCACGCGACCCGCGCGCCGTACGCCCCGGCCGGGCCGGGGATCAGGCGTCCTCTGCGAGTTCCAGCCAGCGCAGCTCCAGTTCGTCCCGTTCACCCGACAAGTCCCGCAGCTGGGAGTCGAGTTCGGCCACCTTCGCGAAGTCGGTGGCGTTGTCGGCGATCTGGGCGTGCAGCTTGGACTCCTTTTCGGTGATCTTGTCCAACTGCCGCTCGATCTTCTGGAGTTCCTTCTTCGCGGCACGCTGGTCGGCCGCGCTCTTCTCGGTCGTGGCCCGGGCCGGGGCCGCGGACCCGGCGGCGGCCGCGGCCGCCTCCTCCATGCGCTGACGACGCTCCAGGTACTCGTCGATGCCACGCGGCAGCATCCGCAGGGTGGCGTCGCCGAGCAGGGCGAACACCCGGTCGGTGGTGCGCTCGACGAAGAACCGGTCGTGGGAGATGACGATCATCGAGCCGGGCCAGCCGTCGAGGACGTCCTCCAGCTGGGTGAGGGTCTCGATGTCGAGGTCGTTGGTGGGCTCGTCGAGGAAGAGGACGTTGGGCTCGTCCATCAGCAGGCGCAGCAGTTGCAGCCGTCGGCGCTCACCGCCGGACAGGTCGCCCACCGGCGTCCACTGCTTCTCCTTGCTGAAGCCGAACGTCTCGCACAGCTGCCCGGCGGTCATCTCGCGTCCCTTGCCGAGGTCGACACGCTCACGCACCTGCTGGACGGCTTCCAGGACCCGCAGCTTCGGGTCCAGCTCGGCGACCTCCTGGGAGAGGTAGGCGAGCTTGACGGTCTTGCCGACGTTGACGCGTCCGGCGGCGGGCTGCGCCTCGCCCTGGCTGCGGGCGGCCTCGGCCATGGCCCGCAGCAGGGACGTCTTCCCGGCGCCGTTGACGCCGACCAGGCCGATGCGGTCGCCGGGGCCGAGCTGCCAGGTGACGTGCTTGAGCAGCACCTTGGGGCCGGCCTGGACGGTGACGTCCTCCAGGTCGAAGACGGTCTTGCCGAGCCGCGACGAGGCGAACTTCATCAGCTCGCTGGTGTCGCGCGGCGGCGGGACGTCGGCGATCAGCTCGTTGGCGGCCTCGATCCGGAAGCGCGGCTTGGAGGTGCGGGCGGGGGCGCCGCGCCGCAGCCAGGCCAGCTCCTTGCGGACCAGGTTCTGCCGCTTGACCTCCTCGGTCGCGGCGATCCGCTCACGCTCGGCGCGGGCGAAGACGTAGTCGGAGTAGCCGCCCTCGTACTCGTGCACGTCACCGCGCTGCACGTCCCACATCCGGGTGCAGACCTGGTCGAGGAACCAGCGGTCGTGGGTGACGCAGACGAGCGCGGAGCGGCGCTCGCGCAGGTGCCGGGCGAGCCAGGCGATGCCCTCGACGTCGAGGTGGTTGGTCGGCTCGTCGAGGACGATCAGGTCCTGCTCGTCGATGAGGAGCTTGGCGAGCGCGATACGACGGCGCTCGCCGCCGGAGAGCGGGCCGATGACGGTGTCCAGGCCCTGCGGGAAGCCGGGCAGGTCCAGCCCGCCGAACAGGCCGGTCAGCACGTCCCGGATCTTGGCGTTGCCCGCCCACTCGTGGTCGGCGAGGTCGCGGATGACCTCGTGCCGGACGGTGGCGGCCGGGTCGAGGGAGTCGTGCTGGGTGAGCACGCCCATCCGCAGCCCGCCGTTGTGGGTGACGCGGCCGGAGTCGGCCTCCTCCAGCTTGGCGAGCATCCGGATCAGGGTGGTCTTGCCGTCGCCGTTGCGGCCGACCACTCCGATCCGATCGCCCTCGGACACGCCGAGCGAGATGCCGTCGAGGAGGGTACGGGTGCCGTACACCTTGCTGACGTTCTCGACATTGACCAGGTTGACGGCCATTTCACTCCTGCGCAGGGGGGTCGGTCAGCCTTCTAGCCTAGGCCCTGCGGAGGCGGGAGCGGGGCGCGAGGGCATGGTCACCCTTTGTGATGACCCGATCGGGATACGGCCGCTACGGTGGGGGGCAGGCAGCAGGATCCCGTCCATGGGAGGAACCATGACCGCCGAGTCCGCAGAGCAGCCTGTCCAGTGGCCGGTGCCGCCGCAGGACGGCTACACGGTGGACGACCTTTTCACGCTGCCGGATCTCCCGCCGCACACCGAGCTGATCGACGGGAGTCTCGTTTTCGTGAGTCCGCAGCGCCGTTTCCGCTTCCTCGTGATCGACCTGTTGGTCGCTGGACTATGCGGATCTCTCGGCCCGGAGTTCAGCGTCGAACGGGAGATGACCGTCGTCCTTGACGACCGGAACGGGCCCGAACCCGATGTCTGCGTGGTGCGAGCCGATGCGGTCACCGGGCTGGACCAGACCCGGTTTCACGCCGAGGACGTCCTGCTCGCCGTGGAGGTCGTCTCCCCCGAGTCGGGATCCCGGGATCGTACGACCAAACCGCAGAAGTACGCCGCCGCGGGGATCCCGAACTTCTGGCGTGTCGAGCAGGACGGAACCACCGGCGGCCCACTCGTCCATGTCTATGAGCTCGACCCTGTCACCGGGTCCTACGTGCACATGGGCCTGCACCGGGACAACCTCAAGGTCGACAAGCCGCGCCCGATCGGCATCGACCTGACCGCCGTCGGCAGGCGCTGACCCTCTCAGACCACCGTCGCCCCGGGCACCGGCCCCGCCGCCGTCCGTACCGCGCGGCAGGTGCCGGAGGCCGCGAGCGCCTCCGCCACCTTCTCCGCCGATTCCGCGTCGCGGGTCAGGAACGCCGTCGTCGGCCCCGACCCGGAGACCAGCGCGGCGAGCGCACCCGCCCCGCGTCCCGCCGCCAGTGTGTCGGCCAGTTCCGGGAAGAGGGACAGCGCGGCGGGCTGGAGGTCGTTGGAGACGGCCGCCGCCAGCGCCTCGGGGTCGCCCTTCGCCAGCGCCTCCAGCAGATCGGCGCAGGCCACCGGCTCCGGGATGTCCCGGCCCTCGGCCAGCCGGTCGAACTCGCGGAAGACCGCCGGGGTCGACAGGCCGCGGGAGGCCATCGCGAACACCCAGTGGAAGGTCCCGCCGGTCTCCAGAGCGGTCAGCCGCTCCCCGCGCCCGACGCCGAGCGCCGCTCCGCCGACCAGACTGAACGGCACGTCGCTGCCGAGCTCGGCGCAGATCTCCAGCAGTTCCTCGCGGGAGGCGCCCGTGCCCCACAGCGTGTCGCAGGCGAGCAGCGCGCCCGCGCCGTCCGCGCTGCCGCCCGCCATGCCGCCGGCCACCGGGATGTCCTTGGCGATGTGGATGTGCACGGCCGGTTCGAGGCCCCGCCGCCCGGCCAGCGCGATCGCGGCACGCGCGGCGAGGTTGCTGCGGTCCAGCGGGACCTGGGCGGCGTCCGGGCCCTCGCAGGTGACCCGCAGCTTGTCTGCCGGGGTCACGGTGACCTCGTCGTACAGCCCGACGGCGAGGAAGACGTTGGCCAGGTCGTGGAAGCCGTCCGGCCGGGCCGCCCCGACCGCCAGCTGGACGTTGACCTTGGCCGGAACCCGTACCGTGACGCTCACTCGCCCGTCCCCTCGTAGGCGTCCTTGTGCTCGGCGATGCGCGCGAACTCCTCGACCGTCAGCGACTCCCCGCGCGCCTGCGGCGAGACACCGGCGGCGACCAGGGCCGCCTCGGCGGCCGCCGCGGAACCCGCCCAGCCGGCGAGCGCCGCGCGCAGCGTCTTGCGGCGCTGCGCGAACGCCGCGTCGACAGCAGCGAAGACCTCCGTGCGGGAGGCCGTGGTCTTGATCGGCTCGGTCCGCCGGACCAGCGAGACCAGCCCGCTGTCGACGTTCGGCGCGGGCCAGAAGACATTGCGGCCGATCGCCCCGGCCCGCTTGACCTCGGCGTACCAGTTGGCCTTGACCGAGGGCACGCCGTAGACCTTCGAACCGGGTGCGGCGGCCAGCCGGTCGGCGACCTCCGACTGCACCATCACCAGGGTGCGCTCGATGCTCGGGAAGGTCTGGAGCATGTGCAGCAGCACGGGGACGGCGACGTTGTACGGGAGGTTCGCGACCAGCGCGGTCGGGGCCGGGCCGGGCAGCGCGCCGACGTGCATCGCGTCGGAGTGCACGAGCGCGAACCGGTCGGCGCGCTGCGGCATCCGGGCGGCGACGGTCGCGGGCAGCGCGGCGGCCAGCACGTCGTCGATCTCCACCGCCGTGACCCGGTCGGCGGCCTCCAGCAGGGCGAGGGTGAGGGAGCCGAGCCCCGGACCGACCTCGACGACCACGTCGTCGGGGCGGACCCCGGCGGTGCGCACGATACGGCGGACCGTGTTCGCGTCGATCACGAAGTTCTGGCCGCGCTGCTTGGTCGGGCGCACCCCGAGGGCGGCCGCCAGTTCGCGGATGTCGGCGGGGCCCAGCAGGGCGTCAGGGGTGGGGCTGCTCACGGCACCAGGGTACGGGGCCACGGGCGGCCGCTCGTCCGCTGCGCCGCCGCCCGCCGTCCGTCCCGCCGCCGTCCGGGTCCGCTCACCCGTGCAGCCGTGACCCGCAGTGCGGCCAGGGTGTCGCCCCCCGCCGTACGTACAGCCGCTTGGCCCGCCGTGTCTGCTCCGCGGCCGGCGCGTCCTGCGGCCGTCCGCTCCCGCCGAGGCTGTGCCAGGTGTGCGTGTCGAACTGGTAGAGCCCGCCGTACGTCCCCGACCGGTCGACGGCGTCCGGCCGGCCGCCCGACTCGCAGGCCGCGAGACCCCTCCAGTCGAGGTGGTCGGCGCCGCGGGCCGACGGCGGCAGCGGCTTCGTGCCCACCCTCACCAGCTGGGACCGTGGCTCCCGGATCCGCTCGGACCGCTCGCGCCGCGGCTTCTGCCGCACGCCGTTGACGGTCCGCAGGGCGTAGGTGATGCGCCGCAGCCCCGGCCGTCCGACCCGTTCGACGACCTCCGTGCCCCGCAGCAGCGAGGCGTCGGCGACGCGCCGCACCTCGAACGGGATCGCCTCCTCCCGGACCTCCCTGCCGCCGGTGATCCGCAGCACGGTCACCGTCTGCCCGTCGCGCGGGAAGCTCCCGGCCGGGACCGAGACGGCGTCCTGGCCGTGCAGGGTGATCCCGGCCTGCGCGACGGCCTCGCCGACGGTCGCGGCGTTGGTGCGCACGGTGCGGGCCCGGCCGTCCGCCATGATCGTGACGGCGCGTTCGGTACGCACGTCCAGTGCGAGCCCCTCCCGCCCGATGCGCCGGTGACGCGCGGCGGACAGGTACGCGCCCTCCACCCGCACCCCCAGCTGTTCCAGCGCCTCCTGCACGGTGTGCGCCGTCGTCCACACCTCGACCCGCCGGCCGTCGACGGTGAGCCGCACCGGCCGTCCGTAGCGCACCGCGATCTCCTGGCCCGAGGCCAGTGGCGTGCCGGGGGCGGGCGCCACCGTGTCGTGCGCTCCGACCCGGACGCCCTCCTGCGCGAGCAGCTCGGTCACGTCGTCGGCGAAGGTGTGCAGGGTGCGCGGTCTGCCGTCGACGTCCAGCTCGACGGCCTTGTCCTGGGCGACGAAGGCGGTGGTGCCGCCGGCCAGGACGGCGACGACCAGCGCCCGCGGGAGCAGTCGGCGCACCCGGCCGTCCACCCGCCCGGCGTACCCGAGCCTGTGCCGCCGCGAGGGGCGCCGGTCCGGCGTGACGCGCTCGACGAGCGTGGGCGCTTCCGCACCCGGCGGGCGCAGTGTCTGGCGCGGAAGCGTGGCATCCTCCGACCCGTACATGCCGTAGGGCCCGGGGGCCTCGTAGGACCCGTACCTCTCGTACGCTCCATGGGCCTCGTAGGACCCGTACCTCTCGTACGCTCCATGGGCCTGGTAGGACGCATAGGACTCGTACGTCTCGTACGAGTCCTGCACCTCGTCCGTCTCGAACGCTTCGTACGTCCCGTACACCCCGTACGCGTCGTACGGCTCGCGCGCCTCACGCATCCCGGGCGTCTCATAGGCGGGCCGGTACGTGTCCTGGTACCTGTCCTGCTGCACGTCCTGGTGCACGTCCTGGTACGTGTCCCGGTACATCCCGAAGGGCTCGTACGCCCCGGGCGCCGCGTACACGCCGTACGCCAGCGTCTGGGCGTTGTGCAGGTCGAAGCCGCCGTGGGGGTCGGCCTCCGGGGCCGGAGGGCCGGGATCGGGGCCGGGGCCGCCGTGTCCCGCGTACCCCCCGTACCCCATGTAGGGCTCGTACGCCTGATACGTCTCGTACTGCGAGTTGCTCACGCCGACACGCTCCACAGGGCCAGACGGGTCCGGATCGGGCCCCCAGAACCTAGCGGAGCGGGCGTCACTCTCCAAAGCCGTGCGACTACGCACAGTCGTGCCCAGAGTGAGTGCCGGTCGCCGCGATTACGGCCCGCCGGTCACGAGGCGGTCACATCACGTAGTCGAAGGCGCGGGCCGTGTTCGCCGCGAGGGCTCCCGCCAGCGCGTCCTCGTCGATGCCCCGCACGGCGGCCAGGGCGCGGACCGTGACCGGAATGAGATACGGGGCGTTGGGCCGTCCGCGGTACGGGGCCGGAGTCAGGAAGGGCGCGTCGGTCTCCACCAGGAGCAGCTCCAGCGGGGCGACGGCGACGGCGTCGCGCAGGTTCTGGGCGTTCTTGAAGGTGACGTTGCCGGCGAAGGACATGAAGTACCCGGCGCGGGCGCAGACCTGCGCCATTTCGGCGTCGCCGGAGTAGCAGTGGAAGACGGTCCGCTCCGGGGCGCCCTCCTCCTTCAGCACGCGCAGGACGTCGGCGTGGGCGTCGCGGTCGTGGATGACCAGCGCCTTGCCGTGCCGCTTGGCGATCTCGATGTGGGCGCGGAAGGACCGCTCCTGCGCCTCCTTGCCCTCGGGGCCGGTGCGGAAGTAGTCGAGTCCCGTCTCGCCGACGCCCTTGACCTGGGGCAGCCCGGCCAGCCGGTCGATCTCGGCGAGCGCCTCGTCGAGCGCGGCGGTGCCGCCCGGGGTGCGCGCGCCCTGCCGGGACCAGCCGTCGGGGTCGCCGTGCACGATGCGCGGGGCCTCGTTGGGGTGCAGGGCGACGGTCGCGTGGACGCTGTCGTGGGCGGCCGCGGTCTCGGCGGCCCAGCGTGAGCCCTTGATGTCGCAGCCGACCTGGACGACCGTGGTGACCCCCACCGACGCCGCTTTCGCGAGGCCCTCCTCGACGGTGCCGGACTGCATGTCGAGGTGGGTGTGGGAGTCGGCGACCGGCACCCTGAGGGGTTCCGGGAGCGGCGGCGCCGCGTTCTTGTCGTCGTTCGAAGGCATGCCCCGATCCTACGAAAGGGGCATGCCGTCCCGGGCCGTGCGGGGCGTCAGCTCACCCTGCGCTGGAACGGGTGCAGGAGATCGGACAGGTGCCAGTGGTGCTCCGCGGGCCCCGGCGTCCCCTGCTGCTCCCGCTGCTCCCGCTGCTCCCGTGTGTGGCGCGGCTGCCGGTGCAACAGGTCCTGCACGAAGGACACCTGGCCCGCGCGCATGATCCGTACGACGTTGCCGTCGCAGTTCACACAGGCCGGGCGGCTCAGCGGGGACGGCACGACCCGGCCGCCCGTGACGTAGAGCACGAACTCGTTGCCGTCGGCGTCCGTGTGGTGCTCGATCTCGTACGACTGTTCCCAGCCGTGCCCGCACCTCATGCAGGCGAAGGAATAGGACTCGTTGACCACGGACGTCGCTCCGTCGCGAAGTCCGGTCCGCCCTGCGATCTCACTCATGCCAGCTCCTGCTGTCCGCTGGACAAGCGCCCCCGGCGAGGGAGTTCCCCCCGGAACCCCGGCGAAGGCGAGGGACGGGTGCGTCCCTGTGTCCAGTGGACGCCTCCACCGGCCCGAATGCATCAGGGCTGTCGAGTGTTGGAGCCGATTTGGACCTTCCTTGCCGAAACGGCCTCGGGAGGCGGGCTGGGCTTTGCCTGGCGCGAGCGCCCTTTGCCCGCGCATGGGGCGCTCGCTCATGGGAGAAGCGCCCTGCTCAGAGGGTGTGCGGCGACCGGTGCGAGGCACCTCGGAGAGCGCGGCCGGACCGCCGCAGGGCGCCGCGGCGGACGGCGCGAGGCATCCGCACGAACGGCGCAACGCGCCTCCGCGGACGGCGCAACGCGCCTCGGAGATCGGCGCAGGGTGCCTCGGCGCAGGGTGCCTCGGCGGACGGCGCGAGGCGGCTCAGCGGCCGGCGTTCTTCGCCGCGACCACCGCGTCGAACACCTCGCGCTTGGGCAGGCCGGCCTCCGCGGCGACCGCAGCGATCGCCTCCTTGCGGGGCTCCCCCGCCTCCTCGCGCACCCGTACCCGGCGCACCAGTTCCTCGGCGTCGAGTTCCTGCCCGCCCCGCTCGGCCGCCCCCTCGACCACGACGGTGATCTCGCCCCGCACGCCCTCGGCGGCCCACGCGGCCAGCTCGGCGAGGCCGCCGCGCCGGACCTCCTCGTACGTCTTGGTCAGCTCGCGGCAGACGGCGGCACGCCGGTCGGCGCCGAAGACCTCGGCCATGGCGGCGAGAGTGTCGTCGAGCCGGTGCGGGGCCTCGAAGTACACCAGGGTGCGGCGCTCCCCGGCGACCTCCCGCAGCCGGGACAGCCGCTCGCCCGCCTTGCGCGGCAGGAAGCCCTCGAAGCAGAAGCGGTCGACGGGCAGCCCGGACAGCGCCAGCGCGGTCAGCACGGCGGACGGTCCGGGTACCGCGGTGACCTTGACGTCCTTCTCGACGGCCGCGGCGACCAGCCGGTAGCCGGGGTCGGACACGGACGGCATGCCCGCGTCGGTGACCAGCAGCACCCGGGCGCCGCCCACCAGCGCCTCGACCAGTTCCGGCGTGCGGGCCGCCTCGTTGCCCTCGAAGTACGACACCACCCGCCCCTTGGGCATCACGCCCAGGGCCTGGGTCAGGCGCCGCAGCCGCCGGGTGTCCTCGGCGGCAATGACGTCGGCGCCGGCCAGTTCCGCGGCGAGCCGCGGCGGGGCGTCCTGAATGTCGCCGATGGGGGTGCCCGCCAAAACAAGGGTTCCAGTCACGCCCCCCATCCTCCCAGGGGCCGACGTATGGGGACGCATCCGGACCGGTACCGGCCTTGCACGGGACTCGCACAGAAGGGTTCCCTACGATGGCGCGGTGACCAGTACCGCGTCCTCCACGGACATCCGGCAGGGCCGGGCCCCGCACGACCAGCAGCCGTCGTGGCAGCAGCGGCTGAGGCGATTCGGCTACTCGGCGCCGGCGTCGGGACCCGCGAGCGACGTCCGCGAACGGCTCGTGCCGCCGTACGCCGAACCCAGCCCCCGGCTGTGGGCGGCGCTCGGCCTCCCGCCCACCCTGACCGACCGCCTGAGGCGCTGGTCGGGCTGGGGTGGCCCGCTGCTGGTCACCCTGTTCGCGGGGGTGCTGCGGTTCTGGAACCTGGGCAGCCCGAGGGCGGTGATATTCGACGAGACGTACTACGCGAAGGACGCGTGGGCGCTCGTCCACCGCGGGTTCGAGGTCAACTGGGACAAGAACGCCAACGACCTCGTGCTGTCCTCCCACGGGCATCTGACCATCCCGGTGGACGCGGCCTACGTCGTGCACCCGCCGGTCGGCAAGTACGTCATCGGGCTCGGCGAGCTGATCTTCGGGTTCGACCCGTTCGGCTGGCGGTTCATGACGGCGCTGCTCGGCACGCTCAGCGTCCTGGTGCTGTGCCGGGTCGGCCGCCGGATCTTCCGCTCCACCTTCCTGGGCTGCCTGGCGGGCGCGCTGATGGCTGTCGACGGACTGCACTTCGTGATGAGCCGCACCGCGCTGCTCGACGGCGTGCTGATGTTCTTCGTCCTGGCCGCGTTCGCCTGTCTGGTCGTCGACCGCGACCGGGCGCGCGCGCGACTCGCGGCGGCGCTCCCCGAGGACGCGGACGGCCTGGCCCGGCCGAACGCGCTCGTCGCCGAGACCACCCGGCTGGGCCTGCGGCCCTGGCGCTGGGCGGCCGGTCTGCTGCTCGGCCTGGCCATCGGCACCAAGTGGAACGGCCTGTACATCATGGCGGGGTTCTGCGTCATGACGCTGCTCTGGGACGTCGGCTCCCGCAAGGTCGCCGGCGCGCGCAACGCGTACACGACGGTCCTCAAGCGCGACACGGGTCTCGCGTTCCTGGCCACCGTGCCGGTCGCGATCGCCACCTATCTCGTCTCCTGGACCGGCTGGATCCTCTCCGCGGACGACGGCTCCGGCGGCTACTACCGCAACTGGGCCGTCACCGACGGGAAGAACAGCAGCTGGTCCTGGCTGTTCCCGGACTGGTGGCGCAGCCTGTGGCACTACGAGCACGAGGTCTACAACTTCCACGTCCACCTCTCCTCGCCGCACACCTACCAGTCGAACCCGTGGAGCTGGCTCGTGCTGGGCCGCCCGGTCTCGTACTTCTACGAGTCCCCGCTGCCCGGCACCGACGGCTGCCCCTCCGACGCGAGCGAGAAGTGCGCGCGCGAGGTCCTGGCGATCGGCACGCCGATGCTGTGGTGGGTGGGCTGCTTCGCGCTGCTGTACGTGCTGTGGCGCTGGTTCTTCCGCCGTGACTGGCGCGCGGGCGCGATCGCCTGCGGCATCGTGGCCGGATACCTGCCCTGGTTCATGTACCAGGAGCGCACCATCTTCCTCTTCTACGCCGTCGTCTTCGTGCCGTTCCTCTGTCTGGCGGTGGCGATGCTGCTCGGCGCGATCGTCGGGCCACCGGGCTCGACCGAGACCCGCCGCGTCGCGGGCGCGACCGGCGCGGGCGTCCTGGTCCTGCTGATCGCCTGGAACTTCATCTACTTCTGGCCCCTGTACACCGGCCAGGCCGTCCCGATCGACGACTGGAGATCGCGGATGTGGCTGGACACCTGGGTCTAGCCGATACGCCACAATCCCCGGCCCCAGGTGTGGGGCCGGGGATTGTGGCGTATCTCGGCCAGGGAGCGCACCCGATTCGGTCAACTCCTGTCACAACAGCCGCCGCTGCCCTTAGTGTGTACCAGGTCGAGAGTTTCTGAACGTGTTCAGAAACTGCCCGGAAGGGTCACAACGGGGAGGGACGCGCACATGCGCAAGGGGGCAAAGTCCGCCATAGTCACCACGGTGTTCACCGTGATGGTGGGCGGGGCGGGATACGGCGCCTACAACTTCGTGTCGGCGCTGAACGAGAGCTCGGAAGGCGGGTCGTCGAATGCGGGCGGGACGGCCCCGGTGAAGACCGGTCCGCCGAGCCGCGACGAGGTGAAGGAGACGACCGCCGGGTTCTTCGCGGCCTGGGAGAAGGGAGACGCGGCGAAGGCGGCGGCGTTCACGAACAACGACGCCAAGGCCGAGCCGCTGCTGACGTCGTACAGCCAGGACGCGCACATCACGGGGGTGCGGATCACGCCGGGCACCGCGAGCGGCGCCACGGTCCCCTTCACGGTCAAGGCCACGGTGTCCTACGACGGGAAGTCCGAGCCGCTCGACTACAGCAGCAGCCTGACGGTGGTGCGCGGGGTCACCACCGGGCGGGCACTGGTCGACTGGGAGCCCTCGGTCGTACACCCGCAGCTGACCGGCATGGACGACACCCTGGTCACCAGCGAGTCGGCGAAGCCGCCGATCGAGGCCGTGGACCGGAACGGGAAGGTCCTGACGAAGGAGAAGTACCCCTCCCTCGGGCCGATCCTGGACGAGCTGCGCGAGAAGTACGGCGAGCAGGCGGGTGGCACGCCTGGCGTGGAGCTGAGCATCCGGCACGCCGACGGCAACGCCGCCGACACCACGCTGCTGACCCTCGTGAAGGGCAAGGCGGGCCGGCTGCCGACGACTCTCAGCGCGACCGCTCAGGCGGCCGCCGAACGGGCGGTCCAGAAGTACGCGGAGTCGTCCGTGGTGGCCGTGCAGCCGAGCACCGGCGAGGTGCTGGCCGTCGCCAACCACCGCAACGACGGCTGGAACGCGGCCTTCCTGGGGCGGCTGGCCCCCGGCTCCACCATGAAGATCATCAGCGCGGCGACCCTCATCGACAACGGGATCACGACCGCGAACGGACCGGCGCCCTGCCCTGACAACGCTGTCTCGGAGAGCCAGACCTTCCACAACCTCACGAACATGGCGCCGGACGAGCACGCCACCCTCTCCGACAGCTTCTCGCGCTCCTGCAACACGGCGTTCGTGAAGTACGCGAACGAGGTCAAGGTGGACTCCCTGACGCAGGAGGCCCAGAACCGGTTCGGGCTCGGCAAGGACAACTGGAAGACCGGCATCCCGTCCTTCGACGGCTCCGTCCCGGCCTCCGGCGGCCCGGACACCGCCGCGAACCTGATCGGCCAGGGCCAGGTCCAGATGAGCCCGCTGGACATGGCCTCGGTGACGGCGACCGCGATGACGGGCGCCTTCCACCAGCCGGTGATCGTGCCCCGCAGCCTCGACGACCGCGAACTCGCCACCGCGCGGGGCCTGTCGGCCGGCACGGTCCAGCAGCTGCGCTCCATGATGAACCGCACGGCCGTCAGCGGCACCGCGGCCCGCGTGATGTCCGGTCTGCGCGGCCACATCGGCGCGAAGACCGGCTCCGCCGAGGTCGACGGCCAGGCCAAGTCGAACAGCTGGTTCACCGGGTACCGCAACGACGTCGCGGCGGCGGCCATGACGCAGGAGGGCGGCCACGGCGGCGACGCGGCGGGCCCGATCGTGGCGGCGGTGCTGGGCGCGGCCGGCTGAGGCGGACCGCGGAGCCGGGCCCGCGCGGCCGTGCGGCGCCCCCACGGCCCGGGGCCCGCGCCGCCGGTGCACACAGCCCCCACGGCCGATGTGAAGCCGCTCGTAAGGGTGGCTCACGTCACCCGCACAGGACGGGACTCTAGGCTGGTCGCGTCGTTGGGTGTGTGAGGGCAATGTGAACGGCGGGGCGAGGGGCCCTGGGAAACGCGGAGGGCAGGGCTGTGGGCAAGCGGAGACGGGTCGCCGAGCAACGGCGGCGCACGAGACCTGCGATGGTCGGCGGGATCGTCGCCGTCGTGGTGGCGGGCGCCGGGCTCGGGGTGTACGCGCTGTACGGCGGGGCCTCGGCCGAGAGCGGGTCGACGGCCTCCGACAAGCCGAAGGTCAAGACCGGCCCGCTGTCGGCGACCGAGGTCACCACGACGGCCGCGCGGTTCCTGACGGCCTGGCAGAAGGGCACTCCCGCCCTGGCCGCGGCGGCCACGGACGACTCCGCGGCCGCGGCCGCCCTGCTGACCGGCTACACCAAGGACGCCCATGTCACCGGCGTCACCCTCACCGCGGGCGCCCGCGTCGGCGACAAGGTGCCGTTCTCGGTGAAGGGCACGGTGACGTACAAGGGCGTCAGCAAGCCGCTCGCGTACGACAGCGCGCTCACGGTCGTGCGCCGGGCCTCGGACGGCAAGCCGCTGGTCGGCTGGCACGCCTCCGTCGTCCACCCCGACCTCCAGGACGGCGACACGCTCGTCACCGACGACTCCGACACCCCGCCGGTTACGGCCCTGGACCGGAACGGCGGGGAGATCACCACCGCCAAGTACCCGTCGCTGGGCCCGGTGCTGGACGGGCTGCGCGAGAAGTACGGCAAGATCGCGGGCGGCAAGGCGGGCATCGAGCTGCGGGTGATGCGCGGGAAGGCCTCGAAGGCCGGCAAGGCCTCCGACAAGACCCTGCTGGAGCTGAGCCAGGGCACCCCGGGCACGGTGAAGACGACGCTGAGCCCGACCCTCCAGGCGGCGGCCGAACAGCAGGTCACCAAGCAGGCGCGGGCGTCGGTGGTCCTCATGCGTCCGTCCACGGGCGAGATCCTCGCGGTGGCCAACACCAGCCACACCTTCAACACGGCGTTCCAGGGCTCCCTCGCGCCCGGCTCCACGATGAAGGTCATCACCTCCTCGCTGCTGATCGAGAAGAACCTCGCGTCGGCGGACAAGAAGCACCCCTGCCCCAAGACCTTCGACTACGGCGGCTGGAAGTTCCACAACGACGACGACTTCGAGATCAAGGACGGCACGTTCAAGGCGAGCTTCGCGCGCTCCTGCAACACGGCCTTCATCAGCCAGGCGGGCAAGCTCTCGGACTCCGACCTGACCAAGCAGGCCCAGCAGGTCTTCGGGCTGTCGATGAACAACTGGGCGATCGGTGTGCCCACCTTCGACGGCGAGGTGCCGCCGCAGAGCAGGGCGCAGAAGGCGGCGGAGCTGATCGGCCAGGGCGGGGTGCGGATGAACCCGCTGAACATGGCGTCGGTGGCCGCGACGGTCAAGTCGGGCACCTTCCGCCAGCCCTACCTGGTCTCCGCGAAGACGGACGGCCGCACGCTGGCCACCGCCACCCGCACCCTGTCCGGCGCGACGCTGGCGCAGCTGCGCGAACTCATGCAGTACACGGCCGCCTACGGCACCGCCGCGGAGGCGATGTCGGGGCTCGGTCCGGACTACGGCGCCAAGACGGGCTCGGCGGAGGTGGACAACCAGGAGAAGCCGAACGGCTGGTTCACGGCGTACCGCGGGGACCTCGCGGCCGCCGGTGTCGTCCAGGCGGGCGGGCACGGCGGTGACACTGCGGGCCCGATCGTGGCGGCCCTGCTGCGGATGGGCGGCTGAGCCTCCACCGGGACAGCCGTCCTGGTGGCGGCGGGCCGCGCAGACGGCCGCCGGGCCGCGCAGTCGCCGGCCGTCGTCAGTTCGACAGGGGCACGGTCGCGGCCCTGTACGTGCGGCGCAGGAACCGGATCAGGGTCTTCGTGTCGAACTGCACCACCGAGACCCCCTGCGCCGAGTGGAACTCGACGACGGTCTGGACCCGGCCGCACGGCCACACCCGTACGTCCCCCGAGCCCGCCGGGGCGCGCAGCCCCTGCTCCAGCAGGGACCGGGAGAACGTCCACTCGGGCCGGTCGGGGAGAGCGATGCGCACGGCCCGGGGATCGGCGTCCGGGTCGTAGCGCAGACGCACGGGGACCGCCTCGGGCTCCGCCCGGTCGTTCTCGTCGGTGACGATGTGGGCTCGCGCGAACTGCTCGACTACAGACATCGACGACCCTTCACCATGCGTGACCGCTGCGAAATCTACTCCTCCACCTCCCCTCTAATGTCCCATATTTCACAGAATATGCCTTTTGAGACAGGCATCCCGTTCAAGCGATGCACGATGCACGAGCATCTCGCTCTTGCAACTCGTTCGCATTAAGCCACTATCATCGAACGGTGCATGTGCCTGACGGATTCATCAACGCCCCCACCTCCGCCGTGACCGGAGTCGTCGCCGCGGGAGCCATCGCCGTGAGCCTGCGCGGCGCCCGCCGCGAGCTCGACGAGCGCACGGCCCCGCTGGCCGGACTCGTGGCCGCGTTCATCTTCGCCGTGCAGATGCTGAACTTCCCGGTCGCGGCCGGGACCAGCGGACATCTGCTGGGCGGCGCGCTGGCCGCGATACTCGTGGGCCCCTTCACCGGGGTCCTGTGCGTGTCCATGGTCCTGCTGATGCAGGGCATCCTCTTCGCCGACGGCGGCCTGACCGCGCTCGGCGTGAACATCACCGACATGGCGATCGTGACGACGGTGGTCGCCTACGCCGTCTTCCGCGGCCTGCTGCGGGTGCTGCCGCGCAAGCGGCGGTCGGTGACGGTCGCCTCCTTCGTCGCCGCCCTGCTCTCCGTCCCGGCCGCCGCCGTGGCGTTCACGCTGATGTACGCGATCGGCGGCACCACGGACGTGGCCGTCGGCAAGGTCGCCACCGCCATGGTCGGCGTGCATGTGCTGATCGGCATCGGCGAGGCCGTGATCACCGCGCTGACCGTCGGCGCCGTGATCGCCGTACGTCCGGACCTCGTCCACGGCGCACGCGGTCTGGAGCAGCGGCTGAAGCTGCGCGTGAACGGCGACCTGGTCGACGTCCCCGCCGCCGCGCCCGCCCCGGTGGCCGCCCGCACCTCCCGGCGCACGCTGTGGATCACCGGTCTCGTCACCTCCCTCGTGCTGGCCGGGTTCGTCAGCTTCTACGCCTCGGCCAGCCCCGACGGCCTGGAGAAGGTCGCCCACGACCAGGGCATCGACCGCAAGACCGAGCGGCACGCCTCCGACGGCTCCCCGCTGGCCGGCTACGGCGTCAAGGACGTCGGCGACGCGCGTCTGTCCGGCGGTCTCGCGGGCGTGATCGGCGTCGGTGTCACCGTCGTCGCGGGCAGCGCGGTGTTCTGGACGGTACGCCGACGCCGTACGGCCGACGCGTCGCCCGCCTCCGTGTCCGCGGGCGCCTGAGATGGGGGCGGGACACGCACACCGGCTCTACCGGCACGGCCACTCCGCCGTGCACGCGCTGCCGCCGCACACCAAGCTGGCCGCCGCGTTCGCCTTCGTGGTGGTCGTGGTGTCGACCCCGCGGGAGGCGATGTGGGCGTTCGGCCTGTACGCCGCCCTGCTGGCCCTGGTCGCGTACGCCGCACGGGTGCCGGCCGGTTTCCTGCTGAAGCGGCTGCTGATCGAGGTGCCGTTCGTCGCGTTCGCCGTGCTCATGCCGTTCGTGGCGGAGGGGGAGCGGGTGGACGTGCTGGGCCTGTCGCTGAGCGTCTCCGGTCTGTGGGGCGCCTGGAACGTGCTCGCCAAGGGCACCCTCGGCGTCGCCGCCTCCGTCCTGCTGGCCTCCACCACCGAACTGCGCGAACTCCTGCTCGGCCTGCAACGCCTGAAGCTGCCGCCCCTGCTGGTGCAGATCGCCTCCTTCATGATCCGGTACGGCGACGTCATCACCGACGAGATGCGGCGGATGCGCATCGCACGGGAGTCGCGCGGCTTCCAGGCGAAGGGCGTACGGCACTGGCCGGTGCTCGCGAAGTCCGCGGGCGCGCTGTTCATCCGCTCCTACGAACGGGGCGAGCGGGTGCACCTGGCCATGGTCAGCCGGGGGTACGCCGGCGCGATGCCGGTCATCGACGAGGTGACCGCCTCCCGGGCGCAGTGGTCGTACGCCCTCACCCTCCCCTTCGCCGCCCTCGTCGTATGTCTGCTGGGATGGACGCTGTGACACCTTCACTGGACGTGGCCGGACTGGCCTTCGCGTACCCCGACGGCCACCAGGCCCTGTTCGGCGTGGACTTCTCCATCGCGCGCGGCGAACGGGTCGCGCTGCTCGGGCCGAACGGCGCGGGCAAGACGACCCTCGTGCTGCACCTCAACGGCATCCTGACCGGCGGCGCGGGCACGGTGACGGTCGCGGGGCTGCCGGTCGGCCGGAAGCACATGGCCGAGATCCGCCGCCGGGTGGGCATCGTCTTCCAGGACCCCGACGACCAGCTCTTCATGCCGACCGTCCGGGAGGACGTGGCCTTCGGTCCCGCGGCGGCCGGTCTGCGGGGACCGGAGCTGGAGCGGCGGGTGGACCGCGCGCTGGAGCAGGTCGGCATGGCGGGGTTCAAGGACCGCCCGCCGCACCACCTCTCCTTCGGACAGCGCCGCCGGGTGGCCGTGGCGACCGTGCTGGCGATGGAGCCGGAGATCCTGGTCCTGGACGAGCCCTCGTCGAACCTGGATCCCGCCTCCCGGCGCGAACTCGCCGACATCCTGCGGTCGTTGGACGTGACCGTGCTGATGGTCACGCACGACCTGCCGTACGCGCTGGAGCTGTGCCCGCGGGCGCTGATCCTGAGCGAGGGCGTGATCGCGGCCGACGGGCGCACGGGCGAACTGCTCTCGGACGACGCACTCATGCGCTCCCATCGCCTGGAACTTCCCTTCGGCTTCGACCCCCGCTCGGTGACAATGGGCGCGTGACGCACCAAGAGGACGCCGGGCCGGACTCCGCGGCGGACACCGGGCCGCAGGCCGCACCGGGCGCGGAGCCGGTCCCCGGACCCGGCACCGGGCCGGACATCGAGCCGCCGCTGCCGGACGCCGAGCCGCCGCTGCTGGACGACCAGTTGTGCTTCGCGCTGTACGCGGCCCAGCGCGCGGTGACGGCCGCCTACCGCCCGCTTCTCGACGAGCTCGGTCTCACCTATCCGCAGTACCTGGTGCTGCTGGTGCTCTGGGAGCGGGGCGAGATCACCGTCAAGGAGCTGACCGAGGCGCTGCGGCTCGACTACGGCACGGTCTCGCCGCTGCTGAAGCGGCTGGAGTCGGCCGGCCTCGTGCATCGGGAGCGCTCGCCGCACGACGAACGCTCGGTGTTCGTCGCCGTCACCGGGCGCGGGGAGGCGCTCAGGGAGCGTGCGGCACGACTGCCCGGCGCGCTGCTCACGGCGACGGGGCTCGACTCGGCGGCGGTGCTGAGGCTGCGCGAGGAGCTGTGGGAGCTGACCGGACGGGCGCACGACGCGGCCGGACGACTCCGCTGAACCGTCACCCGCAAGCGTTACCCACGGTAACTCCCCCCGTCCCCCACCCCGCCCATACCGGCCGGTACCTTGTGCACGATGTACCTGTAGCTTCCGTGCCGCCTGCCGTTTGTGCAACGCCCTGGGGGAGGTCCCGCCGTGATCGAAGGTGCCACCGTCGACACCCGCCCGACAAAGATCATGTACGTCGCCGAGGCCACCGCGCACGGCGGCCGCAACGGCTATGTCACCAGTCAGGACGGCCAGATCGACCTGAAGGTCGCGATGCCCCCGGCGCTGGGCGGCGACGGCGACGGCACCAATCCGGAGCAGTTGTTCGCGGCCGGCTACAGCTCCTGCTTCCACAACGCGCTGATCCTCGTCGGCAACCGCGCGGGCTACGACCTGACCGGCTCCACGGTCGCCGCGAAGGTCGGCATCGGCCCCAACACGACCCACGGCTACGGCCTCGCGGTCGCCCTGAGCGTGTCCCTGCCGGTCCTGGACGCGGAGATCGCCGCGAAGCTCGTGGACGCGGCCCACCAGGTCTGCCCCTACTCCAACGCCACCCGCGGCAACATCGAGGTGTCGATCGTCCTGGGCTGAGCCGTACCGCCCGCCGTCCGGCCGGGGCCACCCCGTGGAATCGAAGGCCGGACGGATGTGTTGCACTGACTGTCGTAAGTCGGTGCAGGGAAGGGACCCCGGACGTGAATGTGCACGGCACAGTAGCCGAGGGCTTCGAGCCGGTCAGGGAAGCGTTCGTACGCAACTTCGAGGTGCTCGGGGACCGGGGCGCGGCGGTGGCCGTCTACCGGGACGGGCACCGGGTCGTGGACCTGTGGGGCGGCACCCGGGACGTCGACGGCTCGGCGCCCTGGGAGCGGGACACCGCCCAGATAGTGCGCTCGGCCACCAAGGGCGTGGCCGCCGCCGCGCTCCTGCTGCTGCACCAGCGCGGTGAACTGGACCTTCAGGCTCCGGTCGGCACCTACTGGCCCGAGTACAAGGCGGCGGGCAAGGAACGGACCCGCGTCGCGGACGTGCTGGCGCACCGCGCGGGCGTGCCGGTGCTGGACCGGCCGCTGAGCCCCGCCGAGGCCGCCGATCCCGACCTCGGGGCAGCGGCGGTCGCCGCGCAGGCGCCGGTCTGGGAGCCGGGCACGGCGCACGGCTACCACGCACAGACCTACAGCTGGCTGACCGGCGAACTGGTCCGGCGGATCACGGGCCTGCCGGTCGGCGAGTGGATCGCGGCCGAGATCGCCGGACCGGCCGGAGCCGACTTCCGGCTCGGGATCGCCCCGGCGCAGGCCGGCCGGGCGGGCCGGGTCGGGCAGATCGAGCCCCCGGCGGGCGCGGGCGCCCTGCGGGTCCGGCCCACGCGGGCCGTCGCCGACGCCTACGCCGACCCCGAGTCCCTGACCCGCCGCGCCTTCGCCGCGATCACGCCCCTGCCGGACGAGAACGACCCGGCGTACCGGGCGGCGGCGCTGCCCGCCTCCAACGGCATCGCGACGGCCGACGGACTGGCCCGCTTCTACGCCTCCCTGATCGGCGAAGTCGACGGCGGGACGCGGCTGTTCACCCCGCAGACGATGGAGCTGGCCCGGGGCGAGCAGGCCGCGGGCGCCGACCGTGTCCTGGTCGTCGGCACCCGCTTCGGTCTGGGCTACATGCTGCACGGCGCGGCCTCGCCGCTGCTGTCCCCCACCTCCTTCGGCCACCCCGGCCGCGGCGGCGCGCTCGGCTTCGCCGACCCCGAGTCGGGTCTCGCCTTCGGCTATGTGACGAACGGGTTCAGGACGAGCGTGACGGCCGACCCCCGGGCGCAGGCCCTGGTGCGGGCGGTACGCGAGGCACTGCCGCACTGAGCGACGACGCCCGGGACGGGGCGGCCGGGACGGGACGGCCGGGACGCCGCCCCCGGCCGCGGACGCCCTGACCGCGGACAGGCCCTAGACGTGGACAGAACCTAGACGTGGATCGCGTGCGAGATCCGCCCGGACTCGGCGTCGATCTCCCCGTGCGCCTTGTCCAGCAGTTGCATGGCGATCTCGTTCAGCGCACGGGCGGCCGCCACCTCCTCCCCGACTCTCGGCTGATTGGAGTCGGAGTGGTGACGGCTGGCGTGACCGTGCCCGCGTACCTCGCTGCCGTCGGGCAGGCGCACCAGCGCGACCGCGCGCGTGTGCTGGTCGTCCTCCAGGAACTCCATCTCGACATGCCATCCCACTGCGGTGTGCATCATGACGATCACCTCCACGAACACCTGCTTCCAGAGTGCCCCTCCGCACGCACCACCGCACCCACGGAAACCCCACGAACCCCCGTCTCCCCGGCCGGGACGCCCGCCCCCGCCGGGCCCGGACAGGCCCTAACCTGCGTGCAGCATCAGCCCGATGCCCACCACCAGCAGTCCGGCCGCCGCGATCCGCGGTGCCCCGAAACGCTCCTTGAAGAACAGGGCGCCGATGCCCGCGCCGACGATGATCGACGATTCGCGCAGCGCCGCGACCGGTGCCAGGTCGGCCTTCGTCTGCGCCCACAGCACCAGCGCGTACGCCGCCACGGACAGGGCCGCGCCGAGCAGCCCGACCGCGGCGAAGGGGCGCAGGACGGAAGGCAGTTCCCGGCCCCGGCGGCAGAGGGCGTACAGCGGGACGGCCGCGCCCTGGACGGCCATCAGCCACGCGATGTAACCCAGGGACGAGCCAGAGGCGCGTACCCCCAGACCGTCGACGACCGTGTACCCGGCGATGGTCAGACCGGTCGCCAGCGCGGCGCCGATCGCCGCCCAGGGGGGACGGCGCCCGCGCAGCCCCCACAGCGCGACCCCGGTGAGGCCCGCGCAGGACACCAGGACGCCCGCGGCCGCCCAGCCGTCCGGCACCTCGTGCGCGAAGGCGGCGGCGAGCACGGTGACCACGAGCGGCGCGCTGCCCCGGGCGATCGGATAGGCCTGGCCGAAGTCGCCCAGCCGGAACGAGGTCATCAGCAGCGCGACGTACGCGACGTGGATGGCGGCGGACGCCAGGAGGTACGGCCAGGCCCGTGCCTGCGGGAACGCCGTGAACGGCGTCACCGCCAGCCCGATCAGCAGGCCGCCGCCCATGATCAGCGTGAACCCGGCCAGTTTGTCGGTGATCCGGTGCGCGATCGCGTTCCAGGAGGCGTGCGTGACCGCGGCCAGCAGGACGGCCGCGGTCACCAGCGGGGTCACTGAGCGGGCTCGCGCACGTCCACGAGATTGGCGCCGGCGTGGGCGATCAGGGTCTGCGGCGCCATCGGGAAGACGCTGTACGGGGTGCCCGCGGCGGCCCAGACGACGTCGTGGGCGAGCAGGGAGCGGTCGGCGAGCACGCGGGTCGCCGTGCGGTGCCCGAAGGGCGGTACGCCTCCGATGGCGTACCCGGTCGTCTCGCGCACCACGTCGGCCCTGGCCCGGGTCACCTTCTCGGCCCCGAGTTCCTTGCGCACGAGTTCCAGGTCCACCCGGGAGGCGCCGTCCATGAGCACCAGCACCGGCACCCCGTCCGCGGCGAAGATCAGGGACTTGCAGATCTGGCTCAGTTCGCAGCCGATCGCGGCGGCCGCCTCGCCGGCGGTGCGGGTGGCGTCCGGGAAGCGTCGTACCCGCCCTTGCAGTTCGGCGAGTCCCATCTCCCGCAGGGCCTCGGCGAACCGGGGGTGTGCTGCGGAGTCTTCTGCGGCAGTGCCGTCGGTCGTCGTCATGCACGGCACGCTAGCGGTACGTGTACCGAGCAGGCGAACGGGTTCCGCGGGCCGGCCGCGCGCCGGAGCGGCGGGAGCCGCCCGACGCGCGAGGCCGGTGAGGGCGCCCCGTCCCCACGGAGCCCTCACCGGCCGGTCCTTCGGCGCGGCCGAGACGTCAGACGCGGGCCGGCTCGCGGTGCGCGTCCGGTTCCGTGTCACCGGAACCGGTGGCGCGGCCGAGGCCCTCGCCCTCCACGTCCATGTTCGGCAGGGCGCGGTCCAGCCACCTCGGCAGCCACCAGGCCTTGCGGCCGAGCAGGGCGAGCACCGCCGGGACGATGGCCATCCGGACGACGAACGCGTCGAAGAAGACCGCGATCGCGAGGCCGAAGCCGATCATCTTGATCATCGACTCGCTGGAGCCGATGAAGCCGGAGAAGACGGCGATCATGATGACGGCGGCGGCCGTGACCACCCGTGCGCCGTGCCGGAAGCCGGTGACGACGGCCTGGCTCGGCTTCTCGCCGTGCACGTACGCCTCGCGCATCCGGGTCACGAGGAACACCTCGTAGTCCATGGCCAGTCCGAAGACCACGCCCACCATGAAGATCGGCATCATCGACATGATCGGGCCGGTCTGCTCGACGCCCAGCAGGCCGGACAGCCAACCCCACTGGAAGACCGCGACCACGGCGCCCAGCGCCGCCATCACGCTCAGCAGGAAGCCGAGCGCCGCCTTCAGCGGGACCAGGATCGAGCGGAACACCATGATCAGCAGGAGGAAGGCGAGACCAACCACCAGCACCAGGTACGGGACCAGGGCGTCGTTCAGCTTCTGCGAGAAGTCGATGTTCATCGCCGTCGAACCGGTGACCAGCACCGTCGCGTCGGTGTCGCCCTTGATCTCGGCGCCCGCGTCACGGATGCCGTGCACCAGGTCCTCGGTGGTGACCGAGGACGGCTTGGAGTCCGGGATCACGGTGATCGTCGCGGTGTCGCCGGCCTTGTTGTACGTCGCCGGGGTGACCGTGACGACGTCCTTGAGGCCCTTGATCTCGTCGCTGACCCGGGAGACGGCCGCCTTCGGGGAGTCGCTGGCCTCCGCGTCGACGACGACCATCAGCGGTCCGTTGAAGCCGGGCCCGAAGCCCTCCGACAGCAGGTCGTAGGCGCGGCGCTGGGTCGTCGACACCGGCTGCGAGCCGTCGTCGCCGAGGCCCAGTTCGAGGGAGGCCGCCGGGACGGCCGCCGCGCCGAGGCCGAGCACGCCCAGCAGCAGCACGGCCATCGGCCGCCGTACGACGAAGCTCGCCCAGCGGGCGCCCATGTTGGGCCGGCCGGGACGCGCGGCCGCCTTGCGTGCGGCCCGGGCGCCGCCCAGCAGCCGGCTCTTCATCCCGGCGGGCTGCACCTTGCGTCCGGCGTAGCCGAGCAGCGCGGGGATCAGGGTCAGCGCGATCAGGACCGCGATGGCGACCGTGCCGGCCGCGGCGACGCCCATCTTGGTGAGCATCGGGATGTTGACGACCGACAGGCCGACCAGCGCGATGACCACCGTCAGGCCCGCGAAGACCACCGCGGAGCCCGCCGTGCCGACGGCCCGTCCGGCCGCCTCCTCGCGTTCGCGGCCCTCGGCCAGCTCGGCCCGGTAGCGGGAGACGATGAACAGCGCGTAGTCGATGCCGACCGCGAGGCCGATCATCATCGCGAGGGTGGAGGTGGTCGTGCCCAGGTCGAGCACGTTCGCCAGGGCCGTGATCGTCGAGACGCCGATGCCGACGCCGATCAGGGCGGTCAGCAGGGGCAGTCCGGCCGCGATCAGCGAGCCGAAGGTGATGACCAGGACCACCGCGGCGATCGCGATGCCGATGACCTCCGTGGAGCCGGTCTCGGGCGTCGCGGTCAGCGCGTCACCGCCGATCTCGACGGTCAGCCCGGAGTCCCGCGCGTCCTGCGCCGCCTCGTTCAGGGCGTCCTTGGACGCGTCCTTCAGCTCCATGCCGGAGACGTCGTACTTCACGGACGCGTAGGCGATCGTGCCGTCCTTGCTGACCGCGTGGGTCTTGAACGGGTCGGCGACGGAGGTGACCTCGGAGCCGTCGGACAGCTCCTTCACCGTCGAGCGGACGACGGCCTTGTTGGCGGCGTCCGTCATCTTCTCGCCGTCCGGCGCCTTGAAGACGACCCGCGCGGTGGCGCCGTCGGCGCTCATCCCGGGGAAGCGCTGTTCCAGCAGGTCGAAGGCCTTCTGCGCCTCGGTGCCTGGAATGGAGAACGAGGTGCTGCCGGCCGCGGGCGCGTTGGCCGCGCCGACACCGGCGAGGGTCAGCAGCGCCACCCAGATCAGGGCGACGAAATGCCGTCGCCGGAAGGCGAAACGGCCGAGTTTGTACAGGAAAGTGGCCACGAGGGCGAACTCCCGGTCAGTCGTGGGGTATTCAGGGCAGGGGTGATCAGCCCGACGACGTGAGCGGTTACGTCAGGTGGGGGCTAGCGTGGGGAGGGGTCAGCCGGTGGGGACGCCGAGGGCGGGGAGGACCACGGCGTCGATGTACGAGATGAGGAAGTCCTGCGTGGGCGGCTGGTCGTCGATCACGGCCCGGGTGGCGAACGCTCCGATGAGCATGTGCACCACGTACTCCAGCGCGGGACAGTCGGCGCGGACCTCACCGCGGTCGACGGCCCGGCGCAGCAGCACCCGGAACTCTTCCATCTCCGGCTCCACCAGCAGTTCCCGGAAGGCCCGCAGCAGATCGGGGTTGGTGTGCACCGCCATGAACAGGCCCCGCATCAGCGCGGAGTTCTGTTCCATGGCGCAGTCGTCCTCGCGCGAGGCGATGGCGTGGAAGTCGCCCCGCAGGGATCCGGTGTCGATGTCGCCCGCGCGGCCCGGCTTGTTGTGCCGGATCGCCCTGGCGACGAGTTCCGGCTTGCCGCCCCACTGGCGGTAGAGCGTCGCCTTGCTGGACCGGGTGCGGGCGGCCACGGCATCCATGGTGAGGGCGTCGTAGCCGACTTCCCGGAGCAGGTCGAGCACGGCCCCGTACAACTCGGCCTCGCGCTCGGGCGTGATCCGACTGCGCCGCGCGGTTGCGACCTCGGTCATGCCACTCACCACTTCCGCTCCGGCGTGCGCTTCGGACGACCTGCTTCGAACGACATTCTTCCGTACGCGATTCCGTACCTGTTCCGTACATCGTCGTCGTACGTCGTTGTCGTACAGGACGAATGTAGCGCAGCCTCTGTGCGAAACGAAACCGTTTCGTACGTGTGCTGGGTCACCCCCGGACGACACGCACCCTTTTTTCACGAGTTGCCCGGGGCCATTCGGCGGAAAAGCATGGGGAGGTGAGCTATCTGCGTCTGCCCCATCTCAACGAAGACCTGCTGTGCTTCGTCGCCGAGGACGACCTCTGGCTGACCTCGCTCGACGGGCCCGGCCGCGCCTGGCGTCTCACCGTCGACCGCACCAAGGTCGGCCACCCCCGCTTCTCCCCCGACGGCCGCGACATCGCGTACACGACCTGGCGCAGTCTCGTCCCCGAGATCCACCTCGCGCCGGTGGACGGCGGGCCCGGCCGAAGACTCACCTACTGGGGCAGCGCCGACACCCAGGTCTGCGGCTGGACCCCGGACGGCGACATCCTCGCCGTCGCCTCCCACGGCCAGCCCTTCCCCTACTTCACCTGGGCCTACAAAGTGCCCACCGACGGCGACCCCGGCGGCCGGCTGCCCTGGGGCCCGGTCTCCGACATTCAGGTCGCCGACCTCGACGGGGACCGCAAGACCCTCCTGCTGACCGGCACCCCGCCGCACGAACCGGCCGTCTGGAAGCGCTACCGCGGCGGGGCCATGGGCCGCCTGTGGCTGCACGGGAAACAACTGGTCCCCGACATCGGCGGCCACCTCCAGTCCCCGGTGTTCGCCGACGGACGGATCGCGTTCCTCTCCGACCACGAGGGCATCGGCAACCTGTACTCGTGCGCCTACGACGGCTCCGACCTGCGCCGCCACACCGACCATGACGCCTTCTACGCCCGCAACGCCTCCAGCGACGGCACCCGCGTGGTGTACCAGTGCGCGGGCGACCTGTGGATCGTCGACGACCTGAGCCCGCGCTCCGTCCCGCGCAAGCTGGACATCCGGCTGGGCGGACCGCGGGCCGGCCGCCGCCCCTACCAGGTGCCCGCCGCCCAGCACGTGGACGGCATCTCCGTGGACGAGACCGGGCGGGCCGGCGCCGTCGTGGTGCGCGGCAGCCTGTACTGGCTGACCCACCGGGACGGCCCCGCCCGCACCATCACCGACACCCCGGGCGTACGGGTGCGGCTGCCGGAGATGCTCGGCTCCGGCGGACAGGTCGCGTACGTGACGGACGCGGAGGGCGAGGACGCCGTCGAGATCGCCTACCTGCCCCGGGCCACCGGCGACCGCCCGCCCCGGCGTCTGGCCTCCGGCGAACTGGGCCGGGTCCTGGAACTGGTCTCCGATCCGGAGGGCGAGCGCATCGCCATCGCCGCACACGACGGACGACTGCTGCTGATCGACGCCACCGAGGAGTCCAACGGAGAGGTGACCGAGCTGATCCGGTCCGTCAACGGGCCGGTGCGCGACCTCGCCTTCTCCCCCGACGGCGCCTGGCTGACCTGGTCGCACCCGGGCATCGGGCGGTCCCTGCGGCAGATCAAGATGGCCCGGATCGCCCACAACGGCGGGACCGGCCTCGTCGTCGACGTCACCAACGGCCGCTTCGAGGACGAGAACCCGGTGTTCACCCGGGACGGGCGGTACCTGGCCTTCCTGTCCTGGCGCGGCTTCGACCCGGTGTACGACGTGCACACCGGCGACCTGTCCTTCCCGCTGGGCTGCCGCCCCTACCTGGTGCCGCTGTCGTCGGCGACCCCCTCCCCGTTCGCCCTGACCCCGGAGGGCCGCCCGGCGGCCGGCGGGCTGGACCCGATGGAGGACGAGGGCGGCGACGGCGCCGTGACCGTGGAGGTCGAGGGGCTGGAGAGCCGGGTGACCCCGTTCCCGGTGACCGCCTCCAAGTACTCGGCGCTGTATCCGGTCGCGGGCGGCGGCCTGGTCTGGCTGCGCTGGCCGATCTCGGGCGCGCTGGGCGAGACCTTCGCCAACCCCGACGACACCAGCGGGCGGCCCACCCTGGAGCACTTCAACATCACCAAGGCGAAGAAGTCCGAACTCGTCGGCCACCTGGACTGGTTCGCGGTGAGCGGGGACGGGACCCGGCTGGTCGTGGTCGACGAGGGTGAACTGCGGGCCGTGCCGTCCGGCGAGGCCGGCGACAGCGACAGCACCGTCTGGATCGACCTGCGGCGCATCCTGCACGAGGTCGACCCGCCCGCCGAGTGGCGCCAGGCCTACGACGAGGCCGGCCGGATCATCCGCGCCTACTTCTGGGACCCGGGGATGTGCGGCATCGACTGGGACGGGGTGCTGGAGCAGTACCGGCCGCTGATCGAACGGGTCGCCTCCCCGGACGAGTTCGCCGATCTGCTGCGCGAGGTGCTGGGCGAACTCGGCACCTCGCACGCCTACGTCACCCCCTCGCGCCGCAACGAGGGCCCGCCGCACTACCAGCGCCGGCAGGGCCTGCTGGGCGCCAACCTGGTGTGCCGGGACGGCGGCTGGATGGTCAAACGGATCCTGCCCGGCGACTCCTCCGACTCCAAGGCCCGCTCCCCGCTGGCCGGCACCGGCATCCGCGAGGGAGCCGTCCTCACCCATGTGGACGGGCGGCCGGTGGACCCGGTGACCGGCCCGTACCCGCTGCTGGCGGGCGCGGGCGGCACGACGGTGGAGCTGACGTTCACCCCGGCGGAGGGCGAGGCCGGCCGCGCCCGGCGGGTGGCCGTGGTGCCGCTCACCGACGACCGGCCGCTGCGCTACCAGGACTGGGTGGCCAAGCGCCGCGAGGTCGTACGCGAACTGGGCGCCGGCCACTGCGGCTATCTGCACATCCCCGACATGGGCGGCTCCGGCTGGGCCCAGTTCAACCGGGACCTGCGTATGGAGGTGTCCCGGCCCGCGCTCATCGTGGACGTACGCGGCAACGCCGGCGGCCACATCAGCGAACTGGTCGTGGAGAAACTCACCCGCCGCATCCTCGGCTGGGACCTGACCCGCGACGCCCAGCCGGTGTCGTACGCCTCCAACGCCCCCAGGGGACCGGTGGTCGCCCTCGCCGACGAGGCCACGTCCTCCGACGGCGACATGATCACGGCCGCCTTCAAACTGCTCAACCTCGGCCCGGTGGTCGGCCAGCGCACCTGGGGCGGGGTGGTCGGCATGACCGGACGCCACCAGCTGGGCGACGGCACGGTGATCACCGTGCCGATGAACGCCGCCTGGTTCGACGACTACGGCTGGTCCATCGAGAACCACGGTGTGCTGCCCGACCTGGAGGTGCTGCGCACCCCGCTGGACTGGGCGGAGGGACGGCACGCCCAGCTGGACGACGCCGTGCAACTCGCCCTGGACCTGCTGGAGACGAACCCGCCCGCGACCCCGCCGGACCGCAGCCGGGTACCGGACCGGTCCCGGCCGAAGCTGCCGCCCCGCGGCTGAGACGCGCTGCCGCCGCGGAGCCGGGACACGGACAAGGAGCCGTGGCCGCGGCGGAGTCGAGGACGTGAGGAAGGGGTGCCCCTCGTCAGGGGCACCCCTTGCTCATTCAGCTTGGTTCAGCGAGGAGATCCGCTTCAGGCGTCGTAGTCCTGGTTGAAGCGGTCCTCCTGCTCACGGGTGCTGCGCTCCGTGTCACCACGCTGCGGCTCACGGCCCCGCTGTTGCGACTGCTGGGCGCGCTGCTTGGCCTCGTCGGCCTTCTGCTTGCCCTTGTGCTGCACCTGCTGAGCCTGGTCCTGGAACTTGTCCTTCATACCCATGTGGGTTCACTCCCGTGTTGGGGGGGGGAAGGCCCTTGATCGGGCCTCGACCAGATTCACACGGCCGGACACGGAGCGCATGTCGATCAGTCACGGTGCGTAGCGCGGGCCTGTTCGTCGGCCGCCCCACCCGCTCCCACCAGGCCCGATCGCATCCCCTGCAACCTGGGCGCGAACCGGCGCATCTCCCGCTGCCCGACGCTCCCGATGAGCCCCGGCAGATATCCGCGCACCCCCTGCATCCCGCGCAGCCACCACTGCCCGTACACGTGAGCCGACCGCCGTTCGATGCCGGCCACCAGCCGGTCCACCGCGGGACCAAGCGGGTAGGTCTTGTTCGACGGCCACGGCAGCCGCTGCCGCAGCTCGCGCATCACCTCGTCCTGGTCGGCCCCGCGCACCATGTCCGTGTCGGTCCAGGACAGATACCCCACCCCGACCCGGACACCCTGGTGGCCGACCTCGGCACGCAGACTGTGCGCGTACGCCTCCACCCCCGACTTGGACGCGCAGTACGCGGTCATCATCGGGGCGGGCGTGATGGCGGCCAGGGAGGCGATCTGGAGCAGATAGCCGCGGCTTGCCACCAGCGCCGGGAGGAAGGCGCGGGCGGTCACCGCCGAGCCGATCAGGTTGACCTCGATCACCCGCCGCCAGGCCACCGGGTCGGAGTCGGCGAACGGCCCGCCGGCGGCGACCCCGGCGTTGGCGACGACGATGTCGACCTTCCCGAACCGCTCCACGGCCTCCCGCGCGACCCGCGCCATGGCCTCGTCGTCGGTCACGTCGGCGCACCAGTGGGCGCTGTCGCCGTGCAGCCGCTCCGAGACCTGCTTGAGGGCGTCCGGCTCCAGCCCCACCAGCGCCACCTTGGCGCCGCGCGCGGACAGCTTGCGCGCGAGCTGCTCCCCCACGCCGCGCGCGGCTCCCGTGACGACCGCGACCTGCCCCTCGAGACCGACCCTGCTCATGCGCCCTCCTTGACCTGTACGTACGTGGAGACGAGTGCCCGGATCCGCCCGGTGACCAGCTCGGGCGCCTCGACCGGCGTCATATGGCCGAGGCCGGGGAGTTCGGTGAGGCCGACGCAGTGCGGCAGCGCGGCGGCCAGCGAGCGGGCGTGCACCGGCGGGGTCAGCCGGTCGGCGGTGCCCACGACGACCTCCGTCGGCACCGACAGCTCCGTCACCCCGTGGTCGAGATCGAGCCGGTCGAGCACCTCCGACCAGGCGTGTCTGACCCGGCGCGGGCACGCGTGCACGATCCGGGCGCAGGCGTCGACCAGGTGCGGCGCCGAACCGGCGCCCATCGTGGCGTACTTGAGGATCCGCCGGGCGACGGGAGTGACCGGCCCGAGCGGTGCCCTCGACCCGAGGATGTGCCGGGTCAGCCAGGTCCGCAGCCCGCCGGCCCGGATCGGTACGACGGTCGACTCGGCGACCAGCCGTGAACTGCCGGTGCTGCACAGCAGGACGGCCGCCGTGTGCGCGCGGAACACCGGGCGGGCGGCGGCGGCCAGGACCGTCATGCCGCCCATGGAGTGCCCGGCGACCACCGCCCTCTCGCCGGGTGCGAGGGTCGCCGCCAGTACGGCTTCCAGGTCGTCGGCGAGCGCGTCGGTGCCGTAGGTCCGGCCCGCGGGACTGCGGCCGTGGCCGCGCTGGTCGTAGGCGATCACCCGGTGGTCGACCGCCAGTTCCCGCACCTGGGCGGCCCAGAACGCGGTGGAACAGGTCCAGCCGTGGGCGAGGACGACGGCCGGGGCGCCCTCGGGGCCGTGCACCTCGACATGGAGTTCGGCGCCGTCGGCGGAGACGGCGGTCAGCTCGCGGGCGGGGACGGGCGGGACGTAGGTGTCCGGGGCGTGGGTGTCCGGGGCGTGGGTGTCCCCGGCGTGGGTGTCCCCGGCGTGGGTGTCCCGGGCGGCGGGGACGCGACGGCTCACGCGCTCGCCTCCGACTTCCGGGTGCGGCCGGACCGCACGGACTGCCCCGTGGGCTCGGCGGATCCGGCGGGCTCGGAGGCTTCGGCGGGCTCGGAGGCTTCGGCCCGTACGGACTGCCGGCCGGCCGGGGGCGGGTCGGCCGGGGCGCGCAGCACCTCGTACTCCGCGAGGTCCACCCGCCGGGTCTCGCGTCGGAACTCGCTCGTCGTGCCCGGCCAGATGGTGGTGTTGCGCCCGCTCGCGTCCAGGTACCAGCTGGTGCAGCCCCCGGTGTTCCACACCGTGCGCTTCATCCGGTCCTGCACCCGGCGGTTCCAGGCGTTCACCGCGCTCGGCCGGGCGACGAGGGCCGCGCGCCCGCCGAGCACGTCCAACTGCCGTACGTAGTCGGCCAGGTAGTTCAGCTGGGACTCGATCATGAGGATCATGGAGGAGTTGCCCAGGCCGGTGTTGGGCCCGATGATCGTCATCCAGTTGGGGAAGCCGGCCGCCGAGGCGCCGCGCAGCGACTGCATACCGCCCTTCCACGACTCGGCGAGCGTCCGCCCGTCGGCCCCGACCACCCGCTCGGCGATGGGCATGTCGGTGACGTGGAAGCCGGTGCCGAAGACGATCACGTCGGCCTCGGTCTCGGTGCCGTCGACGGCGACCAGGGTGGAGCCGCGGACCTCGCGCAGCCCGCTCGCCACCACGTCCACGTTGGGCCGGGCGAGGGCCGGGTAGTACTCGCTGGACAGCAGGATCCGCTTGCAGCCGATCCGGTAGTCGGGGGTCAGCTTGGCCCGCAGGGCCGGGTCCTTGATCGCGCGGGTCATGTTGCGCCGGGCCAGCCGCTCGACGAAACCGAGTTCGTCCGGGTGCTTGGTGAACGCCTGGACCTGCAACTCCCTTATGCCCCAGAGCAGTCCGCGGCGCAGCCGCGAGGTGAGCGGCACGGCCCGGTGCAGCGCCCGCTCGGCCCCGGTGATCGCGCGGTCGACGCGGGGCATGACCCACGCCGGGGTGCGCTGGAACAGGGTGAGCCGGGCGACCTCGGGCTGGACGGCGGGCACGATCTGGATCGCGGACGCCCCGGTGCCCACCATCGCGACCCGCTTGCCGCGCAGTTCCTGGCCGTGGTCCCAGCGGGCCGAGTGGAAGACCGCGCCGGGGAAGGAGTCCAGCCCCGGGATGTCCGGGATCCTCGGCTCGGACAGCGGCCCGGTGGCGGAGACGACGACATCGGCGCGCAGCCGCCCGCTCGTGGTCTCGATCTCCCAGTACAACCCCTGCGGGTCCCAGGTCATCATCGTCACTTCGGAGTCGAAGCGGATGTGGGGCCGCAGGTGGAAGAGGTCCGTCACGTGCTCCAGGTAGGCACGGATGTGCTCCTGCCCGGAGAAGGTGCGCGGCCAGTCGGGGTTGGGCGCGAAGGAGAACGAGTACAGGTGGGACGGCACGTCGCAGGCGCAGCCGGGATAGCTGTTGTCCCGCCAGGTGCCGCCGACGCTGTCGGCCCGCTCCAGGACGACGAAGTCGGTGATCCCCTCGCGTCGCAGCCGCACGGCCGCCCCGAGCCCGCCGAACCCGGACCCGATCACCGCCACCCGTACATGCTCGTGCTCGTGCTCGGCCATCCCTGAGCCTCCACGCATCGCCTCGGACTACGCCAGTGAACACTGGCGCAATGGGGAGAGTAGAGCAGTGGCGTACCGATGGGTAGGGGGCGCGGGAAGGACGTCGGGACCATCCGCCCGCCCCCGGCCGGAGCCGGCACGGCATAGGCTTCCGGCGTGGCAGAAGACGGCGCACGACGCGAGTACCGCATGGAGGAGCTGGCCAGGCTGGCCGGCATCACCGTCCGCACCCTGCGCTTCTACCGCGAACGCAAGCTCATCCCGCCGCCCCGCCGCGAGGGCCGCATCGCCTGGTACGACGACCATCACCTGGCCCGGCTGCGCACCATCTCCGCACTGCTGGACCGCGGCCACACCCTGAACGGCATCGCCGAACTCGCGGAGGCCTTCGACAACGGCCGTGACGTCGGCGAACTGCTCGGCCTCGACGCCCCCACCGAGGAGGAGCCGGTCCGCCTCACCCCCGAGGAACTCGCCGCCCGCTTCGAGGGCGAGGTCACCCCGGAGAACCTCGCCGCCGCGATGGACCTCGGCTACCTCGGCACCGACGGCGACGAGATCGTCCACATCAGCAGCCGCCTGCTGGACGTCTCCTCGGCCCTGGTCCGCGAGGGCATCCCGCTCGCGGAGGTCCTGGCCGCGGGCAAACAGGTCCGCGAACACGCGGACGCCCTCGCGGAGATCTTCCGGTCCCTGGTCCTGCGCCACGCCCCCGAAGAAGACCTCCAGCGCCTGCGCCCCCTGGCCCGCAGCGTGGTCGAGGCGGAACTCTCCCTGGCCCTGGACCGCCGCCTGCGCAAGCAGGACTGAGCCCTGCCGGACAGGCTCTAGAAGTTGTAGACCACGGTCACCGGCGCGTGGTCCGACCACCGCTCGGCGTGTGTGGCGGCCCGCTCGACGTATCCCTTGACGGCCTTCGCCGCGAGCCCGGGCGTCGTGATCTGGTAGTCGATGCGCCATCCTGAATCGTTATCGAAGGCCCGCCCCCGGTACGACCACCACGAGTACGGGCCCTCCGTGTCCGGGTGCAGTTCGCGTACGACGTCGACGTAGCCGCCGTCGGCCGGGTCGAGGACGTTGCCGAGCCACTCCCGCTCCTCCGGCAGGAAGCCGGAGTTCTTGGCGTTGGCCCGCCAGTTCTTCAGGTCGGCCTGCCGGTGGGCGATGTTCCAGTCGCCGCAGACGACGACCTCGCGTCCGTCGGCGGCGGCGCGGGCGCGCAGGTCCTTCAGATAGGGCAGGAACTCGTCCATGAACCGGACCTTCTCGTCCTGCCGCTCCGTGCCGACCTCGCCGGAGGGCAGATAGAGCGAGCCGACCGTGACGCCCGGCAGGTCCGCCTCGACATAGCGCCCGCTGCCGTCGAACTCGGCCGATCCGAAGCCGATCCGGACCGCGTCGGGCTCGCGCCGGGTGTAGAGGGAGACGCCCGCGCGCCCCTTGGCCGCGGCCGGAGCGTGCACCACGTGCCAGCCCTCCGGGGCGCGCACCTCCTCGGGCAGCTGCTGCGGCTCGGCGCGCACCTCCTGGAGGCAGAGCACCTCGGCGGAGGTCTCCGCCAGCCACGGGACGAAGCCCTTCTTGGCGGCGGCCCGCAGTCCATTCACATTCACCGTGGTCACTGTCAGCACCAGGGCACGATACCGGCACACTGGACGGAGCCCCGATTCGATTGCGCATACACATACAGTGAGCAACATGAACATACGTCCCGTCCCGTTCGATCACCCCGACGCCGTCAGGCTCAACGACGAGGTCCAGGCCGAGTACCACGTGCGCTACGGCGACGGCGGCGACGCCACCGTGCTGGCCGCCTCGGACTTCGATCCGCCGAACGGCGTGTACCTGATCGCGTACGACGCGACCGACCGGCCCCTCGCCACCGGCGGCTGGCGCGTCCAGGACAAGAACCTCGAGGGCAACGAGGACGGCGACGCCGAGCTCAAGCGCATGTACGTCGTCGCGGACGCCCGCGGCCGCGGGCTCGCCCGCCGGATGCTGGCCGCCCTGGAGGAGGACGCCCGCGCGGCCGGCCGGGTCCGCATGGTGCTGGAGACCGGCGTCAAGCAGCCCGAGGCCATCGCCCTCTACACCTCCAGCGGCTACGAGCCGTGCGTCAAGTTCGGCCACTACCGCCACCACGAGTCGAGCCGCTGCTACGCCAAGGCCCTGTGACCGGCGGCGGGTGTGCCGGGTCACATCCGTACGACACCTTCGTAGAACACCTCTGTACGACGCGCCGAAGCCTCGACCGGGAGACCCGGTCGAGGCTTCGGACCGCGTGGGAGACCCGGTGGCCGGACCGACGCGTACAGCTTGGTGAAATAGCCAAAGCCCCGGTCGGTTTCCCGACCGGGGCTTTGATTGCGTGGACCTGAGGGGATTCGAACCCCTGGCCCCCTCGATGCGAACGAGGTGCGCTACCGGACTGCGCCACAGGCCCTTGCAACGAGTGAAACTCTAGCATCCCGATCGCCGTGCTTGGAAATCCGTTCCCGGGCCCCGGGCGAGCTGCCGATCGGGGGCGACGTCGCAGGTGGGACGGGGAGCACCCCCGTCCCGCCGCGAGGCGTCACTCGTTGGCCGCCCGGGGGCGCCCGCCTTCGTCGTACTGGTCGAACAGCGGCGTACGTCCGCGTTCGCGCGAGCGGCGGGCGGAGGCCGCCCGGCGGGCGTCGCTCCGGCCGCCCGCGCCGTCGCGCTCGTCCGTCTGCCCGGCGTCGTCCGCGTCGGCACCCGGCGCGGCACCGTCGCCCGCCGCCCCGGCCCCCTCGGCCGTCCCGGCCTCGGGCTCCGGCTCCCGGGCGACGGAGCTGGACCGCGCGGAGCTCCATGCGTCCGGCCCGCCGAGATCCACGTCGGAGGTGGCTCGGGGGGCGACCGGCGCGGTCACGTACGTCGGCAACGGCACCGGCACCGGGTCCCAGCTCTCGCCCGGGCCCGGCCGCCGCTGGCGCTCCCGCTGCTGGTCGACCCACTCCGCGTGGTCGGTCTGCTCGACGAGCGCGCGCCGGTCGGCGGCGAGCGCCGCCGAGAGGGCGGAGTCGGTCTCCGGGTCGTACGCCTCCTCGGACTCTCCGGCGTCCGGCTCGGCCCGCGAACCGGTCTCGACCGCCGCACGCCGACGGGGCTGGCGGCTGCGCTCCCGCAGCCGCTGGGCCGCGACCTCGGCGCGGCGCCGGTCCATCTGGAAGGCGAACCGCCGGCGCTCCTGGGTACGGAGGTAGGCGATGTAGGCGCTCAGCAGCACGGCGGGCACGGCGGGCGCCCAGAGGAACGTCAGTCCTCCGACGGCCGCGACGATCGCGCCGAGCGTGAAGGCGACGAAGAGCAGGACGGTCGTACGCCTGCGGCGCGCCAGTGCCTTCGAGCGCTTGGCGCGGGCGGCGGCGGCCGCCTGCGCCGAGGCGGCGCGCCGGTCGTCGGGTACGCGGGTGCGCTTCGGGGCCCCGTGGGGTTCGGGGGCCGGCGCGCCGTGCCGGTCGTGCGCCGGTTCCTGCGCCGCTTCGCGCACCGGCTCGCGTCCGGGTTCGTGCGCCCCTTCACGCGTCGGTTCGCGTGCCGGTTCCGGGTGCTCCGGTGCCTGGGCCGGTACCACCGCCTGTGCCCGCGGGCGGGTCGGGGGCATGGCGAAGGCCCGGACGTCCACCGAATCGGTGACGGCGTCCGGGACGCCGGCGTCGGACTCCCCCTCCTCGGCGGAGCGCGCCTGCAGGTCCTTGGCGTATCGGCGCTCCATACCCGCCCTTCCGGACAGCAGCCGGATGGCGGTGCTGAAGCGTTCCGTCGGACGGGCCTCGTTCAGCTCGTCCTGCCTACGGAGCCACATCGGCACCAAGTAGGCGGCCCAGGCCCCGACAATGACTGCGTAGATGAGGCCGCTGCTGCTCACGTCTCACACGGTAGAGGGGTTTACGTGAGGCCATCCGCCAATTGAGCCGGTGTGTCGCACGATCTGGCTGATATTTCGAGCTTTTTTTGCGACCGATGCGATCAGCAGGCCGTCGCAGGCGCGAATTTAATGCCCGAGACGGTCACTCCCCGATCAATTTCGAACATTTATTCAATTACCGGGGCCGTGCGGGATTCCCTGGTCCCGGGGCACGCTCTGGGGCCGGGTGCGCCGCCAGCGACTCAGCAGCCCCTCCGGCACCTCCTCCGCCGTGAGGGCGAAGACGAGATGGTCCCGCCACGCCCCGTCGATGTGGAGATAACGGGGCCGCAGCCCCTCCTCGCGGAATCCGAGTTTCTCCACGACCCGGCGGCTCGGCCTGTTCTCGGGCCGAATGCAGACCTCGACCCGGTGCAGTCCGACCGTGCGGAAACAGTGGTCCACGACGAGCGCGACCGCCGTCGGCATCACCCCGCGCCCGGCCACGGACTGGTCCACCCAGTAGCCGACATGGCCCGAGCACATCGAGCCCCAGGTGATGCCCGCCACCGTCAGCTGCCCGACCAGGCGGCCCTGGTACTCGATGACGAACGGCAGCATCCGGCCCGCCCTCGCCTCCGCGCGCAGATGCCGGACCATCTGACGGTAGGTCGGCCGGTGCGTGATCGGCCCGCTGGGCGTGGGCGGCGGGATGGTCGCCTCCCAGGGGCGCAGCCAGTCACGGTTGCGCCGGTTGACCTCACGCCACGTCCGCTGGTCGCGCAGCTTTATCGGCCGCAGGACGACATCGCCGTCCACCAGCTCCACCGGCCAGGACGCGCTGTTCAGCTCGCACCCCCACTACTGGCACCGGGCCCGGGATGGTCGCCGCCCCGGATCTGGTCGACGGCGTGCACCAGCAGGGGCTCCAGCACGGCCAGGCCGTCCTTCACCCCGCCGGTCGAGCCCGGCAGGTTGACGATCAGGGTCCCGCCGGCCACTCCGGCCAGACCCCGGGAGAGCGCCGCGGCCGGCACCTTCTGCCGTCCGTACGCCCGCACGGCCTCCGCGATGCCCGGCACCTCCCGGTCGATCACCCGTCGGGTGGCCTCGGGGGTGCCGTCGGTGGGCGAGATGCCGGTGCCGCCGGTGGTGACCACGACGTCGTACCCGGCCTCGACAGCGGCGCGCAGCGCGGCCTCCACCGGGTCCCCGTCGGGCACGACCTGCGGCCCGTCGACGGCGAACCCGAAGCCGCGCAGACCGTCCGCGACCAGCGGGCCGCCCCGGTCCTCGTACACCCCGGCGGCGGCCCGGTTGGAGGCGGTCACGACCAGGGCGGCGTACGGAGCGGTCAGGGCGCCGCCGAGCGCCGGCGCGCTACTCATGAGCGGCTCCAGTCGCCCGACTTGCCGCCTGTCTTCTCCTCCACCCGCACGTCCGTGATGACCGCCTCCTTGTCGACGGCCTTGACCATGTCGACCACGGTGAGCCCGGCGACACAGACCGCGGTGAGGGCTTCCATCTCGACGCCCGTGCGGTCCGTGGTGCGCACCGTGGCCACGATCTCCACGGCGTCGTCCGCGACCGACAGGTCCAGTTTCACACCGGACACCGCCAGCGGGTGGCACAGCGGGATCAGGTCGGGGGTGCGCTTGGCGCCCATGATGCCCGCGATCCGCGCCGTGGCCAGGGCGTCGCCCTTGGGCAGCCCCTCGCCGCGCAGCAGTTCGACCACGCGCGGCGAGACCAGGACCCGGCCGGCGGCGCGGGCGGTGCGCGCGGTCACGGCCTTGTCGGACACGTCGACCATACGGGCGGCGCCCGCGTCGTCGAGGTGGGTCAGTCGGTCCTGCACAGGCGGTCCGGGGGTCTCCCCCCGGGAAGGCACAGTCATGGTGTGTCGCGCTCCCGGTCCGGGCCCGTCGCGGTACGGCGCACGGGCCTGTTGTGCGCGACACGGTACCGCCAAGCCGGGACGCGCAGCGGGCCAGGACCGTCCTGCGAACGGGTGCCCGCGGGGCTCAGCCGAGCAGGACGACCTCGACCTCGGTGCCGGGCTCGACCGAGGTCACGTCCTCGGGGACGACGATCAGCGCGTCGGCGTGGGCGAGGGCGGCCACCAGATGGGATCCGGAACCGCCGACCGGCCGGACGGTGCCGTCGTCGCAGTGGCTGCCACGCAGGAACTGTCTGCGGCCCGCCGGGGAGGTCAGCGCCTTGTCCGCGGCCAGGGTCACGCGCGTGGTCGGCCGGTGGACGTCGGCCAGCCCCATGAGGGTGCGGATGGCCGGCCGGACGAACAGCTCGAAGGAGACGAACGACGACACCGGGTTGCCGGGCAGGGCCAGCAGCGGGATGTGGTCGGCGCCGATGGCACCGAAGCCCTGGGGCTTGCCTGGCTGCATGGCGAGCTTGCGGAACTCGATGCCGCTGCCCGGTTCGTCCTCGTCGCCGACGTGCGACAGCGCCTCCTTGACCACGTCGTACGCCCCGACGCTGACGCCGCCCGTGGTGACCATGAGGTCGGCGCGCACGAGCTGGTCCTCGATGGTGGAGCGGAGGATGTCGGCGTCGTCGGCGACGGCTCCGACCCGGTAGGCGATCGCGCCGGCGTCGCGCGCGGCCGCGGTGAGCGCGAAGCTGTTGGAGTCGTGGATCTGCCCGCTGCCCAGCTGTTCGCCGGGCTGGACCAGCTCGCTGCCGGTGGACATGACGACCACGCGCGGGCGGGGCCGTACCCGCACGGTGCCGCGGCCGATCGCGGCGAGCAGGGCGATCTGCGAGGGCCCCAGGACGGTGCCCGCCTCCAGGGCGAGGTCGCCCGCCCTGACGTCGCTGCCCTTGGCCCGCACATGGGCGCGTGCCTCGGCGGGCCGGTGCACCCGCACCAGTCCGCGGGCACCCCCGGGGTCGAGGCCGGCGGCCCGCATCCCGCTGACCGGCCCCTCGCCGAGTCCGCCGTCGGTCCACTCCACGGGGACGACGGTCTCGGCACCGGGCGGCAACGGCGCGCCGGTCATGATGCGGGCGGCCTGGCCGGGACCCACGTGGAGCAGGTCGCGCTGGCCGGCCGCGACGTCCCCGACGACGTCCAGGACGGCCGGGAACTCCTCGCTCGCGCCCGCGACATCCGCCACCCGTACCGCGTACCCGTCCATGGAGCTGTTGTCGAACGGCGGCAGGGACCCCGGCGCCAGGACGTCGTCGACCAGGACGCAGCCCTGGGCGTCGAGGAGTTGGAGCTCGATGGGTTCCAGGGGACGGACGGTGGCGAGGATGTCCTGAAGGTGCTCGTCCACCGACCAGATGCGGTCCTGGCCTGCGGTGCGGGACGCGGCGGTGCTCAACGGCGTTACATCTCCTCGGCTACGTAACTGCGAAGCCAGGTCCGGAACTCCGGGCCCAGGTCTTCACGTTCGCACGCGAGTCTGACAATGGCACGCAGGTAGTCGCCTCGGTCGCCGGTGTCATAGCGGCGGCCCTTGAAGACGACGCCGTGCACGGGTCCGCCGACCTTCTCGTCCTGCGCCAACTGCTGGAGCGCGTCGGTGAGCTGGATCTCGCCGCCGCGGCCCGGCTCGGTGGTGCGGAGTATGTCGAAGATGTGCGGGTCGAGGACATAGCGGCCGATGACCGCGTAGTTCGACGGGGCATCCGCCACGTCGGGCTTCTCGACCAGGCCGGTCACCTTGACGACGTCGCCGTCCTCGGTGGCCTCCACGGCCGCGCAGCCGTAGAGGTGGATCTGCTCGGGCGCGACCTCCATGAGCGCGATGACGCTGCCGCCGCGCTGCTCCTGGACCTCGACCATGCGCGCCAGCAGCGGGTCACGGGGGTCGATCAGGTCGTCGCCGAGCAGGACGGCGAAGGGTTCGCGGCCCACGTGCGGGGCCGCGCACAGCACGGCGTGGCCGAGGCCCCTGGGGTCGCCCTGACGCACGTAGTGCATCGTCGCGAGGTCGCTGGACTCCTGCACCTTGGCGAGCCGCGCGGCGTCGCCCTTCTTCTGGAGGGCGGACTCGAGCTCGTAGTTGCGGTCGAAGTGGTCCTCGAGCGGGCGCTTGTTGCGGCCCGTGATCATGAGGACGTCGTCGAGGCCGGCGGCCACGGCCTCCTCGACCACGTACTGGATCGCCGGCTTGTCGACGACCGGCAGCATCTCCTTGGGAGTGGCCTTGGTGGCCGGCAGGAACCGGGTGCCGAGGCCCGCTGCGGGAATGACAGCCTTGCTGATCCTGGGGTGCGACTGGGTCATGGCCGACACCTTATCGGGTGCCTTTGTGCAGAATCTGTGGTCCGGATTAATTTCGGCTCACATACACGTATTGAAACCTTATGGGAGTACTTTATGCATCGCCGCAGGCCTCCAGCCCATTCTGACAAGCAGACGTTGCGACGCGAGCTCCTCCAGGTGAGAAACAGGTTTACCGCGGATGACGTGGAGGCGGCGGCAGGCGCGCTGGCGGAGCGGGCGCTGGAACTGCCCGAGCTGGCCCGCGCGGGCACGGTGGCCGCCTATGTCTCGGTGGGGAGCGAACCCGGGACGCTCGCGCTCCTGGACGCGCTGCGCGCGCGGGGGGTGCGGGTGCTGCTTCCGGTGCTGCTGCCCGACAACGACCTGGACTGGGGCGAGTACGCGGGAGCGGAGTCCCTCGCGCGCGTGCGGCACGGCGGGAAGATGGCGCTGCTGGAACCGGCGGGCGAGCGCCTGGGCCCGGACGCCGTGACCGCGGCGGACGCGGTGCTGCTGCCCGGCCTCGCCGTCGACGCGCGCGGCATGCGCCTGGGCCGCGGCGGGGGTTCGTACGACCGGGTGCTCGCCCGGCTGGAGCGCGCGGACGCCCACCCCGCGCTCGTGGTGCTTCTCTACGACCCGGAGGTCGTCGGACACGTTCCCGAGGAGGCGCACGACCGGCCGGTCCACGCGGTGGTGACACCGTCGGCCGTGCGCCGCTTCGGGAACGTCTGACTCAGCGTCGGCTCAGTCCGCCGGATCCGCTCACGGCTTGAGCTCCAGTGTGTCGCTCGTGCTCGCGTCGACCGCCTTCTGCGAGAACGACCAGGGCAGCAGCTCGCCCGCGGCCCACTTGTCCGTCTGGTCGGTGTAGTGGGCGCTGTAGGCGTGCCCGGAGGCACCGGTGAGGTTGATCCACTTCGACTTGTCGAGATCGGCGAGGTTGACCACCATCCGCATCGACGGCACCCAGACGACGCCGTAGCCGCCGGCCGCGTTCCAGCCGGTCGCGTCCACCGCCGACTCGCCGCCGCCGAGCTCCCAGGGTCCGCGGTTGAGGGCGTACTGGATGAAGGAGGGACCGGCGGTGCCCAGGGTCTGGTTCTTCAGGAACAGGCGGTGCAGCCGGCCCCAGTTCCAGGTGTCGATGTCCTTGCCGAGCTTGGCGGTCAGCTCCCAGCGGGCGTCGATCATGGCCCGCTCGAACAGCTTGTCCCGGTCGTTGTGCGCCCCGGGGCGGGTGCCCGACGCGGGCGTCGTCCACCAGTCGCTGTTCTTGTCGTCCATCAGCTTGCGCACCACCTCGAACCAGCGGTCGCCGCCGTCCGGCTGCGCCTGGTCGGCCTCGCGCCGGCCGCACTCGCGCACCTTCTCGGTGTCGTCCACCGCGCTGGTGCTCTTCGCCGGGGTCACGTACAGGCACTGGCCCTCGACCCGCAACTCCTTGGGCAGCTTGTTGCCGAAGGCGAGCTTGAGGATGTTGCGCCAGACCGCGTTGAAGTACGCGGCGGCCGCCGAGTCCGGGTCCTGGGTGTAGTCCCAGCCCTCCAGGAGCTTCTGCGCCTGACGGACGTCCGGGTCGTCGATGTCGATCTTGAGCAGCGTCGGCTTGAGCAGCCTGGCGATCTCGCTGGAGTTGTCCAGCTGCATCTGGCGCATGTCGTCGGTGGAGACCTTGCCGCCGCCGTCGATCTTGCCCTTGATCAGGCTGTTGATCCGCTGGCTGCGGGTGCCGTAGCCCCAGTCCGTGGTGAGCGTGTAGGGGTAGCTGTCCTTGTCGATCACGGCCTGGTTGGCGGTGACGATGTAGCCGCGCTTCGGGTTGTACTCGTAGGGCAGCTCGGCGGGCTTGATGTAGCCGGTCCACTCGTACTTGGAGTCCCAGCCCGGCGCCGGGACCGAGCCGTCCTGGCCCTTCGCGCGGGTGGGGATCTTGCCCGGCAGGGTGTAGCCGATGTTGCCGGAGCTGCCGGCGCCGTCGGCGTAGATGAGGTTCTGCGAGGGCACGTCGAACTTCTTCGCCGCGGCCCGGAAGTCGCCCCAGTCGGCCGCCCTGTCCATCGCGAAGACGGCGTCCATGGAGGTGCCCGGGTCGAGGGCGGTCCACCGGAGCGCGATGCCGTAGCCGTCGCCCCGGTCGGGTGCCTCGGTGCCGACGCCGGCCTTCTTGCCGACCTCGACGAGCTCGTCGTCACGGTCGGACAGCAGCGGCATGCCGTCGGCGGTCTGGCGTACGACGATCTTCTTGGACGCGCCGCCGGCGACCTTGATGGTCTCCGTACGGGTCGTGAAGGGCTTGGTCTTGCCGTCGTACAGGTAGCCGTCGCCGCTGAGCTTCTCCAGGTAGAGGTCGGTGACGTCGACGCCGGAGTTGGTCATGCCCCAGGCGATGTCCGCGTTGTGGCCGATTATCACGCCGGGCATGCCCGCGAAGGTGTAGCCGGCGACGTCGTACTGGCACTTGGCGGAGACCGTGCGGCAGTGCAGGCCCATCTGGTACCAGACCGAGGGCAGCGCGGGCGACAGGTGCGGGTCGTTGGCCAGCAGCGGCTTGCCGGTGATGGTGTGCTCGCCGGAGACGACCCAGGAGTTGGAGCCGATCCCGTTGCCGTTCACGCCGACCGCCGTGGGGAGGTCGTCCAGGAGCTCGTACAGGCCCGAGAGCTGGCTCTGGAGAGCGGTCCCGTCGGCGCCGGAACCGGAGGTGCCGCTCGTGGAGGTGCCGCCCGAGCCGCTCGTGGAACCGCCCTGCTCGTACGTCCCGGACTGCTCGTCGTACTTACCTTCCTGGACGATCGTCCGGTTCCGGTCGTACGGGTACTCCGGGTACAGGTCGGCGATCTGCTTCGGGCCGAGGCGGCTGGTCATCAGGGACCGGTCGATCTCGTCCTGCATGTTGCCGCGCAGGTCCCAGGCCATCGCCTTGAGCCAGGCGACCGAGTCGACGGGGGTCCACTCGGTGGGCTTGTAGTCGTTGGTGAACCCCAGAGCGGCGTACTCCAGGGAGATGTCCTTGCCGTCCTTGCCCTTGAGGTAGGCGTTGACCCCCTTGGCGTAGGCCTGGAGGTACTTCTTCGTGTCGACCGACAGGGTCTTGTCGTACTCCTGCTTCGCGACCCGGTCCCAGCCCAGGGTGCGCAGGAACTCGTCGTTCTTGACCTGGCTCTGGCCGAACATCTCCGACAGACGGCCGGAGGTCAGGTGCCGGCGCACGTCCATCTCGTAGAACCGGTCCTGCGCCTGGACGTAGCCCTGCGCCATGAACAGGTCCTCGTCGGAGGAGGCGTACACCTGCGGGATCCCGTTGCCGTCGCGTTTGACGTCGACCGGTCCCGAGAGGCCGTCGAGGGTTATCGAACCCGTGGTCTGCGGGAAGGAGGCCCGGACCGTGCTGATGGACCAGTACGCCCCGTAGGCCACGCCACCAATGATGGCCAGCACCAGGACGAGCGCGAAGAGGCGCAGTTTGCGCCCCTTCTTCCTGCCGGACTTGCCGGGCTTGTCACCCGATGTGGCGGTGGTGTTGGGGGGCATCGCTGTCCTTGCTGTCCTAACGCGAGCGGCAGGCGGTCCTGGAGTGCTGGAGCAACCATAGGCGCAGGGCCCCGGGCCGCTTGACGCGGAGTCGGGAACTGACGCGGACGGACGTTCGATCCCGGGTCGGCGAGTGTCAAGAAATCGTCAAGAGTTAGGTAAGGTAACGAAGTACTTGGGGATGCGGCGCGCGAACGCCGTGTCCGATGTACGTGTGCGCCCCTCGCGCTGCCGCGCGTGAGCCAGGGAAGGGAACGGCCACTGACTGTCCACCACCTCAACCAGCTCCTGCTCGCCTGCTCGCTCGTCCTGCTCGTCGCCGTCGCGGCAGTCCGGATCTCCTCGCGCAGCGGGCTTCCCAGCCTGCTCGTCTACCTGGGGATAGGCGTCCTCATGGGCCAGGACGGCATCGGCCACATCAACTTCGCCAGCGCCGAGATGACCCAGGTCATCGGCTATGCGGCACTCGTCGTGATCCTGGCCGAGGGCGGCCTGGGCACGAAGTGGAAGGAGATCGAACCGGTCCTTCCGGCCGCCGCCGCGCTGGCGCTGGGCGGGGTGGCGGTGAGCGTCGGAGTGACGGCGGCCGGGGCGCACTACCTGGTCGGGCTCGAATGGCGGCAGGCGCTGATCATCGGGGCGGTGGTGTCCTCCACGGACGCGGCGGCGGTCTTCTCCGTGCTGCGCAGGATCCCGCTGCCCGCGCGCGTGACGGGCATGCTGGAGGCGGAGTCCGGCTTCAACGACGCCCCGGTGGTCATCCTGGTCGTCGCCTTCTCCACCGCGGGCCCCTTCGAGCACTGGTACGTCCTGATCGGCGAGATCGTGCTGGAACTGGCCATCGGCGCCGCCATCGGCCTCGCGGTGGGCCTGCTGGGCTCCTGGGGCCTCAGGCACGTAGCCCTGCCCGCCTCCGGTCTCTACCCGATCGCGGTCATGGCCATCGCGGTGATGGCCTACGCGGCCGGTTCCCTGGCGCATGGCAGCGGCTTCCTGGCCGTCTACCTCGCCTCGATGATCATGGGCAACGCCAAGCTGCCGCACTGGCCCGCCACCCGCGGCTTCGCCGACGGACTCGGCTGGATCGCCCAGATCGGCATGTTCGTCCTGCTCGGCCTGCTGGTCACCCCGCACGAACTGGGCGACGACGTGTGGCCCGCCCTGGTCATCGGCCTGGTACTGACGATGATCGCGCGCCCGCTGGGCGTCGTGCTCTGTCTGACCCCGTTCCGGGTGCCCTGGCAGGAGCAGACCCTGATGTCCTGGGCCGGACTGCGCGGCGCCGTGCCCATCATCCTGGCCACGATCCCCATGGTGAACGGCGTCGACGGCAGCCACCGCATCTTCAACATCGTCTTCGTGCTGGTCGTCGTCTACACCCTGCTCCAGGGGCCGACGCTGCCCTGGCTGGCCCGCAAGCTGGAACTGGGCAAGGGCGCCGAGGCCGCCGACCTCGGCATCGAGTCCGCGCCCCTGGAGCGGCTGCGCGGACATCTGCTGTCCGTCGAGATCCCGGCCGAGTCGAAGATGCACGGCGTCGAGGTCAACGAACTGAGGCTGCCGGCCGGGGCGGCGGTCACCCTCGTCGTACGCGACGGGACCTCGTTCGTGCCGTCGCCGACGACGGTGCTGCGGCGCGGCGACGAACTCCTCGTGGTCGCCACGGACCCGGTCCGCGACGCGGCCGAACAGCGGCTGCGCGCGGTGGGCCACGGCGGCAAGCTGGCCGGCTGGCTGGGCACGGACGGACCCGCCCGGCCGGGCGGAACACGCGGAGTGCGGTAGCGGGGCGGTCCCGTTGTGGCCGTGCGTGGCCGGCGGGTGCGTTAAGGGCATGTTTCGTACGGTTCACACCCCAGCCGTTCACAGGCGGACGCCTCGACAGTGCTCGCTTTCACAGGTGCACCGGGCACTGATCCCTGTAGCATGAAGGCCTACCTTGATCGAACCAACTCTGCCTGACGCAGTGCTGGCGCGACCGTATGGCGGCCGGGAAGCCCCTCTCAGAACAGGCCCCGGCATCTACCGCAGTTCCGCGCGAGAGGACAGCGCTCGGCGCCCCCGCACGGGCGCGCTACCAGGCGGCAGAAAGGCACGGGCCGTGGCATCCACGGTCACCGACGAGCCGTCGACGTACTCGCCGGACTCTCCGTCCCGTCCCGGATACGGGTCGCTGCTGCGCACCCGCGGTGCCTGGACGTTCCTGCTCCCGGGCTTCGCCGCGCGCCAGCCGTTCGCGATGCTCACGATCTCCATCGTGCTGCTCGTGCAGCACACCACCGGCTCGTACGGCGCCGCGGGCGCCGCGGCCGCCGCCACCGGCGTCTCCATGGCCCTGTTCGCGCCCTACAGCGGCCGTCTCGCCGACCGCTACGGACAGCGCGCGGTCCTGCTCCCCGGTGTCCTGGTCCACACGTTCTCCGGACTGACCCTCACGGCGCTCGCGCTGGCCCACGCGCCCCTGTGGGCGCTGTTCGCGGCGGCCGTCCCCACCGGTGCCTCGGTGCCGCAGATCGGGCCCATGGTCCGGGCCCGCTGGGGCGTGAAGCTCAAGGACTCCCCGCTGATGACGACCGCGGCGGCCTTCGAGTCCGTCACGGACGAGCTGACCTTCGTCCTCGGCCCGCTGCTGGCCACCGCGCTGTGCACCGCCGTGACCCCCTCGGCGGGCCTGGTCGCGGAGGCCTCGCTGACCCTGGTCGGCGGTCTGCTGTTCGCCGCACGCAAGAGCACCCAGCCCCCCGTGACCGCCCACGGGCACGCACGCGTGGCGCACGAGTCCGCCCTGCGCGTGCCCGGCGTGCGCGTGCTGGCCGTCACCTTCCTGGGCATCGGTTCCGTCTTCGGCGGCATGCAGGTCTCGCTGGCCGCGTTCACCGAGTCGATCGGCGAGCCCGGCCTGAACGGCGTCCTGTACGGGGTGTTCGCCGCGGGCAACATGCTCTCCGGCCTGGTCTGCGGCGCGATCGCCTGGCGGGCCGCCCCGCAGCGGCGCCTGGTCGTCGGCTACGCGGCCCTCGCGCTGACCGCCTCCGGCCTCTGGGCCGCGCACTCGACCCTGGTCCTGGCCGGGCTCGGCCTGCTGGTCGGCATGTGCATCGCGCCCTCCCTGATCACCGGCTACACCCTGGTCGAGAAGCTGGTTCCGGCGGGCGCGCGCACCGAGGCCTTCACCTGGCTGACCGGCGCGGTGGCGCTCGGCCAGGCGGCCGCCGTCACGGTCGCCGGACAGCTGGAGGACCGCCTCGGCGACGGGACCGGATTCCTGGTGCCGATGGGCGGCACGGTGCTGGCGCTGGCGACCCTGATCGCCCTGCGCTCACGGCTCGCGGTACGCCCGAGCGGCCGCACCGTCGCACGTGGCGTCGGTCACCGAGTGCCGATGACGGTGGACTGAGCCCCGGGAATACGTCAGTATGGACCGTCGTTAGCACTCATCGAGTCAGAGTGCCAGGAGGAAGACAGTGCCGACCTATCAGTACCAGTGCACCGAGTGCGGCGAGGGCCTCGAGGCGGTGCAGAAGTTCACCGACGACGCCCTGACCGTCTGCCCCAACTGCGATGGCCGCCTGAAGAAGGTGTTCTCCGCGGTCGGCATTGTCTTCAAGGGCTCCGGTTTCTACCGGAACGACAGCCGCGGCTCCTCGTCGAGCAGCTCGCCGGCCGCGTCGAAGTCGTCGACGTCCTCGGACTCGAAGTCGTCGTCCACCACGTCCTCGGCCTCGTCGTCGTCGGACTCGAAGGCGTCGAGCTCCAGCTCCTCGGCCGGCAGCTCCGCCGCCTAGGCCAGGCCTTCGCACACTGCACCGGGACCCCGCCGTCACACGACGGCGGGGTCCCGTGCATTCCGCCGGCGGGGTCCGGCGCGCTCCTACGGCGGGGTTCTGTGCGCTCCTACGGCGAGGTCCGGCGCGCTCCTGCGACGGGGTCCGATGGGTTCGCGGTACCGACCGGCGTTCCCCCGCGGGCGCCCGCTAGTGTGCTGACCATGGCGAACGCAGAGCTCGACGTCAGCGCGGAGATCGGTGTCATCGGCGGCTCCGGTTTCTACTCGTTCCTCGACGACGTGAGAGAGATCCAGGTCGACACGCCCTACGGGCCGCCCAGCGACTCCCTCTTCCTCGGCGAGATCGCGGGCCGTCGAGTGGTCTTCCTGCCCCGGCACGGACGCGGCCACCACCTGCCGCCGCACCGCATCAACTACCGGGCCAACCTGTGGGCCCTGCGCTCGGTCGGCGTGCGGCAGGTCCTCGGCCCGTGCGCCGTGGGCGGACTGCGCCCCGAATACGGGCCGGGCACCCTGGTCGTGCCCGACCAACTGGTCGACCGTACGAAGTCCCGGGTCGGGACGTACTTCGACGGGCTGCCGCTGCCGGACGGCACGGTGCCGAACGTCGTGCACGTGTCCCTGGCCGACCCCTACTGCCCCGCGGGGCGCGCTGCCGCGCTGAAGGCGGCGCGCGGACGGGACTGGGAGCCGGTGGACGGCGGCACGCTCGTCGTGGTCGAGGGGCCGCGCTTCTCCACCCGCGCCGAATCGCTGTGGCACCAGGCCCAGGGCTGGTCCGTGGTGGGCATGACCGGCCACCCCGAGGCGGCGCTCGCCCGTGAACTGGAGCTCTGCTACACGTCCCTGACCCTGGTCACGGATCTGGACGCGGGCGCCGAGTCCGGGGAGGGCGTCTCGCACGACGAGGTGCTGCGGGTGTTCGCCGCGAACGTGGACCGGCTGCGCGGTGTGCTGTTCGACGCGGTGGCCGCACTGCCCCCGGCCGGGAAGCGCGACTGCCTGTGCCCGACGGCGCTCGGCGGGATGGATCCGGGGTTCGAACTGCCGTAACCGGCGGCGGGTTCGCACTGCCGGGGGCGGGTTCGCACTGCCGAGGGCGAGTTCGCACTGCCGAGGGCGAGTTCGCACTGCCGGGGCGGGTTCGCACTGCCGGGGCGGAGGCGCGGGCGCGGGCGGAACGGCTCGTTCGGGTGGGGGAGTTGTCCACAGTCCGCCGGTGGTCCACGGGCGTCGGCGGGCCGTGACGCGAGGCCTCATCGTGGGGGCACAGGCCGATCCCACGTCGCAGGCGGTGATCCCGATGCCCTTCCCTCCCCCCGACCCTCCCTTCCCCACGCGTCTCTCTCCCCCCGACCCTCCCTTCCCCACGCGTCTCCCTCCCACCGGCTCTCCCCTCCCCTCGCCTCCTTCTCCCTTCCCGGCGCCTTCCGCGGGCGTGCTCTCGCCCCGCCCGCCCGGCACCGACGCCCCCGCCACCTGCGAGGTGCCGCACTTCGGTCCGGTGCGCATCCGGGGCGCACGGCACCGGCTGCACCAGCTCGTACGGCACCGGGAGCGAGCCGTCGCGCTCGGCATCGCCGTCACCGCGGCCGCACTCGTGGCGGCCGGCCCCCAGGACACCGAGCGGGCCCGCGGCCGTCCGGACCGGGCCGCCCCCGGGGAGCAGGCCGACGGTGCTCCCGCCGAGCGGCACCGCGCCGTCGAGACGGTGACGGCACCGGTGCGGATCGCCGACGCGGCCACGGTCCGGCTGCTGCGTCCCGGCGACCGCGTCGACGTCATCGCCGCCGGCCCTGCGGCCACGGGCGGGGACGCCCGGGTGGTCGCCCGCGGCGCGCTGGTGACCCGGGTGCCCACACCGGTGGACCCGGCCGAGGGCGGCGCCCTGGTGGTGCTCGCCGTGGAGCGCGCCACCGCGGCCCGTCTGGTGGGAGCCGCCGCGGCCGAGCGGCTGGCGGTGACGCTGTGCTGAGGCACGCCTCCCATGGCCAAACCCCGCCAAGTCCCCCTTCCGAGGCACCCGATGAGGCAGGGCCGACCCGCTCTGCCGTAGGTTGCGGAGCGCTTTGTTCCACAGCCTGTGCACGCGAGAAGAGGGCCTTAGGTGAGCGTAAAGAAGGAACCGGGCGTCTGGCAGGGCTTCAAGGCCTTCCTGATGCGCGGAAACGTCGTCGACCTGGCAGTCGCGGTGGTGATCGGCGCCGCCTTCACCAACATCGTCAACTCGCTGGTGAAGGGCATCATCAACCCGCTGGTCGGCGCGATCGGCACGCAGAACCTCGATGCCTACAGTTCGTGCCTGAGTTCGAAGTGCGAGGGCAACCAGGGCATCCGGCTGCTGTGGGGGTCGGTCCTCGGCGCCACCCTGACCTTCCTGATCACGGGCGCGGTCGTGTACTTCCTCATGGTCCTGCCGATGTCGAAGTACCTGGCCCGGCAGGAGGCCCGCAAGAAGGCGAAGGAGGGCACGCACGAGGTCATCGAGGTGACCGAGCTGGAGGTGCTCAAGGAGATCCGCGACACCCTGGTCGCGCAGCGCAACTCCGGCTACAACGGTCCCTCGCACCGCGGTTACGACGGACGCCAGTAGGACCGTCCCTCACGCGGACGGCGAACGGCGGCCCGCACCGGGATCAGATGTGGTGGGGCGGCTTCTCGTCGAGGAAGCGCTTCAGGTCGGCCGCGCTGTCGCCGTCCGTGCGCGGCCGTTCGCCCCAGCCGCGGTCCGTGTCGTCGGCGGACGGCCGGTCCAGCGGGTCGTCGAAGATCAGCGCGGCCTTCGGGTCGCGCGGCTCGGGGGCGGATTCGGTCGTCATGCCTCCAGGGTACGGCCCTGGAGGCACCCGCCCGCCGTGCCCACGACGCCTGCCGGCGCGAGGCCGTACAGCAACTTTCCGGACGCATCTGCTGTGCTTGGGCGCATGACCTCCAGCCCGGCCCCGCGGCCCACGCCCCCAAGACCGCCGAGCGGCCTCGTCGCACGCAGGCGCGACGAGACCCACCGGGTCGCTTCCCCGCTCGAACTCTTCTTCGACCTGTGCTTTGTCGTGGCCATCGCACAGGCGGGCGCCGAGCTGGTGCACGCCCTGGCGGAGGGGCACGTCGGACAGGGCGTACTGAACTACGCGATGGTCTTCTTCGCCATCTGGTGGGCCTGGATGAACTTCACCTGGTTCGCCTCGGCCTACGACAACGACGACGCCCTCTACCGGATCGTCACCCTCGTCCAGATCTCCGGTGTCCTGGTGCTGGCCGCCGGGGTGCCACAAGCCTTCGAGCACCATGATTTCACCTTCGTCTTCATCGGCTACGTGATCATGCGGCTGGCGATGGCCGCGCAGTGGCTGCGGGCGGCGCGGACCGCCGAGGGCGTCGAGCGGCGCACCGCGCTGCGGTACGCGGGGGGCGTGCTGGTCTGCCAGGTCGGCTGGACCGGCCTGGTGCTCCTGCCGGAACACGCCCGTCCGTGGCTGTTCCTGGTGATGGTGATCGCGGAACTGTGCGTACCGGTCTACGCGGAGCGGTCCTTCACCACGAGCTGGCACCCGCACCACATCGCCGAGCGGTACGGCCTGTTCACGATCATCGTGCTCGGCGAGACGGTCGCCGCGGCCACGGTCGCGGTGAAGACGGCCGTGAACGAGTACGACGCGCTGGGCGAGTTGCTGCCGATCGCGGCCGGCGGTCTGCTGATCGTGTTCTGCGCGTGGTGGATCTACTTCGTGGTGCCGATCCACGGACATCTGCGCACCAGCAGAGAGGCGTTCCTGTGGGGCTACGGCCACTACCTGATCTTCGCCTCGGCGGCCGCGATCGGCGCCGGCCTCGAACTGGCCGTGGAGCAGACGGTGGGCCAGGCGCACATCTCCGCCCTGGCCGCCTCGGCCGCCGTGACGCTGCCCACGGCCCTCTACCTGGTCACCCTCTGGGCGCTGCACGCACGGCACTTCAAGGTGGGCATCGCCCAGCAGTCGGTCCTGCCCGCCACGGCGCTGCTGGTGATCTGCTGCACCTTCCTCGGCACGTGGGCGGTGCTCGCGACGGGCCTGGCGTCGGCGCTGGGGGTCGCGGCCGGCTCGACACTGGCGGCCCGTAGGCACACCGGACTGGACCGGAGAACCGGAACCACCCCGACCGCATGACGCAGCGGCCCGCGGGGCGTCGGGCGGAGCGACACTGATCCTCATGACAGTCGACGCTTTGACCGATGTGACCGGTGTCCGGGTGGGGCACGCGACACGCACCGGCGACGGATGGCTCACCGGCACCACGGTCGTGCTCGCCCCGGAGGGCGGGGCCGTCGCCGCCGTGGACGTGCGCGGCGGCGGCCCCGGCACCAAGGAGACCGACGCCCTCGACCCGCGCAACCTGGTGCAGCGGGTCGACGCGATCGTCCTGACCGGCGGCAGCGCGTACGGGCTGGACGCGGCGTCGGGGGTGATGGCCTGGCTGGAGGAGCAGGGGCGCGGAGTGTCCGTGGGGACGGATCCCGCGCACGTCGTGCCGGTGGTGCCCGCCGCCTGTGTCTTCGACCTGGGGCGGGGCGGCTCCTTCCGGGCCAGGCCGGACGCGGCGACCGGGCGGGCCGCGGTCGAGGCGGCCGCGGCGGCCGCGCCCGGCGCCCCCGTGCCCGAAGGATGCGTGGGCGCAGGCACCGGAGCGGTGGCCGGGGCGCTCAAGGGCGGGGTCGGCACCGCGAGCGCCGTCCTGGAGTCGGGGATCACGGTGGCCGCGCTGGTGGTGGCCAACGCGGCGGGCTCGGTGCTGGATCCGGAGACCGGCGTGCTCTACGGGGAGTTCTTCCAGGGGCGCGTGGACTATCCGTCGGCGCCGGTGCACCGGGCCGCGCGCCTGCGTCTCGCCGAGGCAGCGCACGGGAACACGCCTCCTCCGCTGAACACGACGCTCGCGGTGGTCGCCACCGACGCCCACCTGTCGAAGGCCCAGGCACAGAAGTTGGCGGGCACGGCCCACGACGGGATCGCGCGCGCCGTACGGCCCGTGCATCTGCTCCACGACGGGGACACCGTGTTCACCCTGGCGACGGGGGTGCGCCCGCTCGACAGCGAGCGCCCGCGCGCCCTGAACGAGCTCCTCGAAGCGGGCGCGGACCTCGTGACACGGGCGATCGTGCGCGCCGTGCGGGCAGCGGAGTCGGTGGACGGACCGGGAGGCGCGTGGCCGTCGTACGAGACGCTCTACGGGACGGAGGCCGGCCGGGGCGGCGGCCGGAAGCGCTGACAGGCCCGGCCCGGCGGCCAGGCGGTGCCGGCACCGGCACCGGCACCAAAATTGCCTGCTGGCCAGGGAGTTGATGACGGATTCCACATGGGACTGTCCTGGTTCTGTCACGTGACGCCGTTCCGGGCGACGGCCGGGAACCCCCCTCGTGCCGGGTCACTCCTTCTCCACGTATGTGAGCGGAACCCGTACACCACACAGACCTGGAGCAGATCGTGACAACGCCGAAGAAGTCAGCGCGGCGCGTACTGGGGGCCTGTGCCGCCCTGATCGTCGGCACCCTCACCCTCACCGCCTGCGGCGGCGACGCCAACGCCGGGACCGCGGACGACAAGGGCGGCACGAGCGCCGCCAGGACGTCCACGGCGAAGATCGCCATCTCGGCCGCGGACGGCTCGACCGGCGCGTCGATCAACTCGACCGGCGTGCGGGTCAGCGGCGGCACCCTGACCGACGTGAAGATGACGGTCGCGGGCACCGGGCAGGCCGTGGACGGCTCCCTGTCCGCCGACGGCAGCAGCTGGAAGCCGAAGAACCGGCTGGAGCGCGGGACCAAGTACCGGATATCGGCGACCGCGAAGGACTCGGGCGGCCGTACCTCCGCCGCGAACTCCATCTTCACCACCGTCTCGTCGGCGAACAGCTTCATCGGCACGTACACGCCCGACGACGGCACGACGGTCGGCGTCGGCATGCCCGTGTCGTTCACCTTCGACAAGGCCATCACCGACACGAAGGCCGTCCAGTCGCACATCAAGGTCACCTCCAGCAGCGGGCAGCAGGTGGTCGGGCACTGGTTCGGCGCGCAGCGGCTGGACTTCCGCCCCGACCACTACTGGAAGGCCGGCTCCAAGGTCACGATGAACATCGACCTGGACGGCGTGCAGGGCGCGAACGGCGTCTTCGGGGTGCAGAAGAAGACCGTCACCTTCACCATCGGCCGCTCGCAGGTCTCCACGGTCGACGTCGACACGGAGACCATGACGGTGGTGCGCGACGGCCAGACCATCAAGGCGGTCCCGATCTCCTCGGGCAGCCCGGAGCACACCACGTACAACGGCCAGATGGTGATCTCCGAGAAGTTCACGGAGACCCGGATGGACGGATCGACGGTCGGCTACGGCGGCGAGTACGACATCTCGGACGTGCCGCACGCGATGCGCCTGACCAACTCCGGCACCTTCGTCCACGGCAACTACTGGTACAACAAGTCCGCCCCGCCCTTCGGGCAGACCGGCACCAGCCACGGCTGCGTGGGACTCCAGGACGTGCAGGGCGCCCAGGGGGACACGCCCGCCAAGTGGTTCTACGACAACTCGCTCATCGGGGACGTCGTGGTCGTCCGGAACTCCCCCGACAAGACCGTGGCGCCGGACAACGGACTCAACGGCTGGAACATGCCGTGGGACGAGTGGACCGCGGGCAGCGCCGTCTGACGGCAGGCCCCCGCCGGGGCCGTTCGCCCGGAACTCCCTTTTGACCAGCGGATTTTGACGATCCGGTGGGCCGTGCGGGAACTTTCCGCACGGCCCGCGCGTTTTCCTGGCGTACGTTTTCCCGGTTCCCGGACATGATGTCCGACCGAGGGGCTACGGTATGCACCCACAAGGTGACATGCAGCAACGCCAGGAGAAACCTTGAGCGTTCCGTACGAGACCGCAGCGTACGAACCACCCGAGTCGCCCGAGTCTCCGGAAGAGCACCTCGCGCGACTTCTCGGTCGTGCCCTGAACTCCTTCGAGCTGCCCGACGAGGTGATCCGGCGCCTCGACTGCGCGCTGGCGCACGACAGTTCGCTGCACTCCGCGCACCACAGCGCGGGACTGCACCGCGAGACCTATCGGCACACCTGGCTGCTCGCCGACGGCTCGGCACTGACGCTGTGGGAGCTCGTCCACAACACCACGGCGGGCAGCGACCCGCACCATGAGGTGTACGTCGACGAGGAGGAGCTGCGCACCGCCACCTCCCGGCTTCCCTTACCGCCGGACGCCCCCGACTTCGAACTGCCGGTGCTGGTGCAGCTCTCGCCACTCCCCCAGCCGCGGCACGCGTACACGCCGGACGACTCGGCGGACCACGCGCGTCGGCTGCTGCGCCGGGCGGAGAACCCGGACCGTCCGGGCCCGGACACGGCCGAACTGCTGGCGTCGGCGTTCGCCCACCAGATCACCCAGGCCTTCGGCCGCCCCTGCCGCGCGGGCCGGATCGGCCTGTGCTTCGCGCTCTACGAGCACGCGTTCCTGCTGCGGGACGGCCGGGAGATCGCGCTGTGGGAGGTCGAGCACACGGAGACGCCCGACGGCCGGCACATGTGCGAGGTCTACCCGAGCGAGGACGCGGCCCGCGAGGCGATGGAACGGCGCGCGGCACGCCACTCCTGACGGACACGGCACGTCCCGACGGACACAGCACGCCGCCCCTGACGGACACCACGAAGCCCGCCCAGGATTCGGCCCGCCCGGTCAGCCGCCCGCGCCGAACCGCCTGACCAGGCCCGCGAAGGCGTCCTCCTCCGCCGGAGTCAGCTCCACGGACTCCAGCTGCGGGCCCGCCTGCCGCTGGGCCGGAAGCGCGGACAGCACCGAGGGTGCGGGCAGCACGGGGAGGGCGGCCAGGTCGGCCCGGCGGCCGGAACGCCACCCGGAGGCCCCGTCGCGGCCGCCGCCGGGACTGCGGCGCAGGACGCGGGTCAGGCACATCACCCAGACGACCGCCGCCGCCAGGGCGAGTACCGCCACACCGGCCAGCTGAGGGATCGAGAGATGCTCTGGCATGCGGTCCAGTAGACACCAGCGGTCGCGCATCAGGCCCGTACCGTGACGCATCTCGCAGATACGGCAGTTGTCGCAGTTGCGGCAGACGCAGCGATTACGACAGTCGGTATGTTCGCGGACAGCTGCGGAGGATCGGCGCAGACAGGTGCCGGGCAACTCGCATCACCCCGAAGGGACATGCGGACGGCCGCGGTTCCCGGTCTCCCGGGAACCGCGGCCGTCCGGTCCGCCCGTACGGGCGCCTACGCCGCCACCGGCTGCTTGCGCTGCGCCTCCGCCGTGGCCGCGCCCGGTATCTGCGCGGCCGGGTCCTCGGCGACCGGTGCGCGCAGGCCCTTGAGGAGGACGACCAGAGCCGTCGTGACGCAGACACCCGCGGCGAGGGCGACCAGGTACAGGAGCGGGTTGCCGATCAGGGGCACCACGAAGATGCCGCCGTGCGGGGCGCGCAGGGTGGCGCCGAAGGCCATCGACAGCGCCCCGGTGACCGCGCCGCCCGCCATCGCGGACGGGATGACCCGCAGCGGGTCGGCCGCCGCGAACGGGATCGCGCCCTCGGTGATGAAGGAGGCGCCCAGGACCCAGGCGGCCTTGCCGTTCTCCCGCTCGGTCTGGGTGAAGAGCCGGCCGCGCACGGTCGTGGCCAGCGCCATCGCCAGCGGCGGCACCATGCCGGCCGCCATCACGGCCGCCATGATCTTCATGGCCGAGTCGCTCGGGGCGGCGACCGCGATACCGGCGGTGGCGAAGGTGTACGCGACCTTGTTGACCGGGCCGCCGAGGTCGAAGCACATCATCAGGCCGAGCAGGCCGCCGAGCAGGATGGCGTTGGAGCCGGTGAGGTGGTTCAGCCAGTCGGTCATGCCCTTCTGCGCGGCGGCGATGGGCTTGCCGATGACCACGAACATCAGGAATCCGACGATCGCCGCGGAGATCAGCGGGATCACGACCACCGGCATGATGCCGCGCATCGCGGCCGGGACCCTCACCCGCTGGATCGACAGCACCACACCGCCGGCGATCAGACCGGCCGCGAGACCGCCGAGGAAGCCCGCGTTGATGGTCAGCGAGATCGCACCGCCGACGAATCCGGGGACCAGGCCGGGGCGGTCCGCCATGCCGTAGGCGATGTAGCCGGCCAGGACCGGGACGAGGAAGCCGAAGGACACGACGCCGATCTGGAAGAGCAGCGCGGCCCAGCTGTCCGTCTGGGTCCAGACGAAGTGGTCCATGACCGACGGCGCCTTGTTGATCTTGTAGCCGCCGATCGCGAAGCCGAGGGCGATCAGCAGACCGCCCGCGGCGACGAACGGGACCATGTAGCTGACGCCGCTCATCAGCCAGGTGCGCAGCTTGGTGCCGTAGCCCTCGGTGGCGCCACCGGCCCGCTCGACCGGCGTGCCGGCACCGGTACCGGTGCCGGCAGTGGCGGCCGTCGCGGTGGCCTCGCCGCGTTCCGCCTTGCCGCGGACCTCGGCGATGAGTTCGGTGGGGCGGTTGATGCCCGCCTTCACCCCGACGTCGACGGTCGGCTTGCCGGCGAAGCGGTCCTTGTCGCGTACGGGGACGTCGTGCGCGAAGATCACACCGTCCGCCGCGGCGACGACCGCCGGGTCGAGCCGGGTGAAGCCGGCCGAACCCTGGGTCTCGACGGCGACCTCGACGCCCGCCTCGCGGCCCGCGCTCTCCAGCGACTCGGCCGCCATGTAGGTGTGCGCGATCCCGGTGGGGCAGGAGGTGACGGCGACGATACGGAAGGGGCGCCCGCCCTCGTCGGCGGGGCCGGCCGTGGCGGCCGGCGCCGAGACCGTCGTACCGCTGCCCGCCGTGGCGTCGGCGGAGGCCGCCCCCGGCGCCACGGCGGTGTCCTGGGCGGCGGGCTCGTCGGCCCCGGCTCCCACGGAGGCCCCGGCGTCGACGGAGGCCCCGGCGTCGACGGAGGCCCCGGCGTCCGCGGGCGCGCCGTCGGACGGCTTCCCGATGTCGGCCGGAGCCTTCTCGCCGCGGATGAGCGCGGCGGCGTCGGCCGCGTCCCCGGCCGACCGCAGCGCGGAGGTGAACTCCTCGTTCATCAGCTGCCTGGCCAGCGAGGACAGGATCGTCAGATGAGCGTCGTCGGCGCCGGCCGGCGCCGCGATCAGGAAGATCAGGTCGGCCGGGCCGTCCGCCGCGCCGAAGTCGATCCCGGCCGGGCTGCGTCCGAAGGCGAGCGTCGGCTCGGTGACGTGCGCGCTGCGGCAGTGCGGGATGCCGATGCCGCCGTCGAGCCCGGTGGGCATCTGGGCCTCGCGGGCGGCGACGTCGGCGAGGAAGCCCTCCAGGTCGGTCACCCGGCCCCGGGCGGCCATGCGCTCGGCGAGGGCGCGTGCCGCCGCTTCCTTGGTGTCGGCGGACAGGTCGAGGTCGACCAGGTCCGCGGTGATCAGGTCGCTCATCGCGGGCTCCTTCGCACGCGTATCGCCCGGGAGGTGAACCGGACGCGCAGGGGGACGGGGGTGGTGTGAGGGAAGGCGGGGGCGGCGGGGCGGGGGTTCACGACACCGGCTCCGTCAGCTCGCGGTCCGTGGGGATCTCGGTCGCGACCGTCACCGCCGCCGGGGCCAGGTCGGCCGGGGTGGGCATGACGCTGCCGGGCAGCCGGACGGCGGCCGCGCCGTGCGCGACGGCCGAGGCGAGCGCCTGCGGGCCGCTGCCGCCGGCGATCAGGAAGCCGGCCAGCGAGGCGTCACCGGCGCCCACGTTGCTGCGTACGACGTCGACCCGCGCGTCGGCGAACCAGGCGCCCTCGGCGTCCACGAGCAGCTGCCCGTCGGCGCCGAGGCTCGCGAGCACGGCGCCGGCGCCCCTCGCGCGCAGTTCCTCGGCGGCCTTCAGCGCGTCGCCCACGGTCGACAGGGGGCGCCCGACGGCCTCGGCGAGTTCCTCGGCGTTCGGCTTCACCACGTCGGGCCGCTCGCGCAGCGCCTCCAGCAGCGCGGGGCCCGAGGTGTCCAGGGCGATCCGCGCCCCCGCGGCGTGGGCGCGCGCGACCAGGTCGGCGTACCAGGACGGCGTGAGACCTCGGGGCAGGCTCCCGCAGCAGGCGATCCAGTCGGCGTCGCCCGACTGCTCACGCACCGTCTCCAGCAGCAGTTCCTGCTCGTCGGGCGAGAGTTCGGGACCCGGCGCGTTGATCTTCGTCAGGACGCCGTCCGCCTCCGCCAGGGCGATGTTCGAGCGGGTGGCACCGGCGACCGGGACCCGCGCGACCTCGATGCCCTGTGCGTCGAGGAGTTCGGCGACGAGCGCGCCCGGCGCGCCTCCCAGGGGCAGCACGGCGACCGTGCGCCGCCCGGCGGCCGCGACGGCGCGCGAGACGTTCACGCCCTTGCCGCCGGGGTCCACGCGCTCGCCGGTGGCGCGGATGACGTCGCCGCGCTCCAGTGAGGGCACCTCGTACGTGCGGTCGAGGGACGGGTTGGGGGTGACGGTGAGGATCATGTGCGCACCACTTCCGTGCCACCGCGTTCGATGACGGCGGTGTCCTCGGGGCTGAGCCCGCTGTCGGTGATCAGCAGATCGACGTCGCCCAGGCCGCCGAAGCGGGCGAAGTGCTCCTGCCCGTGCTTGGCGGAGTCGGCCAGCAGCACCACGCGGCGGGCGGCGGCGATCGCGGCCCGCTTCACCGCGGCCTCGGCCAGGTCGGGGGTGGTCAGACCGTGCTCGGCGGAGAAACCGTTGGCGGCCACGAAGAGGACGTCGGCCCGGATCTCGCCGTACGCGCGCAGCGCCCAGGCGTCGACGGCGGCGCGGGTACGGTGCCGTACGCGCCCGCCGACGAGGTGGAGCTGGATGCCGGGGTGGTCCGCGAGGCGGGCCGCGATCGGCAGGCTGTGGGTGACGACGGTGAGCGAGGCGTCCAGCGGGACGGCCGCGGCCAGGCGGGCGACCGTCGTGCCGGCGTCGAGGATCACCGTTCCCTCGATCGGCAGTTCCGTGAGGGCCGCCTTGGCGATGAGGTCCTTCTCGTCCGCCGAGGTGGACTCGCGTTCGGCCAGGTCGGGCTCGAAGTCGAGGCGTCCGGCCGGTATGGCGCCACCGTGGACCCGGCGGACCAGGCCCGCGCGGTCGAGGGCCTTCAGATCGCGGCGGATCGTCTCCGCGGTGACCTGGAACTCCTCGGCGAGTGACAGCACGTCCACCCGGCCGCCGTCACGGGCGAGCCGCAGGATCTCCTGCTGTCGCTCCGGTGCGTACATGTCCGTTCGCCTCCGACTGATGCCCGAATCTGTGGTTTCACTAGGACACTACGTCCGGACTTCCGGAAAGTAAACAGGTTCGGGCATCAAGCAGACACAAACGGGCTTCCGGACGGGCTACCAGGTCGGCTTCCCGGGCTTCCGCGGCGCTCGCCGCAGGACCGGGGAGACGGAGACGGCGGCGCCCGGAGGAGCCGGGGACGGCGACGCCGGGAAAAGCAGAGACGGCGGCGCCCGCAGGCACCGCCGTCTCGTCCGGATCGAAACCGGTGGCTCAGGACACCAGCTCCGAGGCGGGCGCCGACGCGGACACCGGCTCCGGCTCCGGCCCCTGCTCCGCCGGGCCGGCGTCCGGCTCCGGCGCGCCCTCCACGTGCTGCGCCGGCCGCTTCGGCAGAGCGAACATCAGCAGGAAGATCACGGCCATCACCACGGCCACCCAGACCAGCGCGTGCTGGAAGGCGTTCACGAAGGCCGGTCCCACCTGGACCGCGGTCAGCCGGTCGCCGATCTCGCCGAAGAAGACCACCGACACCAGCCCGAGCCCCAGCGCGTTGCCCATCTGCTGCACGGTGTTGATGAGCCCGGACGCCGAACCGGAGTGCTCGCGCGGCACCTCCGACAGCACCGCGTCCGTCAGCGGCGCGACGATCAGGCCCATGCCCAGCCCCATCACGACCAGCGGCAGCGCCATCTGCCAGGAGGCGATGCCGAGCCCGTACCGCTCGGACTCGCCGATGTAGATCAGCACACCCACGCCCATCAGCAGCGCGCCCGCCTGGAGCACCTTGCGTCCGAAACGCGGCACGAGCTGCTGCACCGACAGGCCCGCCGCCGCCGACACCGCGATCGAGAAGGGCACCCCGGTCAGGCCCGCCCGCAGCGGGCTCCAGCCCAGCCCGATCTGCATGTACAGCGTCCAGACCAGGAAGAAGATGCCGAGCGCGACCCCGAACACGGTCTGCACGGCGATGCCGGCCGCGAAGCTCTTCACCCGGAACAGCGACAGCTCGACCAGCGGGGAGCCGTCCTTCGCGGCCTTGCGCCGCTCGTACGCCACCAGCGCCCCGAAGACGACGAGCGAGCCCGCCATCGAGACGTACCCCCACACCGGCCAGCCCAGCTCACGCCCGCGGGTGAGCGGGTAGAGCAGCATCAGCAGGCCCAGCGTCACCAGCACGACGCCGACCAGGTCCAGCTTGAGGGCCTTGGGCGCCTTGGACTCGGTGATGAAGCGGTGGCCGAGGAGCAGGCCCGCGATGCCGACCGGCAGGTTGATGAGGAAGATCGGGCGCCATTCGAGACCGAAGAGGTTCCACTCCGTCAGCAGCGCGCCGAGCAGCGGCCCGGAGACCGCGCCCAGTCCGACGATCGCGCCGAACAGTCCGAACACCTTGCCCCGCTCATGGGCCGGGAAGGTGGCGTGCACGATGGACAGGACCTGCGGCACCATCATCGCCGCCATGCCGCCCTGGAGGATCCGGGAGGCGACCAGCATCTCCGGGTTCGCGGCGAGGCCGCACAGCGCGGACGCGATCGTGAACCCGCCGATGCCGACGAGGAACAGCCGCTTGCGGCCGTGGATGTCGCCGAGGCGGCCGCCCGTGATGAGCCCGGCGGCGAAGGCCAGCGCGTAGCCCGCGGTGATCCACTGGATCTGGCTGAAGGTCGCGCCCGCGTCCTTCTGGATGGACGGGATGGCGATGTTGACGATGGTGACGTCGACAAGGTCCATGAACGCCGCGGTCATCACGATCGCGAGGGCGAACCAGCGGCGCCGGTCACCCGCGGGCTGAGCGGTGGGTGGGGTCTCGGTGGAGGTCATACCCGCAACCTAGGCCCGTATTAGGTCAGATCATGTCCTAGTTGTACGGCATCCTCGCACGTATGACGACGGACACTCCGGCCCGGCTTCTCCAGCTCCTCTCCCTCCTCCAGACGCCCCGCGAGTGGCCCGGCGGCGAGCTCGCCGACCGGCTCGGGGTGTCCCGGCGCACGGTCCGGCGCGACATCGACCGGCTGCGCGAACTCGGCTATCCCGTGCAGGCGAGCAAGGGCGCCGACGGCGGCTACCGGCTGGTCGCGGGCAAGGCGATGCCGCCGCTCGTGCTCGACGACGAGGAGGCGGTGGCGATCGCGGTGGGGCTGCGCGCGGGCGCCGGGCACGCGCTGGAGGGCGTCGACGAGGCATCGGTGCGGGCGCTGGCCAAGCTGGAGCAGGTGCTGCCGTCCCGGCTGCGCCACCGGGTGGCCACCCTCCAGGCCGCGACCACTCCGCTGACCAGCGGGGACGGTGCGACCATCGCGCCCGAGACGCTGACCGTCATCGCCTCGACGGTGGCCGGGGGCGAGCGGCTGCGGTTCGCCTACCGGGCCGCGGACGGCACCGGGTCCCGGCGGCTCACCGAGCCCTACCGGCTGGTGTCGACGGGACGGCGCTGGTACCTGGTCGCGTACGACCTCGACCGTGCCGACTGGCGTACGTTCCGGGTCGACCGGGTGAGCGAGCCGGTCGCGACGGGAGCGCGGTTCGCCGCGCGGGAGCTGCCCACCGGGAGCGCGGCGGAATACCTGCGCCGGTCGATCCGGCGGCGGCAGGAGACGTACGCCTTCGAGGCCGTCTTCGCCGCGCCGCCCGAGGCCGTCGCGGCGAAGCTGCCGGCCTGGTTCGCCCCGCCGGAGCCGACGGAGACGGACGGCTGCCGGGTGCGGGGCACGACCGGCGATCCGATGGAGTGGCTGGCGATGCGGCTGGCGGTCCTGGGGTACGAGTTCGAGGTCCGCGAACCGGCGGAACTGGCGGCATTCGTGCGAGAGCTGGGCGGACGCCTGGTCCGGGCCGGGGGCGGGTGAGCCACCGCCCGTCCTTACCGCACGTCCTCCCAGGAGAAGCCGCGCAGCACCGTGAGGTTGCCCAGCGCCAGTGCCGCCGGTCCCTCCGCCGAGGCCGGCGCCGCGTTCCCCGCCGCCCAGACCTCGACCGCCACGCGGACCGCGGCACTCGCGGTGGCGGCGGCGAAACGCAGTCTCGGGGACGCGGTGAGCCGGATGGCAACGATGTCGTCGCCCTGGGCCAGCCGTCGCGCCAGGATCTCCGTCAGCTCGCTCTCCGCGTCGTGGCAGACCTCCGCCCACACCTTCCGCAGGGCCGGGCCGTCCTCGGCCAGCCGGATCAGGGTCCGGGCCCACTCCCAGGAGACCGCCGACACCCCGGCGCCCGGGGTCAGCGTCGCGCGCACCGCGTGTTCGAGGGCCTGCGGCAGCGACAGCCCGGCCGGGGCCTCGCGTACCGCTTCCGCCCAGTGCCGCGCGCCCGCCGCGTACAGGGGGGCGACGGCCTCTTCCTTGGTGGCGAAGTAGCGGTAGAACGTGCGCGGGGCGATCCCGGCGGCCTGGGCGATGTCCTCGGCGCGGGTGGCGCGCAGCCCGCGTGTCGCGAAGAGGCGTGCCGCCGCACGGGCGATCTCCATCCGCGTCGCCGCCTTGCGTCGCTCGGTCAGCGAGAGAGCGGACGAAGCGGTGGAGGAGCCGGCGGAAGCGGAACGAGCGGAGAGGGACGAACCGGAGGAGGCGGGCGGAGCTGGTACAGGGGTGGTACTCACGTTCGGCAGGCTATGCCCATGTGGCACAATCTGCCATTCGGCGGGCCACCCCGGAGTTCAGGTACGGGGTGCCCCGCCTTTCCAGCGTGCGCACATCCGGAAGCCGTCGAGCGGGCGCGCGTCCGGCGGCTTCCCACCGGAGGCGTCCGGCCGCTTCCCCTGGAGGGGACGAGCCGGGCTCCGGCACCCGGGGGGATGGGCGCCGAAGCCCGACTCTGGGAAAGTCCCGGCGCCGGGGGGGGATTGCGTCGGGACATGGCTCATCGGCGCGAGGACAGGCCCCCGGGCCGCCCCGCGGGGCCCGAACTCCCGTGCCCGGGAGTCTTGTTCCCGGGGCCCTGCGGGTTGAAGCGGCGATACGTCGCCATGTTTGCGCGGGCTTTCGCCACCCGGCGTACGACCCCAGCGCATGGCCCTGGGCGCCCACATCCGGTGAACGCCCCAGCATGCGCCGGGCGGTGCATACGCCGGCAGGCGAAGGCCCGCACCGCGTCACGCCGCCGCGTCGAACCCGGTGTCGCGCGCCAGCTTCTTCAGTTCGAGGAGCGCGTGCTTCTCGATCTGACGGATGCGTTCGCGCGTCAGGCCGTGCTCCTTGCCGACCTCGGTGAGCGTGCGCTCGCGCCCGTCCTCGATGCCGTAACGCATCTTGATGATGGAGGCCGTGCGCTGGTCGAGACGGCCGATCAGGCCGTCCAGCTCCTCGCTGCGCAGCAGCGTGAGGACGGACTGCTCCGGGGACACGGCCGAGGTGTCCTCCAGGAGATCACCGAACTGGGTGTCGCCGTCGTCGTCCACCGACATGTTCAGCGAGACCGGGTCACGGGCCCAGTCGAGCACGTCGATGACACGCTCCGGCGTCGAACCGAGCTCGGCGGCGATCTCCGCGGGCTCCGGCTCACGGCCGTTCTCACGGTTGAACTCGCGCTGCACACGCCGGATCCGGCCCAGCTCCTCCACCAGGTGGACGGGGAGCCGGATGGTGCGGGACTGGTCCGCTATCGAGCGCGTGATCGCCTGACGGATCCACCAGGTCGCGTACGTCGAGAACTTGAAGCCCTTGCGGTAGTCGAACTTCTCGACCGCGCGCACCAGACCGGCGTTGCCTTCCTGGATCAGGTCGAGCAGGGGCAGACCGCTGCGCGGGTAACGTCGCGCGACGGCGACGACCAGCCGGAGGTTGGAACGGATGAAGACGTCCTTGGCCCGTTCCCCGGCGGCGTCCAGCGCCTCCAGCTCCTCACGGGTGGCGTCCGTGTCGGACTCCGCCTCACCGTCGAGGACCTGCCGCGCGAACACACCCGCTTCGATGGTCTGGGACAGGTCGACTTCCTTGGCTGCGTCGAGCAGCGGTGTGCGCGCGATCTCGTCGAGATACATGCCGACCAGGTCGCGGTCGGCGATCTCGCCGCCATGGGTGCGAACACTGCTTGCCGCGTCGGCCGTCTCGCCGGTGGCGGACTTACGACGGGCGACGGCACGGGTTGCCATGCGTGCTCCCTTGCGATGGTGGGTGCGGATGGTCCTTCGAACGCCTGACACCGCGCCCGGGACTCTCGCGGCTTTCTCCGGACTCTGCTCGGGTGCCCTGCATCCGATGGAAACAACGACTGGAATCAGGACAGAATTCCCAACCCGTCACCCTATTTTTCTGATCATGCAGTACCCTGTGCCGCCACGAAGGGGACCGATGTCGTCGGAACGTACAGAAGTCCAGGTCAGGCCAGGAATCGAGAGTGATCTCGAAGCCCTCACGCCCCTCTGTGACCACTGCGTACGCGAGACGCCCATCACGTTCGATACCGCTGTCTTCACTCCGGAAGAGCGCCGCCTTTGGCTGCCCTCCCACCCTGAAGACGGTCCACACCGCCCGATGGTTGCCACGGAGACGGCCCCGAAAGGGATCTCACAGGAGATTCCGGATTACGCCGCCTCCAGCCCCCACCGCCCGACGGACCTCCGACCGCATCGCACGGGTGCGGTCGAACCCGCACCGCACAGGTTCAGCCGAACTGCACCGACCGCTTCGCCATGCCCAGCCAGAACCCGTCGATCACGGACCGCTGGTCGTCCAGCTCGCCGGCCACCTCCGCCGCGCCCATGGTCACGAACAGCGGGGCGAAGTGCTCGGTGCGCGGGTGGGCGTAACGGCCCGCCGGTGCCTTGTGGAGGAAGTCCAGCAGGGCGTCCCAGTCCCGCGCCTCCAGCGCCCGCCGGCCCCAGTCGTCGAACTCGGACGACCAGGTGGGCACCCCCGGGCCGGTGTGCCGCAGCGCGGCGAGGTTGTGGGTGAAGAAGCCGGAGCCGACGATCAGCACGCCCTCGTCGCGCAGCGGGGCGAGCCTGCGGCCGATCTCCATCAGCCGCACCGGGTCGAGGGTCGGCAGGGAGACCTGAAGGACCGGGATGTCGGCGTCCGGGAACATCTCCGCCAGCGGGACGTAGGCGCCGTGGTCGAGACCCCGGTCCGGGATGTCCTGCACGGGGGTGCCGGGGGCGCGCAGCAGCTTACGGACCGACTCGGCGAGCCCAGGGGCGCCGGGTGCCTCGTACGTCACCTGGTAGTAGTGCTCCGGGAAGCCCCAGAAGTCGTAGACGAGCGGCACGGTCCGGGTGGCGCCGAGAGCCAGCGGGGCTTCCTCCCAGTGGGCGGAGACCATGAGGATCGCCTTGGGCCGCGGCAGGTCGGCGGACCAGGCGGCGAGCTGACCGGGCCAGACCGGGTCGTCCGCGAGCGGCGGGGCGCCGTGGCTGAGGTAGAGGGCGGGCATGCGCTCCTGGGCGGCGGCGGACATGGCGGCGGCTCCTCCGATGCTTGAACTCTAAAGCTATCTGCCGTCCAGGCTAACCCCGCTTTGTTTAAATTTCAAGGACAACTCTCGTACAGTGGAGTACATGAACACGGCATCCGCGGCGCCCCCCGCCCCCTCCGCACCCGCCGACGAGCCCCAGTGGCTCACTCCCGAGGAGCAGCACGTCTGGCGCTCCTATCTGCACGCCACCACGCTGCTGGAGGACCACCTCGACCGCCAGCTCCAGCGCGACGCGGGCATGCCGCACATCTACTACGGGCTGGTCGTCACGCTCGCCGAGGCGCCGGGGCGCCGGCTGCGGATGACCGAGCTGGCCAAGAAGGCGAAGATCACCCGCTCCCGCCTCTCCCACGCGATCGCCCGCCTGGAGAAGAGCGGCTGGGTCCGGCGCGAGGACTGTCCCTCCGACAAGCGGGGCCAGTTCGCGGTGCTCACGCACGCGGGACTGGAGGTGCTGCGGCGCACCGCGCCGGGCCATGTGACGGCCGTACGGCAGGCGCTGTTCGACCGGCTGAGCCCGGAACAGCAGAAGTCCCTCGGCGAGATCATGAAGATCGTCGCCGAGGGACTCCAGCCGAACGAAGCAGGTGCGGACCTGCCCTGGCAGCGCTGAGCGGCCGGCTCCAAAGGCTCGCGCGGCGCCCGGCTCACACCGCCGGGGCGGGCCCACGGGCGTGCGGACGAGACGTCCCCTTCCTCGTCCGCACGCGGGGCCCGAAGTGGTACGACGGGTCGGGCGCCGTCAGTGGGCGATCACCGGAACCGGCACCTCGTCCTCGGCACCCTCACCGCTGCCGCTCACCACGGTGGAGCCGGGACGGCCGGCGTTGACCAGGGTGAAGGCGATGGTCGCGGAGACCACCAGGATGCCGACGGCGAACCAGATGGCGCTGGTGTAGCCGTGCACCATGCCCTCCAGCTGGACCAGCTGCTGCTGCGGCTTGGACCCGGCGGAGGCGATGTGGTCCTTGACGTAGGACGTGGTGGCCGAGGCGGCGATCGTGTTCAGCAGGGCCGTGCCGATCGCGCCGCCCACCTGCTGCGAGGTGTTGACCATCGCGGAGGCGACACCGGCGTCCCGCGCCTCGACGCCCTGGGTGGCCAGGGACATGGCCGGCATGAACGCCGTACCCATGCCGAGACCGAGCAGCAGCTGGGCCGGCAGGAGCAGGCCCGCGTACGAGGAGCCGATCTCCATCTGGGTCAGGATCAGCATGCCGAGCGCGGCGGTCAGGAAGCCGGGGCCCATGAGCAGCCGCGGCGGGACACGGGTCATCAGGCGGGCGCCGATCTGGGTGGAGCCCGTGATCATGCCCACGATCATCGGCAGGAAGGCGAAGCCGGTCTTGACCGGCGAGAAGCCCTTCACGACCTGGAGGTAGTAGGTCAGGAAGAGGAACAGGCCGAACATCGCGATGACCGCGAGGCCGAGCGAGAGGTAGACGCCGCCGCGGTTGCGGTCGGTGACCACGCGCAGGGGCAGCAGCGGGGCCTTGACCTTGGCCTCGACGAACACGAAGGACGCGAGCAGCACGGCCGCGGCGACGAACAGGCCGATCGTGACCGAGTTGCTCCAGCCGTCGGACTCGGCGCGGGTGAAGCCGTAGACGAGGGAGACCAGGCCCAGGGTGGACAGCAGGACGCCCGGGATGTCGAGCGGCGAGCGGTTGCGGCCGCCGGCCGGCTCACGGATGACGAAGTACGCGCCCGCGGCGGCGACCACCGCGAACGGGATGTTCACGAAGAACGTCCAGCGCCAGTCCAGGTACTCGGTGAGGAAGCCGCCCAGGATCAGACCGACGGCGCCGCCACCACCGGCGATGGCACCGTAGATGCCGAACGCCTTGGCGCGCTCCTTGGCGTCGACGAACATCACCGCGAGCAGGGAGAGCGCGGCGGGCGCGAGCAGCGCGCCGAAGGCACCCTGGAGGGCGCGGGCGCCGAGCAGCATGCCCTCGCTCTGCGCGGCACCGCCGAGGGCCGACGCGGTCGCGAAGCCGATCAGGCCGGTGACGAAGGTGCGCTTGCGGCCCCAGATGTCGGCGATCCGGCCGCCGAAGAGCAGCAGACCGCCGAAGGCCAGCGCGTAGGCGGTGATGACCCACTGGCGGTTGCCGTCGGAGATGCCCAGGTCCTGCTGGGCGGAGGGCAGCGCGATGTTCACGATGGTCGCGTCGAGGACGACCATCAGCTGGGCGAGCGCGATGAAGGCCAGCGCTTTCCAGCGGTTGGCGTGTGCGTCGGTCGCGTCGACGACGCGCCGGGCTGTTTCAGACATGGGGGTACCCACTTCGGGACTTCGTGATGGAAAAAGGCAAGGAAAAGGGACGGACTGTCTGCACTGCTGCGTCAGACGGTCTTCAGATCAACGGTCTACGGGGCTACGGTCTACGGTCTTCAGGTCAACGGACCGCGGACCGGCGAGGTACGCGAGGTGTCGGCATCGTCGCCGCTGTCCCGCTGTCGCTATGGCATCGGTGTCGCTATGGCATCGGTGTCGCTCTGGGCATCGGTGTCGCTATGGCATCGGTGTCGCTGTGGCATCGGTGTCGCTGCCGGTGCAGCCGGCTCAGGCTTGGCGCAGATCCTCCAGAGTCACGGCGGCGCCCGGCAGGACGGAGCGGGCCGGGGCCCGCAGACCGTCCAGGAACATTTGCAGATGGCGGTGGACGAAGCGGTCGACGTTGAGGCATCCCGTACCGGCCGGAGGCCGGCTGAGCTGGGCCACGGCGACCATCAGATCGCCGACGCCCACGTCGGTACGGAGCTGCCCGGCCGCCCTGGCCCGGTCCATGACCTCCTCGATGACCCCTTCGGCCCGCTGCCGCGCGGCCTCCAGGTCGGGGTGGTGCTCGTCGAACGTGCTGGAGACCATCGGGCACAGCGCGCCGATCCGCTCGTCGGCGGCGGCGTGCACGAAGCGCTCCAGCGCCGCGAACGCGTCGCCGGTCTCGGCGAGCGCGATCTCACCGGCCCGTACCGTACGGTCCATCACCGAACAGACGACCTCGCGGACGAGGGCGTCCCGATCGGGGAAGTTCCGGTACAGCGTGGCATTGCCGAGCCCGGCGCGGCGGGCGATGTCGTCGAGCGGCACGTCCGGCCCGAACTCCACGAACATCTCCCGGGCCGCCGCGACGATCCGCTCCCGGTTGCGCAGCGCGTCGGCGCGGGGCCGGGTGTGCCTGCGCTGCACGGGGGTCGCGGTCTGCACGGCATGCTCCATCGGTCGAAGGTGACTGCGATCCGGGGAAGGTCTCCCCGTTTCGCGCGAACACAGGTCTAAACGGGGAAACGGTCCCCGGATATTTCCCGCTTCCGAAGAGTTTTCATGTGACCTGAGTCACATGCCCTTCGATCGCTCCGCACCCGCGCCCGCCACCCGCACCCCATGTGGCCGCCATCACGGCCCATAGGTGCGTCTACCGGCGAGAAACCCACGATCGGCCTCTCCAGCGCGCGCGTGTCGGTCCACCGAATCAGGGTGATCGCAAGGGTGCAGCCTGGTTCCGGCGGCTGCCTGGAGCGAAGGGCACACGCATGCAGCCGCAGCCGCCCCGCCGTCGGATACGCCCGCACCGGGTGGCTGCTCTAGCGTCCGTGACCGCCCTGACCTTCGCGCTCAGCACGGCGGGCACCGGTCACCTCACCCCCTCCACTCCGGCCGGGGCGGGCCCGATATCCCTGGCCCGCGTCCCCGCCGCCCTCGGCCCGTGCATGATCAGCGGGGACAGGGCCATCCAGATGTCGGAGGGCGTCCCGACCATCAGCGGCTACTCCCGCTCCACCGGCACCGTCCACGCCCTGACCCTGATGGTCGACTTCTCCGACGCGCCGGGCCAGGGCAGCGCGATGGACCGCTTCCACGAGTTCTTCCCGCAGACCCAGAAGTGGTTCCGCACCAGTTCCTACGGCCGCCTCGACTACCGTCCCGAGACACCGATCACCCACTGGCTGCGCATGCCCAAGCCGTTCAAGGCGTACGGGATAGAGCGCGGCGCGCCGTTCGACCCCGGCTACCGCGACCTGGTCCAGGACATAGTGTCGAGCGCCGACCCGCACGTCGACTTCCGCTCGTACGACCTGCTGAACGTACTGGTGACCCCCAACGCCGGCCCCTCCGCCCTGGACACCGTCCTGTCGGTGACCTTCGCCGGCAACAAGGACGCGCCGGTCGCGGACGGCGTCCCGGTCGCCAACGCCTCCTTCGTCTACTCCCGCCAGGACGACGGCTCCGGCTCCTACGACCGCACCGGGTACCGCGTCCTGCCCCACGAGAACGGCCATGTCTTCGGCCTGCCCGACCTCTACACCCAGGAGGGCGGGGGCGCGGTCGGCCACTGGGACATCATGAGCGAGGACTGGGGGGCCGACAACGACCTGCTCGGCTGGCACAAGTGGAAGCTGGGCTGGCTGGACGTCTCCCAGGTCAGCTGCGCGGCGCACCACGGCACGAACGAGTACGAGCTGACACCGCTGGCGCGCACGGGCGGCCCGAAACTCGTCTTCGTCCCCCTCGACCGGCGCAGCGGCTACGCCGTCGAGCTGCGCACCCACGAGGGCAACGACGAGGCGGTCTGCCGGCCGGGCGTACTGATCTACCGGATCGACGCGTCGGTCGACACCGGCATGGGGCCGGTCACGGTGTACGACTCCCGGCGCGACTCCGGCGGCTGCACCCGCAGCCCGAACGTCCAGGCCGAACTCTCCGACGCCCCCTTCGTCCCCGGCGAGGTCTTCAAGGACGCCAAGCACGGCATCCAGATCGCGATCGCGTCGGCGGACCTGGCGGGGCACTACCGGATACGGGTGACACGGCAGTAGAACCTGTACTCGGAGCACTCGGAGTCCGCACCGCGCCGCCCCCGGCCTGCGCACCACGACGCCCGCACCACCCATGACGGCCCGGCAGGTGTCCCGGGCCCGCCCGGGAGGCACTCGACCACACCGGACCGGGGCTACGGTGGGCCTGCCGCGAACGCCGTACCGGAGAACCGATGCCCGCGAACCCCAGGACCGAGGCCCACGGGGCCACCGGCACCGAAGCAGTCCCCCGCACCGGCGCCGACCCGGCCGCCGACGCCGCCGTACCCGCAGAAGCCGTGACCCCGTTGCTGCGGGGCGTCGCGGTGCTGCGGCGGCTGACGGAGGCGGGCGGGACGCTCAGCCCGAGCGACCTGGAACGCGCCACCGGCCTCGCCCGCTCCACGGTCGACCGGATCACGGCCACTCTGGCCCGCATGGGCTACGTCCGCCTCGACGGACGCGACGTGGTCCTCGCCCCCCGGGTGATGGAACTGGGCAACGCCTACCTGGCGGCGCTGCGGCTGCCCGCCCTGCTCGACGCCCGCGCCGACCGGCTGGCCGACGAACTGGACGAGTCCGTCTCCCTGGCGGTGGCCGACCACGACGGCATCCGCTTCATCCACCAGGCCACCCGCCGCCGCGCGATGTCCCTGAGCTTCCGCATCGGCGACCTGCTCCCGGCCGAACGCACCGCGCCGGGCGCGCTGTTCGCCACGGAGTGGGACGCGGCGGACCGCCGGCGCCGGCACGAACGCCGGGCGGCGGACCCGGAGGACCGCGCCTTCCCGACCGTACCGCCGCGCTCGCCCGCCGCCCCGGACGACTTCGAACAGCGCACCGCACAAGCCCGTGCGGACGGCTGGGCCCTGGACGACCAGCTGATCGAACCGGGCCTGGTGGCGATCTCCGTCCCGGTACGCGACCCGCACACCGGAAGGATCGCCTGCGCGGCGAGCGTGGTCAGCCACACCAGCCGGCACACCGCGACGGACCTGCGCGACAGGCTCCTGCCCCGGCTGCGCACGGCGGTGGCGGCGATGGAGGACGACCTGCGCACCGCGCCCGCACCGGCACCCGGACCGGCCCCGGCGGGCCTGGCGACCTGGACGGGTGCGTCGAAACAGGAACTGGGCCGGGACTTCGTCGAATCGCTGGCCCGCGGCCTGACCGTACTGACCGCCTTCGGCGAGGGCCGCGCCCGCCTGACGCTGACGGAGGTGGCGAAGGTGACGGGCCTGGCGCGGGCCACGGCCCGGCGGGCGCTGATCACCTACGAGCACCTGGGCCTGGTGACGGCGAACGCCGACCGCACCTTCGCCCTCACCCCCCGGGTCCTGTCGCTCGGCTTCCCGCCCCTGTCGCGTACGTCGCTCCCCCGCATCGCCCGGCCGCACATGGCCGAACTGGCCCGCCGCGTCCACGAGTCGACGTCCCTGGCGGTGCTGACCGCCACCGGCACGGAGATCCAGTACACGGCCCGGGTGGCCACCAGCCACGTCATGAGCGTGGACATCACGGTGGGGACGCGGCTGCCCGCGTACGCGACGTCGATGGGCCGCGTCCTGCTGGCGGACGTGCCGGAGCCGGAGCGCGCCCCGGACACCCTGCGCCCCCTCACCGCCCGGACGGTCACCGACCCGGCGCTCGTCGCCCGCACCCTGGCCGAGACCCGCGCGCAGGGCTACGCCATGGTCGACGAGGAACTGGAGGAGGGCCTGCGCTCGCTCTCGGTCCCGGTCCGCGACCGGGCCGGCCGGGTCGTCGCCGCCCTGAACACGGCGACACACGTGGCCCGCCGCACGGTGGACCAGTGTCTGCACGATCTCCTGCCCGAACTGACCGCGACGGCCCACCGCATCGAGGCCGACCTCCAGGTGGCAGGCCACTTCACCCGCATCCCCGTGGCCTGACCCCACACCCCCACCCAACAGATCCGGTACGCTGACGCCTGTGGCCCTGCACGGCCACGATCACGCCTTCGTAGCTCAGGGGATAGAGCACCGCTCTCCTAAAGCGGGTGTCGCAGGTTCGAATCCTGCCGGGGGCACCAGGCAAAACGGCCCGGACCAACTTCGGTCCGGGCCGTTTTGACGGCAACCTTTGACGGCAGTCACGCGTTTCAGTTACTGGTCGACGGGGTCACTCTCCGGTGTCGCCAGCTCAATGCCTCGGACGCGGCGGAGCCAGCGCGCCAGAGCGAACAGCGAAGCGCCAGCGATACCGCAGGGCTCCCATACGTCGGTCACCAGCGCAGTCAGTCCGCCATCACCCACGATGTAAATAGCCTGGACGCCCACCACCGAAGTGATTGACGCGTTGGTACGCGACGAGGTGCGCAGGATCCAGTCCACCGGCCTCCACGCCGGACGGACGGCATCACTCGCACGCATCCGGAGTGCCGCGAGCAGGAATCCCAGGGCTAGCAGGAACTGCTGACGCCCCGAGAAGGAGACGCCATCTTCGGGAGAGCCAACGAGGATGGCTGCCCATTCCTGATACAGGTGAGACCTCCGGGGCCCCGACAGCCAAGCAGCCAGGTTTGTCGCCCGGTGTGCCGCTCGCGTTGGCACAAGGTGCCGTCCACGTGTCACCTGGTCGCGACGCGTTACTGCGACACTCTCCAGTGCGCGATTCGCTAGTTCCATAATCGCCGGAACGACGGCGTTCCGGTCACCCGTCACGATCCGTTGGACGACGGATCGATCTATGTCGACTTTGCGAATAATCAACCACAAGTCGCCACCAAGTTCGACTTCCTCGAAGGTCACTACTTCACTGCCGCGATGAAAGTTATACAGAGATGGCGTTAGCCGTTCACTCGCGTACGCGGCAAGGCCGCGCCCTAGCTCGGCCTGCCTGGCATCGTCTAGCGCACGCATCTCTTCCGTGCAGCCGTCGGCAAACGAAACTCGGAGGTACGCACTCACACCGCACCGCCGGAGAGGCCGAGCCCAAACCGACGCACTCTGCGCGCTTCTAGAGCCGCCATCGCCTGCTGACGGCCCGTTCCAGTTAGTTCGTAGAATCGGCGTGCGGGCCGGCCAGGGTGAGGTCCAGTCTCTTCGTAACTGGTGACCCATCCGCGCTCGGCGAGGCGGTCGAGCAGAGGGTAAACGGTGCCGGGGCCCAGGTCGGCGTCCCGGCAAATACTCAGACCCCAGGCCGGACTACCGCTCGCTGCGGACAGTAGCGCTTCCAGGACGGCGATCGTCGGCTTGGTAAGCCGAATATTCGTCATGACACCAGTGAAGCATGTATCGAGTACGAAATACGGGCGTATATCGAGTACGCCAGATAACGTAGGTGGGACAGGCGTCTGCCCCACCTACGCGATGCCGTTCCTGTAAATGAGGTCTCAGGCAGCCGGAATGCGGCGCTTGAGAAGCCGATCCATGTGGCTGATCGCCTCACGCTGGGTGTCGTGCACGACGTGTGTGTAGACGTCCATCGTGATGCTGATCTGACTGTGTCCGAGGATCTCCATGATGACCCGCGGGGCGACCCCGGCCGCAGTCAGCAGCGTTGCGCAGCCGTGCCGTGTGTCGTGCAGCCGGACCACCCGGATCCCAGCGTCAGCGGCGATCCGGGTAAACGACCGGTAGACGTTCCGCGGCTCTACCGGTCGGCCGTTCCTCGTCGCGAAGACGTGGCCGCTCTCGGTCCACGTAACCCCAGTGCCTGCGAACGCCTCCCTCTGGCGCAGTCGGTGCCACCGCAGCGGCGCAAGGCAAAGGGCGGGCATCGGGACCACTCGCATGCGACGGCTTTTGGGGTCGTCGTCGTAGAGCGTGCCTCTGCGTCGCTGCGTCTGCTGTCGAACGTGCAGTACCCGGTTGTCCAGGTCGAGGTCCGACCAGCGCAGTCCAACCAGTTCACCGCGGCGCAGTCCCATTGCGACGGCGAGCACGAATGCGGCGTACAGGGGGTCGCTCCGTGCTGCCTCCAGGAACGAGAGGGTCTCCTCCAGCGTCCAGGGGCGGATCTCCCGCTGCTTCACGCGCGGGGGCTCGACCAGTGCAGCGACATTGCGGGCGATCAGTTCTTCCCGAACGGCTGCTGTGAGCGCCGTCCGGAGCACGCGGTGCGCTTCCTTCGCGGTCGCTGCCGTCTGGACAGCTTGCAGTCGAGTGATGAAGCGTCGCACGTCGGCGACGCTTAGGGTCTCCAGCCGCTTCGTACCCAGCAGAGGGACAAGGTAGAGGCGCACGTGAGTCTCGTACTTGTCGTAGGTACTGAGCTTGCGGCGCGGCTCGACATAGTGCTGGAGCCAGTACGGCAGCCACTCGGAGAGCTTCGCGGACCGCGTCGGCGTCGGGATCCCCTGACGATCGCGCAGGACCAACTCCTGACGCTTGGTGTCGCACTCCTCCCAGGTGGCGCCGTAGACGGTTTTGCGCTTGCGGGTACCGTCCGGCTGCGGGACGTACACGCGGGCTTCGTAGCGGCCATCCTTGCGCTGCCAGATGCTGCCGGCGCCGTTCGGATTCCTCTTGCGTGCCATCAGGCAGCTTCCTCCAACTGGTCATCGATAAAGGCTCGGAGTGCGTCGGCGGGCACTCGGCGACACCGGCCGATCTTGATGCTCTTTAACTGGCGCGAGCGGATGAGGTCGTAGACCTTGAAGCGACTGAGGCTCAGTGCCTCCATCACCTGTGGAACGGTGAGCGCTTGGTGAGTAGTGGGCAGGGCGGAACTCACTGCGGCCTCCCAAACGGGCTGCTGGCTTCCTTCTGACGGATCCGCCACGTCCGCCACGCCGACACATCGCAGGTCAGGGCCTTGATCATGTGGCGGATAGCGGTTTTGTGGCGGATAGGTGCCGCCACACCCGACAGATGTGGCGGCACTGGAAGATCCGGTCTGGTCAGCCGACGAGGACGGGCTGCGTGGCGGGTCCCGCAGACATGTGGCGGATGGCTGTGGCGCTATCCGCCACGGATTCACCCCCGCTGACCTGCGGTGTGGCGGACGTGGCGGACGTGGCGGATTCTCCGAGGGGCAGAGGGCAGTACCGCAGCCACGCGTCGGCGAGGTCTTCCGCGTAGTAGCCCTTGGGGAACCCTGAGGGGGTACGGATGCCACGCGACTTGATCGGCTTGTTGGCCGCGGTGACGTACTGCCCCAACAGTCGGCCCAAAGTACGTGAGTTGATCGGCTTGTCGTCCAGATCGCCCCAGGGGCCGTCGTCCATGCGGAGCAGGCATTCGATGATCACGGCGGTGGGCATGCGGTCCGCGCCGCAGAACACCTTGTCCCGCAGATCGGTCAACAGCCTGATGCCGATCGAGGATTCGTCGTTGTCGTGGGCTGCGCTGATCAGTTCCACGCAGGCGACCCGCGCCCGTGCCGGCCAGTCGCCCCCGGCCGCGTCCGCGACGGCAAGCAGAGGCTCCCACACGTCTGCGGGCCGGTCAGTGACCCCTTCGGGCATCTCGGGCCACGCGTCCGCCACCCGCTCGCGCACCGTGTCAGCCCATTTGGCGAGCCGGTCCCGCAGGGCGTGGCCCTGCTTCTCGTGGGTGCGCTGCCGGTAAGGCTCCACCTTCTCGTTCGGGGCGCGCTTGCGCATGCGGACGATGACCGAGCGCGTGAGCACGGTGTCTGGCAGGGATCCGAGCCCGGCCATGGCGACGGCGCAGTAGGAGCCGAAGATCTGCGCGTTCTGGTTCGAGCCGTCCCCCACGCACCGCAGGGCGCCACCGCTGCGCCGGTAGCCAGCGTTCAGGAAGCCCCGAAGCGCCTCATCGGCCCCCGCTTTCGGACCGAAGATCGTGTCCACCTCATCGAACAGCACCGTGGGAAGGCCAGCCGAGGAGTCGACCAGCCGGTAGAGCGCGTTCGCGGAGGCGGACACGGTCGTCATGGGGCGGGGGGTGAGGAGTTCCACGATCTCCAGCGCGCGGGACTTGCCCGATCCTGGCTCCGGGGACAGGAACGCGATCCGCGGTGTGGTCTCGAAGCACTCGATCAAGTGGGCGTGCGCGTCCCACAAGGTGACGGCAACATAGGCGGCTTCGCGAGGAAATACGTTGAAGCGGCGGTGGAAGGCTTCCACCTCGTCGAGCAGCGCGGCCCCGTCGATGATCTCGCTCATGAGGCGGCCCTCCTTTCGGGCAGGAACGCGGGAGTTCCCGCGCAGGCGGTCTTGTGGTCGGCGTACTCCGCGGCGAGAGCGGCCACTTTCGGGGCGCCGCGGGCGGTGCCGGTCTGCCCGCAGGCGCAGGCGTAGGCGGCGGTTGGGGTGTCGCCGTGCTGTTTCCACCAGCGGGCTCGGTCGTCGTGGGAGCGGTAGAGCGGTGGGGCGTAGATGCGGATGCCGGGCTGCTCCGGGGTGGGATCGCTGCTGTGGCGCGCGTGGGTGTCGGGGAATCGCTTCGAGCGAGGAAGAGCAGTGGGGACGCCTTCGGCGACGTACTTTCGGGCGCCTACGGCCAGCCGTTCCGGGGCCGGTTGGGCGGTGTGCGGGCCGGTGGGGGCTGTCTGTTGGCCTTCCAAGGGGGGAGCGGGTGGGGTGCTCATGCCGCGTCCCGGGGTCGGGCTTTGCGCAGGGAGCTGTCCAGGGCGCTGCGGATCGTGGCGCGGCACTCGGCAGCGGTGAGCCCGCGCGTCTCCCCCGCCGCTTGGAAGGCTTCCTCCACCACATGCCGCGGGATGTCGCCCCACGCGACGAAGCGCCCCACCTTGAAAGCGGACCGGTTGAGCGTGATGTTGCCCGCCCCCTCCGGCGCCGCCACCACAGCCCGGCACTCCTGCTCCAGAGCAGCGGTGGCGGCGCGGCTGCCGCTGATCGTCGGCCACGCGAACGACGCAGCCGGTTGGGGCGCCGGCGATTGCAGTAAGCGCAGCAGCCACGCGGGCAGTGCCGCCGGGGCGGTGTCGGTGGTGACCGTGTAGGCGCCGGCCGGTGTGGTGCTGCCCGGGGCGACGACGTAGCCACCCCATGCGCGGGTGTCGACCAGCGGTGCGAGGCTGCCCGCCGTGTTGCCCAGCCGGGCACTCGCCGGCGCGGCGAAGAACAGATGCTCCCCGCCGCTCGCGGTCCGCGTCCGGTAGGTGGTGGGGACGGTGTGTCCGGTGCGCTCGCAGAGCGCCCCGAAGGTCGCCGCGCCGCAAGGCGCGTCCGCATTGCTGTTGTCCTTCGGCATGTCGAGATCCACCACCACCAGCCCGGAGGGGCCGGTGGCGATCCCGACGTTGAACGGACCGTGGGACCAGGTGGCGCGGATGCGGTCCGGGTCGATGGTGGCCCGCTGCTCCCACTTACGGTGCCCGCTCTCGCAGGCCCCGGTACGGGTGCAGGAGGCTTCCCCGTGCAGCGCCGGCCGCTTCGTGCCGGGCCGGAGGGGGAAGACGTGCCACCCACGCTCAACAGCCGTCAGGGCCGCGTTCAGCAGGCCTGTGCTCATGCGGCCACCCCCAGCACGTGGGAGGTGAGGAAGGCACGGCCGATGAACTCGGTGTAGGCGGGCGGGATCGCTTCGGTCAGTTCCTCGCGAACGTCCGTCCACGTGATGCCCATCGCGGCTTGCAACTCCGGGACCGTGGGCTTGCCCCCGCCGTTGCCGTACGCGGCAACATACGGACCGTCGTAGAACTGGCCGTGGCGGTAGCCGCGGACGCGACCCCGGTGCGGGACGTGCGCCGGCTGCTCGATCGTCCAGCCGCCCAACTCGAAGTTGCGGTGCCGGATGACTCCCAGCCCGAACATCTCACCGCACAGTGTGAGGTCTTTGCGGATGTCCGCGCGGCCGTTCGGCTGCTCGATCACGTACGGCAGACCGGTTCGGTCGAGCAGAGCGCGAGTGGGGGCGACCAGGTCCACATGGGTGCCGCCCCATCCCTGTGAGGCGTTCGTGCCCACGGTCAGCGTGCACTTGCCCTGGCAGGGCGGGGAAGCGTGCACGAACGCGTACCGGCGGATCTCCCCCGAATCGATCAGATCGGCGAGGTAGGCGAGCGCGTCGCCCTGGTGGTAGGGGAAGGGGTAGTTCGGGCGGGCGACGGTGTCGCATCCGTCCACCTCGAACCCTGCTCCTTCGAGCCCGCTTCCGGCGCCGCCGGCGCACGAGTAGAGATCCAGCGCTCGCGGTCGTACGGCGTGCACTCGCAGGGCGAGGTTCGGGCGCGTCATGCGGTCGCCCCCGTGTCCGCCCACAGGCTGAGGATGCGGTGGTTGTAGCCGTTCAGGGCAGCGCTGATGGCTTCCGGGTCGCCGGTGCGCAGCGCGGCCAGGTAGGCGACGGTTTCGGGATTGGGTCCGGGGGGCTCGATGCCGTCCAGGTCGCGGGTGAGGGTGTGCAACAGGGACCAGGTCAGGTACGGGTCCAGGGCCATGCGGTGTTCGATCAGGATGAGTGGCGGGCCCACGGTGAGCAGGACCAGGACGGTGCTGCCATCCGGCGCCGGCTCGGTGCGGACCAGGGTCACACGGTCGGCGCCTTCCGGTACTCGCGGCATGTCGGTGCGATCGGTCATGCTGAATGTCTCCAGTTCCTTTGACGGATGCTGGTGAGCAAGGGCGGCCCCGCGGCTTTGGCGAGACGGAGGGGCCGCCCTTGGCGTAGCTAGCGGTCCTTGGTGCCGAAGAGCTTGAGGGTGATACCGCCGACGCCGACGGGTCCGGCGGCGCCGGCGATGACGGTGAAGGTGTGGGCGGCCGCGTCGAGCAGGAAGCAGATCGCGGCGACCAGTCCCCAGGTGCCGGCGACGATCGCGCCGGCGATGGCGAACGGGACGACGATCCGGCGCAGCGTGATCGCGTTCTCGTTCGCGGCTGCCGGGGCGATGATCACGACCGGCTGTCCGGTCGCCTGCGCGCGGTTCCAGGCGTCGGCGGGTATGTGCGGGGCGATGTTCCCCGGCGGGTGGTTGTGGTCCATGGCGGGCTCCTTTTGGGTGCGCCGCGGGCCTGCGCCATGAGGTGGCGCGGGCCCGTGCGGTGGGTGGTTGCTTGTCGCGTGGCTTGTCGTCTCTCTTGTCGTGCGGCTTGTCGCTTGTCTTGTCTTGTCGCTTGTCGCCTCCCAGGTCACAAGCCGTTTCTGTGCCCTGGGGACCCGCTTGCATGGCTGCTGCCCGGGCGGTGGCGACAAGTGACAAGGTCAGCTTTCGGGCGCCGTTCCTGGAGCGTTGTCGCAGTGGACGTAGCGAGCCTTGGTGCCCTCCCCGACGCGGACCGCGGTGCCGTCGGTGACCCAGTCCTTGAGCCAGCCGACGACGGTCTGTCGGGTGGTGCCGTAGGTGTCGGTGAGTGCGCGGGCGATCGCGGACGCTCCCGTGCCCTCGGTCCCCGCAGCGAGCAGCAGGGCGAGCGCGGCCCGCTGTGCGGGGCTGTCCTGCTCCGGTGTGCGGTTGAGGGCGGACAGGTTCAGCCCGCCCGGCGCGGGCGGCTCTACGTCGCCGGTGTGTGGTTCCGGGGTGGTGGCGAACTGGGCGTCGATCTGTTCTCGGAAGCGCCGCAGCATCTCGTCTTCCTGCGACGGCGCTTGAGGCTCGCTGCGTAGTGCGGACAGGTTCAGCCCCGCCCCAGACGGACCGGCCTCTGCATCCGTGACGGTGTCGGGGGTGAGGTCGCGCATCCACGCGGTCCGCTCAGCGTCCCACCGCCGTGCATATACGGGGCCGGCGGCAGTGGCGGAGATGTCGTCCAGCCGGGGGTGCCGTTCGGAGGTCGCGGCGGTGATCTCCCGGATCTGGTTGGGCAGGATCCGCCACGCCTTGAACAACGCGCCGGGCGACTGCGGAGTGCCCATGAACCCGGCGCCCTGATAGGGGGCTTGGTCCACACGCAGGCCACGCCGGCCGGGGAACATCTTCCCGAGGTCCATGCCCTCGGTCTCACCGCCGGTGAGGGCGACGCGCACCTTGGCTTCGCGGCGGATCATCAAGTTGCCCAGCACGTTCCCCGTGGCCCCGAGGGCAGTCAGGACGGTGCGGATGCCCATGGCGCGCAGCATGCGGATGACTTCGAGGATCTTCTTGGCGAGTTCCTTCATCTGCCGGTCGGTGCTGACCAGGATCTCCGCGCCCTCGTCGATGACCAGCATGATCTGCGGGATCTTCGCGCTGACTGGCAGCACGTCTGTGTTCGCCTTGGCCAGGACGTTCTGGTAGGCCTTTTTGCGGTGCAGGCCGATGGCAAGCGCCGTATCGAGCATCGCGAGGGCTTCCTCATGGGTGCCAGCGAGCCAGTCGATCCCGGGCCGCACGGGCTTGCTGTCCTCCCGCTCGATCTCCCCGTTCAGCGCCGGCAGTACCCAGGGCAGACCGGCGGATCCGGCGTTTAGGTCGATCACCCACGTCAGGACGTCCTCGGCGCGGGCGAACCCGGCCAGGATCGTGTGGACCATGTTGGTCTTGCCCGACCCGGTCGGGCCGACAACCAGCGCACACTGCTCACGCAGGTAGACCGGGACCAGCGCTCCGTTCGTGCGCAACCCCCACGGGATCCCCGTCAGGACCGAGACCGGCCCATAGTTCGAGGGGTAGGGGCACTCGTCCTGAAGGACGTTGACGGTGGTGACGTCCAGGACGGTGCGGCCCTGGTGGATGCCGGGTCCGGCGGTGGCGGTGCAGCCGTGCGGCAGCTTGGCATCCGCGGACAGGGCCACCGTGTGTTGGGCGATGCGGTCGTAGGTGATGCCGCCCTGAGGTTCGAGGTCGAGGGAGTAACCGGCTCCGGTCTCCCACTTCTCCACCCCGAGCACGCGGACGGTGATGTGGCAGATCCGCTGGATCCGCTCGATCCACTCCGCAGCGATCGCCCGGCGCTCCGCGGACAGCTCCCGCGCAATCTCCCGCCGCTCCGCCGCTAGAGCCTCTTCCTCCCGCGCTTCCTCGAACAGGGCGGCAGAGCGAGCCGCGGCACCGATGCCGACGCCGATCGTGGCGAGCGAGCCGAGGGCGGCCCAGGTGAGGGGGCCGTGGGTCATGGCCCAGGTGGTCCAGCCCGCGCCGACGAGCCAGGACGCGGCGCGGGTGGCGAGGGTGCGGCCGGCGTTGCGGACCCGGATCCCGGCGACGGTGTGACTCAGGGCTCCGGCCGCGCCGACGGCGAGCGCCCAGCCCGGGGGCATGGCGGTGGCGGCGCCGGTGGTGGCGACGGCGAAGGCTCCGGTGGTGGCGGACAGGGCGCCGGTCACGGGTCCGTGACCGGCCGCCCAGTCCAGCACCGGGCCACTGCCCTGCTGCTGCTTGCTTCTGGCGGTGGCGGTGCTGCTCATCTCAGACGTTCCAGCCCTTCTCGGCCTGCGGGCCGTTGCGGGGGTCCTCGTGCCGGGCGATGTCCTGGGCGTGGACCTGACGGAACAGCGGGCCCATGTCCTCGGCGACCGCGACGGCGCTCATCAGGGCACCGAAGATGTCGTTGAAGCCGTCCGCGATCTCCTTCTCCAGCGGAAACTCACTGTCGGAGCGCTCCGCGAGGATCTTCATCACGTTCGCCACCGACGTGAGGGCGGCCGGGAGGCCTTCGACCATGGCCAGGATCTCCATGGCGTTCTCGGGGTCGTAGGAGTGGGCGGCTTCCTCCATCTCGGAAGCGGCCTCCTCGAACCGGAAACCGGACACGTTCTCTCCTTCACTCACAGGGACGTTCGTGCTGGCCGGGACCACCGCCGCAGGTCGCTGGACATCGCCAGCGATGCCCTCGGTGCCATCGGTGGCGGCCTCTGCATCCGCGGCAGCTTCCTGCTCCCGCTGCTCCTCGCGGATCGCGGCATCGCGCCCGTGGCGCTGCTCGCGGGCGACACCGACCAGTCGCCGGTACAAGCGCCGCCCGGGGTGGATCAGCCACGGAAGGTTGAGCTTCCGGCCGATCGGCGAGGTGATCAGACCGAGCAGGCCGATGGGGAGGGCGAGCAGTGCGGCAAGCAGGCGCCGGCCGTGGAAGCGGGCTGCGGACCTGCGCAACGCCTGCCGTGCCGCCCTTCGCGCGGGCGCCTTGCGCACGGCAGCGCGCTGCGTGGCGACCGTGGCGCCGGCCTTACGGTCGCGCCGGGCACGGTTCCTGGCGATCGCCGCATCCCGCGCCACGCGAGCCTTACGGGCCGTGCCCCCGAGCAGCCGCCCGGCGACACCGCCCTTGCGGCCGGCACGACCGGTCAGGCTCACGCCGTTGCCGGTGTTCTTGGCGTTGCGGCGGGCATCGGCGACCGCGCGACGCGCCGCTACGGTCTGCGCCCGCTGCCCGGCACGGAATCCGGCCGCGGCCTGGTGCGCACCGCGCAGCGCCCGCACCTGACCGACACGCCCCGCAGCCTTCCCACCACCGGCATGCTGCTTGTGTGCGCCGTGACCGTGCTTGCTCAGGGACAAGCCTGCGGTGCTGCCGTGCCGGGTGACAGTACCGGCGCCGCGGCGGTGCTGACTCGGCACCCGACCAGAGCCGTTGCCGCCCCGACCGGAACGAGAACCGTGCGAACGCCCCGCAACTCCGCCGCGGTGCAGTCCTGCCGTATGAGCGGTGGCCCGTCCAGCATTGCGTGCGGCGGCGCGCCGGGCATCGCGACGCTTGTTGGGGGTGCGGGAGCGGGTAACCGCGACGGTGCCGAGAACGACGGCTCCGGTCGCGGCGACCATGGCGGCGATGGGGCCGCCCGTGAGGGATGCAGCGGCGACCAGCCCGATGGTGCTGTTCGCTCCGGACAGGGCGAGCGGGACGACCGGCCAACCGCCCGGCGTGTGCTCGACCTCCTTCACGTCCTGCGCGGTGCTGCTCTGCGGGCCGGGGGTCGGGGGCGGTGGCGCGGTGGAGGCCGGTTCGACGGCTACCGGCTCAGTGCTGAGTTCCGTCATGCTGAGAGCACTCCTTAAGGGGAGTAGGGCCCGGCCGGGGCTGTAGGAGGCGTTTGGCCGGGCCTGTCAACAGGGCTTATGCGGCGCACTGTTCGCCGTTGGGGTAGGCGCAGGGCACGCACGTACCGAGTGACGACGGGATGACGTACCCGGCATCCAGCCGGCACTGCGGGCAGGTGCGGCGGGCGAGCATCGCCAGGGCGAGAGCGCCCCACTTGCGCGACGTCATCGACCGCACGGGCTTCGCCAGGTCCTCGCGGTACAGGTAGGCGATGCGGGGCGAGTTGCGGCGCCGGTTGATCACCATGAGCTGAGCCGCGACCGGCTGTCCGCCGGGCCGTAAGCCGCGGGCGCGGAGCTGTCGGCGGGTGGCGTAGCCGTCAGGGGCCATCCGCCACGGGTAGGTCGGTATGCCGTAGCGGGCGCCGGTGGGGTCGAAGCATTCGCTGTAGGCGGTCGACATCAGATCGCCGCCTCAGCGCGCAGCGCGCCGGGGAAGTCGGCAAGGTACGGCTCACGGGTCTTGACCCGGCCGCGCGCCGTGCGGGCCGTCGACTGCGACATCCCCAGCCCCGCCGCATCCATCGCCAGGATCATGCGGGTCGTGCTCGGCTGCGTGAAGTCCGTCCCGTACAGGGCCCGCACCAACTGATCGACCCGGTTGGAGTAGACGACCGGCATGCACAGGTCGACGGCCGTCGACCGCGTCTCAACGACGACCGACTCAGCATCGACGGGCGTCGAAGCCTGCTCTACGCCGACCGGCAGCGCCACCCGCTCCGACACTCCAGCCGACTCAACGGCCGGGAGAGCGGACGGTGTGGCGGGCGGGCGGTCGACGCTCACGGTGACGGGCGTCGACGGGGCGTCGACGCCCAGGGGTGGGGTGGTGACACCCGTCGAAGCACGGCGGGCGAGGTAGGCGTGCACCTGCCGCATCAACGCCCCGAACGCCAGCAGCGCGGCCACCGGCGGCACCGCCGCAACCACGTAATCCAGGGCGTTGGCGTCCTTGCCGACCCCGGCCACGTTCAGCGCGATGGAAGCGCCGTCGCCTGCGGTGACCAGCAGGATTGCCCACCAGTCGACCTTGTGGGCGAGCGAGGCACGCAGGATCAGCAGCTCACCGATCACGATGAACAGATCCACCGTGGCCGGCCAGGCCCACGACCGAGCCACCGCCTCGGCCATGCCGTGCTGCGCGGCGACTTCCTGCAAGTGCTCGTACGACAGCCAGAACGCCACCGCGGTCAGCACCACCGTGAGCACCGACGCAATTCCGGTGATGGCGTTGTCCACATTGACGGGCGTCGACACGCCTTCGACGGGCGACGAAACCGTGTTGACGTAGGCCGGGGCGCTCATGCCGCACCCGCTTCCACCGCGGCCGGCTCGAAGGCGGCGTAGACGTGGAAGTCGATGCCGTAGGCGCTCGCGTCGAACTTCAGCGACACCCTTTCACCGGCCCGCGTGACGCGAACCAGTGCCGCGTCGACGCCCAGCGCCTCTCGCCAGGCTTCCACTGCGCCGGGGCTGTCGAGTTGAACATCCAACTCCTGCGGCAAATGGCGGTTGACGGTGATGTGGGCGGCCGGCAGATGCGGGTGCCCGACGGCCAGACCGGCCAGGCCGGCGATAGCGGCCGCCTGCGCGGCCAGGGTCTCGGCACTCACGCGGCCACCCCCGAAGCGGCCGTGCAGCCCGCGCCGCGGCGACCGTTGGACCGGCGACGCGAGCGCCGTACGGCCGGCTGCAACTTCAGCGGACTCGTCCGCAGCAGCGTCGCCGCGTAGGCGGCGGCCAGCGGGTCCGTGACGCGGAGCTCCGCGAGGACCTCGCGCGCCACGTCCAGCCGCGCCGCCCGGTCCTGCTCGGACTCATTCACCGCCGGGCCGGCGAACAGCTCCCGGTCGATACCGAACGCCAGCTCAGCGAACTCGGCCGCCGTAACGGCCTCATGACCAGCAACGATGCACTTCATGGGTCGTGTCTCCTAGCTTGGTACGGCCCAAAGCGCCCCCGGAGCTGCAACTCCGGGGGCGCGCCGTATCGGATGTGTGGGTCAGCGCTACTCCGGCTTGCGGCCGTGGGTGGCGTCCAGCTCCGCAGCGGCATCCCTGCACTTGCCGGACGCGATGCGGTCGTAGACACGCTGGGACTTCTTCACGGCTTTGGGGCTGGTCAGGTCGGTCGACTGTTGCGACTTCTTGCCGAACATGCGGTTCTCCTGACGTGTCGTGGGTGCGGGCCTGACCGGACGGTTCCGGCCCCGGCTCCCTGCCACCCCGCCCGTACGGCTGAAGAACCGGACGGGCGAGGGACGCAGCCGGCCGTAGCGCTGCACGCTGCGGCGGCGAGATCGGCTTCACCGGCTCGCCGTTGCGTGGCGAACCGGTCCCGAGCCGGTGTCGGGCGCGTCATCGTTGCTGCTCTGACGCCAGCAGGGCGGCGCACACGGGGTGGCATTCGACGGGCTGACCTCCAGTGATGGAGGGATGATCCCGAGGTTGTTCTCCAGAGCCGGTGTGCAGGGAAGTGGCCGCCGGCGACTTGACCCGGTCGCCACGGGGGCGGGGACTCTCACCCCGCCGGTCTAGACACGCTGTTGAGTTCTGAAGGAACGGTCAGATCGGGGCCCCAACTGCACGAGCTATCCCGAGCCGGAACGCGAGCGCCCCCCGCCAGGGGCGAAGTGGTGCCGCATGAACAGACTGGACCGGTGGACCGGTCCAGTCAAGCGATGAAAATCGAGTTGAGAGATGACGGGCTGGATAGTGGCAGGTCAGAAGACGTGACGGAGCGTCAAAAAAGCTGGACCGGCGGACCGGTCCAGCTCGTTTCAATTGGCGACTACATGGCGTATGTGTCGATCTGTTCGAAAAGCGAAGAGGGTGTGACCCCTTCCTCGCAGACCAACGGGCGGCCTTCCGCGTCGTGGGCCGTATGGAGGAGCACGGCGACCGCTGTTGCCGACGGGACGCCCAGGCGTTCTGCCTCGACTTCTGTCGCGAGGCGCACCGTGGTGATGTCCACTCCTTCGACTGGGAACCGTCCAGTCTGCCGACGGACGTACCGTGTCGTGCCTTCGGCGATGGGAGCCGTATCGGCGAGGCGTGGTGCTGCCTCGGCGACCTCCGGGGGGAACCAGGCTTCCACGCAGCTATTCGGGGTCCCGTCCGGGAGTTGAAGGACGCGGACGCGTCGGAGCGCTGTCACCCCAGGTGAGATGCCGAGCGCGACTGCGACACGGGCGGGGGGCTCCGCCCAGTCGGGTGCGCCGATGCGCAGAAATGGCATCCCGCCCAGGATGCGCGCCGATCCTGCTCGGCGGGCGCCGGCGGGGCGCGCGACGGGCGTCTCGGTGACAACGAAGCCGGTGCCCTGCTTGGCGACGACCACACCGTCGTTGCGGAGCACGTCCACTGCCTTGATGGCGGTCGCCCGCGACACGTCCCACTGCTCAGCCAGGTCACGGCCGGACGGGATGGTGGCCCCGGGGGCAAACTCACCAGCGGCGATGCGGGCGCGAAGGGACTCAGCGATCTCTTCGTACTTCAGAACAGCCATGGCTTCCCCTATTTCGCACACTGGACTGGTCCACCGGTACACACGATACTGCGACCATGTCGAATCTCGAATTGGCTCCCTCCGTGATGCGGTTCTATGGCGAGACAGTGAACGAGGACAGCCGCCTGCGGAGCTCGGCAGACGGACGCATGGAGCTGGTCAGGACGCAAGAGCTCCTCCGACGCTTCTTGCCTCCCGCGCCGGCCCGCGTACTCGACGTGGGAGGAGCGACCGGGATTCATGCTGAGTGGCTGGTGAAAGACGGCTACGACGTCACTCTGGTGGACCCCGTGCCCCGCCACGTCGAAAGCGCGTCGGCCTTGTGCTCGGCGTTCGTGGGTGACGCTCGCGCTCTGCGGCAGCCAGACAGCAGCTTCGACGTGGTGCAGCTCCTTGGGCCGCTCTACCACCTTCCGGACCCCAACGATCGGGCTAAAGCTCTGTCGGAAGCCTTGCGAGTGGTGAAGCCGGGCGGGCTGGTCGCTGCGGCTGCGATCAACCGCTATGCGTCACTCTTCGAGCACGTCACGTACGCCCACCTGCATACCGAACGGATTCATGACTCCGTCTCCAAGATTCTTGAGACGGCTGTCTACGACGGTGCAAGAGGCTTCGCCCTGTCTTACTTCCACCGCGCCGAAGAGCTTGTGGCGGAGTTGGAGGCTTCTGGGCTGAGCGACGTCCAGGTCTTCGGGATCGAGGGGCCTGCCTGGTCACTCGTGAAGGCGGCCGAACAGCAGCCGGGCGAAGGTCCCACGGATGAACTGATCGCCTCTGCTCTGGACGCAGCACGCATGGCGGAGCCGTACCCGGAGCTGCTCGCGGCCAGCTCGCACCTGCTGGCCGTTGGCAGGGCTCCCGCTGGTATCGACGGTGGCAAACCCCGAGAGACAGGCGCGGCCTGACCAAAAACCATCCGCGCCGCTACAGGACCGCGGGGAGGACGAGCGGAGACGAAGGCCCAGCCGGTTCGCCAGCTGGGCCTCTTCGCGTTGACTCTACGCACACACGATCATTAAGCGTTTCGCCATGCCTCGAAGAATCGCTCGCGGTCTTCAGTCGTTTCGTGGGTCCGCCGGTTGGCAAGCACTACCTGCCAGGCGGTGGTCTCAGCGTCACGCAGCCACAACTTCCCGAAGTACGCAGCACCACCTATGACGTCTAGGGCACCCCCGATCACTTCGGCGACGGCGTCACGCTCACCGTCTTCGAGCTCTGCGAGAAAGCTGAGCACACGACCGGCAATACCCGCCTCGTTCCCGCCGACCAGGTAGTCGAAGAAGGGACCACCGGCATTGGCCGGATCGACGTTCATCGCGGCAACACCTCCTGCCTGCCGCAGCGACGCCCAGAACTCTCGTCCTCCGGGAGTGCCGGGTAGAGGCAGCGCAGCGAAGAGGTCGACCAGATGGCCGTTGGCCGCCTGGTTGTAGGAGACATTGCAGGCTGCTGCGGCAGCAATTTTCGCGACGAGCTCGGCGTCCAGCCCTTCGCCCTCTGGCCAGTCGAGCGGCGTGTTCAGCCGGTTGGCGAGATGCTGAGCCAGCTCAGAATCCTTGTCCAGATACAGCCGAACGATCACAGGTTCCCCCAGTTCAGCGCCAGACGGCGCGCACGGTGGCCTTATCCGCCTGCTAGTCTGCCCAACTGGTCGGCAATCAGGTGAGGCGTGCAGATAACGTCCGGAAAGCGTCACGCTTTTGACCGGATGGACTCCGCACCAACGGCACGAGCAGATCTCGCTGAGCTACGCGGACCGACCGCGACCAATGAAAGTCTCCCTACTACGGGAGACTCACCGGGCTTCCTTGCGAGTTACGCCTCGGGCGCCGAACGCTCCCAGAATCGCACCCAAGCGCGCGACAGACGAGTACACCCCGCGAAGCGCCGCGGGCAAAATAGTAAGCCAGAGCAAATGGGTTGCTCTGGCTTACTATTTCGCCGCCCCGTTCACCTCCGCCTCAAGCAGGAGCTCACCGCAACGGAGGAGTCACTAAACAAGGCGCACGCGTTCCTGATTTCCCTTGTCGAGCACGGGACCTGAAGGGCTTCTCGATAGCCATAAGGTCGGAGCCTTGAAACGAGGGATCAATTCAGCAGAGGACCAAAGTGAGAGTGATTCATAATTCGGGGATCGATCAACTTTCCCGAACCTAACCCGATCACCCCTGAGAGATATCCACTTCGGTCCAGTCCGAGCAGAGCTCCAGAGGGTCGTCCCCCTCATATCGACCCACTTGAACGCCGACATCGGTGATGCCGTTACTGTCGACGGCATAAGTGTCGTCGATTACCCATCCATTGTCGGCGCCATCGAGATCCTTGCGCCACGACCAGTAGTGAATTTCCCCAGAAGTCGTCTTCGTCAGCAGTCTGGCCCTGGCGTGGTGACCATCCGCATACGTGTCATTTACGCCGATCCGCAGCTCTATTCGTGTCGAACTGGTCTTGGTGTAGTTGACGTAGCCGGAAGCGCCAGAAACGGCGCACTGCACACCCCAGTTCGTTGCGCTTGCAGGAGATCCGGCCAATCCTACGATCACCATCGCTGCGGTAGAAATTCCTAGAGCCTGAACGCCTTTATTGATGCGCATCACTCTCACTCCTTCCAAAAATAAACCTTACCCATCCCGCGGAAAGAGAATTCTATCCCAGGAATATTGGAAGTACTGGATTCGCTCGTTTCGTAAATCGGGCGAATGGGCACCAGGAGGGTGAAATTGATAGATCTATTGGCCTGAAAAGTTGTTGGCGTGGCTGATTTTCGTGCGACTGTCGCGGGTGATGCGAAGCGGTAGGAGCGTCGTTATGGCACGAAATCTGCCGTGGTTGCGGTGATGTCATTGGATTGGTGCGGGACCGCAGGTAGGCATACTCGTGAGTGGAAGCGACTGCAGGCCGCGCGTACGGCTCTCACCAAGAGCGGCTCCGGGCAGTGCGAACCGCAGCACCGCACGGACTGAGCGAGGCCAGCTGACGGTGCAGGCCGCCGCCCGGGCCCGTCGGCATCAGGCCGAACCCGGGCAGGCGACCCGCCTTGACCACCTCGGCGCGGAGGTCGAATCCACCGAGCAAGTCGAAGCAGCCAGCGACGAGATGAAGAGTGACGGCAGTTTCTGACGGCAACGTCAGCACACTGACCCGGTCCTGAGCGCCTCCCAGAACACCAGCCGTGCCCTGCCACGGGCTTGGCGCCCAGGCGGCCCGTTCAGTTGGTAGAACTCCTAAAGCGGGTGTCGCAGGTTCGAATCCTGCCGGGGGCACAGTGCCTGAACAGGCGCGATGTATTGGAAAGGCCCCGGACCGATCATGGTCTGGGGCCTTTGACATCCACTTCTGGCACGAGGTGGAGCCGGACGTACGCCTCGTACTTTTCGTCAGGCAGCCTCCTCGATCCGGCCGAGCAGGACGTTGCATCGACAAGACGGCCGCAGGTCACGGCCGCGCGGGGATCAGTTGTGGCTGACGTGGCGGCAGAACAATCTGGTCGAGCGTCGACGGGTGGGCCCGGTGAGGTTACGTGCGGCGGACAACGCCGCACCGGGCTCCCACACCTGGGTCACCAGTAAAGGCCCAGGTCACAGACCCAAGCCTTCCTGTTCATCGAGAGCGTCGGCCGCCGCTGGACCCAACTCCGCGGCCGCTGGCGGCAAGCGTCTCAGGCGACGGTGTATTCGGCGTCCCCGAAGTCCGCGACCACGCGCAGCCGGCCACCGAGCGCTTCCACGTAGGCCCGGAGGGTCGCGACCTCCGCGCGATCCAGCTCACCGTGCTCGATCGCGGAGACCCGAGGTGCCGAGACACCCATCGACGCGGCTACTTGGCGCTGAGTCAGCGCCTGTTCACGCCTGACCTCCGCGAGCTTGTGAGCACGCACTTCAGCGGTCAGCCGGTCCATTGCCGCTTGCTTCTCCTGGGCCGACCGCACCGGCAGCCCAGCGGCCGCACGCCGCTCGCGCGCCTTGCGCTTGGTCTCCTCCCAGCTCACGGCACTCATTCGTACTCCCTGGTTTCAAGATCGGCCAGATGCGTCCGGTACCGCTCCTCAGCGAGCGGAATGTTGATGTCGTACCAGCTCTGCCAGTTTCCGGCCTTGTCGCCGGCCACCAGCAGTACCGCCCGGCGCACCGGATCGAAGGCGAAGAGGATGCGGATCTCGCTGCTCCCGGACGATCCCGGCCGCAGCTCCTTCAGGTGATGATTCTCGGCACCCTTGATCCGGTCGACCAGTGGACGGCCGAGCGTTGGCCCCGTGGCCGCCAGCATGTCGATGGCGTCTTCTACCTGTTCAGCGCTGTCCCAGTCCTCTTCGGCCAGCACCTCGAACCACGCCGCCACCTCCCCGACAAGGACCACTTCCCATTGAGCCACAGCCGCCATGTTAATGCAAGCGTTAACTTCGCCGCGGCGATCCGAGGAGACCGGAGGGCACCACGAGCCCACCGGATCGAGCAGGAAACCACGATGGAAGCGACCGCTCCCGACGAAGCCGCGCCACGGTCTTTCGCCTAGGCCAGAGATCGAGCCACCCCCGGATGATCACAGCTTCCCAAGCTGACGCCGCCGACGAAGTCAGCGCGGGCAAGCGGCCTCGCCCTCGCCGTATGCGGGTGCCTACGATCACGCGGTGAGCTACGACATCTACTTCTTGAACCGACGCGACGGGCAGTCCTGGGACGAGGTCCTGGAAGCCATGGAGGACACGGCCGAGGACCGCGAGCCGATACCCACCCCTCTCCTTGAGGCTTGGGACCGAATCGTGCCGCAGGCCCGGAGGCTGCTGGGCCCAGCGGAGATCACGGAGTACGAGCAGGAGTCGCGGGACCTGAGCCACTCGGGCACAGGCATCGGCCTGTCCGTCTTCGGTGACGAGGTGAGCATCACCGTGCCCTACTGGCACGCGGGGGACGAGGCCGCGGTCGTGCTCGGCCTGGTCTCCGCCCTCGCCGCCGTCGTCGAGAAGGAGACCGGGCTGACCGCCTACGACCCTCAGACGGAACGTCCACTGGTGGAAGCGCCGATGGAGGACTCGATCAGACTGATGTCGCGAATCACCGACGATCTGCACAGCCGCTACGGCGGTTGAGCACCGGGCGGCCGAGCCTGCCAGGTTCCGGGCTGATTGCTCGCTGCGTGCCACAGTCGCGCCGGATACATGGGTCCGAGCGGTGGGCCGCCTCAGCACCCCAGGTCCGGCCATCCATCCTTGTTGGAGTAGCTCTCGAAGCAGTACCGGGTCGGGCGGTCCCACTCCTTCCCGGTGGCGAGTTCGTACGCCTGATCCGGCACGTACAGCAGCCACTCCCCGTCGAACTCGGTGGAGGTGTACGGGGCGAACTTGTCGACGTCGAAGAGGACGCCTTCCCATACGGCTCGTCCCGCGGCGACGACGGCGCAACGGGCGTACAGGAACACGTCGGCAGACTGTGGGAAGGGCTCGCCGTTCCGGTCCGTCATGTCGGCGACCGGAAGCGTCCCGAACTTCTCTTGGTCCAAGCGGTAGAGAGCCTCGGCATGACGTTCCGCGAAGCCGATGATGTCGGGGACGGAACGGCGGCTCAGCTCCTCTGCCAGGCGTCGGCAGCTCGCCTCCGTGGCTTCGCCGTTCAGGGTGGCTATCAGCGCCCAGAAGGCGGCCCATGTCATGCTCACCGGCGCAGGATGCCAGAGCCCTCTGACATCCACGGCTGACATCAACGAGGCCGGACGGCGGCATACGCCAGCACCCCCGCATGACCGCCGGACCTGGCGACGACGACCGGTTGCGGGCGTAGATCGAACTCCTAAAGTGGGTGTCGCAGGTTCGAATCCTGCCGGGGGCACACAAGCAAGGGCCAGTTCAGAGGCATGCTCCTCTCGGACTGGCCCTTTGCCGTGCTCGCGGTCGTGCCACACCCGTGCCGCGAGGTCCGCAGCCGTGGTCAGCGAAGGGAAGGGCGACCCGGTCAGGGACGGCGGGAATTCGGTTTCAACCTTTGGCGTGCGGCAGCGCTCTGAAGAGGGGTGACAGGACACGAGCCCCTGACGGGGTCCGGAGAGGAGAGCAGATGCCGGAGAACGGCCGAGGCTCCGACGCGCCGCGGGGATCCCAGGCGCCCGAGAGCTTCGAGGCCTTCGCCCAGGCGAGTCAGAGACGGCTGTACCGGACCGCGTACCTGCTGTGCGGGGATCCGGACACGGCCAGGGACCTGACCCAGACCACGCTCGCCAAGATGTTCCAGCACTGGCGGCGGGCGAGTGCCGCCGACCACATCGAGGCCTACGCCAGGACCGTGCTGACCCGCACCTACCTGGCCGAGCGGCGGCGGCGCCTGCGGGACCTGCTGGCGCACACACGTCCCGATTCCCGTACCTCGCCGGACCACGCCGATCTGCGGGTGACGCTGATGGCGGCGCTGGCCGGGCTGCCGCCCAGAGCGCGGGCCATGGTCGTGCTGCGGTACTGGGAGGACCAGAGCGTCGAGTCCGTCGCCGCGCTCCTGAAGTGCAGCGAATCCACGGTCAAGAGCCAGTGCTCACGCTCCCTGGCAAAGCTGCGCGCCCAACTGGGCGAGGCCCACCTCTACGCCACGGAGAGCTGAGGAACCGCCATGAGCGACAACATCACCGAGGAAGACCACCGCAGCACCCTGCTCGTCAGGGACGCGATGGAAAGCGCAGTGACCCAACTCCCCCCGCCGCACGACCTGGTGCCCGCCGCGGTCGCCCAGGGCCGACGCCGCAAGGCGCGTGCCCGTCTCGCGGCCGTCATCGGGATCGCCTGCGTGGCGGGGGCCGTGGTCTTCGGCTCCGTGACACTTTCCGCCGGAGGCGGCCCCGACGGGACGGTCCGTCCGGCCACGAGCGGCACACCCTCGCCGCACGAGTCGGTCGAGGAGCCGGAGCCCTACCGCACGCCGGTCCACATCGACCCCACGAGCGACGACGAACGGCCCACGGCCGGCCTGTCCTCCACCGAGCGGGCACGGCGGGCACAGTTCCAGCAGCAGGCCGCCGTCGTCCTCGACAGACTGCTGCCGGACGCCGTCGGCCTGATCCGGCCGGTCGACATCGACGTGTCGCTCTACCAGGGCGCAACCACGGACGGGAAGGTGTTCACCGTCGTCTTCTCCGTGCGGCCCTCCGCCGGCGACCCGGGCCCGAAACCCTGTCCCCCCGCCGCCGCTCTTGCCGTCGGGGGCGGAACCTGTGAGCAGACCACATTGCCGAGCGGCATCAAGGCCACCGCACTGCGCGTGGTCACCGACTCGCCCGAGACCACGTCCACCGACGTCCTTTTCCACTACGGACACAGCGATGTCCGCGTCTCCGTCGAACCGGACGTGAACGCCAAGGTCTCCGCCCCCGTCACCAGCAAGGAACTGCTCGCGGCGATCGGCGACTCCCGCTTCCTCGACCTGGTGCGGTACGCCGACCAGCACCCTGTGCAGAAGAAGCAGACCACCGTCGTGGGCGGCTGACAGCGGGTAGCGGCGCCGGAGTCGGGACCGGTACGGCAGCAACCACACACCTCGCAGAGCCGTAGCACGACCAGTAGGCCCCGCACGGACAGCTCCCCATGGAGCCACGGACAGAAGGCTCCGACATCCGTGGCTGACATCAACGACGCCGGACAGGGGCGTACTCCGACAACCCTGTCCGGCCGCGGGACCAGGCGACCGCGGCATCAGGAGCCAGCCCGGCTCGAACTCCCGAAGCGGGTGTCGCAGGTTCGAATCGTGCCGGGGGCACAGGCCGAAGGGCCGGCTCGGGAGGGTTTGCCTCCCAGGCCGGCCCTTTGTCGTGTCCGGGGTCGTGCCACACGCGTGCCACTACGGCCGTGTGGAGACCGGATCCCCTGGTCCGATGCGGCGGTCTCTCCCCCGCCCTCACGGATCATCGCTCCGAGGCGATCAGCGACGGCCCGGTCACGGTCGCTGGTGATGTGCTGACAGATCAGCGCGGCGCGCAAGCTGCCGTGGCCCACGCGGGTCATCAGCTCGCGGGTGCCGGCTCCGGCGGTCGACGCCAGGGTGTTGCCGGTGTGCCGGAGATCGTGAAAGTTCGGCTCCGCCGTGACGCCGCAACGTCAGGGACGGTCGGTGGTACGGCGGTTGTGGATGACCGGGCAGAAGCCGGGAGCCGTGAAGGTGTCCTCGAGCTGAAGATCTGGATCCTCCGGGAGGTGCTCCACTGACTACGAAACTCTCTGTCGAGAACACGCCGCTCGGTGAATGAGCGCGAGGGGTGGTCTTTCAGTGGGGTCCGCGTTGAGGGTGTGTGCGGACGCGGGCGCCGTCATGTGCGTCGGACGACCAGCACGGCCACGTCGTCGAGGTGGTCCACCTCGACCGCGGCGTCGAGAACGCGGTCGGCGATCTCCTCGGCGTGCAGCCCGTCGCGGACGGCTTGGGCGGCCAAGGCTCCGGCTCGTTCCAGTCCGGCCTCCAGCGTCAGGCCCGGCCCTTCGACCACACCGTCGGTGACCATGACCAGCGCGGCATCCTTGTCCAGGGTGAAGGTTCCCTTGGAGTAGTCGACGTCGGGCAGGACTCCCAGCACCGGGCCGCCCGGCAGCTCACGGATGCTGTGGCTGGCGTCGTCCCGTGCGTACAACAACGGCACATGGCCGGCGCTGGTGCCCATGACCTGTCCGTCGCGCGGGTCGAGACGCAAGATGGTGCAGCTGGCGAATCGTGCGGGGACCATCGCGACGAGCAGCTCGTTGGTGCGCGCCAGCACGGTTCCCGGATCCGGTTCCTGGGCGGCGATCGCGCGCATGGACAGGCGGACCTGTCCCATGAAGGCGGCGGCGTCCACGTCGTGCCCCTGAACGTCGCCGATCTCCAGTGCGATCGTGCCGTCGGGCGTGACGAAGGCGTCGTACCAGTCTCCCCCGATGTCCAGCCCGTCCCGACTGGGCAGGTAGCGGGCGGCGACCTCCAGGCCCGGGAGGTGTTCGGGCAGTTTGGGGAGCATGGCCTGCTGGAGTGCCGTGGCCAGCTCGACTCGTGCCTGCTGCAGCCTGATGTGCCTCAGTGCCTGGCCTGCCAGGTCGGCCAGGGTGGACAGGAGGGTCCGCTCGTCCAGGGACGGCCGGTGTCCGCTGGCATAGGTCATCAGCCACGCTCCGAGTGGCTGATCGCCGGTCTCGCTGAGGGGGGTGATGGAGACGGCGTAATCGGAGCCGAGCCGGGCGAGCTTCGGAAGTACGGCCCCGTCCGGCCAGCGGCGGATGTATTCCTCTCGGTCGAGGACGAAATGTGGCTTGCCGGTGCGGATCGCCTCGGACAGCGGGCTCGGATCGCCCAGCGGGAGGCCGTGCAGGGCCTCGACCTCCCACGTGGCTATCCCGGCGTCGGTGGACACGCACAGGTGGCCGTTGTCGACGAGCGCGAGCAGGGCGCCGGTGGCGGAGAAGGTTGCGGCGAGCCGGGTCAGGGCGACCTGCTGCAGTTCCTGTTCCGTGGCTGCGGTGATCAAGGCGGCGGAGAAGTCCGCGATCTCCTTGGCGCGCTGTCGCTCGGCAGTCAGTTCAGCCTGCGCCTCCTTCGCCTGCTTGGTGTCGTCGCGAACCACCCCCAGGATCCGCTCGGGGCCGCCGTACCCCAACTGGATCCGACGGGTCTGAACGGCCAGCTGATGCCAGCCGTCGTGCGGGGTGAGGTACCGCAACCTCACCCAGGAGGACTCGGCGGAGGTCGCGCGCAGGAGCTGCCGCAAGGCCTCCTCGTCGTCAGGGTGCACCGCCGAGATCAGGCTGGAAAGCGGCGTGGTCGGATCCGGCAGGAGCACGGCCAGAACGGGTGCGCCACCGAGCCACTCCAGCTGGCGTCCCTCGGGGGAATACATCCACAGGCCTAGCTCGGCGGCCGTGGTGGCCAGCCGGAACGGGATCAGCAGGCTGGCCAGGTCGTTCCGCGCATCCAGCGCGTGCACCAGGACCAGCTGTTCGTCATCGGTGGGATCCTTCACCGGCCGCGCCTCGATCAAGCAGGCAACGGGCGCTCTGCACGGCCCGGGGAACTCCAGCACCCGCATGGCGGTCGCCCCCGTCCTGGCGGCGACCACGAGACTCTCGGCCTGCATCCTCTGGCTCGCAGGCGACAGAGCACCGAAGTCGCGTCCCAGGCACTGCTCCGACGGCCTGCCCAGCGCCGTGGCCATCGCAGGGTTGAGGCTGCGGATGGCGCCGTCCAGCGTCAGAAGAGCCGCCGGGTCGGCCCTGCGAAGGAGTGCGTCCACAGCGTCCATCTGTGACTCCCTGGCAAATATCAAAAACAGCCTATTCAGTAATATTCGCGCGTTTCGCCACGATGTCTCGGCGAAGGCCGTGTCCGACTGGCTACGTCGAGCAACGACGGGCGAAGACCCGCTGAAAGCGGTGGACGGCGGCCCGTGAGGAGGCGTCGACAGAACTCGGTCGCGGTACAGCAACGGCTACAGGATTACGTGCCGTGCCGGAACCGTGCCAGATTCCGCGGGGACGACGGGGAACAGTGGGCAACGCTCCAGCCCTGCGACCAAGCACAGGTGGGGCTCCGCCGCAGGTCGGTCCGGCAACCGCGCCCAGATCGCCCGAGCTTCCCAGGCTGATGCCTTCACGGCGCGATGGGGTCTGCGATCGAGAGAGGGAAACCTTGTCCTTCCTGTGCCGCGGAGGCCGGCGGACTCGGCGACGCCGGTGAAGGAGCGTCGGACGTTGCGCGGAGCGGGCGGCGCCCGGCCGGGTGGTCACTGTCCTGTCGTGGGCTCCGGTGCGTTGTGGGCGCGACGGTAGGCCAGTGGTGACAGGCCCAGGTGCGTGTGGAAGTGCTTGCGCAATGCGACGGGGTCGCCGAAGCCGCAGACGGTGGCGATCCGCGCGACGGTGAGGTCGGTGGACTCCAGCAGCAGGCGCGCGTGGGCCAGCCGCCGCTGTGCCAGCCACTTCAGCGGGCTGCTGCCCACCTCGCCGCGGAACCGCCGGGTGAAGGTGCGCACGCTCATGTGCGCGTGCCGGGCCATGTCCTCCAGGGTGATCGGCTCGGCGAGCCGGTCCAGCGCCCACTGCCGGGTCGCCGAGGTGGAACGGTCGGTGTCCTGCGGAACCGGGTGCTCGATGAACTGCGCCTGCCCGCCCTCGCGCCACGGCGCCACCACGCAGCGGCGTGCGGCGGCCGAGGCCACCGCCGCCCCGTGGTCCAGACGGACCAGATGCAGGCACAGGTCGATGCCGGCTGCTCCGCCCGCGGACGTCAGGATGCGTCCGTTGTCGACGAACAGGACGTCCGGATCGACGTCGACGTCGGGGAACAGCCGCGCCAGCGCGTCACACAGCGCCCAGTGCGTCGTGGCCCGCCGGCCGTCCAGCAGACCGGCCGCCGCGAGCAGGAACGCCGACGTGCACAGGCTGACGATGCGGGTCCCCGGCCCGATCCGGTCCAGCGCCGCGGCGAGTTCCCCGGAGAGCGTGCCGGTCGCGAGCAGACGCTCGCTGGGCTCCTGCGTGGCCAGAACGACGGTGTCCGCGCTCTCCAGCGCCGACTCGTCGTGGTCGACGACGATCCGGTAGTCCTCGTGCGTGCGTACCGGCCTGCCGCCGAGGGAGCAGGTGACGACGGAGTACAGACGGGTCCCGTCCGGTTCGCAGGCCTCGTTGAACACCCGCGCCGGGATGCCCAGGTCCAGCGGCAGGACTCCATCGAGGGCGAGAACGGCGACACGATGCGGCATGGCTGGAATGGTACGACAGGTGACCCTCCGGCCACTCACTCGTCTCCGCGAGCACACGCCACTGTTTCTTCTGCCGGGATCGCGGTCCCGGCAGAAGGAACAGCGATACGGACATGAGCGAGGACAAGATGAGTGAACACACCATGCGGGCGGTCACCGTCACGGAGTTCGGCGGGCCGCAGGTGCTGACCGCCGAGGAGGTCGCGCGCCCCGAGCCGCTGCCGACCGAGGTGCTGGTACGCGTGCACGCCGCCGGCGTCAACCCGGTGGACTGGAAGACCCGCGAAGGCCAGGGCATGGCGGGACTGCAGACGTTCCCGCTGATCCTGGGCTGGGACGTCTCCGGTGTCGTCGAGGAGGTCGGCTTCGGCGTCACCACGCTCGCGCCCGGCGACGAGGTGTACGGCATGCCGTGGTTCCCGCGCGCCGCCGGCGGCTACGCCGAGTACGTGACCGCCCCGGCCCGCCAGTGGGCCCGCAAGCCGGCCACCCTGGACCACGTGCACGCGGCCGCCGTGCCGCTGGCCGCGCTGACCGCCTGGCAGACCGTGGTCGACACCGCCCATGTGCAGGCCGGCCAGCGCGTCCTGATCACGGCCGCCGCCGGCGGGGTGGGCCACTTCGCGGTCCAGTTCGCGCGGCACCTGGGCGCCCACGTGATCGCCACCGCCAGCGCCGCACGCCACCCCTGGCTCAAGCAGCTCGGCGCCGACGAGACCATCGACTACACCACCACCCGCTTCGAGGACGCCGTCAAGGACGTCGACGTCGTCATCGACCTGGTGGGCGACGCCCACGACCGGACCGGCACCCGCTCGCTCGCGGTCCTGCGCCCGGGCGGCCTGCTGGTCGCCGTCCCGGCCGGTGTCTCCCCGGAACTGGCCGCGGCCGCCGAGGCGGCGGGCGTGCGGGTCACCCCGTACCTGGTCGAGCCGGACGGCGCGGGGCTGACCACGATCGCAGGCCTGATCGACGCCGGCGAGGTCGCCGTCGAGGTGGCGGAGACCTTCCCGCTGGAGCAGGCCGGCGCGGCCCACGCCCGCGTCGAGGCCGGCCGCACCCGCGGCAAGGTCGTCCTCACCGTCGCCGGCTGACCACCCCGGCCTCACCCTGCGGTGACCGGTGCGATCCTGCTGTTCGGCGCTGTCCCTGCCGGCTCGGGAGCATCGAGAGGGCCTGCGAGCGCTGAGCCACCGTCCCTGTGGAGATCGACCTCGGCCAGGGCTGATCTGCGCGGTGCGAGGGTCGTCAGCCCGAGGAGCCGTGCGGGGTGCGCGGGTCGGGCAGCAGGCGGGCGCCGAGACGGTCCTGGCTCGGCCAGCGCACGTCGTGGGCCCAGCGGAGCTTCTCGAAGACCCAGATGAGGCGGGCCGCCGGGTCGAGCTGGCCCGGCAGCACGCCGTGGCGCGCGGCCGTGGGGTCGGCGTGATGCGAGTTGTGCCAGCTCTCGCCGAAGGACAACAGCGCCAGTGGCCAGAAGTTGGTGGCCTTGTCCCGGCTGGCGAAGGGGCGCCTGCCCGCGACATGGCAGATCGAGTTCACCGACCAGGTGACATGGTGCAGCAGCGCCATCCGGATCACGCCGGCCCAGAAGAACCCGGTCAGCGCGCCCGTCCAGGTGCCGGTGGCGAACCCGCCGACCAACGCCGGGGTCAGGAGCGAGACGGCGGTCAGCGGCCCGAACAGTCGGCCGATGAGCCGCAGATCGGGATCGGCGGCGATGTCGGGTGCGAATCTGGCCCGGTTGCTCAGTTCACGCTTCAGCATCCACCCGATGTGCGCGTGGAGAAGTCCCTTGAGCAGCGCGCGTGTGTCGGTGCCGTAGCGCCACGGCGAGTGCGGGTCACCCTCGCGGTCGGCGAAGGCGTGGTGACGCCGGTGGTTCGCCACCCACTGGACCGGCGAGCCCTCGACTCCCAGCGAACCCGCGACGGCCAGGGCGATCCGCAGGCCTCGCCGTGCCTTGAACGAGCGGTGCGTGAAGAGACGGTGGTAGCCGACCGTCAGGCCGGCCAGGGAGACGAGGTAGGACACCACGGCCATGCCGAGGTCCAGCATGGACAGGCCCCGTCCCCACGCGAACGGCAGCACGGCGATCAGGGAGACCGGCGGGGCGACGACGAAGATCCACATCGTCACCCCCGCCGCGGCCGTCTGGGGAACATCGAGCAGCGGCTTGGCCCCGGCGTCGGCCTGCTGTTCGGCGGTGGTGCGGTCGGTACGGTCGACGTCACTCGGGTCCATCGGTTCCTCACCATCGCTCAGCCTTCTCGGAGCCGGTGCCGGACCGGCCCGGATCACGCGCCCGCGTGCTTCCCACCATCGCACCGGGGGGCATCCGTGCAGGTCGTCGCCGATGTCCAGGGCGTGAACGTTTCCGTGCCGGAGCCACGGACGGCGGAGGAAGAGCACCTGTCGGCTCGGGCCGGGCAGCATGCGGTCGACGAACGTGCGCAGACCGGCGACCGGGCCGAACCGTCCGGGGCGGGTCGAAGGCGGCTTCAGCCCGCCCCGGACGGTTCACTTCGCCGGATCCCGGAACATGCGCCGGCTCCCGGAACATGCGGAGGGCGTCGACCGAGTCGTACCGCGACGACGTACTAGATGAAGTACTCGATGAAGTACTACTTGTTGACCGCGAAACGCAGCAGGGCGTGCTCGTCGCCCTGTTTGATCTGGCCCGTCGAGTTGATCACTTCGAGCTTCCAACTGTCGCCGACCCGGATCGCCTTGGCCACGGCACAGCCGTTGTCCCGGCTGAGCAGGCTCGGCCAGATGTCGGCGACCTGCTGGGAACTGCCCCCGGACGCGTCGTAGACCTTGAAGCTGATGTTGCGTGCCTTCTGGAAGGAGCTGCCCTTCTTGTACGCGGCGGCCACGAACACGATCGACGTGATGTGGGGCGGGATCCGGGCGAACTCGACGGTCACCGTCTCGTCGTCACCGTCCCCGTGCCCGGTCTGGTTGTCGCCGCTGTGGATCAGCGAGCCGTTGCCCATCGGGTCGAGCGAGTCGAGGCCCGCCAGGCGCACCGGGTCCCGTCCCTGCATGGCTATGGCGATGAGGTCGAGGTCGGTGCCGCTCTTTCGGCGCAGGGTGCCCAGCACTCCGCCGCTGCTGCCGGCGGTGGGGTCCCAGGAGACACCGAGGGACAGATGAGTCACCCCGTCCAGGTCTGCCGGGCCGTCTTCCTTCGTGAGCGTGATCATTTTGTGGGTCATCCTTGTCTCAAAGGGACTACACCGCAGAGTCTGCCCGACACGTTCACGGTTCCATTCTTGTTTCCGGGCAGGTCCCGGCCCGGATCGTCTCCGACATGCCGCCCTCAGGCCGGCGCGGGCATGCAGCCACCGCGGGCGGACAGCAGGGCGCACGCCGAAGGCCCCGGACCGATCGTGGTCCGGGGCCTTCGGCGTGCGGGTTCGGCGTCGGCGAGCGCAGTGAGCCGGTCCTCACCCGGCGGTCTCAGGTTTCTCCCGTGACCGGGGCACGGTGCCGGCTCACTGGTGGTGCGGACGGCCCGGCCGGATCGGCAGCAGCGCGTGGGTGGAGACGTAGTCGCCGACCTTGGTGCCGATCCGCCTTCCGTCCTCGGCGTCCCAGCGGAAGTGCACGCCCAGGTAGAGGCGGCTGAACTCGCCCTCCTGGGCGACCTGGCTGAAGTTCCGCATCAGACGGAACCTCTGGAGCGTGTGCGGGTCCTCGGAGTGCGCGATGAACGGGACGTCGTCGCGGTTGAAGAAGTTCCGCATCGCGCCTGCCCACGCACCCGTGAAGTTGGCGTGCCCGGAGGTCCAGGCGGGGAAGCACGGGGTGAACGGCCGCCCTGCGCGGTCCGCGCTGAGCGGCTCCCAGCTCAGGTCCCCCGCCGCGTGGATCGCGGAGACCGGACGCCACAGCTTGATCGGGGTGTCGAACTTGCTGTCCCAGGCCGTGATCCCGGCGTCCGCCAGCGACAGCGCCGACTGCGCGAACAGCCGGGTGGTGTTGTACGTGTCGAGCCGGAACTTCTTGGCGACGATCCCGGTCAGTTCGAGGAGCTGCCCCGGGGGGTGGAAGGTGCCGTCCAGGTCGTGGTCCCAGAACCAGCCGATGACGGTCTGCTCGTAGGTGCGCACGGTGGAGTCGACGGCACCGATCCTGCGCACCTCCTCGCGCTGGCGTGCGTACTCCGGGCTGGCCACCAGATCGGCGTAGTCGGTGAAGCCGCGCAGGGTGGGAGGCCGGAACTGCGAGCCGGAGCGGAGCACGAACGGCCGCACCTTGCCCCAGTTCGGGGTCACGGCGTCGGTCTTCTTCGTGCAGTCCGCCTCACCCGTCGGCCGCCAGGCTCCGGGCGTGGTGGTGTTGCCGTGGTATTTCGCCGGGTTGTTCGAACCGTCGCCCACCCGGGACTTGTTGATCTGCCGCAGCACCCGGTCGACGATCTGACGGTCGAGGGGGTCGTAGGCGTAGGGGGAACGACCGGTCCGGGCTCTGTACTTGGCGTCGATGTAGGCCCGATCGCCCGGGTACAGCTGCGAGATCATCCGGTACGCCGTCCGGTCGATCACCCGTTCCTGCGCGTCCGGACCCGGCCGTGCGGGTCCGCCGGCGTACTTCAGCGGCCGATTCAGGTAGGGCTCGTACTTCAAGGTCGCGTACGTGTTCTGATAGGCGCTCTCGGCGTTGTAGACCGCCGCGAAGACCATCGCCCCGGACCTGCTGAGCTTGCCGGGCGCGGCGTCCAGGCCCCGCGCGTTGCGGAACGTCTGGAGCAGAACCCTGTTCCAGTACTGCGTCGGATCGTCGTTGTACCGCGTCGCGGCGGCGGTCGGTGCCCCACCGGCCACCGCCGAAGTCACTCCGGCGAGCAGGGCGCCGGCCATGACGGCGGCCCTCAGCCGTCCCCGGCGTCCGCCGGCCCGGACCTTCAGGTGGGAGAGCACGGACTTCGGGGCCGGCGGACGGCCGTGATCGAGCGCGGGAGCCATCGCATTCCTTTCGACGTCGCTGATCGACAGCGGCAGCGTAAGATCGGATATGCGCAAATGGTGATCAACCACGCCGGTATGCCATATGTCTGACCGGTATGTCAGATTTATCAAGAAATGCGGCGACGCCCCTTGGCGCGGCGCGGGTAGGGGAAGAGCCGCGGGCGGCGCTTGGCGGCCACGTCCTCGATCCAGCCGAAGAGCAGGATCGCCAGGCAGATCAGGGGAACGGCGACCACCAGCGGGGTCCACTGGCTGACCAGCAGCCAGTGCGCGTGGTCGTAGAAGAAGGTGCTGTTCCACAACAGGTCGATCAGCGGCTCGGTCAGCACCAGCGCGAAGGAGTGCCACAGATAGACGCTGACGGCGCGCGAGTTGAGCAGGCTGATCACGCCGTTGAACCGCTCCAGCGGCTTGGGCCACTGCTCCCAGGAGGGGCTCAGATGGAGCAGCAGCATCACCGCGCCGAACGACCAGACCGCCTGGGCGACCGGTACCGCTTCCAGGTCGTGCCCGAGCCGCGGGTTGTCCAGCGGCGCCCGCATCAGCCACCAGTAGCCGAACATGAGCACCAGCGGCGCGAGGGACGGCACGACGTACTGCGGGATCCGGCGCAGCAGCCCCTCCCCGTGGGCCATGCCGAGCAGCCAGCAGGAGCCGAAGGTGGTGAAGTCGGTGGCGGCTTCCATCAGTCGGCCGGTCTGGTCGACCAGGCCGGAGTTGATGACGAACGCGAGCGCCAGCGGCACCAGCAGGGTGACCCAGGGCAGCCTCCGCAGCGCCTTGAGCATCAGCGGTGACAGCAGGACGTACCAGAGGTAGGCGCGCAGGTACCACAGGGGGACACAGATCTGTTCGGCCCAGGAGGCCGGCAGGTGCCCGCCGAAGGTGTGCAGCGAGGGCCCGAACGGCGGCTCGCTGAACGGCAGGATCCAGTAGGCCAGGTCGCCCCACCACCAGTTGGGGTGGAGGTGGTCGGGCCGCCAGCCCTGGAGGATCATCAGCGGCACCACGACCGCGCCGAACAGCCACATCGGCGGCAGCAGACGGCGCAGCCGACCGCGGATCACGCTCAGCGCAGGCCGGTTGAGGGAGCGCACCATCAGCGACCCGGCCAGCGCGAACATCACGCCCATGGAGGGAAAGACGATCGGCAGCCAGGTCCAGCCGAAGTTGTGGTAGACCACCACGCGGACCAGGGCGAGCGCCCGCAGCAGGTCGAGGTAGCGGTCCCGGCCGGGCTTGCGCGCGGGCGCCGGAGCCGCCTCCTCGGGCTCCTCGTCGCGCTGCACGGCGAACGCGCCGGGGTCCAGGACCCGCAGCGCCATGGTCTCGGAGGAGTCCCGGGTGCCGTAGGCACCTCGTTCCGCGGTACTCATGAAGACATCGCCCCCGTCGTGACGTCGAGCCCCACCTCACCGGTGCGCTTCAGCTTCTGCCAGCGCAACCGGCCTCCGGTCAGAGCGGTGATGGCGGACTGCATCAGCACCATGTACATGAGCACCCGGTAGACCACCTGCTGGGCCGGCAGCGTGATCAGATGCCAGGCCTTCTCCTTGTCCAGGTGGAAGGACCACCAGGCACAGACGGCCTGGAGGGCCATCACCGCGAACCAGGCGGCCAGGGTCTTGTACGCGTCGACGAAGACGACGCCGTAGACCATGCCGATGTCGAACGCGGGCGCGAGCAGCGGGGTGATCACCATGAACAGGGTGACGAACGGCAGCCCCACCCGGCCGAAGTGGCCGGCCGCGCCGCGCTCCAGCAGTGCGTGCCGGTGCTTCCACATCGCCTGCATGGTGCCGTAACTCCAGCGGTACCGCTGCGACCACAGCTGCTTCATGCTGACGGGCGCCTCGGTCCAGGCGCGGGCGTTCTCGGTGTAGACGATCTTCCAGCCGGCCCGGTGCAGGGCCATGGTCACGTCGGTGTCCTCGGCGAGCGTGTCGTCGCTCATGCCGCCCGCCTGGTCGAGCGCGGTGCGGCGGAAGGCGCCGATGGCGCCGGGGATGGTCGGCATGCAGTTGAGCACGTCGTACATCCGGCGGTCGAGGTTGAAGCCCATCACGTACTCGATGTGCTGCCAGGCGCCGATGAGCGTGTCGCGGTTGCCGACCTTCGCGTTGCCCGCCACCGCGCCGACCCGCGGTTCGGCGAAGGGCTGCACCAACTCGCGTACGGTGGAAGGCTCGAAGACCGTGTCGCCGTCCATCATCACGATCAGGTCGTACGAGGCGGCGGCCACACCGGTGTTGAGGGCGGTCGGCTTGCCGCTGTTCTGCTGCCGGATCAACCGGACGTTCGGCAGGGCGAGTTCCTCCACGATGGCGGACGTGTCGTCGGTCGACCCGTCGTCGACCACGATCACCTCGATGGGATGGTCGCTCGTGGCCAGGGAGAGCAGGGTGTTGGCGATGCACTCCTGCTCGTTGTACGCGGGTACTACCACGGTGACCGGTTCGGTGACCGGGTCGCCCCAGGAGAAGCCGCGTCTGCGCACCCGCCGCACATGGACGGCCGAGAGCACCAGCATCAGCGCGAACCGCGCCATGACCAGCACGCCGACGACCGCGAGCAGGCCGACCAGCCACGGCATCAGCCTCACCGAGAAGGAGGTGCACCACACGAACGCCTTGCCGACCCACAGGTCGTAGCCGGTGACCTCGGTGTTGGCGGTGCCGGTGCCGAGTGCCTCGGCGGTGGTCCTGAAGGTGTAGCCCTGGGCCTTGAGCTTCTCGATGATGATGGGCAGCGCGGCCAGCGTCTGCGCCCGGTTGCCGCCCGCGTCGTGCATCAGGACCATCTCGCCCTGGCCGGGGAGGTCGGGCATGGCGGACCTGACGATGGCGTCGACGCCGGGGCGCTTCCAGTCGTCGGTGTCCTTGTCGATGAAGGCGGTCAGGTACCCCTCCGACCCGGCCTGCTTGGTCACCGGCCACGACCAGTCGTCCAGCGCGTCCACGGTGGAGGAGTAGGGCGGGCGGAACAGGCTGGAGTGGACGCCTGCGACACCGGCCAGCGCGAGCTGGGTCTCGCCCAGCTCCCAGGTGAGCCGGGTGCCGGAGTGCAGCGCGAGGTCGGGGTGGGTGAAGGTGTGCAGCCCGATCTCATGGCCCTCGGCCACGATCTGCCGGATCAGCGACGGGTTGCGGGTGACCATCGAGCCGGTGACGAAGAAGTCGGCGCGGACGTTCTGCTCCTTCAGCACCTTGAGGATCTTCGGCGTCCACTGGGGGGACGGTCCGTCGTCGAAGGAGAGGACGACGGTCTTGTCCGGGATCGTGTAGTTGACCGGCTTGTCCTGCTTGTCGCCACGTGCGTCGACGACCGGGCCGCCCTCCAGCACACTGGTCGGGACGGTGACCTTGTCCACCGAGGTGGCGATCTTCTCGTCGTGGAAGACCTCGTTGTTCGCCATGCCGCGCAGCACCATCAGCGCCAGCAGGGTCGCCAGTACGGTCACCGGCAGGAAGAAGCGCAGGGGAGGTGCGGCGAGTCGGCGCGGCCGCGCGATGGACTGCCGGGAGTGACGGCGGGAGCGGGACATGGACTTCCTGGTCGGTCGCGTCTGAACTACTGCGCGGTGACAGTCGTGGAGTTTGCCGCCGCCGTACCGTCCGTCGTGGTCGCGGTACCGGACGTGGCGTCGGACGCGGTGGCGTCGGATGCCGCCGTACCGTCCGTCGTCGACGTGGTGCCGGACGTGTCGCCGGCTGCGGTGTCGGACGCGGTGTCGGACGTGGTGCCGGACGCGGTGTCGCCGGACGCCGTGTCGCCGGACGCCGTGTCGCCGGATCCGGCCGCCGTGGCGGTGGCGCCCTCCGCGGGCTCGGCGGGCCCTGCGGCGCCGGGAGCCGCGGGCAGCGGCGCGTCGAGGTACTGGCCGGGGGGCGTGGTGTTCGCGGTGCCGGGGACCTTGAGCGCGGGTGCCTGCGACTGGGTTCCGATCAGACCGGAGATCATCGCCACCACGCATCCGGTGCAGACGATGCCGACCAGCCAGCCGAAACCACGCAGCCTGCGGCCACGCTGACCGGTCTGGTCCACGAAGACGGGAGCAGGCTCGACCTCCGTGGAGGTACTGGTCATCGACGGCCCCCGAGCCTTCCTACGTCGCGTCACATCTGTCGGTTCGGCGCCACCGAAAGCAGTAAGTAGTGCGGAAAAAGCGATGAATGCATGAGGAGAGGGAGATTATCCGACCGCTCCTGATCGCGTCGCTAGACTAATATGAAGATTCCGTAAAAGCCACGCGGGTCTCGTAAAGTTCCGGCGACGCCGCTCGCCCCTCTGCTCGAACGGACCTGACGCATGGCCATAGCCCGCCGCCGCACCCGCCTGACGGTCGCTGCCATCCTCGTGGCCGCCGTATCGCTGCTGGTGGACGCCTGCGGCACGGGAGGCGCGGGCGGCGCCGAGACGGGCAGGACCACCGCCCCGGCCGCGCACTACGAGGTCTCGTCGATGCTCAAGCCGTCCGGCCGGGCGCTCGGCGTCGTCGACGACAAGACGCCCTGGCAGTACGGCATCGTCACGACCTTCGCCGAAGAGGCCGGGCGGACCCCTGACATCCGCGAGTACTACAGCCCCTGGGGCGAGGACTTCGACGGGGAGGGCAACGCCTTCCTGTGGAAGCACGGCCAGCTGCCCATGATGGCGCTGGTGCCCTCCGACACCCCGCTCGCCGACATCGCCAAGGGTGAGGACGACGCCTACATCCGCCGTCTGGCGGACCAGATCGCCGCCTACGAGGGCCCGCTGGCCCTCTCCTTCGCCGGCGAGATGAACGGGCCGTGGAACTCCTGGGGCCCCGAGCACACCAAGCCCGCCGACTTCGTCGCGTCCTGGAAGCACGTGCACGACATCTTCGCCGAGCGGGGCGTCACCAACGTGATCTGGGTGTGGACCCCGCACGTGGTCGACTCGGGCACGACCGCCGCGCTGCGTCCCTACTACCCGGGGAACGCCTACGTCGACTGGGTCGGCCTCATCGGCTACTACGGGCCGATCGACGGAGTCGCCTTCTCCAGCCTGTTCACCCCCACCATGCGTCAGATCGCGGACTTCTCCGACAAACCGGTGCTGATCGCGGAGACCGGGGTGGCGCAGGGCGACCAGAAGGAAGCGCACATCCGTGACCTGTTCCGGGGCGCCGCGAAGGCCGGTGTCATCGGGCTCGTCTGGTACGACCAGCGCAAGGACTGGCCGGGCGGCAAGCAGTTGATGGACTGGCGGGTCAGCACCTCGGTGAGTGCCCGCGCCGCGTTCCAGGTGGAGTCGGGCCGCAGCGGCTTCGGTCATTCGTTCAAGACCGGCTGATCCGGGACGAGCCGACGAAGCCGGGCGCAAGCCCGCAAGAAACGACCTTTATCATCGCGCATCAGTGCGGTCGCCACATGCGGATGCGTGCCCGAGCAGGGGGAGAACACGGAGATGACGACGGAATCGTCGCCGGGCCAGGGGACTCCGCAGGACGACGGCTGGGCCTTCCGGCCCCGCCGCCCGGCCGGCGCCTCGCAGCCGCACCGGGAACAGCGGCAGCCGCAGCCGTACCGCCGGGAGCAACGGCAGACGCAGCCGTACCGGGAGCAGCGGCAGACGCAGCCGTCCGTGCCATGGGACGACCGGTCGCAGGCCGAGTGGGACGACCCGTCGCAGGCCGAGCCGTACGGCTCCTCCGGCACGCGGTGGGACGCCACCATGCCGCTGCGGGTCCCCGAGCCCCGCACGGACGACCGGGCGCCGCGTGAGCCGGGTCACCGGACACCCCCGCAGCCCCGGCGCGGCGGCGAACCGGCGGTCCAGGGGTACGGATACCCGCCCGCAGCGACCGCCGTCCTCGACCCGGAGTTCCTCCACCGCCCCGAGCCCGCCACCGCGCAGCCGCAGCCCCCTGCGGGCGCGGACGGCAGCGGGTCCGGCAGGACCAGGTGGGGCAGGATCGTGCTCACCCTTGCCGTCCTCGCCGCCGCCGGCGGGACCGCCTCCGTCCTGGTCAAGCAGGAGGACGCCGCCGCCGTCGCCTCGAAGCAGCTGACGCAGGAGTGGCAGATACCGGCGCCCGCCTCCGACGACGCGCTGATCGGCAGCTGGCTCACCGACAAGCTGCTCGTGCGGGCCGGCAGCCAGGGCGGCCTGCGGGCCTACGACCTCACCGACGGCAAGCAGGTGTGGAAGGCCGCGCGCCTCCCCGCCGCCGCCAAGCACGCCACCGTGCCCTGCGCGATGTCGCCGACGCTCGGTGCGCAGGGCATCGGCACGGTCGCCTTCGGCCCGGACAGCAGCGCCTGCACCTGGCTGGCCGGGGTCGACGCGTCCACCGGCAAGATCCTCTGGTCCCTGCCGCTGACCAGCGCCAAGCACCCCACGGCCGCGACCGCCACGACCCATGTCCAGGGCGATGTCGCCATCGTCGTCAGCGAGAACTTCCTCGGTGGTGTGGACCTGCGCACCGGCAGCCGCGTCTGGGGCTACAAGGCCCGCGGCCACTACTGCAACGCCTACGACTGGGGCGTCGCCGGCACCGTGCTGGTGGACGACTTCTGCCTCGACAAGAAGACCCGGTTCACCCTCACCGCGTACGACGGCGAGACCGGGAAGGTGATCTGGCGGAAGTCCGAGCGCGCCCACTCGGAGGTGACGCACATCCTCTCCGGCTCTCCGCTGGTCGCCACCGTCCACACCACGCGCGAGGACGCCGTGCGGGTCTTCGACGCCGACGGGACCGGCCGCAAACTGGCCGTCGGCAACGACGAGCTCACCTCCGGCAACGAATCCGGCGCCGACCACTCCGCCCGGCTCTACGGCAAGGTGCTGGTCACCCCCGCCCTGGCCGCCGGCCGCCCGGTGCTCGACGGCTTCGACACCACCACCGGCGCCAAGCTCTGGACCGTGCGCTCCGCCGCGCTCGCCGTCCCCGCGTCCGGCGCGGACGACACGGTGTACGCCGTCACCACGTCGGGCGCCCCGCAGCTCGTCACCGTCGACCCGCGCACGGGCCGCACCACCCCGGTCGCGGGCCTGCCGGTGGGGACCGGCAAGTGGAACTTCACCTCCGGCACGGTGTACGTCACCGCGGACGGCGGTGTGCTGGAACTCAACGCCCTCGGGTCGAACGGCGGTGTGCGGCTCTACCGGTGACGCCGGACACCGGACACCGGGCACCCCGGCGGCGCAGGCTCCGGCCCGCGCCGCCGGACGGACGCCGGAGCCCTCGTCGCCGGGTCTCCCCAGCAGGTCTGTCCCGCCCGTTGGGTCCCGGCCGCACTGGGTCTATCGTCGGAATCATGGGGCCAGCAGGAGGAGGACGGCCGGTGATGCCGCAGGACGAGGCCGTGATCGGCTGCACGGGGAAGCTGCTCATCGGAACTCGCGGTTCCACCGGCCCGGGCGAGGTGCTCGTACGCGTCCGCGGCGGTTCCGAGACCTTCCTCGCCTGGTCGGAGACCCCCCTGCCGATGGGTACGAGTGTGCTCGTGATCGAATCGCGTGGATGCCGTGAGGTCGGCGTCATCGAGTGGATGGATCCATTGGACGCGCTCGACGGGGGAACCGCCGGCGCAAGCTGAGGAGTACAGGCATGTTCGGATATCGCGTTCCCGCTCCCGACGAGGCGATGCTGATCTCGGGCGGCAGGCGGGGACTGGGGGGTGCGCCGTTCCGAGTGGTCACGGGGCACGGAAAGTTCGTGCTGCCGGTGTTCCGAAAGGTCCGGTTCCTCACCCTCTCCATGTGCGAGTCGGAGGTCACCGAGACCTGTGTGACCAGGCAGGGCATCGCGCTGCACGTCCGCGCGGTCATCGCCTTCAAGGTCGGCAACGACCACGAGAGCATCATCAACGCCGGCCAGCGGTTCCTGTCCGACCAGGAGCAGATGTCGGTGCTCACCGGCCGGATCTTCGCCGGTCACCTGCGGGCCATCATCGGCTCGATGACCGTCGAGGAGATCGTCACCGAGCGGCAGAAGCTCGCCGCGGAGGTCCTGGACACCTCCAAGACCGAGATGGCGAAGATCGGGCTGACCGTCGACTCGCTCCAGATCCAGTCGATCGACGACGGCGACACCGGTTACATCGACGCGATGTCCGCGCCGCACAAGGCGGCCATCCAGCGGCAGGCGCAGATCGCCCAGGCACAGGCCACCCAGGCAGCGGTCGAGGCGGAGCAGGCGGCGGCCCGCAAGCAGGCCGAGTACGCCCGGCAGACCGCCATCGTCAAGGCCGAGTACTCGGCCGAGGTGGACCGCGCCGAGGCGCAGGCCGGGCAGGCCGGACCGCTGGCGCAGGCGCACGCCCAGCAGGAGGTGCTCGCCGCCCAGACGGAGCTGGCCCAGCGCCAGGCCAAGCTGCGCCAGCAGCAGCTGGTGGCCGAGGTCGTGAAGCCCGCCGAGGCCGAGGCAGAGCGGGTCAGGATCCTCGCGGCGGCCGAGGCGCAGCGGATGAAGATCCAGGCGGAGGCGGCTGCCTCGTACGACCGGGTCGCGCTCGACCGGATGCTGATCGACCAGCTCCCGCAGATCGTCAAGGAGGCCGCCGGCGGCCTCGCGGGCGCCAACGTCAACGTCCTCAACGGTGCGGACGGCCTCGGCGAGATCGCCGCCGGGCTGGTGTCCCAGGGCCTGACGATCCTCGACTCGGTCCGCCAGAACCTGAACGGGAACGACAAGGATTCCGACGGCGACCGCTCCGCGAAGAGCACGGCCGACCGTCTGCTCCAACTGCCCACCAGCAAGCGGACCGGCTCGAACGACGGTCCGGTGGACGTCGACTAGGGCCTTGCCCGACGATCACTGACGAACCGGAGTGCTCGTCTTCCCGAAGCCCCGGACCCCGCACGGGTCCGGGGCTTCGGCCGTCCGGACCCGGTACGGCCACGACCCGTGTGCCGCGGCACGACCGCGGCACGGTTCAGACGAGTTCGGGCTGCGGTCGCGGCTGCCGCGCCGGCGTGACGCCCGGTTCCCACTGTGCCGTCGTGCGGACATAGCCGTAGATCACCGTGAACAGCGCCAGCAGGAGCAGCGGTCCGGCCTGCCACGGATGCCTGGCCATCTCCAGCGGCAGGAAGCGGTACGACAGCAGGAGCGCGGTGAAGACCGTCGCGCCGTACGCGGCCAGCCGGATCCCCGACCGGTCCCAGCCGCGGTCGTAGGCGCGCAGGGCCGCCTCGATCGTGAGGGTGAACACCACGCCGGCGATGAGGTCTACGCCGTAGTGGTAGCCGAATCCGAGAGTGGCGCAGAGCGTGGCCGCCAGCCAGAACGTGCCGGCCCAGCGCACGCCCCGTGGGCCCTTCCGGGAGTGGATGAAGATCGCGACGGCCCAGGCCGTGTGCAGGCTGGGCATGCAGTTGCGCGGGGTGAGGCCGTCGAACGGCATGTGGTGCGGTGCGGCGATCTGCGTCGTGGTGCGCGGCCACAGATCGGCCACCGCCCAGTGCGCGTCGGGCTCTATGTGCCACCACAGGCTGAGGTGCGTCCAGTGCCCGGCGCCGGTGCCGTAGGCGAAGACGGGTCCGACCACCGGGAAGATCATGTAGAAGGCGGGGCCGAGCAGGCCGATCACCAGGAAGGTGCGCACCAGGTGATGGCGCGGGAAGCGGCGCTCGACCGCGACGTGGCGCAGCTGGTAGAGCGCGACGAGGACGGCGGCGACCGCGAGCTGGCCGTAGACGAAGTCGAGAACGGTGAAGCCGATCGGGCCGCTGGCCGTGACGATCCGGCCCATGAGCCACGACGGATTGCCCAGCGCGTGATCGGCGGTCGCCACGTACTGGTCGAGCACCATCGGGCGGGTCTTCGCGGTGATGTGCAGCCAGATGTCGCCGGTCTTCCGGCCGGCCACCAGCAGCACTCCCAGCCCGACGCCCTTCAGCAGCAGGGTGCGTTCCCGGCCGGTGCGGCGGGTGACGGCGACGACCGCGCAGCCCGTGAGCGCCCACAGCGCGCCGTTGCCGAAGGGGTGTCCCTCGGTCACCTGGACACCGGCCGCCCAGCGGACCGCCGCGATGACGAGGTCGAGACCGATCGCGGCGCCGAACGCGATGAACCGCTGCCGCCAGGTGAGCACCAGCGCCGTCAGCGCCAGTCCCGCGTACAGCAGGGCTCCCGACTTGGGGGGGAACACGAACTCCCGCACCCCGGTGGTGATCGGCCCCGGCAGGTCGTAGTGGTGTGCGGCGATCTCCAGCGCGACGAGGAACCCGAGGGTCACGGCACCCGCCGTGGCCCAGAGTCCCGCCCGCGGATGACGCCACACGGAGCAAATGATTCTGAGGTCTGTTCGCGAAAAAGCCTGCGATATCTTATGTCTCAATTTTGGCCGATTTGTTAGATTCCGGTTGGGGTCAGGGCGGGTTTTGTTCATCACCTCCCGATCTGGGCGCATTCTCCGGCGCGGAGAGTGGCCTGCTCGACGGGGGAAGACGAGAAGCCCACCGCCGGGGTTCCGGCCTCCTTTCCGGCGCGGCCCGGGGGATTCGCCGAAGCAGCATGTCAGGGCGTGAAAGGGCCGTGAAGATAGATGGCCATTGAATGAACGTTTGTCACATTATTGTGATCACGGCCGCCCGGCCCGAATGCACCGGGGGGCAGGTCCCAGGGGGGCGCGGGCCCTAGAGGAGGCCCAAGTCGCCGAGCTCCTTGTGCAGATCGGCACGAGCCGGCAGGCCGGCCCGGTGAGCCGCGTCAGGAGCACCGGGAGCACCGCCGGGCCGGCGGGCCGGGCGGCTGCGTGATCGCCGGTCCCGGAAGAGCCAGGCACCGGCCAGGCCGCCGGCCAGCCCGCCGAGATGGGCGAGCCAGCTCACCCCGGGCGTCCCGGGCACGGCGACGGTGAGCAGATAGGCGAAGGAGGCGGCCATGACGAGACCGATCAGTGTGTCGACCAGGTGCCGGTCGAAGAGCCCGCGGACCACGACATAGCCGAAGTACCCGAAGATCAGACCGCTGGCGCCCACCGTCTCCGCGCCCCCTCCTTCGAGGAACCACACCGCGAGCCCGCTGGTCACCGCCACCAGCAGACTCAGCCCGAGGAACCGGACCACGCCCCGGTAGGCGGCGAGGAACCCGAAGACGAACAGCGGCCCCGAGTTGCTCTCGATGTGCGCCCAGCTCCAGTGCAGGAAAGGCGCGGTGAGGATGCCGGGCAGGGTGCCCAGGTCACCGGAGATCACCCCGTACTCCCGCGAGAGGGCGTAGTGGTCGGCGTAGTTGGCCAGTTGCAGCAGCCAGACGGCCGCGAGGAACCCGAACATCACGAAGAACGCCTTCCGCGCCTCCGCGATCATCTCCTCGGGTCCGGCCGGCCCGCCGTCCGCCCGGTCCCGGTCCGCTCCACCCACGACCGTTCCCCCTCCCCTGCGGATCTTTTCCCGCACCCGGTGAACTCTAGGCATTCCCGCCCGATTCGCCCAGGGCAGGGGTACGCCGGCCGCCGGCTGCCAACGAGTGAATCCGGCCGTCCACCGGGAGGCGGTCCCCACCGCAGCGGGAAGGTCCTTGTCCGTACCGGACCGACGATCAGCAGGGAGCGCCCCGATGGCGAAGTTCCTCATCCAGGCCAGCTACACGTCCGAGGGCACGAAGGGCCTGCTCAAGGAAGGGGGAAGCGGCCGCCGAGCCGCCGTGGACCAGGTCGTCACCGACCTCGGCGGAGAGGTCGAGGCGATGTACTTCGCCTTTGGGGACGACGACATCGTGCTCGTCGTCGACCTTCCCGACCCGGTCTCGATGGCCGCCATCAGTCTCGCCGTCAAGGCCAGCGGGGCCCTGCACACCCGGGCCACTCCCCTCCTCACCCTCGACGAGATCGACGAGGCGGCCCGTCGGCAGGTGGCCTTCCGCGCCCCGGCGTGAGCGCCGGAGCGCGGTCGAGGCGCGGTGCCCGGACTCCCGCCGTCAGAGGGTCCGGGCCGGGCCGGCCTCCTTGTGCATACCGGTGCACAGCGCCCAGACGACGAGGATGTTGACGGCGATCAGGATCGTCGCCCACAGGGGGTAGTACGGCACCCAGAGGAAGTTGGCGATGGCGCCCAGGCTGGCCACGAAGACGCCGAAATAACGCGCCCACAGCGCACCGCTGAGGAACAGGCTGCTTCCCGCGGCGACGAGGGCGACGCCCAGGACCAGGTGGACCCAGCCCCAGCCGCGCAGGCTGAACTCGAACGCGTAGTGCCGCGTCACGACGAACACGCTGTTGCGGGCGATGGCGGCGATCCCTTCGAGGGCCGCCATCACCCCGCCGAACAGCATCAGCACAGCCCCGAAGAGGGAGGTGCCGGACAAAGGCCCGTGATGGGCGGAGGGGGTGGTTCCGGCCGATCCCGGCCGGGCGGAGTGCGTGGTCATGTGGGTCTCCGTCCTGCCGGAGTATGACGCTTTGATCAGTTTATCGCCCGGTTTGTCGGGCGGCATCTCGTCCGGCGACGACCGAAGGGCACCCCACGCCGGAGGCACCCCTTCGTCCGAGGTCCGAGGACGGCCGTCGGCCGTACGGGGGCTTGGGTGCGGGCCCGGTCAGCTCGGGGTGCCGAAGACCTGGACCACCCGGTCGCCGGCCACGCCGACGCCGGTGTCGACGAACGAGCACCTCAGCATGTCCGCCTTGTGCGGGGCACTGTTCAGCCAGCCCTGCACATGGGCCTGCGCGGTCCCCTGGCCCGGTCCGGAGATGTTCTCGGCCCCGGCACTGTACTTGTAGCCCACCGCGTCGAACCGGCTCCGCACGCTGGGCCCGAAGCCCCCGGGAGGCCTGCCCGACGGGCCCCCGGAAGCCGGGAGTGCATGCCCCCGAAGAGTGTTCTAGCGTCGAAATACGCGCGACCCGACCGAGAGAGCAGGTGTATCCCCATGCGTCCGTCGGCTCGTATCCCCGGTATTCTCGCCGCTCTGGCCCTCGCCCTGGGCGGTGCCGCCCTGGCCGCTCCGGCGGCCCACGCCGACATCCTGGCCTGCGAGAACCACGTCCAGGATCAGGGCTCCGCGGTCACGGACGCGGTCCGGATGGCCTGCTACCACGGCCTGGTGGGAGACCGGAGCGGCTGCCTCAGCGGACTGACCGAGGCGGGCACGACGGACGCCACGGCGGTCGAGGCCTGCCGCCAGGCCCCCGGCTGAGCGCCCCGCCCGACGCCGCTACGCCGGTTGCGGTACCCGCCCCCGGTACGTCCCGGGGGCCCCGCCACCGCGACGGGGGACGTCCCGGCGTGTCTGCCGACCGCCCGGTCGGCGTCGCGGCAGGGTGATAGCCCCAGGCCGGGCGGCCCCCGGCGACGGTCGGCGCGACCGGCGCCCGGTGCGCTCCGACTTCGGGGGACGACATGCAGTACAGGAACGGCATCCGTACGACGATGATGGTGCTGGCCGCGGCCTCGACAGCTTTGCTGGCGACCGCGTGCCAGTCGGCCCACGACTCCGGCGCCACCAAGTCGTCCTCGATCCCGCCGAGTTCCTCGACCTCCGCCGCGAACAGGCCGTCGCTGCCACCGGTGGCGAGCGAATCCGCGCCCTCCCGCCCGGCGAAGGCGTGTGCGGCCGACGAAGTGAAGGTGACCGCACGTCAGGCGGCCCAGCGCTCCGCCGGCACCGGAACCGGAGCGGTGGTCGTCGAGTTCACCAACATCTCCGACCGGTCCTGCGAACTCAAGGGCCATCCGACGGTGGCGGGCGCGGCCAACGGCTCCCCGCAGCACAACTCCCCCTTGAAGACGGTGCCCTTCGGGACGGAGACCGCGGTCCTGATGGCTCCGGGCAACAGCGCCTGGGCGAAGCTGAACTTCGTCCAGGTGCAGGGCGAGGGCGACGGCTACTGCCCGTCCGGCTCGGACCCCGTCGTCTACCCCACGCTCGTGATCGGGCTGCCGGGGGCGGGGAGCCACCAGGTCGCCCTGGACAACGGCGAGATCGCCGAGTGCGACAACCAGGTGACGGTCACCGCGGTGTCGAAGACGAAGCTCTCCTGACCGGCCCGGACGCTCCGGCGCACGGCGGAGGACGCACGCGCGAGGGCGGCGCCGGTGGTACCGGCGCCGCCCGTTTGCGCGGTCAATATGGCGATTTCGCCCTACGTGGCAGACGGTTCCGGGATTCTCGGTTGAACGGACGACCGCCCGATGCGGCGGCGACCGCCCCGCCACCGGGTCGGCCGCGCCGGGACGGGAGCGGCCGCTCCGCCTCCCCTGTCTCGTCAGGCGTGCTCGCCCACCGCGCCGGGCCGACGAAAGGACCGCAGCCATGGCCATCCCGCTGTCCGCCGCCCAGACCCTCGCCGCGCTGAAGGCCGAGGGCCTCACCGTGCACGAGCACGCCGGCTGGGCGACCCACAACCGTGACGCGGCCACCGGCAGGCAGTTCGGTCCCGTGATCGGTGTGCTGATCCACCACACCGCCGGGCACGGCGACAAGGAGCTCTGCTTCAGGGGCAGAGCGGATCTCCCCGGGCCGCTCTGCCATGCCTGGCTCGGCAGGACCGAGGGGCTGTGGATGATCGGCCACGGCCGCGCCAACCACGCGGGGGCCGTCGACCTCGACGTCCTGCACGCGCTGCGCGCCGAGACCCGGCTCCCGCACGACGACGAGGCCGACGCCGACGGCAACGACTGTCTGTACGGCCTGGAGATCGAGAACCTCGGCAACGGCCACGACCCCTACCCGGACGCTCAGTACCGGCAGGCCGTGCTGTGGGCCGCGGCCCTGTGCCGGGCGCACGGCTGGTCGGAGAGGTCCGTCGCCGGGCACAAGGAGGTCCAGCCCGGCAAGATCGACCCGAGTTTCGACATGGACGACTTCCGGGCCGACGTGAAGAAGCAGCTCGCGGCGGTCCGGACGCAGCCCGCTCCGGCCGCGCCCGGCACGGGCACGGCGTCCAAACCGCGCGTCGACCTGTCCCGCCTGGTACGCGCCGCGAAGACCGATCCCGGTGCCAGGCAGGGCCATGTCACCTATATGGCGGGGACGAACCTCGTCGAGGCGGCCCTGGTCGAACTGGGCTACCTTGACCGGGCCTTCGCGGGCGACGGCTCCTTCGGCTCCACGACCGTCGCCGCCTACGCCAAGTGGCAGCGCCACCTCGGCTACACCGGAGCCGACGCCAACGGTGTCCCCGGCAAGGTCTCGCTCACCCGGCTCGGCGACTCCGTCGGCCTGTTCACCGTCGTCGTCTGACGGGCCGGGGTCAGCCGAACGCGGCCGCGGAGACGTCCCGTTCCAGTTCCGCCCGGTGGTGTCCGTACGTACCGATGTCGGAGACCTTGATCAGGAGGCAGAAGCGTCCGGCGGAGGGCAGCCGCCTGGCCACCTGGCCGAACTCGCGGCGCAGGAAGTGGACCGCGGCCAGGTTGCCCGTCGCGGACTGCCCGCACACCAGGAACACCGGTCTGCCGGACTCCCCCGGCGTGAACTTCGCGACGAGGGCGTACTCCTGGTCGCGGCGGCTGTAGGGGAACTTCTCGCCGCCGACCTCGATGGCGACCGACTCCGGGTCCCCGGCCCGGTACGGGTGGACGGTCACCCCGGGCAGATGCGCGGCGAGGTGGCCGCCCGTACGGACGTTGGAGCCCAGCGGCCCGCCGACACAGAACTCGGTGCGGTCGCCGTTGCTCCCCCGGAAGTCGCCCGACTCCAGCTCCGCCTCACACCCCAGCTCCCCCACGAGCAGGGAGAACTCCACGACCGCCCGTACATCCGCGTAGTGCGCGCTGCCGGGCGCGTCGTGCTTGCCGCCCAGCACGACCAGGCAAGTCTCACCGGGGCGGACACCGAAGAACTCGGCCCGCCGGTTCAGCTCCCGGGCGCGCTTGGCCCGCTCCCCCAGCCATACGAAGCCTCCGCCGAGCAGGCTGGTCACCAGCCCGAGCGCGATGTTCACCAGCACCGACTGAATCGTGTCCCCCACTCCACGACGACGTTCACCCCGACCATTGTCGGCGAGCCCCGGGCCTTTTCGCGCCCTCGCGGCGAAGGTGACGCTCCGCATCCGTCGGGGTCGTCGGGGCCGTCGGGGCTGCCCGGGACGCCAGGGCCAGGGTCACGGTCACCGCGACCGACGCCGTCGCCATCACGGTCATCGCCGTTGCGGGCGAGGCGAGTTGGGCGACCGCGCCCGCCAGGGTGGCGCTCAGGCCCTGGAGGGTGAGCATTCCGGCGGAGTGCAACCCCAGTGCGTGTCCGCTCAGTTCGTCCGGGACGAGGTTCATCAGCCGTTCCTGCTGGAGCAGGCTCGCGCCGAAGCCCACCGAGGCCACGGCCACGAGCGCCGCCGCCACGGGCAGGGCCGGGCGCAGCACGAAGAGCACGTACGGCGTGGCCAGCAGGAGCAGCAGCGGGGTGATCAGCCGGGCGCGGACGGCGGGCGGCAGCAGCCGGCCGGCCGTCACGTCGCCCGCCAGCATGCCCAGCGCCGCGCAGGCGAACAGCGGTCCCGCCGCGTCCGGGGCGTACGACACGAACAGGGACTCGCAGCCCACGACCAGGCCGTTGGGGAGCCACAGGCCCAGGTAGAGCAGACGGCGGGGGCGGGAGGACCACAGCAGGGCGTTGGTTTGCCAGGTCGCGGCGACGGAGGGACGGCCGGTGCCGCGGGGTGGGCGGTGGGTCAGTCCCAGGCGCAGGCCCGCGGCGGACGCGGCGAACAGCGCCGCCGCGAGCAGGAGCGCGGGGCGCGGGGAGAGGGCGGCGATCAGGAGGCCGCCCGCGCCGTAGCCGGCGATCTGGGTGATCCCGGCCATCATGTTGAACACCGAACGCCCCGGCAGATAGCCGCCCTCGGGAAGGATCTCGTTCAGCAGTCCCCAGCGGACCCCGCCGCCGAGCGAGGCGATCAGCCCCTCGGCGAGGAGGACGGCGAGGACGGCCCACATCGGCAGGCCGGGCACGGCCAGCAGCGCCGTCGCCACCGCGAAGGCCAGGGCGACGCCCGCCAGCGTGGTGCGCGGGGGCAGCCGGTCGGCGCCGGAGAGCAGCAAGGTGGCGCCGAGCACCTGGGCGAGGGTGGGGCCGAACATGCTCACGCCCGACAGCAGCGGGGAGCCCGTCGCCCGGTACACCAGGGTGCCCAGCGCCAGGCCGCCCACCGTCTGCGCCGCGATGCCCGCGGCGGACGCGAGGAAGAGGGGGGTGAACTCCGGGGTGCGGAAGAGGGCCCGATAGCCGCCGTCTGTGGTCATGGCCGGAGTCTCGGACAGGCCCCGGGCGGCCGGTACTGTTTCGCGCGGGTGCGAAAGGTGGGACGCGCGCCGGGAGCAGGGGGTGGCGTGGGCTGGGGGTGGCGTGGGCCGTGGGCTGGTGGCAGGTCGACGCCGACACCCTTGCGCGCAGCCGGTTCGTCCTCTCCCCGCTCGCCGAGACCTTCGCGAGCCTGAAGCTGCTGCACGCGGGCACGGGCCAGCATCCGGGTGAGCGGGCCTGGCTGCGGGCGCATCTGCCCGCGTACCGGGAACTGCTCGCGGCCGACCCGGTCACCGCGCTGCTGGTGCGGGCCGGGCTCGGGCGGCACTGGATCGCCGACTTCCTCACGCCGGCCCCGCGGGACGGGGAGACCTTCGAGGCGGGGGTCGACCGGGTGCGGGCGGTTCCGTCCGCCGCCGCCCGTGCGCATCTGCGGCTCTCCCTCGCGGGCCCGCTGCCCGCCGCCCTGGAGCGCGACGATCTGCCCGAGCGGGCGGCGAAGCTGCTGGAACAGGTCTGGGAGGAGTCCGTACGGCCGTACTGGGCGCGGCGCAGACAGGTCCTGGAGGCCGATGTCGTGGCGCGCACCGCGCAGGTCGCCCAGGGCGGCTGGGCGGCCGTGCTGGACGGGCTGCGGCCCGGGACCCGCTGGCTCGGCGAGAGCCGGCTCCAGATCAACCTGCACGCCTACCCGCCGCGCGCGGTCTCCGGGGCGGAGCTGGTATTCGTCCCGGTCACCCCGCAGGCCGGCTGGGTGGCGTGGGAGGCGGCCCGGTACGCGGTGGTCTACCCGTGCACGGGCGTCCTCGCCGACGGCCCCGGCCGCCCGCCCGTGCCCGCGAGCCTGGGCGCGCTGCTGGGGGCCGGCCGGGCGGGGGTGCTGGTGCTGCTCGGCGATCCGATGAGCACCACCCAGCTGGTCGCCGTGACCGGGCAGGGGCTCGGGTCGGTCGGCCGGCATCTGCGGGTGCTGCTGGACGCCGGGCTGGTCCGGCGGCGGCGGGCCGGGCGGTCGGTGCTGTACTCGCGGACGGCGGCCGGCGAGGCCCTGCTGGAGGCGGCCCGGACGGGGTGACCCGGATGCGGGCGGCGGCGTCCGGGAGGCCTTCCTCGAACACCCGCTCCACTCTGGTTAGCATCACAGTCATGACTGCTGACTCTCACAACTCCCCCGAAACCCCCGAATCCCCCGTCGCCTTCCACGACGTCGACATCGACGCCCTCAAGGGTGGTCCGGCGAACCTCGCGCAGTACGCCGGCCAGGCGGTGCTCGTGGTGAACGTGGCCTCCAAGTGCGGACTCACCCCGCAGTACACCGGCCTGGAGCGACTGCACGCCCGCTACGCGGAGCAGGGCTTCACCGTGCTGGGCGTGCCCTGCAACCAGTTCCTCGGGCAGGAGCCCGGCTCCGCCGAGGACATCGCCGAGTTCTGCTCGGCGACGTACGGCGTGACCTTCCCGATGACCGAGAAGGTCGAGGTGAACGGGGAGGCCCGGCACCCGCTGTACGCGGGCCTGGTCGGCTTCGCCGACGCCGAGGGGCACACCGGGGACATCCGCTGGAACTTCGAGAAGTTCCTGATCGGGCGGGACGGCAAGGTCGCCGCCCGGTTCTCGCCGCAGACCGAGCCGGAGGCCGCCGAGGTCGTCGCGGCGGTCGAGGCCCAGCTCGCCGGCTGACTCCCGGCCCCCGGTACCGGCGGGGGCGGGAATAAGCCGAGCCCTCTCGGCTAGGACGGCGATCTGGTCGAGAGGGCCCTGTTCGTGCTTATGAAGTTTTGAGTGGTGTCCCTGCATCAGCCGAGGCCGAGGACTCCCTTGCCGACCTCGGTGACGAAGGCGTTCCACGACTGTGCGGGGAACGCCAGCACGGGACCCTCGAGGACCTTGGAGTCACGTACGGACATGGCCGCGACGACCGGTGACTTGACCTCGACGCATGCGCCGTTCCCCGTGGAGTAGGAGGACTTGGTCCACGTGTCCGTGACGCCCTGACGAATTGCCATTTCTGCTCCGGATTGCCAGTTGTTGAGTTGCTGTCACCGCACGACGCGTCCGACTCCGGACCCACAGCGCGGTTTGCGCCAACCTTGTTGCTTGATGGCGTGATCGACGCTACTCGCCAACATCGGCTTGCGAAGCGACTATTCACTCGACTGGATGGCATATTCCATTGGGGCCTTCCATCCCGGACGGTGGAAGGTGTACCGTGCGCCACTTTCTCCTCAGCGTGCGTACTCCTTCGCAATGTCCGCGATGAACTGGCGCGACTGTTCGACGTTCAGGGCCTGCGCCCGCAGGTGCTCGTACATCACGCTGTACTTCTGGACGTCGTTCGCCTTCTCCAGGTAGAGGTCGCTGGTGACGCCCTCGATGTAGACCACGCTGGAGTCCGCCGCGTCGGGGAACTCCAGGATCGCGTACTGGCCGTTCAGACCCGGGTGCGCGCCCATGTCGAAGGGGATCACCTGCACGGTGACGTGCGGGTGCTGGGACTGCTCGACGAGGTGCTCCAGCTGGTCGCGCATCACGGACTTGTTGCCGACCACCCGCTTCAGCGCCGCCTCGTCCAGGACCGTCCACAGCCGCAGCGGGTTGTCGGGGGTGGAGATTCGTTCCTGTCGGCGCAGTCTCACCTGCACCCGCTTCTCGATGTCCGCCGCCGCGGTCTCGGGCAGCGCGCCCGCGATGAGCGACTCGGCGTACTGCCGGGTCTGGAGCAGCCCCGGGACCACCTGCGGGTCGTACACGCGCAGGCTCGCCGCGTCCGTCTCCAGACCGATGTAGACGCTGTACGGGATGTCCCCGAACGAGTGCCACCAGCCCTGCTGGCGGGAGTCCTTGGCCATCTGCATCAGCGAGTCCACGATCCGGTGGTCCTCCACCTCGTAGACCCCGCACAGGTCGCGGACGTCGCGCTGGCTGATGCTGCGCCGGCCGTTCTCCAGCCGGCTGATCTTCGACTGCGACACCAGCAGTCGCTCGGCGACCTCCTCGGCCGTCATGCCCTTGAGCTCCCGCAGCCGCCGCAGCTCCTGGCCCAACCGGCGTCGCCTGACAGTGGGATTGACGTTGGACACCACGGGACGTGCACCTCCGGCTGCATACCTCTACTTGCCACTTTGCGTATCTGCTGTTGAGCAGATTGCCACCAAGATGCTTCTTACCGCTGGCAAACGGTGGATATGCGGCAGGTAAGCGCCAGTTGCGCTCGGTTCCGGATGAGACGAAGCGGGGTGGTGCGACCGTGAGGTCTCACCACCCCGCTTCGTCAGCGGCTCCCGAACGGGTCTGAAGTGCCGTGGAACTGCGGCTCAGTGGGCCACGGCGCGCGCCATCGAGCCATGACGCGGTTGCGACGGAACGCCACGAGCAGGTTCCGGCGCGGACCTGGCTCCCGCTCCGGCCTGGCGGCCGGCCGGGGCAGGGCTGTTCCGGCGCGGCTGCGCTCCCACGCCGTTCTGGACGTCCATCACGGCGTGCGCCACGAGACCGCCCATGGGGTCGTGCCTGATCAGGTCCCGCAGCCGGGAGCGGGACGACCGTCCCTCGTTGCCCGGATACAGGTGCTTGCCGAGGCCGACCGCGTGCGCCAGGGCGGCGAGCGCCGCGGTCCGCGGGTCCGGCGGCACGCCGGTGCGGATCGCGGAGTCCAGCCGGGCCCTGATCTCCCGGCTGATGTCGGTGTCCGTCGCCTGGTAGCGAGTCGTCGGCAGCACCCCGCACATCTGACCGGCCACGGCATGCACCATGCCGCACCGCTCCAGATGCGAGAGGTAGGTCTGACGGAGCCCCAGCCGTGGCCCGCCAATCCAGTTGACCGCCCGCACGGGAGCGCCGCGCCTGCGCAGCAGCTCCAACGCACAGTCCAAAGTTGGATCTCCAGTCGGCCGTGGTACCACCACGGCGATACGATCCCCGTCTGGGGCTATCCGTCCGGCCAGCGCCAGCTCCACTAGCTGTGCTCCGGCCAGGCCGAGGTCGAGCGACTGCGGCTGTGCAGTGGTACCCGTGGCCGGGTCCAGTGCCAGCAGCAGAAGCTCCTCCGGAATTGTTCTGCGGCTCCTGCCCATCCATGCCTCCCCGCGTGGATGAATGACAGGGTGACCCCTCTCACATTGGTCTGTCGAGGGTGCGTGACCGGTTCGTGAGGGAACCGGCAGGTATGTCGTTCTCGTCTACCGCAGGAGCCGAGCCCGCACACAGGACACTGGTACATGGTTCCGGCAGCGCGTCGAGCGCTGGCCCGGACGGCGGTTCACATGGTTCGGCAGCCGCGCGACGGGCGCGCAACTTATGGAGGAGGCATCGGTGGCGGGCGAGTCCCCCGACAGGTCGAAGCAGCGCGAGTCGTCGGCAGAACCGACGTCGGGGAGCGCGGGTGCGGTTCCCGAGGCCCGGGGCGCGGTGCGCGATCCCCGGCTCGCGGTGGCGCGGGAGTCGTCGTCCCGCGGTGGGGTCGACACCGCGACGAGGGTCTTCTCCGTACGGAAGCCGGCCGCCGACGCCGAGGAGACGGGCGCGGCGGAACCGTCCGACGAGGTGACCGAGGACACGTCCGCCGAGGACACGTCCGCCGAGGCGACCGGGAAGACGGCTGCCGAGGGTGACGCGGCCGAGGAGAGCGCCGGGGACGACGCGGCGGCCGACAGCACCTCTTCCGACGCGGACGGCGGCACCTCTTCCGACGCGGCCGACGACGCGGACGGCGACCTGGACGGCGACTTGGGCGCGGACGGCGACGCGGACGCTGACGACGACGCGGACACGACCGACGACGCGGACGCTGACGGCGACGAGGACGCTGACGAGGACGCGGACGCGGAGACGGCCGGGACGGCCGACGGCGCCGCTGACGACGAGCCGGCCGGTCGCGCGGCCGGGAAGGCCGACGGGTCGGGCTCCGAGGGGGCCGGAGAGGCCGCTGACGCGGCCGTGGACGCCGAGGAGGCGAGCGCCGGGGACGACCCCGCCCCGGAGGGTGACGCGCGCCTGCGGGCCGCCGTGGCCGCCTGGGTGGGCTCCGCCGACCGGACGGCCGCGTCCGGGACCGGCGCGGGCCCGGACGCGGCCGCGGACACCGAGGACGCGGAAGGCGCCGACGAGGGCGCCGAGAGCCCCGAGGACGCCGCCCGGGACGCCGCCGAGGACTCCGGGGACGCCGAGGACTCCGGCACCGACGGTGCGGCCGCGCAGGCCGCGCAGGCCGCCGACACCGAGACCGAGACCGACGCCGAAACCGACGCGGCCGACGTGGCCGACGCGGAGTCCGACGAACGGACCCCGGACGCCGGGCCGGACGCCGACAGCGACACCGACACCGAGCCCGAGGCCGGGGCGGACGCCGACGCCGGTCCGGAGGCCGGTGACGGGTCCGGCGCCGCCGCCGAGCGCTTCGTCGACCAGCCCACCGCGGTCTTCAAGGCCGTGCGCCCCGCCCGGCCCGCCGTCGACCAGCCCACGACCATGCTGAAGCTGGGCGGCGCCACCAAGCGCCCCGAGCCCGGCACGGCCCCGGAGAAGCCGGCCGCGAAGGCCCCCGCGAAGCCGGCCGCGAGCGCCCCGGGGAAGGCCGAGGAGAAGGCTCCGGAGGGGGCCGCCGAGAAGCCCGCCGCCAAGGCCGCCGAGAAGGCTCCCGCAGCCGACCCCGAGCGCACCAGCAGGTTCGTCGCGCTCAAGCCGCTGGACGACGCGGAGACCCGTAGGCCCAGGCCCGCGGACGTGACCACCGTCGTGCCGCAGGTCGGGCCGGAGCGCACCACGCAGCAGCCGCTGCCGCCGAAGCCGCCGCTGGATCTGCTGGCCGAGCTGACGAACACTCCGCCGCCGCCCGCGACGGCCCTGCGGACGACCTTCCGCCGGGTGAAGATCTGGACCCCGCTGGTCATCCTGCTGGTGATCGTGTTTGCGATCGCGCAGGCCGTACGTCCGCTGCCGGCCGCGTCCCTGACGCTCACCGCCAAGGACTCGTACAGCTTCGACGGCGACCAGGTCGACCTGCCGTGGCCGAGCGAGGGCCAGGGCTGGATGGACGTCAACGGCATCGGCTCGATGGACGACTTCGGCAAGCAGACGCCGGTCGCCATCGGCTCGGTCGCCAAGGCGATGACGGCGTACATCGTGCTCAAGGACCACCCGATGAAGCCGGGCGAGGAGGGCGCGAGCATCCCTGTCGACGCCACCGCCGAGAAGGAGGGCGGCTACGACAAGGACGGCGAGTCCACGCTCAACACCGTCAAGGAAGGCGACAAGCTCACTCAGAAGCAGGCGCTTTCGGCTGTCATGATCCCGTCGGCGAACAACATCGCGCGGCTGCTGGCCCGCTGGGACGCGGGCAGCGAGGCGGAGTTCATCAAGAAGATGAACGACACCGCCAAGCAGCTCGGGATGACGAACACCACGTACACCGACGCCTCCGGTCTGAAGGAGACCACCGTCTCCACCGCACACGACCAGGTGAAGCTGGGCCACGAGCTGGTGAAGATCCAGGCCCTCATGGACATCACCAAGCTGCCGAGCTGGACCGACCCGTCGGGCCAGAAGCACCGCAACTACAACACGCTCGTCCCCTACAACAACGCCCTCGGCATCAAGACCGGCTCCACCAGCGCGGCCGGCGGCAACCTGCTCTTCGCCGCCACCCAGGACGTCGACGGCGAGACCGTCACCCTGGTCGGCGCGGTCCTCGGCCAGCACAAGGCGCCGATCATCGACACGGTCAACGCGGTCAGCAAGACCGCACTGCTGGCCGCGCAGGGCGCGATGACCTCGGCGAAGATCCTGAAGAAGGGCGATGTCGTCGGGTACGTCGACGACCGGCTCGGCAACCACACCCCGGTCGTCGTCACCAAGGACGTCTCGGCGGTCGGCTGGGCCGGACTGAAGGTGAAGCTGACCTTCGACTCCGATGACGTGCCGCACTCGGCGAAGGCCGGCACCAAGGTCGGTTCGCTCACCGTCGGCGACGGCTCCGGCGACTCGGTCGGGGTGCAGGTTCCGGTGGCTCTGCAGACGGATCTGGCCGAACCGGGCTTCATGGACAAGTTGACACGTATCGGCTGATCGCGTGCGGCCGACCGGCCGCCCGCACGCCCGCGCACCCCGTCGCACGGCCCCACCCGGGAGCCCGTCGGCGGGGTGCGTGCTAGCGTCGCGAAACAGGACAGGTCGCCTGTCGTGGAAACGCCGCCGTGAAGCCGAGGAGAACGGCCAGCGGACGGGAACGGAAGACAGGACACGGGGAGCGCCTTCAGGTGGCCACAGCGGAGCCGACACGCGCCGACGAGACCGGTCCGGGAGCGGACGACGCCCCGGGCTCGGACACCGACCCGCGAATACCGCTGCCGAAGCCCGGTAGGCCAGGCCCCGGCGCCGGGCACGTCGCCGGGAGCGGCCGGCTGCGGGCCGCCTTCTTCCTTCTGCGGCAGCGTCTGCTCCAGCACCCCGTCCTGTACGTCACCGCGCTGGCCGGAATCCTGCACGTCGTCTGGTTCTTCACGTTCGCGAACAGTGGCGGGGACCTCGCGGCGCAGGACGCCTGGGCCGAGTTCGTCGGCCGGCACCCGGACTCGGCGTACAACCTCGCCTGGTACGGCGGTATGCACGCGGTGTCCTACAGCGTGGTGTCGCCGTATCTGATGTCGGTGCTCGGCGTCCGTACGACGATGATGATCGCCGGGACGGTGTCGGCCGGGCTGCTGACGCTGGTCCTGCTGCGCAGCCGGTCGGTGCGAAACCCCCTGTGGGCCTCGCTGGCCGGTGTCCTCGCCTTCCTGTGCAACGCCATCTCGGGCCGGGTGACCTTCGGGCTCGGCACGATGTTCGCGCTGGCCGCGGTCGCCTCCGTGTTCTGCTGGCCGTACCGCTGGCGCCACAAACGGTGGGCGAAGGCCTGCTGCGCGGCCCCGCTGGCCGCGCTGGCCACCATGTCGTCGCCGGTCGCGGGTCTGTTCGTGGGGCTGGTGGCGGCCGCGCTGTTCCTCCAGAAGCGGCGCCCCGGCGCCTGGGCGCTGGGCCTCGGCCCGACCGCCGTGGTCGCGGTGTCGGCCTGGCTGTTCCCGTTCTCCGGCACCCAACCGATGTCGTTCGGGTCGGTGATCCTGCCGCTGCTGTGCGCGGGGGTCGCCTTCGCCGTCGTACCGACCGAGTGGAAGACCGTCCGGATCACGGCCGCGGTGTACGGACTCGCGGTGCTGCTGGCGTGGCTGATCAGCTCGCAGATCGGCTCCAACATCACCCGGCTGGCGATGCTGTTCGCGGGGGTCGTCCTGGTGGCCGCGCTGCCGTTCACGGTCCGGCGCTCACGCAAGTGGTACGCGCTCGTGCTGGCCCTCGCCTCCTTCACCGGCTGGATCGGCTTCAAGACGGTCGACGACATCATCCACACCACCCCGGCCGCCTCCTGGGCGCGCGAGCTGGCCCCGCTGGTCAACCAGCTCCAGGTGGCCGGTGCCGAGAAGGGCCGCGTGGAGGTCGTGCCGGCCCGCTCGCACCGCGAGGCCTCCGCCCTCGCCCCGTACGTCAACCTGGCCCGCGGCTGGAACCGCCAGGCCGACATGGAGCGCAACCCCGTCTTCTACGACGACACGCTCAACTCCGCCAACTATCACGAGTGGCTCCAGCGGTGGGCCGTGCACTACGTCGTGCTGCCCAAGGACGAGCCCGACGGGGACGGCGGGCAGCGGGAGCGGCAGCTGCTGCGGCGCGGCCTGCCCTATCTGAAGCAGGTGTGGGGCGACGACAACTGGCAGCTGTTCCAGGTGACCGACCCGGCGTCGCTCGCCGAGCCGAACGCGGTCGTGGACCGGGCCGAGCAGGGCGAGCTGACCATGGAGGTGAGCAGGCCGGGCCGCATCACCGTCCGGATCCCGTACTCGCCGTGGCTGAGCATCGTCGACGCCGACGGCAAGAAGCTGCAGCCACCGCAGGAGACCAAGGCGTCCAAGCACCGGGCCGAGGGCGAGCCCAGGTCGTACCACAACGTCAACGGCTGTCTGATGGAGACGGAGGAGGACGCCCAGGGCGACCGGTGGACGGTGCTGCTGGCACCGAAGGCGGGGACCTACCGGCTGGCGGCGCCGTACACGGTGCCGCGCGGGACGCCCTGCCCGGACGAGTGGAAGTGACCCCGGTCCGGACGGGTTGAGGCGACCCCGGTCCGCCCCCGGTCCGGGCCGCTCGGGGTTCGGAGCTCTCAGCGCAGCCGGTCGACGTACCGGTCGGTGCCCGGCACCGTGGGGACGAACGGCGCCACCAGCTCCACCCGGCCCAGACCCGACTCGGCGAGGGCCGTGTCGAGTCCGGTGAAGTGCTCCTCCCAGCACTCCCGCGGGTCCGTCTCCAGGAACCACAGCAGGGTCAGCCGGGTGTCGACGCCCTCGACCTGGCGTACGTAGGTCATGCGGTCGCCGGGCAGCGGGGTCGGGCGGAAGACGGTCACCAGGGCGGCCGGGGAGCCCGCGACCCGCCGGGGCAGATGGCGGGAGCGGAGCCAGTCGAGGAGTTCGGCGCGCCGGGCGCCGGACTCCGCGTCGACGACCTCCAGCACCAGGCCCGGGTAGGGGTGGTCGAGGGCGTGCTGGTCCCTCGGGCCGGCCGCGCCGTCGCGGTAGACGGTCGTCGCGTGGTCCTGGAACGCGGTGAAGACGTGGGTGCGGTCGTGGTAGACGCGGGCGTCCCGGTTGAGCCGTTTGTTGATCGCGACGGTCCACTTCATGTGCTCGTCGTAGCGGCCCTCGGTGATCCAGTACGTCGACAGGTAGCAGCCCTCGGTCACCGGCTGGGCGATCGCCGACTTCTCCGGGTAGCGCAGGAGTTGCAGGTCCCTGGTGGCGACCCAGCGGCGGCCCGCGTACATCCAGGGCATGGCCATCGCGCCGGCGTAGTAGTGGTCGTCCTCGTACCAGCGGTTGTAGGCGTACTCGTGGCCCGGGTGCGGCTCGACCATGGTGATCAGGGCGTGGCCGGGGCGGACGCCGTAGGGGCCGGTGGCGGCCAGTTCGGCGTACGCGTCCACGTCACGGCGGGTCTCCTCGCTCATGCCGTTCCCCTTCCTCGCTCCTGCGGCCCCTTCCGGAGCCCTGCGGCCGCTTCCGGCCCCTTCGGGCGCCCTCCGGCCTCTTCCGTCCGCTCCCGGACGCCCATACTCTGACGCTCCGTCAGACAATGCGCCATACCCGGGAGGTACGCGATGTCACTGCTGGACGGCAAGACCGTCGTCGTCTCGGGGGTCGGGGCCGGGCTCGGTCATCAGGTGGCGGCGGCGGTGGTACGGGACGGCGGCAACGCCGTGCTGGGGGCGCGCACGGAGGCGAACCTCGCCAAGAGCGCCGCCGAGATCGACCCGGACGGCGCGCACACCGCGTACCGGGCGACCGACATCACCGACGAGGGGCAGTGCGCGGCGCTGGCGGGGCTGGCCTCGGAGCGGTTCGGGCGGATCGACGCGGTGGTGCACGTGGCGGCCTGGGACTCCTACTTCGGCGGCCTGGAGGACGCGGACTTCACGACCTGGCGTTCGGTGCTCGACGTGAACCTGCTGGGCTCGCTGCGGATGACGCGGGCCTGTCTGCCGGGGCTGAAGGCGGGCGGCGGGGGCAGGGGCGGCGGGTCGGTCGTGTTCATCGGGACCCAGTCGGCGGTGGCCGCCCCCTCGCAGGTGCGGCAGGCGGCGTACGCGGCGTCGAAGGGGGCGCTGACGAGCGCGATGTACTCGCTGGCGCGGGAGCTGGGCCCGTACCGGATCCGGGTCAACACCGTGCTGCCGGGCTGGATGTGGGGGCCGCCGGTGCAGGCGTACGTGCAGTTCACCGCGCACACCGAGGGGGTGCCGGAGGGTGAGGTGCTGTCCCGGCTGACCGATCGGATGGCGCTGCCCGAGCTGGCGACGGACGGGGACGTGGCGGACGCGGCGGTGTTCCTGGCGTCCGACCGGGCGCGGGCGATCACGGGACAGTCGCTGCTGGTCAACGCCGGGGAGCTGATGCGCTGAGCCCTTCCCACGCCCTTACAGACTGTTCATATAGGTGAACCAAGGTCAGTGAGCAGAACTATTTTACCTGCTCTTGACCTACCGCTCGCTTGTCGTGCCCACGCACAGCCACCCACGATGAGCGGGCACTTCGCGGCCTGAGGAGCCCATTCCCCGCTCAGGCGAAGTGCCCACCAGCTGAGCGGAGTTCACAAGGCGGACCCTGGAAGGGGGCTCATGAACAGTCTCGACTGGGCCGTGCTCATCGGGTATTTCGGCGTGATGGTCGCGATCGGCATCTGGTCGCACAAGCGGGTGGACGACGTCAGCGACTTCTTCACCGCCGGCGGGAAGATGCCGTGGTGGCTGTCCGGCATCTCGCACCACATGTCGGGCTACAGCGCGGTGATGTTCACCGGGTACGCGGGCATCGCCTACACCTACGGCGTGACGTCGTTCGTGACCTGGTCCTTCCCCATCGCGCTCGGCATCGCCATCGGGTCGAAGCTGTTCGCGCCGCGGATCAACCGGCTGCGCTCCCGGCTGCACGTGGCCTCGCCGCTGGAGTACCTGAAGAACCGCTACAACCTCCCCACCCAGCAGGCGCTGGCCTGGTCCGGCATGCTGCTGAAGATCGTGGACGTCGGCGCGAAGTGGGCCGCGATCGCGACCCTGCTGTCCGTGTTCACCGGGGTCTCGCTGAACCAGGGCATCCTGATCACCGGCGGTATCACCGCCGTGTACTGCACCATCGGCGGGCTGTGGGCCGACGCGCTGACCGAACTCGGTCAGTTCGTCATCCAGTTGCTGGCGGGCGTCTCGATGTTCGTCGCGGTGGTGCTGAAGCTCGGCGACAAGGGGATCGGGTTCTTCGACGCGTGGGACGAGCCCGCGCTGCACGGCCACGGCGACGGGCTGGCCGGCCCGTACGGCACGGTGTTCCTGCTCGCCTTCCTGTTCATCAAGCTCTTCGAGTACAACGGCGGAATGCTCAACCAGGCCCAGCGCTACATGGCCACGGCCGGACCGCGCGAGGCCGAGCGCTCGGCCCGGCTGTCCGCCGCGCTGTGGCTGGTGTGGCCGGTGGTCCTGTTCTTCCCCATGTGGATGTCACCGCTGCTGGTGCACGCCCAGAAGCCGGACGGCTCCGACTCCTACGGCCTGATGACCGAACAGCTGCTGCCGCACGGTCTGCTGGGTCTGGTCATCGTCGGCTTCTTCTCGCACACCATGGCCATGTGCTCCTCCGACGCCAACGCGATCGCGGCGGTGTTCACCCGGGACGTGGCTCCGGTCCTGTCGGAGCGGGCCCGGTCCTGGAACGCGCGGTCGGGGCTGGTCGCGGCCCGGATCACCACGGTCGTGTTCCTCGCCCTGTCGATGTCGGTGGCGACCCAGGTCAACTCGCCGGCGTTCAAGGACATCATCACCGTCGTCATCAAGTGGGTGGCCGGTCTGATGGGACCGATCGCGATCCCGATGATGCTCGGCCTGCTGCGGCCCTTCCGCCGGTCGGGGCCGACGGCCGCGCTCACCAGCTGGGCGATGGGCCTGCTGGCCTTCTGGCTGGTCAACTACCCGATCAACTGGAACGTCGACGGCGGGGTGCCGTTGCAGTACCAGGTGTCGGTCCCGCTGGCGGTCTCCCTGGTCCTCTACGTCCTGATCGGCTTCCTGCGGCCCGAGGACACCCCGGAGCGGCTGGCCGTCATCGAGCGGATCAACTCCGACGGGGACGGGGCGGCGGCCACGGCGGCCGTACCGGCTCCGGCGGCCGGGGGTGCCGGGGCGGCGGTGACGGACGACGTCGGCCGCTGAGCCCGGCGACCCGGGGGGGGCGGCGGCGGGGGGCGGCCGGCCGGGGAGCCGGCCGGCCGCGCTGCTCGGTGCCGGGCGGCGGGACGGGGCTCAGGTTCCCCGCGGGTAGCGGGCCAGCCATCCCGGGGACGCCGCCGTCGGACCGTGCAGCGCGGCCCCCTGGGTCATCTCCATCGCGAAGTCGTCGGCGAGTTCCAGGATCGTGGGACGGCCCTCCAGCTCGGCCAGCCAGGCCGGGGGCAGGGCCGTCTCTCCGTACAGCGCGCCCAGGAGCCCGCCCGCCATGGCACCCGTGGGAGCGGACGGGCCTCCGTGGTTCACGGCGAGACGCAGTCCGTGCCGCACGTCCTCGCCGACCAGCGCACAGTAGACGGCGGCGGCCAGCAGGCCCTCCGCCGTGCCGGACGCGGACATCTCCGCCACCCGCTCCGGCGTCGGCGACCCCGGCCGCGCCGCGGCCAGCGCGTACTGCAACGCGTCGGAGACCGCCTGGTGCCCCGGGCGTGAGGCGAGCAGCGCGAGCGCGTACTGCACGGCTCCTTCGAGGCTCTCGCCCCGGGCGAGTCCGTGCACGATCACCGCGTACGCGCCGGCCGCGAGACAGGCGTTGGGGTGCCCGTGGGTCTGCGCCGCGCACTCCACGGCCAGCTGCACGACCAGCAGCGGCTCCCAGCCCACCAGCAGTCCGAAGGGCGCCGAGCGGGCGGCCGCCTGCGGACCGGACTCGCCGGGGTTCTTCGGCGCCTCCAGCGTGCCCATGTTCTCGTCGGCGAGGCCGAGCAGCAGGGCCCCGGTGGGGTCCCGGCGCGCGTACAGCCACTCCTCGCGGGCGAGCCACCCGTCGTCCTTGCGGCGCTCGTCGGGCCCCCAGTCGCGCTGGGTGGCGGCCCAGCGCAGATAGGCCCGGTGCAGATCGGTCGGCGGGTGCCAGGCGCCCGTGTCGCGCCGTACCTGCGCCCGTATCAGGCCGTCCACCGTGAACAGCGTCAGCTGGGTGAGATGGGTGACGGCACCGCGCCGCCCGTACGCGGGCACCGGGTCGACGACGCCGTCCGGCCCGTGGGCCTCACGGATCGCGTCGATCCCGAGCCCGTCGACGGGGGCGCCCAGCGCGTCCCCGAGCGCCACGCCGAGCAGCGTGCCGCGCACCCGCCCGCGGAAGTCCTGCTGCTCGGCGCGGCCCCAGACAGCGCCGGTCGTCGCACCCACCAAGACCTCCCGTGGCACCGTCCGTCGTACGACAGGGCAGCACTGTAATGGACCCGGAACGTGCGCTTCAGGCAGTGGATCGGTATGCGTCGAGTAACCCGAGTGGTCGCTTGTGGTCAGTTTTCGGCCAGAAACAGCGAACCGGGGAGCGGGCGGTCAGTCGACGACGGTCACCTTGGTGCCGGTCGACCCGAAGGCCCACAGCGCCGTGCCGTCCGCCTTGGGCATCCGGATGCCGCCGGTGCGGCTGCCCGCGGCGGGCGGCGGCGAGGCGCCGTTCACCGCGTTGGAGAAGGCGATGTTCACACCGGAGGCGGTGGCGAAGTACATGATGTGCTCGATCGCGACGCCGTCGGAGCCGGTGGTGGCGTCCTTGCGTAGCGAGACCGTGTACTTGCCCGCGGCCGGACTCACGGTGCCCGGCCAGACCGTGAAGGTGCGGCTCGTGGCGTCGCTCGCGTCGACCAGCCAGACGCGGTGCTGCCCGAGGGAGTAGACGATCCGGCGCCCGACGCCCGAGCCGTCGGGCACCGCGGCGGTCTTCTTCGGGGCGGGCGCGGGGCGGGGGCTGGCCGAGGCCGAGGCCGAGGCCGACGCCGTGGGGGCCGGCCGGCCGGTGGCCGAGGCCACGGGGCGCACGCCCTGGTCCGCCTGCACGGCCAGGGTGGTGACCACGGCGATGGCCCCGACCGTCAGGCCGGTGACCCAGGCCCACGAGGGAAGCCGTCTGGCAGGCACGGACACGCGTCTCCTCCGCTCCAGGCCCCATCGAACATGGGGTCGGGTCATCGTACTGCGAGCCCTCGACCACCCGGCCCCGCGGTCCGGCCGCCCGGCAGGCCGCCCTCGGCCCGCCCGGCGCCCGCCTCGTGGCTGCCCCCGCGCCGGCTCAGTCCAGTACCGGCAGCAGCTCCGGCAGATGCCCGTCCGACGCCTGCGCCGCCCGCTGCCGCTCCTCCGGCACCTCGCCGTACAGGGTGGTGCGCGGCTTCGCCGGCCGCCCGGCCGCCTCCGCCACCGCGACCAGGTCCTTGACCGACTTGTAGGAGCCGTAGGACGAGCCCGCCATGCGCGAGATCGTCTCCTCCATCAGCGTGCCGCCCAGGTCGTTCGCCCCGGAGCGGAGCATCTCCGCCGCGCCCTGTGTGCCCAGCTTCACCCAGCTGGTCTGGATGTTCGGGATGTACGGGTGCAGCAGCAGCCGCGCCATCGCCGTCACCGCGCGGTTGTCCCGCGTCGAGGGGCCCGGGCGCGCGATGCCCGCCAGGTAGACCGGCGCGTTGGTGTGGATGAACGGCAGCGTCACGAACTCCGTGAAACCGCCCGTCCGCTGCTGGATCCCGGCCAGCGTGCGCAGATGGCCCAGCCAGTGGCGGGGCTGGTCCACATGGCCGTACATCATCGTCGAGGACGAGCGGATGCCCAGCTCGTGCGCCGTGGTCACCACCTCGATCCAGGTCGCGGCCGGCAGCTTGCCCTTGGTCAGGACCCAGCGGACCTCGTCGTCGAGGATCTCCGCCGCCGTGCCGGGGATCGAGTCGAGCCCCGCCTCCTTCGCCGCCGTCAGCCACTCGCGGATCGACAGCCCGGTACGGGTCGCGCCGTTGACGACCTCCATGGGCGAGAAGGCGTGCACATGCATGCCGGGGACGCGTTCCTTGACCGCCCTCGCGATGTCGAAGTACGCCGTACCGGGCAGGTCCGGGTGGATGCCGCCCTGCATGCAGACCTCCACCGCGCCCACCTCCCACGCCTGCTGGGCCCGGTCGGCGACCTGGTCCAGGGAGAGCGTGTAGGCGTCCGCGTCGGTGCGGCGCTGGGCGAAGGCGCAGAAGCGGCAGCCGGTGTAGCAGACGTTGGTGAAGTTGATGTTGCGGGTGACGATGTACGTCACCTCGTCGCCGACCACGGATCTGCGGACGTCGTCCGCGACCGCGCACAGCGCGTCCAGCGCCGGTCCGTCGGCGTGCAGCAGGGCCAGCGCCTCGTCGTCGGTCAGCTTCGTCGGGTCGTCGGCCGCCGTGGCCAGGGCCGCGCGGACGTCCGTGTCGATGCGCTCCGGCGCCATGCCGGGCGCGGCCGCCTCGCGCAGGGCGCCCCAGTCGCCGTACACCTCGTCGAAGTCGTCGCGCCGGTCGGACGTGCGGCCGTCGGTGTCGATGGTGCGGTGCAGATCGGTGCGGCCGGTGGCGGTGAACGCCTCCTCCGGCTCCTGCCACGGCCGGCCCTCGACCACCGCGTCCGGCAGGGCCAGGCCGGTCTCCGGGTCCGCGAGCGCCCGTACGTGCGGCAGCAGCCGCGGGTCCAGCCAGGGTTCGCCGCGGCGGACGAACTCCGGGTAGACGCAGAGGCGTTCGCGCAGTTCGAAGCCCGCCGCCGCGGAGCGCGCCGCGAGTTCCTCGATCTGCGGCCAGGGGCGCTCGGGGTTGACGTGGTCGATGGTGAGCGGGGAGACCCCGCCCCAGTCGTCGATGCCGGCGCCGATGAGCCGCTCGTACTCCGAGTCCACGAGGTTGGGCGGGGCCTGGAGGCAGGCCGAGGGGCCCATGATGAGCCGGGCCACGGCCACGGTGGCGACGAGCTCGTCCAGCTCGGCGTCCGGCATACCGCGCATCGCCGTGTCCGGCTTGGCGCGGAAGTTCTGGATGATCAGTTCCTGGATGCCGTGGTAGGACCGGGCGGTGCGGCGCAGCGCGAACAGGGAGTCCGCGCGCTCCTCGTAGGTCTCGCCGATCCCGATCAGGATGCCGGACGTGAACGGGACCGAGGAGCGGCCCGCGTCCTGAAGAACCCTCAGCCGGACGGCCGGCTCCTTGTCCGGGGAGCCGTGGTGCGGGCCGCCGGGCTCGGACCACAGCCGGGTGGCGGTGGTCTCCAGCATCATGCCCATGCTGGGCGCGACCGGCTTCAGGCGCTGGAAGTCCGTCCACGTCACGACGCCCGGGTTGAGGTGCGGGAGCAGACCCGTCTCCTCCAGGATGCGGATGGAGATCGCCCGGACGTAGGCGATGGTGTCGTCGTAGCCGTGCGCGTCGAGCCATTCGCGGGCCTCGGGCCAGCGGTCCTCGGGCTTGTCGCCGAGGGTGATGAGGGCTTCCTTGCAGCCGAGGGCGGCGCCCTTGCGGGCGACGTCGAGGACCTCGTCGGGCGACATGAACATCCCGTGCCCGGCGCGGCGCAGCTTGCCGGGGACGGTGACGAAGGTGCAGTAGTGGCACTTGTCCCGGCACAGCCGGGTGAGCGGGATGAAGACGCTCTTGGAGTAGGTGATGACACCGGCGCGGCCGGCCGCTTCGAGGCCCGCGTCCCGCACCCGGGCGGCGGACGCGGCGAGGTCGTCGAGGGCCTCGCCGCGCGCCTGGAGCAGCACCGCCGCCTCGCCGGCGTCGAGGGCGACGCCGTCCCGGGCACGTCTGAGGGCGCGACGCATGGAGTTCTCGGTGGGGCCGGTGGGGCCGGTTCCGGAGGTCGCGGGAGTCGTCATCCTTCGAGCATACGATCGCGCTGATCAGGTCTGACGAGTCATGTCCGAAACGCTCCGCACCGCGGACGGTGACACAGCGTCACCTCGGACGGCGCTTCGGCGCCGGGCGTCCCGCGCGCGCGGGGCCGGGCGTCCGCACGGCCCGTGCCTCTCCGCCTCTCCGAAAGCCGGCGCTCCCCTTCCCTTGCACGGGAGTTCACGTCCGGGCAGGAAGCTGGCGGACACCACCCCGCACCACCTCCTGCACCACCCGTGCCATGTCACCGACGACACCTGGGGAGCCGCAGCATGTGCGAGGAACACGCCGGAATCGCAAGACGCGCCCTGTTCGTGACGGGAGCGGCCGCCGCCCTTACGTTGGGAAGCGTGAGCTTCGCCGCGGCGGACGGCCAGGACCAGGAGACGAGGACGGTGCGCGGCACGCTGCCCACCGGCTCGCCGGACTTCGTGTACGTCCCGCTCGAAGTGCCCTCCGGGGTGCGGGAGCTCAGGGTCGCGTACACCTACGACAAGCCGTCCGTCCCGGCCGGCACCGCGGGCAACGCCCTCGACATCGGCATCTTCGACGAGCACGGCACCGAGCTCGGCGGCCGGGGCTTTCGCGGCTGGTCGGGCGGGGCACGCTCGGAGTTCTTCATCCGGGCCGACGACGCGACGCCCGGCTACCTTCCGGGTCCGGTCCGCAAGGGCACCTGGCACATCGCCCTCGGCCCCTACACGGTGGCGCCGCAGGGACTGAACTACGAGATCACCGTCACGCTGTCGTACGGGGAGCCGGGCGTCACACCGGAGCCGGTCTACCCGCCCGCCCGGGCCAAGGGGCGGGGGCGGGCCTGGTACCGGGGCGACTGCCATCTGCACTCCTGGTACTCCGACGGCCGCCGCACCCCGGCGGAGATCGCGGCGCTGGCGCGCGCGGCGGGCCTGGACTTCATCAACTCCTCGGACCACAACACCCACTCGGCGCACGCGCACTGGGCGGACGCGGCCGGCGACGACCTGCTGGTCATGCTGGGCGAGGAGGTCACCACGCGGAACGGCCACGTCCTGGCGCTCGGCACGGAACCGGGCACCTTCGTCGACTGGCGCTACCGGGCCCGGGACAACCGCTTCGGCCGGTTCGCCCGCCGGATCCGTGGCGCGGGGGGCCTGGTCGTCCCCGCCCACCCGCACGCCACCTGTGTCGGCTGCGGCTGGAAGTTCGGCTTCGGGGACGCGGACGCGGTGGAGGTGTGGAACGGCCCGTACACCCCGGACGACGAGGTGACGCTGGCCGACTGGGACAACATGCTCGTCGCGTCGGTGCGGGAGGGCGGCCGGGGCTGGATCCCGGCGATGGGCAACAGCGACGCCCACCGGGACCCGGACGTGGTGGGCTCCCCGCAGACGGTGGTGCTGGCCGACGACCTGACCCGGGAGGCGATCCAGGACGGCATCCGGGCGGGCCGCTCCTACGTGGCCGAGTCGAACCGGCTCTCGCTGTCCTTCACGGCGAGCGGACCGCGGGGTGAGCACGCGGGCATCGGCGGGCGTCTGGAGGTGTCCCGGGACGCCCCGGTCACGGTCCGGCTGGAGGTGACGGGCGCCCCGCGCTGCACGGTCCGCCTCGTCACCGACCAGGGGGTGCTGTTCACCTCCGACCCGCTGCCGGTGTCCGGCTCGGGCACGGTCGAGTGGCACACCACCGCCTCGTACGCGGCCTACGTACGGGCGGAACTGCGGCACGAGGCGGCGGCGGGACCGCTGCCGGGGGCGCTGGCGGCGTTCACCAACCCGATCTTCCTGGGCCGCTAGCCCGCCTGGGCCGCCCCCTCTTGAACGGGTCCCAGGGCCAGGTCGGCGACGACCGCCGCGTGGTCCGAGGGCCACATCCCGTCGACCGGCCCGTCCCCGGCCCGCCGTACGGCCCGCACATGGCCGAGGCCGCCGGGGCCGGGCGGTCCGACGTGGATGTAGTCGATGCGCGCGGGCGGGCTCTGCGGGCCGACGAAGCCGTTGGCCGGGTCCCAGGTGGCCGAGGGGGCCGCCGGGTCGGCGTACTCCCAGGCGTCGAGGAACACCTGTCCGGGGGCGGCGGGAGCCGTCCTGTAGCCCCCGAAGCGCCGGATCTCGTCGGAGTCCGGCCAGGCGTTGAAGTCGCCCGTGACGACCGGGGGGAAGTCGGTGCCGTCCCGGTGCGCGGCGACGAACTCCGCGAGCGCGGTGACCTGTTCGACGCGTACGGCCGAGGCGTCGATGGCCGAGGTGAGATGGACGGTGAAGAAGGGCACCTCGTGGGTGGGGGTGGCGATCCGGGTGTACAGGGCGAGCCGTCCGTCGTACAGCTCCTCGGGGGCCGGCAGCCGCAGCACCTCCTGGGCCGCCACCGGCCAGCGGCTGAGCACGGCGTTGCCGATCTCGACCGTCGGGTCCCCTATCCGCCGCTGCCAGCGGTCCGACGCGTCGGACGGGGCCCAGGCCCAGTGCATCCCGAGGTCGGCCGCCAGCCACCGGGCGAGGTTCTCACCGCCGCACTCCCACACCTCCTGGAGCCCGACGACATCGGGCCGCAGCTCTCTGAGCACGGCCAGGATCGCCTTCTGGCGCTCCTGCCAGGGACCGAAGCGCCACCAGAGGTTCCAGGTCACGACCCGCATCCGCAGCCACCAGCTCTCGTCGTGCGACATCGGGGACCATTGAAGCAACTCCCTTGTGCCGCACACCAGACCCGACAGGAGCCTCACAGGCAATGCCCCGTCACACCGACCTCAGATTCCGCGCGACGACAGCCTTCCAGCGGCACGTCGCCAACCCGCTCGTACGCCGGCTGCCGTTCCAGACGCTCCTGGAGACCACCGGCCGTGTCTCCGGCCGGCCCCGGCGCACCCCGCTCGGGGGCCGCCGGGTCGGCGACTCCTTCTGGCTGGTCTCGGAGTTCGGGGACCGCTCGCAGTACGTCCGCAACATCCAGGCGGACCCCCGGGTGCGGGTGCGCATCCGGGGCCGCTGGCACGAGGGCACGGCGCATCTCCTGCCCGACGACGACCCGGTGGCCCGGCTGCGCACCCTGCCCCGCGGCAACAGCGCGGCGGTACGCCTGCTCGGCACGCGGCTGCTGACGGTACGGGTCGATCTGGGCGGGGGCCGGCCCTGACGGGCGGGCCCGGTCACCCCGGCCAGACGATCGACTGCACCTCGCTGTAGGCGTGCAGGGCGTAGGAGCCGACGTCGCGGCCGACGCCGCTCTTCCTGAACCCGCCGAAGGGGGCCTCCATGTTGCGGCCGACGGTGTTGACGCCGACCCCGCCGGTGCGCAGCCGCCGCGCCACCCGGAAGGCGCGGGCCACGTCCGCGGACCAGACGTAGTCGATCAGGCCGTAGTCGCAGTCGTTGGCCAGGGCCACCCCCTCGTCCTCCTCGTCGAAGGGGATGACCACGACCACCGGGCCGAAGATCTCCTCGCGGGCCACCCGCAGGTCGTTGGTGCAGTCGGCGAGGAGGGTCGGGGCGACGTAGAACCCCCGCTCCGGCGGGGGGCGTTCGCCGCCGGTCACGACCACCGCGCCCTCCTTGCGGCCGAGTTCGACGTACGACTCGACCCGGTCGCGGTGCGCCGCCGAGATCACCGGCCCGACGACCGTGTCCGGCTCCCGCGGGTCGCCGACCTTCAGCCGGCGTGCGTACCCGGCCAGTCGCTCCACCAGACGGTCGTACACCCCCCGCTGGGCCAGCACCCGGGTCGGGGCCGTGCAGATCTGGCCGCTGTAGAAGGAGAAGGTGGTGCCGATGCCGGCCACCGCCGAGTCGAGGTCCGCGTCGTCGAGGACGAGCGCGGCGCCCTTGCCGCCCAGCTCCATCAGCTGGCGCTTCATGTGCCGCCCGCACACCTCGGCGATGCGCTGCCCGACCGCCGTGGAGCCGGTGAAGCTGACCATGTCGACGTCCGGTGACTCCACGGCCGCCTCGCCGACCGCGACCGAGCGGCCGGAGACGACGTTCACCACCCCGCGCGGCACCCCCGCCTCCTCCAGCGCCCGCGCCATCCGGTAGACGGACAGCGGGTCCTGCGGGGCCGGTTTGACCACCACCGTGTTGCCCATGGCCAGAGCGGGGGCGATCTTCCCGGCCGGGTTCGCCCAGGGGTTGTTGTACGACGTGACGCACGCGACCACCCCGACCGGCCGGCGGGCGGCGAGCGCGCCCATGACCGCCGCCTTCCCCATCGGCCCGGCCTCGTTGATCTGCGGCTGCACCGGCCACTCGACGGGCTCCACGCGCGCGTAGCGGCGGAACCGGGCCGCGGCCACGCCCACCTGCATCGCCCGCGCGGTGGCCGTGGTGGCGCCGGTCTCCGCCTGCGCCAGCTCCGCGTACGGCACCAGCCGGGCGCGGATCAGGTCCGCCGCGCGGGCCAGGATCGCCGCCCGCTCCTCGGGCGCGGTGCGCGACCAGGGTCCGAACGCCTCGCGGGCCGCCGCGCAGGCCGCGCGCACCTGCTCCGGCGAGGCCTCCGGCGCCCGGCCGACGGTGTCCTCGGTCGCCGGGTCGGTCACCTCGTAGCAGCCGCCGTCCGGCTCCACCCAGGCGCCGCCGAGGAACAGCTTCCCGCCGTCGCCCACCTGCTTCGCGTCGTCGCTCACCTCGTGCCCACCGTCCGTGTGTCCCGCCCCGAACGCAGGACGCGGCCCGGCACGGCGCCGGTGACCACGTCGTCCCGGATCACCGCGGTCCCGTTGACCCAGACCGCCCGCACCCCGATCGCCCTGGAGTCCAGCCGTGGACTGTCTCCCGGCAGGTCGTGCACCAGGGTGGCCTTGCCCGCGTCGATCCGCTCCGGGTCGAAGAGCACCAGGTCCGCATGCCAGCCCTCCCGCACCCGGCCCCGCTCGCGCAGTCCGAACAGCCGCGCCGGGTCGTCGGTCAGCATCTTCACCGCCTGCTCCAGGCCCGTCAGCCTCCGGCCGCGCAGGCAGTCCCCGAGGAAGCGGGTGGTGTACGGGGCTCCGCACATGCGGTCCAGGTGCGCGCCCGCGTCGGACCCGCCGAGCAGGACGTCCTCGTGCTGCCAGGTCTCGGCCCGCAGGGCCCAGGAGGCGGGGTCGTTGTCGGTGGGCATGGGCCACAGGACGGTACGGAGCCCGTCGGCGGAGCAGATCTCCACCAGGCAGGCGAAGGGGTCCTGGCCGCGTTCGGCGGCGATGTCCCGCACCACCCGGCCGGTCAGGCCCTCGTTCGCCGGGCTGTAGGTGTCGCCGATGACGTACCGGCCGAAGTTCACCAGCCGCCGGAAGACGCCGGCCTCCGGGGAGTTCGCGTGCCGCAGCAGTTCGGCCCGCACCCCGGGGTCCCCGAGCCGCGCGATCCGCTCGGGCACGGGCAGGCCCAGGACCGGGCCCCAGCCGGGGATCAGGTTCAGCGCGCAGAACGTGCCCAGCGACATGTTCATCGGCGTCAGGATCGGCATGGTCAGGGCGACCACCCGGCCGCCCGCCTTGCGGGCCCGCTCGCTCGCCGTCAGCTGCCGCGGCACCCGCTCCGGGACGGCCGCGTCGACGGTGAGGACGTTCCAGTTCAGGGGGCGTCCGGCGGCCGCGCTCAGCTCCACCAGCAGGTCGATCTCGGCGTCGCTGAACCGGTCCAGGCAGCCCGCGACGATCGCCTCGATCTGGGTGCCCTCGTGCTCGCCGACCGCCTTCGCCAGCGCCAGCAGCTCCTCGGGCCGGGCGTGCCGGGAGGCGACCGGCCGGCCGTCGCCGTCGGAGTGGGTCGAGGACTGGGTGGTGGAGAAGCCCCAGGCACCGGCGTCCATGGCGTCGTGGAAGAGACGCAGCATGGCCGTCAGCTGCTCCGGCGCGGGCTGTCCGCCGACCGCGTCCGGCCCCATCACATGGCGGCGCAGCGCGCAGTGCCCGACCATGAACCCCGCGTTGACGGCGATCCGCCCTTCGAGCGCGTCCAGATACTCCCCGAAGGTGTGCCAGTTCCAGGGCGCCCCCTCCTCCAGGGCGACCAGGGACATGCCCTCGACCTTGGACATCATGCGACGGGTGTAGTCGGCGTCCTCGGGGCGGGCCGGGTTCAGCGGCGCCAGGGTGAAGCCGCAGTTGCCGGCCGCGACCGTGGTCACCCCGTGGTTGAGGGAGGGGGTGGCGTAGGGGTCCCAGAACAGCTGGGCGTCGTAGTGGGTGTGGGGGTCGACGAAGCCGGGGGCGAGGACGAGCCCCGTGGCGTCCTCGCCGGTGCGGGACTCCTCGGTGACCGTGCCGATGACGGCGATCCGCCCGTCGCGGATACCGACGTCGGCGGTGAAGGCGGGCGCGCCGGTTCCGTCCACGACGGTCGCACCCTTGATGACGTGATCAAGCATGGGGCTCCCTTTCCGAGGCGGGCACCTGCCCTACCTGAAGGGGCGCGGGGAACTGCGCGACCAGCCACAACGCACCCGCACCCCGCAACGGCGATTACGCGGCATCCCGGAATCGGGTCGTCCGGTGTACGGGATCCGTGTCGATCTTCGGAATGACGTGCTCCCCGATCAGCCGGATCGTCTGCAACGTCTCCTCCTTCGGCACCCCCACCGGCAGCCCGAAGCTCAGCTGATCCGCCCCCGCCTGCTCCCACCGCTTGCACTGCCGCAGCACCTCGTCCGGATCGCCGCAGATCAGCAGCTCCTCCTCGATGAGGAGCTCGACGAACTCGGGGGTGTACTCGGGCAGGGTCTCCGGCCAGACGGGGAACCCCTCGGGCCGCGGGAAGGTGTCGTGGTACCGGAACACCAGGGACGGCAGGTAGTGCAGCCCGCCGGACGTGGCGATCCGGATCGCCTCGTCGTGCGTGGGCGCGCAGATCGCCGTCGTCGTCACCATCACGTTGTCGTTGACGAAGTCGCCGATCGGCTCGGCGTTCACGATCGCCGTCTTGTACTGCTCCAGCACCCATTCCATGTCGGCGACCTTCTGGATGCTGAAGCCGAGGACGCCGAGCCCCTTGCGGGCGGCCATGGCGTACGACGGCGGGGAGCCGGCCGCGTACCACATCGCCGGGTGCGACTTCCCGTACGGCTTCGGCAGCACCTTGCGCGGCGGCAGTTGCCAGTGTTTGCCCTGGAAACCGGCGTACTCGTCCTGGAGCCACATCTTGGGGAACTCGGCGATGGTCTCCTCCCAGATCTCCTTGGTGTAGTTCATGTCGGTCACACCAGGGATGAACCCGAGGATCTCGTGCGAACCGGCGCCGCGTCCGCTGCCGAACTCGAAGCGGTTGCCGCTGAGATGGTCGAGCATGGCGACCTTCTCGGCGACCTTGACCGGGTGGTTGACCTGGGCGAGCGGGTTGAAGATGCCCGAGCCGAGGTGGATGCGGTCGGTGGCGTGCGCGAGGTAGCCGAGGAAGACGTCGTTGGCGGACAGGTGCGAGTACTCCTCCAGGAAGTGGTGCTCCGAGGCCCAGGCGTACTTGAAGCCGGAGCGGTCCGCCTGGATGACGTACTCGGTCTCCTCCATCAGCGCCTTGTGCTCGGCGAGCGGGTCGGTCTCGGCGCGCTTGCCCACGTATCCCTGTACAAAGAGCCCGAATTCCACAGCGGTTCACCGTCCCATGTTTTCTGACGCTTCGTCAGCTACCGTTCGTTGGCCGACTGTCGCACCGGCCGCTTCCACCGTCAATAGCTGATGGACCGTCAGATGATGCTGACCCCGGCCAGCCAGCCGCCGTCGATCACGAACGGCTGTCCGGTGATGTACGAGGAGTCGTCCGAGGTCAGGAACAGCGCCAGCCGGGCCACCTCCTCGGCCCGCCCGATCCGCCCGAGCGGCACGAGCTTGCGGTACAGCTCGTCCAGGGCGCGGCTCATCTCCGCCGGATCCGCGCCCGGGTCCAGCCGCGCCGGGTTGGACATCGCGGTGTCGATGGCGCCGGGGCAGATCGCGTTGACCCGGATCCCCCGGCCGGCGAGCTCCAGCGCGGCGACCCGGGTGAGTCCGAGCACGGCGTGCTTGGTCGCGGAGTACGTCCCCACCGCGGCCATGCCGGTCAGCGCCGTGTAGGACGCCGTGTTGACGATGGTCCCGCCGTCGGCCAGCTCCGGCGCCACCGTCTTCATGCCCAGGAAGCAGCCGACCTGGTTGACCTGCACGACCTGCATGAACTCGTCGAGGGGCGTGTCCACGAGGGCGTTGAAGCGCAGGATGCCGGCGTTGTTCACCAGCCCGTCGAGGCGGCCGTACGCCCGCTTCGCGGCGGCGACGGCGGCCTGCCACTCCTGCTCCACGCCCACGTCGAGGTGGACGTAGCGCGCCCCTATCTCCTTGGCGAGCGCCTCGCCCAGGTCGTCCAGCACATCCGCCACGACCACGTTCGCGCCCTCCGCCACGAAGAGCCGCGCCTCCTGCTCGCCCTGCCCGCGGGCCGCCCCGGTGACGATGACGACCCGCCCGTCCAGCTTGCCCATGCCACGCACTCCTCAGGTCAGGTGGGGCGCGACCTCGGCCCCGAACGCCTTTATCTGGTCGACGAGTTCGGTGCGGCTCCGGCTGCGGAACCGCACCTGGATCTGGTGCACGCCCATCGCCCCGTAGGCCCGCAGCGACTCGGCGAGAGTCTCGGGGCGGCCGGTGAGGGTGCGGCGGCCGACCTCCCAGCCGGGCGTGCCGACGTACAGCGGCTCGGTGATCGCGCCGACGGTGAGCGGCTGCGCGATCCCCGCCTCCTCGCGCAGCCGCCACAGCCGGTCGATCTGGGCCGGGAGCCGGTCCCTCGGGTCGCCCTGCGGCAGCCAGCCGTCGCCCTTGAGCGCGGCCCGGCGCACGGCCGCGGGCGACGAACCGCCGACCCACACCGGCACCCGCTCCTGGACTGGCCGGGGGCGCTGGCCGAGCCCCTCGAAGTCGTGGAACTTCCCGTGGTGGGAGGGGAACTCGTCCGGCCCCAGGGCCGCCCGCAGCGCGTCGATCGCCTCGTCGAGCACCGCTCCGCGCTGCCCGAAGTCCACCCCGAGCGCCTCGAACTCCTCCCGTACGTGTCCGGCGCCCACCCCGAGGACCAGGCGGCCGCCCGAGAGGTGGTCGAGGGTGGCGTACTGCTTGGCGGTCAGCAGCGGGTGGCGCAGGCCGACGATCGCGACATGGCTGAGCAGCCGAATCCGTTCGGTGGCGGCGGCCAGGTAGGCGAGGGTGGCGACCGGGTCGTACCAGACCGTGCCCATGGAGGCGGCGAGGCGGCGCGGGACGGCGACATGGTCGCAGGTCGCGAGGTAGGCGAAGCCGGCGTGCTCGGCGGCGCGGGCGAGGGCGAGCAGGTCGCCGGGGCCCGCGCCGGCCTCCCAGGGCTCGGCGTACAGGGTGCTCTGGGACTGGATGGGCAGCTGGATGCCGTACTCCAGACCCCCGCCGCCGTCCGGGGGCGTCATACGGCGCCGCCCGGACCCGGCCACAGCCCCTCGTCCGTCAGCCCGAGCAGCTCGATCGCGTTGCGCCGGACGATCCGCTCGACGACGTCCGCCGCCAGGTGCCCCATCTGGGCCTCGCCGACCTGCCTCGACTTCGGCCAGGTGGAGTCGGAGTGCGGGTAGTCCGTCTCGTACAGGACGTTCCCGACCCCGATCGCGTCCAGGTTCCTGAGCCCGAAGGCGTCGTCGAAGAAGCAGCCGTACACGTGCTCGGCGAACAGCTCGGACGGCGGACGGTGGACCTTGTCGGCGACCCCGCCCCAGCCGCGGTTCTCCTCCCAGACGACGTCGGCGCGCTCCAGGATGTAGGGGATCCAGCCGATCTGGCCCTCGGCGTACATCACCTTCAGGTTCGGGAAGCGCTCGAACTTGCCGCTCAGCAGCCAGTCGACCATCGAGAAACAGCAGTTGGCGAAGGTGATGGTGGAGCCGACGGCGGGCGGGGCGTCGGCGGAGGTGGACGGCATCCGGCTGGAGGAGCCGATGTGCATCGCGACGACCGTGCCGGTCTCGTCGCAGGCCGCCAGGAACGGGTCCCAGTCGTCGGCGTGCACGGAGGGCAGGCCGAGGTGCGGGGGTATCTCGGAGAAGGCGACGGCCCGCACCCCGCGGGCGGCGTTGCGCCGTACCTCCGCGGCGGCGAGCTCTGCGTCCCACAGCGGGATGAGGGTGAGCGGGATCAGCCGGCCGCGGGCCTGCGGGCCGCACCACTCCTCCACCATCCAGTCGTTGTAGGCGCGCACGCACAGCAGCCCCAGCTCGCGGTCCGGGGCCTCGGTGAAGGTCTGGCCGCAGAAGCGCGGGAAGGTGGGGAAGCACAGCGCGGACTGGACGTGGTTGACGTCCATGTCGGCCAGCCGCAGCGGGACGTCGTACGAGCCGGGCCGCATCTGCTCGTAGGTGATCACCTCCAGCTTGATCTCGTCCCTGCTGTAGCCGACGGCCGTGTCCAGGCGGGTCAGCGGGCGGTGCAGGTCCTCGTAGATCCACCAGTCGCCGAGCGGGCCGTCGTCGCCCGGTTCGCCCATGACGGGCTTGAAGCGGCCGCCGAGGAAGGACATCTCCTTCAGCGGCGCGCGCACGATCCTCGGCCCGGTGTCCAGGAACTTCTTCGGGAGCCGGTCCTGCCAGACGTCGGCGGGCTCCACGGTGTGGTCGTCCACGGAGATGATCAGCGGAAACGTGCTGTCGTGGGTGTCCATGGCGCCCACGGTAGCGCTGATCTGACGGTCCGTCAGCTATGTGGTACGGGGCCCTGGGTGCCGCGACCGTGCGGAGAGGCTGTGAGGGCCTTGTGGGAACCCGCGCGCACAACGGTCGCGTCTCTGTGATCGGCGTCTCGCCCGGCTGACGCATCCACCATGAACAAGGCAAACTGGCGGGGTTGTTGAGGCTGCCTAGGGGGACTCCGATGGACGACGGCGTACCGCGCGTGCCGGAGCAGCGGCACCCGGGCTCCGGTACACAACCGGCGGCGCTGCGCTTCGGCCTGCTCGGACCGGTGCGCGCCTGGCGCGGCGAGGAAGCGCTCGCCACCGGCTCCCCCCAGCAGCGCGCGCTGCTGGCCGCCCTGCTGCTGCGCGAGGGCCGTACGGCGACGGCGGCCGAGCTGATCGACGCGCTGTGGGGCGAGGAGTCCCCCTCGCAGGCGCTGGCGGCGGTACGGACGTACGCCTCCCGGCTACGCAAGGCGCTCGACCCCGGCGTCCTGGTCAGCGAGTCCGGCGGCTACGCGATCCGCTCGCTGGGCGAAGGGACGCTCGACCTGGCGGTGGCGCAGGACCTGGCGGCCCGGGCCGAGAAGGCGCGGGGCGCCGGGGACCTGGGCCGCGCGCGCAAGACGCTGGACCGGGCGCTGGCCCTGTGGGACGGGGAGACACTGGCGGGGGTGCCGGGTCCGTACGCGGAGGCACAGCGGGTCCGCCTGGAGGAATGGCGGCTGCAACTCCTCGAGTCCCGGCTCGACATGGACCTGGAGCAGGGCTGCCACGCGGAGGCGGTCTCGGAACTGACCGCGCTGACCGCGGCCCACCCGCTGCGCGAACGCCTGCGCGAGCTGCTGATGCTGGCGCTGTACCGCAGCGGGCGGCAGGCGGAGGCGCTGGCCGTGTACGCGGACACCCGCCGGCTGCTCGCCGAGGAACTGGGCGTCGATCCCCGGCCCGGCCTGCGCGACCTCCAGCAGCGGATCCTGCAGGCCGACCCCGGCCTCGCCGAGCCGTCGGCCCCGATGGCGGACCCCGCCTCGGCGGTGGTGCGTCCCGCCCAGCTCCCGGCGACCGTGCCCGACTTCACCGGCCGCGCCTCATTCGTCGCGGAGCTCGGCGAGGTGCTCGCCTCCTCCGAGGGCCGGGTGATGGCGGTGTCGGCGCTGGCCGGGATCGGTGGTGTCGGCAAGACGACGCTGGCGGTGCACGTGGCACACCGGGCCCGGCACGCCTTCCCGGACGGGCAGCTCTACGTCGATCTCCAGGGCGCGGGGGCGCGGGCGGCCGAGCCGGAGACGGTCCTGGGCTTCTTCCTGCGGGCCCTGGGCACCGCCGACTCGGCGATCCCGGACTCCCTGGAGGAACGCGCGGCCCTGTACCGCTCGGTGCTGGACGGCCGCCGGGTCCTGGTGCTGCTGGACAACGCCCGCGACGCGGCCCAGGTACGGCCGCTGCTGCCGGGCACGGAGGGCTGCGCTGCGCTGGTGACCTCCCGGGTGCGCATGGTGGACCTGGCCGGCGCGCACCTGGTCGACCTGGACGTCATGTCCCCCGACGAGGCGCTGTCCCTGTTCACGAAGATCGTGGGCGAGGAGCGGGTCGCGGCGGAACGCGAGGCCGCCCTGGACGTCGTCGCGGCCTGCGGCTTCCTGCCCCTGGCGATCCGCATCGCGGCGTCCCGGCTGGCGGCCCGCCGCACCTGGACGGTGTCCGTCCTGGCGGCCAAGCTGGCCGACGAGCGACGCCGCCTGGACGAACTCCAGGCGGGCGACCTGGCGGTCAAGGCGACGTTCGAGCTGGGGTACGGCGCGCTGGAGCCGGCCCAGGCGCGGGCGTTCCGTCTGCTGGGGCTGGCCGACGGGCCGGACATGTCATTGGCGGCTGCCGCGCCGCTCCTGGACCTGCCGGTGGACGAGACCGAGGACCTGTTGGAGGCCTTGGTCGACACCTCCCTGCTGGAATCGGCGGCGCCCGGTCGCTACCGGTTCCACGATCTGGTCCGGCTCTACGCGCGTGCTTGCGCGGAAAGGGACGAACAGCCCCCGAGCGAACGCGATGCGGCGATGTCCCGGTTGCTGGACTTCTACCTGGCCAATGCGGCGGAGGTCTACGCACTTGAGCGTCCCGGTGATCGGACGATCGCGCACCTTGAGAAGAGCCGCTATCCAGGGCAGGAGTTCACCGATGCCGCGGACGCACTGGACTGGCTCCATGCGGAGGCCGAGCCTCTCCTCGCCTGCGTCCAACAGTCCCTGAAGCCCGCGACGTTGCGACGGGCCGTCGACCTCCTCCTGGCCACCATCGACCTGGCCGAGTCCGGGGCCGGTTCACTCCGGTACGAGAGGACGGCTGTGGCGGCCCGCGACGCCGCTACCGCCCAGGATGACGCGCACGCCGAGATGCGGGCGCGTATCACGCTGGCCCAAGTCCTCAGCCAGGGGGGTCGGTTCGAGGAGGCTGAGCGAGAGGCCAAGCGCGCCGATCTCCTCAACGAGGCCGCCAACGATCCTTGGACCAGCAGCACCGCTCCCAACCAGCTTGGCATCATCGCCATTTGCAGGTCGCTCTACGCCGACGCCGAGGGCTATTTCATCCGGGCGATCGACGCCTTCCGCGCCGACGAGAACAAGCCGGGCGAGGCAAGCGCAGTCTGCAATCTGTCACGGGCGCTGGCCTCCATGGGACGCAGTGCGCGCGCTGTAGACCTTGCTCAGCAGGGCATCAAAATCTACGACGACTTGGGTCTGTCGGTGCGTCTGGCGAATGCGCGGTACGCCTCAGGAATCGTCCTCACCCAGGCCGGCCGGCTGCCGGAGGCGCTGGAGCAGCTCGAAAAGGCACTTCACATCTTCACAGACAGCCGTCAGCGCCTCTGGGAAGGCACCACCCACTTCCGCATCGCCCAGGTGCACCTCGCGGCTCGTCGCCCTGCCCAGGCCGCCCAGCATGCCGAACAGGCGCTGGGGATCGGCTGCATCGGGGGTGACTGGATGAGGGCCAATGCCCTGACTCTTCTGGGCAAGGCCCTGGAGACACTCGGCCAGCCGGACCGGGCCCGTGCTTGCTGGCGTGACGCTCTCGGTATCTACGACACGGCCGGTTCGTCCGAGGCCACCGAGGTACGCGGCCTGCTGTCTCCAGTCAGGGCCGCCTGAAAGCCCCGCACCGGCGCGTTCATCGAACGTTTATGGACCGCTGCCAGTCTCTACTCCTGGATCCGTCGCGTCGGGGGGCAGGCGGAGCAAAGGGGCCTGACGACTACGCTGAGGCCTCCGAAACGCCCGTTCGGCGACCCTCGGGGGAGTTGCCGAACGGGCGCTTTCTTTCACAACACATCTTTAGCTGATCAATGGGGAGTTCCTGCCATGAGCGAAGCCAAGAAGGCCGAGGAGATCACCACGCTGGACCAGCACGCACCGGTCCCGCCCGCCCTGAAGGCCGAGGAGGTCACCACGCTGGACCAGCACGCACCGGCCCCGCCCGCCCTGAAGGCCGAGGAGGTCACCACGCTGGACCAGCACGCACCGGCCCCGCCCGCCCTGGACCTGGGCAACAAGTAGGCCTCATTCCCGACGGGGATCGGCCGCGGCGGCAGGGAGGGGAGCCGCCGCGGCCGAGGTGTGTTCGGGGTCGAAGGATGATCCAAGCCGTTTTTCGGGGGTTATCCACAGGCGGCACGGTCAGCGGCCTCAGCGCCGCTGGTCTCCACGCCGGCCGAGCCGAGCCCTCCGGGCGGACGGGTGGGTCCCCGGATCCCGGCCGGCTTCCCCTCCCCTCACCAGCACGTCGTCTCCGGATACCCTGCGTAATCACCAGCCCCTGTCGTACCGTAGCCATGGCACGGCCCACGGAGGGAGCAGGATGACCGCACAGCACATCGAACCCGGCGGCCCGGTCGTCCCTAGACCCGAGCGGACGCCCGTCGCCCTGCGCGTCGCGCTCGCGCAAGTGGCCCCTCACCGACTGCCCGCCATGGAACGGCAGAAGGACGAGGCCATCGCCCTTGCGGCGCGGACCGGCAGCCTCGGACCGATCACCCAGTTCCTTGAGACATGGGCCGTCGCCATCGAGATCGCGAGGACTCCCTCGGCTGTCGCACGACTGCGCGCAGCGGAGTACACCGCGCAGAGCGTGGACCGGGACGACCCGGCCTGGCGCGACGCCATGGACGAGATCCACACCCTCCATGTCTGGGCCCGGGAGTCGCTCGCCCGTGACTGACTGGCGTTGGGAGTACGACCCGGACGAATCCCGTGTCGTAGGCGGCGAGACACCCGCGCAGCCTGCGTTCGTCGCGGAGGTCGAGAAGCGCGCCGACGAACTGGTCCGCGCGGCAGAGGCACTGCACCTCGACGGAACCGGCTATCAAGGCGCGGGCGAAGGCGTACAGACCGCATACGTTCCCGGCGGGATGTTCCTCTACTTGACCGTCCCTCGCCACGAGTGCGTCTACATCCTCCAGGTCACCGTCTGGCCCGCCTGACCGCCTCCGCGCCCCTCACCGCCCCCGCAACTCCCCCTTCACCACCTTGCCGCTGGCGTTTCGGGGCAGGTGGGGGACGAACTCCACCGATCTCGGGACCTTGTAGTTCGCCATCTCGCGGCGGGACCAGGCGATCAGGTCGTCGGCCGTGAGGTGTGCGTCGGGGCGGCGGACCACGAAGGCCTTGCCGACCTCGCCGAGGCGGGTGTCCGGGACGCCGATCACCGCGACGTCCGCGATCTCGGGGTGCAGGCCGAGGAGTTGTTCGATCTCGGCGGGGTACGCGTTGAAGCCGCCGACGACGAACATGTCCTTCAGGCGGTCGGTGATGCGCAGGTTGCCCGCCGCGTCCAGGACGCCCACGTCACCGGTGCGCAGCCAGCCGTCCGCCGTGAGGACCTCCGCGGTCGCGGCCTCGTCCTCGTAGTAGCCGCGCATCACGTTGAAGCCGCGGACCAGCACCTCGCCCGGCAGTCCCGGCCCCAGCGGCGCCCCTGCCCCGTCGGCGATCCGGACCTCCGTGCCGGGTATCGCCCGGCCCGACGTCGACGCGATCACCGACGGCTCGTCGCCGCGGCGGCACATCGTGGCGATGCCGCTCGCCTCCGAGAGGCCGTAGGCCGTCAGGACGGTGCCGACGCCGAGCTCGCCCCGGAGGCGCTCCACCAGCCGCAGCGGGACCACCGCCGCGCCCGTCACGACCAGGCGCAGCGCGGACAGGTCGTGGGCGTCGCGGGAGGCGTGGTCCAGGAGGGACTGGTGCAGGGTCGGCGGGCCGGGGAGGACCGAGATCCGTTCCGCGGCGATGTTCGCCAGGACCGTGTCCACGTCGAACACCGGCTGGGGGACCATCGTCGCGCCCCGGGTCAGGCAGGCGATCACACCCGCCTTGTAGCCGAAGGTGTGAAAGAAGGGGTTCACGATCAGGTAGCGGTCGTCGCGGCGCAGGCCCGCCAGGTCGGCCCAGATCTCGTAGCCCCGCAGCGTCTGCGCATGGGTGATCACCACGCCCTTGGAGCGGCCGGTCGTGCCGGACGTGAAGACGATGTCGGAGGGCAGGGCGGGGGTCACCGCGTCCGCCCTGGCCCGTACCTCGGCGGCCCCGACGCCCTCCCCGTCCGCCAGGAAGTCCTTCCAGGTGCGGAAGTCGGCCGGGGCGTCGTCCGCGAGCACCACCACCCGTTCCAGGGCGGGCAGCCCGCCCAGCGGCCCGGGGCCCGGCCCCGCCCCCGCCGCCCCGCGCAGCGACGCCACGTACGAGGTGCCCAGGAACGTCCCGGTGACGAACAGCAGCCGCGCGCCGCTGCGCCGCAGCACGTCCACCGCCTCGGCGCCCTTGAAGCGCGTGTTGAGGGGGACCAGGACCGCGCCCGCCGACACCGCGCCGAGTGCCGCGACGATCCAGTCGAGGGAGTTGGGAGCCCAGACGGCCACCCGGTCGCCCACCTCGACGCCATGGGCGAGGCAGGCGGCGGCCGCCCGTTCCACGCGGGCGCCCAGCTCCGCGTACGAGATCCTCGTACGGCCCTCCACCACCGCCTCCGCGTCGCCGTACCGCTCGGCCGCCGAGCGGACCAGGCCCGGGATGCTGCCCCATTCCACGTCACCGCGCACGGCCGACCAACCTTCCAGACGCGTAGCTGACTGTCCGTCAGATTAGCTGTAACCTGACGGGCTGTCAGCAGTTGGGCAGTGGCCCGGAGGGGGCGCGCATGGGAAGTTCGGGGCTCAAGGACGCCACCGCCATCGTCGGGATCGGGCAGACCGGATTCGCCAAGCGGCTTCCCGAGGACGAGAAGACCCTCGCCTGCCGGGCCGTCCTCGCCGCCCTCGACGACGCCGGGATCGATCCCGGCGAGGTCGACGCGCTCGCCTCCTTCACGATGGAGGAGACGGAGGAGGTCGAGCTCGCCAAGGCGGTCGGGTTCGGTGATCTGACCTTCTTCAGCAAGATCGGGTACGGCGGGGGCGGTTCCTGCGCGACCGTCGCGCACCTGGCCGCCGCCATCGCCGCCGGGCAGGCCACCGTGGGGGTCGCCTGGCGGTCGCGCAAGCGCGGGAGCGGGCCCAGGCCCTGGACCAACACCGCCGTCCAGCTGCCCACCCCGGCCCAGTGGACCCGGCCCTTCGGGCTGCTGCGGCCCGTGGACGAGATCGCGATGCTGGCCCGCCGCTACATGCACGAGTACGGCGCCACCCGCGACCATCTCTTCAACGTCGCCCTCGCCTGCCGCAACCGGGCCAACCAGAACCCGGACGCGGTCATGTACGAGCGGCCCCTGACCCGGGAGATGTACATGACCTCCCGGTGGATCAGCGAGCCCCTCTGCCTCTACGACAACTGCCTGGAGACGGACGGCGCGCTCGCCTGCGTGGTCGTCTCGCGCGAACGGGCCCGCGACTGCCGCCGGAAACCCGTCTACGTCCACTCCGCCGCCCAGGGGCTGCCCGCCCAGCACCACGGCATGGTGAACTACTGGAACGACGATCCCCTCACCGGCCCGGCCTGGACCGCCGCCCGGCATCTGTGGAAGCACGCCGACCTCACGCCGGAGGACGTGGACGTCGCCCAGATATACGACGCGTTCAGCGCGCTCATACCGCTGTCGCTGGAGGGCTACGGGTTCTGCGGGAGGGGCGAGGGCGGGGCGTTCACCGAGGGGGGCGCCCTGGAGACCGGCGGGCGGCTGCCCGTCAACACCGGCGGGGGCGGGCTCTCCGAGGCGTACGTCCACGGCTTCAACCTCATCACCGAGGGCGTGAAGCAGCTGCGCGGGACCAGTACCGCCCAGGTCCCCGGCGCCTCCACCTGCCTGGTCACGGCCGGCGAGGGAGTCCCCACGTCCGCGCTGCTGCTGAGGAGTTGACCGACATGCTCTCTCCCGTCATCGATCCCGACGGCGCCCCCTTCTGGGAGTACGCCGACCGCGGCGAGCTCCGCGTCCAGGCCTGCGCCGACTGCGGCGAGGTGCGTTTCCCGCCCCGGCCCTGCTGCCCGCACTGCCGCTCCTTCGCGAGCGAGTGGCGGCGGACGGACGGGCGCGGACGGATCTGGTCCTACGTCGTCGCCCATCCGCCGCTGCTGCCCGGCTACGCCGAGCAGGCGCCGTACAACGTCGTCGTCGTCGAACTGGCCGACGCCCCCAGGATCCGGCTGGTCGGCAACCTGGTCGGCGGGGCGGGCGCGGCGCTGGACTCCGTGCCCGCCGACCGGGTCCGCATCGGGGCGCGGGTGCAGGTCGTCTTCCGCGACGACGGGCTGCCGCAGTGGGTCCTGGAGCGGCCGTGAGCGGGGTGCGGGTCGGCGCGGACAAGGACACCGGTGTCGCCGTCGTCACCCTCGACCGGCCCGACCGGCTGAACGCCGTCGACCTCGACATGGCCGCCGGACTCGCCGCCGTGTGGCAGGAGTTCCGGTTCGACGACACCGTACGGGCGATCGTGCTCACCGGGGCCGGCGAGCGGGCGTTCTGCACGGGACTGGACCGGGACGCGGTCGTGCCGCAGCCCGGGTCGCCGTACATGCAGGACGATCCGCTGCTGCGGATCGGGCCGAAGGCCAACGACCTGTGGAAGCCGGTCGTCGCCGCGGTGCGCGGGATGGCCTGCGGCGGGGCCTTCTACCTCCTCGGGGAGAGCGAGTTCGTGGTCGCCGACACGACCGCCGCCTTCTTCGACCCGCACACCACGTACGGCATGGTCAGCGCCTACGAGTCCGTCCTCATGGCCCAGCGGATGCCGTACGGGGAGGTCGCCCGGATGGCGCTGATGGGCAACGCGGAACGGATCGGGGCGCGGCGGGCGTACGAGATCGGGCTGGTCAGCGAACTCACCCCGCCGGGGCAGGCGCTGGCGGCGGCCGTGCGCTGCGCCGGCGTCATCGCCGGGTTCCCGACGGAAGGGGTGCAGGGGACGGTGCGGGCGCTGTGGGCGGCCAAGGAGGCCGCCCGGACGCAGGGGTTCGCCCAGGCGCCGCACCTGATCGCGCTCGGGAACCTGCCGGCCGAGCGGCAGACCGGGCTGTTCCGGGCCCGGCGGCGCACACACCGGACCCGCTGAGCCGCAGGACGGCTGAGCGGCAGGGCGGCAGGGCGGCAGGGCGGCTGAACCGCAGGACGGCTGAGCGGCAGGACGGCTGAGCGGCAGGACGGCTGAGCGGCAGGGCGGCCGAGCGGCGGGGTTGCTGAGCACCGGGGCCGCCGTCACCGCCGGAGGCGCTGCCCGGCCCGGCCCGCCGGGGGGGGGCGGTGCCGGGCCGGAAGACGGTGCCGGGCGGCGGGTCAGGTCGTGCGGGCCGTGCCCGTGCCCTTCTCCGCGTCCAGCGCGTACACGCAGCGGTCCTTGCTGCACGCGTACACCACGCCGTCCTTCACCACCGGCGAGCCGGTGATCTCGCCGCCCGTGGCGAGCTTCCAGCGCAGCCGGCCGTCGTCGGCCTTCAGGGTGTAGAGCAGGTGGTCGGTGGAGCCGAAGTGGATACGGCCCTCCGCCACCGTGGGGGCGCCCACGATGTCGCCGCCCGCCTGGAAGCGCCACTTGGGTGTGCCGGTGACCGCGTCCAGGGTGTAGAGACCCTTGCCGCTGCCGACGTGGACATGGCCCGCGGCCACCAGGACCGGCTCGATCGAGGACCGGGCCTCGGTGGCGATGCGCCAGCGGTCGCGGCCGTCGGCGGCGTCGAGCGCGTAGACCGTGCCGAGGTAGTCGGCCAGGTACACCCCGCCGCCGGTGACCGCGGGGCCGGGCACGAAGGCGGGCGGGGAGAGGAACGCGGCCGGGGCCTCGAAGTGCCAGCGCACCCTTCCGGTGGCCACCTCGACGGCCAGCACCCGGGTGCCGGCGCAGAGGTAGACATGGCCGTCCGGGGCGTGCGTGACGCGCACCGGCACCCCGCCGCAGGAGGCGGCGTCGCCGATCGGGTACGACCAGCGCTCCTCGCCGGTGCGCGCGTCCAGGGCGCACAGCCGGGCGTCCTGCCAGACGTACACCGTGCCGTCGTGCAGCGCGGGGCCCGCCTCCGGCGACTCGAAGTCGCTCTGGCAGCCGTTGATCTCCCACAGCCGCTGCCCGGTGGAGGCCTCCCAGGCCTGCACCCCGCCGCCGCGCGTGCCGGTGACGACCGTGCCCCGCTCGGCCTTCAGGGAGTACACCCAGGCGTCCGTGGACAGCCGCCACAGGTCGCCGCCCTCGCGGGCGTCCAGGGCGAACAGGGTGGGGCCGTCGGAGGCGTGCACCCGGCCGTCGGCGACCGCCATCGACCAGGCCACGTCCCGGGTCTTGAAACGGCGTCTGCCGGTCGCCACGTCGAGGGCGTGCACCTCGAAGGAGGTCACGTAGACCAGGTCGCCGGCGACCGCCGGGGTGCCCCACACGTCGTTGGACATGCGGAACCGCCAGGGACGCCAGCCGGCCGCCGCCTCCGGGAGCGCCGACGGCGCGGGTACGACGGGGTCGGCGCCGTTGACGCCGGGGCGGGGTCTGGCCCAGGACGCGACCAGGCCGGCCTCCGGCGGGGGTGCCTTGACCGCGGCGGCACGGGCGTCGGCGACCCGCGGTCCGGGTCCGATCGGCACCGCGGCCCCGGCCAGCCGGACCGGGCCGTTGTCGGGGGCGCCCACGGGGGCCGGGCCGGGCGGCAGCGCCGGGACGGCGGGGTCGCGCGAGGGCGGCGGCGGCACCGGGGCGCGGCCCCCGCTGCGCGGGCCGCTCACGGCCGGCTTCACCGGCGGGCGGCCGCCGCGGCGGGTCTCGATCAGGGCCACCGCCTTCTCGGGCAGCCACGCGGACGCGGTGCCGCTGTCGTCGGAGCCGGAGCCGAAGAGGTGGGGGGCCAGCTGGGCCTGGAGGTCGGCCGGGTTCGGGCGGCCGGTGGCCTCCATCTGCATGCAGGACTCGATGAGCGGGCGCAGCTCGTCCGGGAGCCCTTCGAGGTCCGGGCCCTCGCGCAGCAGCATGAAAACCGTCTCGACCGGGTTCGCGCCGTGGAAGGGCGGATGTCCGGTGGCGGCGAAGACCAGCATCGAGCCCAGCGAGAACACGTCGCTGGCGCCGGTGACGCTGCGGGAGTCCTTCGCCTGCTCGGGGGACATGTAGGCGGGTGTGCCGACCGCGACGTTCGTCATGGTCAGACGGGTGTTCGAAACACCGGAGGCGATGCCGAAGTCGATCACCCGGGGGCCGTCCTCGACCACGAGCACGTTCGAGGGCTTGAGGTCACGGTGGACCAGCCCGGCGCCGTGGATGGACTGGAGCGCCTCCGCGACGCCCGCGGCGAGCCAGCGCACCGCCTGGGCCGGGAGCGGCCCGCAGTCGTTCACTATCTCCTCGAGCGAGGGCGCGGGGACGTACGCGGTGGCCAGCCACGGCACCGCGGCGCGCGGATCGGCGTCCACGACCGCGGCCGTGTAGAAGCCGGAGACCGCCCGCGCCGCCTCCACCTCGCGGGTGAAACGGACCCGGAAGAGCTGGTCCTCGGCGAGCTCGGTGCGGACCGTCTTGATCGCCACGCGCCGGCCGGACGCCGAGCGCGCGAGATAGACCAGCCCCATGCCGCCGGCACCCAGCCGTCCCAGCACCTCGAACGGCCCGATACGCCGCGGATCGTGCTGCGTCAGCTGATCCACCACTTGCCCTGCCACCTCCCCGTACGGGCCGCACCACCCACGTGTGCAGCGACCCCGTGCAGCGTCTCACCACCGCACCGCCGTGGCGGCACGCACCCTGATTCTTCCTGGCCCGGCCACAGGTTGCGAACCCAGGGACAATCAGGATGTCTGCCATGTTATTGGGGGATATCAGGGCAAACATCGGGCGCTCAGCGTTCCAGCAGCGCGAAAGACGCCCCCTGATTGTCGCTGACGACGGCCACCGTCCCGTACGAGGTGTCGAACGGTCCCGCCTGGACCCGGCCGCCGAGCCGCCGGACGGTCCGGGCGGCGGCCGCGCAGTCCTCGACCCGGAAGTGGACGAGGAAGTGCGGCGGCATCTCGGCCGGGAAGACGTCGGCCACCGCGGCCCGGCCGAACGCGGGCTCGGACCCGGGACCGAACAGGGCCTCGTGGAAGAGGGCGCCGTAGAAGTCGTTGGCGGCGGCCGGGTCGCGGGCGTAGAGCTGGACCCAGGCGAAGGTGCCGGGGGTGCCGCGGGTGCCGAAGCCCGGGTAGGTGCCGGGCTGCCACAGACCGAAGACCGCCCCCTCGGGGTCGGCGGCCAGCGCGGCGACGCCCAGGTCGCCGTCCCTGAGCGGCGCCCTGACGGCCTGGCCGCCGGCCTGCTCCACCCGCCGCAGCAGCGCCCGCACGTCCGGGGTCGAGAAGTGCACCGCCCACACCGTGGGCATCCGGCCGTCCGTCTTGTGCGCGAGCGCGGCGACGGGCTCACCGTCCTTGCGGGCCCATACCGAGGAGCCGTACGCGTCCTCGTACGTCCATCCGAAGAGCTCTCCGTAGAATCGCTTGCCCGCCTCCACGTCGGGAAGCTGCGCGTCCACCCAGCAGGGAACACCCTCCCGGACGCCCCCTCCGTACCCCGATGCCCAGTTTTCGGCCATACCGCCAAAGTAACTGGGCCGCACGCACCCCGCAGACCAGCACATCAGCCCCCATACCCTCGCGCACCCCATTTGCACTCGGCCGAATCGCGCTCCGATCACCCCTCGGTAAGCTGACGGCATGACAGGACAAGTGCGTACCGTCGACGGCCGCGTGGCCGGCCGGCGTGGGCAGGCGACCCGGCAGAAGCTGCTCGACTGCCTCAGCGAGATGCTCAGCTCCTCCCCGTACCGGGACGTCAAAGTCATCGATGTCGCCCGGAAGGCGGGTACTTCGCCCGCCACCTTCTACCAGTACTTCCCGGACGTCGAAGGTGCCGTCCTGGAGATCGCCGAGCAAATGGCCGCCGAGGGCGCCGAGTTGACCGAACTGGTCGCCGGACGCTCCTGGGTCGGCAAGGCGGGCTGGCAGACCTCACAGGAACTCGTCGACGGTTTCCTGGAGTTCTGGCGCCGCAACGACGCGATCCTCAGGGTCGTCGACCTCGGGGCGGCCGAGGGGGACAAACGGTTCTACAAGCTCCGGATGAAGATCCTGAACTCGGTGAACAACTCCCTCTCCGACGCGGTCGCCGAGTTGCAGTCCAAGGGCAAGGTCGACAAGGACGTCAATCCGGCCGCGGTCGCCGGTTCGCTGGTCGCGATGCTCGCGGCGGTCGCCTCCCATCAGAAGGGCTTCCAGTCCTGGGGCGTCAAGCAGGCCGAACTCAAGCCCAATCTGGCACTGTTGGTGCACCTGGGCGTGACCGGCAAGAAGCCGACGAAATAGCCCCGGCCCTCTTTCCAGGTACCGAGTCCTGTCAGGCAGGCGGCGGCCCACCCGGGTGGGCCGCCGCCTGCCGCGCTACCTGCGCACGATCCTGAAGAGCCGTATCTCCCGCTCCACCCGCGCCTGGTACGCCGCGTACGGCGGCCAGAGCGCCAGCGCCGCCGCCCAGGCCGCGGCCCGCTCCTCCCCCGCCAGCAGCCGCGCCGTGACCGCGATGTCCTCGCCCCCGAGGCTGACGGACGCCTCCGGATGCGCGAGCAGGTTGTGGGTCCAGGCGGGGTGGCCGCCGCGGCCGAAGTTGGAGCCGACCAGGAGCCAGCCGCGGCCGTCCTCCTGCGGCACGCACGCCAGCGGGGTGTGCCGGGGCAGCCCGCTGCGCGCCCCGGTCGAGGTCAGCACTAGCCCCGGCAGCATCTGGGCGCTGAGCAGCACCTTTCCCCGGGTCAGCCGGTGGACCGTGCGGTCCAGGGCGGGGATGACGTGCGGGGCGACCTTCGCGAAGCCCCGGGTGGCGGACACCCGCCGCACCAGACGCACACCGACGGTGGTCACACCGTCACCTCCTGCCGCTCGAAGAGCCGTGCGGTCCGGGCCGCGTGCGCGCGCAGCCGGTGCACCGGGCCGAACAGCAACTCGTCGCCCGTGGCCCGCTTGAAGTACAGATGGGCCTCGTGCTCCCAGGTGAAGCCGATGCCGCCGTGCAGCTGCACGGCCTCGGCGGCGGCGGTCCGCAGCGCCTGGAGGGCCTGCGCGAGGGCGAGGCCGCCGACCCGCTCGCCCCGCGCGGTCGCCCACGCGGCGTAGTACGCGGCCGAGCGCGCCGCCTGCACCTGGACGTACACGTCGGCCAGCCGGTGCTTGACCGCCTGGAAGGAGCCGATCGCCCGCCCGAACTGCTCCCGGCGCCCGACGTGCTCCACGGTGCGCTCCAGCACCCGGTCGGCCGCCCCGACGGCCTCGCAGGCCAGGACGGCCGCGGCGGTGTCGCCGACCGCGGCGAGCACCGGCAGGACACCGCCCCGCTCCCCCGGCTCCGGCCGCTCCTGCTCCTCCCCCAGCAACTCGGCTTCGACATCCCGCAGTTGGAGACGGCCCTGCGGCCTGGTGGCGTCCAGCGCGGTCTGCCGCGCCCGCACCAGCCCGGCCGCGTCGCCGGACACGAGGAACAGCAGCGTGCGCGAGCGGGCGAAGCCGCCGGTGTGCGCTGCGACGACGAGGAGCCCGGCGCTGTGCCCGTCGAGGACCTGGTCCGCCTCCCCGTACAGCCGCCACCTGCCGTCCACGCGCCGGGCCTGCATCCCGCCGGCCCGGCCGCCGCCCGCCCAGTCGCCGCCGTTCGGGCCGGTCAGGGCGAGCGCGGTGGCGAGGGCGGCGCCCGGCACGGCGAGGGCGGCGGTCAGATCGCCGGCCGCGATCCGGGGCAGCAGCCCGGCGCGCTGCTCCTCGGTGCCGAGGGCGAGCAGCAGGGGGGCGGCGAGGGCGGCGGTGGCCAGCAGCGGGGTGGGGGCCAGGAAGCGCCCCGCCTCCTCGCAGGCGAGAGCGAGATCGGTGACCGGGCAGCCGGCGCCGCCGTAGCGCTCCGGCAGGGCGAGACCGGGCAGGCCGAGCCGTGCGGCCAGGGCCTCCCAGAGGCCGGGGTCGTGACCGGCGGGGGCGTCGGCGGCGGCCCGCACCTCCGCCGGCCCGCAGCGCTTGCGCAGCAGCTCACGGAGGGTGCGGCGGATGTCGTCCTGTTCTGCGCTGAAGCCGGCGTCCATGAGGACCACCCACCCTCTCCCGATCTGACGGCTCGTCATGTTAAGGCGGCCGCCCTCGGATGCACAGGGCCTCGACGCCTGCCGCCCCGACCGGATCTGATATACCGTCAGATCCATGTCGCTGCCAGGTACCCGAAGGGCCGCCGTCGTCGGCGCGGCGCTCTCCCGCTGCGGCCGCGTGGACGACGCGACCGCGTACACCCTGCACGCCCAGGCGGCCCGCCGCGCCCTCGCCGACGCCGGACTGGACCGCTCGCTCGTCGACGGCTTCGCCTCGGCGGGCACCGGCGTCCTCGCGCCCGTGGAGGTCGCCGAATACCTGGGACTGCGCCCCACCTGGGTCGACTCCACCACCGTGGGCGGCTCCACCTGGGAGGTCATGGCGGCCCACGCGGCGGACGCGATCGCCGCGGGCCACGCCAACGCCGTCCTGCTCGTCTACGGCTCGACCGCCCGCGCGGACATCAGGGCCGGCCGCCGCAGCGGCGACCTCTCCTTCGGCGCCCGCGGCCCGCTCCAGTTCGAGACGCCCTACGGCCACACCCTGATCGCCAAGTACGCCATGGCCGCCCGCCGCCACATGCTCGAACACGGCACGACCATCGAGCAGTTGGCGCAGGTCGCGGTCCAGGCGCGGGCGAACGCCGCACTGAACCCGGAGGCCATGTTCCGCGACCCGATCACGGTCGACGACGTGCTGTCCGGCCCGATGATCGCCGATCCGTTCACCAAGCTGCACTGCTGTCTGCGCTCCGACGGCGGGGCGGCGGTGCTGCTCGCCGCCGAGGAGTACGTACGGGACTGCCGCACCGCCCCGGTGTGGGTCCTGGGCACCGGGGAGCACGTCTCCCACGCCGCCATGTCCGAGTGGCCCGACTTCACGGTCTCCCCGGCCGCGGTGAGCGGACGGCTCGCCTTCGAGCGGGCGGGGGTCCGGCCCGACGAGATGGACTTCGCGGAGATCTACGACGCCTTCACCTACATGACGCTGGTGACCCTGGAGGACCTCGGCTTCTGCGCGAAGGGCGAGGGCGGGGCGTTCGTGGAGAAGGGGCGGCTGACGGTGGCGGGCGGGGAACTGCCCGTGAACACGGACGGAGGCGGTCTCTCGGCCCAGCATCCCGGGATGCGCGGACTGTTCCTGCTGGTGGAGGCCGTACGGCAGCTGCGGGGCGAGGCCGGGGCCCGGCAGGTGCGGCGACCGGACGGGGAGCTGCCCCGGCTGGCGGTCGCCTCCGGCACCGGGGGCTGGTTCTGCTCCTCGGGGACGGTGGTGCTGGGGCGGGACTGAGCGGGGCGGCGGTACCGGGCCGGTCGGCGGTACCGGGCCGGGCCGCCGACGTGGTGGCGGGCGGCCGCGCGGGACGGCTGCGTGATACTCGGGGCATGGCAACGGATCTTCACGAGCTGCTCAGGTCGCTGCGGGTGTGGGCCCCGGAGGCGACCGAGCTGCCGCCCTTCGACCCGGAGGCCGTGCCCGGCGACCCCCTCGCGCTGTTCACGGCCTGGTTCGCCGAGGTGGCCGCGGCCGGGCAGACTGAGCCGCACACCATGTCGCTGGCGACCTCGGACGAGGAGGGCCTGCCGGACGTACGGACCGTGATGCTGCACGGCGCCGACGCGGACGGCTGGGCCTTCGCGACCCACGCGAGCAGCCGCAAGGGCCGCCAGCTCGCCGCCCGGCCGTACGCCGCCCTCGGCTTCTACTGGCCCGTCCAGGGCCGCCAGGTGCGGGTGCGCGGCCCGGTCGCCGTCGCCCCGCCCGGGGAGGCGCGGGCCGACCTGCACGCCCGTTCCACCGGGGCGCTGGCCGCGGCGCTGACCGGCCGGCAGAGCGACGTCCTCGGCTCGGTGGAGGAGCTGCGGCGGGCCTCCGAGGGCGCCTGGGAGCTGGCCCGGCGGGAGCCGCAGGCCGAGGTCGGGAGCTGGACGCTCTACCGGCTCCGCCCGACGGAGGTGGAGTTCTTCCAGGGCGACGGACAACGCCGCCATGTGCGGCTGCGGTACCGGCGGGAGAGCGCCGACGCGAGTACGGACACGGGCGCGGGCTGGGTCAAGGAGCTGCTGTGGCCCTGAGGCCGCCGCACCCCGGCGCCGTACGTCCTTGAGAGCTCCGGGCCCACGCGCACCCCGGCACCCACGCGCCACCACGCCCCGCACGCGGCGCGCCGGTCAGGACAGCCGCGGCTCCGGGTCCGTCGCCAGCCTCGGCTCCGGGTCCGTCGCCAGCCGGGCGTGCAGATGGCTGTCGCGGAACGCGTCGTGGCGGCCCGCCTCGAACATGGCGCCGCGCAGGGTGCCCTCGTACCGGAAGCCGCAGCGCTCGGCGACCCGGCAGGAGGCGTCGTGGTCGAGGGCGTGGTCGAGTTCCAGCCGGTGCAGGCCGAGGTCGCCGTGGGCCCAGCGGGCGGCGAGGGCCAGCGCGCGGGTGGCGACGCCCCGGCCGCGGGCCTCCGGCAGGACCCAGTAGCCGACCCGGCCGGAGCGGAAGGCGGGGTCGATCGCGTTGACGCCGATGTGCCCCAGCGTCGTACCGTCCGCCGCGTCCGTGACCCGGAACGAGGCGCTGGTGCCGTCGGCCGCGCCGTCCTGCTTGGCCCGCAACGAGGCACGGGCGCTGTCGAGGTCCGCGACGGGCCTGAGCGGGGTGTTCCAGCGCCGGAACTCCCGGTCGGACAGCCCGCGCAGCCAGGTCTCGACGTCGGCGTCGCGGTCCGCGCGCCAGTGGCTCAGCCGCAGCCCGTGGCCGTGCAGTTCGGGGAAGGGGAAGCCGGGGGACCTGTCGCTCGTGTGGGCCATCGGGCCATTGAAACCGGTGAACCGGCGATCGGCAGCCCCTTTACGCCCCCGTCGGCGCCCGGCCCGCGAGGATCACGGTCGCTCCGGCCGGAACACCGGCACCCCCTCGCGGAAGGCGACCTCCAGTGCCGCACCCGCCCGCAGTCCGTCCGGCCCGCACTCCACCACCTCGGTCATCATCCGCGGCCCCTCGGCGAGGTCGACGACGGCGGCGACGTAGGGGGTGCGCTGCCCGAAGGGCGGCAGATCGTTGCGGTGGACGACGGACCAGGTGTAGAGCGTGGCCCGGCCGCTCGCCTCCTGCCAGGTCACGTCCTCGCTCCAGCAGTGCGGGCAGAACTCGCGGGGATAGTGGTGCGCCCGCCCGCACGCCCCGCAGCGGCGGATCAGCAGGCGTCCGCGCGCCGCCGCGTCCCAGTAGACGCGGGTGAAGCCGTCCGGTTCGGGGAGGTCGTGGCGCGGGCCGCCGCTCACCGGAACCAGCCGAGCGCGTCGTCCAGCGACCAGGTCTGCCACGACATCCCGAACAGGGCCACCACCGAGATGAGCCCCATCATCGAGTTCTGCCCCTGCTCGGCCCAGTCGTGGATCATCAGGACGAAGTAGAGGGCGTTGAGCACCAGTCCGCCGACCAGGGCGACCGGGGTCAGAAAGCCCGTGATCAGGCCCAGTCCGAGGGCGAGTTCCGCGTAGACGACGACGTACGCCATCGTGCGCGGCCTGGCCGCGACCACGGTCTCGAAGCCGGAGCGGACCGCACCCCAGCGGTGTCTCGCCGCGACGTCCGCCGCCCACGCGATGCCGGTGCCGTGCTCGAACCAGTCCTTGCGGTCCTTGTGCCGCCAGCTCTCCAGCCACCACAGGCCGAGCCCGATACGCAGCACCGCCAGCCATTCCGCCCCGCCGAGCCAGATCGTGTCCATGTCCCCGGACCCACTCTCCCGCCGACCCGCCCATCACATCTGACGGTACGTCAGTTCAGCGGACGGGCGGCACTTTCGCAAGATGCCCGCGACCCACGGCTCTCCGGGCGCCCCGCTCACACCGAAGCTGTGCGTCCGCACTGAATCCGGCGACATTGCCGACGATTTCGTCGGCACTCGACTACGTTCACAAGGACGCGGCGTCCGGTCTTCCCGTCTGTCCGACCGGGCGCCGCCCACCTCGCACCCCCAACACCCCACCGCGCATACACAATCGGGCGGCCTACGTCACACGTCCCACCCACCCGTCCCCCAGGCGTGATCAATCCGCAACCAATTCCGGTCTTGACCGAGACCCATCAATCCTGTGCGTGATTACGCTCGCGCTCATGCCAGACTCCACCCCCTCCTCCGACTCCACCCCGCCCGCGCCCGTCCCCTCCGCCGCGGCCGCCGCGGCCGTTGCCACGGACCGGCCCGTGTACGTCATCGGCGCCGGCCCCGGCGGGCTCGCCGTCGCGTACGCGCTGCGCGCCCGGGGCGTCCGCGCCGTCGTCCTGGAGAAGTCCGACCAGGTCGGCGCGTCCTGGCGACGCCATTACGACCGGCTCCACCTGCACACCACCCGGCGCCTGTCCGCCCTGCCGGGACTGCCCATCCCGCGCCGCTTCGGCCGCTGGGTGTCCCGTGACAACGTGGTGCGCTACCTGGAGAAGTACGCCGAACACCACGAGCTGGAGATCGTCACCGGAGTCGAGGTCTCCCGCGTCGAGCGCTCGCCCGACGGCACGGCCTGGCTGCTGCACGCCACCGGCGGCCGTGAACTGACCGGCGCCGCGGTGGTCGTGGCCACCGGCTTCAACCACACGCCCCACATCCCCGACTGGCCGGGCCGCCAGTCCTACACCGGCGAGCTGCTGCACGCCGGGGCGTACCGCAACGCCGAGCCCTACGCGGGCCGGGACGTGCTCGTCGTCGGGATCGGCAACACCGGCGCCGAGATCGCCGTGGACCTGGTGGAGGGCGGTGCCAAGCGGGTACGGCTGTCCGTCCGCACCGCCCCGCACATCCTGCGCCGCTCGACGGCCGGCTGGGCCGCCCAGTACACCGGTGTGCTGGTCCGGCGGCTGCCGGTCGGGCTCGTCGACCGGCTGGCCGGGCCGGTGGGCAGGCTCAGCGTGCCGGACCTCTCGGCCCACGGCCTGCCCCGCCCGGACACCGGCCTCTACAGCCGCGTCACCGCGGGGTCGATCCCGGTCCAGGACGTCGGCCTCATCGACGCCGTACGCAAGGGGCAGGTCGAGATCGTGGCCGCCGTCGACGGCCTGGAGGACGACGAGGTCGTCCTCGCCGACGGCAGCCGTCTGTCGCCTGACGCCGTCGTCGCCGCCACCGGCTACCTGCGCGCCCTGGAGGACCTGGTCGGCCACCTCGACGTGCTCGACGCCCGGGGCCGCCCGGTCGTGCACGGCGCCCGCACCCCGCGCAACGCCCCCGGCCTGTACTTCACCGGCTTCACCAACCCGATCAGCGGCATGTTCCGCGAGCTGGCGATCGACGCGGAGAAGATCGCGAAGGCCGTCGCGGCGGAAGCCGGACCGGGACAGGCGTCCCGCCTCCCGGGCTGACCCGGTACCGAGGCACGCCCCGCCCGCCGTCCGGCCCCGGCCCCGCGGCGGGCGGCCGTCCGTTCTTTGTGTGCACAACCATTCCTGACGGATCGTCAATTCAGTAATCTGACAGAGCGTCAGTTATTTGGCTGTCACACAGGAGCGGGCGGACCGATGCTTGGATCAACCCACGGCACCCTCACCACCGACTCCCGCCGGGCCCGCGTCATCGCGTGCGGTGAACCCCCGGCGCCGGCCGTCCACGGCCGCCCGGCCGACGTGGACGACCTCGACGTCGGCGGACGTCCGCTGCATGCGGCCGTCCCCGACCTGGACCGCCTCTTCCGGCCCGAGTCCGTCGCCGTGGTCGGCGCCTCGGACGCCGACGGCCGGCCCAACACCGGCATCACCCGGCAGCTGATCGCCTGGGCGGAACGGGTGGGCGCGCGACTGCACCCCGTCCACCCCACCCGCGCGTCGGTCTTCGGCATCCCCTGCCTGCCGTCCGTCGCCGACCTGCCCGAACAGGTCGACCTCGCCGTGCTCCTGGTCGCCGATCCGCTCCCGGTGGTCGAGGAGCTCGCCGAGGCCAAGGTGCGGTTCGCGGTGGCCTTCGCCTCGGGGTTCGCGGAGACCGGGGCATCGGGCGCGGCCGCGCAGACCCGGCTCGCGGACGCCGCCGCCCGGTCCGGGGTGCGGCTGCTCGGGCCCAACACCAACCTCAACGCCTTCGAGCGCTTCCGGGACGACCTCGACGGACCGGCGATCGCCCTCATCACCCAGTCCGGCCACCAGGGCCGTCCCGTCTTCGCCCTCCAGGAGCTCGGCATCCGCCTCTCCCACTGGGCGCCCACCGGCAACGAGGCCGACCTGGAGAGCGCCGACTTCATCTCGTACTTCGCCGAGCGGCCGGAGGTCGGTGCCATCGCCTGCTACGTGGAGGGCCTGAAGGACGGCCGGTCCTTCCTGCTCGCCGCCGACCGGGCCGCCCGGCGCGGGGTGCCGGTCGTCGCGGTCAAGGTGGGCCGCACGGAGACCGGCGCCCGCACCGCCGCCTCCCACACCGGCAAGCTGACCGGCTCGGACGCGGTGGTGGACGCGGCGATGCGGCAGTTCGGGGTGATCCGGGTCGACGGTCTCGACGAGCTCCAGGACACCGCCGCGCTGCTGGCCCGGGCCCGCGCCCCGCTCGCGGACGGGGTCGTCGTCTGCTCCATCTCGGGCGGCACGGGCGCGCACGTCGCCGACCTGGCGACCCGGGCCGGCCTGCGGCTGCCGGTGCTGTCCGAGGCCAAGCAGGCCGAGCTGCACCAGTGGATACCCGAGTACCTGAGCGTGGCCAACCCGGTCGACAACGGCGGGCACCCGGTCGGCGACGAACGCGGCCGGAAGATCATCGACGCGATCCTCGACGACCCGGCGGTCGGCGTCCTGATCTGCCCGGTCACCGGCCCCTTCCCGCCGCTGAGCGACCGGCTGGTCCAGGACCTGGTGGACGCGGCCGAGCAGTCGGACAAGCTGGTGTGCGTGGTGTGGGGGTCGCCGGTCGGCACCGAACCGGCCTATCGCGAGGTGCTGCTCGGCTCCTCGCGGGTGGCCACCTTCCGTACCGTCGGCAACTGCCTGGCGGCCGTGCGCGCCCACCTCGACCACCACCGTTTCGTACGCGCCTACCGCTCCCCCTTCGACGAGGCGCCGCGCACCACCTCCCCCTCCTTCCGCAAGGCGCGCGCCCTGATGCGGCCGGGCGAGCAGCTCAGCGAGCACGCGGCGAAGCAGCTGCTGCGCGCCTACGGCATCCGGGTGCCCCGGGAACAGCTGGTGACCAGCGCGGCGGCGGCCGTGCGCGCGGCCGGGCTGGTCGGCTACCCGGTGGTGATGAAGGCGTCCGGCGCGCGGATCGCCCACAAGACCGAACTGGGGCTGGTGAAGATCGGTCTGACCTCGGCCAGCCAGGTCCGTGACGCCTACCGCGAGCTGACGGAGATCGCCCGCTACGAGGACGTGCCGCTGGACGGCGTGCTGGTGTGCCAGATGGTGGAGCGGGGCGTGGAGATGGTCGTCGGCGTCACCCATGACGACCTGTTCGGGCCGACCGTGACCGTGGGGCTCGGCGGGGTGCTCGTGGAGGTCCTGCGGGACACGGCCGTGCGGGTGCCGCCCTTCGGCGAGGACCAGGCCAGGACCATGCTCACCGAACTGCGCGGCCGGGCCCTCCTCGACGGGGTCCGCGGCCGTCCGCCAGCCGATGTCGACGCCCTGGTCGAGGTCGTGCTGCGGGTGCAGCGCATGGCCCTGGAACTCGGCGGCGAGCTCGCCGAGCTCGACATCAACCCGCTGCTGGTGCTGCCCCAGGGGCAGGGCGCCGTGGCCCTGGACGCCCTGGCGGTGTGTCGCTGAGATGAGCACCCCCGAATCCGCCGGGTCCTGGGTCCAGCACGACGTGGAGGACCAGGTCTGCCGCATCACCCTCAACCGCCCGGAAGCCCTCAACGCTTTGAACCCCAGCCAGCGAGAAGAAATCATCCATCACCTTGCCAACGCCTCCGCCGACCCGCAGGTGCGGGCGGTGGTCGTCACGGGCACCGGCCGCGGCTTCTGCGCGGGCGCGGACCTGCGGGGCGGTCCGCCGGCCGGGGAGCGGGTCGCGGGCGATGTCGCCCGTACGCTCCGGCTGGGCGCCCAGCGGCTGATCGCCGCCGTCCTCGACTGCGAGAAGCCGGTGCTCGCCGCCGTGAACGGCACGGCGGCCGGTCTCGGCGCCCACCTCGCCCTCGCCTGCGATCTCGTGCTCGCCGCGCGGTCCGCCCGGTTCATCGAGGTGTTCGTACGACGCGGCCTGGTCCCCGACGGCGGCGGCGCCTATCTGCTCCCCCGGCTGGTCGGACCCCAGCGCGCCAAGGAGCTGATGTTCTTCGGCGACGCCCTCACCGCGCCGGACGCCGAGCGCCTGGGCCTGGTCAACCGGGTCGTCCCGGACGAGGAGCTGGCCGCGACGGCCCGCGCCTGGGCGGACCGGCTCGCCGCCGGTCCGACCCGCGCCCTCGCCCTGACCAAACAGCTCGTCAACGCCTCGCTCGACGCCGACCGCGCCACCGCCTTCGCCGCGGAGGCCGCCGCGCAGGAGATCAACATGACCACGGCGGACGCCCGGGAGGGAGTGGCGAGCTTTGTGGAGCGGCGCGCACCCGGGTTCCGGGGCCGCTGACCTCCGCGAAACGGCTCCCGGCGGCCCGCACACCCCTTCTCATCTGACGCATCGTCAGCTTCAATGGTGGATGTGATGGGACACGCGGGAATGGCAGCAGCCGCCGTCCGTTGGCTGAGGTCGGCCGAGGCGCCGCCGCCCACGTCCGTGGAGACGCTGCCGCGGCCGGAGCTGCGGTGTGTCGGCGAGGACGAGCGGGCGCCGGTCGACAGCGCCGAGTTCCGGCGGGTGCTGGGGAACTTCGCGACCGGCGTGACCGTGATCACCGCACCCGCCGCCGACGGCTCCGGCTCCCCCGCCGGTTTCGCCTGCCAGTCCTTCTCCTCGCTCTCCCTCGACCCGCCGCTGGTCGCCTTCATGGTCGGCCGCGCGTCGACGACCTGGCCGCGCATCGCCCGCGCCGGGGTCTTCTGCGTCAACGTCCTGGACGAGTCCCAGGGCGAGCTGTGCCGCGCGTTCGCGGTGAGCGGCGCGGACAAGTTCGCGGGGGTCGCGCACGAACCGGCCCCGGTCTCCGGCGCACCGCGCCTGGCCGGGGCGCTCGCCTGGATCGACTGCACCGTGCACGCCGTGCACACCGGCGGCGACCACCTCATCGTGGTCGGGCGGGTGGACGCCCTCGGCACCGGCGAGGCCGCCCCCGGCGAGGGCGGGGGTCCGCTCCTCTTCCACCGGGGGCGCTTCGCACGGCTCGGACCGGCCGACTGACGGCTCTCAGGCCATCGCCGGCAGCGCCGGCATCGTCGCCGGCCGCCGCCTGATCACCAGGGCCATCAGCGCCGCCGCCGCGCACAGCGCGCCCGACGCGTACCAGACCACGTCGTACGAGCCGAAGGCGTCCCGGGCGACACCGCCGAGGAAGGCGACGAGCGCGGCCCCCACCTGGTGGGAGGCGAGCACCCAGCCGAAGACGATGGCGCTGTCGTCGCCGTACTGCTCCCGGCACAGGGCCAGGGTGGGCGGCACGGTGGCGACCCAGTCGAGTCCGTAGAAGACGATGAAGAAGATCATCGGCGGGTGCACGGAGGGCGCCAGCAGCATCGGCAGGAACAGCAGCGAGATGCCCCGCAGCGCGTAGTACACGGCCAGCAGGCGGCGCGGTTCGAAGCGGTCGGTGAACCAGCCCGAGGCCACCGTGCCGACCACGTCGAAGACGCCGATCACCGCCAGCAGCGAGGCGGCCGCCGTGATGGGCATGCCGTGGTCGTGCGCGGCGGGCACGAAGTGGGTCTGCACCAGGCCGTTGGTCGACGCACCGCAGATCGCGAAGGTGCCCGCCAGCAGCCAGAAGGGGCCGGTGCGCACCGCCGCGAACAGGACGGTCACGGCGCGGCGGGCGGCGCCGGGGACGGGCGCGGGCTTCGGCACGAACTCCTCGGACCCGTACGGCTTCTGCCCCACGTCCGCCGGGTGGTCCCGCAGCAGCAGCCAGACGAAGGGCACGACGGCCAGGGCCGCGAGGGCCACCGTGACGGCGGCCGGACGCCAGTCGTGCTCCTCGACGATCCAGGACAGCAGGGGCAGGAAGATCAGCTGGCCGGAGGCCGAGGCGGCGGTGAGGATGCCGGTCACCAGGCCCTTGCGTGCGGTGAACCAGCGGTTGGTCACCGTCGCCGCGAACGCCAGGGCCATCGAGCCCGAGCCGAGGCCCACCAGCAGGCCCCAGCAGAGCATCAGCTGCCAGGCCGCCGTCATCCACACCGTCAGGCCGGAGCCGACCGCGATCACGGTCAGCGCGACCGCGACCACCCGCCGGATGCCGAAGCGGTCCATCAGCGCGGCGGCGAAGGGCGCGGTGAGGCCGTACAGCGCGAGGTTGACGGAGACGGCGGCGCCGACCGTGCCGCGCGACCAGCCGAACTCCTGGTGCAGCGGGTCGATGAGCAGGCCGGGCAGGGAGCGGAAGGCCGCCGCACCGATGATCGTGACGAAGGTGACGGCGGCGACGAACCACGCGCGGTGGACGCGGGAGCGGCGTGCGGACGGGGCGTCCGCCACGGTGGCTGCGGCTTCTGATGTCTGGGTCACGTCGTAGAGCATCCAGTGCGCGACCATGACAAACGAGTGGCCCGAAGGACAGCATTCGCTAGGATCGGGCCATGACCCGTGAGCGTGCGTTCCGCCCCCACCGTGTCGTCGTCCTCGCCCTCGACGGGCTGCTCCCCTTCGAACTGGGCATCCCGCACCGCATCTTCGGACGTCCCAAGGACGCCGAGGGGCGCCATCTGTACGAGGTCGTCACCTGCTCCGTCCGGCCGCCGGGCCCGGTCGAGACGGACGCCGACTTCGCCGTCCAGATCGCCCACGGACCGGAGGCCCTGGCCACCGCCGACACGGTCGTCGTCCCGGCGTCGTACGAACTGGGACCGGTCTACGAGCAGGGCGTGCTGACCGACGAACTGGCCGCCGCGCTCGCGTACATCAGGCCCGGCACCCGGCTCGCCTCCATCTGCACCGGCGGCTACGTGCTCGCCGCCGCCGGCCGGCTCGACGGCCGTCCGGCGACCACGCACTGGGCCGACGCCGCGCACTTCGCGCGGCTCTTCCCCCGGATCAAGGTCGACGCGGACGTCCTGTTCGTCGACGACGGCGACGTGCTGACCTCGGCGGGGGTCGCGGCCGGTATCGATCTGTGCCTGCACATGGTCCGCCGCGACCACGGCACCGCGGTCGCCAACGAGGTGGCCCGCCGGACGGTCGTGCCGCCGCACCGGGACGGCGGGCAGGCCCAGTACATCCACCGGCCCGTGCCCGACCCGCAGGTGTCCGGGACGACCGCCGCCCGCGCCTGGGCCCTCGGCCGTCTCCACGAGCCGCTCCAGCTGCGCGACCTGGCCGCCCAGGAGTCCCTGTCGGTACGCACGTTCACCCGCCGCTTCCGCGAGGAGGTCGGCGTCAGTCCCGGGCAGTGGCTGACCCGGCAGCGGGTGGAGCGGGCCCGGCACCTGCTGGAGTCCACCGATCTGTCGGTCGACCAGGTGGCCCGGGACGCGGGCTTCGGCACCGCCCAGTCGATGCGCCAGCACCTACAGACGGCGCTCGGGGTCACCCCCTCCGCGTACCGGCGGACGTTCCGGGTCGGCAGCGACCGCGACGACGTCCGGCCCGAGGGCGACGGCGGGAGCCCCGCCGGTGCGGGCAGCGAGGCCGGTCTGGGCGTCGCGCACTGAGCGGCCCTCGCGCCGGATCTCGCCCCACCAGCCGAGCGCCGTCAGCACGAGGGTCAGCGCCACCCCGGACAGGATCGCCGTCGACGGCGCCACGAACCGGAGCAGGGCGCCGGCCAGGGAGCCGGTGGCCGCGTACCCCGCGCCCGCGGCCGCGTACATCAGCGAGTAACCCGCGGCCAGGGCGCCCGGCGGGAGGGCCTCGCGCAGGGAGAGGTTGCGGGTGAGCATGGCCCCGGACTGGAGGGTGCCGCCCGCGGCCAGCGCGATCGCGATGCCCGCCGGGTGCGGGAGCAGCGCGGCGAGGGTGATGCACACCGAGGTCCCCGCCATCAGCACCACACTGCGGGTGCGCAGCCGTCCCGGCCAGTTCCGCAGGCCGTAGGCGAACGCGCCCAGCCCGGCGGCCACCGCCATCCCGGCCAGCAGCGGGCCGGACCAGCCGACGTCGACGCCGCGCTGTTCCAGCAGGGCGGGCAGGACGAGTTCGCTGAGGCCGAGCAGCGTCAGACTGGCCGCGCCCGTGACATACACCGGCCAGGCGTCGACCAGCGGCCGCCGCCGCGCCGCCCCGGCCCCGCCGCCTTCGCCTGTTCCCCGCCCGTCGTCCGCAGCCTCCTGGCCGCCCGCGCCCCAGCCGGCCGGGAACAGCCGCAGCCCGGCCACCGACGACGCCATCAGGGCCGCCGCCAGCAGCAGCGGCACCCGCGGCGCGGCCCCGAGGGCGAGGCCTGCGACCACGGCCGGGGAGACCGCCCACACCCCGGACGACAGCATCGACTCCACGGACAGCGCCTGGGCCGCCGCCCGCTCCGGGACCAGCGCGGTGAGCAGGGTGCGCAGACCGCCGGTGACGGCCGCCGGGGCGGCGCCGGCCACGCACGCGAACCCGGCCAGGACGGCGGCCGGGGCGCCCGGGAACATCCCGAGCCCCAGGAACCCGACGGCTCCGACGGCGAGCCCGGCGGACAGCTGGGCACGGGTCCGCTCCGGCCGCAGCCGCGTCCCGAGCACCGGGGCGCCGACGATCTCACCGATGACGTACGCCGCCGCGAGGGCCGCGCCCAGGGAATAGCCGCCGGGCCGCTCGCGCGCCAGGAAGACCAGGGCCAGCGGCGCCATGGCCACCGGCATCCGGGAGCCGACGGCGGTACCGGCCCAGGCCAGGACCTGCCTGGAGGCGATGTCGCGATAGGTCATGCGCCGACGGTACGGGCCGGGACCGACGACGCCCCGGGATTTTTTCCCCGCCCGTGGACGGCTTCCGGTCACCGTCAGAAGGTGAGCACCCCGCGCGCCACCCGTCCCGCCTCCGCGTCGGCCCGCGCCTTCTCGAAGTCCTCGACCGGATAGGTGCCCGTCACCAGCTCGTCGAGCAGCAGCCGGCCCTGCCGGTACAGCTCGGCGTACAGCGCGATGTCGCGCTGCGGGCGGGAGGAGCCGTAACGGCAGCCGAGGACCGCCTTGTCCAGGAAGAGGGAGGAGACCTTGAAGGACGCCTCGGCCGTCGCCGGGGGCACCCCGAGCAGGACCGCCTGGCCGTGCCGGTCCAGCAGGTCGATCGCCGCGCGGATCAGCTCCACCCGGCCGACGCACTCGAAGGCGTGGTCCGCGCCGGTCGGCAGGACGTCCTTCACCCCCTCGACGGAGGTGAGGAAGTCCGTCGCCCCGAACCGACGGGCCAGCGTCTCCTTCTCGGGGTTGGCGTCCACGGCCACGATCCGCAGGGCACCCGCGATCCGCGCTCCCTGGAGCACGTTGAGGCCGATCCCGCCGGTGCCGATCACGAGCACGCTGTCCCCGCGGTCCACGCGCGCGCGGTTGAGCACGGCGCCCAGCCCGGTCAGCACCCCGCACCCGATCAGCGCGGCGGACGGCATCGGGATGTCCTTCGGGATGCGCACCGCCTGCACCGCCTTCACCACCGTCCGCTCGGCGAAGGCCGAGTTGGCGGCGAACTGGTACACCGGACGGCCGCCCCGGGAGAACGGCCGCCCGGGACGGCCGATGGCCTGCCGGCACATCGTCGGCCGGCCCCGGTCGCAGTCCGCGCACGTCCCGCAGTTCGCGAGCGTCGACAGGGCCACGTGGTCCCCGGGCACCACATGGCCGACACCCGAGCCCACCGCCTCGACCACGCCCGCGCCCTCGTGCCCCAGCACCACGGGCACGGGGAAGGGGATGGTCCCGTCCAGCACGGACAGGTCGCTGTGGCACAGGCCCGCGGCGGAGACGGCGACCAGCACCTCTCCGGGTCCGGGATCCCGTACCTCCAGGTCGTCCGCGACCCGGACCTGCTTCCCGTCGTAGATCACGCCTCGCATCACACGGCTCCCTTGGGCTCCCTGGGCAGGCCGAGCACGCGCTCGGCGATGATCGTGCGCTGGATCTGGTCCGAGCCGCCGTAGATGGTGTCGGCCCGGGAGAACAGGAACAGGTGCTGGAGCGCGTCGAGTTCGTACGGCGCCGCGGGCGACCAGTCCACCGGTCCGACGGCCGCCGCCGCGCCGCGCGCCAGCATGGCCAGCTCCCCGAGCCGCTGGTGCCAGCCCGCCCACAGCAGCTTCGCCACGCTGGGCGCCCCCGCGTCGCCGGTACGGCCGAGGGTGCGCAGCGCGTTCCAGCGCATCGTGCGCAACTCGGCCCACTGGCGCACCAGCAGTTCCCGTACGACGGGATCGTCCGCCGTGCCCGTCTCCACGGCCGTGCGCACCACGCGCTCCAGCTCCGCGGCGAACCCGATCTGCTGGGCGAGGGTGGAGACGCCCCGTTCGAAGCCGAGCAGGCTCATCGCGACCCGCCAGCCGCCGCCCTCGCCGCCGACGACGTGCTCCACGCGCGCGCGTGCCCCGTCGAAGAACACCTCGTTGAACTCGCTCGTGCCGGTCAGCTGCCGGATCGGGCGGACCTCGACGCGGCCCGGCTGGTCCATCGGCACGAGCAGGAAGCTCAGGCCGTGGTGGCGGCGCGAGCCGGGCTCGGTGCGGGCCAGCACGAAGCACCAGTCCGCCTCGTGCGCGAGGGAGGTCCAGATCTTCTGTCCGGTGATCCGGTAGTGGGTGCCGGACGGCTCCCGGGCGGCGGTGGTGCGTACGCCCGCCAGGTCGGAGCCCGCGCCGGGTTCGCTGTAGCCCTGGCACCACAGTTCGTCGCCCGCGGCGACGGGGGGCAGGAAGCGGGCCTTCTGGCCGTCGGTGCCGTGGGTGAGCAGGGTGGGGGCGAGGAGGTTCTCGCCGATGTGCCCGGAGCGCGGGGGCGCGGCCGAGCGGGCGTACTCCTCGGCCCAGGCGACCTGCTGGGTGAGGGTGGCGGTGCGGTTGCCGTAGCCGTCCTCGGGCCAGCCCAGGCCGATCCAGCCCGCCTTGCCGAGGGTGCGTTCCCAGCCACGGCGGTCCCGGGCGTCGCCCGCGTGCGCGGCGAGCCACGAGCGTGCCTCGGCGCGGAACTCCTCGTCCTGCGGTGTGAACCCGAACTCCACGGTGACCTCCTCGGAAAGAGCGCGGCAGCGGTCCTGCTCAGGCGTTCGGCCGGGCTCCGTCCCGCGCCGCCCGCTCCATCGCCTCGACCCGCTCCAGCAGCGGCATCGGATCCGTCCCCACCGTCCCCGGCAGGAAGTCGGCGATCCGCTGCGGGGTCCAGACGCCGTCGGCGTAGGCGGCCCGCAGTTCCCTCGGCTGCGCCCACACCGCGATCTTGGGTCCGGCGATCGTGTACACCTGACCGGTGATGCGCTGTTCCCTGGCCCGGTCGGACAGCAGATAGACCACGAGCGCGGCCACGTCCTCCGGTTCGCCGATCTCGGTGAGCTCCATGGGCACGTTCGCCGACATCCGCGTACGGGCCACCGGGGCCACCGCGTTGGCGCTCACCCCGTACTTGTGCAGCCCCAGCGCGGCGCTGCGTACCAGCGAGATGATCCCGCCCTTGGCGGCGCTGTAGTTGGCCTGCGAGACCGAGCCCTGGTGGTTGCCGCTGGTGAAACCGATCAGGGTGCCGGAGCGCTGCGCGCGCATCACCGCGGAGGCCGCCCGGAACACGGTGAACGTGCCCTTGAGATGGGTGGCGACGACCGGGTCCCACTCCTGCTCGGACATGTTGAACAGCATCCGCTCGCGCAGGATCCCGGCCACGCAGACGACTCCGTCCAGCCGCCCGTACGCCGACACGGCCGTGTCGACCACCCGCTGTCCGCCCGCCATGGTGGAGATGTCGTCGGCCACCGCGACCGCCGTCCCGCCCGCGGCCTCGATCTCCTTGACGACGGCCTCGGCGACCTCGCTGCCCGGTGCGGCGCCGTCCACGGCGACACCGAAGTCGTTGACGACGACCCGGGCGCCCTCGGCCGCCGCCGCCAGCGCCACCGCCCGGCCGATGCCGCGTCCGGCGCCCGTCACCGCGACGACCTTGCCTGCCACGAAGTTCCCCACGCCCGGCCCCTTCCCGCGCTATCTGACGGACCGTTAGATTTTATGACCGGTCGGATGCCTGGAGACAAGCCCCGGGGAGCACCCATGTCACTGCCGGACGAGTTCCACGAGATCGCCAAGCGCGTCAACAACTGGGGCCGCTGGGGGGCCGACGACGAGCGCGGCACCCTCAACCTGATCACCGACGAGATCGTCCGGGAGGCGGCCGGGTGCGTGCGCACCGGACGGCGCGTCCCCCTCGCCCTGCCCCTGCGTCAGGACGGCGTGCAGACCGGGATGATCCCGGGGCGGGTCGACCCGCTGCACGTCATGGTGCAGATCAACCAGGAGATCTTCGGGCCGGGGACGGTGGCGTGCAGCGACGACGCCGTGACGATGGGGCTCCAGGCCGCCACCCACTGGGACGCGCTGCCGCACGTCTCCCACTCGGGCCGGCTCTACAACGGCCGCCCGGCCGGCACGATCACCGCGCACGGCGGCGCCGGGTTCGCCGGCATCGACAAGGCGGAGCACATCGTCTCGCGCGGGGTGCTGCTCGACGTGGCACGCGCGCGGGGTGTCGAACGGCTGGCCGGCGGACACGCCGTCACCCCGGAGGACCTGGAGGCGGCCGAGGAGCTGGCGGGCACCCGGGTGCGCGCGGGCGACATCGTGCTGGTGCGGACCGGGCAGATCCGGGCCTGCCTCGCGGGCGACCGGCACGGGTACGCCCATCCGTCGCCGGGCCTTTCGGTGCGCACGCCGGAGTGGTTCCACGCGCGCGACGTCGCCGCGGTCGCGAACGACACCCTCACCTTCGAGGTGTTCCCGCCCGAGATCGACGACCTGTGGCTGCCCGTGCACGCGCTCCACCTGGTGGAGATGGGCATGCTCCAGGGCCAGAACTGGGATCTCGAAAAGTTGTCCACAGCCTGTGGAGAAGAAGGGCGTTACGCGTTCCTGCTCTCGGCGATGCCCGAGCCGTTCGCCGGTGCGACAGGGACACCGGTGGCTCCGGTCGCGATCCTCTGAGCGGGCGGAGGCCACGGGGCACGCTCCACCGGTCGCGGCCCATCAGCCCGTACGGCGACTCCGGCGGTCCGCGGGCCGGTCCCGTCGGACGGGTTCGGCTGGCGGCGCGCCGCTGCCCGCCCCGAGCACGGCACCGCGCGCCGCCATCCGACCTCGGCGCACCCGCCCCGGTCCCTCTGCCCTGAGAAGAACGGCGCCGAACTCACGACCCGCCCGCGCCGAGGGCCCCCGTCACCGGGACCCTCGCCGCCCCCCTCGGCAAGTCGCTGCCACAAGCGTGATCAAACGGACACGCCGCGTCAACACCCGATCGGGGATTTATCGCCTATGCCCCACTTCGCCCTGGGCGCGCACGGAAGCACATCCGGGCGCACGCCGTCCTGGCCCTCACCGGACGACGGCACCTCACACACCCGGGCACCAGTGGCGACGGGATTCCGCCGGCCGTGCGCCCGCCCTGCGCGCCCGCGCCGGGCGCGGTCACCGCCACGGCCACGGGTCACACGGCTTCGTAGGCCCCGTACACGAGTCCCTCGTATCCCTCGCACGCCGCCACCTCGCGGCAGGCCGCCCCGGGGCCCTCGGACTCCTCGGGCCGGTCCACCTCGCACCAGATGCGCTTGCCCGCGCCCTCGGAGCTCCAGCCCCAGCGGTCGGCGAGGCCGTCCACCAGGGCCAGACCGCGGCCGCCGGTCGCGTCGCCGTCGGCACAGCGGGGCACCGGCGCCCGGTCGCAGGCGTCGGCCACCTCCAGCCGGACGGTGGCGACCTCGGCCGCCACGGCGGCCAGCGACAGGCGCAGCACGGCAGGCCGGCCGGTGTGCACCACGGCATTGGTGACCAGCTCGGAGACGAGGAGCACGAGGGTCTCGGCGAGCGGTTCGTCGGCCTCTATCCCGGACCCGGCGAGCCGCGAGCGGGCCCACCTGCGGGCGCGCCCGACCTCGGCTGGGTCGGGCCGGATCTCCAGCTGCACTTGTAGCACCTGCACCGCTCACACCATCCGAACCGGCGGACACATGGCCTCGCGCCACGCGAGCGCCACGACGAGGGCCATGACGAGGGCCACGATCGTAGCCATTTTCAGCATGGCCAGGACAATGGCCGCAGCCAGGATCACTGATCGTGAATCCCTTGTAGGACAGCTTGGTTGACGTACAGTCACGCCAACAAGCGCTTCGGGCATATTCCAGCGCCAAGGAGTACCTGTCCGGCATACTGTGCGACCGATGCCGACGCAAGTCGAACAGGCAGGGAAACGCCGCTCGGAGCAAGCCCTTTCTGCCTTGCAGGCAGCGATGCGCACCGCCGGATCCGGGGCCGCCTCTGGGGCGACACCCGCATGGCTCGTACCCGGAACCACTCGCATCCCACACAAGGTACCGGAGCACGGTGCCGACTCCGGGCCGTGACGAGCCCACCCCGCGGCACAACCCGATATCGACGCTCCGTAGTTCCGGGATGCCACGATCCGCGGCACTCGGGCGCGGCGCGCCCGCCGGCGGACGGCCCTCGGGACTCCTATGCCGGGTCGGCGGCCAGGTCGGCGGCGAGCAGTTCGGCGGCCTGGCCGCCGCCGCCCGCCCTCCGCGCCCGCACCCACGCCCGCTTCAGATGCAGATGCACCTCGGACTCCCAGGTGAAGCCCATCCCGCCGTGCACCTGGAGGCAGTCGCGGGCGCCGCGCACGGCCGCCTCGTCGGCCAGCAGCCTGGCCGCGGCGATGTCGACGGGGTCGGCGGTGACGGCGGCCGCGTAGACCGCCGCGCGGGCCGGCTCCGTCCGCTCCAGGATCTGCGCGCACAGGTGTTTGACGGCCTGGAAGGCCCCGATCGGCTGCCCGAACTGCTCACGCGTCCGGGCGTGTTCCACCGCCAGCTCGCACACCCGCGCGGCCGTGCCGAGCTGTTCGGCGGCCGTCAGCAGCACCGCGACGGGGTCCGGGGCGGCCGGCGGACCGTCCGGCGCGGGCACCCGGTGCAGCGGCGTCAGCGGGTCCACGGAGGTCAGCGCCACGGCCTTCGAGACGTCGCCGCGCACCACGTCCGCCTCCGCCAGCCACTCCACTAGCTCGCCGTCGACGGCCGCCACCACGGCCTGCCCTTCGGCCGCCCCGGGCACCGAGCCCGCCGCGAGATGGGTGGCCACCAGGGGGCCCGGCAGCAGGAACCGCCCCGCCTGCTCGAACGCCAACACCGCCTCGGGCAGTCCCAGTCCGACCCCGCCGTCCGCCTCCGGCACCCGCAGCGCGAAGAACCCGGCCGCCCCCAACTCCCGCCACAGCCGCCGGTCCAGGCCGGGCCGTTCGACGGCGGCGCGCAGCGCCCCGGCCGCGAAGCGCCGGGTCAGCAGCTCCCGTACACCGGCCCGCAACGCCTCCTGGTCCCGGGTGAGTCGGAATCGCACGGTCCGTGTCACCGTCCCTTCGGCAGTCCGAGGATCCGCTCGGCCACGATGTTGCGCTGGATCTGCGAGGTGCCGGCCGCGATCGTGTAGGCCAGCGAGGACAGCCGGTCGAGCACCCAGGGCCGGTCGAGGTCGAGCGACTCTGCGCCCAGCACGTCGGCCGCGGTGTCGTAGAGCTCCTGACGCGCGTGCGAGTACCTCAGCTTGAAGACCGAGCCCGCTACGCCGGGCACCGCGCCGCCCGCCGCCTCCGCCTCGCTCACGTTCCACTGCGTCAGCCGCCACAGCGCGCGGAACTCGGCGTTGAGCAGGCCCAGCCTGCGCCGCAGCCCGGGGTCGTCCCAGCGGCCGTCGGCACGGGCCGTGCGGGCGAGTTCGTCCAGCACCCGACGGCAGGCCACCACCTCGCCCACGAACGCCGTGCCGCGCTCGAAGGACAGGGTCACCATGGTCACCCGCCAGCCGTCGTTCTCCGCCCCGACCCGGTTGGCGACCGGCACCCGCACCTCGTCGAGGAACACCTCGGCGAACTCGGCGGACCCGGCGAGCGTGCGCAGCGGCCGTACGGTGACGCCCGGGGCGTCCATCGGCATGGCCAGCCAGGTGATGCCCCGGTGCCGGGGCGCCGCCGGATCGGTGCGCACCAACAGTTCGCACCAGTCGGCGACTTCGGCGTGCGAGGTCCAGATCTTGGACCCGCTCACCACATAGTCGTCGCCGTCGCGGCGGGCGCGGGTGCGCAGCGCGGCCAGGTCCGACCCGGCGCCCGGTTCGCTGAAGCCCTGGCACCAGACCTCCTCGCCGCGCAGGACCGGCGGCAGCCAGCGGGTCCGCTGCGCGGCCGTGCCCTCGGCGGCGATGGTCGGTCCCGCGTGCAGCAGTCCGACGAAGTTGGCGCCCACGTAGGGTGCGCCGGCCCGCTCGGTCTCCTCCAGGAAGATCAGCTGCTGGGTCGGGGTGGCGCCCCGGCCGCCCGCGTCGACGGGCCAGTCCAGCCCCGCGTACCCGGCGTCGTGAAGCATCCGCTGCCAGCCGAGGTCGTAGGCCCGGCGGGCCGGCCAGTCGCCGGGGGACGGCTTCGCCGGCAGCGTGGGCAGCACCCGCGCGAGCCAGGCCCGCAGCCCCGCGCGGAACTCCTCCTCGGCGGGCGTGTGGGAGAGGTCCATGGCGCACCCATCTGATAGTCCGTCAGATCGCCGCTGCCGAGCAGGCTAGCCGCGCACCCCTGGACCGGCAAGGCGGCCGGGCCTACGCTCTGCGCAGCATCTGACACATCGTCAGCTATCCGTGGGGGCCGAAGTGGACGACACCGCACACTCGCTGAGCTCCGCCCGCACCCTGTGGGACCTGGTGGTCCGCCGCGCCGCCCTCACCCCCGACCGTCCGGTGTTCCTCCAGGGCGGGCGCTCCCTGACCTTCGGCGGGCTGCGGGCGCGGGCCGAGCGGGTGGCGGCCGGGCTGTACGGCCGGGGCGTGCGCCCCGGCACGGTGGTCGCCTGGCAGCTGCCCACCCGCATCGAGACCGCCGTGCTGTCCTTCGCGCTGGCCCGGCTGGGTGCGGTGCAGACCCCGGTCATCCCGTTCTACCGGGACCGGGAGGTCGGCTTCGCCCTGCGCGAGTCACGGGCGGAGTTCTTCGCCGTACCGGGCGTCCTGCGGGGCTTCGACCACACGGAGATGGCACGGCGGCTGGGCGCGAAGGGCGTCTTCGAGGCGTACGAGGACGAGAGCCTGCCCGACGGCGACCCGGCCGTGCTGCCCCCGCCGCCCGCCGAGGGGACCTCGGTGCGCTGGATCTACTGGACCTCCGGCACCACCTCCGACCCCAAGGGCGTGCTGCACACGGACCGCTCGCTGCTCGCGGGCGGCTCCTGTCTCGCCCACGCGCTGCGGCTGTCGGCGCACGACGTGGGCTCGATGGCCTTCCCCTACGCGCACATCGCCGGACCCGACTACACGGTGATGCTGTTGCTGTACGGCTTCCCGGCCGTGCTGTTCGAGCAGTTCGCGCTGCCGGACGCGCTGGCGGAGTACCGCAGGCACGGGGTGACGGTGGCGGGCGGGTCGACGGCGTTCTACTCGATGTTCCTCGCCGAACAGCGCAGGCGGCCGGGCGAGAAGGTCGTCCCGACCCTGCGGCTGCTGGCGGGCGGCGGGGCGCCCAAGCCGCCCGAGCTCTACCACCGCGTCGTGCGCGAGATGGGGGTGCAGCTCACCCACGGCTACGGCATGACCGAGGTGCCGATGATCACCATGGGGGCGCCGGACGACACGGCCGAGAACCTGGCCACGACGGAGGGCCGGCCCCCGCGGGGCATGGAGATCCGGATCGTGGACGGGGAGGTGCGCCTGAAGGGGGAGGCCGTCTGCCAGGGCTATCTGGACCCGGCGCAGACGGCGGAGGCCTTCGACGACGACGGGTTCCTGCGCACCGGCGACCTCGGGCATCTCACCGGCACCGGCCATCTGGTCCTCACCGGACGGCTCAAGGACGTCATCATCCGCAAGGGCGAGAACATCTCCGCCAAGGAGATCGAGGACCTGCTGCACGCGCACCCGGCGGTCGGGGACGTCGCGGTCGTCGGACTGCCGGACGCCGACCGCGGGGAACGGGTCTGCGCGGTCGTCGAACAGCCCGCGGGCGCCGCGCGGCTGACGCTGGAGGCGGTGACGTCGTACCTGCGCGCGGAAGGGCTGTCGGTGCACAAGCTGCCGGAGCAGCTGGAGGTGGTCGACGCCCTGCCGCGCAACGAGACCCTGCGCAAGGTCCTCAAGTACCGGCTCAGGGAGCGCTATTCGGGGACGGTGAAGTAGCGGGCGAAGGCGGGCACGATCTCCGCCTCGCCGACCCGGCCGTCGCCGTCGATGTCGAGCGCGGCGGCCGTCGCGCGCGCGAGGTCCTCGGGCACGCCCAGGATCACCAGCACCCGCGCGGTGTCCGCGACGGCGGCCGTGCCGTCCGCGGCCGCCGCCAGGCCCAGGGCCGCGTGCAGGAAGGGGCGGGCGATCTCGCCGAACCGCTCGGGGTTGTCGTGCAGCCGCTTGACCGCGCCGTTGACGAACTCCTCCCGGGTGATGCGCTGGTCGCCGTCCCGGTCCGCGATGCCGGCCATGCCCTGCCAGAACGCCTCGGCGCCCGCGTACAGGGCCTGTCCCTTGTCGGAGCGGGCCGCCGTGCCGAACTCCGCCAGCAGCGCCTTGGCCGCCGTACTGAAGTCCTCCCGGTCGATGTAGCCGTTGCCGTCCTGGTCGAAGACGACGAACCGGGCGGCGATCCTGCGCTCGTACTCGCTGCTGACCATGTCTTCTCGGTCCGCCTTACCTCACGTCGGATGCATCTGGTGCCTCTGACCGGGAGCGTACGACGCCGGAGGCCGTCCGGGAGGGGGAAAACGACGCTTGCACCAAGACCGGGGGAATTCCGGGACAACGGTGCGACCGTCGGCCGGAGCCCTCCGCCGCCGCGCGGGCGGGCGGCCGTGCGCCGGTCCTCAGGCGGAGAGCGGGCGCGACTCCTCGGCGGCGACCGCCGTGTCGAGGTCCGGGTGGACGTCGAACAGCCGTCGGACGCCCAGCGCGCCGAAGACCCGGTTGACGTGCGAGCCCTCCACCGCGCCCTGGGCGGGCAGGACCAGCCGCAGGTGACCCTGGCAGGAGCGCAGCAGCCGGCGGGCCGCGATGAGGACGCCGACCCCGCTGGAGTCGCAGAAGTACACCCCGGACAGATCGAGGACGAGTCGGTGGCGGCCGTCGGCCACCACGTCGTGCACCCGTTGTCGCAACGTGGGCGACGTCACCAGATCCAGTTCGCCCGACACATGGAGCACGGCCCAGTCTCCCTGCGTGCCGTCGGTCACTTTGAACGCCACCACCACGCCCTTCGTCCGCCAAACGGAAGCTGTCCCATCACTTCCTTGCAGCGCGGCTGCCCAGCGGGCTGTTCCCTGAAACACCGACCAAAAAACGAAGACTGACCAAAGACGGCTTGTTTCAATCGTCTTCGATCCTGTTCGATCGAGTCTGATCGCCCGGATTCGGGGTAGCCAAACGATCGGAGCCCTCCCGCGCGGGATCCTGCCGGGTTCGCTACCACTCACGGCCGCCCCAGGGGCGCACATTGCAACAAAGGGGCGTGCGTTGTCGGACGTGCCGACTACATTCGAGGAGACGGTGGGCGCACGCTGATCTCAGGGACGAACCGGCGAGAGGGGCACGATGGCGAAGAAGGACGCACCGCCCCGCTGGGACCGCAAGATGCAGCAGCGCCTCGCACGCGGCGAGGCGGCCGCCCTCGGCGAGTTCTACGACCGGTTCGCTTCACTTGTGCACGGCCTCGCTCATCGCGTGCTCGAAGACGAGCGGGCCGCCGACAGCGTCACCCGCGAGGTCTTCGCCCATGTCTGGGAGCACCCGGACGCCTACGACCCGAAGACGGGACCCCTGCGCACCTGGGTGGCCGCCCTGACCCACCGTCTCGCCGTGCAGCGGCTGCGCGCCACCGGGACCGCGGCGCTCGCCGGCGACGACGGCGGGGCGAGCGCCGAGGAGCTGGAGCTCAAGGTGCGCCACGCCTCGGTCGCCGCCCGCGCCGACTACATCGTCCAGTCCATGCCCGCGCCCCTGCGCGCCGCCCTGGACCTGGCCTACTTCCAGCGCCGCGACTACCGCCAGACCGCCGCCGACCTCGGCGTCACCGAGGACGAGGCCCGCCGCCGGCTCCGCCTGGGCCTGCAACTGCTCTCCACCGCCCACGACGCCGGCGCCTCCGGGGCACCACCCGAATACGGAGGTGCCGCGTGAGCGGGGCGGACCGCTTCGGCCCGGACGACGAGAGTGCGAGCGAGAAGCACGAGGACCTCGAAGGACACGGGGAACGCAAGGAGTACGGGGAGTACGAGGAGCGCGGCGAGTACGACGCGTACGGAGGGCCGGAAGGGGACGAAAAGAACGCAGAGGGCGAACCGGTGCAGAACGAGCAGGGAGGGCGCGGGTCCGGCGGACCGGGCGGCCCGGACGACGGCCGGGGTCCGGACGAGGGCCGGCTGCGCATACCCCCGCCCCGCGCCTCCGTCGAGGACACCGGGCTGCCGCTGCCCGAGCCCGCCGCCCCGGCACCCGGCACCGCCCCGCTCGCCCTGGAGCACCCGGTCCTGAAGTCGCTGCTGGGCGCCTGGGCGCTGGCGGCCTGCTCGGCCGAGGAGACGGCGGCCGTCGAGGAGCACCTGGGCGACTGCGGCTCCTGCGCCGACGAGGCCCGGCGGCTGCGCGAGGCGGTCGGCCTGCTGCACCCGCCCGAGCCGCTGGACCTCGATCCGGGGCTGCGCACCCGCGTCCTGGCCGGCTGCCTGGACCGGCGCCCGCCGCGCATCCCGGTACCCGACTGGGCCCACGCCTACGACGCCGAGACCGCCCGCCTCGACGCGCTGCTCCAGGACTTCGGGGACGCCGAGTGGCACGCGCCGGTGCGGCTGCGCTGGTTCGACGGGGCCGCCACGGCGAGCCGCCGTACGACCGTCGCCGGGGTCATCGCGCATCTGCTGGCGGTCGACGGTCTCGTCGCGACCGCCCTCGGCCTCGACGACCCGGTGGCCGGCCTCCCGGCCGGCCGGACCGCGTCACCGGGAAGCCGTACGGAGGCGTACTGGCAGGCGTCCCACTTCCCGCCCACCCGCTCCGTGCGCACCCCCTGGCGGGAGCAGAGCCACGACATCGTCCGGACGGTGTCCTTCACCGGCGGCAGCGCCGGGAAGCTGACGGTGTCCTACGGCAGCACAGGCGACGGCGCCGAGATCGCGCTGCCGCTGCGGGACGCGATGCTGGACCGCGCCTTCGAGTGCTGGGTGCACGCGGAGGACATCGCGGAGGCGGTGGACTACCCCTACGCCCCGCCGTCCCCGCGCCATCTGCACCGCATGATCGACCTCGCGGCCCGGATGCTGCCCCTCGCCCTGGCCGAGCGCCGCCGCGCCGGACTCGCCGCGCCGGGCCGGGGACGGCATCTGGTCCCGGCCGGCGCACCGGGACGCAGCCTGCGGCTGGAGATCGAGGGGCTCGGCGGCGGGGAGTGGATGATCCCGCTGGACTCCCCGGCGGCGACCACCTCACCGGACCACGAGGTGGCCCATGTCGCCCTGGACGGCGTGGAGTTCTGCCGACTCGCGGCCGGACACGTCCCGCCGGAGGAGGCGGCCGCGGGGCAGGTCGGGGACCGCGAGGCGATCAGGGACGTACTGCTGGCCGCGGCCTCGCTGAGCCGGATGTAGCCGTCCTACGCGAAGACGACCGTCCGCCGGCCGTTGAGCAGGATCCGGCGCTCGGCGTGCCACTTCACGGCCCGCGCCAGCGCCTGGCACTCCACGTCGCGGCCGATCGCGACGAGCTGGTCCGGCGTGACGTCGTGGCGGACCCGCTCGACCTCCTGCTCGATGATCGGGCCCTCGTCGAGGTCGGCGGTCACGTAGTGCGCCGTCGCACCGATCAGCTTCACCCCGCGCGCATGCGCCTGGTGGTACGGCTTGGCGCCCTTGAAGCTCGGCAGGAAGGAGTGGTGGATGTTGATGATCCGGCCGCTGAGCTGCTTGCACAGGTCGTCCGACAGCACCTGCATATAGCGGGCGAGGACGACGAGTTCGGCGTTCTCCTCGCGCACCAGGTCCAGGAACCGGGCCTCCGCCTCGGCCTTGGTGTCCTTCGTCACCGGGATGTGGTGGAAGGGGACGTGGTACGAGCCGACGAGCTCGGCGAAGTCGTTGTGGTTGGAGACCACGGCCGCGATCTCCACCGGCAGCGCACCCGTGCTCGCCCGGAACAGCAGGTCGTTCAGGCAGTGCCCGAACCTGCTGACCATCAGGACGACGCGCATCTTCTCCGCGGCCCGGTGGATCTGCCATTCCATGCGGAAGGAGTCGCCGATCGCCGCGAAGCTGGCCCGCAGCTTGTCCAGCGTCACCGGCGTCTCCGCCGTGAAGTGGACGCGCATGAAGAACAGACCCGTGTCGTGGTCGCCGAACTGCTGGCTGTCCTCGATGTTGCAGCCCGTCATGAAGAGGTAGCTCGACACGGCGTGCACGATGCCCTGCTTGTCGGGGCAGGACAGGATGAGGACGTACTGGTCGGCCGGGGCCGCGGCGCGGGTGGACTGCTCAGTCATGCAGCACAGGGTCCCATATCCGCCCCGCACCGGCCGAGCACCGTCCGCTACGCGGACCGCGTCATGATCTGAAGCACTTCGAGGGTGCGCGGCGGCGCGTCCGGGTCGTCCCCGTCGCTCACCGCGAGACGCACATGGGCGTCGCGCGCCGCACGTATCGCCTCCGGCCACGCCTCGTGGTCGACGTAGGCGGAGACGGGCGCGTCCGGGCCGACCTGGTGCATGATCCGCAGCACCCGCAGCACGGCGGTGTCGACGAGCGCCGCCTCCTGGGAGTCGCGGAAGATCGTGCCGACGTACTTCTCGGCGGACCAGTTGTCCAACCAGGTGTCCTCGACCAGGCGGTACACGGCGTCGGTGACGTCGCCGTAGCCGTCCAGGCCGGCCAGCCAGACGTCCCGCTGGAACACCGGATCGGAGAGCATGTGCAGCGCGGAACGCACGTTGCTGCGCCAGCGCCACCAGGGCATGTCGTTCAGTGGCATGCCGCCCATGGTGGATGAGCGACGGCCGCGACGGGAAGAGTTCTCCGTACCTTGCACGGTCACCGATCGTACGTTCTTCCGCTCCGACCTCTCGACACCCCCCGTAATTCACCTTCCCGTCACCACTCGTTGACCCGAGGTCACTCCACGGTTAGTGATGTGGCGGAATCGTGCATGTTCATGACTGGCAGGCAACACACGCGCAGCACCTTCCCTCCCCACACCAGCCGGCGCGCCAGAGCTGTCCGCCGTGCCCTGGGTGTACTGGTGGCATGCGCGTCCCTCACCGTCGGCTGCGGGGCCATCCCCGGAACCGACGGAGCATCGGGAGACGACCCGATCACCGTGATGACCTGGGCCCCCCAGGACACCAACGCCACCAACAAACCCGGTATGCCCGCCTTCGCGGCGGCTTACGCCCGGTACATCAACGCGCACGGCGGCCTGGCCGGGGGCCGCAAACTCAAAGTGATCACCTGCAACGAGAAGAACGACTCGATCACCGCGGCGAAGTGCGCCCGGCAGGCCGTCAAGGCGAACGCCGTCGCGGTCCTGGGCTCCTACAGCCAGTACTCGGACTCGTTCTTCCCGCCGCTGGAAGGCGCCGGCATCCCCTACATAGGCGGCTACGGCATCACCAACTCCGAGTTCACCAGCCCGCTCTCCTACCCGGTCAACGGCGGCCAGGCGGTACTGCTGGCCGGCCTCGGCAAGGAGCTCGCGGCCAACTGCGGATCCGTCGCGCTCGTGCGCCCCGACAATGTCGCCGGGGACGCCCTGCCGGAGCTGCTCAACTCGGGACTGACGGCGGGCAAGCACGCGCCGACGGTCGACGTGCTGGCCGAGGACGACGCCACCGAGTACTCCGAGCAGTCGGAGGACGCCCTTCGGGCGGTCGCCACCTCCGGCGGCGGGAAGGACGACCAGGGGTGCGTGGTGCCCGCGCTCGGGGACGCCACCAGCACCTTCATGGACTCGTTCCGGCGTGACCGCGAGGACTACCCGTCCGTGCGGACCGCCACGGTGCTCGGCAGCGTCGACCAGACCGTGATCGACGCGTCCGGCGGCGCCTCTGGCCCGTACGAGGGCGCGTACATCACCGGCTGGTACCCGGCGGCGAACGACGACCGCTGGGACAACATGAAGAAGGTGATCAGCGAGCAGGCCTTCTCCGACAACCGGATCGACCCCGCGGACGCCGGCGTGCAGACGACGTACATCGCGTACACCGCGTTCAAGCGGATCGTCGAGTCGCTGGCCGGCGGCGAGGTGTCCGCCGACACCGTGCGGCACGCGCTGGACGACGGGCTGGAGATCGGTACGGGCGGTCTGACGCCGACCCTGCGGTGGCGCTTCCAGGACCGCCTCGCCTCCGTCGGCTTCCCCCGCCTGACCAACGCCGACGTGACCGTCCAGGTCGTGACCAAGGGGCGTCTGGTCTCGGGCAAGAAGGGCTTCATCGACGTCACCAAGACGCTGGAGGAAGCGAAGCTCAGCTGACGGGAGGGCCGGGAGGGGGATCCCGGCCCGTCGAGCCCAGCTGACGGAAGGACCGGGAGGGGGATCCCGGTCCACGGGGATCAGCCGACGAACCAGGGCCGGGAGGGGTGATCCCGGCCCACGATCCTCACAGCTGGGTCGACTGGCGCTCGGTCAGGCCGTACTTCCGCGCGATCGTGTTCCACAGCTGCGCGGCCTTCTTCTTCTGCGCGCTGGCAGTGCCGCTCGCCGCGTCGCCCGCCCGGGACTCGCCGGTCCTGCGGGCCTGGCCCTTCTTACAGGACTTCCCGTTCCCCGTGGTCTGGTCCGCCCAGGCCGCGTAATGGGTGTCGGCCGACGCGGACGCCTTCCACGCCTCGGTGAGCGCGCCGGTCAGCCGCTCGTGGTCGGGCAGCTTGTCGACGGACAGCCCGGACAGCCTCGTGACCAGCTCGTTGCGCTGCTTGGCCGCGTCCCGCAGGTCGGCGGCCGCCTGGCCGAGGTTGTCGCAGGACCTGACGCCGGCGACCGCCGCGATGACCGCGGCCCGGCTGCTGCCGCTGTCGGCCAGCAGCTTGTCCAGCTCCACGGCCTGCGCCTTCGCCCCGTCGCCGCCGGCCGCGGGAGCGGCGCCCTGGCTCGCCGACGCCGAGGCGGAGGCGGTCGAGCCCGCCTCGCCCTTGTCGTCGCCCCCGCCGCCGAGCAGCGAACCCGCGCCGATGCCGACCACGGCGATGGCGATGCCGATGCCGGCGATCAACGGCACCCGGGAACGGCCGCGGCCGCCCCCGTCCTCGCCCTGGTGGCCGGAACCCCAGCCGTCGTCGTCGCGGGCGCCGCGGCGGCCCGTGCCGGGACCGGCGGGCGGGGCGTACGAGGCCTGCCCGGGGTAGCCGTGCGCCGCGGGTCCGGTGTCGTGCTGCGGGATGCGCGGCAGCTGCTGCGTGGACCCGGCCGGAACGTCACCGCCCATGTCGTTGCGGAACAGGTTGTCGAACTCGGCGGGCGGCTGCCGGTCGCCGCCGTCACCCGGCATACCCCCGCCGTACGGTCCGGCGGACGGGTCCGCGGGCACCGGCGCGATGTACTGCGTCGCCTGGGCGTCGGGGTGGAACCCGGCGGCCACCGCCTCGGGCGGCAGGGCCCCGGGCCCCACCGGCGGTATGAACTGCGTCGCTCCCTCGTCCACGGCGGGCGCGACGACGGGCGGCAGGAACTGCGTGGCCCCCTCGACACCGCCGGGCGCGGCCGGGACCGGCGGAATGAACTGGGTGGCGCCCTCGTGGGCGGCCGGCGGCAGCGGCGCGCCGTACGCCGCGTGCTGCGGGCTCTCCGGCGGCATCGGGCCCGCGCCGCCGGAGGTCTGCGGCCAGGACGGCGCGGAGGACGCCGCCTGCGGCCCGCCCCAGGCCGGCTCGGCGGACGGCCAGTCCGCGGCGGGCGGCTGGGCCGCCCCCGGCTGCTGGCCGGGACCCCACGCCCCGCCCCAGGCCTGCCCGCCGGCCGGTGCCGCGCCGGCGGTGTCCTGACCGTACGCCTGGCCGTACTGCTGAGCGCTGTCCTGATAGCTCTGGTAGGGCAGGCCGGCGGGCGCCGCCGTCCTGCCGGGGAGCACCGGCTCGCCTCCGTCGGAGGGCAGCACGATGCCTTCGCGCGCTGACCGCGCCGAGGGCTCCTCGCCCTGTCCACTCTGCGTCACCGGGACTCCTACGAATGGGGGACCTTCGGGATCGTCGGCCCACGCTACCGGGTCCCCGGAACCGGGTGCTACGCAGCTCAGGACCTGACCTGCCTCCTTGTGACCTCAGTAACAGATCCGGGGCGCCGTGCGCTGTTCATGCCCGCTCCCGCGCACCGGCGGGCCGTTTCCCGCAGATTCACGCAGCGGCGCCCCCAGTGTTCACGCGGCCGCCGGCAGCTCCAGCCGCGCCCCGAACTCCCGCACCACCGGCTCGTCACGGTACGGATCCAGCCGCTGCTGGAAGTCCTCCAGATACTCGGCGCCCCGGTTGGAACGCAGCGTCTCCAGCAACTCCACCGCCTTCAGGCCCGTGTTGCAGGCCTCCTCGATCTCGCGCTGCTGCACCTGGGCGGTGGCCAGCAGGACATAGCCGATGGCCCGCCGTCGCGCCCGCGACTCGGGGTGCCCGGCCAGGGACTCCTGCGCACACCGCGCCGCCGCCTCGGCCTGTCCCAGGTCGCGGTGGCAGTGCGCCAACTCGTCGGCCAGATAGGCCTCGTCGAAGTGCGCGATCCACGCCGGGTCGTCGCCCGCGGCCGCGTCCGCCTGTTCCATCGCCGACACCGCGCGCCCCGAGGCGATCTGGGCCGCCCGCGCGTCGCCGAGCAGCGCGTGCCCGCGGGCCTCCGCCGCGCAGAACATGGCCTCCGCCCGCGGGGTCACCCGGCCCCGGGCCCCCTCCTGGGCCGCCCGCGCCAACTGCGCGATCTCCCGCGGGTTTCCGAGCTGCGCGGCGAGATGGCTCATGGACGCGGCGAGCACATAGCCGCCGTACCCGCGGTCGCCCGCCGCCTGCGCCAGCCGCAGCGACTGGATGTAGTAGCGCTGCGCCAGACCCGGCTGCCCGGTGTCCACGGCCATGTAACCGGCGAGTTCGGTCAGCCGTGCCACCGCGGCGAACAGCTCGCGGCCCACCGCCTCCCGGTAGGAGCCGGCCAGCAGCCCGGAGACCACGCTGTTGAGGTAGTGCACGACGACCGGGCGCACATGCCCGCTGCCGTACTGGTGGTCCAGGTCGACCAGCGCCTGGGTCATGGCCCGTACGGCCGTCACGTCGGACTGGCCCACGCGCGGGCCCGCGGCCCGCGCCACCTGCGAGTCCGGCACGGAGATCAGCCAGTCGCGGCTCGGCTCGACCAGCGCGGACGCGGCGACGGAGGACCCGGACAGGAAGTCCCGGCGTCCGACGTCGCTGCGCCACAGCTCGCAGACCTGCTCGATGGCCCCCAGTACCGTCGGCGAGAACTGGAGACCGACACCCGACGCGAGGTTCTTGCCGTTGGCCATGCCGATCTCGTCGATCGTGACCGTACGGCCCAGCTTGCGGCCGAGCGCCTCGGCGATGACCGCCGGGGCCCGCCCCCGCGGCTGCTGCCCCCGCAGCCAACGGGCCACGGACGTCTTGTCGTAGCGCAGGTCGAGGCCGTGTTCGGCGCCGCACATGTTGACCCGGCGGGCCAGCCCGGCGTTCGAGCAACCCGCTTCCTGGATGAGCGCCTGCAACCGTTCGTTCGGCTGCCGGGCGACGAGAGGCCTTGCGGCCATGGCTGAACCCCCTGTGGCTGCGGTGCCTGCCCACGCACCGAGTTGACGTGTCTTCGCTGGCCGGACCCGGTCGGTTCCGCCGAGTCGATCCGGCCTCGAAGATCAATGCCCAACGGACATAGCGAAAATGCCAGACATACGAGGATTGCCGGGGTAAAGGTGGAAGCCGACCCCACTCGTGGCTACCCACTTCCGCCGTGGATCCTCCCGCGCGCCCCCGCACGTGCATCCATGCGCCCCGGACGCGAAAGCAGTGCTCCTCCCCCGCGCGCGCCGGGACCGTAACCCGAGGTGGGCCGGGGAGTTGAGTGGGCGTGGAAGAGACGATCCCGGCCGCCGAAGCCGCCCAGATGCCGCAGCAGCGCGGGGAATCACTGCTGGAGACCGCCGTTCGCTACGCCGAGGAACGCCACTGGGACGTGGTCCCCGGCACCTGGCTGGAAGCCGTCGCGGGGGTGGAGCGCTGCTCCTGCGGCCGGGCCGGGTGCGGCGCGCCGGGCGCGCATCCCGCGCGCGAGGACTGGGCGACGCAGGCGACCGGCAGCGCGACCGTGGTGCGCCGGATGTGGCAGTGGCGGCCGACGGCGTCGATCCTGCTGCCGACGGGCCGTACCTTCGACGCGATCTCGGTGCCGGAGACGGCCGGCTTCCTGGCGCTGGCCCGGATGGAGCGGATGCGGCTCCCGCTCGGTCCCGTGACGTCGGCGCCCGACCGGCGGATGTACTTCTTCGTGCTGCCCGGGGCGTGCGCGAAGGTGCCCGAGCTGGTGCGCCGGCTGGGGTGGTCCCCGGCCTCGCTGGACCTGGTCGCGCTCGGGGAGGGGGCGTACGTGGCCGGGCCGCCCACCCGGTTCGGTTCGCGGGGGGCCGTGCAGTGGGCGTGCCGGCCCACCCCGGCCAACCGGTGGCTGCCGGACGCGGAGGAGCTGATCTCTCCGCTGGCGTACGCGTGCGGCCGGGACCGGTAGGGCGCGCGCCGTACCGCCCCGCCGAAGCGCTCCGTCCGGTCGTAGGGTGCATCCATGACGCAGGGAGCAGGGGTGGGCGCAGCCGCCGTACGCGTGCAGGGGCTCTGGAAGCGGTTCGGGCAGCAGGTCGCGGTCGCCGGGATCGACCTGGAACTGCCCGCGGGCAGGTTCATCGGGCTGGTGGGGCCGAACGGGGCCGGGAAGACCACCACCCTGTCCATGGTGACCGGCCTGCTCCGGCCCGACCAGGGCCGCGTCGAGGTGGTCGGGCACGACGTCTGGCGGGACCCGGTCGCGGTGAAGGCCCGGATCGGCGTGCTGCCGGAAGGACTCAGGCTCTTCGACCGGCTCTCGGGGCGTGAACTGCTCGGCTACTCAGGCCGGTTGCGCGGTCTGCCCGGCGCCGAGGTCGACAAGCGCGCCGCCCAGCTCCTCGACGTCCTCGACCTGGCCGGCGCGCAGCACAAGCTGGTCGTCGACTACTCGACCGGCATGCGCAAGAAGATCGGGCTGGCGGCCGCGCTGCTGCACAACCCCGAAGTCCTCTTCCTCGACGAGCCGTTCGAGGGCGTCGACCCGGTGTCCGCGCAGACCATCCGGGGCGTCCTGGAGCGGTACACGGCCTCGGGCGCCACGGTCGTGTTCTCCTCCCATGTGATGGAGCTGGTCGAGTCGCTGTGCGACTGGGTCGCCGTGCTGGCCGCGGGCCGCATCCGCGCCCAGGGCACCCTCGACGAGGTGCGCGGCGGGGCGCCCACGCTCCAGCAGGCGTTCCTCGAACTCGTCGGCGCCAACAGCCGCGACACCGGCTCCGAACTCGACTGGCTGGGCGGCGGATCCCGATGACGCATCCGGCCGACCCCCGTCCCGCCGGCCCCGCGGGCCTCCGTCCCGTGCCGGTTCCCGCCGGTCCCGGCGCACCCCGTCCCGCCGGCCTCACGGCGACCGTCGTCCGGCTGAAGCTGTCCCTGCTGCGCAACGGACTGCGGCAGTCCGGCGGACGGCGGGCGGCCTTCGTCGTCTCCGCCGTCGTCGCGCTGCTCTTCGCCGCGCTGCAACTGCTCGGGCTGATCGCGCTGCGCGGCCACGCGCACGCCGCGTCCCTGGTCGGGCTGCTGACGGCGGTGCTGGCGCTGGGCTGGGCGGTGATGCCGCTGTTCTTCCCCAGCGGCGACGAGACCCTGGACCCGACCCGGCTGGTGATGCTGCCGCTGCGGCCCCGGCCGCTGGTACGGGCGCTGCTGGCGGCCTCCCTGGTCGGCGTCGGCCCGCTGGTCACCGTCATGCTGCTGGCCGGCAGCGCGGTCTGTGTGGCGCACGGGACGGCGGCGGGGGTCGTCGCGGCCGTGGCCGTCGCCCTGGCCCTGCTGGTCTGCGTGGCCCTCGCACGGGCCGTCGCGATCGCCAACATCCGGCTGCTGACCAGCCGCAGGGGACGCGACCTCGCGGTGCTGAGCGGCCTGGTCATCGCGATCGGCGCGCAGGTGGTCAACTTCGGGGCGCAACGGCTCGGCGTGTCGGGTCTGGCACCGCTCGACCCGGTGTACGCGGTGGTGCGGTGGGTGCCGCCCGCGTCGGCGGTCGGGGCGGTGGACTCGGTGAGCCGGGGGGCGTACGGCACCGCGGCCGCCCAGCTCGCGCTGACCGTGGGCGCGCTGGTGCTGCTGGTGGCGGCGTGGGCGCGCAGTCTGACCCGGCTGATGACCGCCCCCGACGGCTCGACGGTGCAGCGGACCGAGTCCGAGGGCCGCGAGCGCGGTACGTCGTGGGGTCCGGCCCGGCTGCTCCCGGCCGGCCGCACCGGCACCGTCATGGAGCGCAGCCTGCGCTACATCTGGCGCGACCCCAAGACCAAGGCGGCCTGGGTGACGTCGCTGGCCATCGGCCTGATCGTGCCGGTGTTCAACGCGTTGCAGGGCACCGGCTCGATCTACTTCGCCTGCTTCGCCGCGGGGATGCTCGGCATCCAGATGTACAACCAGTTCGGCCAGGACACCTCCGCGTTCTGGATGGTCGCGCTGACCATCTCCACCCCGCGTGACGCGTACGCCGAGCTGCGGGCCCGGGCGCTGGCGCTGCTGCTGATCACCCTCCCGTACGCCACCCTCGTGACCGTGCTGACGACCGCGGTGCTCGGCGACTGGCGCCGGCTGCCGGAGGTGCTGGGGCTGTCCCTGGCGCTGCTGGGGGCGATGCTGGCGACCGGCGCCTGGACCTCGGCCCGCTTCCCGTACTCCATCCCGCAGGAGGGCTACAAGAACGTGGCGCCGGGGCAGAGCGGGCTCGCCCTGATCTCGATCCTCGGCGGCATGGTCGCCGCCGCGCTGCTGTGCGCCCCGGTCCTCGCGCTGACGATCTGGCTGAACGTCAGCGCGGGCGGCGACGCGTGGACCTGGCTGCTGCTGCCGGTGGGCGCGGGGTACGGGACGGCGCTCACCGCGCTCGGGCTGCGCCTGGCGGCCCCGCGCACCGCCGCACGGCTGCCGGAGATCCTGGCGGCGGTCAGCAAGGGCTGAGGCGGGCGGCCTGCGCCGGCGAAGGCCGGCAGGCGGCCAGGTGGCGGCTCAGGGCTGTGTCAGGGGCTGTCAGGGGCGTCAGGGGCTGTCAGGGGGTGAGTACGCCGTCCAGGAACGGCTCGATCGCCGCCCGCCACGCCTCCGGCTGGTCGTAGTGGACGAGGTGACCGGCGTCGGCCACCTCCGCGTACTGCCCGCGGGGCAGCACCCGGACCATCTCCTGCGCCTCGGCGCGGCCCAGCTCGCCGTCCTGGCCACGGACGACCAGGGCGGGGCAGCGGACCTGGGCGAGCTCCTCCCAGTGCGCGTCGTACACCCAGGTCTCGCGGGACCTCAGCATCTGCCCGGGCTCGAAGACGGGACGCCAGCCGTCGGAGGACTCGTGCATGACCTCGGCGTAGAACTCACCGCGGGCCGGATTGGGGCGCTCCACCCAGGGGTCGTCCTCGCCGAACCACTTGCGTACGTCGGCGAGGGTGGCGAAGGGGACGGGCCAGGACTGGAACCAGTCGGCCCACTCGCGCTGCGAGGCCGCGCCGAGCGCGGAGGCCCGCATGTCGCAGATGATCAGACCGTGCACCAGATCGGGGCGCTTGGCGGCGAGCTGCCAGGCGGTCAGCGCGCCCATGGCGTGACCGACGAGGACCACATGGGTGAGGCCCACCTGTTCCAGCGCGGCCTCGGCGTCCTCGACGTACGCCTCCCGGGTGAAGGACGCCTGCGGGGACTTGCCGCTCTGCCCGTGACCGCGCTGGTCGAGGGCGACGGCCCGGTGCCGTTCGGAGAGCCAGCGGGCGGTGGACGCCCAGTGGGAGGCCCGGCCCATCAGACCGTGCAGTAACAGGACACCGGGAGCGGCCCGGCTCTCCTGCGGCAGCCCCGGCCCGTACCGGTCCCGGCCGTGGGCCTCCTGCCCGGGTGGTCCGGCCTGCTCCGGCAGGAGTACGGCCGGGTCGCGCTTGGGCGGGTCGCCGAACTCCCAGGCGGCCAGGCGCACGCCGCCCGCCCCGGTCACGTCGATGCGTCGCGCCATTGGTCCTGGCACCCCCCTAGCTCCGCTCGGACCGCTCGCGCCGGCCGGTCCTGTGAACCGCTTGCTGCCTGCCGTCGTTGCCGTGGTACCGCTTTCCCTCATCCACATCTACGGACTCTACGCAGACTCATGGGCAAATTATCGAAAACGTATTCGAAATACGCCTTCTCCGCGGGTAACACCCCTCGTTCGAGTGACCACTCTCAAGGAATGATCGCCGCCACCGAGGGGAGATCTTCAGCGGGAGGCGGACCGCTCGGGGAAAACGGTCCGAGGGGAACGACCTTGAGAGCTCGGGGCTCCAGGTCGGAACAGGGGAGGACAGGCCCCGGCGCCTTCGGGCGCCGGGGCCACCCTGGTCTCTGCGGCACATCCTCCCCGCCCCCTCAGCCCGTATGCCTCATGCGACAGCAAGCCTGGCACGCGAAGCGTCGGACCGCTGCGATTCGGCGCACTCAGCGCTTGGCGACGAACACGTGCGAGGCGACCTCCGCCACCAGCTCGGCGGCCTCGCCGCCGCTGCCCACCAGCACACCGCCGGGAGACTCGGTCACGCTCACCACCGAGCCGGGCTGCACGCCCGCCCGGCGCAGCGTGTACATCAACTGCGCGTCCGTCTGGATCGGCTCGCCGATCCGGCGCACCACGACCGTCTTGCCCTCCAGGCCCGGGTCGAGCTCGGCCAGGGACACCATGCCCTCGTCCAGGAAAGGGTCGGCGCCGTCCTTCTCGCCGAGCTCCTCCAGACCGGGGATCGGGTTGCCGTAGGGCGACTCGGTCGGGTGGCGCAGCAGCTCCAGCACGCGCCGCTCCACGGCCTCGCTCATCACGTGCTCCCAGCGACACGCCTCGGCGTGCACCTGCTCCCACTCCAGACCGATCACGTCCACCAGGAGACACTCCGCGAGCCGGTGCTTGCGCATCACCCGGGTGGCCAGCCTGCGGCCCTCGTCCGTCAGCTCCAGGTGCCGGTCGCTGGCCACGGACACCAGTCCGTCGCGCTCCATCCGGGCCACCGTCTGGCTGACGGTCGGCCCGCTCTGGTCGAGCCGTTCGGCGATCCGGGCGCGCATCGGGACCACACCTTCCTCCTCCAGCTCGAGGATGGTGCGGAGATACATCTCCGTGGTGTCGATCAGTCCGGACATACCTGCCCCTAAATGAGATCTGCCGGAAGCACGGCTGGCTCCGCGGCGCGTGCGCTGGCCCTGGGCTCAATTCTGACGCATAGCACTGACAACCGTGCCCCGCCTGCGAAACGGGACGGTTACGCGGGAGTGCGCCGGGCTCGCCCACGGCGGACGCCGATCGTCCGGGGCGCACGGCGGCCCGCGAGCCACCCGGAAGGCGCGGACGGCGGGGAGGCGCCGACAGCGAGGGCACCCGGTCGACACGACCGCGCGTCGCCGTATTGACAGGGCACTGGTCCAGACCGCACGGTGATCCGCGGCACAGACGCCGCCAGACGCTGTGAAGGGGCATCGCATGGGCGACAGCACACCGGCCGGCCAGTTCTTCGACGCCGCGATCACCCTGCTGCAACGGGTCCGCGACGAGGAGGCCGGGGTCATCGAGGCGGCCGGCACGCTCCTCGCCGACGCGGTGGCCGGCGGCGGCCGTCTCTTCGCCTTCGGCGCCGGACACTCCTCGCTCGCCGCCCAGGACCTCGTCTACCGGGCCGGCGGCCTGGCCCTGATGAACCTGCTCCCCGTGCCGGGCATGGTCGGCGTCGACGTCAGGCCGGCCACGCTCGGCTCCGCCCTGGAGCGCGTCGACGGGCTGGCCGAAGTCGTCCTGGACTCCTCCCCGCTGCGCGCGGGCGACGTCCTCGTGATCATCTCCCTCTCGGGCCGCAACACCCTCCCCGTGGAGATGGCCATGGGCGCCCGCGCCCGTGGGGTGGAGGTCATCGGCGTGACCTCGGTGGCGTACGCCGCGCAGACGTCGTCCCGGCACTCCTCGGGGACGTACCTCAAGGACCACTGCGACCTCGTCCTCGACTCGAAGATCGCGGTCGGCGACGCCGAGCTCAGCCTGGACACCATCCCGGCCCCCTTCGCCCCGGCCTCCACCGTCGTCACCACGGCGCTGCTCCAGGCGGTCATGGCCACCACGGCCTGCACCCTCGCCGAGCGGGGCGTCGAGCCGCCGCTGCTGCGCTCCGGCAACGTCGACGGGGGCCACGACTGGAACCGCCGGATCATGCAGGAGTACCGGGACCGGATCTTCTACCAGCACTGACGGGAGCGGCCGGACCGGCTCCGGGCGCTCCCGCGGCGCGCACTACTCGGTCCGCAGCAGTCCCGCGAGGTCGAGGGCGCCCGCGATCCGTACCGCGACGTCCTCCGCGTACGCCGTGTCGGAGCGCTCGAAGGCGCTGCGGCCGCCGGTGCGCAGGAACGTCACCACGCCCAGCGTCCGCCCCCGGCTGCGCAGCACCGCGCACAGCGCGTGCACCGTGTCGGACGGCCACTGCCGGGCCAGCGCCCACTCCCGTGCCTCCTCGGCCGGCCCGGTCCCGGCGGCGGAGCGCACCGACCCGGTCCGTTCCACGCACTGCAACGCCGGATGCCCCGGGCCGTAGCACACGGGCAGCCCGGCCTGCCCGGTGAGCAGCGCGGGACCCGGGGTGCCCGCGGGCGTCTGGGCGATCCGCACCAGCCGTACCGGCCCGTCGGCCGGCTCCGTCACCCGGTCGATCAGGGCCTGGTCGGCGAACCCGGCGAGCGCGAAGTCGAGATGGACGGTGACCGCCTCGGCCGGGTCCTCGCACTCGGCGGCCGCGCGGGCCGCCCGGTGCAGCTGGTTGCCGCGGAAGCGCAGCAGCGCCGCCTCCTGCTCGCCCTGCCGGGACTCGGTGACGTCCTGGAACAGCCAGCCGACGCCGAGCGGGACCGGCTCCTCCGCGAGCGGCGAGGCCAGCCGCAGGAAACCGCTGCGCCAGCAGCGCCGGCGCTCGCCCTCGGGCGTGCGCACGGTCACCCAGATCTCGGCGGGCGCGGGCGGCGCGCCCTGGGCCAGGACGTGGGTGAGCGCGCTCTCCAGTTCCTCGACGCCCTGGGCGAGCAGTTCGCCGAGCGGCCGTCCCAGCGCCGCCGTGCGCCCGATGCCCAGCGCGCGGGCCGCGTGCGCGTTCACGACGGCGGGCCGCAGATCGGCGTCGACCAGGACGACACCCCAGCTCGCGTTCTCGAACAGGGCCTCGCTCAGCGCGATGGACCGCTCCAGGTCGATCTGCGCGTGCACCTCGCTGAAGGCGCAGTACAGGCCCGCGGGCCCGCCGTCGGGGCCGTGCACGACGGCCGACTGGGTCCGTACGAGCACCCGGCCGCCGTCCTTGGTCAGCAGCGCGAACTCGTGCACCTGGCGGCCGGGGGCCCGCATGGCGGCCATCAGCCGCGCCTGGACATCCTCGGCGTCCGCGGGGCGCACGGCCCAGCCGGCGAACCCGTGCCGTCCCACGGCCTCGGCCGCCGTCCAGCCCAGGATCCGCTCGGCCTCCCGGTTCCAGTGGGTGACGACGCCGTCCGCGTCGAAGGCGCACAGGGCCGCGTCCATGCCGTCCAGCAGCGCGGCGAGCAGATCCGAGCCGTCCGAGGCCTCCCGCTCGGGCTGTGTGGGCTCGTCCGGCCCCAGCTCGTCGGTGGTCCCACTACGCCGGGAAGCACTCACCTGGACCCCCTGCCGGCTGCGTCACTTGCCATCATTCAACTCGAACGTGATGCAGCACACATCGAGTTCCCACAAGATTGAAGGAATCGTTGTACGCCGGGGTCTATCCGGCACAGGACTCGCGGCGCAACGTCAGCCACAGATCGCTCTCCCCGTCCAGCACATACCGCTCGACCTCGACGAACCCGCGCGCCTCGGCGAACCGGACGCCGTCCTCGTTGGCCGCCAGGACGACGGCCTCGACCGTCCGGGCCCCCAGCGTCCGCGCGTGGGCCAGCCCGTGCTCGTACAGCGCCGTGCCGAAGCCCCGCCGCCGGAACCCGGGCAGCACCCGGGCGATGACGGTGGCGACCGCGTCCGCGCCCTCCGGCGGCCGTACGGTCGAGCAGCCGACCAGCGTGTCGCCGAGATAGGCGTTCGCCAGGCGGTAGCGGCCGACGCGCTCCACCGCCTCGGCCGGGGACATCGCCGCGGGCGGTACGACCACGTTGTGGACGTGCCGCCACTGCTCCGTCATCGCCTCGCCCGCCACGGGCGCTATCCGAAGCTCCGCCCGGCCCGCCGCGTCCGCCGCGTCCGTCCGGTCCGCCTGATCCATCTGGTCCATCTGATCCGTCTGATCCGTCTGATCCGTCTGATCCGTCATGGCAGCAGGGAATCGCGGCCCCGCCCGCCGGTCAACGGGATTGCCCGCGCGCGACGGCGGCGGGGCCGGCGGGGCCGGCGGGGCCGGCGCAAAAAGGGTTGAAGGTCCGCCGCGACCTTCTTAGGGTGGGACTTACACCGAAGGGAGGTGATCGGGTACATGAGTGAAACCCGGACGCGTGAGGTGGCTGCGGGCTAGCGGCCCGTCACCACACCGAGTGCGGTGCCGGACCAGCGCGTGACAGAAGCGTGCGGCCGGCCCAATCCCAAGCAGTCACCCGACCCGCGAGTCGCCGGTTACGTCCGGCCGGCCCCTCTTTCGGAGGGCCTGTGACTCGCGGGTCGTCTGCGTTCCCGGACGGATCCGGGGGCTCAGTGGCCGATGTCCTCGTAGCCCTCGATCTCGCGCGGGTCGCGGGAGCCCGGACCGATGTAGCGGGCGGAGGGACGCACCAGGCGTCCGGTGCGCTTCTGCTCCAGGATGTGCGCCGACCAGCCGGCCGTACGGGCACAGGTGAACATCGACGTGAACATGTGGGCCGGGACCTCGGCGAAGTCCAGCATGATGGCCGCCCAGAACTCCACGTTGGTCGCGAGGACCCGGTCCGGGCGACGGTTGTGCAGCTCCTCCAGGGCCGCCTTCTCCAGGGCCTCGGCGATCTCGAAGCGCGGGGCGCCGAGCTCGCGGGCCGTGCGGCGCAGCACCCGCGCGCGAGGGTCCTCGGCGCGGTAGACGCGGTGGCCGAAGCCCATGAGGCGCTCACCGCGGTCGAGGGCCTGCTTGACGTACGCCTCGGCGTCGCCCGTGCGCTCGATCTCCTCGATCATGCCGAGCACCCGGGAGGGGGCGCCGCCGTGCAGCGGGCCGGACATGGCTCCCACCGCGCCGGACAGGGCGGCGGCCACGTCCGCGCCGGTGGAGGCGATGACCCGGGCGGTGAAGGTGGACGCGTTCATGCCGTGCTCGGCCGCCGACGTCCAGTAGGCGTCGACCGCCGCCACGTGCTTGGGGTCGGGCTCGCCGCGCCAGCGGATCATGAACCGCTCGACGACGGACCGCGCCTTGTCGATCTCGCGCTGCGGGACCATGGGGCGGCCCTGGCCGCGGGCCGACTGGGCGACGTAGGACAGCGCCATGACGGCGGCGCGGGCAAGGTCGTCGCGGGCCTGCTCGGCATCGATGTCCAGGAGCGGTTTCAGGCCCCAGACGGGGGCGAGCATGGCGAGCGCGGACTGGACGTCCACCCGGATGTCACCCGAGTGCACAGGGATCGGGAACGGCTCGGCGGGCGGCAGGCCTGGGTTGAAGGCGCCGTCGACGAGGAGGCCCCAGACATTGCCGAACGAGACGTGGCCGACCAGATCCTCGATGTCGACGCCCCGGTACCGCAGCGCGCCGCCCTCCTTGTCCGGTTCGGCGATCTCCGTCTCGAACGCTACGACTCCTTCGAGTCCGGGTACGAAGTCGGACATCAGGCGGCTCCTCATGATGTGTACGACGGATGATGTTGTGGGCCGAGAACCGGGACCGGCGACCGGGCGGAACGGTGGAGTCGGCGTACGCCCCACGGATCCACGGTCGTCCGCGACGGCTCGCGGTCCTGGGCGCCCACCCTGGTGATGCCCCGTGCGGTCGGCGGTCATCCAACCAGGACGCCATCAGCACCATATCCCTGAGTGTCACCTTTGGGGAGTACTTGCGGCACTGAGTGCCACCCCGATGATGCGGGACGACACCCGGCGGCGGGCATGCATACGGCAAGATGACCGCGTGAACGCCGCCCACGACGCCGCCGCCCCGGATCCCGCCTCGATGCGCAAGCAGTACCGGGAGGAGGGTCTCGCCGAGTCCGATCTGGCCGCCACGCCCGTGCAGCAGTTCGCACGCTGGTTCAAGCAGGCCGCCGCGGAGGCACACCTGTTCGAGCCGAACGCCATGATCGTCTCGACGGTGGACGCGGAGGGCAGGCCCAGCTCCCGTACGGTGCTGCTGAAGCAGTTCGACGAGCACGGCTTCGTCTTCTACACCAACTACGACTCCCGCAAGGGCCGCGACCTGGCCGGGAACCCGAACATCTCGCTGCTGTTCCCCTGGCACCCGATGGAGCGCCAGGTCATCGTCCAGGGCGTGGCGCGGCGTACCGGCCGGGACGAGACGGCCGCCTACTTCCGCACCCGGCCGCACGGTTCCCAGCTGGGTGCCTGGGCCAGCACCCAGTCCAGCGTCGTCCCCTCCCGCGCCAAGCTCGACGCCTCGTACGCCGAGCTGGAGGACCGCTACCCGCAGGGCGAGCAGGTCCCGGTCCCGCCGCACTGGGGCGGTTTCCGGGTGACCCCGCGGACGGTGGAGTTCTGGCAGGGCCGGGAGAACCGGCTGCACGACCGGTTGCGGTACGTGGCGCAGGCGGACGGCGGCTGGCGCACGGAGCGGCTCAGCCCCTGAGCCGGCCGGGTCCCGGGGTCCCGGTCCCGCAGGCCCCCGGTCCCCCGGGCGTCAGTCCCGCAGCGCCGCGTCCAGGACGGCCGCCCACTGCGTCACGACCCGTTCGCGGCGCTGGCGGTCGTCGGTGAGCAGATTGGCCAGGCCCAGGCCGCGGGCCATGTCCAGCAGGCCCTGGACCGTCTCGCGGACCCCGGGCCGGGACTCGTCCGCGCCCAGCAGGTCCACGGCTATCCGATGGGTCTCACGGCCGACCCGGGCCTCCAGCTCGATCACCCGCGGGCTCAGCTGCTCCTCGTTCGAGGCGGCCACCCACAGATGCAGCGCCGCCCGGAACAGCGGGCCGGTGTAGAGGTCGACGAGGGCCGCCACCACCTCGCGCCGGTCCTGGGCGGCGCCCTCGGGGAAGAGGGCCCGCAGCGCGCCGGAGCGTTCCTCCGCGACGTACTCGACGGCCGCCGTGAACAGGTCCTCGCGGGTCGGGAAGTGGTGCTGGGCGGCGCCCCGGGAGACCCCGGCGCGCTCGGCGACGACCAGTACCGTGGAGCCCGCCCAGCCGTGCTCGGCGAGGCAGGCGACCGCGGCCTCCAGCAGCCGCTGCCGGGTGGCCCGGCTGCGGTCCTGCTTGGGGGCGCGGTCGCGGTCGGCTGTGGTCACAGCACCCATGCGGGATCCCGTCGTTCGAGGAAGGCCGTCATCCCCTCCCTGGCCTGCGCGGAGGAGAACAGCCGGGCCGAGAGCGCGGTGAGGTCGGCCGCGTCCTGGTCGAATGCCTCCAGCACCCTAGCCGTGAGCAGCGCTTTCGTCTCGGCCAGTGCCCCCGGGGCGGCCTTGCGCAGACCCTCCAGGACGGGTTCCAGTACGTCGTCCACGTCGTCGCCCGCCACGGTCAGCAGCCCGGTCCTGACCGCCTCGGCGGCGTCGAACCGTTCGCCGGTGAGGTAGTAGCGGGCGACGGCGCGCGGGTCGGCGCGGGGCAGCAGGGTGAGCGAGATGACGGCCGGGGCCACCCCGATCCGCACCTCCGTGAGCGCGAAGGTGGCGTCGTGGGAGGCGGCCGCGATGTCGCAGGCGCCGAGCAGGCCGAGGCCGCCCGCCCGTACGTGCCCGGTGACCCGGGCCACGACCGGCTTGGGCAGCTCGACGATGCCCCGCAACAGGGCGACCAGCGCGTCAGGGTGCGGCGGGTCGCGCAGGTCGGCGCCGGCGCAGAAGGTGTTGCCGGTGTGGGTGAGGACGACCGCGCGCACCCCGTCGTCCCCGGCGCAGTCGGCCAGCGCGTCGGCGAGTTCCCCGACGAGCGCCGCGGAGAGCGCGTTGCGGGTGTCCGTCGCGTCGAGGCTGAGCGTCTGCACGCCCCGCTCGCGGGTCCGTCCGACCAGGGTCATGCGCGCTCCCTCAGTTCCCGGCGCAGGGTCTTCCCGGACGCGGCCCGCGGCACCGCGTCGATGAAGGTGACCTGCCGGACACGTTTGTAGGGGGCGACGCGCTCGGCGACGTACATCATGACCTCCCCCTCGGTGAGGCCGGCGGCGGCCTGCTGGGCGACCACGAAGGCGTGCGGTATCTCGTTGCCGTCGTCGTTGCGGACGCCGACGACGGCGGCGTCGGCGATGCCGGGATGGGTGAGCAGGATGGCCTCCAGCTCGGCGGGGGCCACCTGGAAGCCCTTGTACTTGATGAGCTCCTTGACCCGGTCGACGACGAACAGCCAGCCGTCGTCGTCGACATGGCCGACGTCCCCGGTGTGCAGCCAGCCGTCGGCGTCGATCATGTCGGCGGTGGCGTCGGGGCGGCCCAGGTAGCCCTTCATGACCTGGGGCCCGCGGATCAGGATCTCGCCGGGCTCGCCGACGTCGAGGTCCGTGTCGGGGTCGTCGAGGGAGACGATCCGCATCTCGGTGCCGGCGATGAGCCGGCCGACGGTCCCCGGGGGCGCGTCGGCCATGGCGTCCAGCGGGACGACATGGGTGCCGGGCGACAGCTCCGTCATCCCGTACGCCTGGCCGACCGGCGGCAGGCCCAGCCGCCGGGAGCAGGCCGCGGCGAGCTCGGCGTCCAGCGGGGCGGCGGCGCTGACGATGTACTTCAGCGACGACAGGTCGTACTCGGCGACGGCCGGGTGCTTGGCGAGGGCGAGGACGATCGGCGGGGCCACGTACAGGCCGGTGATGCGGTGGTTCTGGATCGCCGCGAGGAAGGAGTCCAGTTCGAAGCGCTGGAGGACGACGACGGTGGCGCCCTTGCGCAGCGGCGCGTTCATCAGGGCCGTCAGGCCGTAGATGTGGAAGAAGGGCAGCACGGCGAGGATGCGTTCGCCGGGGCCGGTGTCGACCGCGGGCTCCAGCTGCGCCAGGTTGGTGGCGATCTGCCGGTGGGTGAGCATCACGCCCTTGGGGACGCCCGTGGTCCCGGAGGAGTACGGCAGGGCCGCGACGTCCTCGGCCGGGTCCAGGGCGACCTCGGGTTCCGGCGCCTCGGAGGCGAGCATGTCGATCAGCGAGCGGTGCCCCGGCGCGCTGTCGCAGACGAAGATCTCCTGGACTCCGCCGGCCAGCTCGGCGGCCTCGCGCGCGCTCGCCAGCAGCGGTGACACGGTGACGATCCAGCGGGCCGCCGAGTCGCGCAGCTGCTTGGCGAACTCCTGCGCCGTGGCCAGCGGGTGCACGGTGGTGACGGAGGCCCCCGCGCGCGTGGCGCCGTAGAACGCGACCGGGAAGGCGACCGTGTTGGGGCTGTGCAGGGCGAGCACGTCGCCCTTGCGCACCCCCGCCTCGGCCAGCGCGGCCGCGACCCGCCGGTGGAACCGGTCGACCTGTTCGTACGTGAGGGTGGTGCCGTCGGTGCCGTCCACCAGGGCGGGGGTGTCCTCGAACTCGGCGGCCCGGCCCAGTACCGCCTCGTGGATGGGGATTTCGATGGCAGGGACGTCTGCGTACGCGCTGCGGAACACGGTTCCTCCTCGCACAACGGTGTGCTGGATCAGTACGACTTGGGCAGACCCAGGGTCTGGTGGGAGATGTAGTTGAGAATCATTTCCCGGCTCACCGGAGCAATACGGGCCACACGCGAGGCTGTTATCAATGCGGCGAGACCGAATTCTCGGGTGAGGCCGTTGCCGCCGAGGGTGTGCACCGCCTGGTCGACCGCCTTCACGCAGGCCTCCCCGGCCGCGTACTTGGCCATGTTGGCGGCCTCGCCCGCGCCGATGTCGTCCCCCGCGTCGTACAGCGCGGCGGCCTTCTGCATCATCAGCCGGGCGAGTTCGAGGTCGATGTGCGCCTGCGCGAGGGGGTGCGCGATGGCCTGGTGGGCGCCGATCGGGACCTTGAAGACGGTCCGCTCACGCGCGTACTCGATCGCCCGGGCCAGGGCGAAGCGCCCCATGCCGATGGCGAACGCGGCCGTCATGATCCGCTCCGGGTTGAGCCCGGCGAAGAGCTGGAGCAGGCCCGCGTCCTCGTCGCCGACGAGTGCCTCGGCGGGCAGCCGCACCTCGTCCAGGACCAGTTCGAACTGCTTCTCCGCGCCGTGCAGTTCCATGTCGATCTTCTGCCGGGAGAAGCCCTCGGCGTCCCGCGGGACGATGAACAGACAGGGCTTGAGGCTGCCGGTACGGGCGTCCTCGGTACGGCCGACGATCAGGGTGGCGTCGGCGATGTCGACGCCGGAGACGAAGACCTTGCGGCCGCTGAGCAGCCAGTCCCCGCTGTCGCCGTCCCGGCGGGCGGTGGTGGTGATCCGGTGCGAGTTGGAACCGGCGTCGGGCTCGGTGATGCCGAAGGCCATCGTGCGGGAGCCGTCGGCGAGGGCGGGCAGCCACTCCCGCTTCTGCTCCTCGGTGCCGAAGCGGGCGATGACCGTGCCGCAGATGGCGGGCGAGACGATCATCATCAGCAGGGGGGCGCCGGCCGCGCCGAGCTCTTCGAGGACGATGGACAGCTCGGCGATGCCGCCACCGCCCCCGCCGTACGCCTCCGGCAGGTTGACGCCCAGGTAGCCGAGCTTGGCGGCCTCCTGCCAGAGCTCGGCCGGATAGCCGCCGTCCGCGACGACCCGGGCGAGGTAGTCGCGGCCGTAGCGCCTGCCGAAGGCGGCCACCGCGGCGCGGAGGTCCTGGTGCTCCTCGGGCTCGATGAGGGTGCTCATGGTGCTCCTTCGAGTGCGGGTTCGTCGGGACCGGGCGCGCCGGGTCCGCACGGGGGATGCGGACCCGCGTCCCGTCAGGCCTGCTGCACCACGGCCAGCAGCGTGCCGACCTGCACCTGCTGTCCCACGGTCACGGAGAGGGAGGTGAGGGTTCCGTCGGCGGGTGCCGTGATGTGGTGCTGCATCTTCATCGCCTCCAGCCAGAGGATCGGCTGACCGGCGGCGACGGCCGCGCCGGGCTCCAGCCCCTCGGCGATCCGCACCACCGTGCCCGGCATGGGGGCGACGAGGGAGCCGGGGGCCCGCTGGGCGGCCGGGTCGGGGAAGCGGGGCAGGGCGGTCAGCGCGGTGGCGTTGACGTGGACCCGGTCGCCGTACCGTGCGACCTCGAACTTCCGTTGCACACCGTCCACTTCGAGTACGACGAGAGCGGCGTCGGCGTGCACCACCCGCACCCCTTCGGCGGTCAGGCCGTCGCGGGTGTGCCGGTAGTGGACCTCGTGCTCCTCGCCGGCCATGGCGTAGCGCCTGGTCTGCGGCTGGGACGGCAGGTTGCGCCAGCCGCCGAAGCGGGAGCGGCCGTGGGCGTCGGCCAGGGCGGCGGCCAGCGGGGCGTGCGGGTCGGCCGGACCGCCGTCGGTGAGGGCGGCGAGGTGCCGGTCGTAGAAGCCGGTGTCCATGCGGCCGGCGGTGAACTCCTCGTGGCGCAGGGAGCGTACGAGGAGGTCCCGGTTGGTGGCGGGGCCGTGCACCGCCGTCCGCTCCAGGGCGCCGGCCAGCCTGCGCAGGGCCTCGGCGCGGGTGGGGGCGTGGGCGACCACCTTGGCGAGCATCGGGTCGTAGTGGACGCCGATCTCGTCGCCGTCGGTGTAGCCGGTGTCCAGGCGGACGCCGTCGGGGACGGCGAGGCGGTGCAGGGTGCCGGTCTGCGGGGCCCACCCGCGGGCCGGGTCCTCGGCGTACAGGCGGGCCTCGACGGCGTGGCCGTCCGGGCGGGGCAGGGTGCCCGCCAGGGCGTGGCCCTCGGCGATCCTGATCTGCTCGGCGACCAGGTCGACGCCGAACACGGCCTCGGTGACGGGGTGTTCGACCTGGAGGCGGGTGTTCATCTCCAGGAAGTGCGCCCGGCCGTCGGCGACCAGGAACTCGACCGTGCCCGCGCCCGTGTAGTCGACGGCACGGGCGGCGCGCACGGCCAGCGTGTGCAGTTCGCGCTCCAGCTCCTCGGGCAGGCCGGGCGCCGGCGCCTCCTCGATCACCTTCTGGTGCCGGCGCTGGAGGGAGCAGTCGCGGGTGCCGAGCGTCCACACCGTGCCATGGGTGTCGGCGAGGACCTGCACCTCTACATGGCGCCCGTTCTCGACGTAGGGCTCGACGAACACCTCGCCGTCACCGAAGGCGCTCACGGCCTCGGCGCGCGCGCCCTCCAGCGCGCCGTCGAGGTCGGCGAGCCGGCGCACGATCCGCATCCCGCGCCCGCCGCCGCCCGCCGCGGCCTTCACCAGGACGGGCAGGTCGGCCTCGGTGACCTCGCCCAGCGGCACGAGGCCCATCAGTTCCTTGGCGCGGGTCTTGGACGCCATGGCCTCGATCGCCTCCGGCGGCGGACCGATCCAGACCAGGCCCGCGTCCAGGACGGCGCGCGCGAAGTCGGCGTTCTCGGACAGGAAGCCGTAGCCGGGGTGCACGGCGTCCGCGCCGGCGGCGACGGCCGCCTTCACGATCAGGTCGCCGCGCAGATACGTCTCCGCGGGGGTCGCCCCGGGCAGCCGTACCGCCGTGTCGGCCGTACGGGTGTGCAGGGCGTGCGCGTCGGCGTCCGAGTGCACGGCGACCGTCCGGATGCCCGCCTCGCGGCAGGTACGGAAGACACGGCAGGCGATCTCGCCGCGGTTGGCGACGAGGACGGAAGAAATCACGTGTACGGACCTCACATCCGGAAGACGCCGAAGCCGCCGCGCGCGCCCTCGAAGGACGCGGTGTGGACGGCCGACAGGCACAGGCCGAGGACGGTGCGGGTGTCGCGCGGGTCGATGACGCCGTCGTCGTACAGCCGCCCGGACAGGAACATCGGCAGCGACTCGGACTCGATCTGCTGCTCGACCATGGCGCGCAGCCCGGCGTCCGCCTCGTCGTCGTACGGCAGCCCCTTCGCGGCGGCCGACTGGCGGGCGACGATCGACAGCACGCCGGCCAGCTGCTGCGGGCCCATCACCGCCGACTTGGCGCTGGGCCAGGCGAACAGGAAGCGCGGGTCGTAGGCACGTCCGCACATGCCGTAGTGCCCGGCGCCGTAGGAGGCGCCCATCAGGACGGACAGGTGCGGCACCTTCGAGTTGCTGACCGCGTTGATCATCATCGCGCCGTGCTTGATGATGCCGCCCTGCTCGTACTCCCGGCCGACCATGTAGCCGGTGGTGTTGTGCAGGAACAGCAGCGGGATGTCGCGCTGGTTGGCCAGCTGGATGAACTGGGCGGCCTTCTGGGACTCGGCGCTGAACAACACCCCCTGGGCGTTCGCCAGGATCCCGACGGGATAGCCGTGCAGGGTGGCCCAGCCGGTGGTCAGGCTCGTCCCGTACAGCGGCTTGAACTCGTCGAAGTCGGAGCCGTCGACGATCCGGGCGACGACCTCGCGCGGGTCGAAGGGGGTCTTGAGGTCGCCGGGGACGATCCCGAGGAGCTCCTCCGGGTCGTACTTGGGCGGCTCGGCCGGACCCGGATCGGGGTAGGCCTTGCGGTGGTTGAGGCGGGCCACGACCCGCCGTGCCTGACGCAGCGCGTCCTGCTCGTCGACCGCGAAGTAGTCCGCGAGCCCCGACACCCGGGCGTGCATCTCGGCGCCGCCGAGCGACTCGTCGTCGCTCTCCTCGCCGGTGGCCATCTTCACCAGCGGCGGCCCGCCGAGGAAGACCTTCGCCCGCTCCTTGACCATGATCACGTGGTCGGACATGCCGGGGACGTAGGCGCCGCCGGCGGTCGAGTTGCCGAAGACGACGGCGACGGTGGGGATCCCGGCGGCGGACAGCCGGGTCAGGTCCCGGAAGATCGCGCCGCCCGGGATGAAGATCTCCTTCTGAGACGGCAGATCGGCGCCGCCGGACTCCACCAGGCTGATGCAGGGCAGCCGGTTGGCGAGCGCGATGTCGTTGGCGCGCAGCGCCTTCTTCAGGCTCCACGGGTTGGATGCACCGCCGCGCACGGTGGGGTCGTTGGCGGTGATCAGGCACTCCACGCCCTCGACCACCCCGATGCCGGTGACGAGCGAGGCGCCGACCGTGTACTCGCTGCCCCAGGCGGCCAGCGGCGACAGTTCCAGGAACGGGGTGTCGGGGTCGAGCAGCAGCTCGATGCGCTCGCGGGCCAGCAGCTTGCCGCGCCCGCGGTGCCGGTCGACGTACTTGGGGCCGCCGCCCGCGAGCGCCTTGGCGTGCTCGGCGTCCAGGTCGGCGAGCTTGGCGAGCATGGCCTCGCGGTTCGCCCGGTGGTCCGGGCCGTTGACGTCCAGCGCGGACGGCAGGACCGTCACAGCAGCACCTCCGGTATGTCCAGGTGACGGGAGCGCAGCCACTCGCCGAGGGCCTTGGCCTGCGGGTCGAAGCGGTGCTGGGCGGCGACGCCCTCGCCGAGGATCCCCTCGACGACGAAGTTCAGGGCGCGCAGGCCGGGCAGGACGTGGCGGACCACGCGCAGACCGGCGGTCTCCGGCAGCAGCTCGCGCAGCCGTTCGACGGTGAGGGTGTGGGCCAGCCACCGCCAGGCCTCGTCCGTCCGCGCCCAGACCCCGATGTTGGCGTTGCCGCCCTTGTCGCCGCTGCGGGCACCGGCGACCAGGCCGAGCGGGGCCCGCCGGGTCGCCGCGCCCGGCGGCAGCGGCTCGGGCAGGGCGGGCTCCGGCACCTCGTCGAGTACGCGGGTGCCGGGGGCGGCGGGCACGGCGACCCGGCGTCCGTCGTGGAGCACCGCCAGGTGTTCGACGGTGTCCTGGGGGACGTACGCCGCCTCGAAGACCCCGTAGGGCGCGCCCTTCCCGGGCGGCGCCACCACATGGAATCCGGGATAGCTCGCGAGGGCCAGTTCGATGGCGGCGCCGCTCAGCGCCCGTCCCACGGCCGTCTGGTCCTGGTCGCGCACGACCAGCCGCAGCAGCGCGCTCGCGGTCTCCTCGGTGCCGGCGTCCGGCCGGTCGGTGCGGACCAGGTCCCAGCGGACCTCGGCGGGCGGGTTCCCGGCGAGGGCGTCCGCCATCTGCTCCCGCACCAGCGCGGCCTTCGCCTCGATGTCGAGGCCGGTGAGGACGAAGACGACCTCGTTGCGGAAGCCGCCGAAGCGGTTGAGGCCGACCTTGAGGGCGGGCGGCGGGGCCTCCCCGGTGACGCCCTCGACCCGCACCCGGTCGGGGCCGTCCTGGGTGAGCCGTACGGTGTCCAGCCGGGCGGTGACGTCGGGGCCGGCGTACCGGGCGCCCCCGGTCTCGTAGAGCAGCTGGGCGGTGACCGTGCCGACGTCGACGAAGCCGCCGGTGCCGGGGTGCTTGGTGATCACACAGCTGCCGTCGGCGTGGAGCTCGGCGAGCGGAAAGCCGGGGCGGCGGACTGCGCCGCCGCCCCGGCGGCCTTGTTCGGGTTGGGCGCCGTTGTCGTCAATCCGGTTGAAGAAGGCGTAGTTGCCGCCGGTGGCCTGGGTGCCGCACTCCAGGATGTGTCCGGCGACCACGGCCCCGGCCAGCCGGTCGTGGTCGTCCGGCGCCCAGCCGAAGTGGGCCGCGGCGGGCCCGGTGACCAGGGCCGCGTCGGTGACCCGCCCGGTGACCACGACGTCCGCGCCCGCCTTCAGGCACTGCGCGATGCCGAAGCCGCCGAGGTAGGCGTGGGCGGCCAGGGCGCCGGGGTGGCGGGCCAGCAGGTCGTCGCCCTCGACATGGGCGACCCGGACCGGGATGCCCAGCCGGCCGGCCAGCTGCCGTACGGCGTCCGCGAGTCCGGCCGGATTGAGGCCGCCCGCGTTCGTCACTATCTTCACGCCCCGCTCGTGGGCGAGGCCGAGGCCCTCCTCCAGCTGCCGCAGGAAGGTACGGGCGTAACCGGCGGCCGGGTCCTTCATCCGGTCGCGGCCCAGGATCAGCATGGTCAGCTCGGCGAGGTAGTCGCCGGTCAGCACGTCGAGCTCCCCGCCGGTGAGCATCTCGCGCAGGGCGTCGAAGCGGTCGCCGTAGAAGCCGGAGGCGTTGCCTATCCGCAGGGTCACCGCGCGGCGCCCTTCGGGGGGCGTCCGGCGCCGGGCAGTCCGGCGAAGGCCTGGGCGAGGCCGAGCCAGCGGTCGGCGTCGGGGCCTTCGGCGCGTACGTCGACGTCGGCGCGGTGGGCGCGCTGGGTGACCAGGAGGCAGAAGTCGAGGGCGGACCCGGTGACCCGCTGCGGGGCGTCCTCGGGGCCGAGCGCCCAGCCGGCGCCGGAGGGCAGGACCAGCTCGACGCGGAAGGCGTCGGCGGGCGGGGTGAGCCCATGGACACCGAAGGCGAAGTCACGGGTGCGCACCCCGAGCCGGGCGACATGGCGCAGCCGGTCGGTGGGCGCGCGGACCACGCCGAGGGCGTCGGCCACGTCCTGGCCGTGCGCCCAGGTCTCCATCAGCCGGGCGGTGGCCATGGAGGCGGCCGACATGGGCGGGCCGTACCAGGGGAAGCGGGCACCGGCCGGGGCCTCGCGCAGGGCCCGGTCGAGCGCGGCACGCCCCTCCCGCCAGCCTGCCAGCAGGGCGGCGGACGGCTGTCGGGCGCCCTCCTCGGCGCCCTCGTCCACGAACGAGTCCGGCGCCTCGAGGGCCTTCTCGACCAGGGCGTGGAAGGCGTCGGCGTCCGTGACGGAGAGATGGGCGGAGTGGTCGGTCCAGGCGAGGTGGGCGATCTGGTGGGCGACGGTCCACCGGGGCGCGGGAGTCGCAAGCTCCCACTGCCGTGGACTCAACTCGGCCACGAACCGGTCGAGTTCTTCGCTCTCGTCACGCAGATCATCGAACACTGGCGTCGGATCGGACATGCCGGGGAGCATGCCAGCGGGCCTAGAAACAATCAAGCATGCTTGCATGAATTTGTTCGTGCGGAACGCGCCGTCCAAGGTCCGGCAGATGGGGCCGCCGCGGCGTCCCGAGCCCCGGCGCAGCGTGCGGCAGCAGCCGGCAGCCGTCAGGACAGCGGGTCCGAGGTGATCTGCCAGATACTGAAGAGTTCCGAGCGCGGCGTGACCATGTACACGAAGAAGCCACCCGCCACGAACGCGTGCTTCGCGCCTTCGTCGGCGCCCTGGTACGCGGGGCCGTGCAGGTGAAGCGCCTCGGCCGCTCGGACCAGTTCGTCAGCCGTCTTCTCCACTTCGGCGACGAACCCGGTCGGCGCCCCGGCGGCCACCGTCGCCTCGTCCGGGACGTACTCCCAACGCCAGGTCACTTCGCGAGCGCCCGGAAAGCGGCACGGTAGATACCGCTTGCGGTGCCCAGATGCTCGCGGGCCTCGTCCGGCTTGATCGCGACATGAGCGAGGTATGCGGCTCGGTGGTACGCCTTCGCCGTCTCCGGGTGGCGCTCGATCTCGATCAGCGCCGCCCAGTGGTCGAGGTAGGCGTGGACGGGCCGGAGCGAGCCATGGTCGACGGCTTCGGCGAGGGCTTGATCCTTGGCCTGGTCGTAAGCGGTCAGGAGTTGCGGCGCGACAACGGCACAGGCGGCACGCAGAGCGCCCGGAGTACGGTCCGGTCGCGGGATCAGCGGTCCGTCGCCGGTTGTCTCGCTGTGCTGCGTGCTCATCCGCCGTCCCCTTCGCGTCTCCGACCGACGGGCCGACCGCGTGCCGGTGTCGGCTCGTGGCACGCACCCGACTCTAGTACCCGGCCGTACGGCCACGCCTCAGGAAACGTCAGGAAGCGCTCGGCGGGACCGCTGCCTTTCCGCGGCCCACCTGGGTGCGTACGGCCCCCATGCTCGCGCCGATGACCAGCGCGATCGCGGCCGCCTGGAGGGCGGAGAGGGCCTGGTCCAGGATGAGGAAGCCCGCGGCCGAGGCGATGGCCGGCTCCAGGCTCATCAGGATCGCGAAGGTCGAGGAGGGCAGCCGGCGCAGGGCGAGGAGTTCGAGGGTGTAGGGCAGGACGGAGGAGAGCACGGCCACCCCGGCGCCCAGACCGAACGTCACCGGGTCGAACAGCTTCGTCCCCGACTCGGCCAGCCCCAGGGGCAGGAACAGCAGCGCGCCGACCGCCATCGCGAGGGCGAGCCCGTCGGCCTGCGGGAAGCGGCGGCCGGTACGGGCGCTGAAGACGATGTACGCCGCCCACATCGCGCCCGCGCCCAGGGCGAAGGCGACACCCCCGGGGTCGAGGTCGCCGAACCCCCCGCCGCCGAGGAGGAAGACACCGGCGAGGGCCAGCCCCGCCCAGACGAGGTTGAGCGCGCGACGGGAGGCGACCACCGAGAGCGCGAGCGGGCCGAGGACCTCCAGCGTGACGGCCGGACCCAGCGGGATGCGGTCGACCGCCTGGTAGAAGAGGCCGTTCATCGCGGACATCGCGATGCCGAAGACGACGACCGTGCCCCAGTCGGCGCGGGAGTGGCCGCGCAGTCGCGGACGGCAGACGAGCAGCAGGACCAGCGCCGCCACCAGCAGTCGCAGGCTCACCACGCCGAGCGCGCCGGCCCGCGGCATGAGGGTCACGGCGAGCGCGCCGCCGAACTGGACCGAGACGCCCCCGGCCAGGACCAGTCCGACCGGCCCGAGCGAGCCGAACCGGCGGGGCGCGCCACCCGTGGGGACGGGCACGGGTTCCGTCGCCGACACGGACGGGGACGACGGGGTGGTGGCGCTGGGGGTGGTCACAGGCGGTCCTGGGGGCTGGCTCGGATCAGAGATCGTTCATCGTGATGCACTTCCGAGTCCAGGGTAATGGACTCCGTCAGGGGTGTGAACCCTTGACGGGACTGTCCTGAATGCCGAGACCGGCGGCCCCGTCGGACGCCGGGCGGCGGTGCCGGGTCAGCGGCGGGCCAGGTAGAACTCCAGGGTCCGGTGCAGCAGCCGGTTGAGCGGGAAGTCCCACTCGCCGAGGTATTCGACCGCCTGCCCGCCGGTGCCCACCTTGAAGCGGAGCAGGCCGAGCAGATGGTCGGACTCCTCCAGCGTGTCGGTGATGCCCCTCAGGTCGTAGACGGAGGCGCCCAGCCGGTGGGCGTCGGTCATCATCCGCCACTGCACGGCGTTGTTGGGCTGGACCTCGCGCCTGCGGGCGGTGGAGGCGCCATAGGAGTACCAGACGTGGTCGCCGACGGTCAGCATGGTGGCCGCGGCCAGCACCTCGCCGTCGTGATGGGCGAGGTAGAGCCGCATCCGGTCGGGGTGCTCGGAGTTGAGCGCCGTCCACATGCGCCGGAAGTACGACAGCGGGCGCGGGGTGAAGCGGTCGCGCTCGGCGGTCTCGGTGTACAGCCCGTAGAACACCGGCAGGTCCTCCGGGCCGCCCGGCACGACCTTGACCCCGGCCTTCTCCGCCTTCTTGACGTTGCGCCGCCACTGCTGGTTGAGGCCGCCGTGGACGTCCTCCAGCGACCGCCCGGCGAACGGCACCTGGAAGACGTAGCGCGGCTGCCCGGCCGCGAACCCCTCCTCCCCGCCGGCCGCGGCCCGCCGCCAGCCCATCCGGCGCAGCCGGTCCGCGACCTGCTCGGCGAGCGGCTCGTACGAGGTCGCCTCCGCCTCGCCCAGCCGCCGGACGTCCGGATCCGCGATCGCCGCCTTCACCGCGTCCGCGCTCCAGCGCCGTACGACCACGGGCGGTCCCATCTTGACCGAGAACGCGCCCCGCGACTTCAGATGAGCGAGCAGCGGTCGCAGCCATCGCTCCAGGTCGGGCGCGAACCAGTCGATCACCGGCCCCTCCGGCAGATACGCGAGGTAGCGCCGCAGCCTGGGCAGCGGCCGCAGCAGCACCAGGCCCGCCCCGGCCAGCCGCCCGTCCTCGTCGAACCAGCCCAGGCTCTCCGACCGCCAGTCGGGCTTGACGTCACCCCAGGACGGGATCTGGAGGTGGCTGACGGAGGGGCGGGCCGAGACGAAGGCGAGGTGCTGGGCGCGGGTGATGGGCTGGACGCGAAAGGTCATGCGCGGGGCTCCCTCGTACGGTTCCTGGCGATACGCGGCTCATCGGCCAGCCTAGGAGGGCTTGCCCGCTTCGTCCTGCGCCACGCGTCCGTCCGGCCCGCTCACCGGTCCCCACCGGCCCCGTCGGCCCACTCAGCCGACCCCACCGACCCCGCCGGCCCCGTCGGCCCGCTCAGCCGGCCCCGTGCGGTCCGGGCGGCCGCCCGTCCGGGCCGCCCGGCAGGCACTCCGCCAGCACCTCCGCCAGATGTCTCCCCCGCACCCCGGCCAGCTGCTCCAGCTGGGTCCGGCAGGAGAACCCGTCGGCCAGGACCACCGTCCCGGCCGCCGCGGCCCGCACCGACGGCAGGAGCCGTTCCTCGGCGCACGCCCTCGACACCTCCTCGTGCCCCTTCTCGAAGCCGAAGTTGCCGGCCAGTCCGCAGCAGCCGCCGCCGAGCTCGCCCGTCAGTCCCGCCGCCGTACGCAGCCGGCGGTCCGGTCCGTCGCCGAGCACCGCGTGCTGATGGCAGTGGGTCTGGCCGACGACCGGGCGGTCCACGCGGGGCGCGGCCCAGTCGGGAGCGTGCTGTTCGAGGACCTCCGCGAAGGTGCGGACGCGAGCGGCGAGGAGGGCCGCGCGCGGGTCGTCGTGCAGCAGTTCCGGCAGGTCGCCGCGGAGCGCGGCGGCACAGCTCGGCTCCAGGACGACGACCGGGGCGGCCGTCTCCAGCACCGGCGCCATCAGGTCGAGGGTGCGGCGCAGCACGGTGCGGGCGCGGTCCAGCTGGCCCGTGGACAGGTACGTCAGACCGCAGCAGACCCGGTCGTGACGCGCCGTCAGCAGGGTGGCCGCCGACCTCGTCCGGCCGTCCGCGATCCGGCCCCGCGGCGGCCGTAGCGTCGGCGGCAGCACCACCCGCAGGCCCGCCGCCTCCAGCACCCGCACGGCCGCCCGGCCCACGGCGGGCGAGAGGTACTCGGTGAAGGTGTCCGGCCACAGGACGACCAGGTCGCCGGCCCCCGTGCCGACAGTGGCCCGCCGGCCCCGCCACCACCGGCTGAACGGCTCGGGTGCCAGCCGGGGGATCTCCCGCTCCGGGGCGATCCCGCCGAGCCGTTTCGCCGCCCACGCCAGCGACCGCACGCGGGCGAGCGCGTTGAGCACCCGTACCGCGCGTGTCCGGGAGGCCCAGCGCAGCCACACCGGCAGCCGTCCCAGCGTGTAGTGGGCCATGGGACGGCGGCGCCCGGCGTAGTGGTGGTGCAGGAACTCCGCCTTGTACGTGGCCATGTCGACGCCGACCGGGCAGTCCGAGCGGCAGCCCTTGCAGGACAGGCACAGGTCCAGCGCGTCCCTGACCTCTGGGGAGCGCCAGCCGTCCGTCACCAGCTCACCCGCCAGCATCTCGTGCAGCAGCCGGGCGCGTCCGCGGGTGGAGTGCGCCTCCTCGCCGGTCGCCCGGAAGGACGGGCACATCACCGCGGGCCCGGACGCCTCGGCCGTACGGCACTTCGCCACCCCGACGCAGCGGCGCACCGCCGCCGAGAAGTCGCCGCCGTCCGCGGGATAGCCGAAGGCCACGTCCACGGGGGTGCGCGGCAGCACGGAGAAACGGAGGTCGCTGTCCAGCGGGGCCGGGCGCACCAGCATCCCGGGGTTGAGCAGGTCGTCGGGGTCCCAGACCGCCTTGGCGCGCTCGAAGAGCGCCACCGTCTGCGTGCCGTACATCCTCGGCAGCAGCTCGGCGCGGGCCTGCCCGTCGCCGTGCTCCCCGGAGAGCGAGCCGCCGTACGCCACCACCAGGTCGGCGAGCTCCTCGGAGAAGCGGCGGAAGCGGCCCACGCCCGCCTCGGTGAGCAGGTCGAAGTCGATACGGACATGGATGCAGCCGTCCCCGAAGTGCCCGTACGGGGTGCCCCGCAGGCCGTGGGCGGCCATCAGGGCCCGGAAGTCCCGCAGATACGCGCCGAGCCGGGCGGGCGGCACCGCGCAGTCCTCCCAGCCCGGCCAGGCCTCGGAGCCGTCCGGCATCCGGGTGGCCGTGCCGCTCGCGTCCTCGCGGACCCGCCACAGCGCGCGCTGCCCGGCCGGGTCCGTGACCACCAGCGCGTCGACGGCGTCGGCCGCCCGGGCGACCTCCCGGGCCCGCGCGTGCGCCTGGGCCGCCGTGCCGCCGCCCGTCTCCACGAACAGCCAGGCCCCGCCCCGGGGCAGCCCGGCCGTCCCGCGCACCAGGTCCGCCGCCATCCCCTCCACGGTCAGCGGGCCGAGCGGGAGCAGCCCGGCGGCCGCCTCGGCGGCGGCGCCCTCGTCGGCGTACCCCAGCACGGCCAGGGCGACCGCGCGGGGTGCCTCGACCAGTCGTACGACCGCCTCCGTCAGCACCCCGAGGGTGCCCTCCGAGCCGCAGAACGAGCGGGCGACGTCGGCGCCGCGCTCGGGCAGCAGCGCGTCCAGGGCGTACCCGGAGATGCGGCGGGGCAGGTCGGGGAAGCCGGTGCGCAGCCGCGCCAGTTCGCCCTCCGCCAGCTCCCGCAGGCCGTCCGGCGCGCCGGCCCAGCCCGGTCCGAGTCGCGAACGCGCGCCGCGCGCGGTGAGCACCTCCAGTTCGCACACGCTGTCCGCGGTGGTCCCCCAGGCCACCGAGTGCGCGCCGCAGGAGTTGTTGCCGATCATCCCGCCGAGCGTGCACCGGCTGTGGGTGGACGGGTCCGGACCGAAGCGCAGTCCGTGCGGCGCGGCGGCCTCCTGGAGGCGGTCGAGGACGAGTCCCGGCTGCACGACGGCCGTGCGCGCGTGCGGGTCCAGCGAGACGAGCCGGTTCATGTGCCGGGTGAAGTCCAGCACCACCCCCGTCCCCGTCGCCTGCCCCGCGATCGACGTGCCCCCGCCCCGGGCCACCACCGGGACCCCGCGCTCCCGGCACACGGCCAGCACCGCCGCCACGTCGTCGGCGTCCCGCGGCGCCACCACGCCGAGCGGGACCCGCCGGTAGTTGGACGCGTCCATCGTCACCAGGGCCCGGGAGGTGACGTCGAAGCCGACCTCGCCCCGGACGGCCCGCCGCAACTCCGCGGCGAGACCCGCCGGATCCGCCGCACCCCGCGACTCCGCCGGACGGCCCGTACCGCCTGAGTCGCCCGCGCCGCCCGGCCCGCCCGGGCCCTTCCGTGCACCGAGATCCCTCATACGCCCAGGATGCCCACGGCCACCGGCAGGAACGAGCGGGTGACGAACGGACGGCGTCCGGATGGCGGCCGGACGGCCCCCGGAGGTCCGGCGGATGACGATCCGGCGCCCGTGCTGTAGGTACGCACAGGTCCGCGGGGCGGCGCGATCGTCTCATCGAACGGACACGGTTCCGTCCCGTTTCGCCGAGGCGATACCCTCCGGCTCGTGGCTGAGATCCAGATTCCTGCTGACATGAAGCCCGCGGACGGTCGTTTCGGCGCGGGTCCCTCCAAGGTGCGGGTGGAGGCGCTGGACGCCCTGGCCGCCACCGGTACGTCCCTGCTCGGCACCTCCCACCGCCAGGCCCCGGTCAAGAACCTGGTCGGCCAGGTCCGCGCGGGCGTCTCCGAGCTGTTCCAGCTCCCGGACGGCTACGAGGTCGTCCTCGGCAACGGCGGCTCCACCGCCTTCTGGGACGTCGCGACCCACGGCCTGATCGAGAACAAGTCGCAGCACCTCACCTTCGGCGAGTTCAGCTCCAAGTTCGCCAAGGCCGCCAAGCTGGCGCCCTGGCTGGCCGAGCCGACCGTGATCTCCTCCGAGCCGGGCACCCACCCCGAGGCCGCGGCCGAGGCAGGCGTAGACGTCTACGCCTTCACCCACAACGAGACCTCCACCGGTGTGGCAGCGCCCCTCAAGCGCGTGCCGGGCGCCGACGAGGGCTCCCTCGTCCTGGTGGACGCCACCTCCGGCGCCGGCGGCCTGCCGGTCGACATCGCCGAGACGGACGTCTACTACTTCGCCCCGCAGAAGTCGTTCGCCTCCGACGGCGGCCTGTGGATCGGCGTCTTCTCCCCGGCCGCGATCGAGCGCGCCGAGCGCGTGCACGCGTCCGGCCGCCACGTCCCCGAGTTCTTCTCGCTGCCCACGGCGATCGACAACTCCCGCAAGAACCAGACCTACAACACCCCGGCCCTCGCCACCCTCTTCCTGCTCAACCAGCAGCTGGAGTGGATCAACGGCCAGGGCGGCCTGGCCTGGTCCACGGCCCGCACGAAGGACTCCTCCACCCGCCTGTACTCCTGGGCCGAGGACTCCAAGCACGCGAGCCCGTTCGTCTCGGACCCGGCCAAGCGCTCCCAGGTCATCGGCACGATCGACTTCTCGGACGAGATCGACGCCGCCGCGATCGCCAAGGTGCTGCGCGCCAACGGCATCGTCGACACCGAGCCCTACCGCAAGCTCGGCCGCAACCAGCTGCGCGTCGCGATGTTCCCGGCGATCGACCCGGCGGACGTCGAGGCGCTGACGAAGTGCATCGACTACGTGATCGAGAAGCTCTGACCGCTTCCCGCTTCCCGCTCGCAGAGCTCCGAGGGGCGCCCGGTGTCCACCGGGCGCCCCTCGCCGCGTCTCACCTCACGCCCCTGCCCCGGCGCCCGACCGGTGTCAGGACGCGGCCGAGTCGGGCCAGAGCGCCCGCAGGGCGTCGGGAACTCCCTCCACGCCGCGGAAGTCGCCCATGGCCAACTGGAGGATGTAGCCGGGCAGGATGCAGACGAAAGCGGCGGCGATCGCCTCGGCGGACACCTCGCGCGGGAGGTTGCCGCTCTTCTGGTGCTCGCGGACGACCTCGGCGAAGTCGAAGCGCATCTGGGCCAGCAGGTCGTTGAACTGGGCGGCCAGTGAGGGGTTCCGCAGGGACTCGGACCAGGCCAGCACAGCGAGCCCGGCGATGTCCTGTTCGAGGGTCCTGGTCCTCACGAGTTCGAGGACGTCGGCCATCACGGCCCCGACGGAGCTGCTGGGCCGGTGCTCGGCGACGCTGTGGACCATGGCCAGGACCTCGCGCATGTTCTCCTGGGCGATCGCCGTGATCATCTCGTCCTTGCTGGCGAAATGCCGGTACACCGCCCCCGCCGAGAGGTCGGCCTCCGCGAACAGGTCCTGCATGGACGTCGAGTGGAATCCGTCCCGCAGGAAGCAGCGGCGAGCTGCGTCCAGAATCTGCTTCCGGCGGGCCTCCATGTACTCCTGCGTGACCTTCGGCATCTACCCACCCATACATTAAAAAACGAATCTTCGTGTCAATTTAACACTCGGCGGCGACAGGCGCCCATGACGCCGCACGCGCCGGTGCGCGGGCCGGCCGGCCCGCAGGACGGCGATACTCCGCCATACTTTCCGGACGATCAATATCAATCAGGCCGAAAACCCCTTGGGTAGGGAGGCTGGCGATCTTGGACGTCTACGAGGCGGTCACGAGCCGGCGGGCGGTGCGCAAATTCACCGACCGGCCCGTCCCTCAGGAGGTGCTGGAGCGCGTACTGTCCGCCGCGACATGGGCGCCGTCCGGTTCGAACCTCCAGCCGTGGCATGTGTACGTGCTGACCGGGCGGCCACTGGCCGAGCTCAAGAGACGCGCCGGCGAGCGCGTGGCCGCGGCCGACCCGTGGGACGAGCGGGAGTACGAGATGTACCCGCCCGCGCTGAAGTCCCCGTACCACGAACGCCGGTCCGCCTTCGGCCGGGAGCGCTACAGCGCACTCGGTATCGAGCGCGAGGACTGGGAGGCGCGCCAGCGGGCCGCCGCCGCGAACTGGGACTGCTTCGGCGCGCCCGTCGCCCTGTTCTGCTACATCGACCGCGACATGGGCCGGCCCCAGTGGTCCGACCTCGGCATGTATCTGCAGACCGTCATGCTGCTGCTGCGCGCCGAAGGGCTGCACAGCTGCCCGCAGATGGCGTGGTCCGTGTACCGCAGGACCGTCGCGGAGGTCCTGTCGCCCCCGGACGACCTCATCCTCTTCTGCGGCATGTCGATCGGGTTCGAGGACCTCACGGCGGGCGACCCCCGTACGGGCCGGGCACCGCTCGACGAGACCGTCACGTTCGTCGCGGACTAGGGCCTGTCGTGCCGCGGCACACCCCCGCGGCCTCGGCCGAAGCAGGCGCCGCTCCTGCTCGGCCGCCCCGGCCGCCCGCACGTCCCCGGTGATCACGCCGACCGCCTCAGTGGCCGGCCGCGTGCCGGGCGTGCAGGTGCGGGTGGTTCCCCTCCCGCGCCGGGGAGGGCGACTGGGCGTGCGCGTCGGGGGTCGACCGCTGGACGGGCACCGCGGCTTCGCTCGCGGCCGGACCTTCGCCACTCGCGCTGTCGGCTCCGGTGGGGGCTTGCGCGTACGGGGCGTCCGCCGCGGCAGGCGTCCGGCGGCGCCCGAAGGCGACGGCCGCCAGGCCGAGCACACTCCACAGGACGAGAACGGCGATGTGGCCTCCGGAGCCGTTGCCGTCGAAGTAGGCCGTGCCGCGCAGCAGATTCGCGCCGGCGCCCGGAGGCAGCCACTGACCGATGTCGTCCACCGCCTTGGGCAGCAGTTCCGGTGCGGACGTGCTGCCGGAGAACGGGTTGCCCACGAAGACCATGAGCGCGGCACCGGCCCCGAGCCCCGCGGGGCCGATGAGCGTGATCAGACCGGCGGTGGTCGCGCTGATGGCGAGCATGGTCAGGGACAGGGCCGCCCAGGTGGCCACGTGCTGGTGCGGCAGCGCACCGAGAACGCCCTGGGCGACCAGATAGGCGCTGAAGCCGGCCGCCGCGCACGCGACGACCAGGTCGACCAGCCGACGCCGGCCCGGCATCCGGACACCGGACATCGTGATGAGCGCCGCGATCAGAATGCTGCAGATGGTGAGCGGGAGAACCGCCGAGCTGAACACCACCCCCCGGGGATCGTCCGCGGAGGTCGGGACGACGTCCACCGACTTCACCCCGACCTTGACCGGCGTCACGGGGGCGTGCTTCCCGGTTTTCGACCCGCCAGCCCCGCCGTGCGCCGACGGCGCGGCACTCCCGGAGACCCGCTTCCCGCCCTGGGACTTGGCGGGCCCGCCGTGCGCCGACGGCGCGGCGGTCCCGGTGACCGACGGCGCGGCGGTCCCGGTGGCCGACGGCACGGCACTCGCGGCCGCACGCGCGGCCGCCGCCTGGGTCGCATGAGCGGCGAGCTGCCGGCCTGCCGTGTCGAGCAGCTGGGCCACGGGCACACTGGCGGCGGAGGCCTTCATCACGGTGACACTGGCCGGGGTGACGACGAAGGCACCGTAGACGTCCCGGTCCTCGATCGCGGAGCGCGCCGACGCCTCGTCCGGGTAGAGGTGGAAGTCGAATCCCCCCGGCTCGCTGTGCGCGAGGCCTTCGATCGCGCTCTGACTGGCCGCGCTCGTGCCCACGATCCCCACCGGCAGATCACGCGGCGCGATGCGCGACGCGGGCCATGCGTACGCCATCACGGCCAGCGAGATCACCAGTGGCAACGCCACGGTCACCACAGCGGCCCGACGCCCCCATGACAGGAGTCCCACCAACGGGTTCTTCACGGTCACGCTCCCAAAGACGAATGATCGTTCTCTTGCGCATCCAGTCTGCTATGGCTGCGAAAAAACGTCAACACGAACATTCGTTTTTCTTTTTCGACGCTCCCTGCCGGGAGTCGCGTCGCCCCGTCGCCGCTGCCGGAGCAGCAGGACCCATCCCGTGACACCGACCAGCCCGGGGGTGATCATCCGGTAGAGGAGATCGACGGCCGTGGCGCCGCTCATGGGCACCCCGCCGTGGTGCAGGGTGAGGACCAGGGCCGCGTCGAGGGTGCCGAACCCGGCGGGCAGCAGCGGCATGGCCGACGCGGCCGATACCCCCGCGACGTAGGCGAGCAGCACCGTGCTCCAGGCGGGCGAGACCCCCACCGCATGGCACACGGTGAGCAGGCAGAAGAAATCGGCGGTCCAGTTGAGCAGGGCGAAGACGAGTCCGCGCACCCAGAATCGGGCCGGCGGGTGGATGGCGGCCAACTCGTCGAGCAGCCGGTCGGCCGACGTCTGCCCCACGGCACCCACGTCCCCCACGGCCCCGGGCCGCAGTCTGCGCCACAGCCGGAACCACGCGCTCAGGGGCCGACGCAGCACGGTGGCGTGGTGGACGAGCGCAAGGGCGGCGCCGGTGAGGGCGCAGGTCGCCGCGATCTGGACGGCGCCCCGGGCGAGCTGCGAGCCGTCCCCCGCGAGCGTCTGGCCGACGCCGGCGAGCGCGACGAGCGCGATCGTGCCCAGCACACCGGTGGCCGCATGCGTGAAGCCGATCTGAGGCGCGCTGGCGCCCCAGGAACGCATACGGCGCGTCCGGTAGGTGATCGAGACCAGGCTGCCGCCGGGCAGGGTCGCGCCGACCGCGTTCCCGGCGAACACCGTGGCGACGGCGGAGCCCAGCCTGACGCGCAGCCCGCCGCTGCCGAGCGCGAGTCGTTGCAGGCGGGCGAACGCCATCATGGAGGCCATCTCGGCGGCAAGGGCCAGCAGGAGCCACGCGGGCCGAAGCCGGGCCAACTCCCCTGCCGCCCTGCGCGCGTGGGGCTCGACCAGCATCCATTCGGCGCCCATCACCGCCACCATGGCGCCGGCGGTCAGCACCGTACGCCGGCGGAAGCGCGGCGAGGACGTGAACTCGTCGCCCTCGCCGGCCCGCTCCGTCCGGGCACCCGCCGCCGCGTCCGGATCGCGGCCACCGTCCGGCCCGGCCTGGCGCGGGCCGCTCATCGCGGTGTCGGCCAGTCGGGAATCAGACGGACCAGACCCTCCAGGTGCACCTGGCACCGCGTGTGCTCCGGGACGGCCAGGTCCCACAGGCCCGCGGGGAACCGCACGTCGACGCGGACGGCCGCGACATGGCCCGGTTCCCTCCCCGCGATCGACGGGAACGGGCCGACGATGTTCAGCCGGGTCAGGGTGACGGCTCCGGTGATGCCGTTCAGCGTGAGCATGGCGGTGAGGGTCCGGCGGGTACCGGTCCGGTCCTGGAGGTGGTTGCGGACCAACCGCAGTTGCCCTCCGGATCCCGCGAGTTGACGCCCCAGGTCCGCCTGGCGCCACCAGGAGCGCCGCGGGCGGCCGGCTGCGTCGCCGTCGGACATCCGAAAGCGCAGCAGACCCCCCGCCGGTTCTTCGGTGTCATCGCTGACGAGGAAGGCCTCCGCAAGGTGCAGCGGCAGACGCGAGGAGCCCTGGCCGCGACGCCGGCTGTCCAGCCAGTTGCTGCCTCCGCGACTCCCGTTGCCGTGTCCTGTGTCCGGTGATGCGGCCCCGATGTCCGGGGGGCCCACCTCGTCCGGGGGCGGGGGCGGGACAGAAAAGATCATGACGAGTCACCTGGGGGAAGCAGTCGGGGCGGTACGGCCGGAGGACGACGGAATCCGACCGGCGCGCCCGATGCCACCGCGACGGGCCGGGTGCGGGCGGACGAGGGGCGCGGAGACCGATGGCGCGCGACGGCGGTGAGGGTGGCCATCAGACGTCCTCACACCGTGGCCGTGGTCTGCCGGGCGAGCCAGTCCTCGGTGAGCCGGTGGCCGGCCTGGACCAGCCGCGGGGTGTCGCGGAAGTCGATGAGGCTTCCCACGGGGGTGAGGGCCGCGGGCAGCCGGAGCACCGATCCGCGGACCGCCGCGAAGTCCCGCCGCTCACGTTCGTCCAGGATCTGGCACACCGCCCGGAAGGCGACGTCCAGGGCCGCGGGCGGCCGGCGGCCGACCTCTTCCGTCACCGCGGCGGGCAGTACGTAGATGGTGCTCGCGCCGAGTGCTTCCGCCTGGAGCACGGGCATGTCCGCCGACACGCCGCCGTCGATGAGGCGGCACCCCCCGACCCGCACCGGCGGGTACAGGCCCGGGAAGGCCGCCGAGGCGAGCAGCGCCGAGACGACATCGCCGTGGGACAGAACGACCGCCGCGCCGGTCTCGAAGTCGGTCGCCACGGCGTGCGCCGGCACGACGGTCTCCTCGATCCGGCCGACGCCGATGCCGGACCGCAGCACCTGCCGCAGCGCCGCGCTGGAGACCGCCGCCTCCCCCCGGCCCAGCAGGGCCCTGACCAGGGTCCGGGGCGATATCGGCGCGACGTGCCGACGCTTGAGGCTCAGCCAGAGCGCTTCCAGCCGGTCGATGCCCTCGACGCTCGGGTCGGCGGCGAAGGCGACGCCGTTGAGCGCGCCGGCCGAGGATCCCACCACGAGATCGGGCCTGATCCCCGCCTGCGTGAGCGCCCGCAACGCGCCGACCTGCGATGCGCACAGACTGCCGCCGCCCTGAAGCACGAACGCCACGGTGCCGGACCGCGCCGGCTCGGCCGCCGCCGACTCGGCCGCCGCAGGCGCGGCCGGCGCAGGCGCGGCCGGCGCAGGCACGACCGGTGCCCCGGCATCCCCTGGAACCTGGCACGGAGCCGTCGCCGACCCACCGGTTTGCACGGTGCCCATGCCGCCTCCTCCCTTTCCGCGAACGATCATTCCGTTTTGCGGTTCCCCATCCTGCGGCACCGATCGAAGCCCGTCAAGACGAACATTCGTTTTCCTTTAGGTGGGAATGAAGGGCGCCCGGCGGACACCGGACGCCCTTGTCTCACACCGCTCTCACACCGCCGTACAGCTCAGGCTCGGCACCGCGCCGCCGCCCGGCGCGCCCCCGAACCCGAAGCTCGCCGAACCGCCCACCGCGACAGCGCCGTTGTGGGCCGCGTTGACGGCGGTCACCGTGCCCCCGCTCTGCGTGTACGAGGCGTTCCACATGTTCGTGACCTGCTGCGAGCCGCTCCAGGTCCACGTCACCTTCCACGAGGTGAGCGCGGTCGTCCCGGTGTTGGTGACCTTGACGTCGGCGTTGAAGCCGCTGCCCCAGTCACTGCTGACGCTGTAGGCGGCGCTGCACGCGGCCGTGGTGCCGCCACCGCCACCCCCGCCACCACCGCCGCCGCCCGCCGGGAAGCCGGGCGCCTTGATGCTCGCGAGATACCCGTCCTTCACCGTGTCCACGGTCGCCCAGTCGTCCTTCAGGATGCCGCCGGTGTCACCGGAGTTGGGGTTCCACGACCAGAACGTCCAGTGGAAGCCGTCGGCGCCGTAGGTGGCGGTCGGCCGCAGATAACTCACCAGCGCCGCCAGCCACTTCTGGTCCACCGTCGACTGGAGCGTCGTACCGAACTCGCCGACCCACACGGGCGCGATGTTCTGCTTGAAGATGTAGCCCCAGTACTTGTCCCAGATACCCGGCATGTTGGCGGGGAACGCCGGGTCGCTGAACCAGCTCTGCTGGGCGACGCTGGTCGCGTAGTCGTGGGCGGAGTACACCACCCGGTTGGGCACGGCGAGTTGCACGGGGTACTGCCCGACGCCCATCAGATTGCCGCCCCACCAGCCGGAGACCCCGTTGAACGACTGCACGCCCTCCACGAAGACCAGCAGGGCGGGATTGACGGACAGCACGGCGTCGCCCGCGCGCTGCGCCGCCAGCCGCCAGTCCGTGGCCTGGTCCCCGCAGCCCCAGCAGGCCGGGTCGTGCGGCTCGTTGTGCAGGTCGATGCCGATGACGGTGTCCTGGCCCGCGTAACGGGACGCCAGCGCCTTCAGGTCGGCGATCCAGGCCGACTCCGGGACGGCCGAGGTGTACCAGAGCGCCGACTGCCCGCCCGAGTCCGGCCGGTGCCGGTCCAGGATGACCTTGAGACCGTCCTGGCCGGCGTACGACACGATCCGGTCCATGACGCCCAGCGAGTTCAGGCCCGCCAGGTCGGCGTTCTTGCCGCCGGAGAAATCGATGCTGTTCGGGACGGTCGTGCTCTTGAAGATGTCGTCGCTGTAGGGGAGGCGGATGGTGTTGTAGCCCAGCGACTTCATCTGGTCGATCATGCTCTTGTAGTCGCGCGACCAGAGGCCGTGCACGACGTAGTTGGCGGTCTCGAAGCCGAACCAGTTGATGCCGGCGATCCGCACCGGCTGTCCGGACGCGTCCAGGATCTGACGGCCGCTGGTGTGCCAGTAACCCGCCCCGGCGGCCGGGGCGGCGGCCGCGTGGGCGGCCTGGACGCCGGCCAGCGGTAACAGGAGCGCCGCGGCGGCGGCACACAGCGCTCTGCGCAGACTGCGGAACATGTCGCTGCTTCCTCTCGTGGGGGAGCGGCTCCGGAACACGTGGGAGCGCTCCCACGACACCGCATCTCCCATGGAAGTAAGAACTCACGCGCCCGTCAAGACGCGTGACGCCACCTCAGTTCCGGCGCAGCAGCCGCCGGACGCCGAACAGCCCGGCGCAGACGGCGGCGACGGCGAGCGCGCCGTAGGTGACACCGCTGCCGCCGGAGCCGCCGCCCGTCGCGGAATCCCCCGGACTGCCGCCGCCGGACGGCTTGTCGGAGCCGGACCCGTTGCCGCCCGACCCCCCGCCGGGCGCGTCCTCCGCCTGCACGGAACTGCCGGCGCCCTCGCTGCCGTACATGAGCTTGGTCCCGTCGGCGGAGTAGGTGACGGACTCCCCCTGGCCCTGCAACGGCACGTTCAGGCGGCCCAGCCGCTCGATCTTCCCGCCGTTCCAGTCGTAGTAGATGCCTCCGAAGTAGCCGCGCACGGCGAGCCGGCTGCCGTCGGGCGAGAAGGCGGCGTCCGTCGCCCAGAGGTCGACCGTGGCGACGGGCTTGAAGATGTTGGCGCCGGAGGGCGACAGCTCGGCCGGGCCCTCGTACAGGTGCCCGCCGTCCTCCTTCTTGTCGATGATGTACACCCGGCCGGTCTTCGGGTGGACGACCAGCGACTCGGCGTTGCGCGCGCCGTCGGAGTACTTCACCACGTACTGCGTGGCCTTGACCGTCTGGTCCTTGAGGACCTTGGGCTCGGGCAGCCGGTAGATCCAGACGTACGGCCAGGTCCCGTCGAGGTTGTCGCCGATGTCGCCGACGTAGATCTGGTTGCCGGGGCCGATGGAGACGGCCTCCACGTCACGCGGTGAACCGATGCCGCTCAGCGTGAGGGTGGCGACCGTCTTTCCGGTGGCGCTGTCCACGGCGTAGAGGTAGGGCCCGTCGTCGCTGTCGTTGTGGGTCCAGTAGATCCCGGGGTGCAGACGGGAGGCGGCCAGGCCGCTGGACTCGGTGATGCGCGGGTCCTTGATGGTGAACCCCTCGTCGCCGCCGGCGGCAAGGGCGGGCGCGGCCAGCACACCCGTGAGCAGGACACCGGCGAGGAGGGCGAACGGTCGACGCATGCCCCAAGACTGCCATCCCGGACCTGGTGCCGCGTCAGCCGAGGCCCGTCGTCCGCGTGGCAGGCCTCACACCCGGCCCGGTCCGCCGACGGCCCGCCGATCGTCCATCATGAGCGGATGCTCAGGTTCATGCCCGTCGGCGACTCCCAGACGATCGGAAGCGCCGGCGAACACACTTGGCGTTACCGGATGTGGCAGCACCTGCGCACGACGTACGGCGGCCCGTTCGCCGTCGTCGGCCCGCGTGAGACGCTCCACGACAAGGCGACGGACGCGCCCACGTCGTACGAGTACGCCGAACCGGACTTCCCGCGCGCGCACCTGGCCGGCTGGGGCGAGGGCTGGCTGCACATGGCCCCGCTGGTCGGCGACGCGGTCCGCGCGCACCGGGTGGACGTCCTGCTGGTCGCCCTCGGCCTGATCGACCTGGGCTTCTACACCAACGCCCGGCAGACGGCGGACAACGTGCGGCTCTTCGTGGCCGAGGCGCGGTCGGCGAACCCCCGGGTGCGGATGGTCGTCCTGCCGGTGATCCCCAACTCCCGCGCGCTGGAGGACCCCGAGTTCGCGGTGGAGGTCGCCGCCTTCAACGAACTCCTGGCCAAGGCGGTCGCCGACCTCGACGGACCCCGCTCGCCCCTGCTGCTGGCCTCGCCGCCGCCCGGGTACGACATCGACCACGACACCTACGACGGCACGCACCCCAACGCGAGCGGCGAACACAAGATCGCGGAGGCCTTCGCGGAGGCGATGCACCAGGGGTGGGGACTGGGCGGGGAGTACGACCGGGGCTGAAGCCCCGGTCCGGCCCACGCCTCCTGCCGTGACCCGGTCACTGTGCGTATCGTTGAACCGCGCGGTCGCACTCGTGCGGAGGGCGGCCGGGGAGGAGCGCCACCATGACCGTCCTGGAAGACAGGATCGAGATCGAGATGGCCGACGACAACGCCGAGCGCCTGGACCAGTGGTTCGAGCGGCTCGCCCGGATGCCCGTCCCCGAGGGTTACAAGGCCGAGATCGTGGGGGGCTGCGTCTTCATGACGCCACAGCGGGACGTCCACTGGGAGACCATTCGCGAGATCCTCTGGGCGCTCGAAGACCGATTCGGAAGGCGCGCGCGGGTGTTCTCGGACGTCCGTATCGACTTCCCCGGCCCCCAGAACGGCTTCTGCCCCGATGTGGCCAAGCTGCGTGAGGGCGCCGCGAAGGACGACGAGGGCCGCTGGCGGTACGAGGACGTCGAGTTCGTCGCCGAGGTCGTCTCCAAGGGGACCGCCCAGAACGACTACGGGCCGAAGAGGACCGCGTACGCACTCGCCGGGGTGCCCGTGTACCTGATCGCCGACCCGTACCAGGGTGCGTGTCATGTGTACACCGAGCCCAAGGAGGGCGACTACGCGTACAAGCTGCGCGTCGGCTACGGAACCGACGTCGACATGACCACGACTCCCCTCGCGCTCACCCTCAGGACCGACGACTTCCCGCGCGACTGATCCCCCTTGCTTGGAGTGCACTCCAGGACGTTGGCTTGGAGACCATGGAGTACACGCAGCTCGGACGCACCGGACTCAAGGTCAGCCGACTCGTCCTCGGCACCATGAACTTCGGCCCCCTGACGGACGAGGCCGACAGTCACACGATCATGGATGCGGCGCTCGACGCCGGTATCAACTTCTTCGACACTGCGAACGTGTACGGCTGGCGCGAGAACAAGGGCCGTACGGAATCGATCATCGGGAACTGGTTCGCCCGGAACGGCGAGCGGCGCGACAAGGTCGTCCTCGCCACCAAGGTCTACGGCAACATGGCCGCCGAGGGCGACGCCTGGCCCAACCACGACAAGCTCTCCGCGCTCAACATCCGGCGGGCGGTCGACGCCAGCCTGAAGCGGCTGCGGACCGACCACATCGACGTCTACCAGTTCCACCACATCGACCGTTCGACCCCCTTCGAGGAGATCTGGCAGGCCGTCGACGTACTGGTGCAGCAGGGGAAGATCCTCTACGTCGGCTCCTCCAACTTCCCCGGCTACAAGATCGCCCAGGCCAACGAGGCCGCCGCCCGCCGCGGCACCATGGGCCTGGTCAGCGAGCAGTGCCTCTACAACCTCGCCGAGCGGCGCGCCGAGATGGAGATCGTCCCGGCCGCGCGGGAGTACGGGCTCGGGGTCATCCCCTGGTCGCCGCTCCAGGGCGGTCTGCTGGGCGGTGTGCTCAAGAAGGAGGCCGAGGGCGGACGCCGTGCCTCCGGCCGGACGGCCGAGGTCCTCGCCGACCCGGCCGGACGCGCGCAGATCCAGGCGTACGAGGATCTGCTCGACAAGCACGGCGTGGAGCCCGGCGAGGCCGCGCTGGCCTGGCTGCTCACCCGGCCGGGGGTGACCGGCCCGATCGTCGGCCCGCGCACCCCCGAGCAGCTCGCCTCGGCGCTGCGTGCCGTCGAGCTGGAGCTGGGCGAGGAGCTGCTGGCGGGTCTCGACGAGATCTTCCCGGGGCCGGGCCCGTCCCCGGAGGCCTTCGCCTGGTAGGCGGCCAGCCTTCGGACCGCTGACGGACGGCCGACGCACAGCCGACGGACGGTCACCGGGGAGCGCCCCGGTGGGCCGGACCGTCGGCCCGGCGGTCACGGCGGGCCGGCCCGGGTCACAGCACCTGGAGGGGCACGGGCTCACCCGGTCCCGGACCCGTGCGGCCGCGGCCCCGCACGGCCGCGCGCTCACCTGCCGAGCGCGGCCGCCACGGCGACGACGACGAACAGCAGCACAAGCACACCGGCCATGATCCGGTTCCGGGTTTTCGGGTCCACGCGTCCGAGCGTAACCGGCCCCGGCGCAAAGCCGTCCGGCGGACCGCCCCGAAGCCGCCCGGCTCCGCTCAGGCCACGTGGCCCCCGTCACTCCCGGCGTCCCCGGCGCTCTCCTCGCTCCCGGCGTCCCCGGCGCTCTCCTCGCTCCCGGCGTCCCCGGTTCGCCGGGCGGAGCCCAGCGGCCAGCGGACGACCGTCTCGTAGCGGGGCTGCTCGCCGGGCACACCCGACTTCGGCAGGTTGCTGCGGACCAGGCACAGGTCCGTCACCGTCCAGGTGTCGCTGGTGAACCCGGCGAGGGCCTCGACGTACGGGCGGGTGTCGATCCCGTCGCGGCTGCGGGCCACCGTGAGATGGGCCTGGTAACGGCGGTGCTCGCCCATGGGCACGCCCGCCTTGCGCGCGGCGGCCTCGCTCCGGTCGGCCAGCAGCCGCAGCGTCTCCAGGTCGCCGGCCGCGCCCGTCCACAGCGCCCGTCCGTGCCCGAACTGTCCGCCGCCGCGCAGCGCCAGCGGGAAGGGGGACGTTCGGTGCGCGGCGCGCTCCAGCCGGGCCGACAGCGCGGGTACGAGGTCGTCGTCGACCTCGCCGTAGAACGCGAGCGTGAAGTGCCAGCCGGGGCGGCCCGTCCAGCGCAGCCCCTGCGCGCCGGGCAGCTTGCGCAGGGTGTCGACCTCGGCGGCCAGTTCGCGGGTGACGTCCTGCGGGGGCAGCACGGCGGCGAAGAGTCTCATGGACGTCACCCTTCCAGGGAACGGACCGTCCGGCGAGCCTCCCGCCCACGCACGTGCGCCCCCCCGCCCGCCCGGGAGGCGCGGAGCCGGTGCCCGGGCGGCCGGGCGGCCGGGCGGCCGAGCAGCCGGGCGGCCCGGCTGCGCATCGCGCCGGAGCCGGTGTCCCGGGGGGAACGCAGAGGCCCGGGGGAACGGTCTCCCCCGGGCCCGGCACCTACGCTGCGGCGGCTCAGACCGCCGCGGCCAGTTCCTCCTGGCGCTCCTTCGGGACGAAGCCCACCCGCGGGTGGCCGTGGTTCCAGCCCACCGCCAGCCGCAGTCCGCCGACGCGGGCCATGACCAGGCCGATGGTGACGGCCGCGACGGCCGAGACGGCACCGCCCGCCGCCAGTCCGGCCCGCACCCCGTAGGTGTCCGTGATCCAGCCGGCGATCGGCGCGCCCACCGGCGAGCCGCCCATGAAGACCATCATGTACAGGGCCATCACCCGGCCGCGCATGGCCGGGTCGGTGGCCATCTGGACGCTGGTGTTGGCGGTGACGTTGACCGTCATGCCGAACATCCCGATCGGGGCCATGAGCAGGGCGAACAGCCACAGGGAGGGGCTGAGGGCGGCGACGATCTCGACCGCGCCGAAGACCACCGCCGCCGCGACCAGCACCCGCATCCGCGCCGTGCCCCGGCGGGCGGCGAGCAGCGCGCCGGCCAGTGAGCCGACCGCCATCAGCGTGTTGAAGAGGCTGTACGATCCCGCCCCCGCGTGGAAGACGTCGTCGGCGAAGGCCGAGAGGTACACGGGGAAGTTGAAGCCGAAGGTGCCGATGAACCCGACCAGGGCGATCGTCCAGATCAGCTCGGGCCGCCCGGCGACGTAGTGCAGGCCCTCGCGCAGCTGGCCCTTGCCGCGCGGGGCGCGCTCGACGACGTGCAGTTCGCGGGCGCGCATCAGCAGCAGTCCGGCGATGGGCGCGACGAAGGACAGGCCGTTGGCGAGGAACGCCCAGCCCGTGCCCACCCCGGTGATCAGCAGACCCGCCACGGCGGGACCGACCAGCCGGGCGGACTGGAAGTTCGCGGAGTTCAGGCTGACCGCGTTCTGCAACTGGTCGCGGCCGACCAGTTCGGTGACGAAGGACTGGCGGGCCGGGTTGTCGACGACCGTGGCGAGGCCGACGGCGAAGGCGGCGAGGTAGACGTGCCAGACCTGGACGTGTCCGGACAGCGTCAGGAAGGCCAGCACGAGCCCGGTGACGGCCATCGCGGACTGGGTGACGAGCAGGGTGCCGCGCTTGGGCAGCCGGTCGACGAGGACGCCGCCGAAGAGGCCGAAGAGCAGCATCGGCAGGAACTGCAGGGCCGTCGTGACGCCGACGGCCGTGGAGGAGCCGGTGAGGCTGAGGACCAGCCAGTCCTGGGCGATGCGCTGCATCCAGGTCCCCGTGTTGGAGACGACCTGGCCGATGAAGAACAGGCGGTAGTTCCTGACCTTCAGTGAGCTGAACATCGAGGACCGGCGGGACCGGCCGGGTGAGCTGTCGTGGATGGTCGGTGCGGGGGCGGAAGGTGCTCCGGATCCCGTACTCAAAAGGATTCGCCTCCTCGTCCGGCCGCCCGTTCGCCTGACGCGCGGCCGGGTTGTGCCGGTCTACAGGTGTGCGAGCTTCTCCAGGACGGGGGCTGCGGCGCGCAGTTTCGCCCACTCGTCGTCGTCGAGGCCGTCGACCAGGGAGGCCAGGAAGGCGTTCCGCTTGCGGCGGCTCTCCTCCAGCATCGCCGTGGCCTGTTCGGTCTGGGTGACGACCTTCTGGCGCCGGTCCTCGGGGTGAGGCTCCAGCCGGACCAGGCCCTTGGCCTCCAGCAGCGCGACGATGCGGGTCATCGACGGCGGCTGGACGTGTTCCTTTCGGGCGAGTTCGCCCGGGGTCGCGCTCCCGCACAGGGACAGGGTGCCCAGCACCGACATCTCGGTCGGGCTGAGCGACTCGTCGACTCGCTGGTGCTTGAGCCGACGGGACAGCCGCATGACTGCGGATCGCAGGGAGTTCACGGCGGCAACATCGTCGCCATGGGTAAGGTCCGACATAGTCTTTAGCGTAACTCATTACTCTCGCTAAATACCAATGGGACACGCGCGGCGCGCGCTCACGACCGCCGGGGCACGCGGGGTGCCCATGACCCGGACGGCTCAACCCGGATATCACTCATACGGGTGATCCATAGGGGGAACATCTCGCGCCACACCGAAGCGTGCGGCGACTCTCGTACGCATGGGGACCAGCGTGCTCAGCCTGCGTGTGGACGGGGAGCTGCTCGAGAGGCTCCGGGAACATGCCGCGAAAAGGGGAATGAGCGTCCAGGACTATGTGGTCCGGACGCTCATTCGCGATGACTTCGACGAGCGGTTCCAGACCGCCGTCGAGGAGACGGAGAAGTTCTACGGGGTCACGTGACGACCCCGCGCCATCAGGTCAGGCCGAGGGCCGGCATCAGGTAGTAGAAGGCGAACACCGCCGAGACGACGTACATCGCGGCCGGGATCTCCTTGGCCCGGCCGGCCGCCAGACGCATCACCACGAAGGTGATGAAGCCCATGCCGATGCCGTTGGTGATCGAGTACGTGAACGGCATCATGACCATCGTGACGAAGGCCGGGATGGCGATCGTGAAGTCGGCCCAGTCGATCTCCTTGACCGAGCCGGCCAGGATCAGGAACCCGACCGCGATCAGAGCCGGGGTGGCCGCCTGGGACGGGACCATCGTGGCGATCGGGGTGAGGAACAGGGCCACGGCGAACAGGGCGCCGGTGACGACGTTCGCGAAGCCGGTGCGGGCGCCCTCGCCGACGCCTGCCGTGGACTCCACGAAGCAGGTGGTGGCCGAGGAGGAGGAGGCGCCGCCCGCGGCGACCGCGATGCCGTCGACGAAGAGGACCTTGTTGATGCCGGGCATCTGACCCTGCGCGTCGGTCAGCTTGGCCTCGTCGCTGATGCCCATGATCGTGCCCATCGCGTCGAAGAAGCACGACAGCAGGACCGTGAAGACGAACAGCACACCGGTCAGCACGCCGACCTTGTCGAAACCGCCGAACAGGCTGAACTTGCCGATCAGACCGAAGTCGGGGGTGGCGACGGGGTTGCCGGGCCACTTCGGCGTCGTCAGACCCCAGGACGGGATCGTCGCGACCGCATCGATGATCATCGCCAGGACGGTCATGGCGACGATCGAGATCAGGATCGCGCCGGGAACCTTGCGCACGATGAGCGCCAGGGTCAGCAGCGTGCCCAGGATGAAGACCAGCACCGGCCAGCCGGTGAGGTGACCGTCGACGCCCAGCGTGAGCGGGACGGTGGTGTGGGCGGCGTCCGGGATCCGGGAGACGAAGCCGGAGTCGACCAGACCGATCAGCATGATGAACAGGCCGATACCGATGGCGATGGCCTTGCGCAGCCCGTAGGGCACGGCGTTCATGACGCGCTCGCGCAGACCGGTGGCGACCAGCAGCATCACGACGAAGCCGGCCAGGACCACCATGCCCATGGCATCCGGCCAGGTCATCCGCGGGGCGAGCTGGAGCGCGACCACGGAGTTCACACCCAGACCCGCGGCGAGCGCGATGGGCACGTTACCGATGACACCCATGAGGAGGGTGGTGAAGGCGGCCGTGACCACGGTCGCCGTGACCAGCTGGCCGTTGTCGAGCTGGTGCCCGTACATGTCCTTCGCGCTGCCCAGAATGATCGGGTTCAGCACGATGATGTAGGCCATCGCGAAGAAGGTGGCGAAACCGCCACGGATCTCCCGGGACAGCGAACTGCCCCGCTCGGAGATCTTGAAGTAGCGGTCGAGAGCGCCGTACGCGGGCGTGCCGCCCGGCTGCTCGGGCGCGGGAACCTTGGCGGGGGCCGAGGTGGACATGCGGGACCTCAGGGGGTGACGGGGGTGGGGAACATGATCGAGCCTCGCCGCTCCCAGGTCACCTTCAGCGTTCCCCCACGATGCTGTTGGTGTTTCCTACGACAAGAAGTGGCCAGGCTCGTACCGTTTCAGTATGAACATATGAAGTCGATTTAGCTATCTCCGCGCGTAGACCCAGGTCTCACAGGTGACACACCGCTCCCTGCGTCACCACCCCGAAGGCCTCGTAAGCTGTGCGCATGACCAAATGGACCCCCACGCACGAGGCGCCCGAGCCCCTGGAGGGCCCCGTGGTCGCCACCATCACCGGCGGCACGATCATCTGGTTCGCCCTGTTCCTCGTACAGCTCCCCTTCTACGGCTGGTACGCGGACCACGGCCACGCATGGTGGATCTGGACCTGTCTGGCCGGCGGCGGGCTGGGCCTGATCGGCATCTGGTACGTACGCAAGCGCGACGCGGCGATCAAGCGGGCGGCCGCGGCGGCGGTCCCGGCGGCCGAGTAGCCACCGAACCCACGGGCCCGCGCGGCATCGGACCCACGGGCCCGCCGGACCCACTGGCCCGCGCCCCGCGTCGTCCGTGCCGGTCGTCCCTGCCGAGCGCCCGTACGACCACGGCATCAGTCCCCGCGCGCCCTCCTCGTCCTCAGGTCGGAACTTCCGCCCACTCGGCGGGTGAACCGTCAAATCCGCACGTACCGTCGAAGGCATGAGGCACATCGACGCCGGCGCCGAGCTCGATCCCGTGCACCCCGTCCCCATGCCCCCACCGCCGGCCACCGGACTCAGCACCGCCCAGGTCGCCGAGCGCGTGGCCCGCGGACAGATCAACGACATCCCCGTGCGCAGCAGTCGTTCCCTGACCGAGATCGCCCGTGCGAACGTCTTCACCCGGTTCAACGCGATCATCGGCGTGCTCTGGCTGATCATGCTGTTCGTCGCGCCGTTCCAGGACAGCCTGTTCGGCTATGTGATCCTCGCCAACACCGGTATCGGCATCGTCCAGGAGTGGCGGGCGAAGAAGACCCTGGACTCGCTCGCCGTCGTCGGGGAGACCCGGCCGACGGTCCGGCGGGACGGCGCGGCCGTCCAGATAGCCACCTCCGAGCTCGTGCTCGACGACCTCGTGGAGATCGGACCGGGGGACAAGGTCGCCGTCGACGGCGTCTGCGCCGAGGCCGACGGGATGGAGGTCGACGAGTCGCTGCTCACCGGCGAGGCCGACCCGGTCGTCAAGCGGCCCGGCGACCCGGTGCTCTCCGGCAGCTTCGTCGTGGCCGGCGGCGGGGCCTTCAAGGTCACCAAGGTGGGCCGCGAGGCCTACGCCGCCCAGCTCGCCGAGGAGGCCTCCCGCTTCACCCTGGTCCACTCCGAGCTGCGCTCCGGCATCTCCACGATCCTGAAGTACGTGACCTGGATGATGATCCCGACCGCGATCGGCCTGATCATCAGCCAGTTCTTCGTCCAGCAGCACGGATTCAAGGACTCCATCGCCCGGACGGTCGGCGGGATCGTCCCGATGGTCCCGGAGGGGCTGGTGCTCCTCACCTCCGTCGCCTTCGCCATCGGCGTCATCCGGCTTGGCCGAAAACAATGCCTCGTCCAGGAGCTGCCCGCCATCGAGGGACTCGCCCGCGTCGACATCGTCTGCCTCGACAAGACCGGCACCCTCACCGAGGGCGGTATGGACGTCACCGAGCTGCGCCCGCTCGGCGGCCACGAGGAGGCCCACGTACGCAGGGTGCTCGGCGCGCTCGGCGAGTCGGACCCGCGGCCCAACGCCTCCCTCCAGGCCGTCATCGACGCCTACCCGGACACCGAGGAGTGGCGCTGCACCGAGTCCCTGCCGTTCTCCTCCGCCCGCAAGTACAGCGGCGCCTCCTTCAGCGAGGGCAACGGCGAGTCGAGCACCTGGCTGCTCGGGGCCCCCGACGTGCTGCTGCCCGACACCGACCCCGCCCTCGCCGAGACCGGACGGCTCAACGCGCAGGGGCTACGGGTCCTGCTGCTCGCCCGGGCCACCCGCGACCTCGACGGTCCCGACGTGGCGAAGGACGTCCGGCCCGCCGCCCTCGTCGTACTGGAGCAGCGACTGCGCCCGGACGCGGCGGACACCCTCGGCTACTTCGCCGAGCAGAACGTCCACGCCAAGGTGATCTCCGGTGACAACGCGGTGTCCGTCGGGGCGGTCGCGGGCAAGCTCGGGCTCACCGGCACCGCCGTCGACGCGCGCAGGCTGCCCACGGACCGGCGGGAGATGGCGCGGGCCCTCGACGAGGGCACCGTGTTCGGGCGGGTCACCCCGCAGCAGAAGCGGGACATGGTGGGCGCCCTCCAGTCCCGCGGCCACACGGTCGCGATGACCGGGGACGGGGTGAACGACGTGCTCGCGCTCAAGGACGCCGACATCGGTGTGTCCATGGGCTCGGGGTCCGAGGCGACCCGGGCCGTCGCGCAGATCGTGCTGCTGAACAACAGCTTCGCCACGCTGCCCTCGGTGGTCGGAGAGGGGCGGCGGGTGATCGGCAACATCACCCGGGTGGCCACGCTCTTCCTGGTCAAGACCGTCTACTCGGTCCTGCTGGCCGTGCTGGTGGTGTGCTGGCAGGTCGAGTACCCGTTCCTGCCCCGACACCTGACCCTGCTGTCCACCCTGACCATCGGCGTCCCGGCGTTCTTCCTGGCCCTCGCCCCCAACAAGGAGCGCGCCCGGCCGCACTTCGTCCGGCTGGTCATGCGGTACGCGATCCCGGGCGGGGTGGTGGCCGGGGCGGCGACCTTCGTGACCTATCTGCTCGCCCGCCACCACTACACCGGGGCGGACTCGCTGGACGCGGAGACGAGCGCGGCCACGCTGACCCTGTTCCTGATCTCGATGTGGGTGCTGGCGATCATCGCCCGCCCGTACACCTGGTGGCGGGTCGTCCTGGTCGCCTCGATGGCCGCCGGGTTCCTGGTGGTGCTGGTGGTGCCGGCGCTCCAGAGTTTCTTCGCGCTGAAGCTGGAGGGGACGGCGATGCCCTGGACGGCCGTGGGCATCGCGGCGGTGTCGGCCGTCGTCCTGGAACTGCTGTGGAAGTGGGTCGACCGCCGCTTTCCCGCATGACAGAACGCCGGCACCGGCAGTACTGGCGGTACTGCCGGTGCCGGCGTTCTTCAGCCGGGTGCGGCTCTTACTGCACGTCGATGAAGTCGCCCGCGGCGTTGACGGCCGGGGTGGTCGTGGTGCCCGCGAAGACGTAGCGGTAGTAGCCGTCCGCGGACGCGGTGACCGTCGTCTTCAGGGCGCCCGTGGAGCTGGTCTTGACCGTCTTGACGGTCGTGTAGGCGGTGGCGCCCTTCTTCTTGAACTGGAGCTTCACCGGCTGGGTGGCGTAGCCGGCGTACTTGCCGCTGTCCCAGTTCGCGCGGGTCAGCGCGCCGGTGACCGTGATGGTCTTGCCCTTCTTGACCGGCTCCGGCGAGGCGTTGACCGTCAGCTTCGACAGGCGCTGGACGTTCTTGGCGCCCAGGTCGCCCTGCCACTTGATGTTGCTGCCGTTGGTGGCGACCGCGACCGCGCCGACCTTCCAGGCGCCGGCCTCGGCGTTGAACAGGTCCTCGGTCTCGTCGGAGGAGGCCGGACGGTACTGGAGCTTGGCCGTGCACTTGAGCACGGTCGAGGAGGACGCGGTGCAGGTGCCCGGGCCGTCACCGCCGAGCATGTCGGTCGGCGCGGTGATGGAGGTGCCACGGTAGAGGACCGGGCCGCTCTGGAAGGAGCTCGCGCTGACGCTCGCGGGGTGCGTCACCGTGTAGGTCGCGGTGACCGTGACCTGCGCGGTGGGGCCGACCACGATGTTCTTGCCGGCGTTGACCACGACGTTGGAGAAGGTGACCGCGGACAGCGGGTTGCCGGCGGCCTGCGCGGCCGGGACGGCGAGAGCGGAGAGGGCCAGGGCGCCGGAGACGGCGGCCACAGTGGCTCGAATACGCATGGGGTTCCCCAGGTGGAGAAGGGGTCCCGCCGCTGGCCGTTCCTCACGGTTCGTCGTCGGCGCGGGACCCAAGTGATCGGTGAGTCTGTTGACTCGCCGAGTGAGATCAGCGAGACATGCGACTGGTTGTACGGGTGATGCGAAGGAACCCGATTTTTTATGTTCGCGTTACGCACCGATGACGAAGCACAGAGCAGAACGCCCGGCCCCGGGAGACCCCGGGACCGGGCGGAGACGCGGAGCGCGACGGCGCCGACTACCGCACGTCGATGAAGGACTACCGTACGTCTATGAAGTCGCCCGCGGCGCTGACCGCCGGGGTGGTCGTGGTGCCCGCGAAGCTGTAGCGGAAGTAGCCGTCGGCGGCGGCCTTGACCGTGGTGCTCAGGGCACCCGTCGAGCTGGTCCTGACCGTCTTGACGGTGGTGTAGGCGGTGGCGCCCTTCTTCTTGAACTGGAGCTTCACCGGCTGGCCGCTGTACCCCGCGTACTTGAGGGTCTCCCAGTTGGCGCGGGCCAGCTTGCCCGTGACCGTGATGGTCCTGCCCTTCTTGACCGGCTCCGGCGTGGCGTTGACCGTCAGGGTCGCGGCGCGCTGGACCCGGTGGGTCGTCTGGTAGTCGTTCCAGTAGACCCTGCCGTCACGGGCGAACACTCCCACCGCCACGTGCCAGGTGCCGGCCTGAAGGTTGGCGGTCAGGTTGCTGCCCGGGACGGCGGTGACGGTCAGGCTGCAGGTCGAGGTGGTGGCGCTGGCGGCGGCGCAGGTGGCCCTGCCCTCGTTCGCCAGCAGCAGCCCGTCGAGGCCGCTGTCGAGGTTGGTGCCGTGCCACAGGTCGACGTCGATGTCCTGGATGCCGCTGGAGTGGCTCGCGGTCACCGACACCGTGAACTTCTTCGAGGCCGACGGACCGACGACGATGTTCGCGCCGGAGTTGACCGAGACCTTGGAGACCTTCGGCAGTTCGTCCGCGGCCGTCGCGGCCGGCACCGCCAGGGCGGTCAGGACGAGGGCGCCCGAGACGGCCGCGACGGTGGCTGGGATGCGCATACGGTCCCCCGCTTGAAGGAGGCCCGCCGTCCGTCGTCGCACACGGTTCGCGAGGACGGCAGGGCCCGATGGGTCGTGGAGTCTGCTGACTCACATGATCAGATGCGTCACGCGGGTGAAGGGTTGCACACGAGATGAAAACCTCGTGGCGTTCCAGGCGTTCCGGCGGCTCAGTCGAACCAGCGGTCCCGCGCCAGCTCGTCCGTCCGCGAGGGGTCCTCCAGCAGCGCCGCGACCTCGAAGCGGCGCGGCCACTGGCCGGCCGCCCAGGCCAGGCCCGCGGCGACTCCCTCCAGGGTCGAGGCGTGCAGGACGCCGTCGTCGGTGAGCCGCCAGTCGATCTCCACGCCGTCCACGAGGAGCTCCTCGTGCTCGACGTAGGACCGCGGGGTCCGCGGCCCGAGCAGGACCCGCACCGGATCCGGTACGTCGTGCTCGGCGCCCTCGGAGCCGACCTCGCCGGTGACGGACTCGCTCAGCCGCCGCACCTGGAACAGCTCGGCCAGCCGGTAGGCGAGCGCCGGGCGCACCGGCAGCAGCGGCACGCCCTCGGTGAAGGGCAGCAGGTCGGGCGAGTCGACCACCACCGCGTCGGCCGCGTCCACCACCTCCACCCGGCCGTCGACGACCGCGCGCAGCTCGTCGGGCAGGGTCACCTGCTCGGGGTCCAGATCGGACAACGCGCAGTACAGGCCGTGCAGTTGGGCGGCGGTGACGGAGCGCTCCGGGTCGGCGAGCCGGTCGAGCAGTTCGGCGGCGCCGCCGGGCTCGTCGAGCAGCGCGGCCACCGAGGTGCGTACCCCGAGGGCCCGCAGCACCTGCTCGTCGTCGAACCCGGTCGCGTCGGCCTCGTCGTACAGGCCGCGCAGCAGCGGGTCGCCGCCGGCCGAGAGCAGACCGGCCGGACGCCGGCCGTCGATCACCGGGTGCCCGCGCAGCCACCAGGCCGTGTAGGGCCGTACGACCTCGTGGGTGCCGTCGGGCAGCAGGATGCGCAGCGGCTGGACGAGGGCGTCGCGCAGCGGCGGCCGGGCCAGCATCGCCAGCGCCTGCGGCCAGCTGTCCTCGTCGACCAGGTCGAGATCGCGTACGGCGACGAGTTCGGTGGCCACCGGCGGCACCGGGGTGTCCGGGAACCGGTCGAGGACGTCCTCGCACCACACGTCGACGGCGTCCAGCAGACCGGCGTCGTCGGGCTGGGCGAAGTCGCCCTCGCGGGGCTCCAGTTCGTCCGGGTCGAGGACCACGTCCGTGGCGCGGACCAGGGCGAAGCCGGCCAGCACGCCGCAGGCGGCCAGCGGCTGTTCGCCCCACTTGTCGGCCAGTTCGGTGTCGACGAAGGCCAGTTCGTCCTCGCGCATCACCTGGGCGAAGGGGCTGCCGGGCAGCACCAGCTCGCCGGCCGGGGCGAGTTCGCCGTCCTCGTCGGGCAGGGCGAGGGCGCCGAGCCAGGGTTCCTCGCCGGGCTCGATGCCGGCGTCCCGGACCAGGGCGAGGACGATGTCGGCGAGTTCCTCGGCGTCCAGGACGTCCTCCTCCCACGCCCCGCCCATGTCGTCGAGGGAGGCGGCGACGGCACCCCGCACCTGGGGGGTGGTGAGGACGGCGCGGGCCAGGGCCGGCAGGGCGCCGAGCTTCTCCAGGAGGGGGTGGACGGCGTCCGGGTGGGCGACCTTCAGGCCGAGCCGGGCCAGCACCTCGGGTTCGATCAGGGCGCCGTCCGAGGAGGGCAGCAGCACCTGCCGGGGACCGACGGTGGTGCGCCCGTCGGCGAGCGGCACGGGCAGCCCGGAGAGCCGGTCGGGGTCGACCCCGGCGAGGCTGTCGTACAGCCGCCGCCACCAGTCGGGCTCCTTCTCCAGCCCGGCCAGCCGGTCGACCGCGTCGGCGAGCGCCACCCGGGCCACGCCCAGCGTGCGCAGCTCGACCCGGCGTTCGAGGCCGGCGGGCAGCAGGGTGGGGAGCACCTCGGCGAGCACCCGGACGGTGTCGCCGCCCGCGCCCTCGACCACTTCGGCGTCGCGCGGGCGCAGGGCCTCCGGCAGATCGGGGTCGGGCGTGCCGTCGGGCCGGACCGCGGGCGGCAGGAAGGCCGTACGGGGCAGGCGCTCCAGGATCGCCTGGCGCAGGGCGCCGTCGAGGCCGCCCTTGCCGAGCGGGCCGGGCACGAGGTCGAGGATGCCCTCGTCCACCGGGCGCCAGTCGGTGAGGAGTTCGGTGTAGGCGTCGGCCGCGCGCTGCACGAGGAAGTCGGTGAGCGGGCCGGGGGCGGCGTGGCGCCGGGTGGGGTCCAGCGGGAAGGACGCGATGAGCAGGGCGGGGACGCCGAGGGGCTCGTCGCTGGGGGTGGGGGCGTGCACGAACGGGCCGGTCCGGGGGTAGCCGGGCGAGCCGTCCCCGGCCTCGGGCACCGCCCAGGTGACCGACCAGTGGGGGCGCAGCCGCTCCTCCACGGGGCGGTCGACGAGCAGGTCCGGGGTGAGCGGGCCGTGGGCGGTGGACGTACGCCAGCGGGTGGTGCCGTCCCGGGAGTCCTCCACGACCGTGTGCGCGCCGTCGGTACGGCGGCGCAGCGTGCGCGGGGTGCCGTCGCCGATCTCGACCACGACCTCCGTCAGGCCGGGCAGGGCGAGCAGGAGGGCGTCGTCCACGGCGCCCAGGAGGCGCTCGGCGAGGTCGGCGGCGGCCGTGTCGCGCAGCGGGAGGACGACGACCGTGTCGTACGGGTCGGGCGCGGTGCCCTCGGCGGGGAACGGCAGGCGCAGCAGCGGGACATGGCCGTCCCGGCGGCGGATCTCGTCGCCCAGGCCGGGGCTGTGGCCGACCTGCTCCGCGGCCAGCTCGCGGGCCTCGGCCAGGGACCAGCGCACTCCGCCGTGGCGGGCGAGGACCGCGGGTTCGTCGGTGACGGCGAGGACGGCGGCGAAACCGACGCCGAACCGGCCCACCGCGCCGTCGTGGACGTCGCGTTTGGCGGAGGCGCGCAGGGTGGACAGCGACTCGACGCCGGCCGCGTCCAGCGGGGCGCCGGTGTTGGCGGCGGCGAGGACGCCGTCGCGGAGGGTGAGGCGCAGCCGGCCCGGTACGCCCGCACGGGCCGCGGCGTCCGCCGCGTTCTGGGCGAGCTCGACGACGAGCCGGTCGCGGTAGCCGCCGAGGACCAGGTCCTCCTCGGCGTTGGCGTCCTCGCGGAAGCGGGCGGGGCTGGTGGCCCAGGCGTCGAGCACACCGCGGCGCAGACGGGCCGTGCCGAAGGGGTCCGCGCCCTCGGGTGCCGGCCGCACGAACTTGCTCACGTTCACACTCTCCTCATCGGCGTGAGGTCGAAGGTACCGCGCGGCCGGGCCCGCTCCCGCCGCTGTGGCCCACGAAGATCCGGCCTTTCCCGCGCGGGCGGACCGGGCGTACGGGAGCACGCACCCGACACGCCCGCGGCGCTACGGGTACCCAGGCATCCCCGGCCCCATGGGCACCCACGCCCCCGGAGGCCCCACAAGCACCCGCACGCCTCGGGCAGGGGCGGAAGCAGGGGTGGGACCGGGCGGGGGCGGAAGTGGAGGCGGGACCGGGCCGAGGCGGAAGCAGGAGCGGGGCCGGGCAGGGGCGGGGCAGTGGGCGTGTCCTGGCCGGCGGAGCCCCGGGGGCCGGGCGGGTCCGGGGCTACGAGTGCCCCAGCTCCGCCGTCTCCTCGTCCGCCGTCACCGCGGGCACCGACCCCGAGTCGGGCGCCGGGCGGAGCGGGAACGGGTCCACCCGGGTCTCGTCGATCACCGGCTCGGCCGGGCGGGGCGGCTTCGGCATGACCGCGGCCTCGGAGTGGCCGCCGCAGCCGTAGGCGAGGGAGACCACCCGGCCGTCGGCCGGGGAGAACTCGTTGGCGCAGACGCCGAACGCCTGCCCGAGGGAACCGCCGATGGGCACCAGGAAGCCGCAGCTCACACAGGACGCGGGGGCTGCCTGGGCCATCGCGGTCTTCGACCCGAAGGCCTCCTCCCAGCGGTCGGCGCCGACGTGCAGGCCGTACCGGGACAGCACCCGCGCCCGGCGCATCCCGAGCTCCTCGGCCACCGCGGCGAGCGAGCCGCGGGCGGGGACGACGGGCTGTGCCGCGGGCGCGCCCGCGGTGACCTCCGCGTCCTCCGCCTCCACCAGCTCGGCCATCTCGTGCGAGACCGGCGCGCTCGGCGGGGGCTCGTCCTCGCCGGAGTAGCCCGGTTCCAGGCGCAGATCGTCGGCCTCGGTGGGCAGCAGGTCGCCGGGGCCCATGTCGCCGGGGCGCAGCCGTTCGCTCCACGGCACCCACTCCGGCGCGAGCACCGCGTCGGGGCCGGGCAGCAGGACCACCTCGTCCAGGGTGACGATCTTCGCGCGGGACGCCCGCGCCACCGTCACGGCCCAGCGCCAGCCCCGGTAGCCCAGCTCCTTGCACCCGAAGAAGTGCGTGACAACACGGTCACCCTCGGAGACCAGCCCCACGTGCTCGCCGACCACACCCGGCGCGGCGGCCTCCTCGGCGGCGGCGCGGGCGAGGTCGACCGCCTCGGCGCACAGGCGGTCGGGGGTGCGGCTTCGCGTTGTCGCTGCGCTCACAGGTATCGCTTCTCTCCTACGCCGTCTCTCGGGTGCGCCGGCCTGAAGGCGGCAGGGCGGACGGAGCGGACCGAAGGGCCGCGTCGACGTCCGCGCCCGACGCGCTCGGGCGCACCTACGTCATCCATTCTGCGGGATGTCCGAGAGGCGCGCGGCCGAGAACGTTCGCCACGGCGCGCTACGCACGGTACCTGTTCGCGTCTGCTTGGCCTACACCGACGGGACTGTTCGCGGCCTCACGATGCGGTTTCGTGCTGTTTCCCGGCCGCCCGGCCAGCCGTGGAGCCGTCGGGAGCACGCCGTGCGGCCGTCGGGAGCACGGCGTGCGGCCATGAGGTACGCGGCCATACGCGCGGTTACCGCACTAGGCACAGCTTTATCGGGGCACTATGACGTCGTGGCAGCCGCGAGGTCGCCCCAGGGCGCCGCCGGGATCGGCGGGGTGAAGGGCAGCAGCCGAGGTGGCGGTTCGGGCCGGGTCGGCGGTTCCGTCCGCGCGATCGGCCGCGCCCTGCACCTCCCCTTCACCGGGACCGCGCGGGGCATCCGCAAGGCCACGCACGCGCACGGCGCGGGCGAGTCCGGCCTCGGCAAGCTGATCGAACTGCACGCGGTGAACGGCGCCGGGGACGTCATGATCACCGTGGCGCTCGCCTCCACCGTGTTCTTCTCCGTGCCGACCGACGAGGCGCGTGGCCGCGTCGCGCTCTACCTGGCGATCACGATGGCACCCTTCACGGTCCTCGCGCCGGTGATCGGCCCGCTCCTGGACCGGCTGCCGCACGGCAGACGCGCGGCCATGGCGGCCGCGATGCTGGCCCGCGCGCTGCTGGCGCTGGTGCTGTCCGGGGCGGTGATCACCGGCAGTCTGGAGCTGTACCCGGCCGCACTCGGCGTGCTGGTCGCGTCGAAGGCGTACGGGGTGGTGCGCAGCGCGGTCGTGCCCCGGCTGCTGCCGCCGGGCTTCTCCCTGGTCAAGGCGAACTCGCGGGTCACCCTCGGCGGACTCCTCGCGACCGGTGTCGCCGCGCCGGTCGGAGCGGGGCTCCAGGCGCTCGGGCCGCGCTGGCCGCTCTACGGCGCCTTCGTGATCTTCGTGGCGGGGACGTTCCTGTCCTTCACGCTGCCGCCCAAGGTCGACTCGGCCAAGGGCGAGGACATCGCGCTGCTGGCCTCGGACGAGGAGCATGTGCGCGGGCCGCGCCGCCGGGAGGCCAGACGGCTCGGTCTGCGGACCGTCGGACCCGCGGTCACCCACGCGCTGGGCGCCAACGCCGCGCTGCGCTGCCTGACCGGCTTCCTGATCTTCTTTCTGGCCTTCCTGCTGCGCGAGCATCCGCTGACCGGTCAGAGCGCGGCGGTGTCGCTGGGGATCGTCGGCGTCTCCGCTGGTGTGGGCAACGCGCTCGGCACGGCCGTCGGGGCCTGGCTCAGGTCACGGGCGCCGGAGATCATCATCGTGACGGTCCTCGCGATCGTGCTGGGCGCGGCGATCACCGCCGCGGTGTTCTTCGGGGCGTTCCTGGTGGCGTGCCTGACGGCGGTCGCCGGGTTCGCCCAGGCACTGGCCAAGCTGTCGCTGGACGCGTTGATCCAGCGGGACGTGCCCGAGCCGGTGCGCACCTCGGCGTTCGCGCGCTCCGAGACACTGCTCCAGGTGTCCTGGGTGTTCGGTGGCGCGGTGGGCATCGTGCTGCCGCTGAACGGCACCCTGGGCCTGGCGGTGGCCGCCTGCATCGTGGCCGCCGGCTGGCTGACGACCGCGCGCGGGCTGCTGGCCTCGGCGCGGCGCGACGGCGCGGGCCGTCCGAAACTGGCCTGACCGCGCCGCCCGGCCCGGCCCGGGGGAGCCCGGTCCGCCAGCGAGTGGCGTAACCCCCGGCCGCGCCGGACCCCACTTGGGCGGAGCATGGGAGGTGCCCGATAGCCTTCGCCCATGAAGACGCTGCAATCCGTTGTGCGACGCCGCCGCGCCGTCGCAGCCGCCGGCGCCGTTTCCGCCGGACTGCTCGTTCTGTCCGCCTGCGAGAAGCCGACGCCGATCTCGACGATCACCGTGGGCACGAGCTCGGTCAGCTCCCAGGCCACCTGCTACAACGACGGCAAGTCGCTGGACACCCAGGCACTGGTGAGCTGCCTGAAGGACACCGACATCAAGTCGATCACCGTCGACCCGGACGAGACCGTGCGCTTCGGCGTCGACCCGGAGATCGCGGACAACGGCTGGACGCTCCTGATGAACGGTCAGCCGCTGACCGACTCCAGCACCAAGACCTACCGCACGATCCCCGGCAGCGTGTTCTTCAACGCCCAGTACGGCGCCAGCGGCGACTCCACGCTGGTGTCCATCAAGGAGGGCGACAAGGACGTGACCGGTCTGTGGTCCTTCAAGCTCAAGAAGGACGCCTGACCACGTCCTCCGTACGTGTCCTCGTCGCCACCGCGGTTCCCGCCGAACGGGACGCGGTGGCACAGGCGTTCCCCGGGCCGGTCGACGAGGTGCGGCTGCCCGGGGTGAGCCTGCGCCGGACGGCCGGCCGGTACGACCTGCTGGCGGCCGGTGTCGGGCCCGCGCTCGCCGCCGCCTCCACCGCGACCGCCCTCACCGCGGCGGCCCTGGGCGGGACGCCCTACGCGCTCGTGGTCAGCGCCGGCATCGCCGGCGGCTTCCCGCCCGACGCGCCCGTCGGCTCGCTCGTCGTCGCCGACGAGATCACGGCCGCCGATCTGGGCGCCGAGACCGCCGAGGGCTTCCTGCCGGTCACCGAGCTCGGCTTCGGGACCGTCACCCACCGTCCGCCGCACCCACTCGTACGGGACCTCACGACGGCGCTGGACGCCCGCGCCGGGGCCGTACTGACCGTCTCGACGGTCACCGGGTCCGCCGAACGCGCGGCCCTGCTGCGCGCCCGGCACCCGCGGGCCCTGGCCGAGGCCATGGAGGGCTTCGGGGTGGCCGAGGCGGCCGCCGCGCACGGCACGCCCGTGCTGGAGATCCGCGCCGTCTCCAACCCCGTCGGTCCGCGTGACCGTGCCGCCTGGCGCATCGGCGACGCCCTCGCGGCCCTCACCGAGGGCTTCGCGAGGCTCGTACCCGTCCTGGAGAAGTGGAACCCGCATGACCGGTGAGCCCGCGCAGTCCAAGCTGCGGATCTCGTACTCCCCCTGCCCCAACGACACCTTCGTCTTCGACGCCCTCGCCCACGGCCGGGTCCCGGGCGCCCCGGCCCTCGACGTGACCTTCGCCGACATCGACATCACCAACGGCATGGCCGAGCGCGGCGAGTCCGACGTGCTGAAGGTGTCGTACGCCGTGCTGCCGTACGTCCTCGACGAGTACGCGCTGCTGCCCTGCGGCGGCGCGCTGGGCCGCGGCTGCGGGCCGCTGGTGCTCACCCGGGACGCGGAAGCCGACCTCACCGGACGCACCGTCGCGGTGCCGAGCGAGAAGTCCACGGCCTATCTGCTGTTCCGGCTGTGGGCCGCGGACACCGTCCCCGGCGGGGTCGGGGAGATCGTCGTGATGCCCTTCCACGAGATCATGCCCGCGGTGCGGGACGGGAAGGTCGACGCGGGACTCGTCATCCACGAGGCGCGTTTCACCTATCAGAACTTCGGGCTGCACAAGCTCGCGGACATGGGCGAGCACTGGGAGAACACCACCGGGCTGCCGATCCCGCTGGGCGCGATCATCGCCAAGCGTTCCCTGGGCGCCCGGGAGCTCACCCGGCTCGCCGACTCCATCCGTACGTCCGTGCACGCGGCCTGGGACGACCCCGAGGCCTCCCGGCCCTACGTCATGGCACACGCGCAGGAGATGGATCCGGCCGTCGCCGACCAGCACATCGGTCTGTACGTCAACGAGTTCACCGCCGGTCTCGGCGAGGACGGTTATGCGGCCGTACGGGGACTGCTCACCCGTGCGGCGGCCGAGGGACTGGTACCGCCCCTCGGCCCGGACGCGCTCGCCTTTCCCTAGGCCCGGCGGTCGTCACACATCCAGTTGGTCGGCGACCGCGCGAAGCAGCCCGGCGACCTGCTTTCCGGCGGTCTTCTCGGGATAGCGGCCGCGCTCCAGGGTCTGGGAGACGTTTTCCAGAAGGGTCGTCAGGTCCTGGACGATGGAGGCCAGTTCGTCCGGCTTCTTGCGCTGCGCGGCCGCGACGGACGGGGCCGGGTCCAGCACGACGACCGAAAGGGCCTGGTCGCCGCGCTGTCCGGCGACGACTCCGAACTCAACCCGCTGCCCCGGCTTGAGTGTCTCGACTCCGGCGGGGAGGACCGAGGAATGGACGAAGACGTCGCCGCCGTCGTCACGGGAGAGAAAGCCGAAGCCCTTCTCGCTGTTGAACCACTTGACCTTGCCAGTCGGCAAAGCACACGCTCCCTCGATCCGTCCTGGCCACGCCCGGACGCACTTGAACTGCCGTCGAACCACCTTACCGGGGGTCTCTCCAGCGGAACACGCCTTAAAACGGGACCGAGGCCCTACCTGTGTGGGAAGGGCTCAAAGTGGTTGTAGAGGTTCAGTGCACGTCCCGGCTCCGGACGGGCCCGGGCCGCACGGAGCGGCCGACGACCTGCGGTGGCCTGCCGAACTGCCGTAACGATCCTTCCGCCGCGGACAAAGGCAGGAGAAGGAAATAGGGCTCGGGCGTTTCCCGTTCGGGGGACCTTGCCTTTCCGCCCCTTACCCGTGCACCGCTTACGCCTTTTCGGGAACGCCGGGACTTCACCCGGACCGAATTCCCTATCGCCGCGGACCCGCCGCATCCGGCCGGAAGGCGCGGACACCCGAGGGCCAAGTCCGGGAGTCATGGCGGAGGCGGACGCTTTCCGGGTCTGCGGACGACCGGCTCGATCTCGCCGCCCGACACGTCCGCCCGACACGTCCGTCCGTGCGGACGTCGCCGGACCGTCCGCGCGCGCCGGGAACTACCCTGTCCGGGTGCGTGACGAAACCCGAACCGATTCCGCCGGGCCCGGCGACCGGCTGATCCGTGCCGGTGCCCTGGTCTTCTTCGCCGGTGCCGTGGCCACTCTGGTCACCGTGACCCCGCTGCTGCTCGACACGAAGCCCTTCCCGACGTACATGTTCGGGCTGAGCATGCTGATGGGCGTCGGCTTCCTGATCGCCGGTGCGGGCGTGCTCCGGTCGATCGCGGCCGGCCGTCGTCAGGCGCGGGCCGCCGGGCGGTAGGACTCCAGCCAGCCCGGGAAGTGCAGGAGGTCGGGCAGGACGACGTCCGCGCCGGCCGTGCGCAGCTCCGCCGCGCTGCACGGCCCGGTGACGACCGCCACCGACAGCGTCCCGGCCGTGCGCGCGCCGCGGACGTCCCCGACGTGGTCGCCCACGTAGACGTCCGCCGCGTGGGCGCGCAGCGCCTGTGCCTTGGCCTCGGCCCACAGGTCGCCGATCACCTCGTCGGGTTCGATGCCCAGGTGCTCCAGGTGCAGTCGGGCGCTGGGCTCGTACTTCGCCGTCACGACGATCGTGCGCCCGCCGGCCGCCCGTACGGCCTCGATCGCGGCGCGGGCGCCCGGCATCGCGGACGTCGCGGCGACGGCGAAGGCCGGGTACATCTCCCGGTACAGCTCCACCGCGGCCGGCACCTCCTCCGCCGGGAACCAGTTGGCCAGCTCCTCCACCAGCGGCGGCCCCAACCGGGTGATCACCAGGTCCGCGTCGACGTACGTCCCCGTCCGCTCGGTGAGCGCCCGGTAGCAGGCGTGGATGCCGGGGCGGGAGTCGATCAGCGTCATGTCGAGATCGAATCCGACGGTCAGCGCGGGAGCGGTGGTGGAGGCCATGCAGGCCATTGTGCCCACGCCGACAGCGCGCGGGCCGGGCGCCCGGGTGCCTCCCCCGGCTTCCCCGGCTTCCCCGGCCAAGAGCGGTCAGCGGCTGCGCTGGGAGCGCCACACCAGGAACAGGGCCGACGCGACGGCCGCGCCCCGTACCACCCAGGGCCAGGTCTGGGCGAGCGCGTCGTTCATCTGGCCGTCGGCGATGGGGGTTCCCCACCGGCCGTCGGTCCTGCCCCACAGCCAGACCAGACCTGACGCGACCGCCAGGCCGGGCAGCCACGCGACCGCCCACTTCGCCTCCGCCCGGGTCAGCCGGCGCGAGGCGTAGGCGATCAGCCAGCCGAGCAGCAGCGCGAACCAGTTGCCGAGCACCGCGCCGACGACGAGGGCGCCCGCGGCGATCAGGAGCAGCGGATTGCTCCAGTTGCCGGTGCCGAAAGACGGCAGGCGGCGGCGGGCGGCGGGTGCGTCCGGGACGTCGGCCGCGGTCTCCGCGCCCGGGTCCGCCGGTGCCGCCGGGTCCTCCGCGTCCTTCGGGTCCTTCAGGTGCTTGCGCGGCGGCGGCTTGAGCAGCTCGGGGATCTCCACCCCGCCGACAAAGCCCGGCACCTCGTCGCCGACGCCGAAGGGACTGCTGTCCGTGCGCCACCAGTCGGGCTGGGTCGCGCTGTCGCCGAGTTCGTGCGCGGCCGCGCGGTGCGGGGGCGACGGGGCGTCCGAGGGCGGTGGCGCCTGCGGCCCCGCGGTCCGTCCCGACCGGGGGCGCGGGACCGCACGGCGCAGCCGGCCGGGCCGTCCGTCGTCCGCTCCCGCCGCCGCGTCGCGCTGCGCGGGCACGGCGGCGGCCGGTGTCTGCGGGGCGCCCCCGCCGCCGGCGGCGGCCGCGACGACGTCGTCGGGGCTGCCGATGCGGTCCAGGATGCGGCGTACGGCGGCCGGACTGTCCACCGGTGTCCTGGCGCGCCGCCGGTCGATCTCGTTGCGCAGCTCCGACACCAGCCGCATCCGCGCGGACGACGACAACTGCCGCTGGTGCGCCACGTCTCCGACACGGCTCAGATACTCGTAGACGACCTGGTCGCTCTCGATCCCCACGAAGTCCCCTCCGGGGCGGATGTGTTGGCTGACCCCGTGGAGGCAGACGTTACCGCTCCCGGCGCGGCCGGGGCATCTCCCGGCCGCGCCCGCGCGGCGGTTCGCGCGGCGGTTTCGAGCGGCGCTTCGAGCGGGCCGCCTCGACCACTGCCCCGACCGCTGCCGCAACCGCTGCCGCGACCGCTGCCGCGACCGCCGCCGTGGCGCGGCTAGGGGAGCGGCTCGGGGAGCGGCTCGGGGAGCGGCTCGTGGCGCGGCTAGGGGAGCGTCGGGCACAACAGGCCCGCGCGGGGGTCGGCCGCCTAAGGGGACCCGCTACCGTGGGTCAGATGAGCACCGCGGACCACCCCGCCCCCCGCTCCCTCGCGGAAGCGCTCCGCGCCAGGGACGACCACTCCCTGGCCGCCCTCCTGCGCAGCCGCCCCGACCTCATCACCCCCGTCCCCACCGATCTCACCCAGCTGGCGACCAGGGCGGGCACCCGTGCCTCGGTGGTCCGCGCGCTGGAGCGGCTGGACCGGTTCACCCTCCAGGCGGCGGAGGCGCTCGCGGTCGCGGCGGACCCGGCGTCGTACGCCGAACTGCTCGGCCTGATGGGCGGCGACGACGGGGACCCGGCCGTCACCGCGGCCCTGCCCGGCGCCGTGGCAGGACTGCGCGAACAGGCCCTGGTGTGGGGCGGCGACGACCGGCTGCGGCTGGTGCGCACCGCCCGTGAACTGCTCGCGCCCTCGCCGCAGCACCCCTCGCCGACCGGTCTGGGCCCCACGGTGCAGGAGGTCACGGCCGGGATGTCGCCGGGCCGGATCCAGGAGATCGTCGGCACCGCCGGGCTGGCGTCGACGCACGACGCCGTGTCGGCGGCCGCCGCGCTCACCGCGCTGTTCACCGACCGCGCCCGGATGGACGCGCTGCTCGGCCAGGCCCCGGCCGACTCCCTCGACGTCCTGGACCGGCTGGTGTGGGGGCCGCCGTACGGGCAGGTCACGGCCGACCCGGCGGCCCGGCTGCGCTGGCTGCTGGACCGCGGACTGCTGCTGCCGACGGCGCCCGGCACGGTCGTACTGCCCCGCGAGGTCGCCCTGCATCTGCGGGCCGGGCGGGCGCACCGCGCGCCCGAGCCCGTGCCGCCCGCCGTCGAGCCGGCCGGTACACACACCCCGGCGGTGGTGGACGCGACCGCGGCCGGCCAGGCGTACACGGCGCTGGCGACCGTCGAGGAGTTGCTGAAGGACTGGGACGAGGGCGGGCCCGCCGTGCTGCGGGCGGGCGGGCTGAGCGTGCGCGACCTGAAGCGGACCGCGGTCGCCCTGGACGCGTCCGAGCCCATGGCCGCGTTCTGGGTCGAACTCGCCTACGCCGCCGGGCTGGTGGCCTCCGACGGCGAGGCCGACGAACGGTACGCGGCCACCCCCGCCTACGACGAGTGGCTGGAGCAGCCGCCGGCCGAGCGCTGGGCACGGCTCGCCGAGGCGTGGCTGCTCGCGACCCGGACGGCGGGTGTGGTCGGCGGGCGGGACGCGAAGGAGCGGCCGCTGTCGGCCCTGGGTCCCGGGCTCGACCGGTCCGCCGCGCCCGAGGTGCGGCACCGGGTGCTGACCCTGCTGGCCGGGCTCCCGCAGGGCACCGCGCCGGCCGCCGACGTGGTGCTCGCCCGGCTGCGCTGGGAACGCCCGCTGCGCGCCCGCGGCGGCACGGTGAGCCGCCCCGGCGAGAGCGGCGGCGAGGACGACGACCTGCGCTCCCGGATGGTGCGCTGGACGCTGACGGAGGCGGAGACGCTGGGCGTGACCGGCCGGGGCGCGCTGTCGGCACACGGGCGGGCCCTGCTGGGGGCGCCCGGGCCGAGGGCGGCCGACGCCGACGGTCCCGCCGGGCCGGGCGGCAGACTGCCCTTCCCGCACCACAGGACCGCCCGCCCCGAACCCCTCTCCGCCGCCGAGCAGTCCGTCGCCTCCGCGGCCGCGGCCCGGCTGCTCACCCCGCTGCTTCCCGAACCGCTGGACCATGTGCTGCTCCAGGCCGACCTCACGGCGGTGGCACCCGGACCGCTGCGCCGTCCGCTGGCCGACACGCTGGGCGTGCTCGCGGACGTCGAGTCGAAGGGCGGGGCGACGGTGTACCGGTTCACGCCGGGCTCGGTGCGGCGCGCGCTGGACGCCGGCCGGACCGCGAGCGATCTGCACGCCTTCCTCGCCACCCACTCCCGTACCCCGGTCCCGCAGCCGCTCGCGTACCTGATCGACGACGTCGCCCGCCGGCACGGCCATCTGCGGGTCGGCGCGGCCTCGGCGTACGTGCGCTGCGACGACGACGCCCTGCTGAACGAGATCATCGCCGACAAGCGCGCCGCCGCCCTGCGGCTGCGCCGCCTCGCGCCGACCGTGCTGGCCGCCGAGGCCGACCCGGCCACGCTGCTGGAGGGTCTGCGGGCGATGGGGTACGCGCCCGCCGCCGAGTCCGCCGAGGGCGACGTGCTGATCGCCCGCGCGCACGCCCACCGCACTCCGCCCCGCACGGCCCCCGAGCCGGTCCCCGAAGGTCCGCCGATGCCCGACCCGACGCTCCTGACGGCGGCGATCCGGGCGATCCGGGCGGGCGACCTGGCCTCCACCGCCCCGCGGAAGGTCTCGGCCGGCGACGCGGTCCCGCCGGCCGGCGGCGAGCTCCCGCGCACCGGCTCCGCCGAGACCCTCGCCACCATGCAGGCCGCCGTCCTCACCGGCCAGGCCGTGTGGATCGGCTACGTCAACGCCGAGGGCGCCGCGAGCCAGCGGGTGATCGCGCCGGTACGGGTCGAGGGCGGCTTCGTCACGGCGTACGACCACACGGCCGACGAGGTCCGCACGTATCCGCTGCACCGGATCACGGGGGTGGCGGAGCTCGCCGACGAGCAGCAGTGACCGCCCGGCGCCCCGCCCGGCGGTCGCCGCCGCTCCGGGCCGACGGTCCCTCCGGTCCGCGCGCGAGGTCCGTGCGCGGACCTCACGTGCCCGGTCCACACGTGCCCGGTAGTCGCGTGCCCGGTAGTCGCGTGCGCGGACCCCGCCTACGCGGTCAGCAGTCCTCCACGCGGGCGCCCTCGGGCAGACCGAAGTGCCTGCGGGCGGCGGCCTCCAGCGCCGAGGGCCGGTCGGCGCCGTCGAGCACGGACCGGGCGGAGTACCCGAAGTGGTCCGCTTCCCACTCCCCGTACCCGGCGCCGTCCGGCGGTTCCTCCTGGGACACCACGCGGTAGCCGCCGTCCGGCTCCCGCTCCAGCCGGACCACCTGCGGGACATGGGAGCCGCTGCACTCCACCAGAGCGCCGCCGCGCACCCCGTACTCCATGCACAGCGTGTCCACGCCGGCCCGGATCCGGTCCCCGCGCCGCTCCATCTCCAGCGCCTTCGCCCGGCAGAACCACCGTGCCTCCAGCTCGGGCACGCTCTCCCCGTACCCGCTGCCCTGCGACTGCGCCACCAGCCGGGCCTCGATCACGGGCCCCACCTCGTCCCACAGCCGCGTGTCGATGACCGCCGGACGCGTCATGACCCACGAGCCCGTCGCCACCAGCACCGCCGCGGCTCCCACGCCGGTGCCCCATCTGCGTACCGACATTCCGTGAGCTCCTCACCGCGCCGCCCGGACCGCGCCGCTTCGTCCTGGTCAGACAGCCGCCGGGCGGACAGGGTTGCGCGGGAGAATGAACAAACCACTTTTCATAACGGTCCGGACATCTCCGTCGGCCGTGCCCCGGGCGCCGGCGGACCTTCGTCCGGGACCGACCGCGCCGACGGCCGGTAGGGCACACTGGACGTTTGGCCATGCCGCGCCATCCAGAAAGGCAGCCCCGAGTGAACGGTCCGCTGATCGTCCAGTCCGACAAGACCCTGCTCCTCGAAGTCGACCACGAGCAGGCCGACGACTGCCGCCGGGCCATCGCCCCGTTCGCGGAGCTGGAGCGGGCGCCGGAGCACATCCACACCTACCGGCTGACCCCGCTCGGCCTGTGGAACGCGCGGGCCGCCGGCCATGACGCCGAGCAGGTCGTGGACGCGCTCGTGCACTACAGCCGCTACCCCGTGCCGCACGCGCTGCTCGTCGACATCGCGGAGACGATGGACCGCTACGGCCGGCTGACGCTGTCCAAGCACCCGGCGCACGGGCTGGTCCTGACCAGCACCGACCGGCCGGTGCTGGAGGAAGTGCTGCGCTCCAAGCGGATCGCCCCGCTGGTGGGCGCCCGCATCGACCCCGACACGGTCGTCGTGCACCCCTCCGAGCGCGGGCAGATCAAGCAGACGCTGCTGAAGCTGGGCTGGCCGGCCGAGGACCTCGCCGGGTACGTCGACGGCGAGGCGCACCCGATCGAGCTGGCCGAGGACGGCTGGGCGCTGCGGCCGTACCAGAAACAGGCCGTGGAGAACTTCTGGCACGGCGGCAGCGGTGTCGTCGTGCTGCCGTGCGGCGCGGGCAAGACGCTGGTCGGGGCCGGGGCGATGGCGCAGGCCTCGTCGACCACGCTGATCCTCGTCACCAACACCGTCTCCGCCCGGCAGTGGAAGCACGAGCTGGTGAAGCGGACCTCGCTCACCGAGGACGAGATCGGCGAGTACAGCGGCACGCGCAAGGAGATCCGGCCCGTCACCATCGCCACGTACCAGGTGCTCACCACCCGGCGTAAGGGCGTCTACCCGCACCTGGAGCTGTTCGACTCCCGGGACTGGGGACTGATCGTCTACGACGAGGTGCATCTGCTGCCCGCGCCCGTCTTCAAGTTCACCGCCGACCTCCAGGCCCGGCGCCGGCTCGGGCTCACCGCGACCCTGGTGCGCGAGGACGGCCGCGAGTCGGACGTCTTCTCGCTGATCGGGCCCAAGCGGTTCGACGCGCCGTGGAAGGAGATCGAGGCACAGGGCTACATCGCGCCCGCGGACTGTGTCGAGGTCCGGGTGAACCTCACCGACTCCGAACGGCTGGCCTACGCGACCGCCGAGGCCGAGGAGAAGTACCGCTTCTGCGCCACGACCGCGACGAAGCGGAAGGTGACCGAGGCGATCGTGCGGCGCTTCGCCGGCCAGCAGATCCTCGTCATCGGCCAGTACATCGACCAGCTCGACGAGCTGGGCGAGCACCTGAACGCGCCGGTGATCAAGGGCGAGACGTCCAACGCCCAGCGCGAGAAGCTCTTCGACGCCTTCCGCGAGGGCGAGATCAGCGTGCTGGTGGTGTCGAAGGTGGCCAACTTCTCCATCGACCTGCCGGAGGCCACCGTCGCCATCCAGGTCTCGGGCACGTTCGGCTCGCGGCAGGAGGAGGCCCAGCGGCTGGGCCGGGTGCTGCGGCCCAAGGCCGACGGCCACCAGGCCCACTTCTACTCGGTGGTCGCCCGCGACACGATCGACCAGGACTTCGCGGCGCACCGCCAGCGGTTCCTCGCCGAGCAGGGCTACTCCTACCGGATCGTGGACGCGGACGAGCTGCTGTCGGAGGGCTGACGGGGCCGCTCCGCCGGGGCCGGGTCCAGGAACGGCCGGTCCCGCCGCGCCGGGACCTGGGGCCGGGCCGCCGTCCCGGGCCGCCGCGGGTCCTCGGGGACCGGGACGGCGGCCCGCCGTCCGCGGCAGGCCGCGCCGGCCAGCAGCGCGCAGCCCAGCAGCGGATACGGCGCCGCCAGCGGCTGCTGCCACCAGGGCAGCCGCAGGTCCAGATCGCCCTGGTGCGGCAGCAGCCACATCGTGCGGGCGGTGAACAGCGCGGTGGTCAGCAGCGCCGTACGCAGGTGTCCGTCCGCCAGCAGTACGGCGATCAGCGGGACGCACCACACCCAGTGGTGGGACCAGCTGACCGGCGACACCAGCAGCGCGGTGAACGCGGTGAGCAGCACCGCGTGCCGCTCCCGTGCGGCGCGCGCGGCGAGCCACAGGCCGCAGACGGCGACGGCGAGCGCGGGGAGCGCCCAGGCGGGGCCGGGCGCCGGGTCGCCGAGGAGGCGGGCCGTCAGGCCCTGGAGGGACTGGTTGTCGACGATCCACGGCTTGCCGACGCGGCCGGTGTCGTAGAGGCGGCGGGTCCAGAAGTCGGCGCTGGCGGCGGGCAGCGCCAGGGCGCCGAGCAGGGCGGTGGCGGCGGACGCGGCCGTCGCGGTGGCCGCCTCCCGGCGCCTGCCGCGCAGCAGCAGGTGCACGACGAAGAGCGCGGGGGTGAGTTTGATCCCCGCCGCGATGCCCAGGGCGACGCCGCGGCCCGGGGCGCCCGGCAGGCGGGTGAGGTCCCACAGCACCAGGACGGTCACGACCAGGTTGACCTGGCCGAACAGCACGGTCTGGAAAACCGGCTCCAGCCAGAGTGCCAGGGCCGTGGCGGCGCACAGGGCGGAGGAGCCGAGCGGACGGCCCGCGAGCCGGGCGGAGAGCTGGACCAGCCGGGCCAGCAGCAGCACGTTGCCTGCGAGGAACGCCGCCTTCACCACGGGGACGGGCAGCCAGGCCGCCGGGGTGAACAGCAGCGCCGCGAAGGGCGGGTAGGTGGCCGGGAGGTGCCACCGGGTGACGGTGAAGCCGTAGAGATCGCCGCCACCGTCCAGGACGGCCGCGCCCTCGGCGCGGTAGACCAGCGCGTCGGCCATCGGGGCGCGCTGCACCACGCACAGGGCGACGAAGGCGGCGAGGGAGACCGCCAGCAGCAGAAGGGAGGTCGCGGAGGGTGATCGACGGGTCACGCAGTGACCCTAGGATGTCATTTGTGGCGGACGCCCGCCTCCTCGCCGTACTCCCCGAGGATGATCACGTCGAAGGCCGCCCCCAGGAACACCTTCACGGCGCGCAGGGCGTCGCCGAAGCGGTGCGGATGGCTCCCGGTGAGCGGGGTGGCCCCGGGGGGGCGGTTCGGGACTGGGGTGACGATGGCTGCACTCATATCTCCATAGTGGCCTTCCCCGGACGAAAGGGGCATCGGTCGAGGGGTCGAGCCCGTACCGTCCCCACGTACACCCGTGGGCCGAGCGGACGCCTCCGGGGCGGAGGGGATGTCCCCTAGGGGAGACCTGGAACCCCCGCAGGCCCGCGCCTCCCGGGGCCTGCGGGGCCTGCGGGACTTTCGGGGCCTGCGGGACTTCCCGGGCTTGCAGCGCCTGTGGAGCCTGCGGGAGGGCGCCTCCCCGGGAACGGACGCCGGGTGGACTCGGGGCAGGCGCCGGGTGGACGCGGGCGGGCGCGGGAAAGACGCGCGGGCGGAAAACCGTTCGCTTCCGGACGGCCCGCTCGCCTACAATCTCCGCTCTTGCCCGCCTCCCTCACGGAGCGCGGCCGGCCGGACGGAAACCGGGCGGCATCCCCGCGGCCGCCCACCGGCCACGGCGCACCAGTCGTCATCCCGCAGCAGGCCCCGGAGGCACTCCCTTGTCCACGCCGTCCGCCGACGATCCCCTCTCCCGCGAGCGCGCCCACCTCACCTCGTCCCGGTCCGCGCTGCGCGCGATGCGCGAGGACGTCGAGTCCCTCGACATCCGCGACGTCACCGCGAACTGGGTCAACGCCGAGGTCCTCGCCCGCCAGATCGACGACCGCATCAAGGCGCTGGCCGACCTCAGCGACACCCCGCTGTTCTTCGGCCGGCTCGACTACCTGCACGCGCCCGGCGCCGAGCAGGCCGAGGGCGCGGAGGGCGAGCAGTTCTACATCGGGCGCCGGCACGTGCACGACGGGGACGGCGACCCGATGGTGATCGACTGGCGTGCGCCGGTCTCGCAGCCGTTCTACCGGGCGTCCAAGAAGGACCCGTTGGACGTCGGGCTGCGCCGTCGCTTCGGGTACACGGGCGGCGACCTCACGGCGTACGAGGACGAGCACCTCTCGGACCCCGCCGAGACGGCGCGCACCAGCAAGCTGCTCCAGCAGGAGATCGAGCGTCCGCGTGTCGGGCCGATGCGGGACATCGTGGCCACCATCCAGCCCGAGCAGGACGAGATCGTGCGCAGCGGGCTGGGCGGGACGGTCTGTGTGCAGGGCGGGCCGGGGACCGGGAAGACGGCCGTCGGCCTGCACCGTGTCGCCTACCTCCTGTACGCCCACCGGGAGCGGCTCGCCCGCACCGGCACCCTGGTCATCGGGCCGAACCGGTCCTTCCTGAACTACATCGAGCAGGTGCTGCCCGCGCTGGGCGAGCTGACGGTCCGGCAGGCCACGGTCGACGACCTGGTGGGCCAGGTGGAGATCCGGGGCACGGACGACGCGACGGCCGCGGTCGTCAAGGGCGACGCCCGGATGGCCGAGGTGCTCAGGCGGGCCCTGTACTCCCATGTCACGCTGCCCACCGAGCCGGTCATGGTGGTGCGCGGCTCCCGGCGCTGGCGCGTGCCCGCGTACGAACTGGAGGACATCGTCCGCGAGTTGCTGGCGCGCGACATGCGCTACGGCGCCGCCCGCGAGGCCCTGCCGCAGCGCGTCGCGCACGCGGTCCTGGTGCAGATGGAGCGGTCGGGCGAGGCGCCTGACGACCGGGTGCAGGACGCGGTGGCCCGCAACACCGCGGTGAAGGCGGCGGTGAAGGAGCTCTGGCCGCTCGTCGACCCGGCGAAGCTCGTGCTGCGACTGCTGGCGGAAGCGGACTTCCTCGCCGAGCACGCGGCCGGGATCCTCACCGAGGAGGAGCAGAAGGCGATCCTGTGGGCGAAGCCCGCACGGAGCGTCAGGGCGGCCAAGTGGTCCCTGGCCGACGCGGTGTTGATCGACGAGGCGACCGACCTGATCCAGCGGACGCACTCCCTGGGGCATGTGGTGCTGGACGAGGCGCAGGACCTCTCGCCCATGCAGTACCGGGCGGTGGGCCGGCGCTGCACCACCGGTTCGGCGACCGTGCTCGGCGATCTGGCGCAGGGCACCACCCCGTGGGCGACCCGGAGTTGGGACGAGGCGCTGACGCACCTCGGCAAGTCGGACGGCGTGGTCGAGGAGCTGACCGCCGGTTTCCGCGTACCGACGGACGTCATCACGTACGCCTCCCGGCTGCTGCCGCACATCGCCCCGGGGCTGACCCCGGTCGCGTCGGTCCGCGAGAACCCCGGCTTCTTCGACCTGCGCCCGGTCACCGGCACCGGTGAAGTGGTCGCGGCCTGCACGGAGTTGCTGGGCAACGAGGGCTCGACCGGTCTGATCGCGGCCGACGCCCGGATCCCGGCGCTCGCCGAGGCGCTCACGGCGGCCGGGCTCGGGTATCTGGCGCCCGGCGAGGAGACGACCCGGCAGACCCGGCTGACCCTGGTCCCGGCCTCGCTCGCCAAGGGCCTGGAGTACGACTACGTGGTCCTGGACGAACCACAGGCCGTGGTGGACGGCGAACCGGACGAGCGCACCGGGCTGCGCCGTCTGTACGTGGCGCTGACCCGGGCGGTGTCGGGCCTGATCGTCACGCACGCGGCCCCGCTGCCCGACCAGCTCACCGGCTCACCGGCCGATCTGCCGGCCGATCTGCCGGCCGGCTGACCGGCCGGCTGACCGGCCGGCCGGCGTCACCGCCCGTCGACCGCCCGCCGCCACTCCTCGACCGCGGTGGCCGACACCGGGCCCGACCAGCCGTCCGGCCGTGCCGCGCCGCCGATGTGGAAGCCGTCGATCCGCGCGGCGAGCAGCGCCGGCACATGGTCGAGCCGGAGGCCGCCGCCGACGAGGAGCCGCGGCTCATAGCCGGGTTCCCCGCGCCGGGCCGCCTCGGCCAGCAGCGTGGGCAGACCGTCGTCGACGCCGTGCGGCGAACCGGCGGTGAGGTAGGTGTCCAGTCCGGGCAGGCCGTCGAGCTGTTTGCGCAGGGCGTCCCGGTCGGCGGCACGGTCGATGGCCCGGTGGAAGGTCCAGGCGGCGCCGTCCAGTTCGCCGACGATCCGCTCGACCGCGTCCAGGTCGACGCCGCCGTGCCCGTCGAGGAAGCCGAGCACGAACTCGGTGGCCCCGGCCGCCCGCAGCTCGCGGGCGGCCTGCACCAGCCGGTCGAGGTCCCCGGCCGCGAAGCCGTCCGCGAGCCGGAGCATCACGCGCAGATCGATGTCGACAGCGGCCCGGATCCCGGCGAAGGTCCGGACCGGCGGGGTGAGCCCGTCGGCGGCCATGTCGGTGACCAGCTCAAGGCGGTCCGCGCCTCCGGCCTGGGCGGCGACCGCGTCCACGACGTCGAGGGCGATCACCTCCAGGACTGCACGCGTGCTCATAGGTCCCCTTCTCTTGGGCTGCCCGGATTCCCCGGGCCCCCGGCGCGACTACAGGTCTAGTCCAATCTCAGGGTACGCCCACCTGCCCGGAGGCCGCGAGAGCACGGCCGCCCCGCGCCGACGGCCCGCCCCGACGCCCGGGTCAGCCGAAGAGGTTCAGTTCCCCTTCCGGCGCGCCGGCCAGTTCGTACGAGCCGCCGCGCACCGGACGCCCCGTGTACAGCCGTACGAGGATGGCGGCGTCGCCGATGTAGCGCGCCGGAGTGCGCCCGGCCCGGTGATCGCCGAGGGCCAGCGGTTCGTCCACGTCGTCGAGGTCGGCGTGCATCGGCAGCCGGCCGCGCTCGCGGCTGATCCGGGCGAGGAGCGTGAGCGCGTACGGCAGTCCGTCCCCGGCGTACGCCCCCGGCTCCCCGAGCGCCTCGCGTACGTCCCCGGCGTGCACCCACTCCCCCAGCGCGATCCCGTCGAGCCTGCCGTCGGTCCGGGCGATCACCGGACCCGCCTCGGTCATCCCGCGCTCCAGCTCGTCGACGACCTGCGCGTTCGTCCACCCGGCGCGCTCGGCGATGTCACGGTCGTTGGACTCGGGCGAGAACACGCCTTCCTCGAACCGGCCCTCCACCACTCGGCTCAACGCGGCCGCGGCGTGCGCCAGCACATCCCGCACCGTCCAGCCCGGACACGCCTCGGTGGGCAGCGCGAAGTCCTCCTCCTTCCTGGCCCGCAGCAGCGGGATCAGCGCGTCCCGCTCGATCGTCAGGAGCCGCCCGGGCAGCTCGGGGTCCCGTTCGCCTGATGTCCAGTCAGTCATGCCCTACACGCTAGGCCGCCGTCGGCCCCCACGGGAGAATGGCCTCATGACTGATCCCACCGGTCCCGTCGGCCCCGACGGTCGCGTCGGCCTCGTCGGTCGCGTCGACCCCGACGCCCTGCACGCCCTGCGTTCCCGCTGGCTGCCCACCCTGCTCGCGGCCCGGGAGGGCGCCGCTCACCCCGACCCGTGGCCGTACGCCGACGAGCTGTTGCGCCGCTGGTCGGAGCCGCAGCGCAGGTACCACACGGTCACGCATCTGGCCGCGGTGCTGGACCACGTCGACACGCTGGAGGAGTACGCCGACGACCCCGCCGCGGTGCGGCTGGCCGCCTGGTTCCACGACGCGGTCTACCTGCCCGAGCGGTCGGAGAACGAGGAGCGCTCCGCCCGCCTCGCCGAACGCGCGCTCCCCGAGGCCGGCGTCGGCGCGGCGCGCACGGCCGAGGTCGCCCGGCTGGTCCGGCTGACCGTCGGCCACGACCCGGCCGAGGACGACCGCAACGGCCAGGTGCTGTGCGACGCCGACCTCGCGGTGCTGGCCGGGCCGCCCGCCGCGTACGCCGCCTACACCGCCGCCGTCCGCCAGGAGTACCACTTCGTCCCGGACGACGCCTTCCGCGCGGGCCGCTCGACGATCCTGCGTCAACTCCTCGACCTGCCAAGGCTGTTCCGTACCCCGTTCGCCGCCGGGCGCTGGGAGGCCACGGCGCGTCACAACCTCCGCTCGGAGCTGGAAATGCTGTCGCTCTGAGGACGGCCCCGCCCCTACGCTGCCCCCCATGCATGCATGGGGCGGGGAACAGGTGGAAGAGGCCGTCGCGGGCTGTGTCGCGACGCTGGGCAAGGCCGTGGACACGGACTGGACCACGGTGAAGGCCGGCCGGCTGGAGTGGGACTGCCGGGAGACGGCCGCGCACCTCGCGGGCGCCCTCCTCGCCTACGCCGGACAGCTGGCGGGCCGGGCGCAGCAGCGGTACGTCCCCTTCGAGATCACCCTCGACGGGGACGAGGACGGACTCGACCCGGCGGACAACGCCGGTGTCCTGCAGGTCCTGGAGACGACCGGCGCCCTGCTCGTCGCCACCCTGCGCACCACCCCGCGCGAGGTCCGCGCCTTCCACCCGTTCCCGTTCCGCAGCGCGAACCGCGAGGGCTTCGCCGCGATGGGCGTCACCGAGGTGCTGCTGCACACCCACGACATCGCCGAGGGTCTCGGGATCGCCTACGAGCCCTCCCCCGACCTCGCCGAGGCCGTCCTCACCCGGATCTTCCCGCAGGTCCGGCCGGGTCCGACGCCCTGGGCCACCCTGCTGTGGGCCACCGGCCGCGGCGACCTGGCCGGGCGCGCCCCCGTCACCGACTGGCGCTGGAGCAACAACCTCGTCATACCGGCCGGACGTCTCACCCTCCAGGGCATCACCCCCGCCGCCGCCCACGACCTGCGCCAGGGCGGCGACGGCGGGTTCGAGTGGATCGAGGGCGGCCCGTTCGAGGGGACGCGGGACGCCGCCGGGATGCTGGTGAAGGCGTACGAGGCCGGGGTGCACCGGCCCGAGTGGGGCGTGTTCGCCCTCGTACGCACCGAGGACGGCCGCGCGGTCGGCGGCATGGGCTTCCACGGCGCTCCCGACGAGCAGGGGCGCGCGGAGATCGGCTACGACCTCGTCGAGGGCGCGCGCGGCCGGGGCTACGCCACCGAGGCGCTGCGCGCGCTGTCGCAGTGGGCGCTGGCCCGTGACGACGTGCGCTCCGTGTTCGCGACCGTCGACCGGGACAACGCCCCTTCGCAGGCGGTGCTGTCCCGGGCCGGGTTCACCCGGGTCGACGCGGACACCGAGCACCCCGCGGGCGACGGGGAGCTCGCCTACGAACTGGGCCGCTGAGCACGGCCCTTGGGCCGGCGCAGCCCCGAGGAGTGCAGCAGCCGCACCACCTCGCGGCTGCTGACCTGGACCGCACCGGCGGCGACCGCGTCGGCGTAGCGGTGCGAGGGAAGGTCGTAGTGGTCGCGCTCGAAGGCCCGCCGCGGCACGCCCAGTCCATCGGCGAACAGGTGCAGTTCGTCGTAGGAGACATCGCTGACGACATGCGACCACACCCGGCCGTGGCCGGGCCAGGTGGGCGGATCGATGTAGATCGTCACGGGCGCGCCCCGCGAGTCCCCGGGAACTCCGCCGCCGGTGTCCTGGTCCGGTCGCTCACGACGAGGGCGTCCCGTCCGTGGCCGCCCCGAGCGCACCCACCGCCGCGACCTTCACGCCCGCCTGGTGGCACACCCAGTGCGGGTCGGGTCCGAGTTCCGGTTCGACGTCCAGGGCGTGCGGGTCGCCGGAGCCGCAGACCGGGCACAGCGGCCAGCGGCCGTAGCGCTCCAGCAGCGCGTCCTGGACGTCCTGCGCGACCAGCCCGGCCACGTAGTCCAGGCCGTCCGGCCACTGCTCCACCCACCAGCGCCGCTGCACCACGGAGTCCTCGACCAGCGAGACCACGTCCGCCTCCGCCACCTGGCCCGCGACCAGGTCGGCGAGCACCAGGGCACGCGCGGCGTGCAGTGCCTTCTCCAGGGGGCTGATGGGGTCCATGCACCCATTGTGCGCACTCTTGACCCCGACACCGAGCCGAAAATATCTTTCAAGGGTGACCCAGGACGTGAAGGAAATTTTCGGAAGCTCCGGTTCACCCGTCGCCGGCCCGCCCGCCCCCGCCGCCCTCGCGGCCAAGGTCCGCACCCTCGCCCCGTCGATGACCCGCTCCATGCAGCGCGTCGCCGAGGCCGTCGCGGGCGATCCGGCCGGCTGCGCGGCGCTCACCGTCACCGGCCTGGCCGAACTCACCGGCACCAGCGAGGCGACCGTGGTGCGCACCGCCCGGCTGCTCGGCTACCCCGGCTACCGCGACCTGCGGCTCGCCCTCGCCGGCCTGGCCGCGCAGCAGCAGTCGGGACGGGCCCCCGCGATCACCACCGACATCGCGGTCGACGACCCGATCGCCGACGTGGTGGCCAAACTCGCCTACGACGAGCAGCAGACCCTCGCCGACACCGCGGCCGGGCTCGACACCGTGCAGCTCGGCGCGGCGGTCGCCGCGGCCGCCGCCGCCCGCCGCATCGACGTGTACGGCATCGGGGCGTCCGGCCTGGTCGCCCAGGACCTCACCCAGAAGCTGCTGCGCATAGGGCTGATAGCGCACGCGCACAGCGACCCGCATCTCGCCGTCACCAACGCGGTGCAGCTGCGCGCGGGGGACGTGGCGATCGCGATCACGCACTCCGGGTCCACGGGCGATGTCATCGAACCGCTGCGGGTCGCGTTCGAGCGCGGCGCGACGACGGTGGCGATCACCGGACGGCCCGCCGGTGCGGTCACCCAGTACGCCGATCACGTACTGACCACGTCCACGGCCCGGGAGAGTGAACTGCGGCCCGCGGCGATGTCCTCCCGTACCAGTCAACTGCTGGTGGTGGACTGCCTGTTCGTGGGGGTGGCGCAGCGGACGTACGACACGGCGGGTCCGGCGCTGGCCGCGTCGTACGAGGCGCTGGCCCACCGGCATCGGTAGACCTGGCCGCGGCACCGGCCACGGCGGCCGCCCCGCCCGCGGCGACGCGGGCCCGGCGGGACCGTCCACGACGCGCAGGACCGATCGATCGCCGACCCGCAGGACACGAAAGAGCCACAGCCATGACCTCCACGTCCCCCCGGCACGACCTCCGCTCCGAGCTGGAGAGCCTCACCACCGAGGGCTTCCGCCCGGAGCTCGCCGACATCGACCGGCTGCCCACCCTCGACATCGCCCGGATCATGAACGGCGAGGACGCCTCCGTGCCCGCCGCGGTCGCCGCACGGCTGCCGGAGATCGCCGCCGCCATCGACGCCGTGGCGGAGCGGATGGCCCGGGGCGGGCGTCTGGTCTACGCCGGGGCCGGGACGGCCGGCCGGCTCGGCGTGCTGGACGCCTCCGAGTGCCCGCCCACCTTCGACACCCGGCCCGGCCAGGTCGTCGGCCTGATCGCGGGCGGCCCCGACGCCCTGGTCACCTCGGTCGAGGGCGCGGAGGACTCCGGGGAGCTGGCCCGGGCCGACCTCGACGCCCTCGCCCTGACCGCCGACGACACGGTGGTCGGCGTCTCGGCCTCCGGGCGCACCCCGTACGCGATCGGCGCCGTGGAGCACGCCCGGGCCCGCGGCGCGCTGACGATCGGGCTCGCCTGCAACGCGGGCAGCGCGCTGGCGGGCGCCGCCGAGCACGGCATCGAGATCGTCGTCGGGCCCGAACTGCTCACCGGCTCCACCCGGCTGAAGGCGGGCACGGCGCAGAAGCTGGTGCTCAACATGATCTCGACGATCACGATGATCCGGCTGGGCAAGACGTACGGGAACCTGATGGTCGACGTCCGCGCCTCGAACGAGAAGCTGCGCGCCCGTTCCCGCCGGATCGTCGCGCTCGCCACCGGCGCGGACGAACCGGAGATCGAGCGGGCGCTGACCGCCACCGGCGGCGAGGTGAAACACGCGATCCTGGCGATCCTGGCCGGGGTGGACGGTCCGACGGCCGCCCGCCTTCTGGAGGAGTCGCACGGCCATCTGCGCGCCGCGCTGGCGGCGGCCGGGGGCTGAGCCGCACGCTCGACGGGTGCGCACCGATCCCGCCTCCACCGCCGCCGCGATCCTCCCCCTGGTCGGCGGCCCCGCCAACGTCACCTCCGTCGCCCACTGCATGACCCGGCTGCGGCTGGGTCTGACCGATCCCGCACGGGTGGACGAGGCGGCGCTGCGCGCCCTGCCGGGTGTCCTCGGCGTCGTCGCCGACGGCACGTACCAGATCGTCCTGGGGCCGGGGGCGGTGACACGGGTGACGGCGGAGTTCGAGGAGCTGGTGCGGGGCGCCGCGACCGCGGATCCGGCGGCCGGAAGTACGGCGGCGGATCCGACGGCCGGAAGTACGACCGCGGATCCGACGGCCGGGAGTACGGCGGTTGCGGATCCGGCGGCCTGGGGCACGGCGGCCGCGGCTCCGGCGGCCCGGGGTGCCGTGCCGTCCGGGGAGCGGCGGCGCGCCGGCGCTCCCGCGAAGGCGGTGCTGCGCCGCGTGGCGGACATCTTCGTGCCGCTGATCCCGGCGCTGATCGGCTGCGGGGTGCTGGCGGGCGTGGCCGGGCTGCTGGTGAACAACGGCCTGCTGCCCGGCCTCGCCCCCGCCCTGTCGGCCGTGGCCTCCGCCTTCATGGCGCTGATCGCCGTGTTCGTCGGCCACAACACCGCGAAGGAGTTCGGCGGGACGCCGATCCTGGGCGGCGCGGTGGCGGCCGTGGTGGTCTACCCGGGCGTCGCGAAGGTGACGGTGTTCGGGACGGCCCTCGCGCCCGGCCAGGGCGGGGTGCTGGGGGCGCTGGCGGCGGCCCTGCTGGGCACGTACGTCGAGAAGTGGTGCCGCGGCCGGGTCCCGGACGCCCTGGACGTCCTGCTCACCCCGGCCCTCACGGTCCTGGTCGCCGGCCTGGCCACCCTGTACGGCCTGATGTACGCGGCCGGACAGGTCGCGGCGGCGATCGGCACGGCCGCGAACTGGCTGCTGTCGACCACGGGCGCCTTCGCGGGCCTGGTCCTCGGCGGCCTGTTCCTGCCCCTGGTCATGCTGGGCCTGCACCAGGCGCTGATCCCCATCCACACCACCCTCATCGAGCAGCAGGGCAGCACGGTCCTGCTGCCCATCCTGGCGATGGCGGGCGCGGGCCAGGTGGGTGCGGCACTGGCGGTGTACGTCCGCCTGCGCCACGACACCTCCATCCGTACGACGATCAGATCGGCGCTTCCGGCAGGTCTGCTGGGCGTCGGCGAACCCCTGGTCTACGGCGTCTCCCTGCCCCTGGGCCGCCCCTTCCTGACCGCCTGCGCCGGCGGAGCGGCCGGCGGCGCCTTCATCGGCTGCTTCGCGATGCTCGGCGACCATGTGGGCGCGAAGGCGATCGGCCCGTCGGGCTGGGCCCTGTTCCCGCTGCTGGCCGGGAACAGGGGCCCGGCGCCGACGGCCGCGATCTACGCGGGCGGACTGCTGACGGGGTACGCGGTCGGCTTCGCCGCGACCTATCTCTTCGGCCTCACCCACCTCGTCCGGACCACCGCCCCGGCCGCCGCCCGGACGTCCGCACCGGTCTCCACCGGGACCATCGCCCAGACCCCCGCCCCGGTCTCCGCCCGCGAGGACGGCCCCCTCCGGCGGACCTCCTCGTACCCTGGGGAGTGACCGTCGACCTTCCCTCCCCCGTCGGCATCACGCTCGACACCGAGAAGCCAAGGACTACGCCGACCGACATGAATCACGCCCAGCTCACGGCTCTCGGTCGTGCTCTCCGCCTGCTCGGCGAGCACGGGGAGGCCCTCAACACCGACACGCCCGACGCCCGGCTGCACGAGGTCAGGGCGGATCTGCGGCGCGCCCTGGACCTGCTGGAGGAGAGCGTCACCACCGCCGCGCCCAGCACCCGGTGCGCCGAGCACCCGAACGGCCCGGTCGACACCTCCGCCCCCGACCTGTGCCTGCTGTGCGAGACCCGGCGCCGGGCCGCCCGCCGCTCCGAGTTCAGCGGCCCCGCCCCGGACCCGCAGCCCGCCACCGGCCCGTCCCGCTACGGGGTGCGCGCCGACCGGCCGCAGCCGCAACAGCGCTGGCTGCCGGAGCTGTGGAACGGGCAGGAGTGGCAGCTGTGCGGCACCCCGCGCCGCGACCGCCGGGAGGCGGAGCTGTTCATCGCCGCCCAGCGGCGCGGCTCCCGGCCCGCGATGGCCTACCGGCTCGTGCACGAGTTCACCGACTACGAGGTGCTGCGCGTGTGGGGCACACCGGTGAAGGTCGACATCGAACCGCTCGGGAACCTGTGAGCCGTCGGAGCCTGCCGAGCCGGGCGGACCGGACGAGGACGCGCGCCTGACGCACCGCACCGCGACGACGGACGGCCGCCGTCCCGTCGGTGCGGGGCGGCGGCCGTCCGGTGAGCGCGCGTGCTACGCCTTGGCTCCGGACACCTCGGCGGCGCCGTCGGCCGCCTCGCTCCCGGGCTGCTCCTCCGGCTCGCCGGCCGCGGCGGCCGGCCTGCGGCCGGGCAGGAAGGCGGCGAGGACGAAGGCGAGGGCGGCGGCGCCCGCGCCGAGGGCCATGACGACCTTGAAGCCGTTCTCGGACGGCAGTTCGTAGCCGCCGAGGTTCATGGTCATGTTGGCCAGGATCACTCCGGCGACGGCGCTGGACACCGAGGTGCCGATGGACCGCATCAGGGTGTTGAGGGCGTTCGCCGCGGCCGTCTCGGACGGGTCGACGGCGCCCATGATGAGCGCGGGCATCGCGCCGTAGGCGAAGCCGACACCGGCGCCGATGATGCAGGACACCAGGACCAGGTGCCAGACCTCGGACATCAGGACGATGTTCAGGCCGTACCCGGCGGCGACGATCACGGCGCCGATCATCAGGGTGACCTTCGGGCCCCTGGCCTTGGTGATGGCCGCGGACGCCGGGGCGAACACCATCATGACCAGGCCCTGCGGAGCCATGACCAGACCGGCGGTCATCATCGACTTGCCGAGGCCGTAGCCGGTCTGGGTGGGCAGCTGGAGCAGCTGCGGCAGGACCAGCGCCATCGCGAACATCGAGAAGCCGAAGGCGATCGAGGCGAGGTTGGTGAACAGGACCTGGCGGCGGACGGTGGTGCGCAGGTCGACCAGCGGGGTCGCGGTGCGCAGCTCGAAGAAGCCCCAGGCGACGAGGACCACGACCGCGACGGCGAACAGGCCGAGCGTGGTACCGCTGCCCCAGCCCCAGTCGCCGCCCTTGGAGACGGCCAGCAGCAGGGAGACCAGTCCGGCCGCCATGCCGAGCGAGCCGACGAAGTCGAAGCGGCCGCCGGTGCGCACCGCGGACTCCGGTACGAAGACCAGGACCAGTCCGAGGGCGACGAGGCCGAGGGTCGCGGAGGTCCAGAACAGGACGTGCCAGCTGAAGTTGTCGGCGATGAAGGCCGCGGCGGGCAGGCCCAGGGCACCGCCGACGCCCAGCGAGGCGCTCATCAGGGCGATGGAGCCGGCGAGCTTCTCCGCCGGCAGTTCGTCGCGCATGATGCTGATGCCGAGGGGGATGACCGCGGCGGCCAGGCCCTGGAGGGCACGGCCGACGATCATCGGGACCAGCGAGTCGCTGAGCGCGCAGACCACCGAGCCGAAGACCAGCAGCACGACGCTGATCAGCAGCAGCCTGCGCTTGCCGAACATGTCGCCGAGCCGGCCGGCGACGGGGGTGGCCACGGCCGCGGCGAGCAGGGTGGCGGTGACCGCCCAGGCCGCGTCGGACGCGGAGGCGTGCAGGTACTTCGGCAGCTCGGGGACGATCGGGATGACCAGGGTCTGCATCAGCGAGACGACGATTCCGGCGAAGGCCAGGACCGCCACCACTGCGTTCGACCTCGGCGGGGCGGATCCCCCGGCGGCTGTGGGCCGGACAGGAGTGTCGGACATGAAGAGGCCTCCGTGGGAGCGGGACGTGCGGGCACACCAATGTGCTTGACTCAGGCAACCTTAGGTCGATTGATTGACTTAAGCAAGCGAAAACTTGTACGCCCTGCCCGGCGAGGCGAGGCGAGGCGAGGCGAGGCGCCCGAGCCTTACCGCGGGTCCGGAGTCGGCCCGTACCGCGCGATCACCTCGCGGGTGCGCTCCTCGTCGAGTTCGTAGACGGTCTCGTGGGCCCGCGGGTCGCGCGCGTGGAAGGTGTGGAACATCGGCCCCGCCGCCCCGCCCAGCTCCACCAGCGAGGCCGAAGCGCCACGCACCGCGCGTTCGGTGCCCGGCCGGGTCGTCAGGTCGATGCGGTTGACCACGCCCGGCGTGACCCACACCGGCACGCCCGCCAGGAAACCGGACAGCTGGAGATGGAAGTGCCCGGCGAGCACGACCCGTACGTCCGTGCCGCGGATCGCGTCGGCCAGGGCGTCCGCGTCGAGCAGGCCGAAGGCCCGCTGGGTCGGCACGTCCAGACAGATCGGCGGGTGGTGCAGCGCGAGCACGGTGCCGTGCCGCGCGGGCGTGGCCAGCACCTCGCGCAGCCAGGCGAGCTGGGTCTCCCCCAGCCTCCCGTAGACCTCGCCGGGCACCAGCGAGTCCAGCGTCACGAAACGGTGGCCGTCCACCTCGCCGACGGCGGCCCGTTCGGCCCCCGGCAGCACGGCGGCGGCCCGGTCGGTCCCGTCCGGGCCCAGATGGCCACTGCCCAGCACCTTCGCGAAGGCCCGGCGCTCGTCATGGTTGCCGGTGGTGTAAAAAACCGGGGCGTCCCGGATCCGCGCGAACTCGCCCACGGCCTCCCGCACGGTCGTGTACGCCTCCACCGCGCCGTCGTTCGCCAGGTCGCCGGTGACCACGACCGCGTCGATGTCACGCTGCCCGGCCAGCTCGGCCAGCATCAGCCGCAGGGACCCGGTGGCGTCCACGCCGTGCCGGTTGGGCTCGTCGGTCCGCTCCACATGGGTGTCGGACAGATGCAGGATCCTCATCCGCCGCACGCTAACGGGAGTCGGGGCCCGCGGCCAGAGCGCGTCCGCGGGCCCCGACGGCTCAGCTGAGGGTCTTCAGCGCCGCCGCGTCGTACGGCTTCAGCTCGTCGAAGCGGTCGGCCAGCACCTTCGCCGCCCACTGCGGGTCCTGGAGCAGCGCGCGGCCGACGGCCACCAGGTCGAACTCGTCGCGCTCGAAGCGGTCGAGGAGGTTGTCGATGCCGCGCACCGGGGAACCCTCGCCGACGAACGCGTTGATGAAGTCGCCGTCGAGGCCGACCGAGCCGACGGTGATGGCGGGCCTGCCGGTCAGCTTCTTCGTCCAGCCGGCCAGGTTGAGGTCGGAGTCGTCGAACTCCGGGACCCAGTAACGGCGGGTGGAGGCGTGGAAGGCGTCGACACCGGCCGCGGCGAGCGGGGCCAGGATCGCCTCCAGCTCCTGCGGGGTCTCGGCGAGCCGGGCGTCGTACTGCTGCTGCTTCCACTGCGAGTAGCGGAAGATGACGGGGAACCGGGGCGAGACCGCCGCGCGCACCGCGGCGACGATCTCCGCGGCGAACTTCGTCCGGGCCACCGGGTCGCCGCCGTAGGCGTCCGTGCGGCGGTTGGTGCCCGCCCACAGGAACTGGTCGATCAGATAGCCGTGCGCGCCGTGCAGTTCGACCCCGTCGAAGCCGATGCGCTCGGCCTCGGCCGCCGCCTTGGCGAACGCCTCGACGACATCGTCCAGGTCCTGCTGGGTCATGGCCTGACCGGTGACCTCGGCGCCCTCCTTGTAGAGGCCGGAGGGGCCGACCGGCGGGGCGTCCGCGAACGGCGGCTGGCCCGCCCGGCGCACCATGCCGATGTGCCACAGCTGCGGCACGATCGTCCCGCCCGCCGCGTGCACGGCGTCGGTGACCTTCGCCCAGCCCGCCAGCTGGTCCTCGCCGTGGAAGCGCGGGATGCGGTCGCTCTGCCCGGCCGAGTCGTGACCGACGTACGTCCCCTCGGTGACGATCAGGCCGACGCCCGCGGCGGCACGGCGGGCGTAGTACGACACCACGTCCTCGCCCGGGACACCGCCCGGGGAGAACTCGCGCGTCATCGGCGCCATCACGATGCGGTTGGGGACGGTGAGGCCGTTGATGTCGACGGGCCGGGACAGGATCTCGGCCGCACGGGAGACTGCGGACTCGGTGACGCTCACGTGGGGGGCTCCTCGCGAAGTGACGATAGACCGGACGGTATGTGCATACGCATGTAACGTGTGCCTACCTCAACGGAACCGCCACCCCGACGCATTCCGGCCGCCCGCCGACACGCCGTGTGATCCCGGCCACGCCGGACCCCGGCCCATCGGAACGCGGGCGCGAGCCGGCCGGGCCAAGAGCCTGTCCGGGCCGGGAAAAGCCCGAGGGCGGTACCCCCCGTCGCCGGGAGGTACCGCCCTCGGTAAGGACGCGGATCAACCAGAGGTCGATCAGAAGTCCATGTCACCGCCCGGCATGCCGCCGCCGGCCGGGGCCGCGGCCTTCTCCGGCTTGTCGGCGATGACGGCCTCGGTGGTGAGGAACAGCGCGGCGATGGAGGCGGCGTTCTGCAGCGCAGAGCGGGTCACCTTCGCCGGGTCGATGATGCCTTCGGCGATCATGTCGACGTACTCGCCGGTGGCCGCGTTCAGGCCCCAGCCCACGGTCAGGTTGCGGACCTTCTCGACCACGACGCCGCCCTCGAGACCACCGTTGACGGCGATCTGCTTCAGCGGGGCCTCCAGGGCGAGCTTCACGGCGTTGGCGCCGGTCGCCTCGTCACCCGAGAGCTCGAGCTTCTCGAACACCGCGGAGGCCTGGAGCAGGGCCACGCCACCACCGGCGACGATGCCCTCCTCGACGGCCGCCTTCGCGTTGCGGACGGCGTCCTCGATGCGGTGCTTGCGCTCCTTGAGCTCGACCTCGGTGGCGGCACCGGCCTTGATGACGGCCACGCCGCCGGCCAGCTTCGCCAGGCGCTCCTGGAGCTTCTCGCGGTCGTAGTCCGAGTCCGAGTTCTCGATCTCGGCGCGGATCTGGTTGACCCGGCCCTGGACCTGGTCGGCGGAGCCGGCGCCGTCCACGATCGTGGTCTCGTCCTTGGTGATGACGACCTTGCGGGCGCGGCCCAGGAGGTCCAGGGTCGCGTTCTCCAGCTTGAGGCCGACCTCCTCGGAGATCACCTCGCCGCCGGTGAGGATGGCGATGTCGTTCAGCATCGCCTTGCGGCGGTCACCGAAGCCCGGGGCCTTGACGGCGACGGACTTGAAGGTGCCACGGATCTTGTTGACGACCAGGGTCGACAGGGCCTCGCCCTCGACGTCCTCGGCGATGATCAGCAGCGGCTTGCCCGACTGCATGACCTTCTCCAGGAGCGGGAGCAGGTCCTTGACGGAACCGATCTTGGAGTTGGCGATCAGGATGTACGGGTCGTCGAGCGACGCCTCCATCCGCTCCATGTCGGTGGCGAAGTACGCCGAGATGTAGCCCTTGTCGAAGCGCATACCCTCGGTGAGCTCCAGCTCCAGACCGAAGGTCTGGGACTCCTCGACGGTGATGACGCCTTCCTTGCCGACCTTGTCCATCGCCTCGGCGATGAGCTCGCCGATCTGGGTGTCGGCGGCGGAGATGGAGGCCGTGGAAGCGATCTGCTCCTTGGTCTCGACATCCTTCGCCTGCTCGAGCAGGGCGCCGGAGACGGCCTCGACGGCCTTCTCGATGCCGCGCTTGAGGGCCATCGGGTTGGCACCCGCGGCCACGTTGCGCAGACCCTCGCGGACGAGCGCCTGGGCGAGGACGGTCGCGGTGGTCGTACCGTCACCGGCGACGTCGTCCGTCTTCTTGGCGACTTCCTTGACCAGCTCGGCGCCGATCTTCTCGTACGGGTCCTCGAGCTCGATCTCCTTGGCGATGGAGACACCATCGTTGGTGATCGTGGGGGCGCCCCACTTCTTCTCGAGGACGACGTTGCGGCCCTTGGGGCCGAGCGTCACCTTCACGGCGTCCGCGAGCTGGTTCATGCCGCGCTCGAGGCCGCGCCGTGCCTCCTCGTCGAACGCGATGATCTTGGCCATGTGAAGTGGTCCTCCCGGACTGGGGTGGATTGCTCCGGACCGCGCTGGCGCCCGCGACGGACGGCTCGCACGCCTCGTGGTTCCTTGCCCCACCCGGCCTGCGGGCCTCACCGACCCGGTCCTTCGTTGTCACTCTCACCTTCAGAGTGCTAACGCAATGATTAGCACTCGCCCCTGCCGAGTGCAAGCGCCCTCGGGTGATCCGCAGGTCGCGAGCGACGGCACCCGGACAGGCCGAAGGGCTCGCACCCCACGGGATGCGAGCCCTTCGGCGAAGAACAGAAGAACGTCGCTGCAATAAGTCGGCGCGTGCTTCAGCCGGCCGCCAGCCGGACCATGTCCGCCTGCGGCCCCTTCTGACCCTGCGAGATCTCGAAATCGACCCGCTGGCCCTCTTCCAGGGTGCGGTACCCGTCCATCTGGATCGCGCTGTAGTGGACGAACACGTCCGCACCACCGTCGACCGCGATGAAGCCGTACCCCTTCTCCGCGTTGAACCACTTGACGGTGCCCTGAGCCATGCCTAACTCCCCTATTACTGGCCCTTGCACAGATCCACACTTCGCGGATCCGGGTCAGACCTCACCCCCCATGGGACGGGGGCGTGCGCCGGAACGCGTCGACCGCGGCTGAATGTATCTGTCCAACTGCCGTCTGCAACAGGTCAATCGGACGAGAAATCCGGGCACGACGAGTCCACGGAACAGCAGCAATTCGCCTTGTTTCAGGGCAACTTGGGCCGGGCATTGGGGGCGAAAGGCGCAAAACACCTGCCCACTTTGGCTACTTCTCGTCGCCCGTGCGGCAGGTCGTCAAGGTCGCAAACCCCGGAATCGGGAGCTGCTTCCCCAACTCTACCGCGCTCAATCACACAGAATTGCCCCCTCCGCTTCTCTCGCGGAGGGGGCAATTCTATGAACACTCGGTAACCGAGGTTACCGAAGGTAATGATCAGCCTCCGGCGACCGCCGGAATGATGGAGACGCCGGCGCCGTCCGGAGTGGCCGTCTGGAGCCCCTGCTCGAAGCGGACGTCGTCGTCGTTCACGTACACGTTGACGAACCGGCGCAGCTTGCCCTGGTCGTCCAGGACGCGGGCGGCGATGCCGGTGTGGTTCTTCTCCAGGTCGGAGATGACCTCGGCGAGGGTCGCGCCCTGGGCGCTCACCTCGGCGGCGCCGCCGGTGTAGGTGCGCAGGATGGTGGGGATGCGGACGTTGACGCTCATGATGCGAGGCCAGCCTCTCGGAAGGAGTCCAGGTTCGGGCGGATGGTCGCGGTCAGACCGGTGCCGGCGACCGCGTCGAGGGTCTTCAGACCGTCACCGGTGTTCAGCACGACGGTCGTCAGGGCCGGGTCGAGCAGGCCGTTCTCGATGAGCTTGCGGGTCACGCCCACCGTCACCCCGCCCGCCGTCTCGGCGAAGATCCCCTCGGTCCGAGCCAGCAGCTTGATCGCGTCCACGATCTGCTCGTCCGTCACGTCCTCCACGGCACCGCCCGTGCGGCGCGCGATGTCGAGGACGTACGGCCCGTCGGCCGGGTTGCCGATGGCGAGGGACTTGGCGATGGTGTGCGGCTTCTGGGGCCGTACGACGTCGTGGCCGGCCTTGTAGGCCACGGACACCGGCGAGCAGCCCTCCGCCTGGGCGCCGAAGATCTTGTACGGCCGGTCCTCGACCAGTCCGAGCTTGATGAGCTCCTGGAGCCCCTTGTCGATCTTGGTGAGCTGGGAGCCGGAGGCGATCGGGACGACCAGCTGGTCGGGCAGCCGCCAGCCGAGCTGCTCGCAGATCTCGTACGCCAGGGTCTTGGAACCCTCCGCGTAGTACGGCCGCAGGTTGACGTTGACGAAGCCCCAGCCGTCGCCCGCCGGATCGCCGATCAGCTCCGAGCAGAAACGGTTCACGTCGTCGTAGTTGCCCTCGATGCCGACGAGTTCACCGCCGTAGACCGCGGCCATGACGATCTTGCCCTGCTCCAGGTCGTGCGGGATGAACACGCAGGAGCGCAGACCGGCACGGGCGGCCGCGGCGCCGACGGCGCCGGCCAGGTTGCCGGTGGAGGAGCAGGACAGGGTGGTGAAGCCGAAGGCGCGCGCGGCCTCCAGGGCCTGGGCGACGACCCGGTCCTTGAAGGAGTGCGTCGGGTTGCCGGAGTCGTCCTTCACGTACAGCCCGCCCGTGACACCGAGCTCGCGGGCCAGGTTGTCGGCCTTGACGAGCTGGGTCCAGCCGGGGTTGAGGTTGGGCTTGTCCGCCACGTCCGCGGGGACGGGCAGCAGCGGCGCGTAGCGCCAGATGTTCGCGGGTCCCGCTTCGATCCGCTTGCGCAGCTCCTCGGTCTCGTACCGCGAGAAGTCGTAGGCGATCTCGAGCGGGCCGAAACACTCCTCGCAGGCGAAGACCGGGCCGAGGGGCACGCGGTGTCCGCACTCGCGGCAGGAGAGCGCCGCGGCGGAGCCCAGATCGACGGGGTTCGTGGTGCTTACAGCAGTCTGCGCAGCCATGGAGGCGAGGCCCTTTCTCCTCATCTTCCTCACGACGCACTTCGCCGTGAGACGGATTTGGCACCTTCCCGAGCCGGGAGCCTCGCGTGAACGAGAAACCGACTGGAGGGTTGCCGGGGCTTCATCGGGCCGTATCCCTCTGCCCCTCTGGATGAGCGGTATGAAGTTTTCAGCGGTCGGCCACCCTGGACATGCGATGGTCATCCGCGTTGTTCAAGACTGTAACCGAAGGCCCCGACAGTTGAGAGAGTCGTCCGAACCGCGAGATACCCGTGCCCGTCAGCCGCTGTCGCGGCGGGCGTCCACGCCCGCCGCGAGCACGCAGAACGCAGAAGGAGCCGCCGCTGTGCTGGAAGAAGTCGAGCGCTGGCTGAGCACACGCTCCTGGTCCGTCAGCGACCGCCCGCTCCACAAGATCCTCGCCGCGAAACGCGCCCGGGGCCAGTCGGTCTCCGTCGTCCTGCCCGCACTCAACGAGGAGGAGACGGTCGGTGACATCGTCTCCGTGATCCGGCACGACCTGATGCAGCAGGTCCCGCTCGTCGACGAGATCGTCGTCGTCGACTCGGGTTCCACCGACCGCACCTCGGCGGTGGCCGCGGCCGCGGGCGCCCGGGTCGTCCACCGCGACGCCATCCTGCCCCGGATCCCGGCCGTGCCCGGCAAGGGCGAGGTGCTGTGGCGGTCCCTCCTGGTCACCGGCGGGGACATCGTCTGCTTCGTCGACGCCGACCTCAGGGAGTTCTCCTCCGACTTCGTCTCCGGCATCGTGGGCCCGCTGCTCACCGATCCGGACGTCGACCTGGTCAAGGCCATGTACGACCGCCCGCTGGGCGGGGCGGCCGGCCAGGGCGGCCGGGTCACCGAGCTGATGGCCCGTCCGCTGCTGAACATGCACTGGCCGCAGCTGGCCGGGTTCGTGCAGCCGCTCGGCGGCGAGTACGCGGCCCGCCGCTCCCTGCTGGAACAGCTGCCCTTCCCGGTCGGGTACGGGGTGGAGCTGGGCATGCTGGTCGACTCGCTGCACCTGGTGGGCCTCGACGCGCTCGCCCAGGTGGACGTCGGGGTGCGCAAGCACCGCCACCAGGACGGGCAGGCACTGGGCCGGATGGCCGCCGCCATCTACCGCACCGCGCAGCTGCGGATGGCCCGCGGGCATCTGATCCGGCCCTCTCTCACCCAGTTCGAGCGGGGCCGGGACGGCTTCGAGCCGCGCACGTACTCCGTGGACACGGAGGAGCGGCCGCCGATGGCCGAGATCGCCGAGTACAGGTCACGCAAGGTGGCCTGACGGGTGCACGGGGTGACGTTCCCGAAGGGGTCGTATACAAATGTTTCCGGACTGTTGTGGGCCTTCCGCACGTTTGAGCGTTTCCGGGCCGGGCTAGGTTGAGGCGTATGGCTTCCACGCACACTGCTGAGGTGCTGGTCGCGTCCAACCGCGGCCCGGTTTCGTACGAGGTGGGCGAGGACGGCTCGCTGCACGCCCGCAGGGGCGGCGGCGGGCTGGTCTCGGGCCTGTCGGCCATCGGGCCCGACGCCGGGGCGCTGTGGGTGTGCTCCGCCCTGTCCGACGGCGACCGCGAGGCGGTGCGGCGCGGCGCGGGCGAGCCGGGCGTGCGGATGCTGGACATCCCGGCCGACGTGCACGCCGACGCCTACAACGGCATCGCCAACTCGGTGCTCTGGTTCGTCCACCACATGCTCTACCAGACCCCGCTGGAGCCGGTCTTCGACGCGGAGTTCCGGCGCCGGTGGGTGGCGTACGAACGGTACAACCGCGCCTTCGCCGAGGCGCTCGCCGAGGAGGCGGCCGACGGGGCGACGGCGGTCGTCCAGGACTACCACCTGACGCTGGTGCCGGGCATGCTCCGCGAACTCCGCCCCGACCTGCGTATCGGCCATTTCTCGCACACCCCGTGGGCGCCGCCGGACTACTTCCGGATGCTGCCGGACGACATCCGGGAACAGATCGTGCGGGGCATGCTCGGCGCGGACCGGCTGGGCTTCCTCACCCGGCGGTGGGCGGGCGCCTTCCTGGACTGCGCGGGCGAGGTGGACCGCGAGCTGATCCGTCCGGCCCGGCCGGAGGGCGAGGGGCCCGGGACGGTCGAGCACGCACCGCCCGGCGGCGGCGCGCAGCGCACCACGGTGATCGGCGTGCACGGCCTCGGCGCCGACGCCGACTTCCTGCGCGAGCGCGCCCACCGGGCCGACGTCGGCGAGCGGATGGCGGCGCTGCGGGCGGAGATCGGCGAGGGCCGCAGGACGGTCGTGCGGGTGGACCGGACCGAGCTGTCGAAGAACATCGTGCGCGGTCTGCTGGCTTACCGGCAGCTGCTCGACGACCACCCCGAGTGGCGGGAGCGGGTCGTGCACGTCGCCTTCGCCTACCCCTCCCGGCAGGACCTCGCCGTCTACCGCGCGTACACCGCCGAGGTGCAACGGCTGGCGGACGAGATCAACGCCGGGTACGGGACGCCCGGCTGGACGCCGGTCGTGCTGCACGTGAAGGACGACTTCGCGCGCTCGCTGGCCGCGTACCGGCTGGCCGACGTGGCCCTGGTGAACCCGATCCGGGACGGCATGAACCTGGTCGCCAAGGAGGTGCCGGTCGTCTCCGACGAGGGGTGCGCGCTGGTGCTGTCACGGGAGGCGGGGGCGTACGAGGAGTTGGGCGAGGACGCGATCACCGTCAATCCGTACGACGTGACGGGGACGGCGCGGGCGCTGCACGAGGCGCTGGTGATGCCGGTGCCCGAGCGGGCGGAGCGCACGAAGCGGCTGGCCGCCGCGGCGACCGCGCTGCCGCCGGCCCAGTGGTTCCTGGAGCAGTTGACCGCCCTGCGCGGCTGACGGCCCGCACGGCCGCCCGGCCCGCCGCCGGGCGGCCGAAGCCGTCAGCCGAGGTGGGCGGACAGCGCGCGCAGCAGGTCCACGACCCCCTCGGGGCCGTCGACCACCAGGTCGGAGCGTTCCCGCAGGGCGGCCACCTCGTCGCTGCCGCTGCACACCAGGAGGCCGGGGACGCCCTCGGAGCGGAGTTTGTCGACGGCGGCGAAGGCGGGGAGGTCACCGAGGTCGTCGCCGGCGTAGAGGACGGACTCGGCGCCGATCTCGCGCACGTACTCCGTGAGGGCGACGCCCTTGTCCATGCCCGGCGGCCGCAGTTCCAGGACCATGCGGCCTGGCTCGACGATCAGGCCGTGGCGGGCGGCGAGTTCGGCGAGGGGGGCGCGCAGCGCCTCGAAGGCGGCCCCCGGGTCCTCGGCCCGGCGCGTGTGGACGGCGAGGGCCCGGCCCTTCTCCTCGATCCAGGTGCCCTTCCAGGCCCCGATCGCGTCCAGGAAGCCCGGCAGTTCGGCCCGTACGGCCGCGACGCCGGGGTGCGGCGGCGGGGCGATGACGGCGCCGGTGCCGGCCTCCCAGCGTTCGGCGCCGTAGTGGCCGAGCACGACGAGGTGGTCCAGGCCCGGCATCGCCTCGAAGCCGCCGTTCCGTACGGCCACCGCGGGGGGCCGGCCGGTGACGACCGCGACCGCGGCGACCCGCGGCGCGAGGGCGGCGAGCGCGGGCACCGCGTCCGGGTGCGCACGGGCCTGCTCGGGGTCCGCCACGATCGGCGCGAGCGTGCCGTCGAAGTCGAGCCCGATCACCGAGCGCTCCGGGCGGGCGAGGATGGCGTCCAGCGCTTCGCGGCCCGCCGGGGTCGTGGGGGTCGGCAGGGACCGTGCGGGGTGCGGGGAGTGCGTGTCATGGCTGCCCATAGGGCGACCCTATCCACGGGGCGGCGGCCGCACCCCTGACTCGTCGGACCCGGGGGCGACCGGCCGGTCCGCGCTCACCGTTCGGCCCGCCGGGACTCCCGCACCCGTCTGAGCCGGTTCACCGTGACCGGGTCCTCGGCGAGGGCCCGCGCGTCGTCGAGCAGGGCGTTGAGCAGCTGGTAGTAGCGGACGGGCGCCAGGCCGAGTTCCTCGCGGATGGCGCGTTCCTTCGCGCCGGGGCCGGGGAAACCCCGGCGCTCCAGGGCGAGGATGTCCCGTTCGCGGCGGCCGAGGGCGGCACCGCGGTCCTGGTCGTCGTCCATGACGGCACCGTAACCGTTCCCGGCGGCCGGGCGGGAGTGCGGCGAGGTCCGGACCGGGACACACCGCGATCGTCCCGGTCCGCTCCGTCGGCCGCGCCGCGCCGCTCTTTGCCCCGATTGCGCCGTCCGCTCGTCCGTTTGCCGAATAAAGGTCTATACCGCGCAAGTGGACTAGACCTCTCTTGGGTCCACGGGTCACACTGTCTCCGTGAGACATGTCATCGCCCTCGACGTGGGCGGCACCGGGATGAAGGCCGCTCTGGTCGGGGCGGACACCACGCCGTCCGGGGGGACTTCGTCCGGACCCCCCGTGCTGCTGCACCGGGCGCGCCGGGCCACCGGCCGCGAGCACGGACCCGACGCGGTCGTCGACGGCATCCTCGACTTCGCCGCGGAGCTGCGCGACCACGGCGAGCGGCACTTCGGCGAGCCCGCGGCCGCCGCCGGCGTCGCCGTCCCCGGCATCGTCGACGAGCAGCAGGGCATCGCCGCCTACGCGGCCAACCTCGGCTGGCGCGACGTACCCCTGCGCGACCTGCTCACCGAGCGGCTCGGCGGCATCCCCGTCGCCCTCGGGCACGATGTGCGCACCGGCGGACTGGCCGAGGGCCGCATCGGCGCGGGCCGGGGCGCCGACCGCTTCCTGTTCGTCCCGCTCGGCACCGGCATCGCGGGCGCCATCGGCCTCGACGGCCGGGTGGAGGCGGGCGCCCACGGCTTCGCGGGCGAGATCGGTCATGTCGTCGTACGGCCCGGCGGCACCCCGTGCCCCTGCGGGCAGCGCGGCTGCCTGGAGCGCTACGCGTCCGCGTCGGCGGTCAGCGAGGCATGGGCCGCCGCCTGCGGACAGCCGGAGGCCGACGCGGCCGACTGCGCGAAGGCCGTCGCGTCCGGCGACCCGAACGCCGTCCGGGTCTGGCGGACGGCCCTCGACGCGCTCGCCGACGGGCTGGTCACCGCGCTCACCCTGCTGGACCCCCGCACGATCATCATCGGTGGCGGACTCGCCGAGGCGGGGGAAACCTTGTTCACACCGTTGCGGGACGCCGTCCGGCAGCGCGTCACCTTCCAGAAGCTTCCGTCGATCGTCCCCGCGGCACTCGGGGACACCGCCGGCTGCCTGGGCGCGGGGCTCCTCGCCCGGGATCTCCTGACCACCACTGACCCCTCGGAGGTAACCGCCTGATGGCCACTAGGAAGGTGCTCGCCGGCGCCCGGGTGGTACTGCCCACCGGGACCGTGGACGGCGGCCGAGTCTTCGTCGAGGGCACCCGGATCACCGGCCCGTCCCCGGCCGACGCGGAGACCGTGGACGTCAGCGGCCACTGGCTGGTCCCCGGCTTCGTCGACATCCACAACCACGGAGGCGGCGGCGCGTCCTTCTCCGGCCCGGCCGAGGACGTCCTGACGGCCGTCCGCGCCCACCGCCGGCACGGCACCACCACCCTCGTCGCCTCCACCGTCACCGACGACATGGACATCCTCACCCGGCAGGCCGGACTGCTGTCCGAGCTGGCCGAACAGGGCGACATCGCGGGCATCCACTTCGAGGGCCCGTTCATCTCGCCCTGCCGCAAGGGCGCGCACTCCGAGGCGCTGCTGCGCGACCCCGAGCCGGCGGAGGTCCGCAAGCTGGTCGACGCGGCCCGCGGCCACGCGAAGATGGTCACCCTCGCCGCCGAACTGCCGGGCGGCATCGACTCCGTACGCCTGCTGGCCGAGCACGGGGTGATCGCGGCGATCGGCCACACGGACGCGACCTACGAGCAGACGGTGGAGGCGATCGAGGCGGGCGCGACCGTCGCCACCCACCTCTTCAACGCGATGCCCGCGCTCGGCCACCGCGCCCCGGGCCCGATCGCCGCCCTCCTGGAGGACGAGCGCGTCACGGTCGAGCTCATCAACGACGGCACGCACCTGCACCCGGCCGCCCTGGAACTGGCGTTCCATCACGCGGGCCCGGACCGGGTCGCGTTCATCACCGACGCGATGGACGCGGCCGGCATCGGCGACGGCCGCTACATGCTCGGCCCGCTGGAGGTCGAGGTCAGCGAGGGCGTGGCCCGGCTGGTGGAGGGCGGCTCCATCGCGGGCTCCACCCTGACCCAGGACCGCGCGTTCCGGCGGGCGGTGACGGTCGACCGCCTCTCCGTGGAGCACGCGGTCGCCGCCCTCTCCGCCAACCCGGCCCGGCTGCTGGGGATGTACGACCGGGTCGGCTCCCTCGAACCCGGCAAGGACGCCGACCTGGTGCTCCTCGACGCGGACTTCGCCCTCAAGGGCGTGATGCGCCGGGGCGAATGGGTGATCGATCCCCAACTGGCCTGAAACGTCCGCCCCCAGGGAGACGGTGGCCGGCCCGAGGACTGGGCCGACCGCCGTCTCTTTGGCATGATCAGGCCTCTGGGCAAGGCGACACGGCAGGCGTGTGCCTGATTTCTTCGGGGGAGGTCGCTCCGGGTGATTCTCACGGTCACGCTGAACACCGCTCTCGACATCACCTATCGCGTGCGGTCCCTGCGGCCGCACACCTCCCACCGGGTCTCCGAAGTACTGGAACGCCCCGGCGGCAAGGGCCTGAACGTGGCCCGCGTGCTGGCCGCGCTCGGCCACCCGGTGACCGCCACGGGCTTCGTGGGCGGCGCGACGGGCCAGGTCGTGCGGGAGCGGCTCGCGGACACGGCCGGCGTCCGGGACGCCCTGGTTCCGGTCTCGGGCCCGACCCGGCGCACGGTGGCCGTGGTCGACCCGCTCTCCGGTGACACCACCCAGCTCAACGAGCCCGGCCCGCTCATCGCGCCGGGCGAGTGGGCCGCCTTCCAGGACACGTACGGGGAACTGCTCCGCGATGCCGACGCGGTGGCCCTGTGCGGCAGCCTGCCGCCGGGGGTGCCGGTCGGGGCGTACGCGCTGCTGGTGCGGACCGCGCGGGCGGCCGGGGTGCCCGTCCTGCTCGACACCAGCGGCGAACCGCTGCGCCGGGGCGTCGCGGCCCGCCCGGACATCGTCAAGCCGAACGCCGCGGAACTCGCCGAACTCACCGGCTCCCACGAGCCCCTGAAGGCGACCCAGGACGCCCGCCGCCGCGGCGCCCAGTCGGTGGTCGCCTCTCTCGGCCCCGAGGGCCTGATCGCGACCACTCCGGAAGGCCGCTGGCGGGTCGCTCCGCCGCGCCGGGTGCACGGCAATCCGACCGGCGCGGGCGACTCGGCGGTCGCGGGGCTGCTGTCGGGCCTCGTGGAACACCTGCCGTGGCCCGCACGGCTGGCCCGGGCGGCGGTCCTGTCGGCGGCGACGGTACTGACGCCCGTGGCGGGCGAGTTCGACCGGACGGTGTACGAGGAGCTGACGGGTCAGGTCTCGGTGACGGAGGAGAGCAGCGCGGCCTGAACGCGGCCGGAACGGACGCCCCGCACCACGGGCCGTCGGTGACACCGGTGACCGTCTGCGCGGTCACCGACGCCCCGGGCCGGGGCCGGCCGGGGCCCGGGGTGAACGCGTCCTGGTGCGGCGGCCCTGGTGCCGCCGCCGCCCTAGTTCCTGACCTGGCCCTTCTTGACCCAGAGCTGGTCGAGCAGGACGTTGCACTTGTCGCCGTCCTGGCAGGAGAGCGTGATCGTGTTGGTGCCCTTGGTGAGGGTCGGGTAGGCGAAGGTCTTCGTCCAGCCCTTCTCGAAGTTGCCCTCTTCGGCGTGCGCGAAGTTGCCCAGGTTGAGCTTGGTGCCGAACTGCTTGCCGTTGAACGTGAGGGTCATCGACTGGTCCTGGCCCGGCACGCTGTAGTGCGCGAAGAGCGTGTAGTCCCCGTCCTCGGGGATGCCGTCGACGGTCCAGGTGACGGAGCTGCCGACCTGGTTGAGGTTGCCGACGTAGATGCCGCCGTCCGCCTGCGCGCCCTTGACGTCCGAGGCCAGGGCGGCACCGCCGTCCAGCCGCAGCGCCTTCGCGTCGACCGTCGGGAGCTTGGCCTCCTCGGCGGGCTCGTCGCCGCCGGAGTCGCTGGGCGAGGCGCTCGCGGAGGCGGTGGGCGCGGTGGAGGTGTCGCCGCCCGCCTTGTTGTCGTCGTCGCCGCCGCCCGTCATCGCCACCGCGATGCCGATGACCACCGCCGCGACCACCGCGATCGCACCGATCAGCAGACCCTTGGTGTTGGGGCCGCGGCCGTTGCCGGCGCGGCGCGTCGGCTGCTGGGGAGCGGTGGGCGGGCCGCCGGGGTACGACTCGGGTGCCGCGTAGTGCGAGTTCGGCTGCCCGTACGCGCCCTGCTGGGGCACGCCGGCCTGGCCGTAGGCGGCGGTCGGCGCCTGCTGGCCGTACTGGCGCTCACCGACCGCCCGCACCCGGCTGACCGAGTTCGGGTAGCCGTAGCCACCGCCGGAGGGCGGCTGAGCTCCGTTGGCCTGCCCGTCGGCGTAGAGGTAACCGAACGGGTCTTCTTCCTCAGGCGTGCTCGCGCCGTTGTTGCCGGGCGTCATCCCTTCGTACTCCTCAACAGGTGCGGGGCGGATGCGGTACACGTTCTTATACGAGTGGAGAATGGCGAGCCTACCCGCTTCTGATGGCCCGAACAGGTGACTCAGGCCGCATCAACCCGATGACCTGCACATCATCCCGCGCGTCTGTGCTGTTTGGGACGAGATCGTTTCTCCACGTACATCCGTTCGTCAGCTGACTTCAAGACCTCGTCCGCGGTCATTCCGCAGTGCGCCCAGCCGATACCGAAACTGGCGCCCACCCGGACGGCCCGCCCCTCGGCCCGGATGGGCTGGATGATCTCGTTGCGCAGCCGTACGGCCAGGTCCTCGGCGTCGGCCCGGCCGAGCCCGTCGGCAAGGATCACGAACTCGTCGCCGCCGAGCCGGGCCACCGTGTCGCCGTCGCGGACCTGACGGCTGAGCCGCCGGGCGACCTCGATGAGCACCGTGTCGCCCGCGTTGTGCCCGAACCGGTCGTTGATGGACTTGAAGCCGTCGAGGTCGCAGAAGAGGACCGCGAGGCCCTTGGTGCCGTCGTCCTCGCCCTCCTCGGGGGCGGCGATGTGCACATGGTGGTCGAAGCCGTCGTACGCCTGCCCGCCCGGCCGGAAGTCGAAGCCGTGGCCGTTGGCGTCGAACGCGGCGTGCCCGAAGGCCGCGTCGTGGGAGTCGAGCGCCGCGGGGTGCCCCGACTGCGGGCGCCGGCAGAGCCGGGCGGCCAGCCTGGCCCGCAGTTCGGCGGAGTTCGGCAGTCCGGTGAGGGAGTCGTGGGAGGCGCGGTGGGCGAGCTGGAGCTCGCGGCGCTTGCGCTCCTCGATGTCCTCGACGTGGGTGAGCAGGAAACGCGGCCCGTCGGCGGCGTCGGCGACGACGCTGTTGCGCAGCGAGACCCAGACGTAGGTGCCGTCCCGGCGGCCCAGGCGCAGCTCGGCCCGCCCGCCCTCGGCCGAGGTGCGCAGCAGGGTGCCGATGTCCTCGGGGTGGACGAGGTCGGAGAAGGAGTAGCGGCGCATCGCGGAGGCCGGGCGGCCCAGCAGCCGGCACAGGGCGTCGTTGGTCCGCAGGATCCGGCCGTGCTGCTCGCCGCCCATCTCGGCGATGGCCATGCCGGAGGGCGCGTACTCGAAGGCCTGCCGGAAGCTCTCCTCGCTGGCCCGCAGGGCCTGCTGGTCCCGCTCCAGGCGGACCAGCGCGCGCTGCATATTTGCACGTAGACGCGCGTTGCTAATGGCGATGGCGGCCTGGAACGCATACATCTGGAGCGCCTCGCGTCCCCACGCGCCCGGCCGGCGGCCGTTGCGCGGCCGGTCCACGGACAGCACGCCGATCAGTTCGCCGCTGGAGCCGCCCGGCACGGCAGGCGTGAACATCGGCGCGAACAGCCGGTCGGAGGGGTGCCACTCGTCCTCGAAGCGGGGGGCGGGCCCGTCGGTGTACCACTGGGGGACGTCGTCGTCGTCGAGGACCCAGCCCTCGGTGTGGGATATGAAGACCAGGTCGCCCCAGGTCTCGCCCATGCTCAGGCGGCGCTCCCAGGAGTCGCGCGAGCCGACGCGGCCGGTGATGAGTGCCTCGGCGGCCGGGTTGCCGGCGAAGGCGGCGACCACCAGGTCGCCGTCCGGGCGGACGAGGTTCACACACGCCAGCTCGTACCCGAGGGCGCTCACCACGCCCTCCGCGACAGTCTGCAGTGTGTCCGCCAGGCTGCGGGCGGTGTTCATGTCCGCCATGACCTGGTGCAGCTGTCTCAGGGACGCAAGACGGACATAGGGCTCCGACTCGGTCTCCATGCTCGCCCTCCCCCCGAGACTTCGCAGCGAATCAAGGGTTGTCTTCGGCGTACGTCCTTGCAGCTTCCCCGTCACTGAATCACAGCGCGCTGCCCACTCGGTACACAGGGTCAACAATTAATGGCTCTTGTGACTCAAGTCACAGCTGAAGCTGAACAATTCAGTAGAGTTTCTGCATTTCTCCTGTGCGTTTTCTGAACGCAAACTATGTGGGCCTGTGAACAGGATGCGCAAGACGTCACTGTCGATCTTGCAAATGGGCCCTGTCCGCAAGCCGTGCGGCCCGCTTTGCAGCCCTCTTGCAGCGCCTCTTCCACCCGTCTTGCGGCCGTCTTGCAGCCCTCCTTGCAGCCGGTCCCGCCGCCGGTCCCGCCGTCGCTCTCCGCGACCGGTTCCGTCGCCGTCTCGGTCCCCGGTCGTAGGTCCGCACTCGGACCGAGGCCCGATGCGCCGCCCGCGGAGCGGAGACTAGCGTTTCCGGCGTGCTGAAGACTTCGCCCGCCGTGCCCTCCCCGCTCTCCCCCTCCCCCGGTACCGCCGCCGGGCATGCTGAGGGGGTGAGCAACGACGAGTTCCGCGCCGCGATGGCCCGGCTGGCCGCGGGCGTGGTCCTGGTGACGGCACAGGAGCCGCCGCTCGACCCCGACGACCCCACGGCGCCCGGCGGCGAGGACGTCGGCATGACCGCGACGGCCTTCCTGTCGGTGTCCCTGGACCCGCCCCTGGTACTGGTCAGCCTGCGTACCGGCAGCCGGATGGACGACCTCCTGGACGAGCAGCCCTGCTGGGCGGTCTCCGTGCTCACCGAGGGCCAGCGCCACATCGCCGGCCGGTTCGCGATGAAGGGCCGGATCAGCGACCGGCTGCTGTTCGCGGACCTGCCGTACGTACGGGGCGAGGTCTCCGGCGCGCCCCTGCTGGACGGCACGCTGGCGACCCTGGAATGCCGTACCGAGCAGCGGGTGGCCGCGGGGGACCACACGCTGGTGATCGGGCGGGTGCTGACCGCACGGGTGCCGAGCACGGACGGCGGACCCCTGCTGTACTTCCGCGGTCGCTACCGGCAGCTCGACTAGGCGGCGCGGACCCGGACGCCGAGGTCCGGTGCGCGCCGGGACCCTAGGTCCAGTCCCGGCCGGAACGGCCGCGCTTGGTGTCGGAGCGCTGCTTCTTCTGCCGCAGCCGCCGCTCGTTGATGCCCCGTGGGATCCGGGTCGGCCGACGCGACTTGGGCGGCGGCGCGGTGGCCTCCGCGAGCAGCGCCGCCAGACGTACGGCGGCGGCCTCGCGGTTGCGCCACTGGGAGCGGTGCTCGGAGGCGCGTACGACCACGACGCCGTCGACGAGGCGGCCGGCCAGCCGCTCCAGCGCCCGCTGCTTCCACACCTCGGGCAGCGCCTTCGTCGCGGCCAGGTCGAAGCGCAGCTCCGCCTGCGAGTCACTGGTGTTGACGTGCTGGCCGCCGGGCCCCGACGACCGCGAGAAACGCCACATGAGCTCGGCCTCGGGGAGCGAGACGGAGCCGCGGACGACATAAGGACCGGACATGCCGTCCATGGTCGCGCGTGTGTCCGGCTCACGTCACGCGAATATGCGGCTTCCAGGACATCGGCGTCCGGGACATCGGTAAAGAAAGTAAAGACACCTGGAACCTTGGGTACGTCTCACGACGTTCATAGGGGTAGCGGTAGCTTCGTGCCGTACGAAGCCGTGTACGCAACGAGGGAAGGGACTCCCAACAATGGCTGTAAGCCTGTCCAAGGGTGGCAACGTCTCGCTCACCAAGGAGGCTCCGGGCCTGACCGCCGTCACCGTGGGCCTCGGCTGGGACGTCCGCACCACCACCGGCACGGACTTCGACCTCGACGCCTCGGCGATCGCGGTCAACACCCAGGGCAAGGTCTACTCGGACGCCCACTTCGTCTTCTTCAACAACAAGCAGACCCCGGACAGCACGATCGTCCACACCGGTGACAACCGCACGGGTGAGGGCGCCGGCGACGACGAGGCGATCAACGTCAACCTCGCGGGTCTGCCCGCCGACATCGACAAGATCGTCTTCCCGGTCTCCATCTACGACGCGGAGAACCGCTCGCAGAACTTCGGCCAGGTCCGCAACGCCTACATCCGCATCCTGAACCAGGCTGGCGGCAGCGAGATCGCGCGCTACGACCTCTCCGAGGACGCGGCGACCGAGACCGCCATGGTCTTCGGCGAGCTGTACCGCAACGGCGCGGAGTGGAAGTTCCGTGCCGTCGGCCAGGGCTACGCCTCCGGCCTGGTGGGCATCGCCCAGGACTTCGGTGTGAACGTCTGATCCGCACCGCCCGCGCGAAGCCCCCGTCCGACCGGCCGGGGGCTTCGGCGTTCTTCGGTGCAAAGGTCCCCGGGACCTGCCCGGCTACCCTGCGGCCATGCGCCTCGATCCGCTCGCCCTCACCCCCGACCGCGACATCCCGGCTCCCCTGCTCACCGAACTGACCGCGCTCTACGCGTCCGCCCGGACCTTCCACGCGCTCAGCGGCGAGTTCCCCGACCCGGACGACATCCGTCCGGAGCAGGTGGCGGCGGCGCTCGCGGACGAACTGGCCCAGCCGGGTGCGGAGGTGTTCCTCGCCCGCAGCGAGGGACGGCTCGTCGGGGTCGTCGTGACCCTGGCCCGTCACCCCGACCCGGCCGACCCGGACCCGTGGATCGGGCTGCTGATGGTGGACGCGCAGGAGCGGCGGAAGGGACACGGGCGCGAGCTGGCGACGGCCGTCGAGGAACGGTTCCGGGCCGCCGGGCGCAGCGCCGTGCGCCTCGCCGTCCTCGACGCCAACCCCGAGGGCCTCGCCTTCTGGACCGCCCTCGGCTACGAGGTCCTCGACCACCGCCGCGACCGCCAACTCGGCCGCCCCTGCACCGTGCTGCGCAAGCCGCTGCGGGGATAGGCCCGTTCCGGAACGGATCCGGGCCGGGGCGAGTCCGGTCCTGGGTGGGGCCGGTCCTGGGTGGGGCCGTTTGGGGTCGGACCAGTTGGGGTCGGACCAGTTGGGGTGGGGCCGGTCAGCGGTGGGGCGGCTTGCCGTCTCCGTACAGCCAGTCCCGCCAGATCGCGCCGAAGTCCTTGTCCGGCGCCTGGCGTTCCACGTACGCCGTGAACTGGGCCGTGTCCGCGTTGCCGTGACGGTGGGCGGCGGCCCATCCCTGGACGATGTCGTAGAACGTGTCGTCGCCGACGGTCTGCCGGATCTTCTGGAGGACCATCGCGCCACGCCAGTACACGGGCGGGTCGGAGATGTGCGCCGCGCCGGACGGCTTCGCGGGCGGGAACGCCCAGACCGCCGCGTCCGCCTCCGCGGTGCCGAAGTAGCCGCCGTCGTAGAGCGAGTCGAAGGTCTCCTGGGCGCTGTCGCCGCCCTGGTCCTCCTGCCACAGCCACTCCGCGTAGGTCGCGAAGCCCTCGCTCAGCCACATGTCCCGCCAGGTCCTCGGCGTGACGGAGTTGCCGTACCACTGGTGGACGAGTTCGTGGACGAGGGTGTCGGTGTCGAGGACACCGGGGAAGACCGGCCGGTTCTGGGTCTCCAGGGCGTAGCCGACCTCGTCCTGACGGTCGACGATCACCCCGGTGGAGGAGAACGGGTACGGGCCGAAGTTGGTCTCGGCCCACTCCATCACCTCCGGGAGCTTCGCCAGCACGGCGCGGCTCTCCTTCGCACGGGCCGGGTCCACGGCGACGTACGCGGGCAGCGCCCCGCCGACGGTGGAGCGGCCGACCTGGTAGCGGCCGATCGCGACCGTGGCGACGTAACTGGCCATGGGTTCGGCGGTGTGCCAGGAGAAGGTGGTCCGGCCGCCCGCGGTGGTCTCGCCGGACTGCTCCCCGTCGGAGACCGCGGTCAGGCCCTTCGGCACGGTGACGGCGATGTCGTACGTCGCCTTGTCGGAGGGGTGGTGGTTGCCGGGGAACCAGGTCATGGACCCCGTGGGCTCGCCGAGCGCGAGTGCCCCGTCGGCGGTGGGCAGCCAGCCCTCCTTCGAGCCGTCCTGGTCGGTGAGGGTGAGCGGGGTGCCCGCGTAGCGGACCGTGACCTGGAACGTCTCGCCGTCGTGGAGGACGTCTCGCGGGCGGACGGTCAGCTCCTGCCCCGCCCGGTTCCAGCGCGCCTTCTCGCCCTCGACGGTGACCGTCCGGACGTCCAGACCCTTGAGGTCCAGATCGAAGGCGGAGAGGTCCTGGGTGGCGCGGGCGGTGATGCCGGCGGTGCCGGTGAGGTGGCGGCTGCCGGGGTCGTAGGCGAGCCGCAGGTCGTAGTGGGTGACGTCGTAACCGCCGTTGCCCGCCTTCGGGAAGTACGGATCCCGCAGCCCCGGGCCGCCCGGCGCGCCCTGGCCGCCACCGCCGTCGCACGCGGCGAGGACGAGCGCGAGCACGAGCGCGGGCACGACAGGCATGGATCGGGACATGTCAGCGATCCTATGAGGGCGTGGCACCATCATTCACGTGCTCGACATCGGCTACGCCCTCTCCAACCGCTTCCCGGACCCGCCCCAGACGGACTACCGCCGCGCGGACGTCCATGCGCTGCGGCACGACCTGTTCTGCGGCGACGTCTATCTGGCGGACACCGAGAAGGACCACGAGTTGTCCACAGCCTGGGGATGGGTGCCGGTCCTCGACTTCGCCTGGGCGCTGTGCGACATCGTGGAGCGCATCGACCAGGACCCGGCGGGCTCCCGCGCCTCCCGCCCGCAGCACGCGGAACTGGACTTCACCGAGTCCACCGACCGCATGCTCTTCGAGCGCCGCTTCGGCTGGGTGGACATCGAGTCCGACTGGATGCCGGCCGAGGAACCCCCGCTCACCTTCTCCCACAGCGAACTGCGCCGCGAGGCACGGGACTTCCTGCACGACCTGATCGCCGATCTGGTCGACCTGCACGACGACCTGGGCGAGAACCCGGCGATCTGGACCCTCCAGGCCCGCTTCCCCCGGGTGGGCTGAGCCCGCACCGGCCGACGGCCCGGCAAAGGCCCGCCGCCGCCCCGGCTCCAGGCCTCCGGCCCCCGCCCCTCGGCCCCGGATCTCAGCCCTCAGCCCGGTCCTCAGTCCTCCACGCGGATTCCCAGCTCCGCCGCCAGCACCGGTGCCAGATCCAGCAGTTGCCCCGTACTGATCACCGCTCCGCGCAGCCGGTCCACCCCGCGCGCGATCTCCAGCGAGGCGACCCCGCGCAGATCCACGTCCGTCAGGGTCGCCGCGCCGAAGTCCACGCCCTTCAGCACGCAGTCCACGAACTCCACCCGCTCCAGCCGGGCACCCCCGAAGTCCGGCTCGACCAGGACGCAGCCCTCGAAGACGACGTCCTTCAGCCGCGCCTTGCGCAGGTTGAGGTAGTCGATCTTCCCGCCCCGGAGCACCACCCGCTCCAGCACCGACCCGTGCAGCTGCACCCCGCCCAGCCGCGCGTCCACCAGCTCCACGTCCCGCAGCGTCGACTCGGCGAGGTCGGTGCCGACACCCCGTATACCGGTCAGGACCGAGTCCAGGATCCGGGCGTGGTGCAGTCGCGTCTCGTCCAGCGCGCAGCCGTTCAGCGCGCAGTCCATGAAGCGCGCGCCCGCGCCGTCCTGCCCGGCGAAGTCCTCCGGCCCGAACTCCAGCCCGTCGTAGTCCCCGTCGGGTTCCAGACCGCCCCCGCCGTACGGCTCCAGCGGCGGCAGCCGCACCTCCGGCCGCCGCGCGCCCGCGCGCCGGGAGCCGCCCGCCGTACCGGACCCGCTCCGCCCTGCGGTCCTGCCCGCCCCGCCCGCACCTGTCCTCGCCATGCCCCCATCCTGCACCGCGCCACTGACATCCCGCCCGGACCGCCTCACCTTCGCCCTTGACCTCAAGTGCGATCGAGGTCGAAGAGTGGACCCCGGGCCCGGTCCCGGTCGCCCCCTCCCCTCCCTCCTCCCCCGACCCCGACGGGAAGTCCCCATGCACGCCATCCGGCTCCACGCCTTCGGTCCCGCCGAGAACCTCGTCCTCGAACAGGTCGAGGACCCCCAGCCCGCCCCCGGCCAACTGCGCATCGCCGTCGCCGCGGCGGGCGTCCACCTCCTCGACACCGCCCTGCGCCAGGGATTCCGGGGCCCGCTGCCCGAGCCGCCCGCCCTGCCCACCGTCCCCGGCCGCGAGGTGGCCGGCACGGTCGAGTCCCTCGGCGAGGGCGTCGCGGACCACTGGCTCGGCCGACGCGTGGTCGCGCACCTCGGCTTCGCCCCCGGGGGCTACGCCGAACTGGCCGTCACCGATGCCGACCGCGTCCACGAGATCCCCGAGAACCTCGACTTCGCCCAGGCCGTCGCCATGATCGGCACCGGCCGTACGGCGCTGGGGATCGTGCAGTTCGCCGAGCTCGGCCCCGGCTCGGTCGTCCTGGTCCCGGCGGCCGCGGGCGGCATCGGCACCCTGCTGGTGCAGTACGCCAGGAACGCCGGCGCCACCGTCGTCGGCCTCGCGGGCGGCCCGCACAAGGTGGCCCGGGTGCGGGCGAACGGCGCCGACCCGGCCGTCGACTACACCGACCCCGCCTGGCCCGGCAAGGTCCGCGCCCACCTCGGCGGGCGCCCGGTCACCGTGGTCCTCGACGGTGTCGGCGGCGAGGTCGCCCGCGAGGCCGTCGCGCTGCTCGGCCCCGGTGGCCGGCACCTCGTCTTCGGCTGGTCGGCGCAGCTCCTGCGAGGCGGCGGCGCCCACCTCGTCGAGGGCGTCTCCGAACAGGTCCTCGGCCCGGCCATGACACGGCGGACCGGCGGGCCCCACCCGCTGCGCACCCTCGAACTGCGGGCCCTCGCCGAGGCCGCCGCCGGCCGTCTCACCCCCGTCGTACAGCGTTTCCCGCTCGCCGGGGCGGCCGCCGCACACCGCGCCCTGGAGACCCGGAACACGATCGGAAAGGTGGTCCTGGAGCCATGACCGGGTACGGCGCACACCGAGATGCGGCCCCTGCCGATCCATGGTCTTCTGACCGGGTGAGTGACCCCCGTACGGGTGAGACCACCACCTCCCTCGACACCGACCCGCACCGCTGGTGGGGGCTGGTGGTGATCGCCCTCGCGCAGCTCATGGTCGTCCTGGACGCGACCATCGTGAACATCGCGCTCCCCTCCGCACAGCGCGCGCTCGGCATGTCCGACGGCAACCGCCAGTGGGTCATCACCGCGTACACCCTCGCCTTCGGCGGTCTGCTCCTGCTCGGCGGCCGGGTCGCCGACATCGTGGGCCGCAAGCGCACGTTCGTCATCGGGCTGGTCGGCTTCGCCGCCGCCTCCGCGTTCGGCGGCGCGGCCACCGGCTCCGGAATGCTCTTCGGCGCCCGCGCCCTCCAGGGCGCCTTCGCCGCCCTCCTGGCCCCCTCCGCGCTCAGCCTCCTCACCACGACCTTCACCGACCCCAGGGAGCGCGGCAAGGCCTTCGGCATCTACGGCGCCCTGGCCGGCAGCGGCTCGGCGATCGGCTTCATCGTCGGCGGGCTGCTCACCGAGTACCTGAACTGGCGCTGGTGCCTCTACGTCAACGTACCCATCGCGATCGCCGCCGTCCTCGGCGCCGTCGTCCTGCTGCGCGACAGCCCCGGCCAAGCCGGTGCCCGCCTGGACGTGCCCGGGGTGCTGCTCGGCTGCGGCGGCCTCGTCTCGGTCGTGTACGGGTTCAGCGAGGCGAACCCGCGCGGCTGGACCGACCCGCTGGTCCTGGCGCTGTTCGTGGCGGGCGTCGTACTCCTCGCGGCCTTCGTGTGGTGGCAGACCCGGGCTCCCGTACCGCTGCTGCCCCTGCACATCGTCAGGGACCGCAACCGGGCCGGCTGCTTCCTGACCATGGCCCTCGCCGTCATCGGCATGTTCGGCCTGTTCCTGTTCATGACCTACTACCTCCAGGTCATCCTCGGCTACTCCCCCGTGAGGACGGGCCTGGCCTTCCTTCCGCTGACCGCCGCGATCGTCATCGGCTCCACCCAGATATCCGCCCGGCTGCTCCCGCGCGTGGCCCCGCGGATGCTGATGGTCCCCGGGATGGTCCTGGCCGCGAGCGGCATGCTCGTCCTCACCCGGATGACGGTGGACTCCTCCTACCCCACCGAGATCCTGCCCGCGCTGGTCCTGATGGGCCTCGGCATGGGCCTGACCTTCATGCCGGTGTTCTCCACCGCCACCGCGGGGGTCGCCCCGCAGGACGCGGGCGTCACCTCCGCCACCGTCAACACCTCGCAGCAGGTCGGCGGCTCCATCGGCACGGCCCTGCTCAACACGATCGCCACCACCAGCGGCGCCGCGTACATCACGGCGCATCTGCGCAACCCCGCCCAGAAGGACCTGATCGTGCGCGAGGGCATCGTCCACGGCTACACCGTCGCCATCTGGTGGGCCGCCGGGATCATGCTGCTGGCCGGCCTGGTCGCGGGCCTGATGGTGACGGCGAAGCCGCCCGCGCGCGAGATCCCGGCGCCGGCGCCGGTACCGGAGTCGGCGGCCTGACCGGCCCGCCCTCCTCGGCGCCGCCCGCCCCGGCGCCGCCCCGAGGTCTCAGTGCCGCCCCGCCACCCGGTCCGCCGCCCGGGCCAGCCGGGAGGACCGCGCGCCGTGCGTCTCCCGCTCGCGCCGGTCCGCCGCCCGGTAGGTGGCGTACATCCCCTGCACGCCCAGCCACCGCAGCGGCTCCGGCTCCCACCGGCGGACCTTGTGTCCCACCCACGGCAGCTCGGTCAGCTCCGTGCGCCCGCCCTGGCCCGAGTCCTGCTGCACGAGATCGCTCAGCGTGCGGGCCGCGAGGTTGGCGGTGGCGACGCCCGAACCGACGTAGCCGCCCGCCCAGCCGAGCCCCGAGGACCGGTCCAGGGTGACCGTCGCGCACCAGTCCCGGGGCACGCCCAGCACACCCGACCAGGCATGTTCGATCCCCACCCCGGCCAGCGAGGGGAAGAAGTCCACGAGGATCGCGCGCAGCGCCTCGACGGTCGCCGCCTGGGTCCGTCCGTCGTTGTCGGTCCTCGACCCGAAGCGGTACGGGACGCCGCGCCCGCCCAGCGCGATCCGGCCGTCGGCGGTGCGCTGCGCGTACATGTACGCGTGCGCCATGTCGCCCAGCGTCTCCCGCCCGTCCCAGCCGACCGACTCCCACTGCGCGGCCGTCAGCGGCTCGGTCGCGATCATCGAGGAGTTCATCGGCAGCCAGGTCCGCCGCTGCCCCTTCAGCGAGGCCGTGAACCCCTCCGTGCAGCGCAGCACATAGGGCGCGCGGACGGTCCCGTACGGGGTGACCGCGTGCTTCGGCCGGATCTCCGTCACCGGCGTCGACTCGTACAGGGTCACGCCCAGCGCCTCCACGGCCGCCGCCAGCCCCTTGACCAGCTTCACCGGGTGCACCCGCGCCCCGTGCGGCGTCCACGTCGAACCGACCGCGTCCGCGACCCGGATCCGCTCGGCGGTCTCCCGGGCGCCGTACAGCTCCCGGTCCTTCTCGCCGAACTCCAGTTCCCCCGCGTGGAACGCCTTCAGCCGCGCCAGCTGGGCCGGCGTGCGCGCGACCTCCAGCACCCCGCCCCGGTGGACGTCCGCCTCGATGCCCTCGTCCGCCACGACCCGGACGACCTCGTCGACGGTGTCGTTCATGGCCCGCTGCAACCGTGCGGCCGCCTCGTGTCCGTGCAGCTTCGCGTACCGGTCGCGGCCCGCGATGCCGTTGTACAGCCAGCCCCCGTTGCGGCCCGAGGCGCCGTAGCCGCAGAACTTCTGTTCCAGGACGGTGATCCGCAGGAACGGAGCGGCCTTCTTCAGGTAGTACGCGGTCCACAGGCCCGTGTACCCGCCCCCGACGATCACGACGTCCGCGGAGGCGTCCCCGGCCAGCGGCTCCCGCCGCGCCGGAAGACCGTCGTCCGCGTACCAGAACGAGATGCCGCCGTTGACGACGCTGCCGCCCGAGTTGTTCATGTCCGGGACGTTAACCCCTGCACTCGGCCACTGTCTCCTTCGGATTCCGTGCTTTTTCCGCGCCCCCTGGTGAGCGGAAAACAGGCCAGCCCGATCAGTGCCGAGACGAAATGTCCGACGTCGGTGAAGGTGCGGCCGATCACGAGCGGGACCCCGTACCAGGCGAGCACGAAGGCGAGATAGGGGTACCGCCAGGGCGCGGCGATCCGGTAGGTCAGCACCGCGACCACCCCCGCCAGCGCGTAGCTCACGCCCACGTCGAGGGTGTCGACCGCCGAGGGCGGCGCCATCCCGTCCCTGATCGCCCGCAGCAGCACGCCCTCGCTGATCAGCGTCGCCAGCACGTGCGCGGCCGCGCACACCGCCAGCCAGCGCAGCGTGCCCAGCCAGCGCTCGGCCTGCGCGTGGAAGACGGAGTACAGCACGACGTACGGCCACCAGAACCCGCCGGCGATCCACATGGCGCTGGCGATCAGCACCCGCACCGGGTTGTCCGACAGTTCGTGGAGGTTCGTCGACCGCTGCCGCAGGAACTGTTCCTCGAACTCCGGCGACATGTGGTGCAGGGCGACCGTGGTGACGAACAGGATCGCCAGCCACACGTACGTACCGGGCGCGCTGCGGACGTACGCCCGCACCCGGCGCAGAATCTCGCCTCCGCTGATTCGCATGAGCCGATTCACACACGTCGGTACCGCCCGGAGCGTGATCGACATTCCGAACAGATCGGCGACCCCGCCGAGCGGCCGGGGCCTGTCCTAGGCTCACAAACATGATCCGTACCGCCGTGCCCGCCGACGTCCCCGTCCTCCACAGCCTGATCCGTGAACTCGCCGAGTACGAGAAGGCCCCGCAGGAGGCCCGGGCCACCCCGGAGCAGCTCCACGAGGCGTTGTTCGGCGAGCACCCCGCCGCCTTCGCCCACATCGCCGAGGACGACGCCGGCGGCGGGACGGTCGGCTTCGCCCTGTGGTTCCTGAACTTCTCCACCTGGCGCGGCGTCCACGGCATCTACCTGGAGGACCTGTACGTCCGCCCCATGGCCCGCGGCAGGGGCCACGGCAAGGCCCTGCTGACGGAGCTCGCCCGCATCTGCGCGGAGCGCGGCTACCAGCGCCTGGAGTGGTCGGTCCTGAACTGGAACCGGTCCGCGATCGACTTCTACGACTCGCTCGGCGCCCTTCCCCAGGACGGGTGGACGACGTACCGGCTGACGGACGAGGCGCTGACCAAGCTGGGGACCCAGGAATAGCTCCGGGACAGCCCGGGAACCGAGGGTCCCCGGACAGCCGAAAGCCCAGGCCGCCATCGCTGCGGCCCGGGCTCTTCCGGAGCCCCCTGTCGGATTCGAACCGACGACCTTCGCTTTACAAGAGCGGTGCTCTGGCCAGCTGAGCTAAGGAGGCGTGCGCGTACGCCTGACGCACGTGCCCGTGCAGTGTACCCACGTAGGGGTGGCCCTCCGTCGAAAATTTCCGCGAAGTTCACAGTCCTCCGGGTACTGACAGATCGGGTGACCTGGAGGTAGCGTCCTGAACCGGTTCACTCGTGTGGACTACACCAACCACCTTCCTACAACGGATCGTCCGGCACGTTCCTGCCGGTAGAAGGGGGCCCATTCACCATGGCCACTGTCTCGTTCGACAAGGCGACCCGGATCTACCCGGGTTCCGAGAAGCCTGCCGTAGACGCACTCGAGATCGAGATCGAGGACGGCGAGTTCCTCGTTCTGGTCGGTCCGTCCGGCTGCGGCAAGTCCACCTCGCTCCGGATGCTCGCGGGGCTCGAGGACGTGAACGCCGGCGCCATCCGCATCGGTGACCGTGACGTCACCCACCTGCCGCCCAAGGACCGGGACATCGCGATGGTGTTCCAGAACTACGCGCTGTACCCGCACATGTCGGTCGCCGACAACATGGGCTTCGCGCTCAAGATCGCCGGCGTCAACAAGGCGGAGATCCGGCAGAAGGTCGAGGAGGCCGCGAAGATCCTCGACCTGACCGAGTACCTGGACCGCAAGCCGAAGGCGCTCTCCGGCGGTCAGCGCCAGCGTGTCGCCATGGGCCGCGCCATCGTGCGCGAGCCGCAGGTCTTCCTCATGGACGAGCCGCTGTCCAACCTGGACGCCAAGCTCCGCGTGTCGACCCGTACGCAGATCGCCTCGCTCCAGCGCCGTCTGGGCATCACGACCGTCTACGTCACCCACGACCAGGTCGAGGCCATGACGATGGGCGACCGTGTGGCGGTCCTCAAGGACGGTCTGCTCCAGCAGGTCGACTCCCCGCGCAACATGTACGACAAGCCCGCCAACCTCTTCGTGGCCGGCTTCATCGGCTCCCCGGCGATGAACCTGGTCGAGGTCCCGATCACCGACGGCGGCGTCAAGTTCGGCAACAGCGTGGTGCCGGTCAACCGCGAGGCGCTGAAGGCCGCCGCCGACCGCGGCGACCGCACGGTCACCGTCGGCGTGCGTCCCGAGCACTTCGACGTGGTCGAGCACAACGGCGCCGCCGCCGCCTCGCTGTCGAAGGACACCGAGGACGCCCCGGCCGGTCTCGCGGTCTCCGTGAACGTCGTCGAGGAGCTCGGCGCCGACGGCTACGTCTACGGCGCGGCCGAGGTCGGCGGCGAGGTCAAGGACCTTGTGGTCCGCGTCGGCGGCCGCCAGGTGCCGGACAAGGGCGCGCAGCTGCACGTCGTGCCGCGGCCGGGCGAGATCCACGTGTTCTCGACCTCCACGGGCGAGCGCCTCACCGACTGAGCGCACGCCGCCCGGGACGAAGACTCCCGGATGATTCACCCCCGCTGACGAATCGGGCCCCGCACTGCGCTGCGGGGCCCTTTTCGTGGTCGCCGAATACCCCGGCAAAACACCCTTTTCGAGTGATGTACGTCAACGCCCTACCCAAAAAGAGGCGTCTTCTCATCCCCCGAACCGGTGACTAAATGTCGCCAAATCATTACCGGGCGCTACCCTCACACGCGTGAAGCACTCCACCTCCCAACAGACGCGACGCGGCCACCGGGGCCCCGCCCACCGGATCGGCCGCACCCTCGCCCTCGTCCTGCCCGTCGTCCTGGTGCTCTCCGGGACCCTCGCGGTCACCCGGGTCAACTGGTCGGGCAACCCCTCGAACTCGGTGCTCACCGCGTCCGACGTCTCCACCGCGAACGGCGCCTCGCGCTCCGTGGTCCGCGCACCGCAGGACCTGCTGCGCGACCGGCTGCTGACGCAGTTGCAGGACAAGGACCCGGGCGTCGTCCTCACCCACCTCCAGCAGGCCGTCAACGGCCACCCGTCGCTCGCCGAGCACTGCGCCTCCATCGCCCGCGCCCTGGGCCGTGCCGCGGTGCGCATCTACGGCGCCCCGCGGGCCCAGTCGTACGCACGCCCCGTCTGCGACACCTCCTTCGCGTCGGGGGTGGCGGCCGGTCACAGCTGAACCCCGACCCCGCGGCCGGCCGCCCCGCGCGGCGGCCGGCCAGGATCGGATCTCCGGTCCGGGCCACGGGCGGGGCGCCGCGTACAGTTCGGGCATGACCGATCCGCACGCCGCGTCCCGCCCCACGCAAGCCGTCATCCTGGCCGGTGGCCAGGGTTCCCGGCTGCGCCCCTACACCGACGACCGGCCCAAGCCGATGGTGGAGATCCCCGGCACGGGGACGCCGATCATCGGCCATCAGCTCGTCTGGCTCGCCGAGGAGGGCGTGACGGACGTGGTGGTCAGCTGCGGCCACCTCGCCGACGTCCTCCAGAAGTGGCTGGACTCGGCCGACCTGCCGGTGAACGTCACGACGGTCGTCGAGCCCGAGCCGCTCGGCCGCGGTGGCGGTCTGAAGTACGCGGCCGCCCGTCTCCCGCACCCCGACCGGTCCTGGTACGCGACGAACGGCGACATCTGGACCCGTTTCTCGCTGCGTGACATGGCGGACTTCCACACCGAGCGCGACGCCGTGGCGACCCTCGCCCTGGCCCGCCCGCGCATCCCCTGGGGCGCGGTGAAGACCGACGGCTTCGGGCACATCACGGACTTCATCGAGGCCCCGCCGACGACGAACGAGATCAACGCGGGCGTCTACGTCTTCTCCCCCGAGTTCGCCGATCTGCTCCCCGCGCGGGGCGACCACGAGCGCACCACGTTCCCGCATCTGGCGCGGGAACGCCGCCTCGCGGGCTTCCCGATCCCGCAGGGCGCCTACTGGCGGGCGATCGACACGGCGAAGGACCTGACCGAGGCCGCGCGGGAGCTGGCCGCTCTGGGCCGCTGAGAGACCCGGGAGCTTCTTCCCCGCCCCGCGGCCGCCCCGCCGGCCCCCGCGGGGCCGCACAGCGCCCGTACGAGGCCGACGAGGCCGTGCGAGGCCGCACAGCGCGGCAAGGCCGCACAGGCCCGAACGACGCCCGTGCGACACCCGCACGACGGTCGTACAGCGCCCGTACGACGCCCGCAGGGCAGTCGCGCAGCGCCCATACCGCCCGCAAGCGCCCGCAACCGGCGCCCGTGCAGCGGCGCGGCAGTACGACGACGGGGCCCCGCACGTCATCCGTGCGGGGCCCCGTCGTCGTGACGGTCGGTCGCGGCGCTAGCCGAGCAGGCCGCCCACCAGGCCGGACTGGCCGCCGGAGGAGGAGCCCGAGCCGCCGCCGGAACCGCCGGAGCCGCTGGAACCGCCCGAGCTGCCGGAGCCGCCGGAACTGCCGGAGCCACTGGAACCGCTGGTTCCGCTGGGCGAGCCGCTGCCGCCGGACGAGGGGCCCGAGCTGGTGCTCGGGGCGCCGCCGGACGAGGCGGACTGCGGCGGCGGCGCCTGGCCTGCCGTGCTCTGGCTCTGGCTGTGGCTGGGCGCGCCGGTGGTGGCGGTGCCGGTGTCGTGGGTGGCGTCCGGGGTGGTGGCGGTGTCGCTGGAGGGGCTGGCCGCACCGGAGGGGGCGCCGTGGGCCGGCGCGCTGGAGGAGGGCGAGGGCTTCTGCCGGTGCTTGCGCTCGGCCGGGTCCTGCGGGAGCGGCGAGCCGGGCAGTTCGTTGCGCGGGGCCTCGCCGGGGCCGGGGACGACGACACGGCCCGCGTCACGGACCGCACCGCCGAGCAGGGAGCCGACGAGCAGGGTGAGGCCAACGGCGACGGCCGTGACGAGGGCGCCGCGGCGCAGGACGTGACGGCGCAGTTCCCAGATGTCCGAGCGGGGTCCGAGGCGGCGCCAGGCACCGGCCGCGAGGCGTCCGTCGACCGAGTAGACGGGCGCGCCCGCGATGAGCAGCGGGGACCAGGCGGCGAGACAGATGATGTCGGGCGCGTCGTAGACGGGGGCCGTCTTCCAGCTGACGGTCACGAGCAGCGCGGCGGACAGCGCCGCGCCGGCCACCGCGGTGACCCGCTGCCAGCAGCCGAGGAACGTCAGGACGCCCACGATGACCTGGAGGAAGGCGATGACCAGGCCGGACCCGACCGGGTGCTGGAGCGCGAACTGGCGCAGCGGCTCGGCGACTTCCCAGGGGTGCAGGGTGTCGAGCCACTTGACCATCGAGCCGCGCTTGCCGCCGTCGAAGTACAGGGGGTCGCAGAGCTTGCCCATGCCGGCGTACACGGAGATGAAGCCGAGGAAGATGCGCAGCGGGAGCAGCACCACGCCGAGGTTCATCCGGCGGCCGGGGAAGTAGGCGTGCCGTGCGGGGTCGTCGGCACGCCGCCCGGACCGCGAACCGTGCCGCGCCCCGCCCCTCGTCTCGATGTCGTCGTACGCGTCCTCGGCCTCGAACCGCCCGTCGTCGTAGGCGGGTTCGCCGTATCCGGGACCGCCGTACCCGGGACCGCCGTACCCGGGACCGTCGTGGCCGGGGCCGGCGTGGGCGGGCCGTCCGTAGGCGGGTTCGTCGTAGGCGCTGCCGACCGTGCGCATCTGGGGCAGGAGCCGGGCCCCGGCGGGCATCCCGTCGCCCGAGGTGCGCTGGGGGCCGACGACGGGGGTCTCCAGCGTCTGGTCCAGCTCGTCGTACCGGCCGCCGTAACCGTCGTAACCGTCGTAACCGCCGCCGGGCCGGCCCGGGGCCGCGGTCCTCGTGTCGACGCGCGGGATGACCTGGGTGGCCCCGGCGTCGGACGAGGGCTGCTCGCCGTGCCGGACGCTGCCTGCCCGCACGGCCTGGAGGAGGCGGTGGGCGCCGGTGTCGTCGGGGGCGGACCTGCCGCTCCAGACGACCGCGCGGCGACGGGCTCCGGCGCCGCCCGCCGCGGGCGCCTGGGCGGTGCCTGCGCCGACGGTCAAGTGCCGTGCGATCCGCGGCGATTGGGCGCGTCTCGCCGACGTGCCCAGCTGGACGCGGAAGCTCGCGTGATTGACGATGACCTGCGCCGGATCGCTCGGCACCTTCACCATGCTCAGCGCGGGAGCGTCGTCGTATCCCGACGAGCGGTCCCCCGTGGGTGTGCGGGGTGTTCTGGTGTCCACACTCATCTAACCGAGTGACGTGGAGTTAGGACACTGCTTTGACCGGGCGGATCTGTCCGGACCCCGTCAAGGTTGTGCTCGACGCCCGGATTGCCCCGAGCGAGTGACGGGGACGTACGTCCGTTCGGACGGCGTCCCGGCCCGGTCCGAGGCACGCGCCGAACGCGCCCCGGACCTGGGTCCGCGCTGCTCTCAGGCGCGTCGCCGGGACGCCTCGTACAGCACGACGCCCGCCGCGACACCGGCGTTCAGCGACTCCGCGCCACCGGGCATCGGGATCCGCACCCGGAAGTCGCAGGTCTCGCCGACCAGCCGGGACAGTCCCTTGCCCTCGCTGCCGACGACGATGACGACCGGGCCGCCCAGCGCCTCCAGGTCGCCCACCTCGGCCTCGCCGTCGGCGGCCAGGCCGACCACGGTGAGACCGGACTTCTTGTACGCCTCCAGGGCGCGCGTGAGGTTGGTGGCGCGGGCCACCGGCGTACGCGCGGCCGTACCCGCGGACGTCTTCCACGCACCGGCGGTCATACCGGCGGCGCGCCGCTCGGGCACGACCACGCCGTGGCCGCCGAAGGCGGAGACGGACCGTACGACGGCACCGAGGTTGCGCGGGTCGGTGACGCCGTCGAGGGCGACGATGAGCGGGTCGGCGCCCTCGTCGTAGGCGGCGGCCACGAGGTCCTCGGGGTGGGCGTACTCGTACGGCGGGACCTGGAGGACCAGACCCTGGTGGTTGAGCCCGTTCGTCATCCGGTCGAGCTCGGGACGGGGGGCCTCCATGAGGTTGATCCCGCCGCGCTCGGCCGCGAGCTGGAGCGCCTCGCGCACCCGCTCGTCGTTGTCGATGAACTGCTGGACGTAGAGCGTGGAGGCGGGCACGCCCCCGCGCAGCGCCTCGACGACCGGGTTGCGCCCGACGACCATCTCGGACGTGCCCTTGCCGCCGCGGCCGCGCACCACGGGGCGGCGGGCGACCTGCTTCGCCTTCGCGGTGGCGATGCGGTTCTTCTTGTGCTTCTTGCGCATCTCGGCGGGCGGGGTCGGGCCCTTGCCCTCCAGGCCCTTGCGCCGCTGGCCGCCACTGCCGACCTGCGCGCCCTTCTTGCCGGACATGCGGCGGTTGTTAGCGGCCATGACCTACCTGTCTGTGCGAGGCGACGCGGCGCATGCGCCCGCGTCGAAGTGTGTACGTCTATGAAGTGTGCCGCCCGGAGGCCCGGACGGCACAATCGATCACGTAGGCGATCGGGTGGGATCAGCGCGGGCCGAGGCTCCAGCGCGGCCCCTGCGGACCGTCCTCGATGACGAGTCCGGACTGGTTGAGCTGGTCGCGGATGGCGTCCGCGGTCGCCCAGTCCTTGCGGGTCCGGGCCGCCTCGCGCTGGTCGAGGACCAGTCGTACGAGGCTGTCGACGACGCCGTGCAGGTCGTCGCCCCGGTCCGTCTCGTCGGCCCAGTGCGGGTGGAGCGGGTCGAGCCCGAGGACGCCGAGCATGGCGCGTACCTCGGCGAGGCGGGCGATCGCCGCCTCCTTGTCGTCGGCGGCGAGCGCGGAGTTGCCCTGCCGGACGGCGGTGTGCACGACGGCGAGCGCCTGCGGCACGCCCAGGTCGTCGTCCATCGCCTCGGCGAAGGCGGGCGGCACCTCGGCGGCGGGTTCGACGACCCCGCCGGCCTTCTCCACGACCCGCTGCACGAAGCCCTCGATCCGCGCGAACGCCGACTCGGCGTCGCGCAGGGCCTCCTCGCTGTACTCGATCATGGAGCGGTAGTGCGGGGTGCCGAGGTAGTAGCGCAGCACGATCGGGCGCCAGTTCTTGACCATCTCGGAGACGAGCACCGAGTTCCCGAGCGACTTGGACATCTTCTCGCCGCTCATGGTGACCCAGGCGTTGTGCACCCAGTACCGGGCGAACTCGTCGCCGAACGCCTTCGCCTGGGCGATCTCGTTCTCGTGGTGCGGGAAGATCAGGTCGAGGCCGCCGCCGTGGATGTCGAAGGCGGAACCGAGGTACTTGTGCGCCATGGCGGAGCACTCCAGGTGCCAGCCCGGGCGCCCGCGTCCCCACGGTGTCTCCCAGCTCGGCTCGCCGGGCCTGACCGACTTCCACATGGCGAAGTCGCGGTGGTCCCGCTTGCCCGTCTCGCCCTCGCCCGAGGGCTGGCGGAGGTTGTCCAACTCCTGGTTGGAGAGCTGGAGATACTCCGGGAAGGAGCGCACGTCGAAGTAGACGTTGCCGTCGGCCTCGTAGGCGTGTCCGCGCTCGATGAGCCCGCGCATCATCTCGACCATCTCGGGCACGTGCCCGGTCGCCCGCGGTTCGTACGTGGGCGGCAGGCAACCGAGGGCCTGGTAGCCGTCGTTGAACGCGCGCTCGTTGTCGTAGCCGATGGACCACCAGGGGCGGTCCTCCTCGTGCGACTTCTTGATGATCTTGTCGTCGATGTCGGTGACGTTGCGGATGAACGTGACGTCGTAGCCGCGGTGGGCGAACCAGCGGCGCATGATGTCGAAGTTCAGCCCCGACCGGATGTGTCCGATGTGCGGGGCCGCCTGAACGGTGGCACCGCACAGGTAGATCGAGACACAACCCGGCTTGAGCGGGGCGAAGTCACGGATCTGCCGGGCGCTGGTGTCGTACAGGCGAATAGTCACCACTCCAGGGTAGTGGTCGCGAGGCAGTGCCCCGCGACCCTTCCGCCCTATTCCCTCCGGACGACGGGAGCACGCGGGTACGCGGACGCGCGGGGCGGAGCCCCCTGCCGGGCTCAGCCCGTGCGGACCACCAGCGCCGTGGCCACCGCCATCAGGCCCTCGCCGCGCCCGGGGAAGCCGAGCCCGTCCGTCGTGGCCCCGGACACCGACACGGCCGCGCCGACCGCCTCGGACAGGATCTTCTGCGCCTCGTCGCGCCGCTTGCCGATCTTCGGCCGGGGTCCGACGACCTGGACGGCGACATTGCCGATGACGAATCCGGCCTCGCGCACCAGCCGCGCGGCCTCGGTCAGCAGCGTCACCCCGGACGCGCCGGCCCACTCGGGCCGCCCGGTGCCGAAGTGCTGCCCCAGATCACCGAGCCCGGCCGCGGAGAACAGCGCGTTGCACGCGGCGTGGGCGACGACGTCCGCGTCGGAGTGCCCGGCCAGGCCCGGCCCCTCGCCCTCCCACTTCAGACCGGCGCACCACAGCTCGCGCCCCTCCTCGAAGGCGTGGATGTCCGTGCCGATCCCCACCTGCGGCAGCACGGGCAGGTACGCCCTGGCGCCCTGGGCCTCCCCGGAGGCACCGGGCGTCCCCGAGAGCTCAGAAGCCATCGTTCAGCCTCCGGCGCGTCAGGACCGCCTCCGCGAGCACCAGGTCCAGTGGCCGGGTGACCTTGAAGGCCTCCTCGTGCCCGGGGACCACCACGACCGGCAGGCCGAGCTGCTCCACCATGCTCGCGTCGTCGGTGACGTCGTCGGTGACCGTCTCGTGGGCGCGCAGCAGCGTGGCCCGGTCGAAGCCCTGCGGCGTCTGGACGGCCCGCAGCCGCTTCCGCTCGGGCGTGGCGAGCACCGGCTCCGGCTCGCCCGGCACGGCCGCCGGCTCGACCTCCTTGACCGTGTCCGCGAGCGGCAGGGCGGGCACGACCGCGGCCGCGCCCTCCCGTACGGCCTCGATCACGGCGTCCACCGTGTCGACCGGCACCAGGGGCCGGGCGGCGTCGTGCACGAGCACGATGCCGCAGTCGGGCGGCAGCGCGTCGAGGCCGAGCTTGACCGACTCCTGGCGGGTCTCGCCGCCGGGGACGACGAGGAAGTCGGTCCGCTCCGGCAGCGCGTGCGCGTCGAGCAGCGACTTGACCTCGCCCGCGCCGTCGGGCGGCGCCACGACGACGACCAGGGAGACGGCTCGGGACGCGGCCATGGCGCGCGCGGCGTGGATGAGCATGGGAGTGCCGTTCAGCGCGCGGAGCGCCTTGGGTGCGCCCGGACCGAGGCGCACACCCCGGCCGGCGGCCGGGATCACGACGGCGGTACGGGTGGGCACGGCCGGGGCCTCCGGAACGGCATCCGCGGTCGAAGGGCGCGAAACGTCAGACATCGGTTCCTGTCAGGTTTGTGTGCTCGGCCTACGTGGGTATGGCCACAGCGTGCCGGGCGCGACGCCTTGACCGGAACCCTTCCGTGACACCGGTCGAGCCAGCTGCCCGGGCCCGGCACACCAGTATCGGGGGAATTCCTCGTGGCGTACGGCATCCGAGTACGGCGTACAAAGAAATGCCGCAGCGCCCGGCGACAGAAGATACGTCATCGGGCACCGCGGCATTTCACTGCGCAGAGTGAGAGGCGTGCTGAGTAGGGCGGACGGTGCCGCCGCGCGTCAGGACGCGAGGACCTCGTCGAGCAGGGCCTCCGCCTTGTCCTCGTTCGTGTTCTCCGCGAGAGCCAGCTCGCTCACCAGGATCTGGCGGGCCTTGGCGAGCATGCGCTTCTCACCGGCGGAGAGTCCGCGCTCGCGCTCACGACGCCACAGGTCACGCACGACTTCCGCGACCTTGATGACATCGCCGGAGGCGAGCTTCTCCAGATTTGCCTTGTAACGGCGTGACCAGTTCGTGGGCTCCTCGGCGTACGGAGCGCGCAGCACCTCGAAGACCCGGTCCAGCCCGTCCTGACCGACCACATCACGCACGCCGACGAACTCCGCATTGTCCGCTGGCACACGTACCGTCAGGTCGCCCTGGGCGACCTTCAGCACCAAGTAGGTCTTGTCCACGCCTTTGATCTGGCGAGTTTCGATAGCCTCGATCAGCGCGGCCCCGTGATGGGGATAGACCACGGTGTCGCCAACCTTGAACGTCATGTGACAGGTACCCCTTCCGTGGCTATCCAGAGTAACACGGAAACGGCGGCTTCTGAATGGCGTTTTCGCAGGTCAGGGCATATCTCGGGGCTTGACAACAGCAACAGGAACGTGCATCGCGGACCGATCGGAAGCGGGTATTCGCAGGTCGGAGCGGCTCTCCAGGGGAAGGGAAACACACACGTTACCCACATCCGGAGGCCACCCCAAGTGGACGAACGTCCCCAAATGTCTGGTTCCATACGATCGACTTCCGCTACTCCGTTCGGTTGCCGGTGCCGACCGCGACACGAATCCGGAATTGATCACGGGGTGATCACAAGGGAAGATCGCAAGACCGGCGGAACGGCCGGCCGAACCGCATCGGTGATCAATTCAGCCGCTTAGAGGCCTGCCACCACCGGTTATTCCGACACGGAAAATCCGCAAGCCCGTCTAAGTGAATCTCGTACGACGGTGAGACCAATACGTTCCCGGTCGCTTCCGGCTCCGGAAAGCCTCCGGGTACCGCCTGCCGAGGGAAGCCGGGCGCCCCGGGGGAGGGTCGGGTGCGGCGGCTCCGGAACGGCTCGGTAACCTAAGGCCGCTGACAGACACTTAGGGCGGCTTTAGGTACAGCTGCCCCTGCGTTCAAGGAGAAGCCGCCGCCGTGAGCAGCAGCCTTCGACGCGGCACCCTCGCCGCCTCCGCCATCGCGTTCTCGATCGCCTCGCTCGCCGCGTGCGGCGCGGGCAACAGTTCCCAGACGCTGGAGGTCCAGCCCGACAACGCGGCGACGAGCGTCGGCGACATCAAGATCCAGAACGCTCTCGTCATCACCCAGCCCGGCACGGACACCTCGGGCCCCTCGGTGATCTCCGCGACCGTCTTCAACAGCGGCACCAGCGCCCAGACCCTGGACTCCATCAGCGTCGAGGGCGGCGGCACCGCGAAGCTCTCCCCCGCCAAGGGCAGCGACAAGCTGAGCATCCCGGCGCACGGCTCCCTGGTCATCGGCGGCAAGGACAACGCCTCCGCGGTGCTCTCAGACGCCGCCGAGGCCGTCCAGAACGGCAACGTCCAGAAGGTCACCTTCACCTTCAGCTCGACCGGCGCCGTGAACATCAGCGCCTTCGTCGTCCCGGCCGAGAGCTACTTCTCCTCCTGGGGCCCGAGCGACATCCCGAGCGTCACGCCGTCCGCCACCGAGGAGCCGTCGACGGGCGAGTCCGCCTCCCCGAACGAGTCGGAGTCCCCGAACGCGACCGCCACCGAGTCGGCAGCCAGCCAGTAGACAGGCACGGCCCGCGCACGTACGGCGGAGGGCGGCACCCTTTCCAGGGTTCCGCCCTCCGCCGTACGTGCGTGCCGGATCCCTCCGGCACGATCCGACTCCCGACGGCTGTTTACGGCTCGAACTTGTAGCCGAGGCCGCGCACCGTCACCAGGTACCTCGGCGCACCGGGGTCCGGCTCGATCTTCGCGCGCAGGCGCTTGACGTGGACGTCGAGGGTCTTGGTGTCACCGACGTAGTCGGCGCCCCAGACCCGGTCGATCAGCTGCATACGGGTCAGGACGCGGCCCGCGTTGCGCAGCAGCATCTCCAGCAGGTCGAACTCCTTGAGCGGGAGGTCGACCTTCGAGCCGGAGACGGTGACCACGTGCCGGTCGACGTCCATCCGGACCGGGCCGGCCTCCAGCGCCGCCGGGGTGACCTCCTCGGGCTCGCCCCGGCGGCGCAGCACCGCCCGGATACGGGCGACCAGCTCGCGCGAGGAGAACGGCTTGGTGACGTAGTCGTCGGCTCCTATTTCCAGACCGACCACCTTGTCGATCTCGCTGTCCTTGGCGGTGACCATGATCACCGGGACGTTCGAGCGGCCGCGCAGCTGGCGGCACACCTCGGTGCCGGGCAGCCCCGGCAGCATCAGGTCGAGCAGGACGAGATCGGCGCCGTTGCGCTCGAACTCGTCGAGCCCGTCGGGGCCCGTGGTCGCGACAGCGACCTCGAAGCCCTCCTTGCGGAGCATGTACGACAGGGCGTCGGAGAAGGACTCCTCGTCCTCGACGACAAGCACACGGGTCACGGAAGGACCTCCGGGGCGGAAAGCGTTTCGTACGCGGTTGAGTCGGGGGATGTGGTCCGCGAGGGATGAGCGGGGTGTGCGGCCCCGCCGGGCTCGACGACGGGCTCGACGACGTTCTCGACCACGCTGTCGATGACGTTCTCGGGGATGTCCTCGTCGTAGTCGTCGTATTCGTCGTTCACATGATCGTCGTAGGTGTCGTTCACGTGGTCGAGGTCGGGATGCTGCTGGGCGCGGTCGCGGGCCGCACCTGCCTCCGGCAGCCGCAGAGTGAACGTGGAGCCCTGTCCCTCGGAGCTCCACACCGTGACCTCCCCGCCGTGCGAGGCGGCCACGTGCTTGACGATCGCCAGCCCGAGGCCCGTACCGCCCGTGGCACGGGAGCGGGCGGGGTCGACCCGGTAGAAGCGCTCGAAGATGCGCTCCTTGTCCTTGTCCGAGATGCCGATGCCCTGGTCGGTCACGGCGATCTCGATGAGGTCCCCTCCGGGCACGCTGACCCGGCGGGCGGCGATGCCGACCCGGGTGCGGGCCGGCGAATAGTTGACGGCGTTCTCGACGAGATTGCCGAGTGCGGCGGCGAGCTGCCCCCTGTTCCCCCAGATCCGCAGGTCGGCGGTGCCGCCCGCGGCCATGGTGATCTGCTTGGTGCCGGCCTGGTGACGGCAGCGGTCGATGGCCTCGGCGACCAGTTCGCCCACCCGGACCGGTTCGGCGTCCTCCAGCGGGTCGTCGTTCTGGACCCGGGAGAGGTCGATGAGCTCCTGGACCAGGTTCGTCAGCCGGGTGGCCTCGATCTGCATCCGCCCGGCGAAGCGCTCCACCGCCTCCGGATCGTCCGAGGCGTCCATGACGGCCTCGGAGAGCAGGGAGAGCGCGCCGACCGGGGTCTTGAGCTCATGGCTGACGTTCGCGACGAAGTCGCGCCGTACCGCCTCGATGCGCCGGGCCTCGGTGAGGTCCTCGACGAGAAGCAGCACGAGCCGGGAGCCGAGGGGGGCGACACGCGCGGACACGGCGAGAGCCTCGCCCCGCCCGGTCCCCCGCCTGGGCAGATCCAGTTCGACCTGGCGTATCTCGCCGTCCCGCCGGGTGTCCCGGGCCATCTGGAGCATGGGTTCGACGGCGAGCTTCCCACCGCGCACCAGCCCGAGGGCGTACGCGGCGGAGCTCGCCTTGACCACGGCGTCCGCCTCGTCGAGTACGACGGCGGAGGAGCGGAGCACGGAAAGGACCGTGTCCACCCCCGGCGGGAGCACGAGATCGGTGTGCAGGGATGTTCTGGTGGGTCGCTGCTGGTCGCGTTCGCTCCAGCGGAACGCCAGCATGGCGATGGCACCGGTGAGTACCCCGGCGATCGCTGCCGCTGCGGCGACCGCCGCGTTCACGTCCATGCCCCCAGGTTAGGCATGCCGTCCCGGATGGCTACAGCCATCGAAGTGCGACCTCGAACACTCGTCGCCCAGAGTTCACCTTGGAGCTAGCAGTGGTTCATTTTGGGTGACGGAAACCGACGCGTACAGGCCGGAACGTGGGAGCGTGGGGTTCGTACCGCCGGTGCTAGAACGTTCGACGACTCAGACGTTCGAGGACTCACATGTCCGAAGGACCGGCCCCCCAAACCCCTATGGAACACGTACGAGAGGGAACCTGATGCGGGACGCGTACCACGAGGAACTGGACTCGATCGGCGACGGACTGGTGGAGATGGCCCGGCTGGTCGGGTCGGCGATCGGGCGCGCCACGACCGCCATCCTCGACTCCGACCTGAAGCTGGCCGAGAGTGTCATCGAGGCGGACAAGAAGGTCGACGAGCTCCAGCACGACCTGGAAGCCCGTGCGATAGCCCTGCTGGCCCGGCAGCAGCCGGTCGCCACCGACCTGCGGATCGTCGTCACGTCACTGCGGATGTCCGCCGACCTGGAGCGCTCCGGCGACCTCGCCCAGCATGTGGCGAAGCTCGCGCGCCTGCGCTTCCCGGAGCACGCCATACCGCACGACCTGCACGCCACGATCCTGGAGATGGGTCAGCTCGCGCAGCGTCTGATGGCGAAGGCGGCCGAGGTGATCATCACGAAGGACGTCGATCTGGCGATGCAGCTGGAGACCGACGACGACGCCATGGACCTGCTGCACCGCACCCTGTTCCAGCACCTGATGGACGACCGCTGGAAGCACGGCATCGAGACCGCGGTCGACGTGACGCTGCTGGGCCGTTACTACGAGCGGTTCGCCGACCACGCGGTGGCGGTCGCCAAGCGCGTGGTGTTCCTGGTGACGGGTGAGCACGCGGACGAGCTCCAGCCCGACATCCAGCCGGACATCCAGGCCACCGGGTCCAAGGGCGCCTGACCCTCCGTATCCGAACAGGCGCGAAGAGGATCGGCCGGGGCGTGCCCGAAGCCACCGTGCGCCGTTGATGCGCCCGGTGGAGCGGGCATGCAATGGGCACAGGCACCGCCTCCAGGAGGGACCCAGAGCCATGGCCGAATCCCCCAGCACACAGCCCGACCCCGCGCAGGAACGCCCCACCGAGCAGCCCGCCGACATCAGGAGCCTGACGCTGATCGGCGCGTGCGGCTGCGGCTCGGGCTGCGGGTGCGGGTGCCAGTCGGGCAACCCCTGCCAGTGCGGCTGACGAAGCCCACGGCGTACGACGGCGTACGACGACGAAGGTCGTCGTACGCCGTCGCGGGTCCCGCCTCTCCTCGCACCCCGTCGGTCGCCGCCTCGCCCGTACGGGCGCAGCATGGAAGGTGATCCGCAGGCAGAGGAGGTGCGGGACCATGCCCCAGTTCATGGACATCCACCACGGCATGCAGGGCATCACGGCCGAACAGCTGGACGCGGCCCACAAGGCGGACCTCGCGATCGAGGGCGAGGAGCAGGTGCACTTCGAACGCGCCTGGGCCGACCCGGCCACCGGAACCGTCTACTGCCTCTCCGAGGCCCCCTCCGCCGAGGCGGTCCAGCGCGTGCACGAACGCGCCGGCCACAAGGCGGACGAGATCCACGCGGTCCCCCTGTCCGTCTGGTGACGCCGCCCGCCCCGGCGGTCCGGGCTCACCTCACGTCGACGAAGTCGGCCGCACCGGTCCTGGCCGGGGTGAGGCTCGTGCCCGCGAAGGCGAAGCGGTACTCGCCGTCCACCGTCGCCTTCACCGCGGCCCTGACCCAGCCGTTCCGGTCGGTCTTGACCTTCTGCAGCGTGACGAAGGCCCCGCTCCTGCCCTTGCGGAACTGGAGCAGCACCTGGTGCCCGATGAGCGGCACGTCCTTGTGCTGTTGCCAGCTCGCGACGGTCATCCGGGCCCTGACCGTCACGGTCCCGCCCTTCTTCACCGGCTCCGGGGTGGCGTCGGCCCCGGACAGGTGGGTCTCGCGCTTGATGCGCGCTATGCCGGTGCCGACGTCGTCCAGGCGGGTGACGTTGCCCGCGCCGTCGACGGCCACGGCGCCCACGGTCCAGACACCGGCGAGGGCGTTGCTGCGGAGGTTGGTGTTCGGGTCGGCGACCACGACGGCCTCGCACTTGGACGTGGTCGCACTGGCCTTCACGCAGCGGCCGGACCCGACCTGGGCCAGGTAGCCGTCGGCCTGCGCCCGGGTGTTCCCGTGCCACAGTCCGTACGTCACGCTCCGGACGCCTGACGGGTCGTTGACCGTCGCGGAGATCTGGAAGGCGACCTTCGCCCTGGCCCCGACGACGACGGTGTAGTCGAGCCTCTTGTTGACCACGATGTCGCTGAATCTCGTGGGTGTGTCGTCCTGCGTGGCCCCGGCGGCCGGGCCGGCCAGCGCGGTGACGGCCAGGGCCGCGCCGAGGGCTGCGGAGGCGGTGACGGTGGCGGTGGCGCGTAGACGCATGATGCGGTCTCCCACTTTCATGAACGGGGTGGCGACTTCACCTGCGTCAGACAGCGGGGATCACCGCGGAGTTGTGCACCATTGCCGCCCGACCCATGACTTAACCCCGACGCCCACCCGGGTTGGCGAAATCAGCGACTGCCGGTCAACTTCCCTGTGGGGAAAAGGAATCAGAGCCGCCTTTCCGACGCTTGTCCGCTCGTCCGGGCAGCCGCCGTCACGCGGTTTCCGGTGCACAGGCGACGGCCAGCAGTGCCATGTCGTCGGCTCTGCGGCCACCGGTGTGCCGGTGCACGTCGGCCAACAGGGCGTCGAGGAGAGCCTCCGGCCGGGCATCCGGGGATATGGCGGCTCCCGCGACGGGGTCGTAGAAGGCGCCCTTGTCGTCACGGGCCTCCGTCAGTCCGTCCGTGTAGAGCAGCAGAGTCGCCCCTTCCGGGAAGGCCACCATGTCGACGGGGGCAGGGTCGTCGGCCAGGGCCGCCATGCCCAGGGGCACGGCCGGCCGGCTGGGCTCGACGTACCGCACGCCGTCGGGCAGGAGCAGTACGGGTGCCGGGTGGCCACGGTTGACGAGGCGGACCGCCCCTCCGTGCCGGGGGAACTCCGCCACCACGCCCGTGATGAACCCCTCGAGCTCGGTCTCGCTGCCCGACTGCTGGGTCTCCAGGACGGCAGCCCGCTCCAGCCGCTTCACGACCCCGGTCAGGCTGGGTTCGTACAGGGCCGCCTCGCGAAAGGTGACGATGCTGGCCGCGACCGCCCTGACCGCGTCCATTCCCTTGCCGCGCACATCGCCGATCACGCAGCGCACGCCGAACGGGGTGTCGAGCACGGCGTAGAGGTCCCCGCCGATCTGTGCGTCCGTCTGTGCGGCCTCGTAGCGCACGGCGAAACTCAGCGGGCCGCTCGCCTTCGGCGGTTCCGGCAGCACGGCGCACTGGACGGCGGCGGCGATGTCGCGCGCGGAACGCAGCTGGGTCTGGAGGTGATGCAGGAGGCGGTTGAGGAAGATCGCGACCGCGGACACCGTCGCCACCATGGCCAGCTCGCTGACCTCGGGCGCCGTTCCGTGGTAGCCGAAGTGCACGAACGAGACCAGGTCGAGCAGGAACGCGCACACCCCGGTGAGAATGGTGCCGCGCAGCGACAGCAGAGGCGCGGCCATCAGGATCGCGGCCGTGTAGAAGGCCGCGGCACTGACCGTGGGTGGCGTGAACAGGTCGACCAGCCCTGCTCCGAGAAGCAGGACGGCCGGCATCAGGCGCCTGTGCCCCTCCAGCCACTGCCACACTTCCGGCCCCGCCACGCGCAGCTCCCGATACCGACGGCTCTCCCTGCCGGCCCAGGCTAAAGCCCGCCCCGCGCGCCCCGCCGCCGCACTTCCCCCGGCTCGCCCTCGCGACGGCGACTGCAACCCGAATGGCATATGCCCCGCACAAACCCACCCCCGTTCGTCAGATTGCGGTGACCTTGACCATGGGGCCGTAGGCGTTGACGTGGACTTGGTCGGGGGCCTGGTACACGACGCGCCAGGTGCCGGAGCGGGTGATGGTGGGGTGAGCGGCGAAGTAGCCGGTGCTGCTGGTGCGGGCGCTGGTGATCAGGTGCCAGGTGCTGCTGCCGGAGGGGCGGAAGAAGATCTGGACGGTGGCCTTGGGCAGGGGGGTCCAGGAGCCGTAGCCGTTCTGCTTGAGGGTGCCGCTGATGGTCACGGTGTGGTGCTTGGTGACCCTGGTGTGGCTGGGCTTTCCGCCGCTGATGGCGGTCTGATAGCGGAAGGCGTGGACGACCGGGCTGTAGGCGGCGGTGAAGCCGGGGGCGCCGGGGTAGTAGTAGCGCCAGTAGCCGTGGGGGTTGGTGACGGTGAGCACGGAGGCGGCGAAGCCGTTGGCGGCGCTGCCGAACGTGGTGGAGCCGATGTTGGTCCAGCCGGTGTGGCCGTCGTTGGACTGCTGGATGTAGACCCGCCCATACGGCAACCAGTCGCCGGAGAAAGTCGGGTATCCGGAGATGTGCAGGCGGGAGTAGGCGTCGACGGTCGGCTTGTTGGCGTACAGGGACACCTTCGCGACGGGCTTGGCGACGGTGTAGCTGACGCTGGCAGGAGTGAGGAACGGCCGCGTGTAGCTGACGGTCCAGATCGTGGTGCCGTTGATGACGGGCACGGTCTGGCTGAACCGCCCGGTTGCGTCGGTGGTCGCCCCGGCGGCTTGTCTGCCCGTGCTGGCTTGGATCGGGAGCGTGACGTTTGCCAGCGGCACCCAGGTGCCGTCCTCCTCCTGGCGTTCCGCGGTTCCGCTGATGACCTCCCCGCTGCCGACCGGGGCGCCGGTGCTGCCGGTGTGGTCCAGGGTGATGCGTACGGGGGAGTCGACGGAGGCGATCGGCTCGGAGTCCGGGCCCTGGCCGTACGTCGTTGTGGTTGTGGCCAAGACGTGGAGGGTGGTGTTCTGCACGTCGCCGGGGTGGACGGTGAAGGCGAAGGTGCCGTCTGCCGCCGTTGCGTTGCGGGGCGACGTGTGCCCGTCCCAGGTGACGAAGACGCCCATGCCGGCGGGGGACTGCCACGGGCCGGTGTCGCCGGCGGCCGGGTCGTACTCGGTCACCCGGCCGGTGACGTTGATGTCCTGGTGCTCGAAGCTGAGGGCCGTGGGCTCGTAGGCGGTGTCGTGGAAGACCAGCGAGGGGAGGTAGGCGAGGACGCCGCGGCCGGGAAGGGAGACCGTGCCCTCGCTGTCCTGCGCGGTGATGGCGACCCGGTACGAGGCGTAGACGTCGAGTCCCAGTGAGCCGCTGCTCTGCCAGGTACCGGAGGTGGCGGTGCCGGAGACGAGGTGGAAGTCGGTGACCGTGCTATTGGGCACGGTGGCCGTGCCTGCGGTGAGGGTGGCCGTCACGGAGGTGACGCCGGCCGGGGCGTCGATGTGGGCGGTGAGCTCGAGCCCGGTGTCGGTCTGGACCCTGCCGATCCCCGAGACCACGGGCCCGGTGGTGTCGGCGCTCGCCTGACCGGGGGCTGTGACCATGCCGGCGAGTATCGCGGTGCTGATGGCCGCGGCTCGCGCGGCGTTCTTCAAGATCACGGGACTGCTGCTTTCGAAATCGAGGGGATGACGACGGGCTCGAACCACGGCGGCCGACCGCCAGGCGGAGAGGACGGCCGAGGTGCCGGGCCCTGCTGAGGGACCCGGCTCCGGTTGCGGTGGCCGGGGGCGTTCGAGTGCGATCAGGTACAGCCGGCCACCAGCAGGCGTGCTGCGGATTTCGCCTCGTCCACGACGGTGCGGTCTTGAAGGAGGGCGGCGCCCGGACTCCCGTCGGCCTGGGCGGCCGGCCGGGCAAGCGCGGAAAGTGCCAGGGCCCCGGAACCGGCAGCCACGGCGGCGCGGATACGCACGTAGTTGTCCCCACATCAGATGCGATCCCGCCGTGCGTCCCCCAGCGGGATCTTGAAAGATGAACGGATTCTCATGCATGGCACACGCGTTCGTAAACGCCTTTGCGCGCGACAGTCGGATCCTGGGGTCCCACACGCCTACGGATCACTCTCCAAGAGCCTCCGTGCGCGCACCGAAGTCCTCGACCGGGCTCGCCCTTCGGGGCCCATCCGATGAGGTGGTGGAAGCGGATGCGCCGTGCGGACATCGCTGAGGTCCCAGAGAGGTCCCAGGGCACGAAAACGCCTCCCATCCGCGCCGTATGCGCAGGTGGGAGGCGTGTTCGCTATCTCTACTTCCTCTTGCCCTGGGTCTTGTCGGAGATCTTGGTGACCTGCTGCTTCCCAGCTCAGGGACGGTGGGCTCGTGCGCCCGGTCGTCGACGTTGGTCGTCGTTGGCCGCTGTTGAGCAACCTCGGACGGCCCAGGGACGGCCCAGCTTCGGCGCGCTCGGCTGACGGCCGGCACCTTGGAGACGCCCCGTCTGAACCTCAGCCGACGCCAGTCAGCCACGACGGCGGATGCGCCGACCGACCACGCACGCGTATGCCTCCCTGCACCCCCACCGGCCTCAGCCACGCTGCCGGTGCCGTCGACCAGAGCAAGCCGTGACGGCCGGCCCGTGACGACAGGGCCCTCGGCGTGTCGCGGCCAAGGGGCTCGCATACCTTCACGTCATGGACTTCAACATCACCGCGGAGGAGGAAGCCGTCGTGTTCCACGTGGCGAGCCTCGTCCAGGACGGCCTCTCCCCCACGGACGACGACTTGGCGGAGGAGCTGGGTGAAGAGATTCGCCCAGTGCTGCAATCGCTCCTGGGCAAGGGCTGGCTCGTGGTCGACGAGGATCGTGAGCTGGCCTTGTCCACGATCGCGCGGCATGTCGTGTCCAGCCGCAGGGATGCCGAGGGGCCGCAGACGTAGCAAGAGAGCTCGCGGTCGACCTGGCTCGTCTGTCGCTCTGCCAGCGGGGTTGCCACGACCCGTCATGTGGTGAAGCGACCGGCTGTGGCCACCACTGCCTTGTAAGGGCGGACGTAGTCGGTGGCATGTCCGTCCAGGTCACTAGGGCTTTAGCCGCGTCCCGGGTGGACGGCGCATCTCGACTGCGGCGAGCCGTCGTTGACCGTGGTTGACCGCCCGATGTGGCACGACTGTGGCACGTTCCGAATCACGGAGCGCTTAGAAGGCGCTTGGTGCGTCGCACGGAGCACCCCCTCCGACCTGCACCGCTCCCCCGCCCTGGAGCCCCATCGGTCAGCCCTCGACACACATTCGACAGGGCCCGTGGTTCGCTACGGCCGCCGGTAGGCCTCGGGGTCGACTCCCTCCTCGGGTGTCCTGGCGAAGCTCACATAGACGGGGTACTCAGGATCGCCCACCTGCATGAGGGCGAAGAGATCCAGTTCATGGTTGGCGAACCGATGCAGATACTGGAGGAACAACTCCACCTCCGCTTTGGACAGTGGCTCGTCGTGCCGCTCGTTGCGCATGCGTGCACGATACGAGCGGAGCTCGAAGGGGCGTTGTGGAGTAGCCCACTTGCAGCGTTGCGCACCCATGACACTGGCTTCGGGGAGCACCGCATTAGGAGTTCGATCCAGGTGCGGCCCGGCAGGGTTCTCGCCCGATGGGAACGTACGTCTCGGGCCGTGAGTGCGTGCCCACGTCCGGTGCTGTTGATGTCACCTGTGGATGTCAGAGACGTTCTGGGCCGGGGCGCCTTCGAGTCCGAAGGATGGCTTAGCGGGTGGGAACTCTGCACCCGTACGCCAAGGCGAGCACGACACGTCTGGCATCCCTGCGGTCGTAGCCGGTCGCTTCCCTTACCTCGGATATCGCTCCCAGCCATTTGCCTTGCTGGATCAGATGCTGTGCTCGCTCCTGCGTGAGCCTTGGGACGGGGATCTGCAGGGCGCGGATGATGTCTGCATCCCAGCGCTCTCGGCGCGCGCGCCGGACTCGTATCCACGTTCCTGCCGACCACGTCATTGTTTCCCCCTGTAGAACGCACGGTGGCTTCCAAGACTGACTCAGCGCTGCCTCAACTGGTGGGCCACCGTACAAGGCTGCGGCAGTAGTCCACTGTGGTTCGCTGATGGGCGCCGCCGTCCGGGGCTGTCGGTGTCAACGTCGGTCAGTCCCGCGGGTGGACTGGACACGTTCGCTGCTCGCCCTTGTCCACCTTGGCGGGGCCTCCCTCCGATAGCAGTCTGTACCTCAGCCGACGACAGTCAGCCACGATGCCGGGTGGGCCGACCGACCAGGCACGCGTGTGCCTCGCTGCACCCCCGCCGGCCTCAGCCACCCTGCCATGCCGTCGCCCAGCGCAAGCCGCGCTGGCCGAACCGTGAGGGCGACGCATGAGCCCTCAGCTTGGGAAGCTGCGGGCATCTGCAGGTGAATCGGGAGCTGGCCTGGGCGAACGACTGCGGGGTGACCGCGTTGGGCTGGGCCGCCTTCACCGTGATTCCCCGCTGTTCCCCGCTCGGCATGGTGCGCTTGTGGTGCGGGGCCGACGCGCTACAGCCGACCGCTGATCACTGGCGGTCCGTTGTAAGTATCTGTCGCTATCGCCTCAAGCGCGCCTTCGGCTCCGGGGGTTCCAGCTCTGAAGGGAATGGTTGCATCCCCGCCCCGTCTGTTGGTCTGCCAGCATGATCGCACCCTCTTGCCTGACTTGACGTCAGATCGTATGCCGCACAGTCCTGTTGAGCGCGGCCCCGGCTTATTGAACGGGTTCGAAATTCTCTTCCGTGGCCTGTGAGCCTGTTGTTAGGATCGATCACTCGGGTGTGGGGGGGGCGGGGGCGCCGGGATTGACCGGCTTGCTTGCTGTGAGTACTGAGGACCGAGCCGATTCCCCTGCCTGCTCCAGGTCCTTTCACGTCAGGGGTGGAATCAAGTGGCCAAACGTGTCCTCCTCCGCAGTGCCGTCACGGCGGTCGTGTCGCTGTCGCTGGCTGTAGGTCCTGCCTCCTGGGTCGCATTGGCCGATGCAGGAACGTTCAGTGAGACCACGATTCCCGCGACCATGCGCGCCACACCGGGCTACGGATCTGTGGTGAGCGTCGGGCCTTCCGGGTTTCTGCACTCCGCCACCACCACGAGCGGTCCCTCCGGACTGGAGTGGACGGGCGCGGACGGCTCGACCCGAAAGCTCGAGGGCACGCAGCCGCACGACCCTGTCGAGTACTACGGAGCGGCATCGGACGTCGTGGCGCTGCCGCCGAGCGGCGGCACGGGCGAGGTACTGCTGCGGAACATGGTCACCGACGAGACCACGACCGTCACTGTCCCCGCAGGTCAGGTTTACAGCAGGGCGATCGGGACCACCGTGGTGACCCAGGGCGGAGCCGGTGCCGACGGGAAGTGGACTGAGTTTCATCTGCTGAGCAATGAGAACGGGACCACGGCGGACCGCCGCGTGACAGGCCTTCCAGAGGGTGCCTCCATCATCATTAACGGGCGGGCCGGCGTCCACGGGTTCCTCTCACTTCTGAAGGTCCCCGGAGAGGACGTCGGACAGTACGCCTGGATCGATCTCCGCACCGCGGAAGCCACGTTTCTGCCGTACGGCACGGTGTATGGGAATTCCGTGGTGACCGCCGTTCATCTGGTTACCCCCCAGGCCGGCGGCGTGCGGATCTATGAGCAGGGCCGGTTCGACACCCCCGTGCGCGAGATTCAGGTCAGTCTCAAGGACGCGAAGGTTCTCGGCGTCGTCGGTGACTCGCTGATCGTGGCCCGCTATGACTCTTCGCTCGGTCAGAAGGAGTACGAGGCGTCCATCTGGAAGGTTGTGGCCGTCCCCTTCGACGGTTCCGCCGAGCGGACGCTTCTCGCCCGTGCGGTGGCGGACCGTGTTTCCGTCCGGCCGGACGGCGGCGTTCAACTCGTCGGCGGCCAGTCCGCGGAGGACTACGGCTACCAGGACATCACCGCCGGGGCGGACGGCGTACCGTACGCGGCTCGTGTGCTCCTCATCCCGCCGGTCTCGATGCGGCTCCAGCGGCTGACGCTGGATCACGGCACAGTCAGGACCCTGGAGTACGGCGACGGGGCCACCTTCGCGTACGACCGCCTGCTCACCGAAACCGCGCCCGGATACGGCGAGCGCGTGCGGATCGGCAGCCTGTCGGCCCCATACAACAAGTGCAGCGTCGGCAACGGGCTGTGCCCCGAGCTGTATCCCACCGGGGACGGCCGGACCGTGTACCGCGGGGCAGTGAGCGTGGACGGCGGCTGGCAGCCCAAGCTGTTCGTCGTGGGCAAGGGCGAGACGTTTCCCGGAACGCCGATCGAAACGGGCCTCCAGGATTCTTTCGACGATTCTCCGGACCAGATGAGGATCGTGGGGGCATCCGAGAACCTGGTGCTGGTCGACGGGACACCTGCTGGCGGCAGCCGGGAACTCCGGGTCGTGGACATCGACTCCGGCAAGGTCGTGCACACGGAGCCGTACCAGAGGGGTGCGATCTGGGGGACCACTCTGTGGTCCTCGGCCCCGGGCGGCAAGGTCACGGCCAAGGACGCGCGCACCGGGGCCTCGCTGACGTCCTTCACGGTGAACACCGGGTGCTCCTCCATGGTCGATCTGCAGGCCGTCGGCCGGTGGCTGTACTGGAAGTGCAACTTCAGTACCGCTCCGTACGCCGCGGGCGTCTACGACCTCCAGTCCAGGAAGAACATTCCGCTTCCCTCCACCGCGCAGGCTTACCTCGGCGACGGTGTCGTCGCCGTCCGGGGCGGGCAGGGGGGGTGTCTACGGCCTGCAGACCGGGATGGTCGTCCAGCGGTGGGCAACCGACGCCGCGGGGCTTGTGGCGCTCGACCCTCGTAACGGTGACCTCGCGTACTCCACGCTGGACCAGGCCGTCCACGTCCTGCACACCGGGCGGCCCGAGGCGGCCCTGGTCTCTCCCTACCGGAATGTCACCGCGCGGGTGGAGACGGACGTGACCCCGGTCTCTTGGCGCGGTGAATGGTGGCTCTCCGAGCCGGCGGCTTCCTGGAGGGTGGAGATACGCCACAAGGCCACGGGCCGCGTGGTGGCCACGCGCAGTGGCGGACCGGCCGAGTACTCGATCGCGACGACGTGGGACGGCCGGGACACGACGGGCGGACTGCTTCCCAACGGCTCGTACACCTGGACGCTGACGGCTCAGTCGGCGGACGGGCAGGGAGCGGCGTTGGTCCAGTCCGGCACGGTCCGGTTGACGGGTGGCACAGCGGTGTGGCGGGACCACGTCGGCGGCTCGGCCCTGCCCGACGGTGTCGGCGACCTCCTGACGATGAACTCCTCGGGGTGGCTCACCTTCCACCAAGGGGACGGGGCCGGGAAGTTCTCCGGGAGCGTTTCGGCGAGCGGCTGGTCGACCTCGGTCAGGGCCGTGCCGTTCGGCGACCTCAACGGCGACCGCTGCAACGACGTCCTGGTCCGGCTGAGCACCGGCGCCCTGCGCCTGTACAAGCCGGTCTGCGGCGCCCCGCTCAAGTCGGCGACGTCGTACACCACCCTCGCCACCAGCGGCTGGAACCAGTACGACGTCCTCACCTCGCCCGGAGACCTCACGAAGGACGGCCGCCCGGATCTGATCGCCCGCAACGCCTCGACCGGCGCGGTGTACCTGTACAAGGGGACCGCTGGCGGCACGCTCGCAGCTCGCGTGAAGCTCTACGACAACTGGAAGACGTACAAAAAGGTCGTGGGCGTCGGAGACCTCAACGGCGACGGCATCGGCGACCTGGTCGCGCAGGACACGGCGAACAACCTGTACCGGTACTTCGGGAAGGGCAACGGCACCTTCGCTGCGCGGGTGAGGATCGCCACCGGGTGGGGATCCACGTATAACGCGGTCGTCGGCGTCGCGGACATCACCGGGGACGGCAAGGGCGACCTGGTCATGCGGGACACGGCGGGCAACCTGTACCGCCAGACCGGGACCGGCAAGGGGACGTTCGCCTCCCGGGTGAAGATCGCGACAGGCTGGCAGGGCTACAAGGGCCTCTTCTAGCCAAGTTGTGACGTGCGTCACGCCTCCGGCGAGGGAATCGCTGGGGCGTGACAGATGACGCGACAGTGAATGGGCCGAAGGGAACGGCTGGGCTGTCACCCGGCACGGCACCGCCACTCTCCTCACGGCGGCCGGAGTCGCGCCCCACGTCGTGATGGAGATCCTCGGGCACAGCCAGATCAGCATCACCATGGACGTGTACACGCACGTCGTGGAGGACACCCAGCGGGAGGCCATGAGTCACATGGACCGGCTGCTCAGGAAGCGCCCCGGTCGTCAGTGACCGTGCTCGTTGATATCAGATGCGGACGTCAAAGGCCCCGGACCATGATCGGTCCGGGGCCTTTTCCCTTGTGCCCCCGGCAGGATTCGAACCTGCGACACCCGCTTTAGGAGCGAGGTTGGGCGATCACGGGCGTGACCTGCGGATTCCCTGCGTTGGTCAGAGCAGGCCGAGCACGCCCCTACGGACCCCGGTTCCCCGTGAGTCCCCGTCCGTTCTGGCACGAGAGTGGCACGAGCTCCGCGCCGGCCCAGGGGCGTCGGCCTGCCGAAGCCAGTGCAGCCTGAACCGTTCTAGGCGTGCACCAGGCGGACGGTGCCGATCGCTATTCCGATCACTCCGAGGACCGCACTCGTGGCCCTCAGCACCGCGGGCGTGAGGACGGCGCTGACCCTTGGATGATTTGCCACACCGCGGTGAAGCCGCTCAGCGGCGTTGCCCGCATTGAGCGCCACCAACATCAGGGCCATCCCGAACCCGAGGTCGTATACCGCCCTGCTCCACGCACTCATTGCGTTCCCCTTCCAGGCCGCACCCATTTTGCAGGTCTGCTCGATCGGTCGGTTCTGTGGGGATGGGGTCGGCGGAGTCTCAACGGGCGAGTCAAGCTGACGGGGCGCCGCCCCTGGATCAAGGACGGCGCCTGCGGTAGAGACGAGTTTTGAGGTCTGGCCTCATCTTTATCAGGTCGATTGCAGCGGGTCGGCAGCGTTGGTCAACCGGCCGTAGCCTCGGGCTGACCGTCCACCGGGGTTCAACGCTGACCGCTGGTGTCCGGGCCTGTTGGTGTCAGGCATTGATGTCAGTGGCAGAAGCCTTGCAGCGTCGCGTCAGAACGGCTTGAAGGTCGGCTGAACGGGTCCGATCTCACCGTTGGCGACCAGCTCTTCGAGGTCTTCCGGTTCCAGGAACTCCAGGGCCTCCGGTTCGATGCCGTGGTACCGGTCTACGTCAAGCAGTTGCCGTACGAACGTGAGGGCGAAGTCCGAGAACGGGCCGTCGAAGGTCTCGCAGCCCTCTTCGTGGACCATCGTGACGATCTTCCACCGGTCCGGGTCGCTGGGCAGGAAGAAGTGCTCGTCGCCGCTGTAGTCGTATCCCCAGGAGATCAGCCCACCAGGTGCGGGGTGAAAGGGGTACGGGATGTGCTCGGAGTCCCCGCGGCTCAGGGCCCTGTCCCGGCGCTCGGTGAACCTTTGGTGCGTCTTGCGCATGCGCGTCAGGAGCGGGCTCGATCCGGTGGGGTGGAACACAACGAGCTCGCCGGAGATGACCCCGCTCCCGTAGGCGTCCAGGAACTTTTTGAAGTCGCTGGGCAGCGCGGAGCCTATGTGCCGCTCGACCTCGTCCCAGTCGGCTGGGTTCGCTTGCCGGTGGGCAGGAACCCCCAGTAGGGCCTGCAACTCATCCAACGAGGACATGCACGCTCCAAGGCTGGTCAGCGATGATCTGCGCCGCCAACTTTATGAGCCGGCCGTCCGCCTGCCACACCCCGTGCGCGGAGTCTCCATGAGCGGGTCAAGCCGCATACGGTCTTGAAAACCGTCGTGGCAGCGATGTCACCGTGGGTTCAAATCCCACACCCACCGCAGGTGAACGGCCTCTGACCAGGTGCATCGGTCAGGGGCCGCTCTGCTGGGCGGTCCCTGCTCGCCGCCGTGATTCCCCGCCCGTCCCCGGTCGATCGGGCACGGCAGGGGCACGGGCACCTTCTGATCCGTAGCTCTAGCCGGATCGGTCAACGACGGTCATGCCGGCCGCCCCGAAGCCCCGGAGGGACGCTACCGGACAGGGTCGTCTACTGAGGTTGCGGTACGGAGCTGCTGTACAACTGCACCGCGGGCGCTCAGTGGCCTCATGGTGCACCATGAGGCGTCGGTCGGTTCCGCTGGGAGGATCGGATGTCGTCGCTCGACCGCCTCAGGGCGCTCCTGGGTAAGCCGGTGACTTGGGGTTGGGCCAGGCCGCGTCTGTGGACGGCGTCCGAGCAGTACCTCGGGGTCGAACTGCCCTCGGACTACAAAGCGTTCCTTGATCTGTACGGGCCGGGGAGCATCGACGGTTACCTGTCGCTGAGCCGGCCTCTGGAAGCCGACACCACCGAGCTGGAGCGGTTGTGGTCGCTGGAGGACTGGCGCCGGGCGCGACTCAGTGCCCCGGACCTGTATCCGTATCCCTTCCACCCCGATCCTGGCGGCCTTATCTCCTGGGGTTCGGACGAGCACGGCAGCGAGTACTACTTCCTCGCAATCGAACCGAACCCTGATGAGTGGCGCATCGTCGTCGGCAGCGAGAGCAACAGTTGGTTCGAGACTGCGGGCACCTTTTGCGACTTCCTCGTGCGCTGCTTCGACCGTATCGATCGGCCGCCTTTCATGGACCGCACTTGGCCCACCCCTGATGCCCGCTACCACTCCCATGCCTGATGGGACGCTCGCATTAGGCATGGTTCGGTCGGCGGCCGACACCCGCTTTAGGAGCGAGGTGAGGCGACTGCGGCTCTGACCTGCGAAACAGCCACGTGGGCGGAGAGGGGTATCAGGCACCTGCTGGCCCCGCCGTTCCCCGTGGCGCCCCGCTGGATCTGGCACGGATGCGGCACGGGGAGCTTCTGATCTTCCTCAACTCTGCTTCGCTGACGAGCACCTGTGCAAGTGCTGTATGCGCCTCCTCTGAGCAGGGGTGGCGCTGTTGCCGACTGTCGTCATCTGTCGCCGTCGGCCACCCTCGGACGGCCCAGAGACGGCCCGGCTTCGATGGTCGTCCATTCTCCGCAGCAGTCGGCTGAGCCACCGGCTCGGTCAGGGATAGATCAGGATGAGTGTCACGGTGGGCAAGAACGCGCCCATTCCGCTGAGTAGCCAATAGGTCCGAGCGGCGAGTGAGGTGCGGCGCGCAAGGGCGCGGTTGGCTGTCCACCACAGCAGCGTGTACAGGCCGACGATGGGCAGGATGATCACGAGCCAAAGGGCCATACCGTCGTTCTCCGTCGGTTCCGGATGGCTCCAGTTCGCCGCCAGGAACCACAGCAACCAGATCGGCACCACCCCCGGGACTCCAAGTAGCAGGTTCACGCCCAAGGCCGTCGGCCACCGTCTGATCATCGTCACCCTCCCCTTGATCGACTGCGGCGACGGTACAACGAAGGTCGGCGGAGTCTTAATGGGTGTGTCAAGTCGTACGCGATCTTGAAAACCGTCGTGGCGCGAGTCACCGTGGGTTCAAATCCCACACCCACCGCACAGGTTGAAGGCCCCTGACCAGGAACATCGGTTGGGGGCCTTCGTCACGCTCGCTGCCCGCTCGTGACCGTGATTCCCCGTGACTTCCCGGTCTACCGGGCACGGGAGGGGCACGGCGCTCGTCAGAGCTACTCGTAGATCCGAGCCGCAGTCAGGGCGCGGGCGAAGAACGTCCAATCGCCCTCGCTCGGCAAGTCGTGCCCGAAGTTCCGGTACCAACCCGGAGACGCGGTAACCCAGGATTCGAGTGCTTCCAAGAACCTGTCCAGCGTGGCGTTCTCCCACTGCTGGCCGTTGGCTGCATGGTCTGCGCGAAGACGCGCCAGGAAAGCACTGAAGGCTTCACGATCATAAATTAGGTCGTCGGGTGTCAGGGGGCTCGTCATGGCCGTGATCCTAAGAGGCGCCCTCAGCGACTGGGGTGCGAGCTAGCGATCACATCCCACCCTTACCTACCACTCACCCCAGCTCCCATCCCGTCCGCCGTCGACCCACACACCGTGGAGCGGGCGTGGTTCATGGCGTCCAGGTGGAGCGCGCCACTGTACGAACGACTGTGACGCCATGGGCCGCGTCTGCTCGGCTCTGCCTGGGTCGATGGTGGACGGGATGGGAGCCCACCGCGCACGCCACGATGTGCCCGCGGCCGGGAACGGCGCCCCCTCCATCCCGGTGCCGGCCGATCCCCCGCCGGAGGCATCGCCTTGACCGTTGGCCGCGTTCTGCGGTGCTCGACTCGTGGCTACCGGCCCTGTCCACATGTGGGCGCGCGTCGGCGCAGCGCGGGCGGAGCGGGTCGGAGGCAGGGAGCGGCGCCCGCACCTCGACTCGACCAGCCTCCCGGCCGGCCAACTCCTCGTCCGCTGCAACAACCGCCGCGTCACCCGCTGCCCGGCCTGCGCCGAGGTGTACCGCCGCGACACCTTCCAGCTGATCACCGCCGGACTGCGCGGCGGCAAGGGCACCCCCGAACACGTCGCCACCCATCCACGCGTCTTCGCCACCCTCACCGCCCCCGGGTTCGGCCCAGTCCACAACCGCCGTACCAACGGCCGACCCTGCCGCTGCTGCACCCACCACGCCCCGGAGGACGAAGCACTCGGGACCCCTCTGGACCCGGAGACTTACGACTACAAGGCGGCCGTCCTCTGGAACGCCCACGCTGGTTCCCTCTGGCGGCGCTTCTCGACCTACCTCCGCCGGGAGGTCGCCAAGCGCGCCGGTCTCTCCCAACGTCGCCTCCGCGACCACGCCCGCGTGTCCTTCGCCAAGGTCGCCGAGTACCAGAAGCGCGGCGCGGCCCACTTCCACGCCGTCATACGCCTCGACGGCCCCGGCGGCGGTGATACCCCGCCCCCGGCCTGGGCCACGGCCGAGCTGCTCACCGACGCCATCGGCGCGGCCGCGTCCAAGGCCCGGGTCGACGGCCCGCTCATCGACGGACGTCCGCACACCTTCGCCTTCGGCCGTCAACTCGACGTCCGCACCATCCGATCCGCCGATTTCGACGGCGGCCAGGAGCTGACCGAGCGGGCCGTAGCGGCGTACATCGCCAAGTACGCCACCAAAGGCGCCGAGGCGGCCACGGGAGCTCTCGACCGCCCCCTGAAGTTCGCCGCCGAACTCGCCCAGCTCGACATCAGCGACCACGCCCGCCGTCTCGTCCGAACCGCCTGGACCCTCGGAGCCCTCAAAAGCCTCGAACACCTCCGCCTGCGCGCCAGGGCCCACATGCTCGGCTTCCGCGGCCACTTCTCCACGAAGTCCCGCCGCTACTCCACCACCCTCGGGGCCCTCCGTGCCGCCCGCGCCGAATGGCGCCGAGCCCAAGCCGCAGCGAACGCCCCTGCCACCGGGCCCGAGACGACGTACGTCCTCGCGCACTGGGTCTTCGCCGGCACCGGCCTCTCCGACGCCGAGGCCTGGCTCGCCGCATCCCTCGAACCCGCCCCCGGAACGGAAGGAGAACCCACCCGTGGCTAGCCGCCGCCTCGCCCTGGCCGACGTGGCCACCGAGCCGCGCCCCCTGCCTGCCCGGTACCTCACCCCTGACGACCTGGTGGAGATGTTCGAGCTGCCCAGCGTCGAGACGGTCTACCAGTGGCGCCGGAAACGAACCGGTCCCCGCGGCTTCCGCGTCGGTCGGCATCTCCGCTTCGACCCGGCCGACGTGCGGGCCTGGGTGGACTCCCAGCGGGAAGGAGCTGCCGCCTGATGGCCGGGCACATCCAGGACCGGTGGTACAAGTCCGAGGTCGGTCCGGACGGCAAGAGTCGCCGGGTGAAGAGCGAGCGCTATGGTTCGGGCATGCGTTACCGGGCCCGCTACGTCGGTCCGGACGGTACGGAGAAGTCCAAGAGCTTCCCCGATCGGCAGAAGCGCCTCGCTGATCAGTGGCTGGCGCAGACCGAGGCGGACATGACCCGCGGGCAGTACATCGACCCACGCGCGGCTCGCACCACGTTCCAGCAGTACGCGGAGAAGTGGGTGACTCACGCGCCCGATCCGAACACTCAGGCGTCGATGGAGTCGCAGCTTCGGTTGCACGCGTTCCCGTACCTGGGGCCGCGTCCCCTCGGTTCCTTCCAGCCTGCACACATCCGCGACTGGGTGGGACGGCTACAGGAGAACGGCATCCGGGGGTCGTACGCCCGGACGATCTACTCCAACGTGCGCGCGGTTCTGAGCGCGGCCGTGGACGACGGGCACCTTCCCCGGAACCCGTGCGCTGCTCGCTCCGTGCGTCCACCGACTGTGGATGACAGGCGGGTCGTCCCCTGGACACCGGAACGCGTCTTCGCCGTCCAGGCCGGCATACCCGAGCGGTTCCGGGCCATGGTCAACCTGGGCGGGGGCTGCGGCCTGCGGCAGGGCGAGATCCTCGGTGTGGCCGTCGACGCGATCGACTTCGCGTCGGACACGCTCCACGTGGTCCAGCAACTCAAGCTGAGCCGGAGCAAGCCTGTGTTCGCTCCGCCCAAGGGCGGCAAGCTGCGGGATGTTCCGCTGCCTGGGCCGGTGGCTGATGCCCTCCGGGCCCATATGGAGCGGTTCCCGCCGGTCGACATCACCTTGCCGTGGAAGGTGGCGGACGGGCCTCCAGTGACCAAGCGGCTGATCTTCACCGGGCCGCGGGGTGGTCACGTCTGGCGGACGTCCCTCAACGAGGAGGTGTGGAAGCGGGCGCTGGCCTCGGCCGAGGTGATCCCCGAACGGAAGCCGGGCGAATCGTACGCCGAGTCCCGCGAGAACGGCATGCACGCGCTTCGGCACTTCTACGCGTCGGTACTCCTGGACGCCGGGGAGAACATCAAGGCACTGGCCGAGTACCTGGGCCACTCAGACCCAGGCTTGACCCTGCGCGTCTACGCGCACCTGATGCCGTCCAGCCGGGAGCGGACCAGCAGAGCCGTGTCAGACGTCTACTCGATGCGTCTCCACCCCGAACCGTGAGATCCGCGGCCGGTCCGGCAGGATGCTCAGACCTGGCCACTTCGGGGAGGGAATCCATGGACTCGACGGATGGCGTCATCAATCTGATCCACCTGGCCGACAGGCCTGGCACCAGCGGACACAGTGTCTCCGTGCGCGTCCTGGGTCGTTATCAGCCCGGGATTCTGACCGGACACGACTTTCTCGAGTGCGAGATCGTCGTCGAGGCGGAATCCGTCAACGGCAACTTCTCTGTGACCCTTCTCCCTGAGGACCTGGAGGACTGGGAGGACGTCTTGACGACCCTGGAGTCCGGCCGGTTCGCCATGTGGCTCACATCCGGGCGGACACCTTCCATGAAGTTCAAGCCTGACGAGAGCGGCGGGCTCTGGGTGTCGGTGCACGACGGTCCGTCGTCAGCAGTAACTGTCACCGTCCCGCTGTTCGCACCACCACCGAAGTGGGTCACCGAGCAACGCGATCTGCTCGCCCAGGCCCGCGAGGTCTACCCCCGCGAAGTCGTCGAGACATCACCCGGCGCCTACGAGTGGCGGCGCAAACGCAACGCCTGACGGCCCGACCAAGCACCTCACGGCCCACAGACGGCCCAGCCCCACCAAAAAGCCCCCGCCCCGCGAGGAACTCGCAGGTCGGGGGCTTACTGGTGTCGGGTTACTTCTTCTTGCCCTGGTTCTTGACCGCCTCGATGGCCGCTGCGGCCGCTTCCGGGTCGAGGTACTTTCCGCCCGGGGTGACCGGCTTGAAGTCGGCGTCGAGTTCGTAGTACAGGGGGATGCCCGTGGGGATGTTCAGGCCCGCGATGTCGGCGTCGGAGATGCCGTCGAGGTGCTTGACCAAGGCGCGCAGGCTGTTGCCGTGGGCGGCGACGAGGACCGTGCGGCCGGTCAGGAGGTCGGGGACGATGCCGTCGAACCAGTACGGGAGCATGCGGACGACGACGTCCTTGAGGCACTCCGTCTGCGGGCGCAGCTCCGGCGGCAGCGTCGCGTAGCGCGCGTCGTCGAACTGGGAGTACTCGGAGTCGCGGTCGAGCGGCGGGGGCGGGGTGTCGTACGAGCGGCGCCAGAGCATGAACTGCTCCTCGCCGAACTCCGCGAGGGTCTGCGCCTTGTCCTTGCCCTGGAGAGCGCCGTAGTGACGCTCGTTCAGGCGCCACGAACGGTGGACCGGGATCCAGTGGCGGTCCGCCGACTCCAGGGCCAGCTGCGCGGTGCGGATCGCGCGCTTCTGGAGGGACGTGTGGACCACGTCGGGCAGCAGGCCGGCGTCCTTCAGCAGCTCACCGCCGCGGACCGCCTCCTTCTCGCCCTTCTCGTTGAGGTTGACGTCCACCCAGCCGGTGAACAGGTTCTTCGCGTTCCACTCGCTCTCGCCGTGGCGGAGGAGGATCAGCTTGTACGGTGCGTCGGCCATGCGTATGAGCCTAATCGAAGGCTCTGAGGCGGGGCGTTCCTGCCCACGGAACGGACTCCGGACAGGGGACTGACGTACGGCGAACGGGGAGGAGTGGGCGAAGGCGGGTGCGGTGCCCGGCGCGGGGGCGAGCGCGGGCGCGGGGGCGGCGACAGTTGACTGGATCTGTTAATTGAGTGGTCTGCCCGAGGCCCGCGATCGTAAGTTGTGCGCACCGCCTGAGCCGCTTACAACCGTGGGAGTACCTCCATGTCCGTCACCGCTCTGAGGCGCGCCGCCCGCGAGACCCTCTCCGGGCTGCCCCGCGAGTTCTGGTGGCTGTGGACCAGCACTCTCGTCAACCGGCTCGGGGCTTTCGTCGCCACCTTCATGGCGCTCTACCTGACGCTCGACCGCGGCTACTCCGCCTCGTACGCGGGTCTGGTCGCCTCGCTGCACGGGCTCGGCGGTGTCATCTCCTCCCTGGGCGGGGGCGTGATGACCGACCGGCTCGGGCGGCGGCCCACGATGCTGATCGCCCAGGTGTCCACCGCCCTGTCGGTGGCGCTGCTCGGGTTCATGCACGATCCCGTCGCCATCGCCGGCGTCGCCTTCCTGGTCGGAATGGCCAGCAACGCCTCCCGGCCGGCCGTGCAGGCGATGATGGCCGACATCGTGCGGCCCGAGGACCGGGTGCGGGCCTTCTCGCTCAACTACTGGGCCATCAACCTCGGCTTCGCCGTCTCCTCCATGGCGGCCGGCTTCATCGCCGAGTTCAGCTACCTCGCCGGGTTCCTGATCGAGGCGGGGATGACCCTGGCCTGCGCGGTCGTCGTCTTCCTGAAGGTCCCGGAGTCCCGGCCGCAGCGCACGGCGGCGGAGAAGAAGGCCGCCGACGAGGTCGGGCTCGGGACCGTGCTGCGCGACCGGCGTTTCATGAGCGTGGTCGGGCTGTCCTTCCTGGTCGCGGTGATCTTCCAGCAGGGGTCGGTCGGACTGCCCGTCGCCATGGGCGCGGCCGGGTTCACCCCGGCCGACTACGGCCTGGCGGTCGCCGTCAACGGCTTCCTCATCGTCGCTCTCCAGATCCCCGTCACCCGGTTCATCGAGCACCAGGATCCGCGACGGCTGCTGGTCGTCTCCTCGATGCTCGCGGGGTACGGCTTCGGGCTCACCGCCTTCGCCGGCTCCGTCGGCGTCTTCGCCCTCACGGTGTGCGTGTGGACGCTCGCCGAGATCGTCAACGCGCCGACGCAGACCGGCCTCGTCGTCCGGCTCTCCCCGGTCCACGGACGCGGGCGCTACCAGGGCATGTACACCATGTCGTGGTCGGTGGCGGCCCTGGTGGCCCCGCTGATGTCCGGTTTCGTCATCGACCGGTTCGGCGCGGAGTGGCTGTGGGGGCTGTGCGCGGTCGTCGGAACGGGGGCCGCGGCCGGGTACGCGGCGCTGATGCGGACGCTCGCCGCGGACGAACGGACGGCCAACGAGCAGGCGGCGGACGGGCGGCCGTCGGACGGGCGGGCCAAGGCTTCGTCCGACACCTCGGCCATCACCTCGGTCAACACCTCGCCCGAGGCTGTCGCCAAGCCGTGAACCCTGGGCTCAGGGGTGCATTCGGGCGCCCTTGAGCACCTTGTCCACCGCGTTGCGGGGGCCGTACACCGCGAGTCCCACCAGGTCCAGCGCCGCCGTCGGCACCGCGCGTACGGCCGCCCGGTTGTCGTGGTCGTTGCCGGTGGCGAAGAGGTCGGAGGTGAAGAGCGCGCGGGGCAGGGCGCGGGACAGCGCCCTGGTGTGGGCCGCCGTCAGCGTCTCCTTCGTGCCTTCGAGGACCAGTACCGGCTGGCGGAACATCGGCAGGTGCACGACGCCGTCCGCGTCCTCGTACGGGTCGCCGATCACCTCGGGTACGACCGTGCCGAGGCCGCTGGTGAGGAACGCGGTGACGTTCAGGCGCTGCCAGGTCTCCAGGTCCTCCCGCAGCAGGACGGCGATCTTGGTGTCGAATCGGGGCTGCTCGCTCATGCCTCGAGACTGCCGAACGCCGCCCGGCGCCGTCTTGTACGTTCCTTGCATGGCCACCTCGCGCGACGACGGCAACCACGTCTCCGCCTGGCGCCCGCGCGTGCCCGGTGTCGTGGAGGTCCTCCATGCGCGCTTCACCGAGTACGCCTATCCGATGCACGTGCACCAGGCGTGGACGGTGCTCATCGTCGACGCCGGGGCCGTACGGTACGACCTCGACCGGAACGCGCACGGCACCCCGCACGACACCGTCTCGCTGCTGCCGCCGCACGTCCCCCACAACGGCTCCCCCGCCACCTCGGACGGCTTCCGCAAGCGGGTCCTCTACCTGGACAGTTCGCGGCTGGGCGAGCATCTGATCGGGGCGGCGGTCGACGGACCGGATCTGCGTGATCCGGTGCTGCGGCTGCGGGTCGGGCAGCTGCACACCGCGCTGGCGCGTCCCGGCGACGAACTGGAGGCCGAGAGCCGGCTGACGTTCCTCGGCGAGCGGCTGCGGACGCTGCTGCGGCCCCGGGACGCCGTGCGGGTCCCGCGCCGGGACCCCGTCGTCGCCCGCAGGCTGCGCGAACTGCTCGACGAGCGCGTGGCCGAGGGCCTCACCCTGGACGAGGCCGGCGGTCTCCTGGCCGCCCATCCCGCCCATCTGGTGCGGGCGTTCAGCGGCGCGTACGGCATCGCCCCGCACCAGTACCTGATGTCCCGCCGGGTCGAACTCGCCCGCGGTCTGCTCCTGGAGGGACAGCCGCCGGGTGAGGTGGCGGCTGTGGCCGGCTTCTACGACCAGGCCCATCTGACCAGGCACTTCAAGCGGCTGGTGGGGGTGACGCCGGGACGCTACCGGGCCGGGGCGCCGTCCCCGTACGGGCGCAGCGCTTCCTGAACCGGCGCCGTCCGCCCCCGGCTGCCCGCCCCCGGCCGTCCGCCGGACCGGTCGGCCGGTCAGTCGGCCTGGCGCCGCGTCAGGTGTGCGAACGCGTCCAGGTTGCCGGTCGGCTCGCCGCGGGAGACGCGCCAGGCGTACTCCTTGCGGATCGCCGAGGCGAAGCCCAGTTCCAGCAGGGTGTTGAAGGCGCCGTCGGCGGCCTCCAGGACCTGGCCGAGGATGCGGTCGGTCTCGTCGGCGGTGACCGTGGCGAGCGGGAGGCGGGCCGTGACGTAGACGTCGCCGAGCGGGTCGACGGCGTAACTCACGCCGTACAGCTTGAGGTTGCGTTCCAGCAGCCAGCGGTGGACGCCCGCCTCGTTCTCGTCGGGGTGGCGGATGACGAAGGCGTTGAGGGAGAGGGAGTGGCGGCCGACGACGAGCGAGACGGTCGTCTTCAGTTTCCGGGTGCCGGGCAGCTGCACGACGAAGGAGCGGGGTGCGGGGCTCTCCCACTCCAGTCCGGCGTCCGCCAGGAAGCTCTCGACGGCCCGGGTGGCCCGCTCCGCTTCGGTCCGGTGAGCGATGTCAGCCTTGTCAGCCATGGTGGGAGCGTACGCGACGCCGGTGCGACTGCACCGCGGCCGTGTACACGTCCGCGGTGGCCGCGGCCGCGGTGTCCCAGCCGAAGGATCGGGCGTGCCGGGCGGCGGCGGGTCCCATCCGGGACAGCAGTTCGGGGCGGTCGGCGAAGTCGGCCAGCACGCGCGCGTAGGCGGCCGGTTCGTGGCCCCGCACCAGCACGCCGGTCTCGCCGTCGCGCACGGCCACCGGCAGGCCGCCGACCTCGGCGGCGAGCACCGGGGTGCCGACCGCCTGCGCCTCGATCGCGACCAGTCCGAAGGACTCGCTGTAGGAGGGGACGACGAGCACGGACGCGGCCCGGAACCAGTCGGCGAGCTGGTCCTGGCCGACCGGCGGGCGGAACCGTACGACATCGGTGACACCCAGGCGCGCGGCCAGTTTCTGCAGGCCCTCCGGCTTGGCCAGGCCGCTGCCGCTGGGGCCGCCCACGATCGGTACGACGAGGTTCCTGCGCAGGTCGGGGCGCTCGTCGAGGAGGACGGCGATGGCGCGCAGCAGGACGTCGGGGGCCTTCAGGGGCTGTATGCGGCCCGCGAAGAGGGGGATCAGGGCGTCCTGCGGGAGGCCCAGGCGGGCGCGCGCGGCGGCGCGGCCGTCCGCGGGACGGAAGCGGTCGAGGTTCACCCCGGGGTGGACGACGGCGACCTTGTCGCGGTCGGCGGCGTAGTGCCGTACCAGTTCGGCGGCTTCCTCCGTGGTGTTGGCGATCAGGCGGTCGGCGGCGCTGACGATCTGCGTCTCGCCGATCACCCGGGCGGCGGGCTCGGGCGTGTCGCCCTCGGCCAGGCTGGCGTTCTTGACCTTGGCCATGGTGTGCATGGCGTGCACCAGGGGGGCGCCCCAGCGCTGGGCGGCGAGCCAGCCGACGTGCCCGGAGAGCCAGTAGTGGGAGTGGACCAGGTCGTAGTAGCCGGGGCGGTGGCCGGCCCAGGCCTGCATCACGCCGTGCGTGAAGGCGCACAGCTGGGCGGGCAGCTCCTCCTTGGCGAGGCCCTCGTACGGCCCCGCGTCGACGTGCCGGACGAGGACGCCGGGGGCCAGCTCGACGGCCGGCGGGAGGGCGCCGGTGGTGGCGCGGGTGAAGATCTCGACCTCGATGTTGATCGCGGCCAGACGCTGCGCGAGCTCCACGATGTAGACGTTCATGCCGCCGGCGTCGCCGGTGCCGGGCTGGTGCAGCGGCGAGGTGTGCACGGAGAGCATGGCGACCCTGCGAGGCCTGCGGTGCGGCAGCCTGAGCCGGGAGGGCGCTGTCCCCGAGCGCCGCCCGAGCCTGCTGACGTACTGGCTCACGTGGCGTTCCTCCTCGCTTCGGGCATGCCGTGCGGGGACGCATCGCGCCCTCCAAGGGGGTGGAACACCGGAGGAAGCCATTCCCATTCCGCGCGGGGTGGTTTTTGCCGAGTCATTACCGAGTGTCGCTCAACCGTTCGAGCACAGACCGCGTGCACCTGAGGGCGGACACGGGCGCATACCCTCATAGGCATGACATCCCGCGCCTCCGCCCGCCCCGTGGGCACGGTCACCCGCGGGACCACCAACCCCAACCGGCTGCGCCGCATGGACCGCTGGATCGTGGCCGCGTACGGCGACCGGCTGCGCAGCGCCGCCGACCCGGTGGCGGTCGACCTCGGGTACGGGGCCGCCCCCTGGACCGCCGTCGAACTGCTTCAGCGCCTGCGCTCGGCCGTGCCCCACGCACGCGTGGTGGGCGTCGAGATCGATCCGGCCCGGGTGGCCGCGGCCCGGCCCTACGAACGCGAGGGCCTGGTCTTCCGGCACGGCGGTTTCGAGATCCCCCTCCCCCAGCGGCCGCACCTCGTACGGGCCGCCAACGTCCTGCGCCAGTACGACGAGAGCGAGGTCGCCGCGGTCTGGCAGCGGCTGTGCTCCCGCCTAGCCCCCGCGACCGCCGACTCGCCCGGCGGACTGCTCGTCGAGGGGACCTGCGACGAGATCGGCCGTCGGCACGTATGGGTCGCGCTCGGCCCGGAGGGGCCGCGCACGGTCACCTTCGCGACCCGGCTGGGCTCCCTGGAGCGCCCGTCGGACCTGGCCGAACGGCTCCCCAAGGCGCTGATCCACCGCAATGTCCCCGGTGAGCCCGTGCACGCCTTCCTGCGCGACTTCGACCGGGCCTGGGCCGCCGCCGCCCCCTACGCCTCCTACGGCGCCCGGCAGCGTTGGATCCGGGCGGTCCGGGACCTGACGGCGGACTGGCCGGTGACGGACGGGCCCGTGAGGTGGCGACAGGGTGAAGTCACGGTGACGTGGGAAGCGTTGGCGCCGCGAGGCTGATCCGGGGCCGCCCGATCCGCTTCCACCTGCACGGAACGATCCTTGTGAGTCGTTCGTCACACAGGCGGGGAGATCGTCATACCGGGCCGGGATGAGGGGGAGTGAGGGGGAAGCAGTTGCTCTGTCGTTTTGCGCGTCGCCGTGGCACGATCCCCCGGAAGCCGTAAGTTACTGACGGGAAATCAACTTGGGGGACGGCGTATGGGAACGGGCAAGCGCACGCTGATCGCAGCGGCCGTCACGGTGGTCTGTGCGCTCACCGTCCTGGCGGTGCCGTGCACGGCGTTCGCGGCCCCCGGCCCCACACCGACCCCGGCCGCCACCTCGGCCACCACACCGCCCGCCGCCGCGACCGGCACCGTGACGCCTCCGCCCGACAAGGACCTGGAGGCCGTCCGCGAGCAGCTCGACCGGCTCTACCACGCGGCCTCCGTGGCCACCGACGCGTACAACGCCGCCGAGGAGAAGTCGCAGCAGCAGTCCGCCGAGATCGTCCAGTTGGCCCGGAAGATCGTCGAGGGGCAGGAGCGGCTCGACGACCTCAAGGACCGGGCGGGCGCCGCGGCCCGCGCCCAGTACCGCGGCGGCGGCCTGCCGGACGAGGCCCGGCTGATGCTGAGCGACAACCCGCAGCAGTTCCTCGACGGGGCGGGCCGGGTGATCCAGGGTGAGCGGGCGACCAAGGGCCTGCTCGGCGAAATGAACCGCACCCAGCAGGACTTGGAGCAGTACGCCGCGGACGCCTCCGCCCAGTGGCGGAAGCTGGAGGCGAACCGCCGGGCCAAGGCGGCCGCCCAGAAGAACATCGAACGGCAGATCACGGCGGCCAAGACCCTGGAATCCCGGCTGGAGAAGAGGCAGAAGGAGCGCCTCGCCAAGCTGGAGGAGGAGGCCGCGCTCCGGGCGCAGACCGCCTGGCTGGACTCCGGCATCCTCGACGAGATCGACGGCAAGGCCTCCGCGCAGGACAAGAAGGCCGTGGCGTTCGCGACGGCCCAGATCGGAAAGCCGTACGTGTGGGGCGCCGAGGGGCCCGATTCGTACGACTGCTCGGGGCTGACCTCGCAGGCCTGGGCGAACGCCGGCCACGGCATCCCGCGCACCTCGCAGGAGCAGTGGAAGCAGCTCGAGCACGTCGACCTCAAGGACATGCGCCCCGGCGACCTCATCATCTACTTCGGCGACGCCAGCCATGTCGCGATGTACGTGGGCGACGGCGCGATCATCCACGCCCCGCGGCCGGGCCGCACGGTGACCCTGGCGGGTGCCGGGACGATGCCGATCCTCGGGGTGGTCCGTCCGGACGCATGACCGGGACCACGCGACCGCGGACGCACGACCGGGGACGTAAGACCGGGGATCCATGCCCCGTACGCACGACCGCGGACGCATGACCGGGGATCCATGCCCCCGTACGCACGACCGCGGACGCATGACCGGGGTCACGTGATCGCAACCACGTGACCGCGGGCACGTGACCGCACCCACGTGGCACGGCACACCAACTGCGGTCACGTGAGCCGTCGTACCCACGGCGGCCGCCGAACTTCCCGTGGACGTGACGTTCGTCATCCCCGCTGCACACCCCGCCTGCCCAACTGCGGTAGGTAAAGCGGCATATGCCAGAGGCCTCGTCCCAACCTGGGTGTCGCACACCATTCCGCTGCGGCGCCGACACCCGCTATGGTCCCCGTCGGTGGATGGAGTCCCTCCGTCCGCCGTGCCCTCGGGGGGAGGGAAGGAACCCAAAACGATGCCCGTACCCGTGCCCCGGCAGAGAGCAATCCCGGCCGTGGAGTGTGGTCAGGCGCAGGCCGTGCCCCAGGCCGGCCCCTCGAAGGAAGAGACCCCGCGCAAGGAAGCCCAGGTCGTCGACGCCACTGCCGCCACGCACCCGAACGCCACCGCTCACGCCCCTCTCACACTCCTGCTGATCGAGGACGATCCGGCGGGGTCGCCGATCGTGCCCGATCTGCTCGACTCGGCCGGCAACCCGATCCGGGTGCGCACCGCACGCAACCTCACCGAGGCCGAGCGACTGCTCACCGACGACGTCCAGTGCATCCTGCTGGACCTGGCGCTGCCGGCGCCCGGCCGCTCGTCCGGCGAGGACGAGCTCGCCGTGCTCAAGCACGTGCTGCGGCTCGCGCCCCGGCACGCCGTGCTCGCGCTCACCGCGTCCGGCGACGCCGAGCGCGGCGCGGAGGCGGTACGGGTCGGCGCCCAGGACTATCTCTTCCGGGACGAGCTGGACGGACGGCTGCTCAGCCGCGCGATCCGCTACGCCGTGGAGCGCAAGCGTTCCGACACCGCCGAGCGGCGGCTCGCCGAGGGCAAGCTGCGCGCCCAGGAGAACGCCCGGCTGGAACGCGGCCTGCTGCCGACCCCCCTGCTGGAGGGCTCGACGCTCCGCTTCGCCGCGCGCTACCGCCCCGGCCGCTCCCGCGCACTGCTCGGCGGCGACTTCTACGACACCGTCCGCATGCCCGACGGCACCGTGCACGCCATGATCGGTGACGTCTGCGGGCACGGTCCGGACGCGGCCGCGTTGGGCGTGGAGCTGCGTATCGCCTGGCGTGCGCTGACCCTGGCGGGCCTGTCCGGCGACGAGCTGCTCGGCACGCTCCAGCAGGTGCTGGAGCACGAGCGCGACGACGACGAGATCTTCGCGACGCTGTGCACGGTGGACATCGCCCCGGACGGCCGTCGGGCCGGTCTGTGCCTGGCGGGCCACCCGTCCCCGCTGCTCGCCCGGCCGGGCGAGCAGGCGGAGCTGCTGCCGTACGACGACAACGGCCCCGCCCTCGGGCTGCTGCCCGGCGCGCGCTGGCCGCGTACGCAGGTGGAGCTTGGCGCCGAGTGGAGCCTGATGCTCTACACCGACGGCTTGATCGAGGGCCGCGTCGGCCAGGGCCGGGAGCGGCTCGGGCAGGACGGCATGGTGGAGATGGTCCGCCGCCAGCTCGCCTCGGGTCTGTACGGCGAGCAGCTGCTGCGCGCCGCGGTCAGCGAGGTCCGCGAGCTGAACGGGGGCGAGCTGACGGACGACGTCGCGGTGGTACTGCTGGACCGGGTTCTCTGAGGAACTCCGCGGCCGGGCGGTGGAACCCGGCAGCGTTCAGCAATCAGCGGTCAGCGGCCGCCGTTGTACGGGCCGTAGGGGCCGTCGCTGCTGCTTCCGCCGCCGCGGCGGCCCCAGCCGCCGCCACCGCCGGAGACCTGCTTCAGCGCGGGCCGTACGTCCACCAGGTACACGATGCTGGCGACCGCGGCCGCGACCGGCAGTATCGCGAGGATCGAGAACAGGTAGCTCACTACGAGCGAGATACCGAGGATGATCAGCCAGAACACCTTGTTCTGCTTGTCGGCCGCACGGAAGGCGTCCTCGCGCCGGAAGGCCGCGTCGGTCAACCCGAACGCCGCCAGGGCCATCAGAAGGATCTTCAGCAGTCCCAGGAACCCTGCGAAACCCAACGCCAGCATGCTGCCCACCGCCTGTTCTCGCCGACCTGTCCGACACGTCCGACCATGACCCCTACCCGGCCACCGTACCCGTAGAACGGGCCGGACACCCCGGAGGTGCCCGGCCCGGACGAATGCCGTCCCTTACTTGGCGGGCGGGGTCGGCTTCTTGCCGGTGGCCTTGCGGGGGGCCGGGGCCTTCTTCGCCGCGGCCTTCTTCTCCGTGGCGGACTCGGCCCCGGTCCCGGCCTGCTGCGGCTCCTCCTTGACCTCGACCGGCTCGGCCTTCGGCTCGATGACGATCGCCAGTTCCTCGATCTCCTCGGCGGTCTCGCCGCGCCAGGTCCGCACGGCCTGCTCGCCGTGCTCGGCGACCTTCTCGTAGGTCTCGCGGGCCTTCACGGCGTACTCGGCGGCGACGCCGACCCCGCGCAGCGCGAGGTCCTGGGCGTTCTCGCCGAGCTTCTTCAGGTCGGCGTCGAGCGAGCTGCCGAACTTCTTCAGGTCACCGTCGAGGGCGCTGATGAATTCGCCGACCTTCGTCTGGAGGGTCTCCTGAGCCTCCTTGGCCCTGGCCCCGGCCTCCTTGGCGCGGGCCGCGGCCTTCTCCTGCACGGCCTTCGTGTCGGTACCGCGGACGGCCTCGAACCGGGCGGGCGCCTCGGCCCGCAGCTGCTCCACCAGACCGGGCACCTTCTTGGCCTGCTGCAGGGCGAGGTCGGCGGTGCCGGCGGCGAAGTAGAGCGGAGTGGGGTCGCTGAAGGTCTTGCGCAGGTCGTCGGTGATGGCCATGGTGAGGGTCCTCCCGGATTCGCGTTCGGCTGAGGGTGGTGTGGGTCCGCAGTCAGGCAGCCGGTCCCCTGGTCCGGTCAACTGGCCGTCTGCTGCGGGTCTGCGCCGGAACCGCCGGCGGGGCGGGCACGGCGTACCGCGCTTTGCGTACCGCTGTCGTCGGCGTCGGCGTCCTGCGCCCCGTCGGACTCGCCCCGGGGCTCCGCGGCATCTGTCGCATCCCCGGGATCCGCCGGGTCCGCCGGGTCCGCCGCGGGGACGGACTCGAATCCGTTCTGCTTGCGGAACGACTCGTAGATCTGGAGCAGTGCCTGCTTCTGCCCCTCGGTCAGCGTGGGATCGGCGAGGATGACCGCGCGGGTCTCCACCTCGTCCCGGTCCCGCTCGGCGTCGAGGATCCCGGCACGGACGTACAGCGTCTCGGCGGAGATCCGCAGCGCCTTCGCGACCTGCTGCAACACCTCCGCGCTCGGCTTGCGCAGACCGCGCTCGATCTGGCTGAGATACGGATTGGACACCCCGGCGGCATCGGCGAGCTGCCGCAGCGACAGCTGCGCATTGCGCCGCTGCTCGCGCAGATAGTCACCGAGATTGCCGACGTTGAGCGATGCCATGCGTCCACCTTGCCGCACCTTCGCTAACTTTTGCAAGCAGCCGCTTGCAAAAGTGTGCCGCCCGGCGACGGCGCCGCCTCCGGCGGTGTCCTGTCTCTGCGATGTGCAGGCAGTCCCGTTCCTCTGTAGGCATGTGCAACCGGGTCCCGGTCACGTGTAGGCAAGTGCTGAAGAGTTCCGGTCTTGTGTAGGTACGGGGATCGCCCCGCTTCTCAACTCCTACGGCATCCGTTTGGGCCACCGCACCTACGACAGCGCGGAGTTGCATCCCTTCCGCCACCAGCCCTCAGGCGCCGGCCCGGGAGCTGGGAAATCCACTACGACCCCTACGACATCTCCCGCGTCTGGGTGCGCAACCACCGCGACGGAGGCTGGATCACCGCCATCTGGCAGCACCTTCGCACCGCCCCGACACCGATGGGCGAACTCGCCTGGGACCACGCCCGCCGCACACGACTCAGCACCACCATCGAGGCCACAGCCAGACGGATCGAAGTCCTCCTGAACCCTTGATCTTGTTCCGGAGATCGTTCTGTTGGAGGCTGAGGCATGCAGAATCTGCCGACATTCGTTTTTGTTCATGGGGCCTTCGCGAATTCGTTCTCGTTCGCGCCGCTACAGGCCGAGCTCGCCTTACTCGGGCACCGCTCGGTCGCGGTCGACCTTCCGGGGCACGGATTCGAGGCGACCTTCCCCGCGGCCTACCAGGCCCCTCAGGATCTCGACGCACTCGCCGCAGAACCAGGGAGCATCAAGGGAATCACGCTCGCCGACAACGCCGTCCGCGTGATCGAAGTCCTCGAACGAGCCAAGCGGCACGGGCCCACCATCCTGGTCGCCCACAGCAGGGGCGGCATCACGACCACCGCCGTCGCCAACGCCCGGCCCGAGCTGATCGACCGAATCGCTTACGTCTCCGCCTGGTGCCCCGTCGATCTGGACGTGAGCGACTACTACGCTCAGCCGGAGATGGCGGACGTCGACGCGGGAGCCTTCGTTGCCACGCTCGTCGGGAACCCGGCCGAACTCGGTCTGCTCCGGACCAACTTCCGAACCTCCGACCCAGCAGCGCTCGCCGCGTTCAAGCGAGCGTTCGCCGCCGACCTCACCGATGACGAGTTCCGGATCTTCCTGAACACCTTCCAGCCCGATGAGAACCTGGATGTCGGTACGTCCACCGACCGGGCACAGGCCACGACCTGGGGCCGGATTCCCAAGACCTATGTGCGCCTGGCCAACGATGCAAGCATTCCGCTCGCCGTGCAGGACCGCATGATTCGCGAAGCCGACGCGCTCACACCCGACAACCCCTTCGACGTCCGGACACTCGAGGGGAGCCACCTGCGCTGGCTCGTCCACCCGAAGCCCGCCGCTGAGCTGCTCGCAGACGTCGCAGCGCGCTGACACTCCACCAGGCAATCGGTCGGTGCTGCAGGGGCAGTGATGCCAGTCTTCGCGTCATCGCATGAGCAGGCACAGGCCAGCGCACGGCACGCCGAAGCCCAGCGGGGTCCCGCCAGGCTCACCCCGCCAGGAACGCCAGGCCGATCGGTGGACTTACGCGATGCGCACCCGGGGGCGGCTGCCTACGGTTGAGCGGGACAGGGGAGCCCGTTCGTCCCACTCAATCGTAAGCACCGCAGGTCAGAGCCCTACCATGCCCACAGTTACCTGGAACAGGACACCGGCGGAAAACCCTGGAGTGCCGCTCCGGCATGGGGAATCATGCAGCCATGCGACCGGACGGCTGGCACCTCACCGAAGACGTAGACGACTTCCTCGCCCGCGCCGGAGACTTCCTGCGCTCCCGGCCCGGCCCGCACGTCATGGCGCTGACCTGGGCCGAGCGGGTGCGGACCCGTGGGGCGGGCGCGTCGGGCCCCGGGGTCCCCGTCTTCGGCGTGCTGGAGTCGGCGGGCGAGGTACGGGCGACCTTCCACCGCCTCCCGCCCCGAGCTCTGACCCCCACCCCGCTCACGCCCGGGCAGGCCGACTCCCTCGCCGCCCACCTGGCCGCCCTCGGGCACCCCCTTCCCTCCGTCAGCGCGGACCAGCAGACCGCCACCGCCTTCGCCGAGGCCTGGCAGCGGCACACCGGCGCGACACCGAAGGCCCGGCAGACGCGGGTCCGGCTGTACCGCCTCGGCACGCTGATCCCGCCGGAGCCGATGCCGGCCGGCCGGGGCCGGCTGCTGGGCGAGCAGGACCTCGAACAGACCATGTTCTGGTGCGGCGAGTTCGCCAGGGCCGTCGGGGAGGACGTGTCCATCGACGCCCGCACCTGGGCGGGCACCCGCTTCGCCGACAAGCGCTACACGCTCTGGGAGACCCCGGACGGCACCCCCGTCTCCGTCGCGGGCATGAATCCGCTGATCGGCGGCCAGATCCAGGTGGACGTCGTCTACACCCCGGCCCACCTGCGTGGTCGCGGCTACGCGGCCGCCGTGGCGACGGAGGTGAGCCGGGCGGCGCTGGCCGCGGGGGCGAAGGACGTCGTGCTGTTCGCGGACGTGGCCAACCCCACCAGCAACGCCCTCTACCGGCGCCTCGGCTATCGCGCGCTCACCGACTGGGCGGCGTACGACTTCTCGTGACGCCGGACCGTGGCGCCGGAACGCGGTAGCGGGACTACGACCGCTGCGGTTCCGGTCGGCCGATCCACTGCTCCAGCACCGAGAAGTCCGCGCCCGTCAGCCCGTACCGGTGGTCCACCCGGTGGAGCAGGGCCCGGCCGGGGTGGTGGGCGGCCACCCAGATGCGGTCGGCGGCGGTGATCTCGTCGTCGACCCAGACGAAGGGCCGGCCCGCGGCGAGGGCGACGAGCGGCCGGGTCTTCCAGTGCAGGGCCCCCGGCGGACACTCCTCGTCCGGCCACTCCACCACCGGCAGCGGGGGCAGCCCGAGCCAGGGCGCCACACAGACGTTGGCCTCGTCCATCCAGGTCGTGGCCCACACCAGCTCGCAGCCCAGCGCCACCAGCCGGGGGCCGAGCCCCGGGTCGATCCGGGTCAGCAGCGGATTGCCGACGGACCGGGCACAGGTGCCGAAGCGCGTCTCGTACACCGGGTACGGGCCGCTCGCCCCGAAGGGGAGCAGCGTCCCGTCGACGTCCAGGAAGAGGAGCACGGCGGCCGGGGAGGACGGCGAGGCGGACGAAGTGGCCGTGGCGGCCGTGGCAGGCGTGGCGGGCGTGGCGGGCGTGGCGGGCGAGGAATGCATCGGTGCCCACGTTGCCCTTCTTCTCGCCCCGACGCCACCCACCCGCGCAAGGCCGACGGGCCGCTGCTCGCCTGCGGCCTGATCCGGATCCGCCGGACTGGCCGTAGGACCTGTCCTAGAACGGCAGGGGGCGCGCGTGCACCACGTCCAGTCGTGACACCGCGCGGGTGAGGACGACGTACAGCCGGTGCAGTCCGCGTTCCCCCGCCTCCGCGATCGCCGCCGGTTCGACGGCGACGACATGGTCGTACTCCAGGCCCTTGACGACGCTCGCCGGGACCACCGCCACCCGGGCGGCCGGCTCGTCGGCCGTGGCCGCCCCGATCCCGGCCGCGCCGAGCGCGTCCCGCAGCCGCGGCACGTCGGCGTCCGCGGCGACGACGCCGACGGAACCCTCGCGGGCGAGCGCGTGCCGTACGCAGTCCACGGCCGCGGAGAGGACGTCGTCCGTCGGGCGCAACCGCAGTTCGCCGTCCGTACGCAGGGAGCGGGCGGCCGGCACCTCGACGTCCAGCCGCTCCAGCAGCCGGTTGGCGAGCGCGACGACCTCGACCGGCACCCGGAATCCGCTGGTCAGCGGTACCACGGCCGCGTCCGGCTTGCCCAGGTGGCCCAGCAGCGTGGCCCAGCTCCGGGCCGCCCACGGGGTGGTCCCCTGCGCCAGGTCGCCGAGCACCGTCAGCGAGCCGAAGGCCGCCCGGCGGGCGATGGCCCGGCACTCCATCGGGGAGAGGTCCTGGGCCTCGTCGACGACGACATGGCCGTAGCTCCCGGGATGTTCGACGAGCCCGGCGAGCTCGTCGAGGAGGACGAGGTCGGCAGCCGACCAGCGGGCCGACTTCCACGAGCGCGGCGGCCGCGCCCACCGCAGGGCCCGCCGTTCCTCCTCGTCGAACAGCCCGTCGGCGGCCCGCGCCAGCTCGTCCGGGTCGGTGAGGAGCGCGGCGAGGACCTCCTCGGGCCGGACCCGCGGCCACGCGGCGTCGAGGTACGCGCTCACCGGCCGGGCCCGCTCGATCCGGCGGACCCAGGCGCTCGGCGGCGGCCCGTACCGCAGCTCGGCCTGTTCCTGGAGCCGGCGCACGATCCGGCTGCGCACCCGCTCCCGCCCGACGGCGTACGGCGGCTGCTCGGCGAGCACGCCCGAGACGATCTCCGTCAGCCTGGCGGCCGTGACGCGCCAGCGGTAGGTGCCGTCGGGGATGTCGAGGCTGTCCCGCGTCCCGACCGTCACGCGCGCGTAGAGCGCTCGGCGCAGCACCTCGGCCATCCGGGGGTCGTGCTTGAGGGCCGCGGTCCGTTCGTCGTCGGTCCCGGTCGCGGGGTGCCGGGCGATCTCCTCGCCGAGCGTGGACTGCCGTACGCCCGTCTCGCCGAGCGCGGGCAGCACCTCGGCGATGTACGACAGGAAGGTCCGGTTGGGGCCGAGGATCAGCAGGCCGGAGCGTCTGATGCGCTGGGGGTGGGTGTAGAGGAGGTAGGCGGCGCGGTGCAGGCCGACCGCGGTCTTCCCGGTTCCCGGTGCCCCCTGCACGCAGACCGACAGCGCCAGGTCGCCGCGTACGAGGTCGTCCTGCTCGGGCTGGATGGTCGCGGCGATGTCGCGCATCGGGCCGACCCGGGGCCGTTCGATCTCGCGGGCGACCAGGTCGCTCACCCCGGCCCCGGCGTCCTCGCCGCGTCCGAGGTGTTCGTCCTCCAGGGCGGTCAGGTCGGCGGAGTCGCCCCGGCTGCCGGGGGCCCAGCCGAAACGGCGGCGGACGGCGACGCCCTGCGGGTCGCGGGCGCTCGCCTGGTAGAAGGCGCGGGAGACGGGGGCCCGCCAGTCGACGATCAGGGGCGGTGCGGCCGGGGCCGTGCTGATCCGCAGCCGTCCGAGGTGGTAGCGCTGGCCGGCGTGGTCGCCCTGACCTGGCGCGAAGTCCAGCCGGCCGAAGAACAACGGCCCCTCGGGCAGCTCGCGCATCTCCTTGGCCTTGCTGCGCAGCTGGTATCCGAGCACCTCGGCGTCGGCTCCGGAGGCGGAGACGTCCTCGCCCCTGACGACCTGCTCCTGGGCGCCCTCGACCATGGCTGCGAGGGCGGTGCGGCAGGTGTCGTGGTGGGTGCGTTCGCGGCGGAGATCCTGGTCGAGGCCGGGTCCGGTGGACGTCATGCCCCGAGCGTACGTGAAAAACGTAACCGAGTTAAATATTCTGCCGCGGCCGCCCGGCCGCCGGCCCGCCGCGCCGACCCCCGCCCTCCGTGCGCCGTTCCCGTAGGCCGTTCCGTTCCCGTACGCCGTTCCCGTACGTCGCTCCCCGTCCGCCGTCCGCCGTCCGCCGTCCGCCCGCTCAGGCGAGCCGCGGCAACCCCGCCGCCAGTGCGCCGAACGCCCGCTCGGCCGCGGCCACCGCGTCCGGCCGCACCCGTGCCACCGGCTCCCCCTCGGCGATACGCCGCCAGTTGTCCTGCGCGAGGATCCGCTGGACGGCGATGATCTGCCCGGCGGCCAGCCGCGCCTCGAGGCCGCCGCCGAGCGCCCCGGCCAGTGCCGCCTCCGACCGCTCCAGGTACGGGTACAGCCGGGCGACCAGCGCGGGAGTCCCGTACAGCAGCCGGTGGAAGGCGAGGACCGCGGGATGGTCGTTGAGCCCGGTGATCGGATCGCACCGCTCCAGCCCGTCGAGGAAGTGCCGGCGCAGCGCGGCCAGCGGTGTCGGCCCCTCGGTCACCACCCGCGCCGCCTCGTCCTCGTGGTCGGCGAACCGGTGCAGGACCAGGTCCTCCTTGGTCGGGAAGTACCGGAAGAGGGTCGGCTTCGAGATCCCCGCCGCGGCGGCGACCTCGGCGACGGACACGGCGTCGAACCCTCTCTCCAGGAAGAGGCCGACGGCGGTGTCCGACACGTCCTGGTACATCCGCTGCCGCTTGCGCTCGCGCAGCCCCCCGTTGCCCCTGCTCATGGCTACGAAGCGTAGCCCCGGCGCGGGCGCGTCAGGACCCGCGGTGAGTTCCTACGGTGCGTAGCCCCGGCGCCAGCGGGTCAGGGCCGTCGCGGTCCGCCCCGGCGACGGCACCGAGGCCAGCCCCAGGGGCTCCGCGCCCGCGCGCAGCACCGCGCACAGCCGGGGCACGACGACCCGCAGCGGTGCGCCGCCGTGCAGTTCGAGCGCGGTCCGGATGACGTCGGTGAACAGGGACTGCGCGCGTTTGAAGCCGAGGATGCGCGGCAGGTCCTGCGGCCAGTGCCGGGCGGCTCCGGGCCGGGTGTGCTCCAGCGCGGCCGTCCAGCGTTCGGCGACCCGGCGGGCCTGGCGGCCGGGGTAGCGCATCAGGTGCAGATGGGTCGCGAGGTCGTAGAGGGGATCGCCGAAGGTGGCGAGTTCCCAGTCGATGGCCCAGAGGCGGCCGGCCGGGTCGAGGATCAGGTTCTCGCGGTGCAGGTCGCCGTGGAGGAGGTGGAAGGGGCGTTCCGCGATCCCGTCCAGCCGCTGGCGCAGCCGCTTGAACGCGTGCGCGTCGACGCCGAGGTCCCGGAAGAGGGTGCCGAAGGCGTGCTCGTTGCGGGTGTAGACGTGCTCCTCGGCGAAGAGCGCCAGCCGCTCGACGAACCCGTGGCTGTCGCCCTCGGCCTCCCGCTCCTCGTCGGGCACGCGCGAGAGCAGGGGCAGCGATCCGGCGGGTATCGAGGCCAGGTCCCGCACCAGGTCCAGGAGCTGGTCCACGACGGTGTCGGGGATCGCGGTCCCGGCGCGGAACCGGGAGCCGAGCGTGTGCCCCTCGATGTACCTCTGGAGCGTCACGCCGTCGGCGCGGACCACCTCCGGCACGCCCCTGACCCGTCCGGCCAGGGCGGTCAGCAGTAATTCCTCCCGCAGGAAGGTCCTGCGCTCGAACCGGATGACGTCCGCGCGCGGCTCCCTGAGCTTCATCCGGGCGGTGCCGAACGCTCCGTCGCGCGGCACGAAGGCGTACGTCTCGTGGTAATACCCCGTCAGGGGGCCGTGCAGGGGCTGGTCCCCGGCGATCTCCCGCGCGCGGCGGCGGGTGCCGCCCGACGGGTCAGGTGCCTTGTCCTCAGGCCTCATCAAGGAAGAGAGCATACGAGTCGACGACAAGGGTGGCTCCCGCCCCACGCAATTCCGACTCCTTGCGCAGGTCTCGCCCGAACCCGATGAACGCCACGCCCGCGGCCCGCGCGGCGATCGCGTCCGCCGGGGAGTCACCGATCATGACGGCGTCCTCGCGGCGCAGCCGCAGACTGCCCAGGGCCCGGTCGACGACGTACGGGTCCGGTTTCATCCGCTCGACCTCGCGGGGGCGTCCGTGCACGGCGTCGAAGCAGTTCCGCAGCCCCTCCCGCTCCAGGTAGTACGCGGCCGCCCGCGCCGCGTTGTTGGTCACCACGGCCAGCCGCGTGCCCCGTGCGGAGAGCCGGCGGATGAGCTCGGCGGCGCCCTGGGTGGGCCACGCCCCGCGCCGTACCGCGGCCAGCTCGCCCTCCGTCACCCGGTCCTCCAGGGCCCGGACCAGGTCCCCGGCGCGCCGGGGCAGACGACGGTCGCGCTGCGCCCGGTACACGGCCCGCAGCACGGCGTGCGGATCCTTGCCGGCCGCCTCCTCGGGAGTCAGCACATGCGCGGCGCCGGCCTCGGCCACCAGGGTGCGCAGTTCGTCGGCGACGGGCCGGGAGGAGCCGCCGGGAAAGAGCCGGCAGACCGGCCCGTCGAAGTCGAAGAGGACTCCGCGGGCCCCCGCGAGCAACGATCGGACGTCGGTCGTGTCCTCGACTTCAACAGCCATGCGGTTCCAGGCCCTCCAGCGGCTCCACCAGTTCGGCACACCTCTCCCGGTCCGGGCCGGGCTGCGGTTCCCGCCGCAGCGTCGGCGGCCAGGTCCGCGTCCCGTGCCGTATGCCGTCGCTCCGGTCGACGCCGCGGGGCCGGTCCGCGTTCCGGCACGCCTCGGCGCCGCCCTTCCCGGGCCGCGCGGCACGGTGGGCGGCGGGCTGCCGGGCCCGGTCCTCGCTGTGCCACCGGCGCAGCGCCCGCACCAGGGCCGGCCGGTCCTGGGGCTCGCCCGGCATCCACAGCGGCCCGCGGGCCCGGTCCAGCGCACGGCGCACCCGGTCCGCGGACCGGCCGAGGTCCTCGGGCGTCGGTTCGGCGGGCAGGTCGAGGGCGGCGCGCATCACGTCCGGGAACACCGACTGGACGTGCTCGAATCCCAGATAGGTGCCGAGGTCGGGGTCCAGGCCCTCGGTCAGGTCGGCGCGGCCCGCCTGCCGCATCGCCTCGGCCCACAGCTCCGTCATGAGCTTGCGCTCCGCGGGGTCGTAGTCCATGCGCACCAGATGGGTCGCCAGGTCGTGCAACACGTCCCCGTACAGACTGAGTTCCCAGTCGAGGACGGTGAGCCGATCGCCGTCGCCGGGCTCCTGCGTCACCACGATGTTCGCGCGGTGGACGTCCGTGTGCAGCAGGCCGAACGGACGCCGGACCGGGTCGGGCACGGTCCGCAGGAAGCGGCTCATGAGGTCCGCCGGGATGCCCACGGAGTCGAAGAGGCTCCCGAACCGGGGCCGGTTGGCCTGGTGGACCCGCTGCTCCGTGAAGCGGGCCAGCCGGTGCAGGAAGGCCCGGCTGTCGTCGCCGCGCGGCCAGTCGTCCGCGGGCCGGGGCAGCGCCTGCGGGGGGATACCGGCCAGCTGTGCGAAGAAGTCGGCGAGCACCTTCATCCGCGGTTCGCCGACCGGCGTCCCGGGCGGCTCTTCGGACAGCGCGTGACCGGGCACGTAGGCGTGCAGCGACCAGGCCCCGAAGTCCGCGAGGCAGCGCGGCACGCCGGCCAGCCGCTCGCTCACCACGTCCAGCACCTCGGACTCGCGCCAGATGCGCGGCACCACCTCGACGGTCTCCAGGGGCACCCGGAACTTGGCGCGCACCTGCCCGGACCCCATCCCGAGGAGGGAGGCCAGCGGCAGGCCGAGCGGAAGGATGTGGTTCCGGTTGTGGTGCCCGACGACGATCGGGCCGCATGCCCGGCGACGGCGCGCCTCCGCGAGGACCCGGACCAGTGCGGTGCGGGCGCGGTGGGGCAGGTGGTGCAGCATGGGCGGAGAGTACAGGCTGCCGAGTGACACTTCTCACGTTTGGCCACCATATGGACATCCGTCCTCAGTTCTTGCCCAGCGCCTCGCGCTCCGTGTCGACCATCGCCCAGAGGTCGTCGAACACTCCTCGCAGGTCGAAGAACTCCGAGTCCGGTCCGGCGTCGGCCGTGAAGTGGCGCAGGGTGGCACCGACACCCATGACGTCCACCGCGCCCTCCACGGCCGTCCCGTCCTCCAGCTCTATGCCTTGCTCCAGGCGGTAGTAGCCCTTGAGTACATGGGTGCCGTTGAAGACGCACAGCTTGAACTGCGGGGTCAGCGGGATCCTGCGGACCTCCAGGTCCAGTTCGACCTCGCAGCGCGCGAGCCGGGAACGGCACTGCTCCATGTCGGCCACGTTGCGGCGGGCCATCTCCTGCCAGCGCCGCAACGGACGGTCGTCCGCGGGATCCCAGGCCCGCGGGTAGTAGAGCGCGGTGTCCTCGGCGGGCAGCAGGAACCGTACGGTCACCTTCCGCAGTTCGGTGAACTCGCCGTCCTCCACGCGCTGCACCTGGGTCCGGAACAGCCCGACGACCGACTCACCCGTCAGGACGAACACGTCGAGCGACGCCTCCGGTGCCGCGAAGAGCCGGGACATGAAGGAGTGCAGCCGGGGCCGGTCCTGCGGACTGCTGTCCGAGGACGGCTTCCGCAGTACGAACGTGCCGCTGCCCTGCTTCAGGCCGACCAGGCCGGCGTCGGCCAGCAGTCGGGCGGCCTTCTGCACCGTGTCCCGCGAGCAGTTGAGGTTCGACGCGAGCACACGCTGGGACGGCAGCGTGCTGCCCACCGGGTACGTTCCGTCCGCTATGCGCGACTCCAGCGCGTCGTACACGCGGCTCAGCGTCCGGGGGCTGGTGTCCTCGCCATCCAAAACACTCACAGGCAGAACCTACCGCTTCCATGCAGGTGTGACACCACTTCCAGTCAACAACTCCCCATATTGGACTGTCGGTTAACCGATCTATCAGTCCGGGAACAGTCCAATCAGGATGAGCAGTCCAATTGGCCGACAAGTTGACGACAGTCAACAGCGTCGCAGGACCTCCGGGGGGACCGTGAAGACTCAGGAGTGGCAGGAGTTGCTGGCCGGCATGGCACTGATCCTGCTGGAGAGGCTGATGCGGCAGCACTACGGGGTGCTCGGGCCGCTCCTCGTCCTCTCTCTGTCAATTGGACTGAGAGCGGTCAAGGCGCCGCCCGGCTGGACCCTCTGCCTGGTGTTCGTGTGGCTGTCGATCCAGGCCTAGGGACAGCCGTAGTGGACGGAGTCTCAGGAATGGTTGCGGCGCAGGGACGACAGCAGTGGCTCCAGCGAGCCCATGATGTCGCGGGCCGGCACACCGCCCTGCAGCATCCGCAGCCGGGCCGCGGAGTTGCGCGCGTAGCCGAGGAAGCGGACACCGGCCGCGTGGGCCGCGGCGTGGTCGGAGAGGGCGTCGCCGATCATCAGCGAGGCGTCCGGCGCGGCGCCCATCGCCCGCAGGGCGCGGTTCAGCATGTCCGGGTGCGGCTTGAGCAGCCGCAGTTCCTGGGTGCGGCCGTAGATGTGCGGGTCGAAGCAGCCGTACAGGCCGCGCCCGGTCAGGTACGAGGCCACCGTGCGGGCCGAGTTGTTCGTCACGACGGCGAGGCGCGTGCCGACCGCCACCCAGGTCCGGATCAGCGGGTCCGCGTACGCCGTGGGCATCGCCACCCGGACCGCCCGCAGTTCGTGCCGGGTGAGGTTCTCCTCCAGTCCGGCTATCACGTCGCTTCCCGGATAGCGGCCGTGCAGCGAGCTGAGGGTGCCGTGCGGATCCGAACTGAAACGTTCCTCCTTGGTGAGCATCCCGCCCAGTCCGCGGATGTCGAGCCAGCGCACCTGGTCCCGGGCGATGACATCGGCCGGATGACCGGAGAACAGCCGGCAGATCGGTCCGTCGAAATCGAAGAGGACATACCGTGTGCGTGCGACCAGTTCGTGCAGTTCATCGGCTTCACTCGGCACCGGTTCGGCCCGTCCCGTCTCAGCAGTCACTCTGCGAGTGTCTGTCCGGGAGCCTCCGAATCCCAGAGGGCATCGAAGTAATTCTTGGTCGCCCGGACGACCGCCGCCTCCTGTCCGCCCCTGCTCAGCCGGTACTCGAACAGGTCCGAGCTGAACCCGCTGACGTCCAGGACGTCGAACTCGCCGGCCCCGGGCAGCTCGTAGGAGTGCCGGCCGACCGGGTAGTCGCCCCGCAGGGCCAGCGTGCCGTTCAGCACGTACTTCTTCTCCGACGGCACGAAGCGCAGCGGCCGGAAGGTCACCCCGCTGGCGACGCCCTGGTAGCGGCGCAGGTTGGACAGATGGATGTCCATGGTCTTCATCTGGGCCCTGATCTGGGCTTTCAGCTGCTCGTGCACCGCGTCCCTGAGATCCGGCCGGTCGACGGGGTCGGGATAGGGCAGGGGGACGTCCGGCCCCGGCAGCAGGCACCGCACGGTGACCGACGCGGGGCGTGCCTCGCCCCTGGCGACCGCCGCGCACATCTCGGCGAGCGCCCACAGCAACGTCTCCGCGGTGAAGCAGACGGCGTCGATGGTCACGTCGTCGGCCCGGAACGCCTCCTCCAGATACCTGATCAGGACGACCCGGGCCGCCCTGGACTCGGGCGACGGCTCCGCCGGGACGTCGGCCACCCTCGGCGGGCTCCCCTTGGTCACGTTCGTCAGCAGTCCGTCCTGCTGGAGCATGCCCAGCGCCTGCCGTACGGTGCCGCGCTCGACCCCGAACTCCTCCGCGAGCACGGCCTGGGTGGGCAGCCGGTCGCCGGCCTCCAGGTCTCCGGCCCTGATCCGCTCCCGCAGGGCGTCGGCGATCTCCTGGGCCGAGGCTCTCCCGCTGCCGTTCACCACCGCGTTCTCCCGGTCGACGTCCATGCCCCGATTGACCCCGCGGGGCGCCTGCGACCCCAGTCAGCTGAGGGTCAGGTCCGTAGTGATGGTTTCCCAGAGTGCGTCGAACCATTTCCGGGACTGCTCCACGAACGCGGCGTCCCGCTCCCCCGCGCCCCGCTCGAAGGAGAACAGGACGGACTCGGAACCCAGCACGTCGTACATGTCCATGGTCCCGCTCTCGGTGGTCTCCTCCCGGAGCTTGATCATGTAGTACGCCATCAGCGCCTCCGTCCCGTTGAGCAGGTACAGCTTCACCGGCGGGGTGAAGGGCAGGGCGCGGAAGGTGACCTGTACGTCGATGCCGTGGGAGGAGCGCAGCGAGCGCAGGTTGTGCCGCAGGACCTGCCCCTGGGCGTTGCGCATCGCCAGCCACCGCTGGTGGACCGGGTCGTCGTCCCCGCGCCCGTCGACCGGGATCGGGAAGGCCAGGTCGATGTTCCGGCTCGGCAGCAGGATCCGCACGTCGATCGACTCGGGGCGGACGCGGTCCCCGTGGATCAGGCGCAGCGGTTCGCCCAGGGCCAGCATCAGGCTCTCGGCCGTGAGGCAGGCCGCGTCGATCCGCACGTGCCGGGCCTTGAACGCCTCCGTGAGCCGGGGGGCCAGGCCGACCATCGTCGGCTGCGGCCGGTGGTCGGCCGGTGCCGGTTCCGCGATCCGCGGCGGGCTGCCCTTGCTCACGTTGCTGAGCAGTCCGTCGTCCTGGAGCGCGCGCAGCGCCTGGCGCACGGTGCCGCGCTCGACCTCGAACTCCTCGGCGAGCTCGGCCTGGGTGGGCAGCCGGTCGCCCGCCTTGAGGTCTCCGACGCGGATGCGTTCCCGCAGGACGTCGGCGACGTCCTGCGCCGATCTCCTGCTGCCGTTCAATGCCACGTTCTCCTGAGCCACAACCAAACGCTACAACTTAGATCCATCTACCGGGAGTTGTTTGAGAGTTGTTTACGACTGGCTGCCAAGTGGGGACAAATTCTTTGGAGTTGGCTGCCAACTTATCCGAGTTGGCGGAAGGTTTGCCTCCCCTCGACCAGCCTTCGGCCTCCGGCCGCCCGCGCCTGGCCCGACCCGCACCGTCCCGCCCCGCACCGCCGCGCTCCGACCCGCACCGCCATGTTCCGCACCGCCATGTTCCGCACCGCCATGTTCCGTCCCGCCCTGTCCCGTCCGGCAGCCCGAAGGGGGAACCACCGTGCCAGCCGCTCTCGCCCTCCTGACCACCGTCCTCGGCGTAGGCCTGGAACAGACCGTCCAGTGGAAATACGGCGCCGCCGGCGTCATCGGCCTGCTGCTGCTCTCCATCGGCATCAGGGCCAGGAACCCGACCGTCAGCTCCATCGGGGCCGTCATGCTCGCCGCCCTGGTCACCAGGCCCGCCATGTGACGCGGCGCCGCCCTGCCCGCCCGCCGTGGGAGACGTCAGTCCGTGAGCACCAGCTCCGAACTGATCGTCTCCCACAGTGCGTTGAACCACAGGTGCGACTGCTCCACGAAGGTCGCGTCCCGCAGCCCCACGCCCCGCTCGAAGGCGAACAGCATCGACCGGGTGCCCTCGGCGTCGTACATCTCCAGCGGCTCGTGGTCGACCTCCGCCTCCCGGCGCACCAGCGTGTAGTAGGCGAAGAGTGCCTCCACCCCGTTGAGGAGGTAGAGCTTGACCGGCGGGGTGAAGGGCAGCGCGCGGAAGGTCACCCGGACGTCGATGCCGTGGGTGGAGCGCAGGGCCAGCAGGTTGTGCCGGAGCACCTGCCCCTGCGCGTTGCGCTGGGCCAGCCAGCGGCGTTGCAGGCGCTCGGCGTCCGAGGGGTCGACCGGCGCCGGGAAGGCCAGGTCGATGTTCCGGCTCGGCAGCAGGATCCGCACGTCGACCTTGGCCGGTTCTATACGCCCCTCATGGATCTGGCGCAGCGGCTCGCTCATGGCGAGGGTGAGGGAGACCGAGGTCAGACAGAGCGCGTCGATCGAGACGTGCGGGGCCGCGAAGGCGCCCGCGACGCGCGGCCCGAGGGCCACCATGGTGGGCTGCGGCGGGACCTCCGGGCCGGTCGGCGTCCTGCCGAGGCCCAGGTCGGAGGCGACGGTCGCCGGACTGCCCTTGGAGATGTTGGTGAGCAGCCGCTCCGTCTGGAGGATCCGCAGCGCCTCCCGCACGGCCCCGCGCTCGACCCCGAACTCCTGCGCCAGCTCGGCCTGGGTGGGCATGCGCTGGCCCGGCCGCAGCACCCCGGACCTGATCCGGGTGCGCAGCACGTCGGCCACCTCGCGGTGTGTCACCTGTGGCCGCTGTGGCCTTTTCCGCCCACTGGCGGAGGCGGGTTCCGGGTCCACGACCAAACCCTACAACTTCCCGCCATCTTTGGGCAGTTCAGGGGAAGGTGGTTATGAGCCGCTTCCAAGCGGAGATAACTACAGTGAAGTTGGTAGCCAACTTAAGCAACATGGTCAGACCGATGGCGGGTTGGCCGCCAGGGGGGACAAGGAGAGACCGTCATGCCGCTCGTCGCCGTCGCCGTCGCCGCCCTTGCCATCGGCTTCGAACAGATCGTCCAGTGGAAGTACGGGCCGATGGGACTCATCGCGTTCGCCGCGCTGACCGTCGGACTCAAAGCCAGGAACACCGCGATCAGCGGTATCGGAGCGGTCATCCTCGTGATGCTGCTCGCCCAGTCCGGCTGACCGGGCTCCCTTCCGGAGGGGAGCCGGGAGCCTGGTCCGTCTGCACCACCGCACAACAACCACAACCGAACAGCACCAGCTACGGATGCGTGGTACCGCACTGCCGCATCACAGCGACACAGCACCACCGTCGGCCGGAAGGAGGTCTCAGAACATGTCCGGGCACCAGGGCCGCCTGGACGTACGCAGCAGGGCGTCGGCCACCTGGGCGGCGCCCGCTCGTTCTTCCCGGACCCGGCCCAGCGCCGCCAGCCGCACCGCCGACTCGTCGCCCAGCCACAGGGTCGCCAACTCGGCGACGTCCAGGGTGAGATCGGCGTCCGCCCGGGTCGGTGCGCACACCCCGGCCCCGCCCGCCGCGGTCTGCAGCCGGTAGCGTCCGCCGGTCAGCCCGGCCCGGTCCACGACCTCCAGCACCAGCTCGCCGGCCCCGTCGTAGGTACGCGCCTCCAGGGCCCGTACGACGTCCAGCAGCCGCACCCACAGCCAGTCCGCCTGCCGGGTGATCCGGGCCGACCTGACGTCGGGGAAGAAGAACGGGAGCAGGTCGTCCGGGGCCCGCCAGCCCGTCTTCACCCGCGCCACCCAGTCGATCGAGCACAGGTACCGCCACAGGGCGCGCTCGGCGGCCGGGGTCGAGGCGATCAGCCAGTCCACGCTCGCCGTGACGCGCGGCTGCTTGGCGTCGTCCCACACGGTGTCGCACTCGTAGGACACCAGGCCCTCGACCTCGCCGTCCGCCGAGCGGTACACGGCGTAGAACGGCTCGGTCCACGACGTGTCGAAGCGTACGACGCCGGTGTTCACCCGCCACCACAGGTCGTCGCGGCTGATGGCGCCCGGCTGGCCGCGCCGCACCCGTTCGTGCAGCTCGGGGCCGAGCTTGCGCACCTCCTCGCCCTCCACCAGGTCGATGCGGCCGCCGTCGTCCGGGACGGTGGCGCGGAGGTCGAGGCCGGTGCGGGCGGTGTCGACGACCCACTCGGCCGTCGAGGTGGCGGGCCCGAAACCGTAGCGGCCGTAGATCCGGTACTCGGCCGCGATGAGGGTGGCCACCACGTCGCCGCGCTCCTTCGCCGCCGCCAGGTCCTGGCTCATCATCCGGGTGAGCAGACCCCGGCGGCGATGGGTGGCGGTGACCGTGACGTTGGAGATGGCGTCGGCCTGGACCGGGGTGCCGCCGACGGCCGTGAGCTCCTGGGCGAAGGAGCGGAAGGTGGCGACGCAGCGGGAGCCGTCGAAGGCGCCGAGCAGCCGGCCCGGCACGAACTGCTGACGGCGGCCCGCGAGTTGTTTGCCCGAGCTGACCGGCTCCCGCAGGAAGCCGGTGTTCAGGGCGCGGAGCCAGTCGGCGAGCTCGGGCTCGGTGATCGGACGGACGTCGATGGCGGGGCGGCTCGTCATGAGGTCACGGTAGGTGGGCGGCACGGGGGTGTCGCGCGCATTTCCCCGGACGTGTCAGACGAGCAGGTCGTCGACCTGCGCTTCCCCCTCGCGGTACCGGCGGGCGATCTCCGCGCTGCAGTCGTCCGCCGTCCGCTGCCACTGCTGCCGCCGACGGGAGACCTGCTGCTCGTACCGTACGAGCCGGCCCATCCCCTCGCTCAGTTCCGGGTCGGTGCGGGCGCCCAGGTCCGAGAGTTCGACCTCGGCGAGCATCTCCGAGGCGAGCAGCCGGTACTCCTCGCTGTGCGGGGTGCCCAGCGTGACATGGCGGGCGGAGGAACGCTGCCGGGCCGGGGCGTCGGTCAGGATCTCCGGCAGCCGGGCGAAGACGGACGCCCCGCCCGGGGTGTCCACCGGGGACGCCGGACCGCGCCGGGCCAGCTCCGCGCGCAGGATGTCGATCCGGCCCTGGAGCAGCCGCCGGATGTAGCTGAGGTCGGCCTCGTCGCGCTGGGCGTCCCGGCGCAGGGTGCGCAGCTCGGCCAGGCTCAGCGCGGCCAGGTCGTGCTCGGCCGGCTGCCACGGGCTGTCGGTGCGCTGTGCGGGCGGCCTGGGGGCAGCCGCGGACGACTGCCCGGTGAGCCCGGTACTCGGTGTGCTCATGTGCCTCTACCCGTCCCCTCGACCGGCGTGTGGCGCCATCGTGCCACCCCAAGTGGCCACTATGGGAACGAGTGCACCCGATCGGCCCCAGATGGGGGTATACGGATCAAAAAAGACCTGGTAGCAACCCTGCGCGAACTGCTCTTCGGACCGACCGTCCGCCGGGCCGCCCGCCGGGCCCGGCATGATGGGCGTATGCGTGCAGTGGTGCAGAGAGTGGACGGCGCGAGCGTCGTCGTCGACGGCAGGACGGTCGGGGAGATCATCGGCGAGGGACTGTGCGTCCTGGTCGGGGTGACCCACGACGACACCCCGGAGAAGGCGGCCCAGCTCGCCCGCAAGCTGTGGTCGATCCGGATGCTCCAGGACGAGAAGTCGTGCAGCGACATCGCCGCGCCGCTCCTCGTGATCAGCCAGTTCACCCTGTACGGCGACGCCCGCAAGGGACGCCGACCCACCTGGAACGCGGCCGCCCCCGGCGAGGTCGCCGAGCCGCTCGTCGACGAGGTGGTCGCCCAGCTGCGTTCCCTGGGCGCGACGGTGGAGACGGGCCGGTTCGGCGCGCAGATGCGGGTGTCGCTGACCAACGACGGCCCGTTCACCGTCCTGCTGGAGATCTGACAGACCCCTCAGGGTTCGACGACGACTTCCTGTGCCGCCGCCGTCTCCCCCGCCAGCAGCCGTGCGTCCACCGGCACGTTCCGCTTCACCAGCGCGAGGGCGATCGGGCCGAGCTCGTGGTGGCGTACGGACGTCGTGACGAAGCCGATCTTCCGGCCGTCGGCACCCTCGTCCGCGACCCGCAGCTCCGTGCCGTGGGCGGGCAGGTGGACCTCGCTGCCGTCGAGGTGCAGGAAGACCAGGCGGCGCGGGGGCTTGCCCAGGTTCTGGACCCGGGCGACCGTCTCCTGGCCCCGGTAGCAGCCCTTCTGGAGGTGGACCGCGGTGCCGATCCAGCCCAGCTCGTGCGGGATGGTGCGGTGGTCGGTCTCGAAGCCCAGCCGCGGCTGGTGGTGCTCGACGCGCAGCGCCTCGTAGGCGAGCAGCCCGACCGGCGGGCCGGCCTTCGCCATGTACTCCTCCAGCTGCGCGCGCGGCAGGAAGAGATCACGGCCGTACGCCGTCTCGCGTACGACGACGTCCTGCGGCACCTCGGTGATCGAACCGGCCGGCAGGTGCACGACCGCGAGGTCGGCGGTCCGGTCGGCGACCTCCACCCGGTAGAAGAACTTCATCGACTCCAGGTACGCGATCAGCGCGTCCTGGGTGCCGGGCTCCACATGGGCCCAGGCGGTCGTGCCGTCGTCCACCAGGTAGAGGGCGTGTTCGATGTGGCCGTGCGCGGACAGGATCAGCGCCTCGGTGGCCTCGCCGGCCGGCAGCTCGCTGACGTGCTGGGTGAGCAGCAGGTGCAGCCAGCTCAGCCGGTCCTCGCCGGTGACGGCGACGACCCCGCGGTGCGAGAGGTCGACGCATCCGGTGCCGTCGGCGAGGGCGCGCTGCTCTCGGAACAGGTCGCCGTAGTGGGCGGCGACGCCTTCGTCCACACCCTCGGCGGGGACCGCGCCGGGCAGGGACAGCAGAGGGCTCTTCATGGACACAAGCCTACGACTTGGTAATTGAACTCTTGAGCGTGCAGTCCTTGCACCGGCCGAAGATCGCGAAGTGCTTCATGTCGGTGTCGAACCCGAAGGTCTCGCGCAGTTTGGCGGTGAAGTCGGCGGCCACCTCGATGTCCGCCTCGATGACGTTCTGGCAGTCACGGCAGACGAGGTGGATGTGATGGTGCCGGTCGGCGAGGTGGTACGTCGGCGCCCCGTGCCCGAGATGCGCGTGGCTGACCAGCCCGAGCTCCTCCAGGAGCTCCAAGGTCCGGTAGACCGTGGAAATGTTGACCCCCGACGCCGTCTTCCTCACTTCCACGAGGATGTCGTCGGGGGTCGCGTGCTCCAGGGTGTCCACGGCTTCGAGCACGAGCTGCCGCTGCGGCGTCAGCCGGTAGCCACGCTGCCTGAGGTCGCTCTTCCAGTCCGTACTTCCGGTGCTCACCACACAGGAAAGTCTAGAACTACTTGAAGAAGGCGATCCCGTCGTCCGGCATGTCGTCCGGGAGGGCCTTGGCCCAGCGTTCGACCTCCTCCGGGGTGACGGCCTTCTTCAGGTGGGCGGACATGTAGGGGCGCAGCTCGACCTCGGGGGTCTGCTTCTCGCCGACCCACATGAGGTCGCTCTTGACGTAGCCGTACAGGCGCTTGCCGCCGGTGTACGGACGGGAGGCGGCGGTCCGCGCCACCGCGTCCGTGACCAGGTCGATCTGCGGCTTCTTGTCGGCGAGTTCGCCGTACCAGATCTCGATGACGCCGTCGTCGCGGGTCATCGTGACCTCGACCTTGCGGTCGGCGTCGATGCGCCAGAAGCCGGACTCCGACTCCAGGGGGCTGACCTTGTTCCCGTCGTTGTCCAGGACCCAGGTGTGGGAGTGGTACTCCAGGAAGTCCCGGCCGTCGTGCGTGAAGGTGACCTCCTGGCCGAAGTTGCACTTCTCGGAGCCGGGGAAGTCGTGCACGCCCGCACCGGCCCAGGAGCCGAGCAGGAAGGCGAGCGGGACGAGGTCCTTGTGCAGGTCGGACGGGATCTCGATCATGAGTGGCAGTCCCTAGAGGTTGATCAGCGCTGACCCTGGTACAGCTTCTTCACGGTCAGCCCGGCGAAGGCGAGGACGCCGAGGCAGACCAGGACCAGCAGGGTTTCGAAGAAGATCTCCACGGATGCTCCTTGGGATGAGCGTGGTTGCGCACGTAGACAAGGCCGGGACCCAGCTTACGCGGCCGGGCCCCGGCCCTCTCCGTGAGGTACGCCCTGCGGGTCAGCCGAGCAGTTCGCTCTGCAGGGCGACGGTCTGCTGGAAGGGGACGGCGGCGGCGCCGCCCTTGCGGGACTGGACGATCAGCGCGAAGACGTCGCCCGCGGACACACAGGCCTCACGGACCTGCTCGGCTCCGTACGGCTTCTCCTCGAAGTACACGGAGTGCTCGATGCCGGACACCGACACCTGTTCGGGGAAGGCCTCGTCGTACGTGGACGCCTCGGCCCCGCGCACCTGATGCGCCGGGTTGGCGAACGGGACGGCCTCACTCGCGTAGACCTTGTCCGCGACCGTCGCCGTACCGAACTGGAGCAGGTAGATCCGGGTCCGGGTGCCGTCCGGAGTGGTCCAGCCGCGGGCCGCGATGTGCCGGAGGCCGTAGTCGACGAGCTGCTGCTGCACCTCCTGCCGCTCCTCCCCGATCGTGAACTCCGCCAGGTAGTCCTTCATCGGCAGCCAGCCGTCCGTGCCGAGCAGCGCCTTGTCCGGCGTCGCCCCCTTCGGGGCCGGCAGGACCAGGGCGCGCAGATCGGCGTAATGAGCGTTGGCCGTGTTCGCCTCGGCGAACGGCGCGGGGCTGCCCGACGGCAGCGGCGGCCGGACGAGCGTGGAGTAGTCCCAGCGCCCGTCGGACTGGGTCCCCAGACCCGGTACGTCGGTCCGCTCCATCCCCGTGATGCCGTACGCCGACGCCGACGCGACGGCCGCGAAGACGCCGACGGCGGCTGTCCAGCGCAGGACGGCACGCAGGATCCGGCGGTCCTTCGGGGGACGGACACCTACGCCGACGGGCTCGGGGCCGGGGACCGCACCGGCCACGACCGCGACGGGAGCCGCCATGACGGCGGGCCCCGGCTCGGGCGCGGGCTCGGCCTCGGGTGCGGGCCGGGGTGCGGGTTCGGTCCCGGCCTCGGGTGCGGCAGGCGTGTTGTCGTCCGCCGTGGGCCCGGCGGGCGCGGTCCCGGTCTCTGCGGTCGTGGGCTCGTTCACGGTCACGGGTTCGTCCCTCTGCGGTTCCTCGGTCGGTGTGGGCTCCGCGACCTGCGGCTGCTCGGTCATACCGCCTTCCCAGGCTCTGCTATGCGGTCGAGCTGGGTGCTCAGGAGCTCGGCGACTCCCTTGGTGTCGAGCGGCTTCACGCCGTCCGCCGTCGCCGTGACCAGGACGTCTCCCACGTAGCCGGAGCAGAACATCGAGTCGAGGTCCTCGTCGGAGTCCTTGGGCGGCAGGAAGCACTTGGCGTCCTTGTGCCCCTTGATCTCCGGGCCCTTGCGGAAGACGTCGAGGGCGGCGAGGAACTCGTTCTGGAACGTCGACCTCTCCCGGACCGCGGCCTTGCTGTCCATCTGGGCCAGCACGATGCGCACGGTGAAGATGTCGTCGTTGTTGTAGGGGTCGACCTTGTGGTTGTAGTAGCTGCGCATCGCCATGGCCGTGGTCGGCTGCTTGTCGATCTCCTTCTCCAGCCGCTTGCGCTGGGAACGGGGCAGATCGCCCAGTGCCTGCTTGCGCAGGGCCGTGGCCTGGGCACCGCTGAGCTGGACGTCGGCGCCGAACTCCCCGATGTCGGGCCCCTCGCTCCAGCCGTCGGTGCCGTAGGGCACCAGCGTCCCGGCGAGACCGCGCCGGTCCTCCGACTGCTTCTTCTCCGCCGGGGACTTCGGGAACTTCCAGACGGGAGCGCCCGCGTCACGGTCGGCGCCGTCCACGGTCACGGCGGTGAAGCCCACCCCGGCGACGACCGCACCGGCCAGCAGCACGCTGCCGGCGACGGCGGCGACCCGCCCCTTGCGCAGCCGTCGGCGGGCGGGCGCGGGCGCGACGGACTCGGATCCCGCGGACGCGAGCACCTCCGCCCCGGCATCCATGGCCGGCTCGACGGACGCTACGGGCTCGACGGGCTCGACGGGCTGCACTTGCTCGACCGGCTGAACCTGCTCGGCGGACCCGGCCTGCTCGGCGGTCTCGACCGGCTCGCTCTCCTTCTCGCTCACAGCTGCTCCATCTGCCGCTTGGCCAGATCCATGATCGTCTTCTTGGGGATCGGCTTGCTGTCGTAGATCCAGATCTCCATCGCGATGTCGCCGCGCCAGGCGTGCGCCTCCGCGCTGTACATGGGCAGGTATCCGGGCTTGGTGTCGGGCTTGGTGTGGACGTACGCCATGCCGTCCCCCGTACCGGGGATGCTCCAGCTGTCGGTGCCGTCCTCCCTGTCGGCCCAGTACTGGCCGTTGTTGCTGGAGTCCTCGGCACCGGTCTCCTCGTGCTGGCGGAACTGGGCCAGCTCGATCTCGACGCTGTACGTGTCGCCGACCTGCCAGCCGCCGTCGGCGGCCCGGCGGAATTCCTTGCCGACGAGGTCGGGAAACGCTTCGCGGGGCTTGGTGAAGCGTTCCGTGTAGGCGGCCAGGTCGATCCAGCCGTCGTCGGGAATCCACTCGGCCTTCTTCGCGCCGCGCGGCATCTTCAGCAGCAGCTTGCGCAGGTCGCCGTCGGTCTTCACCTGGCGGTCCTGGGCCGCCGACAGCCGCTCGGGCCCGTCCCCCTTGCCCTGCGCCAGCGTCGGCTGGGAGAGCGGCGGCAGTTTCGTCGGCTCACGGTCCGCCTGGACCAGGTAACCACCGCAGGTGCCCGCGACCAGGCCGAGCACGGCGGCGCCGACGATCAGCAGCGCCGTACGCCCGCGGCGGCGCGGCCGGGACGGCGCCACGGCGTCGGACGCATCCGGCACGTCCGGTGCTGTCGGCGTATCCGGCGTCACCGGTACATCAGGGGCCTCTGACACCTCCGACACACTCGACGCCTCTGGTGCGTCGGATGCAACGGGCACCACTTCAGGTTCTTCCAAAACGTCCCCCACAGAACGCGAATCATCGATTCCACATACACGCGCCACAGGAGACTCATGGTGGATGCAAGCAGTTGTAAGGAGGTTGATTACGATTCAGCCATGGCTAAGAAGCTCGTTATCAAGGTGACGGCGGGGGCCGACGCGCCCGAACGCTGCTCTCAGGCGTTCACGGTCGCGGCGGTGGCCGTGGCCAGCGGGGTCGAGGTCTCCCTGTGGCTGACCGGCGAGTCCTCGTGGTTCGCGCTGCCCGGGCGGGCGGCCGAGTTCGAGCTGCCGCACGCGGCGCCGCTGCCGGATCTGATCGACGCGATCCTGGCCGGCGGCCGGCTGACCCTGTGCACCCAGTGCGCGGCCCGCCGGGACATCACGGAGAAGGACGTCATCGAGGGCGTACGGATCGCGGGCGCACAGGTGTTCGTGCAGGAGGCGCTGGGCGACGAGACACAGGCGCTCGTCTACTGACGTACCGGGGGCGACGGCCGGACAGGCCCTACGCCACCCACAGGCAGAACGGGTGTCCTGCCGGGTCGAGGAGCACCCGTACGTCGTCCTGCGGCTGGTACGCGGCGGGCGTGGCCCCCGCCGCGACGGCCCGTGCCGTCTCGGCCTCCAGGTCGTCGACCTCGATGTCCAGGTGCAGCATCATCTGCTGCTCGCCGGGGGCGCGCGTGGGCCAGGCGGGCGGTACGTACGCCGGCTCGGTCTGGAAGGACAGGGCGAGACCCGGCAGACCCGGCGGCGGGCCGATGAGCACCCAGTCGGGTTCGTCGGCGCGCACCTCGTAGCCGAGCAGGCCCAGATAGAAGGCGGCCAGTTCGTGCGCGTCGGGCGCGTCCAGGACGACGGTCGACAGCCTCGCGAAGGACATGCCCGTCTTCCTACCGGGGCCGCTTCTTCCCGTCCAGCTACCGGGGCCGCTTCTTCCCGTCCAGCTCGTCCCACCACTCGTCGGACTCGCGGTCGCCCGAGGGGTCGTCCCACCAGCGGTCCTCGGGTCCGCGGCGGTTCGCCACCATCGCGGCGACCGGCGGGATGACCATGGCGACCACGCACATGCCCACGGCCGCCGGGATCGACCACAGGCGCACGACCGCCCACGCCAGGACGAAGAGGCCGATGCAGAACCCCATCATGGCGAAGTAGACGTGCCGCCGGCGCGCGTACATACCTCCAGCGTAGGACCGCGCCCGTGGGACCGCGCCCGTGGGACTGCGCATGCCGAAGGGCCGCATCCCAGGCGTCCAACCCGCGGGATGCGGCCCTTCGGTGGTCCACCGCGTCGCTCAGACCGCGATCGCGACCTCGGCGAGGCCGCCCTGCTCGGCGACGACGGTGCGGTCGGCGCTGGCGCCGGGAACGAGGGCGCGCAGCGTCCAGGTGCCCTCGGCCGCGTAGAAACGGAACTGGCCCGTGGCCGAGGTGGGGACCTCGGCGGTGAACTCGCCGGTCGAGTCCAGCAGACGGACGTAGCCGACCACGGGCTCGCCGTCCTTCGTCACCTGACCCTGGATCGTGGTCTCACCGGGCTTGATCGTCGAGGCGTCCGGGCCGCCGGCCTTCGCTCCACACATGTCGTACTCCTGAAGGGGGTGATGAACGGTCGGGCGGATTGCTTACTTGTTGGCGCCGAGCTCGATCGGCACACCCACGAGGGAGCCGTACTCGGTCCACGAGCCGTCGTAGTTCTTGACGTTCTCGACACCGAGCAGCTCGTGCAGGACGAACCAGGTCAGGGCCGAGCGCTCGCCGATCCGGCAGTAGGCGATGGTGTCCTTGGCCAGGTCCACCTGCTCGTCGGCGTACAGCTCCTTGAGGGCGTCGTCCGACTTGAAGGTGCCGTCGTCGTTGGCGTTCTTCGACCACGGGATGTTGCGGGCGGTCGGGACGTGGCCCGGGCGCTGCGACTGCTCCTGCGGCAGGTGCGCCGGGGCGAGCAGCTTGCCGGAGAACTCGTCGGGCGAGCGGACGTCGACCAGGTTCTGCGCGCCGATGGCCGCCACGACGTCGTCGCGGAAGGCGCGGATGGCCTTGTTCTGGGGCTTGGCCTGGTAGGAGGTCTCGGTGCGCTCGGGCACCTCCGAGACCAGCTCGCGGGCGTCCAGCTCCCACTTCTTGCGGCCGCCGTCGAGGAGCTTGACGTTCTCGTGGCCGTACAGCTTGAAGTACCAGTAGGCGTAGGACGCGAACCAGTTGTTGTTGCCGCCGTAGAGGATCACCAGCGTGTCGTTGGCGATGCCCTTGGCCGACAGGAGCTTCTCGAAGCCGTCCTGGTCGACGAAGTCACGGCGGACCGGGTCCTGGAGGTCCTTGGTCCAGTCGATCCGGATCGCGTTCCTGATGTGGTTCTTCTCGTACGCGGACGTGTCCTCGTCGACCTCGACGATGGCGATGCTCGGGTCGTCCAGGTGTTCCTGGACCCAGTCGGCGTCGACCAGGACCTCGCTGCGGCGGCTCATGCTCTTTCTCCTCCGGGCAGTTGCGGCGGGCGTGCAAGTGAGAGGGGTGCGCACACACCAGAAGGGGGCGCACGGATGCCCAGGCCAGGGCAGGGGGATGTGGAAGTCGGTGCTTCCGCTCAGAAGGGGCGACAGAGCATGGCGGCGACGCGGCACAGGTCTACTGCCCGCCGCTTCGTGAGGTCCGCCTGTCGCTTCATGGACTCGATCGTAGGGACGGACGGCCCGGCATGTCACCGGCGTGTCGTATTTTGAGACGCGATCGTCCACACTATGGGACGAGAAAGGCGCCCGGACCGCCGTGGCACGGCTTCCGGGCGCCTGCGTGTGCTGCCGCGCCTACCCCGCGGACCGGGGTGTCTCGCCTGTCGGACCGCTGACGTCCGCCTGACGTCCGACTGACGTCGTCCTACCCGGCCAGCCTGACGTTCGAACCCTGCACCGAGATCTCCACCCCGTCGCTCGTCGGCTCGACCTTGTCCAGCCGGACGCCGCCCGGCAGGTCCTGGATGGCCTGCTGGAAGTCGGTGATCGAGCGGACCGACTTCTCGGCGAGACCGGCGCCGAGCTGGCCGGGCATCGAGTCCGCGCGCACCTGCACGCTGTCGCCCTTGACCGTGACCGTGCTGAGTACGGGCACCGGGCGGGGCAGCTTGACGCCGAGGACGGTCGCGTCGACCATCACCTTGATCTTGCCGTTGCCGCCGTCGGACAGGCCCACGACCTGGGCGCTCACTCCGGGCCCGACGTCGGTGGGCTCGGACTTGGCGGCCTTGAGCAGCTCGTCGTAGGAGATCGTCGCGGTGCCGGTGGCGGTGGCCGCGGTGGCGGAGCTGTAGTCGCCCGAGAAGGCGACGCCCTTCATGTGTGCCTTCAGATCGTCGATACGGATCTTCCCGGCGCCGTCGCCCGCGGCCGCGTCGTAGTCCTTGATGCCGATCTCGACGTCGTCCAGCTCACCGCCCGCGACCTGGGTGAGGAACGGGAAGCCGTTGATGGAGACGTCCGGGGTGCCGGCCAGTCCCTCGCTCGTCCTCAGCTTGTCCGCCACCTCGCCCTCGGCGAAGTGCGCGGCGACCCGGTCCACGACGGCGAAGAGCACGCCCAGGATCACGACGAGGATCAGAAGTATTCGCAGCGCACGCATTCGGTTTTCTCCCCCACCTTGACGGTCGGTCAGCCAGGACGACAGTCACGGTAGCCCCGGCGCGCGGGACCGTCGCGGAATTGTCGATCACCTGTGACATGCCACGGGCACCGCAGCGTCCTGCGGAAACGGGCCGGGGGCGGGGGGGGGAGAAACCCCACCGGGCAGCCGCGCCCCCCCCGGGGGGTTTTTTGTCTTTCTTCCGGACCAGGCTCATCCCACGCTCTGACCCCTACCCCGCCTC
>NZ_JBVKBD010000004.1:0-46019 GCF_055657365.1 Streptomyces sp. NPDC107559 | reverse complement strand
AACCGTGCCCCCCGTGTGTCCCGCCTCCCCGGGGCTTCTCCACCCCCTTCACCCCCCCGTGCACCCAACATCTCCCCAAAAAAACGAACAGGCGCCCCCCGAAAACCCCCCCCCCTCCCCCCTCGCCCGCCCCCGGGCGGTCTTCTGGGTCTTTCCCAGGACAGGCCCTAGCCGAGCGCCCGGCCCAGTACGTAGACCGCCGGGGCCGCGGCCGCCAGCGGCAGGGCCACGCCCGCCGTGAAGTGCACGAACCGGGACGGGTAGTCGTAACTGGCGACCCGGTGGCCGATCAGCGCGCAGACCGCGGCACCGGCGCCGAGCAGCGCGCCCTTCGCGCCGAGGTCCGTCATCCCGCCGACCGCGACACCGGCGCCCGCCGCGGCCAACAGCGACACGACCACCGAGGCCGGGGTCGGCAGCGGCAGCGCACGGGCCAGGACCGCCACGGCCACCGCGGCGGCGCCGACCGACACCACGTCCGCCTCGGCGGCGAGGTACCCGGTCGCCGCGATGGCCAGCGCGGCCGAGGCGACGCCCGCCATCAGGCCGTACATCCGCTCGTCCGGGTCGGCGTGCGAGCGCAGCTGGAGGACGAGGCAGAGCAGCACCCACACGCCGAGGGTGCCGAGGATCGCGGCGGGCCCGTGCTCACGGCCGGCCGCGAACACCGCCGCGTCCGAGACCAGCGCGCCCAGGAAGGCGAGCGCGATGCCCTGCCGGGCCGGCCACATCCCGTTCAGCCGGAACCAGCCCGCCGCGGTGACGGCCTGGAGGGCGACGAGCGGGACGAGCAGGGCGTACGAGCCGACGGCCGCCGCTCCCGAGAGCAGCAGGCCGAGCAGCGCGGTGAGCGCGGCGGGCTGCATCCCGGGCTCGATGATCGGGGAGCGGCCTTCGAGGCGGGCGCGCTGGGCATCGGTGACGCGGGCGTTGCCCGCGAGGGTGGCGGGGCCGTAGGAGGATCCCCCCGCCGCGCCGGCGTCGCCGTCACCGGCGGGCCGGTCGGCGGGCTCGGCCGCGGTCCGGGCAGCGGTCCGCTGGGCCTGCCCCGCTGCGGACCAGCCGCCCGCCGACGGCTCCCGGTAGCCCTGCTGCGGCTGCGGCTGCGCCTGTCCCTGATGTCCCTGATGTCCCTGGGGCGCCTGGCCGACGGGCGGCAGGTACGCCGTCTCCGCCACGGGTGCCGCGGGGACCGGGGGCTGCATCTGGGTCTCCCAGGTCTGCCCCTGCCACTGCTGGGTGTGCTGCTGGTCGCCGTACGGGTACGGCTGGTGCTGCTGCCCCGACCAGGCCTGCTGCGGCTGGTGGCCCTGCTGGTGCGCCTGCTGCTGGTGCGCCTGCTGCGGGTGCTGCTGCTGGTGCGCCTGCTGCTGCCCGTACGGGGCGTAGCCCTCGTACGGGGTCCCCTCGCGGGGTTCGTACGGCTGGTTGGTCATCGGTGGGGTCATCCTCCTGCGAACGGCGGGAGCACCTCGACCGTGCCGCCCTCGGCCAGCCGTACCGTCTCATGCCCGCGGGTCCCGACGGGGTCCCCGTCGACGAGGAACGAGCATCGTCGCAGGACACGCGCCAGTTCGCCGGGATGCCGCTCCCGGACGGCGTCGAGCGCCCCGGCGAGCGTGGCCGCGTCGTACGGCTCCTCGGCGACCCCGGCCGCGGCCTTGGCGGCGGCCCAGTAGCGCACCGTGCCCTTTGCCATCTCGTCCCTCGAGTCGGTTCGGCTGTGAACACGATCAGGCTAGGCCCTGCCGTCAAATTCCCGCCCGCCGTGCGACGCCGGTGCCGCGGCCGGGGCGGGTGCCGGGGCCGGTGCCGCGGCCCAGCGGCCGATCCGGCGCAGCAGTTCCTCGTCCGCCGCGTGCTCGGCATGGCCCATGCCGGGCTCCAGCCAGAGTTCCCCGTGCTCGCCGGCGGCCGCGGCCAGCATCCGGGGGTGGTCGACGGGGAAGTAGCCGTCCCGGTCGCCGTGCACGATCAGCAACGGCCTGGGCGCGATCCGCGGCACCGCCTCCACCGGGGACAGCGGCACCGGGTCCCAGTCGCGGTGGTGGATACGGGTGCGCAGGCCGAGGCGGCAGACCAGGCGGCCCTCGGGCCGGGTCACCAGCCAGTGCACCCGGCGCATCAGGGCGGTGCCCCGGTAGTACCAGCGGGCCGGGCCGCTGACCGAGACCACGGCGTCCGTGCCCCCCTGGTCCTCAGGGCCGTACAGCGCCGCGTGCCGCAGCACCACCGAGCCGCCCATGGAGAAGCCGACGGTGACCACGCGCCGGTGCCCGAGCCCGCGGGCCCACTCCACCGCGGCCGCCAGGTCGAGCACCTCCCGGTCCCCCACCGTGGACCGTCCGCCCGAGGCCCCGTGGCCGCGGAAGGAGAACGTGACGACGGCTCCGTACCGCGTGAGCGCCTTCGCCACCCGGCGAACATGTGGCCGGTCCGCGGCGCCGGTGAACCCGTGCGCCACGACGAACACGAGGTCACGGGCGGGTGGCGCGTCCTCTTCGTATACGACCGCCGGCGGGTCGTATACGGAATCGATCGTCACACCGTCGACGGTGTGTAGAAACGTCCGCAATGGTGCAGGTCTGCTCGTCTCGGGATTCGGACGAACGGTGGAACGCGCCTCATGACCTGCCGGACTGATGCTCATGTGGGCTATTCTGCTGGACAGAGGACTCGGGCAGTGAAGCCCCCGAGTCCTTTTGTGCTTTCGGGCGCTTTGTATGCAAAGCGGGAAACCGCAGGTGTACAGGGCCTTCGGCACACCTCGACTCCCTGGAGTCGTGGCGGGTCCCAGAGGAGCGGGAGCCGCACAGTAGGAGGCAGTGCCGCAAACGTCCTCGCAGGGACCGAGGAGGAACGAGACGTTATGGGCGAGCGAACCTTGCACGAACATGTGACGACGACCCAGGCAGGTGGCGTGCGATGAGTTCTCTGCTGCTCCTGACCAATGCCCTGCAGCCCTCGACGGAGGTGCTGCCCGCCCTCGGCCTGCTGCTGCACAACGTGCGGGTGGCCCCGGCGGAAGGCCCGGCCCTGGTCGACACCCCGGGCGCCGACGTCATCCTCATCGACGGCCGGCGGGACCTCCCCCAGGTCCGCAGCCTGTGTCAGCTGCTGCGGTCCACGGGACCCGGCTGCCCTCTCGTCCTCGTGGTCACCGAGGGCGGCCTCGCGGCCGTGACCGCCGACTGGGGCATCGACGACGTGCTCCTCGACACCGCCGGCCCGGCGGAGGTCGAGGCCCGGCTGCGGCTGGCCATGGGCCGGCAGCAGATCGTCAACGACGACTCCCCGATGGAGATCCGCAACGGCGACCTGTCGGTCGACGAGGCGACGTACTCCGCCAAGCTCAAGGGCCGGGTCCTCGACCTCACCTTCAAGGAGTTCGAGCTCCTGAAGTACCTGGCGCAGCACCCGGGCCGGGTGTTCACCCGCGCACAGCTGCTCCAGGAGGTCTGGGGCTACGACTACTTCGGCGGCACCCGGACCGTCGACGTGCACGTACGGCGGCTGCGCGCCAAGCTCGGCCCCGAGCACGAGTCGCTGATCGGAACCGTCCGGAACGTCGGTTATCGATTCGTTACCCCCGAGAAGGGCGAGCGCTCCTCGGACGAGGCGAAGGCCAAGGCGGCCAAGCCAAAGCCGGAGGATGCGGACGAGACGGCCGCCCTGGACAGCACCGGGGTCGGGGCGGAGGCGTAGCGGGCGCTCGGGCAGGGTGTCCGGGGCGGCGCACGCGCACATCCAAGCTCTGATACGCCCTGCCCAGCGCGGATCCATCCGCGTAGACTCCGCGCGTGGCCAAGGTGACTCGGGATGATGTGGCGCGACTGGCGGGGACTTCCACCGCGGTGGTCAGTTACGTCATCAACAACGGACCCCGGCCGGTCGCCCCGGCCACGCGCGAGCGTGTCCTCGCCGCCATCAAGGAACTGGGCTACCGGCCCGACCGGGTGGCGCAGGCGATGGCGTCCCGGCGCACCGACCTCATAGGCCTGATCGTGCCGGACGCACGCCAGCCGTTCTTCGCGGAGATGGCGCACGCAGTCGAGCAGGCCGCCTCCGAGCGCGGGAAAATGGTGCTCGTCGGCAACTCCGACTACATCGGTGAGCGCGAGGTCCACTATCTGCGGGCCTTCCTCGGGATGCGCGTCTCCGGCCTGATCCTCGTCAGCCACGCGCTCAACGACCTGGCCGCCGCCGAGATCGAGGCCTGGGACGCCCGGGTGGTCCTGCTGCACGAGCGGCCCGAGGCCATCGACGACGTCGCCGTCGTCCTGGACGACCTGGGCGGCGCCCAGCACGTCGTACGCCACCTGCTGGAGCACGGCTACGAGTACGTGGCCTGTATGGGCGGCACCGCGGAGACCCCCGCGGTCGGCGACCCCGTCTCCGACCACGTCGAGGGCTGGCGGCGCGCCATGGACGAGGCCGGGATATCGACGGAGGGGCGGCTCTTCGAGGCGCCGTACAACCGCTACGACGCCTACAAGGTCGCCCTCGAACTTCTGTCCGGCCCCCAGCGGCCTCCCGCGGTCTTCTGCTCCACCGACGACCAGGCGATCGGCCTGCTGCGGGCGGCGCGGGAGCTGCGCCTGGACGTGCCGGGAGAGCTGGCGGTGGCCGGCTTCGACGACATCAAGGAAGCGGCGCTGGCGGATCCGCCGCTGACCACGATCGCCTCGGACCGCTCGGCGATGGCCCGGGCCGCGGTGGACCTGGTGCTGGACGACGGGCTGCGCGTCGCCGGGTCGCGACGGGAGCGGCTGAAGGTGTTCCCCTCGAAGCTGGTCGCCCGCAGGTCCTGCGGCTGCGAGTGAGCTTCCGGCTGCGGGTGAGCGCTTCCGGCTGCGAGTGAGCTCCGGACTGTGGGTGAGCTCCGGGCTGTGGGTGAACTCCGGGCTGTGGGTGAACTCCGGGCTGCGGGTGAGCTTCGGCACGCCCGCCGCACCTGGGCCGCGCATGAGCCGCCACACGTCCGCCGCCCCTGGTCCGAGGCGTTTCTGAGATCGTTCTGAGAAGTCTCGCCCGGCCGTGGGGACCCGTTTTATATCGGGCATACGAGGTTCTACCCGCCTTCTCAGGGAGCACTCAGGAACCTCTCATCGTGGGGCGGGAAGCTCTCCTCATGACCGAGAGCTTCCGCCGCAGCGGCGAGTACGAGAACCCCTACCAGGGCGACCAGCAGCAGCCCGCGTACCCCCAGCAGCAGCACGCCTCCTCTCCCGTGGACCCGGAGTGGCCGCCCCCGCCGGCCTACCGGCCCGCCCAGCCCTACACCGAGCCGGTGACGGTGGAGCCCGGCACCACGGTGTGGCCGGCCCAGGCCGCCCCCGCGACCGCCCCCGCCGCCCCCACCGCTCCGATCGACTTCGCCGGCTTCGCGGCGGACGGCTCCGGTTCCGGCGCCGGCCACGGCGGCGGCACCGCTCCCCTCGCCGCCGTGCCCGCCGGGCCCGCGCCGAAGAAGCAGCGCAACCGCGGCACGGTCGCCCTGCTCGCCGCCGTGGCGATCATCGCCGCGGCCGTGGGCGGCGGCACGGCCTACGGCATCCAGGAGCTCACCGGCAAGGACTCGGTCGCCTCCAGCTCCACCAGCACCAACGTGGTGCCCGCCGCGAAGAGGGGCACGGTCTCCGGGGTCGCCGCGGCGGTCAGCCCGAGCATCGTCGAGGTCGGCGCCACGCTCGGCAACGGCACCTCGACCGGCGCCGGGGTGATCATCACCAGCGACGGCGAGATCGTCACCAACAACCACGTCATCTCCGGCGCCTCGTCGATCAAGGTGAAGACGAGCGACGGCAAGCAGTACTCCGCCGAGGTCGTCGGCACCGACAGCAAGAAGGACCTCGCCCTGATCAAGCTGAAGAACGCCTCCGGCCTGCCGGTGGCGACCCTCGGCAACTCCGACGGGGTCCAGGTCGGCGACGACGTCGTGGCGATCGGCTCCCCCGAGGGCCTGACCGGCACCGTCACCAGCGGCATCATCTCGGCGCTGAACCGGGACGTGACCGTCTCCACCGACGAGAGCCAGGGCCAGGACCAGGGGCAGGGCGGCGGCAACGGCCAGTGGCCGTTCGAGTTCGGCGGCCGCCAGTTCAACGGCGACACCGGCTCCTCGACGACCACCTACAAGGCGCTCCAGACGGACGCCTCGCTCAACCCCGGCAACTCCGGCGGCGCGCTGATCGACATGAACGGCAACATCATCGGCATCAACTCCGCCATGTACTCGGGCGCGGACTCCTCGTCCTCGTCCAGCGCGGGCAGCGTCGGTCTCGGCTTCGCCATCCCGATCAACACGGTCAAGGCAGACCTGGCCGACCTGCGGGCAGGTGGCTCCGACAGCTGAACCGGCCCGCCCGCCGCACACGCAGAGGAGTACGTCATGATCAAGCAGGTTTCCCACCCGGTGGCAGGCATCGACGCGGCCGGTTTCGCCCTGGCCCTCGAAGTGGCGTACGAGCTGAACGCACCGCCGGCGCCGACGCGGCGGGCGCCCGAGGTGGCTCCCGAGCTGATGGGCCTGCGCACCTCCGCGGCCCGTCCGCACCGCCGCAAGGTGCCGCTGAGGCGGCTGAACACGATCCGCGGCTGAGCGTGGCCGGTCCGGCCCGCCGCCCGCTTCCTCGACCCCCTGGCCGGGAAACATGCGAGGCTGAACGCGGTACCGCCGGACCAGACCGATCACACCGACCACACCGCTCAGCCCGCTCAGCACGCAGACGTCCCACCGCATCCTCCGAGGAACCCCGCCCATGAGCTCCGCCGAAGGCGACCGTGACACCCAGCGCATCCTGATCGTCGACGACGAGCCGGCGGTGCGCGAAGCACTCCAGCGCAGCCTCGCCTTCGAGGGGTACGCCACAGAAGTCGCCGTGGACGGTGCGGACGCCCTGGAGAAGGCGACCGCCTACCGGCCCGACCTGGTCGTCCTCGACGTCCAGATGCCCCGGATGGACGGTCTGACCGCGGCCCGTCGCATCCGCGGCGCCGGCGACACCACGCCCATCCTGATGCTGACGGCCCGTGACACGGTCGGCGACCGGGTCACCGGACTCGACGCGGGCGCCGACGACTACCTGGTCAAGCCGTTCGAACTGGACGAGCTGTTCGCCCGGGTCCGAGCGCTGCTGCGGCGCAGTTCGTACGCGTCCGCGACCGCAGGACCGGACCAGGCCGACGAGGCCCTCACCTTCGCCGACCTGCGGATGGACCTGGCCACCCGCGAGGTGACCCGGGCGGGACGCCCCGTGGAGCTGACCCGCACGGAGTTCACGCTGCTGGAAATGTTCATGGCGCACCCGCGCCAGGTCCTGACCCGTGAGCAGATCCTCAAGGCGGTCTGGGGCTTCGACTTCGAGCCCTCCTCCAACTCCCTCGACGTCTACGTCATGTACCTGCGCCGCAAGACCGAGGCGGGCGGCGAGCCGCGCCTCGTGCACACGGTCCGCGGTGTCGGGTACGTGCTGCGCCAGGGCGGCGCGGAGTGAGCACGCTGGCCCACCGGTTCCGTACCCTGCCGATCAGGGCACGGCTGTCGATGCTGGTCGCCGCGGCGGTGGCGTTCGCGGTGGCGGCGGTCTCGGTGACGTGCTGGTTCATCGTGCAGGGGAAGCTGTACGACCAGGTCGACGCGGACCTGACGAAGGCGCGGATCAGGGGGCCCGGCCAGCAGTTCGTCCAGGAGCAGGCGATGAACGACGCGCTCCGCAACTGCACCCAGACCTCGAACACGAACAACCCGTTCCGCAACCTCTACACCCAGGTCGTCCAGACGAACGGAACTGCCTGCGTCCTGGACGACTCGGAGGGCGCGATCAAGGTGACCCAGGCAGACAAGGACGTGATCAAGAACGCGGCCAGCGGTGAGGGCATCATCCGCAACGGAACCGACTCGAACGGCAACTCCGTACGGGTGATGACGGTACCCGTAACCCTGGAGAACTCCCTCACCAGGACGGAGTCCAACGGGGCCGTCATGGTGGGCGTCTCGCTCAAGGGCACCGAGTCCACCCTCAACGACCTCGCCCTCATCCTCCTTCTCGTCTCCGGCATCGGAGTCATCGGCGCCGGGGCGGCCGGTCTGGCCGTCGCGCGGGCGGGCCTGCGTCCCGTCGACAAGCTCACCGACGCCGTCGAGCACGTCGCCCGCACCGAGGACCTCAGCGTCCGCATCCCGGTCGAGGACGACAGCGACGACGAGATCGCCCGGCTCTCCCGCTCCTTCAACTCGATGACCTCCTCGCTGGCCAGCTCCCGCGAGCTCCAGCAGCAGCTCATCGCGGACGCCGGGCACGAGCTGCGCACCCCCCTCACCTCCCTGCGCACCAACATCGAGCTCCTCACGCGCAGCGAGGAGACCGGCCGCCCCCTGCCGGAGGCGGACCGCAAGGCGCTGCTGGCCTCGGTGAAGGCGCAGATGACGGAACTGGCGGCGCTGATCGGCGACCTCCAGGAACTGTCGCGGTCGGAGGGCCAGCAGGGCGAACGCGTCCAGGTGGTCTCGCTGGAGGACACCGTCGAGGCCGCCCTGCGCCGCGCCCGCCTGCGCGGCCCGGAGCTGACGATCACGTCCTCCGTCGACCCCTGGTACGTACGGGCGGAACCCACGGCGCTGGAGCGGGCGGTGGTCAACGTCCTCGACAACGCGGTGAAGTTCAGCCCCGAGGGCGGCGCGATCGAGGTGCGGCTCAGCGAGGGCGTCCTGACGGTCCGCGACCACGGCCCCGGCATCCCCGCCGAGGAACTCCCGCACGTCTTCGACCGCTTCTGGCGCTCTCCGAGCGCTCGCGCGCTGCCCGGCTCGGGCCTGGGTCTGTCGATCGTCGCGCGCACCGTGCAGCAGGCCGGCGGCGAGGTGAGTCTGACCCGCGCGACAGGCGGCGGAACCGTCGCGACACTCCGCCTGCCCGGCTCCAAGACACCGCCTCCCGAACTCCCTTAGCGGCGCCCCGGCGTCGCGGAAATTCCGGAGTACCCCGAGCGGCACGTCCGACCGGTCCGGTCCTACGATGTGCTGCCTGAGGGGGAGGCTTCGTGAGCGTCGTTGCGAACACCGGCGGAAGCGGCTTCGAGCGGGAGTACAGGCTCCGGCGACGGCCCATGTCCCGGGCGCGGTTGGGTTTCCTGATCGTCATCACCGTGAATGCCGTGCTTCAGACGACCCGGGACGGCAACTCCATGCCGCTCTGGGCCAAGGCCGGGTTCGTCGCCCTGATGCTGGCGATCGCCGGCTGGGCCTGGCTGCAGCACGCCCGGGGGCGCACCCGGGTGGGGGCCGACGGGATCACCGTGCGCGGCGCCCTGCGGGAGCGGCATGTGCCCTGGGCGGACATCTACGACATCCGCGCGGAGCCGCTCCGCAACCGCCGCTCGGACGGGCCCCTGCTGTACGCCTACCTCTACCGCCACGACGGCCGGCGCACGCTGCTCCGGCACATGGACGACTGGCAGGTGGCGGACTTCCCCGCCGAGCTGGAGGAGCTGCGCGGAAGCGCCGTCCGGCACCGTGGGACGGCCTGGGAGCGGCAGCCGGAGACGGAGGAGCGGATACGGCTGCGGACCGGGCACCGCAAGGCCTGGGAGCACTCGGTCACCGGTGCGGTGATCGCCCTGGCGGCCATGTTCCCGGTGTTGATCGTGCGGATAGTGATCGGGGCTCCGGTGCATCCGTTCCTGCTGTTCGTGTGTGTTCCCGCGGCCGCGTTCGCCGTCGTCGCCGTGGTGCAGCGCCGGCGCTGGAGGTCCCTGGTGCCCTCGTACATGCGCGAGCCGTAGCCGCGACACGCCGACACGCCGACGCAGACACGAGACGCAGACACGCAACGAGGGGCCCGGGACGTACGCCGCGCGTACGTCCCGGGCCCCTCGGGGAACAGGCAGACCTACTGGACGATCGTGATCCGGTTGGCGGCCGGCGGCGCCAGCGGGGCCGCCGCCGACGAGTTGGCCGTCATGTACCGCACCAGCGCCTCCAGGTCGTCGACGCCGACGACGTCGTTCGTGCCCAGGCCCAGCGTGGTGAAGCCGTCTCCGCCGCCCGCGAGGAAGCTGTTCGTCGCGACGCGGTAGGTGGCCGCCGGGTCGATGGCGGCGCCGTTCAGCCGGATGGAGTCGGTGACGACACGGTCGGCTCCGGACTTCGTCAGGTCCAGCGTGTACGTCAGGTTGGCCGAGGGCTGGAGGATCTTCGGCGCGGCCGCGTTCGAGCCGCTGACCTGCTCCTTCAGCACCTGGATGAGCTGGGCTCCGGTGAAGTCCTGGAGGTTCACGGTGTTGGCGAACGGCTGCACCGTGAAACCCTCGGCGTACGTCACCACACCGTCACCCTCGCTGCCCTTGGCCGCGTAGGTGAGACCGGCGCGGACCCCGCCCGGGTTCATCAGCGCCACGGCGGTCTTCGGGTCCAGCTCCCTGGCGTACGCCAGCTGCGCGTCCGCGATCAGGTCGCCCATCGGGGACTCGGTGCCGGTGCTGTTGACGTCGGCGGAGATGTAGCCGATCGCCCGGTTGCCGACCGGGGCGGCCAGGGTGTTCCACTTGCTGATCAGCGCGGTCATGTCGGCCGCCTTGGCGACGTCCCGGGTGACCACGCGGTTCGCGGACTTCACGGACGTACGGGCGATGTCGCCGGTGAAGCGGTCGTACGTGAGCGTGGTGTCCGTGTAGAGGCGGCCGAAGGACGCGGCCGAGGTGACCATGCGCGGCTTGCCCGACGGGTCGGGGACGGTGCACACGTAGGCCGCGTGGGTGTGGCCGGTGACCAGCGCGTCGACCTTCGGCGTGATGTTCTTGGCGATGTCGACGATCGGGCCGGAGATGCCGTCACCGGCGCCCGGCGAGTCGCAGTTGTAGTTGTAGGCGCCCGAGGCCGGCAGTCCGCCCTCGTGGATCAGCGCGACGATCGACTTCACGCCCTGCTTGTCCAGCACCTTGGCGTACTTGTTGATCGTCTCGACCTCGTCCTGGAACTTGAGGCCCTTGACGCCGTCGGCGGAGACGATGCCCGGGGTGCCCTCCAGGGTCACGCCGATGAAGCCGATCTTGACGCCGTTCTTCTTCCACACCGTGTACGGCTTGAGGATCGGCCTGCCGGTCTTCTCGTCGATGACGTTGGCCGCGAGATACGGGAAGTCGGCACCCTTGAACTTCTTGTCCGTGTAGCAGCCGGCCGTCGGGTGGCAGCCGCCGTTCTGGAGCCGGGCCAGCTCCTTGGCCCCCTCGTCGAACTCGTGGTTGCCGACGGACGTGACATCCAGGTCGAGCTTGTTCAGCGCCTCGATGGTGGGCTCGTCGTGGAACAGGCCCGAGATCAGCGGGGAGGCGCCGACCATGTCGCCGCCGGCCGCGGTGATCGAGTACGGGTGGCCCATGCGGGCCTGGCGCAGATGCGTCGCGAGGTACTCCACGCCGCCCGCGTCGATGGTCTTCGTCGTGCCGTCGGCCTGGAGCTCGGTGACCCGGCCGGAGGAACCCGACGGCGGTTCGAGGTTGCCGTGCAGGTCGTTGAAGGACAGCAGCTGGACGTCCTGGTAGCGGGCCGGCCGCGGATGACCGTGCCTGCCGTTGTCGTGCGCGTTTGCCGGCAGCGCGGCGGCCAGTGCGCCGACCGTGGCGAGACCGGCGGCGGCCGCGAGAACCCGGTACGTACGACGTCTGCGGCTCGGATACGACGGAGATGTGGCTGGCATGCGCCCCCCTGAGGCTGATGGCGTCCACGCGGCCGGTGCGGCCCCGCGGGTCGGCTGTAGGTGTGCCCGTCCGGCGCAGCCTAGGGTCAACGCGCGTAGCACGACAGGGGTTTCAGGGTTACATCCAGGTTTCCCTTTGCCTCCGCCTTACCCTGTTCCTGCCGCCACTTTGCCCAGCACTCCCCTTACCCTCGTACGCATGACCAGCGACGACATCGCACGGCTCCCCGGCGCCCGATCCATCGAGACCCTCTCCGCGCTCTCCGCGGAACAGACCGAGGCCGTGCTCGCACTGCTCGCGGAGGCCGCCCACAACGACGGCCAGCAGGCGGTGTCCGAGCAGGGCCGGCTGCAACTGCGCGGCGGAGCCCGCGAAGGGGTCTCCCACCTGTTGCTGACCACGGGCGGCGAACTCCTCGGCTACGCACAGCTGGAGGACACCGACCCGGTGGAGGCCCCGGCCGCCGAGATGGTCGTGCACCCCGCGCACCGCGGGCACGGGCACGGGCGGGCGCTGGGCTCCGCGCTGCTCGCCGCCTCCGGCAAGCGGCTGCGGGTGTGGGCGCACGGCGGCCACTCCGCGGCCCGGCACCTGGCCCAGGTCCTCGGCCTCACCCTGTTCCGCGAACTGCGCCAGATGCGGCGGCCGTTGGCCGGGCTCGACCTGCCCGACCCGGTGCTGCCCGAGGGCGTGAGCGTGCGCGCCTTCCGGCCGGGCGCCGACGACGCGGCCTGGCTCGCCGCGAACGCCGCCGCGTTCGCCCACCACCCCGAACAGGGCTCCCTCACCCAGCGCGACCTCGACGACCGCAAGGCCGAGGCGTGGTTCGACCCCGCGGGCTTCTTCCTCGCCTTCCGCGAGGACCGGCTGATCGGCTTCCACTGGACCAAGGTGCACGCCGAGGAGGGGATCGGCGAGGTCTACGTCCTCGGTGTCGCCCCCGGCGCGCAGGGCGGCGGCCTGGGCAAGGCCCTGACCACGATCGGCCTGCGCCATCTCGCCGCGCAGGCGCTGCCGACCGCGATGCTCTATGTCGACGCCGACAACAAGGCGGCGGTGTCCGTCTACGAGCGGCTGGGATTCCTCACGTACGAGACGGACCTGATGTACCGCACGGAGACCTGAGCGGCCGTCACCACCGGGTCCCCGCTCGGCCCCGGCGGGACGACGCGCTCCGGCCGCCGGCCGGGTGACGTGTCCTCAGGCGGTGGCCGGGGCGCTCTCCCGTGGCCGGGGGTACGGGAGGGACCCACGGCGCAGTGGCTCCGGGGCGCAGAGCGCCGCCACCACGACGCCCACCAGCAGCAGCCCCGCCCACCGCTCGTGCGCATCCGCCCAGTGCCGGTCGCCCACCGTCACCAGCAGCGCCCACCGCTGCGGCAGCAGCAGCGTCGGCACGGTCACCGCGACGGCCGCCAGAGCGGCCGCTACGGCAGCGCCCGGCCGGGTCCCGTCCGTGAACCGGACGGCAGCCGAGGCGCCGGCCAGCGCGAGCGCGGCGATCGCGGCCGCCTCCAGGGTGAGCGCGCCCACCGGGGGCCGCGCCTGCCCCGGTACGAGCAGCAGCGCGGCCGTCCAGCACAGCACGGTGACCGGCGCGGCCAGTGCCAGCCGCAGGGCGCCGCGCAGCGGCCGGCGCACCGGCACCGGCGCGGTGGTGTGCCGGGCCGGGTCGTCGAGCAGGAACGCCAGGCCCAGCGCGAGGCAGAGCGCGCAGGCCCGCAGCAGGTTGAGGCACAGCCATGGATCGGGGGCGCCGGACAGCAGCCGGGGCAGCCCGGCGAACAGCAGTCCGAGACCGCCGGTCGCCGTGAGGGCGGGCCAGGGCAAGGTGCGCCGCAGCGGGCGGAGCATGGCGCGGAGCACGGCGTACGGCCTCGGCCGTCGCTCACCGGTCACAGGTGTCACCGCTGTCCTCCCCCGTCGTGGGCGCCGTCACGCCCAGCAGCTGTGCCACCCGCGTGAGCGATGTCCGCGGGGAGGTCAGCTCCGTCCAGTGCGCCTTCACCTTGGCGATGACGCCGTAGCGCGGCCGGCGCAGCAGCTGCCGGACGACATCGGTCTGTCCGGCGGTCATGGCGACGGAGGCGACGGGCGTCAGCGCGATCGCGGAGCCCTCGACGCTGTCGTCGAGGCGGGTGCCGCGCAACCCGGCCAGCGGGTCGGGCTCCGCGCCCAGCGCGAGCCACATGATCGTCACCACCCGGGCGTCGCACACCTCGCTGCCGGCCCGCTCGTCGCCCGCCACCAGGACGGAGGCCACCCCGACCGCGAACTGGGCGTTGCGGTCGCCGCCCCACTCGGTGCCCACGCTGACCTGGCCGGGCCCGGTGAGCGGGGCGATCGCGGCGTCGTCCGCCAGGCCGTAACGGGCTTCCACCCGCTGCCGTACGGTCAGCCGCATGCCGCCCGCGGCACCGCCCGCGAGACGGCGCACCCGGTCGGCCGCGGCCGCCCAGTCGGCGGTGCGGCCGGTCCACTCGGGGAAGGCGCAGTACGTCGAGGTGCCGTGGACGGTGCACGACTGGACCCGTTCCGGGTGCACGGAGGCCTCGGCGCGGGCGGCCTTCAGGGCGGCCGAGTCGCCCGGGGCCTGCCCGACCGCCCCCGTGACGGTGACGGTCAGGGCGAGGGCGGTCACCGCCAGTGCCGTACGGGTGCGGGCTCCGCTCAGCAGCACCGCGCCGCACGCCACGAGGAGGATCAGCCCCGTCAGGTACAGCGCGTGCCAGGCGGCCGGGCGGCCGAGCAGATCGGACGGAAGGGGTCCGGCGCCGCTCTCGGTGACGGTGGGCAGCAGCCAGCGCGCTCCGTGCGAGCCGTCCAGGTTCACGGCGGCGAGGACGAGCAGGACGTAGCCGCCGATCACCACGAGCGGGGCGGCGAAGAAGGACGGGATCAGCCGGGCGAGCAGGACGCCGGCGACGCCGGACAGCAGGACGCAGAGCGGGCCGACGGCCAGTTCGAAGAACGAGCCGTGGCCGCTCGCGCCGGGCTTCAGCGCGGCCCAGGTGAACTCGACGGCCACGACGAACGCGGTGAGCGCCGCGTACGGCACCACGGACAGGACGTGCGCGACCGTACGCCGCCAGGGCTCCATGGGCAGGATGCCGTCGTGCCGGTCGGTGCCGTTGCGGCGGGAGCGCAGCGCGGCCCGGTTGACGCAGATGAGCAGGGCGATGCCGAGCAGCTCCGGCTTGATCTGGGTGCCCCGGTCGACGTCCTGGAGGACCGGGTAGGCGCCCATGCCGTCGCCGCCCGAGTACAACTGCCATGCGGTGTAGCCGACGTAGAGGAGCAGGAAGGAGAACACCGGGACGAACTGGAGGAGTTCGCGGGCCTCGAAGCGGGCCAGGGCGAGCACGGCCGCGGCCCGCCGGGGAGCGGGGCCGGGGGCCGGCCCGGCGGTCGTGGCGGCTGTCGTGGCGGCCGTCTGCGCGACCTCGGTGGCGCTCATGCCGTCACCTGCGCCGACGCGCCGTCGAGAGCGAGCAGGTAGCCGTCCTCCAGGGTCGGTTCGAGAAGGTCGGCGCCCTCGGGCGGCTCGCCGACGTTGCGGAAGGTGCCGAGTCCGGTGCGCCAGCCCGCCAGCGCCCCCGGATCCCGCTCGGCGCTGCTCCACACCCGGCCCGCGGCCTGTGCGGTGAGCTCGGCGGGGGTGCCCTCGAAGCGGAGGCGGCCCCCGGCCATGACGATCACCCGGTGGCAGAGCATCGCCACGTCCTCGGTCTGGTGGGTGGAGAGCAGCACCGTCCGGCCCTCGCCCGCCTGGGCGATCAGCTCCCGGAACCGCATGCGCTGTTCGGGGTCCAGGCCGACGGTCGGCTCGTCGAGGACGAGGAAGCCGGGATCGCCGACGAGGGCGGCGGCGAGCGCGACCCGCTGCCGCATCCCGCCGGACAGCCGCTTGATGCGCCGGCCGCGCACCTCGGACAGGTCGACGGCGTCGAGGATCCGCCGCACCTCGCGGTGCCGGGCGCCACGGTCCGTCATCTCCTTGAGGATCGCCACGTAGTCGACGAACTCGAAGGCGGTGAAGTCCGGGTGGAATCCCGGGTTCTGCGGGAGGTAGCCCAGGGCGCGGCGGACATTCTGCCGTCCGGCCGTGGTGCTCGGGTCGTGTCCGAGGACGCTGAAGGCGCCCCGGTCGGGGGGCACGGCGGTGGCGAGGACCCGCAGCAGGGTGGTCTTGCCCGCCCCGTTCGGCCCGAGCAGCCCGGTCACTCCTTCGGTCAGCCGCAGGGTCACCTCGTCGAGGGCGGCGGTGCCGCCGTAGCGCAGGGTCAGCCCGGAGGCGGAGACGGTGACGGTCATGGGGCACTCCCGTGAGTGGTGTCGATGAAGTCGGTGGCGCCGGTCGCGGCAGCGGGCGTGGCGCCGGTCGCGGCGGCGGGTTCGGCGGCGGGCGTGGCGCCGGGTTCGGCGGCGGGCGTGGCGGGCGCGCGGGTGAGCGGGGCGAGGGAGCGCCCGTCCGCGGCCGCAGGGCGCCCCCGGCCCTGCGCGGTCACCCGCCACCCCCCTGCCGGAAGTCGGTGAACGGCACGGCCGAGACGTCGAACCGGTCGCGGGCGAGGTAGAGCAGCCCGGCGGCGAGCGCCGCGACCGCGCCCGCCACGCCCTGCCCGGCCGCGGTGAACGGCGCGAGCGTCCCGTCGCCGGTCGCGTTCGCCGCGAGGAGCAGACCGATCCAGGCGCCGCCGACCAGGGCGGGCGCGACGACCGGGCCCAGGCGGGGCATCAGCGCCAGTCCGGTCGCGGTCAGCGCGAGCGCGGGCAGCAGCCAGGCCAGCGCGCGCAGCCCGTAGGCGGGCAGCGCGAGGGTCGCGAGGCCGTTCAGGCCGAGGCCGACCGTCAGCACGGCGACCGTGCGGATCAGCAGCAGCCGGAAGCCGTGCAGCGGGGAGACGACGCCCATCTCGTACGTCGGGTCGAGGGCGGGCCCGTACGACAGCGCCACCCCGGCGAGCGGCAGCAGCGGTGCCAGGACGAGGAACAGCGTCGGCGAGTGTCCGTCGCCGACGGTTCCGGTGGTCAGCACCGTCATGAGCAGGACCGCGGCGACCGCCGCGAGCCAGGAGCGGCGCAGCACGGGCGTGGCGGTGAGCAGCCGGGCCGTGTGGTCGGCGACGCCGACCCGTACCATCAGCGACTCGACGAACCCGCGCCGTGGCGCGTCGAGTTCGGCGTCGAGCCGTTCCCAGCCGGCGTCCAGCGCGACGGGGTCGGCCAGCAGCGCGAGCCGGTCGCGGCAGTCGGCGCAGGCCGCCAGGTGAGTGTCGGCGGACCACAGTCGCGGTGCCGCCAACTCGCCTCGCGTGTAGGCCCGGAGATCGTCCTCGGGCACATGCCAGGTGGTGGTCATGCCAGCGCCTCCCGCAGTTGCTTGCGGGCACGCAGGGCCCGCGTCTTTACCGTGCCGGGCGGGATGCCGAGCAGTACGGCCGCCTCCCGGGTCGTGAGCCCGTCGACGACCGTCGCCTGCAGGACGGCCCGCAGCTCGGGCGAGAGCCGCAGCAGGGCCCCGGCGAGGTCCCCGTGCTCCACCCCCGCGAGCACGCGTTCCTCCGCCGAGGCCTCGTCCCGGTGCCGCAGCCGTGCCAGCGCCTGCCGCAGCCGTCCCCGTGCGCCGTCGCCGCGCACCACGTCGACCAGCCGCCGTGACCCGATGCGCCACAGCCAGCCGGCCACGTCACCGTCCTCGCGGTAGCGGGCGGTCCCCCGCCACACCGCGAGGAACGTCTCCTGTACGACGTCGTCGACGATCCCGGCGTCGGCGCACCGACTGCGCAGCCGGGCGCTCAGCCAGGGCGCGAAGCGCCGGTACAGCTCCTCGAAGGCGCGCCGGTCGGCGTCCGCCGCGACAGCGCGCAGCAGCTCCCCGTCGCTTCTCGTTTCGCTCACATCTCCTCATCGGACGAGCCCCGCCGATCGGTTCACGCCTCGGCCCTCGACTTTTCCGATCACCCTGAATCCAGGTCACTGCTTGATCAGTGAAATACAGGTGAATCGGATGGCCGGACACCTGTTCGGCACCGGTGACCGGCAGTGAACCGGCCGTCCGGCGGCTTCGCACGTTCCCCGAGGAGGGGGAGTAGCGTACGAAGCCGAGGCCTCCCGCCGGAGGGAGCGCCCGCATCCCGCGATGGACGCCCTGGGGCCGCACCGCGATATCCCGCACGCCATGTCCCCGTAACCGTTGGTTCAGACTGACTTGCGACGCTCGGCCAATGAACCCAGCCGCGCCCGAGGGCTCGCCACCCCATGAGGGCGATGCCGCCGCGCTCCCGCTCGGACGCCTCGACGCGCCTGTCTACCTGCTGGCGCGAAAGAATGGGTCCATGAGCCAGCCAAACGCCCAGGCACCGGTCCAGCACCCGCAGCCCTCCGTGGGCTCCATAGCCGCGCACCGTCCGCACACCGTGTCGGCCGCGGTCTCCGACCTGGAACCCGACATCGACGCCGATCTCGACGCCTACGAGGAGTCGCCGTACGAGGGGCCCCAGCTGCCGCAGGGCCGATTCCTCGACCGGGAACGCAGCTGGCTGGCCTTCAACGAGCGGGTCCTCGAGCTCGCCGAGGACCCCAACACGCCCCTGCTCGAACGCGCCAACTTCCTGGCGATCTTCGCCAGCAACCTGGACGAGTTCTTCATGGTCCGGGTGGCCGGCCTGAAGCGCCGTATCGCCACCGGCGTCGCCACCCGCTCCGCCTCCGGCCTCCAGCCCCGCGAGGTGCTGGAGATGATCTGGGCCCGCTCCCGCGAGCTCATGGCCCGGCACGCCGCCTGCTACCACGAGGACATCGCCCCCGCACTCGCGGAGGAGGGCATCCACCTGGTCCGCTGGAGCGAGCTGACGGAGAAGGAGCAGGCGCGCCTCTTCACGCTCTTCCGCCACCAGATCTTCCCGGTGCTGACCCCCCTGGCGGTCGACCCGGCGCACCCCTTCCCGTACATCTCCGGCCTGTCGCTGAACCTGGCCGTCGTCGTACGCAACCCGGTCAGCGGGCACAAGCACTTCGCCCGCGTCAAGGTGCCGCCGCTGCTGTCCCGCTTCCTGGAGAGCTCCCCCGGCCGGTACGTCCCCATCGAGGACGTCATCGCCGCCCACCTGGAGGAGCTGTTCCCGGGCATGGAGGTGCTGGAGAGCCACGCCTTCCGGCTCACCCGCAACGAGGACCTGGAGGTCGAGGAGGACGACACCGAGAACCTCCTCCAGGCCCTGGAGAAGGAGCTCATGCGGCGCCGCTTCGGGCCGCCCGTGCGCCTGGAGGTCGAGGAGTCCATCGACCGCGAGGTGCTCGACCTGCTGGTGCGCGAGCTGAAGATCAGCGAGGCGGAGGTGTACCCGCTGCCGGGTCCACTGGACCTCACCGGCCTCTTCCGCATCCACGGCCTCGACCGTCCCGAGCTGAAGTACCCCAAGTTCATCGCCGGCACCCACCGTGACCTGGCGGAGGTCGAGTCCGCCTCGGCCCCCGACATCTTCGCGGCGCTGCGCAGCCGCGACGTGCTCCTGCACCACCCGTACGACTCCTTCTCCACCTCCGTCCAGGCCTTCCTGGAGCAGGCCGCGGCCGACCCCGACGTCCTCGCCATCAAGCAGACCCTGTACCGGACCTCGGGCGACTCGCCGATCGTCGACGCGCTGATCGACGCCGCCGAGTCCGGCAAGCAGGTCCTCGTCCTGGTCGAGATCAAGGCCCGCTTCGACGAGCACGCCAACATCAAGTGGGCGCGCAAGCTGGAGGAGGCCGGCTGCCACGTCGTGTACGGCCTCGTCGGCCTCAAGACCCACTGCAAGCTGTCCCTGGTGGTCCGCCAGGAGGGCGAGACGCTCCGCCGCTACAGCCACGTGGGCACCGGCAACTACCACCCGAAGACGGCCCGCCTCTACGAGGACCTGGGCCTGCTGACGGCCGACCCGCAGGTCGGCGCCGACCTGTCCGACCTGTTCAACCGTCTCTCCGGCTACTCCCGCCGGGAGACCTACCGCCGGCTGCTGGTCGCCCCCAAGTCCCTGCGGGACGGGCTGGTCGCGCGCATCAACAAGGAAGTCCAGCACCACCGTGCCGGACGGCCCGCCCATGTCCGCATCAAGGTCAACTCGATGGTGGACGAAGCGGTCATCGACGCGTGCTACCGCGCGTCCCAGGCGGGCGTGCCGGTCGACATCTGGGTGCGGGGCATCTGCGCGGTGCGACCGGGCGTCACCGGCCTGTCGGAGAACATACGGGTCCGCTCCATCCTCGGCCGATTCCTCGAACACTCCCGGGTGTTCGGCTTCGGCAACGGCGGCGAGCCCGAGGTGTGGATCGGCAGCGCCGACATGATGCACCGCAACCTCGACCGCCGCATCGAGGCCCTGGTCCGGGTCACCGACCCGGCCCACCGCGCGACCCTCAACCGGTTGCTGGAGACCGGTATGTCCGACTCCACCTCGTCCTGGCACCTGGGCCCGGACGGCGAGTGGACCCGGCACGCGACGGACGCGGACGGACAGCCCCTGCGCAACGTCCAGGAGATGCTCATAGACGCCCGGAGGCGCCGGCGTGGCACAGCAACACCTTGACCCGACGGACCCCACGGCCGAGCCGGTGAAGGGTGACGCCCTCGCGCGTTACCTCCGGTCCCAGGCCACGGAGTTCCTCCGCGCCCTGCGCCTGCACCGGGAGACCGGTGGCACGGCGGGGGGGGCAGGGGGGTCCGCCGAAGCGGCCCTGGCCCTGCGCCGGTCCGCCCGCCGCATCAGCGGCAGCCTGCACACCTACCGTCCGCTGCTGGACAGCGCCTGGTCGGAGGAGATCCGACCCGAACTGGCCTGGCTGTCCGGCACCCTGGCGCTGGAACACGCGTGCGAGGCACGGCTGGACCGGCTGCTGCTGGCGCTGCACCGGCTGTCGGGCGCGACGCCCCTGCCGGCCCAGTCGACGGTGGCCACGGCACCGGGCGCCGCCGGCCCGGCCGTGCCGCCGCCCGCGGGGGAACGCGGCAACCTCACCGTCGGCGCGGCGAAGGCGGGCGCCCTGCTCGAACGGCAGCTGACGCTGGCCCGGACCCGGGCCCACTCCACCGCCCTCCAGGCGCTCGGCTCGTCCCGCTTCCACGCCGTCGCGGACAAGCTCGCCGTGCTCGCCAGCGACGTCCCGCTCGCCCCGGCCGCCGTCGGCACGGACCTGCGTCCGCTGACCGACGCGGCCCGGGAGCGCCTCACGGACGCGGTCGCCGCCCTGCCCCTGGTCACCGCGGGCCACCCCTACAACGCGGAGGCCCTCGTCCACGGCCTCTCCCCGGACCCCGCCCCGCACGCCCAGGACGCCCCCTGGCACCAGGTCCGCCTGCTGCTGCGCCTGTACCGCTACGCCCGCGAGGTACCCGCCCCGGACGGCGACGACACCCCGCTGCACCTGTGCGTACCGGCGGCGGGCCGGGCCCTCAACCGGCACCGCGACGCCTCGGAGGCGGCCGCGGCCGCCGCCCAGGCGGCCCGTACGCCCCGCATCGCGCCGGCGACGGCGTACGCGCTGGGCGTGCTCCACGCCGACCAGCGCCACGAGGTGGAGGCGGCCAGGTTCGCCTTCCAGCAGGCCTGGCAGAAACAGACCGTCGGTACGTCCTGATCCGCTGGGAGGCTGAACCCCGGTGACCGAATCGAACGACACCACCGTCCAGGCGGCCGGCTGCGTCCTGTGGCGCCGCTCTCCCCATGACGGACAGCTGGAACTCTGCCTGGTCCACCGTCCGAAGTACGACGACTGGTCCCACCCCAAGGGCAAGCTGAAGCGCGGCGAGGACGCCCTCGACGGCGCGCTGCGCGAGGTGGCGGAGGAGACGGGGTACACCGCCGAGCCCGGCGCCCGGCTGCCGACCCTGCACTACCTCGCCAACGGCCGTCCCAAGCAGGTCCGTTACTGGGCCGCCGAGGCCGTCGCGGGCGCGTTCGCCCCGAACGACGAGGTGGACCGGGTCCTGTGGCTGTCCCCGCTCGCGGCCCGCAACCGGCTCACCCAGCCCCGCGACCGAACCCTGGTCGACGACCTGCTGTCGGCCGTACGCCACGCCTGAACCCTGGCCACCGACCGCCTGGCCGACGACCCGCTGCCGGCCGCACGCCACGCCCGAACCCTCGCCACCGACCGCCTGATCGACGACCCGCTGCCGCCCGCACGCCACGCCCGAACCCTCGCCACCGACCGCCTGATCGACGACCCGCTGCCGCCCGCACGCCACGCCCGAACCCTGGCCACCGACCGCCTGGCCGACGACCCGCTGCCGCCCGCACGCCACGCCCGAACCCTGGCCACCGACCGCCTGGCCGACGACCCGCTGCCGACCGCACGCCACGCCCGAACCCTCGCCACCGACCGCCTGGTGGGCCGCGGTTCGCCCGCCGCGGGGATCGGCTCAGCCGCCCGTTACGTGCCTCTCCGCGTCCGTGCGGGCCTGACTGCGGGCCCGGCGGGCCGGCCCTCGCCAGCCGCAGGCACAGCGGGCCAGACAGAACGGCCCCTGCTCGGCCGTGGTCGTCGTGTGTTGTTCCGGTTGTTCCCGGATACGGTCCGGCCCCTCCTGCTGCGCCACGCCTGCCAGAGTACCGAGCCGTCGGTAAAGGGCTCGTATCGCGCCCCCCGGTGACACGCCACGCGCGTGACCGGCGTCACCTGCCCGTCGTTAGCCGAGACGACAGGGGCCCGTGACGGACATACCGGCTGGGGGTAGGCAGGCGATGACGGCAAGGCAGCGGTGGCACGGCCGGACGGCGGGCACGACCGCCGTGGCGGGACTCGTGGCATGGGTCTGCGTCGGGACCACCGGATGCTCCTGGAGCGGCGCCGCCGCCGAGGACGCACGGGGCGCGGGCGATCCCGTCGAGACCCTGCGGCACGCCGCCGACCGGCTGGTGGACGCGGGCAGCTCGCAGGCCCGTACGTCCATGGAGATGGCGACCGGTGGCACCCGCGTCACCATCCGGGGCGAGGGCGTCTACGACTACCGCAGGCAGCTCGGCCGGCTGAAGGTGATGCTGCCGCAGGACCCGTCCGGGCAGAGCGAGCACCGGCCCATCACCGAACTCCTCGCGCCGGGCGCCCTGTTCATGAAGAACCGGGGCGCGGGGGTGCCGGACGACAAGTGGGTCCGGGTGGAGACGGCCGACCTGTCGGACGGGAACCTGGTGACCGGCGGTGCCACCGATCCGTACGCGGCCGCCGAGGTGCTGCGCGGGACGCGGGCGGCGACGTATCTGGGCCGGACCGAGGTGGCCGGGACCAGCGTGCGGCACTACCGCGGCACCGCCGACCTCGGCGATGCGGCGCGGCGCGCCTCGGCCGGCGGGCGGGCCGCGCTGAAGGCGGCGGCGACGGGGTTCGCCACGCCCGAGGTGCCCTTCGACGTCTACCTCGACGACCAGGGGCGCATCCGCAAGATCCGGCAGCGGTTCAACTTCGTCAACGGACGGCAGCGGGACGCCGTGGCGGTCGCGTCGACGGCGCTGCTCTACGGTTTCGGAGCCCCCGTGGAGGTACGGCTGCCGGCCGCCGGGGACATCTACGCGGGCAGGATCGCCGAGGAGTGAGGCACGAGGACTAGCCCGTCCGTGCCATGCGCGGTGTGTAGGGCGCTCCCTACTCTAGGAAGTCGGTGACGACAGAAGTGAGGTGACGCGCGTGGCTCCGCTCGGCGGTACGACAGTTCAGGACCACGTGGCCCTCGCCGAGATCGAACTGTGCGGCGAGCTGATCATCGCGGCCTCGGCCGCCGGCGAGGACCGGCTCAGCCTGGAGAGCATCGACGAGGTGCTGCGGGTGGCGGAGGAGCGGACCGCCTGCGGCTGAGCGCCGACCGCACGCGCCGCCTCGTACCTGCCGCCTCGTACCTGCCGCCGCGTAGCCGCCGCCCCGTATCCGCCGCCGGCCGTCAGGTCCGCAGCAGCCGGCCGATCGCCTTCGTCGCCTCGTCCACCTTGGCGTCGATCTCGGCGCCGCCCTTGACGGCCGCGTCGGCGACGCAGTGGCGCAGGTGTTCCTCCAGGAGTTGCAGCGCGAAGGACTGCAGGGCCTTGGTGGAGGCGGACACCTGGGTGAGTATGTCGATGCAGTAGACGTCCTCGTCGACCATGCGCTGAAGCCCACGGATCTGGCCCTCGATCCGGCGCAGCCGCTTGAGGTGTTCGTCCTTCTGCTTGTGGTATCCGTGCACGGCCGACCCGGATGCGGCGGCTTCGGAGGGCGCCGTGGCGCCGGCCTCGGTGGTCGTCATGGCGTCCTCCTGCTGACTGATACCCCTGGTGGGTATATGGTAACGAACTTTGCTGGGTATAGGGCCCTTGCCCATGGCCGCTGGTGGCCCCTGTGCTGATCGCCCTGTCCGATGGGCGACACTGGGGGGCGGCCCATTAGCCGTGGCCGGATGATGCGCCTAGCATCAACCTGACCGAATCGATGCATCCCGAGGACCCCACGTGCGCTTTCGTCTGACCCCCAGGGAGACGAGCTTCTACGACATGTTCGCCGCGTCCGCGGACAACATCGTCACGGGCTCGAAACTCCTGATGGAACTGCTCGGGGCGGACGCTTCCGGCCGAGCCGAGATCGCAGAGCGTATGCGGGCCGCGGAACACGCCGGTGACGACGCCACCCATGCGATCTTCCACCAGTTGAACTCCTCGTTCATCACGCCCTTCGACCGCGAGGACATCTACACCCTCGCCTCGTCCCTCGACGACATCATGGACTTCATGGAGGAGGCCGTCGACCTGGTCGTCCTCTACAACGTGGAGGACCTGCCCAAGGGCGTCGAACAGCAGATCGAGGTGCTGGCACGGGCCGCGGACCTGACCGCGGAGGCCATGCCGAACCTGCGCACCATGCAGAACCTGACCGAGTACTGGATCGAGGTCAACCGCCTCGAGAACCAGGCCGACCAGATCCACCGCAAGCTGCTTGCCCATCTGTTCAACGGCAAGTACGACGCGATCGAGGTCCTCAAGCTGAAGCAGATCGTGGACGTCCTGGAGGAAGCGGCGGACGCGTTCGAGCACGTCGCCAACACCGTGGAGACCATCGCGGTCAAGGAGTCCTGACCTCTCCATGGACACCTTCGCTCTGGTCGTGACCATCGGGGTCGCGCTCTTCTTCACGTACACCAACGGCTTCCACGATTCGGCCAACGCGATCGCGACGTCGGTCTCCACCCGGGCGCTGACCCCTCGCGCGGCGCTCGCCATGGCGGCGGTCATGAACCTCGCCGGTGCCTTCCTGGGCAGCGGGGTCGCCAAGACCGTCAGCGAGGGCATCATCCAGACGCCCGAGGGCTCGCGCGGGATGGCCATCCTGTTCGCGGCCCTGGTCGGCGCGATCACCTGGAACCTGATCACCTGGTACTTCGGCCTGCCGTCCTCCTCCTCCCACGCCCTGTTCGGCGGCATGGTGGGCGCGGCACTCGCGGGCGGCACGACCGTCTACTGGAACGGGGTGCTCGACAAGATCGTCATCCCGATGTTCCTGTCGCCGATCGTGGGCCTGCTCGCCGGTTACCTGGTCATGACCGCGATCCTGTGGATCTTCCGGAAGGCCAACCCGCACAAGGCCAAGCGCGGTTTCCGCATCGCGCAGACCGTCTCGGCGGCGGGCATGGCGCTCGGCCACGGTCTCCAGGACGCCCAGAAGACGATGGGTGTCGTCGTGATGGCCCTGGTCATCGCGGGTGTCGAGGACTACAGCGACCCGATCCCGGTCTGGGTCAAGCTGGTCTGCGCGATCATGCTGTCGCTGGGCACGTACGCCGGCGGCTGGCGCATCATGCGCACCCTCGGCCGCAAGATCATCGAACTGGACCCGCCGCAGGGCTTCGCCGCGGAGACGACCGGCGCGTCGATCATGTTCACCACGGCGTTCCTGTTCAAGGCGCCGATCTCCACGACCCACGTCATCACCTCGGCGATCATGGGCGTCGGCGCGACGAAGCGCGTGAACGCGGTGCGCTGGGGTGTCGCCAAGAACATCGTCCTGGGCTGGTTCATCACCATGCCGGCGGCGGCGATCGTGGCGGCGGGCGGCTTCTGGGTCGTCAACCTCGCGTTCCTGTAGCCCGACGGCCACGGCACGCCCCCAGCCACCCGACCGGGCACCGACCGCCCGCGGCCTCGACACTCACCCCGCATGGGCCGGCACCTGCCGGCCCATGCGGCGTTTCCGGCCAAGACCGCCCCGGAGCGGACGGGGCCCGGGTCGGGGGTCCGGGACGGGGGTCCCGCAGGATTCCGGCCAAGATCCGGTACGGGACCCGGCCGCGGCCCGGGACGGGATCCGGGCGGGGGCCGGGCGGGGGCCGGTACGGGACCCGGGACCGGATCCGGACGGGACCCGGAACAGGGACCCGGGACCGGATCCGGACGGGACCCGGAACAGGGACCCGGAACTGGATCCGTGTGCGAGGACCCGGCCCGGAAACGAGGCGGGGCCCACCCCCCGGGAGCCAGGGGGCGGGCCCTTCCATTCCTCGCGGTGGCACCGCCATGCAGCACCACGAGGGGTCTTCCGGGAGCGTCGGCCCCGGCGGATCCGTCAGGTCAGGTCAGATCCGGCCGCGCCCTGAAGGGGCGCGGGGAACTGCGCGACCAGCCACGACGGACCCGCGGCCGACACTCCACAGGCCGGGACGGCCTAGCCGAAGCGACCCGAGATGTAGTCCTCGGTCGCCTGACGCGACGGGTTGGAGAAGATCCGCTCCGTGTCGTCGATCTCGATGAGCTTGCCGGGCTGGCCGACCGCCGCGAGGTTGAAGAACGCCGTACGGTCGGAGACACGCGCGGCCTGCTGCATGTTGTGCGTCACGATGACGATCGTGAAGCGCTCCTTCAGCTCACCGATCAGGTCCTCGATGGCGAGGGTGGAGATCGGGTCGAGGGCCGAGCAGGGCTCGTCCATGAGCAGGACCTTCGGCTCGACCGCGATCGCGCGGGCGATGCACAGTCGCTGCTGCTGACCACCGGACAGACCGGAACCGGGCTTGTTCAGGCGGTCCTTGACCTCGTTCCAGAGGTTCGCGCCCTTGAGCGACCGCTCGACGATGTCGTTCAGCTCGCTCTTCTTGTACTTGCCGTTCAGGCGCAGCCCCGCCGCCACGTTGTCGAAGATCGACATCGTGGGGAAGGGGTTCGGGCGCTGGAAGACCATGCCGACCTCGCGGCGCACCGACACCGGGTCGATGGCCGGGCCGTAGAGGTCTTCGTCGTCCAGGAGCACCTTGCCCTCGACGCGGCCACCCGTGGTGACTTCGTGCATACGGTTCAGGGTGCGCAGGAACGTCGACTTGCCGCAGCCCGAGGGGCCGATGAAGGCCGTCACCGAGCGGGGCTCGACCGTCATCGAGATGTCTTCGATCGCCTTGTGGGAGCCGTAGTAGGCGGTGAGTCCGCTTACGTCGATTCGCTTGGCCATGACTACTTCACTTCCAGAATCTTCAGTCGCCGAGGGCCCCGCACGGCGGAGCCGTAAATCGTCGCTTTAGCGACCGGTCTTCGGGGCCTTCCAGCGGGCGATGCCGCGGGCCACCAGGTTCAGGATCATCACGAAGGCGATCAGCGTCAGCGACGCCGCCCAGGCCCTGTCGTACGCCGCCGTCGAACCAGCACTCTGCGAGTACTGCTGGTAGATGTACAGCGGCAGGGAGGCCTGCGCACCCTCGAAGGGGTTGGCGTTGATGAACGGGTTGCCGAACACCAGCAGCAGCACCGGAGCGGTCTCGCCCGCGATACGGGCCACCGACAGCATGATGCCGGTCGTGATGCCGCCGATGGAGGTCGGCAGGACCACCTTCAGGATCGTGCGCCACTTCGGGATGCCGAGCGCCAGGGACGCCTCACGCAGCTCGTTGGGTACGAGCTTGAGCATCTCCTCGGTGGAGCGGACGACCACCGGCATCATCAGGATCGCCAGCGCGAGCGAGCCGGCGAAGCCGAAGGGCTGCATGTCGAACATCAGCATCAGGCTGAGGATGAACAGACCCGCGACGATCGACGGGATACCCGTCATGACGTCCACGAAGAAGGTGACTGCCTTGGCGAGGCTGCCGCGCCCGTACTCGACGAGGTAGATCGCGGTGAGCACACCGATCGGCGCACCGATGACCGTGGCGAGGGCGACCTGCTCCAGGCTGCCGAGGATGGCGTGGTAGATGCCACCGCCCGGCTCGGAGTCGGCGACCACACCCATGGAGTGGGTCAGGAAGTAGGGGTCGAGGACCTTCACACCGCGCTGCACGGTCACCCAGATCAGGGAGACCAGCGGGATCACGGCGAGCACGAAGGCGACCCAGACCAGCGAGGTCGCGATGCGGTCCTTGGCCTGTCGGCGTCCCTCGACGCGCGCGGCGATGACGTACGTGCCGACGAGGAACAGAAGGGCTGCGATCAGGCCCCACTGGATGTGGCTGTCGAGGCCGGCGGCGAGGCCGATCCCGGCCGCGACGACGAGGGAACCACCGGCGATGGCCCACGGCGACCAGTTCGGGAGCGTGGCTCCGCGAAGGGTGCTGGGCCGCTTGGCGGCGACGGCTGCGTGGCTCATGCGTTGGCCCCCGAGTACTCCTTGCGGCGGGCGATGATCATGCGGGCCGCGCCGTTGACCAGCAGGGTGATGACGAACAGGACCAGACCGGAGGCGATGAGCGCGTCACGGCCGAACTCCGTCGCCTCGTTGAACTTGCTGGCGATGTTCTGGGCGAACGTTCCGCCGCCCGGGTTGAGCAGGCTGGCCTGGATGTCGAAGCTCGGGGAGAGCACCGTGGCGACGGCCATCGTCTCGCCGAGCGCGCGGCCGAGGCCGAGCATCGAGGCGGAGATGACGCCGGAGCGGCCGAACGGCAGCACGGACATGCGGATGACCTCCCAGCGCGTGGCGCCGAGAGCAAGGGCCGCTTCCTCGTGCATCTGCGGAACCTGGCGGAAGACCTCGCGGCTCACGTTGGTGATGATCGGAAGGATCATGATCGCGAGCAGGATGCCGACGGTGAGCATCGCACGGGGCGCGCCCTCCTCCCAGGAGAAGATCCCGGTCCAGCCGAGGTAGTCGTTGAGCCAGCCGTACAGGCCGTTCATGTGCGGTACGAGGATCAGGGCGCCCCACAGGCCGTACACGATGGACGGCACGGCGGCGAGCAGGTCGATCACGTACGCGATGGCGCCGCCGATCTTGCGCGGCGCGTAGTGCGTGATGAACAGCGCGATGGCGACGGCGATCGGGACCGCGATGACCATGGCGATGATCGAGGAGACGACGGTGCCGAAGGCCAGCACCGCGACACCGAAGACCGGCGGCTGAAGGCCGGTGTTCCACTCGAAGGTGGTGAGGAAGTTGCCCTGGTCCTTGCTGATCGCGAGAGAGGCGCGGTAGGTGAGGAAGACCGCGATCGCGGCCATGATCACCAGCAGCAGGATGCCCGACCCGCGGGAAAGACCGAGGAAGACCTGGTCACCGCGGCGGCTGGCGCCGGCGCGCTTGCGAGTACCCCCGGAGCGCTGAGGCGTCGGGGGTGGGACGTGAGTGTTCCGTGTTGATATATCCATCTGGTTCTCCGGTCTGCGGAGCCGCTCGGATCGGAGCGGCTCGGCGGAGCCGACCTTGCGGTACGGCTCATGGCGGCGGTGCACCGGACGGTGCGGGCCGGTCCCGGATCGTTACCGGGACCGGCCCACACCTTGGGACTAGCTCAGGCTCGCGACGGTGGTGCGAACCTTGGCGATGATGTCGGCCGGGATGGGCGCGTAGTCGATGCCGGACAGGATGCCCTGGCCCTCTTCGCTGGAGATGTAGGTGAGGAACGCCTTCGTGGCGGCCAGCGTGTCGGCCTTGTTGCCCTTGTCGCAGGCGATCTCGTAGGTGACCAGGGTCAGCGGGTAGGCACCCTCGGCCTTGGTCAGGTAGTTCATCTTGAGCGCCAGGTCGCTGCCGGTGCCGACGACCTTCGCGTCGGCGATGGCCTTGGTGGCACCGTCGGAGGAGGCCTTGACCGGGGCGGCGGCGCCCGTGTCGACGGCGACCGTGGACAGACCGTCCTTGGCGTACGACAGCTCCATGTAGCCGATGGCGCCGTTGGTCTGCTTGACGCCCGCGGCGACACCGGAGGAGCCGGACGCCGACTGGCCGCCCTTGGCCTGCCAGGCCTTACCGCCGGAGTACTTCCAGTTGTCCGGCGTGGTGGCGATCAGGTACTTGGTGAAGTTGTCCGTGGTGCCGGACTCGTCCGAGCGGTGGAACGCCTGGATCTTGAGGTCGGGCAGCTTCGCGGAGGGGTTCAGCTTCTTGATCGCGGCGTCGTTCCACTTGGCGATCTTGCCGTCGAAGATCTTCGCGATGGTCGGGGCGTCCAGGACCAGGTCCTCGACACCGTCGAGCTTGTACGCGATGGCGATCGGGCCGCCGACCATCGGGAGGTCGATGCCCTGGCCGCCGGTGCAGACCGACTTGGAGGCGGTGACCTCTTCGGGCTTCAGCGCGGAGTCGGAACCGGCGAAGGCGACCTGACCCTGGGTGAACGCGGTGACACCGGCGCCGGAGCCGGAGCCCTTGTAGTTGATCTGCACCGTCTTGCAGGCGGCGGTGAACTGCTTGACCCAGGCGTCGATCGCGTTCTTCTGCGCGGACGAGCCATCCGCCAGCAGCTGCCCCTTGGCATCGTCACACTTGACGCTGCTGGTGTTCGCGCTGGCCGACGAGGTGTCGCTGGCGTTGGTGCCCGTGTCGTCGGAGCCGCACGCCGTGAGGGCCAGGGCGCCGGAGACGGCGAGAGCGCCGAGAGCGAGAACTCGCCGGTTCTTGCGCTGAAGCTTCACTGAGGAAATTCCTTCCAGGAGCCGCCGTCCTGTTCGGCGGCGTGCGGAGACTGACTCGAAACGGACGCATATTCGTGTGCGCTCCGCATCGGGTAAGCCCGAAATTAGGCAGAACAGGTGACGCGACCTGAGGCCCGAGGTGAACGGAAGGTGAACCCCTGAGGGCGGTGCGGTTAGGTCACGGAATGCTCACGGGGAGGGCACGTGGAGGTCCCGACGCACTACCCACCCAGCAAACCACCTGGAGGCGCACATCACCTGTCGGACACCCCCGTCGATCACCCCCGCCGACGTACTCTCGGCTGCCCCGGGAACCCTCCGGCCGCAAGGCTCGTCTGGTTCCAAAGGAACGGGCAGGAGGCCACATGGAACGGCGTGCGTTCATCGGAGGCGGCGCGGCCGCGATAGCGGCGGTCGCGACGGCCGGGTGCAGAAGCGGGGGAAGCGGGGCGGCGCACAGCGCCGGCCCTTCGGCCACGGCGGACACCTCCGCCGCCGCCACCCCCTCCCTGATCACCGCAGCGGGCTCGGCCCCCGCGAACTGGACCGCGCTCGGCCGTGATCTGGACGGCCTCCTGGTCCGCCCGGGTGACGCCGGCTGGCAGACGGCCCACCAGCTCTACAACACCCGCTTCGACAACCTGAAGCCCGCGGCTGTCGCCTATGTCGCCCACGCGGACGACATCCGTACGACCCTCGCGTACGCCCGCGCCCACCACATCCAGGTGTCGATCCGCAACGGCGGCCACTCCTACGCGGGCTGGTCCTCGGGCAACGGCCGTCTGATCCTCGACGTCTCCAAGCTGAACCGGGTCCGCAGCAGCGGCGACTCCGCGGTCGTCGGCGCCGGGGCCAAGCTGATCGACGTCTACCGCGGGCTGGCGGCGAAGGGCGTGACGATCCCCGCGGGCTCCTGCCCGACCGTGGGCGTCTCCGGTCTGGTGCTGGGCGGCGGCCACGGGGTGGCCTCCCGCGCGTACGGCCTGACCTGCGACAGCCTCACCCAGGCGACCCTGATCACGGCGGACGGCAAGGAGGTGACCGCCAACGCCACCGAGAACAAGGAGCTCTTCTGGGCCCTGCGCGGCGCGGGCAACGGCAACTTCGGGGTCGTCACCGAACTGCGCTTCCGCACCCATGCCGCCCCGCAGGCCGTCACCGCGTACCTGACCTGGCCGTGGGCGAAGGCGGCCGCGGTGGTGAAGGCCTGGCAGGAGTGGGGCCCGTCCCAGCCGGACGAGATCTGGTCCTCGCTGCACCTGGAGAGCTCCGGCGGTACGCCCACGGTCTCCGTGGCGGCCTTCTCCGTCGGCACCTACGGCGAGCTCCAGAACGCCGTCGACCGCCTCGCCGACCGGGTCGGCGCCCCGGCCCGCAGCGTGACGCTGCGCCGCCGCGGTTACGAGGAGGCGATGGAGATCTACGCCGGTTGCTCATCCTTCTCCACCGACGCCCAGTGCCATCTGCCGGGCTCGACCCCGGGACGCTCCGCGCAGGGCGCGCTGGGCCGGGAGACGTACGCGGCGCGCTCGGACTTCTTCGACCGCTCCCTGTCCTCGGCCGGCGTCCAGACCCTGCTCGACCGGATCGCCGCGACGCGCGGCGGCGCGGGCAGCATCGCCCTGACGGCGCTCGGCGGCGCGGTCAACCGGGTCTCCCCCACGGCGACGGCCTTCGTGCACCGCCGCTCCCGGATGCTGGCGCAGTACATAGCGTCCTGGGGGACCGGCACGTCGGGCACCACGGCCCAGTCCTGGCTGACCCAGGCCCACGACGCGATGAAGCCGTACGCCTCGGGCGCCGCCTACCAGAACTACACGGACCCGACCCTGACCAACTGGCGGCAGGCGTACTACGGCGCCGCGGCGTCGAGGCTGGCCCAGGTGAAGAAGACCTACGACCCGAACCGCTTCTTCTCCTACCCGCAGGCCCTGTAGCCCTGTAGCCGGTCCCGGGCGCTCGGTCGCCCGGGACCTCAAGCGCGGGCAGGCGCTCAGAGGCTCGGCTCAGGCACGCGGCTCAGGCCGCGAGGTCGCGCTCCGCGTCCGACGAGGACGCGCTGCGCGCCTCCGGGACCACCGCGTCCGGGCCGTCCCCGGCCGTACGGCGCCGGATCAGCCGTCCGGCCCTCGGCGACTGCTCCACGGCCTTCATCAGCGGTGTGAGCATCAGCATGGCCGGCGGCGACAGCAGCAGGGCCACGGCCGTGCCGAGCGCGAACCCGCCGACGACGTCGGTCGGGTAGTGCACGCCCATGTAGACGCGGCAGAAGCCTTCCAGCATCGCCAGCGCGATCCCCAGGAGACCGAACCTGCGGTTCGTGACGAACAGGCCGACGCCGATCGCCATGGTGATGGTGGCGTGGTCGCTCACGAACGAGTAGTCGTTCTTGCCGGAGACGAGGACGTCGAGTCCCTGGTGGTCGAGGAAGGGCCGGGGCCGCTGCACGAACCCGCGGATCGGCACGTTCACCAGGACCGCGATGCCTGCCGCCAGCGGCGCCCACACCAGTCCCGCCACGGCGGAGGCGGCTTCGTCCCCGCCTCGCCGCCGCACGCTCGACCAGCACCAGAGCACCACCAGGACCATGGCGAGCAGCAGTCCGTACTCGCCGACGAACGCGACGCCGCGGTCGAACCAGTGCGGCGTGCTCCCGGCCAGACCGTTGATGTCGTACAGCAGGTCGACGTCAGGGTTCGACCCGGATTCAGCGAGTCCAGCCATGGCGCTGCGGCCCCTTCGTCGTTGCCCCGGACGCACCGCTCGTGCGCCCGCTCCTGCCCACCCCCGTGGCCCGTAGATCCGCTTCTGCTCGCCGTGCGCCCATCCGCGCATCCGGCCTGTGCCGACCGCCGACCGTCGGCTGCCGTCCACCGCCACCGGACTACGTCAACAGGAACGCACGGCCCTGGTGAATACGTTCCACACTCCACCGAATGATCACGCAGACGTTATCGAAGAGAGATACGTCATCGCAGCTCAGGGGGTGGGTTCACACTCGGTTCACACCCTGGTGGGCAATGCTTTCGCGCCATCTTCGGTGACCCGGGTGGCTCCGAAATACTCGGAGTTGTCGATCGGGTCGAACCGGATCACGGCGCCCGTCCGGGGCGCGTCGATCATGTACCCGCCGCCCACGTAGATGCCCACGTGGTGGATGGCCCGCGAGTCGCTGAGGTCGTGGGAGAAGAACACCAGGTCCCCGGGCAGCAGTTCGGACCGCTTGGGGTGCGGCCCGGCGTTGTACTGGTCGTTGGCGACCCGCGGCAGCGGGATCCCGACACTGGCGTACGAGGCCTTGGTCAGCCCCGAGCAGTCGAAGCGACCGCCCTGGTCGGCGGTGCCGTTGCCGCCCCACAGATAGGGCGTGCCGAGCTTCTTCTGCGCGTAGTAGATCGCCCCGGCCGCCTGCCTCGACGGATCGACCCGGGTGACGGGCGCGGCGAAGGACTCCTCCAGGGTCGTGATCGTCTTCACGTAGTTGCGGGTCTCCGCGTACGGCGGCACGCCCCGGTACCTGATGACCGCGTAGGCCCCCGCGTTGTAGGCGGCGAGCATGTTGTCCGTGACGTTCCCCGGCACGTTCTTCACATAGGCGGCGAGCTGGCAGTCGTACGAGGCGGCCGACGGGATCGCGTCATTCGGGTCCCAGACGTCACGGTCCCCGTCCCCGTCCCCGTCGATGCCGTGCGTGGCCCAGGTCCCCGGGATGAACTGCGCTATCCCCTGCGCGGCCGCCTGGCTCTTCGCGTTCGGGTTGAACCCGCTCTCCTGGTACAACTGGGCAGCCAGCAGGGCCGGGTTGAGGGCGGGGCAGAGATCGCCCCATTTCTGAACCAGTGTCTGATACGCCGCGGGTACGGCCCCCTTGGCCAGCGCCCTGGTCCCGCCGCCCACCTGGTTGGCGATGTTCCCGGCGACGACGTACACCCCGACGACGAGCAGCATCACGAAGGCGAGCCCGGCGCCGGCGACAGCGGTCACCACGACCCACGTCCTACGCACCGTCAACCGCCCCTCGCCGACCGGGAGTCCGCCGCGGTCAGTTTAGGGGCGGCCCCCGCGGTGCGGGGTGATCATGGGGAAGGTCGACGCGTATGTGCGCGTCGATGGCCGTTTGCCACCGTCCGGACATCCGGGACGGGCCCTGTCGGAGTGGGTCCTCCCGGAACGGGTCCTGCCGGGACGGACCCTGCCGGAATGAGTCCTCCCGGGACGGGCCCTGCCGGAATGAGCCCTGCCGGGGTCGATGCCGCGGTGGGTCCTGCCGGGGTCGATGCCGGGGTGGACCAGGGCGGTGTTGTCAGGAGGTGCCGGCCGCGTCCCGGTAGAGCTCCGCGGCCTCGTCGGCGAACACCACGCTGTAGGAGATGTCGTCGGTGTCCCCGCCCTGGTCGTGCCCGCCGAGCACACCGACGATCTGCCCGGCGCCGCTCACCCAGGGGCTGCCGCTGGTGCCGCCGCTGAAGGCGGGGCAGTCGATGCGCTGCTGGGTGGGGCTGTGCGCGGTGGGCCTGTTGGTGCAGCTGACCGGCACCTCTCGGGAATCGGGATAGCCGGTGACGGTCACCGCGGTCGCCCCGGTGGCCAGGCCGGCGGCGAACAGGTTCGCGCCGACCACGTCCTCGACGGCCTTGCCGCCCTGCGGCTCGACGACGGCGAAGGCGAGGTCGCTGTCCTCGTCCTTGCCCGCGGCCCAGCCGTCGGGCAGGAACCGCCGGCGGACCGTCCACACCCCGTACGCGGCCGCGCCGTCCCGGTACCCCGGCACGAAGAGGAACGTGTCGCCCCGGCCGTCGAGGCAGTGCGCCGCGGTGGCGATGAGGTCGTGGTGCGGGCTGTGCACGACGGAGGCGGTGCAGAAGTGGCTGCCGGCGAGACGAGAGCCGCGGTCGGCGGGGAACAGCGCACCCACCCGGTCGGCGGACGCCGTCTGCGCGGCCACGGCGGTCATCCCGAGCGGCCCGATGCCGTCGCCCGCGGTGGAGGCCGAGGCCGAGGCGGACGCGGCGGCCAGCAGCACCAGCGCCCCGAAAAGGGCGCGCTTGCGGGGGTGCACCGCGCGCGGCGTGCGACGGGTGCGTGGCGTGCGCTTCATCGGGGCCCACCTTGTCCCATGCAGACGAGGGGAAACGTCTCCGTCCTTCCGGCTCCGGCTCGGCATCCCGTCCACCGTACTGGGTGCACTCACGGACCGCCTCCGCTCCCGACGCCACTCCGCCCCCAGCCGCCTCCGCCGCCCGCGCCCCTCAGCCCCCAGCCGCCCCCTCCCCGGGGCGCGGGCAGCTGCCCGGGGCCCCTCGGAACCCGAGCCGGTCGGCTGCCCCAGACCGTTGACCGGTCGGCCCGCCCCGCTCGGCGCCGGACACCGGTACACGTACGAGAACGCGCACGACGCCCCGCGCGTACGGCACCCCGCGCGGGCGGGCCCGCCCGCGGCCGGGCCGAACCCGCCGAGCCGAACCCACCGCGCCGAACCCACCGCGTCGAACCCACCGCGCCGGACCATCGCACCCTCACCGACGGACACCCCGACTCCCCTCCCTTCAGCACCCGTTGTTCCAGCTCCGAGCAGCCGCGGGACTCTGTGCACACCCTGTGTACAAGGTCAAGACCCAGCCATCGCCCGTCCATTCGCCCGCCATCGAGCGGTAAGCCCCACCCCTCGTTCGTAAGGCGGAAGTCAGGATTCCAAAAGGCGCCTTGTTGTCGCGTACTCAACAAGTCAGAGTCGTCGGCGGGCCGCCGCCCGCTGCCGGGGACCACGCACCGGTGGCATCACGACCACCCGCACCGCCCCTGTCAACCACTCTCAGGAGGCAGTCCGTTGCGTACGTCACCCCCCAGCACACCAGCCCTGCACGGCAGATGGCGCCGCATCGGCTCCGCGGCCCTCGGCACCGCGGCGCTCGTGCTCGCCGGACTCGGCACCGCGGCCCACGCCGGCGCCACCCCCATGGCCACCGCGAAAGTCACCTCGTCCCAGGCGACTTGGACCGCGACCCCCTGCGCCACGCCCCGCAAGGCGGGCGAACTGGCCTGCAACTCCTTCCGTGTCACCGGCGGCCTCACCGCCTTCCAGAAGCACCAGGCCCAGACCACCGGCGTCACACCGAAGTCCGCGGACGCCTCCACCCCCTCCGGCTACGGCCCGAGCAACCTCCAGTCCGCCTACGGACTGACCTCCGCCGCCGCCTCCAACGGCTCCGGCGAGACCATCGCGATCGTCGACGCCTACGACGACCCGAACGCCGCGGCCGACCTCGCGACCTACCGCTCGTACTACGGCCTGTCCGCCTGCACCGTCGCCAACGGCTGCTTCAAGAAGGTCAGCCAGACCGGCTCCACGACCTCGCTGCCCTCCGCCGACAGCGGCTGGGCCGAGGAGATCTCCCTGGACCTCGACATGGCCAGCGCGATCTGCCCGAAGTGCAACATCCTGCTGGTCGAGGCCAAGTCCGCCACCATGGCCAACCTCGGCACCGCGGTGAACGAGGCGGTCGCCCTGGGCGCGAAGTACGTCTCCAACAGCTACGGCGGCTCGGAGTCCTCCTCCGACACCACCTACGACTCCTCGTACTTCAACCACACCGGCGTCGCCATCACCGTCTCCGCGGGCGACTCCGGCTACGGCGCCGAGTACCCGGCGGCCTCCAAGTACGTCACCGCGGTCGGCGGCACCGCCCTGTCCACCTCCTCCACCACCCGCGGCTGGACCGAGACGGTCTGGAAGACCAGCAGCACCGAGGGCACCGGCTCCGGCTGCTCCGCCTACGACGCCAAGCCGACCTGGCAGACCGACACCGGCTGCACCAAGCGCACCATCGCCGACGTCTCCGCCGTGGCCGACCCGGCGACCGGCGTCTCCGTCTACGACTCCTACGGCATCACCGCCGGCTGGTACACCTTCGGCGGGACCAGCGCCTCGGCCCCGATCATCGCGGGCGTCTACGCCCTCGGCGGCACCCCGTCCAGCGGCTCGTACCCGGCGAAGTTCCCGTACAGCGCGGCCGGCACCTCCGCCCTGAACGACGTCACCAGCGGCAGCAACGGCAGCTGCTCCTCCAGCTACCTGTGCACCGCCAAGTCCGGCTACGACGGCCCCACCGGCTGGGGCACCCCGCAAGGCGTGGCGGCCTTCACCGGCTGACCAACGGTCGGCACAGCGCGCCGCCTTGGGCCGTGGGGGCCCGGGCGGCAAGGGGCGAACGGGCCGCGGCACCCAGCCGCGGCCCGTTCGCCGTTGCCGATAACCTTCACCCCGGGAACATCGACGCGAAAAAGGGTCAACGACGGAACCACACCACAGGTTCCGGTCTGACTTCATTGCCCGGCGTGACCTGCCGTGATACACAGAGTCACCAGACGACCCCAAGCCAGGTGTTCGTAAGAAACCCGCCAAGCAATGACGCCAAGTCGACATACGACGGCGCCGTTGTCAGCGACAATGAGGGCTGACCTCTGCACACCGCAGAGGCTGCGGAACTACCCACCAGGGGCGGTGACTTACATGCTCTTTGCGGCCGACAAGGGAGACATCAACACCATCATCGGCGGGATCGCTCCGGACTGGGGCCCCTTCGGCAGCCTGGGCAACGAGGCCAAGGTGATGATCGAGGTGGTGATGGCGGTCGCCATCCTGCTCTGCCTCGGCATCGCGGTCTGGGGTGCCGCCAAGCAGCGTATCGGCGCGACCGCGCTGCGTGACACGTTCAGCGCGGAACAGGGCAAGGGCCTCATCATCGCGGGCCTCACCGGCGTCTTCATCATCGGCTCGCTCGGCACCCTGTTCACCATCGTGTACGGCATGGCCGTCTAGCCCCGGCCCGCCCGGGCGCGCCCGGCTCCACTCCTCTCCCCACCCGCCCGTCGTGCCCACCGGCTGAGGTTGCGTTTCCCTGATGTCGAGTCACCACACCGCGCCCGCGCGGGAACCAGCACGGCTACCGTCGTACTTCTACGCTTTTCGGTACGAGGTCGAGGGGGCGTACGCGGCATGAGCCTCGGGGACGATCAGAGCTACGGCGACACCGCACGCGGCGGTGCCGACGACGGCTACGGCGGGACCGGCCAGACCCGCACCCGCCTGCCCGACGGCGACCCCTACGGGGGCGCCCGACGCGGCGGCCGCTCGTCCACGCGGAGCCTGGTCACGGTGGTCGGCGTGGTCGTCCTGCTCATCGCGGCGATCGCCTTCGCCAACCGCGGAGGGGACGATTCCGCATCCGCCGACGGCACCGGATCCCCGGGCGCGGGCGGTAACAAGCCGAAGACGTCGACAACCGCGGCCAGCGGGACGAAGCCGGTCGAGACGAAGACGAACGGGATCCCGAGCGGATTCAAGCACGATGCGCAGGGAGCACAGAGCGCTGCGGCGAACTACTCGGTCGCCCTCGGCTCGACCGACATGTTCGTCACGGCCAGACGGCACGACATCGTCAACACCGTCTACGCCCCCGCCGTCGCCGCCGCACGTCAGACGGACCTGGACAAGGCGTACTCGAGCGAGAGCTTCCTGACGAACATCGGGCTCGGCAAGGACGGCACCGCGCCGAACGGTCAGACCTTCGTCTCCCGGATCATCCCGGTGGGCACCAAAGTAACGGCGTCCGCCCCGGACAGCGCCACCGTCGAGGTCTGGTACACGTCCCTGTTCGGCCTCTCCGGCGACGGCTCGACCAACCCCGTATCCGAGAGCTGGTACACCACCACGTACGAGCTGAAGTGGGTCGACGCAGACTGGAAGATCACGGACTTTCAGCAGAAGGACGGGCCCGTCCCGGTCGGACGCGACCAGAAGGCCTCCACCGCTGACGACATGACGAAGGCCGTCGAGGAGTACGGAGGGTTCACCTATGCGCGCTAACCACCGCTTCCTCAAGGTCACCACAGCTGTCGCCGCCGTGCAGGCGACCGCAGTGCTGCTGGCCACCCGCGCCTTCGCCGCGCCGTCACCCAGCCCGTCGCCCAGTCCGTCGTCGTCACCGTCGACCAGCAGCCAGTGCGATCTCATCCGAGGCCCCGCGAAGGAATACTGCGAACGCGGCAACGCCCCCTCCGGCACCACCACCCCCAGCACCACCGACACCCTCGACCCCCTCTCCTCCCTCGCCAAGGGCTGCGCCGACGCCGCTTCCTGGACCATCGACAAGCTCAGCGAGGCCGTGCAGGACACCGCGAACGTCGACTTCACCAACGCCAAGTTCCTCCAGCAGTACGCGGTCGTCTTCGCCGCCTCGACCGTGCTGACGCTGCTGCTGTGGCTGCTGGCCGTCGCCAAGCGGGCGGTGCGCGGGGTCCCGCTGACCACCGCCATCGGAGAGGCCGTCGGCTTCCTCTGGCTCACCGTGCTGGCCTCCGCCTTCACCCCGCTGATCCTCTACACGGTCGTCTCCGCGACCGACGGCATCACCGAGGTCCTGGCGAAGACCACCGGGAACCAGACCGACACGTTCTTCGGCAACTTCTCCGGCGCCCTCGCCAAGGGCGACAACATCGGCGGCGGCCCGATCATGCTGATCGTGGTGTCGCTGGTCTCCATCCTCGCCGCCGGCGTCCTGTGGCTGGAACTGGTCATCCGGGCCGCGCTCCTCTACGTCGGCGCCCTGCTCGGCACCGTCGTCTACGCCGGCATGGTCGACAAGAACCTGTGGGGCCATGTGCGCCGCTGGGCCGGAATCATGATCGCCGTGATCCTGGTCAAACCGGTCATCGTCATCGTGCTCGGCCTGGCCGGAGCCCTGTCCACCGACGACGGCCCCGGCGCCTTCTCCGCCGTGGTCTCCGGACTCGCGATCATCCTGCTCGCCATCTTCGCCAGCGCGATGATCTACCGCTTCGTCCCCGGCTTCGGCGACGAGATCGCCAACTCCCGCAACAACCGGATCATGCAGGGCGCCGAGGGAAAGGCCGCCGCGGTCATCAGCTCCCCGGCGACCCTGGTCGCCCAGGGCATCAAGACGCACAGCACCCGCGCCGACAACAACGGCGGCGGCCAGTCCGGTTCCACCGGCGCCCGCCCGGCCAACCCCGCCTCGGGCGGAATGGCAGCGCACGGCTCCCGCACCCCGAGCGCAGGGGGCGGATCCGCCACCGCACCCGCGCCCCGCGCACCCAGCGCGGTCAACACCCCGCACGCCGGCAATACACGCAACAACCGCACGGGAGGTGAAGGGCGTTGACGACCGAGACCCACCTGTCCCATCCGGTCACGCCCCGCCGTTCATATCTGATCGGCCGCGCCCGGCCGAACGCGATCGTCGGCCGCAACCGCGAGTCCGGCGAGATCGCGCTCATCGTCGTCGGCGCGTTCCTCGGCATGATGTGCGGGCTCCTCGTCCCCCTGCTGGCCCTGCGCATCGTGCTGCTGTCCGGCTTCCCCGTGCTCGCGCTGGCCGCGGTCTACGTGCCGTACAAGCAGCGCACGTTCTACAAATGGTTCGAGGTGAACCGCAGTTACAAGCGGACCCTGCGCCGGGGCACCGCCTACCGCTCCGCCGTCATGGAGGCGGGAATCCGGGCCGACGGCCGGGAGATCGAGGTCGGCCCGCCGCCCGGCATCGGCCGCATCAGCTGGCTGGCCGCCCCCTTCGGCCCCGACGAGATCGCCGTACTCCTGCACGCCGACCGCCGTACGGTCACCGCGGCGATCGAGATCGAGGGCCCCGGCGTCGGTCTGCGCGACAGCGAGGACCAGGAGGCCCTCGTCGACCGCTTCGGCACCCTCCTGAAGCACGTGGCCAACGGCGACGGCTTCGTCACCCGCCTCCAGATGCTCGCCCGCACCCTCCCCGCCGACCCCGACGCCCACGCCAAGGACGTGGCCGTACGCGGCGACGAGAAGGCACCGGGATGGCTGGCCCAGTCGTACGACCAGCTCCAGTCGATGGTCTCCACCAGCAGCGAGCAGCACCGCGCCTACCTCGTCGCCTGCATGCACTACAACCGTGAACTGGCCGCCGAGGCACAGGCCATGGCGCGCGCCGCCCGCCCCGCGGCCGGCCGCAAGCTGGACCGCGACGCCGGACTCGCCGTCGTCATGGCCCGCGAGCTCACCGACATCTGCTCCCGCCTCCAGGAAGCGGACATCCGGGTCCGCCAGCCGCTGGGCCAGGGCCGCCTCGCGTCCCTGATCCACTCCATGTACGACCCGGACCACCCGATCGACCACATCCAGGCGATGACCAAGCGCAACGCCTGGCCGGCCGAACTGGACGCCATGGAGCCCCAGTACCTCCAGGCGAAGACCCGCGAGTCCTCCACCCGCGCCCCCTGGTGCCACGCCACCGCCTGGGTCAAGGAGTGGCCGATGACCCCGGTCGGCGTCAACTTCCTGGCCCCGCTCCTGGTCCACACCCCGGACGTCATCCGCACGGTCGCCGTCACCATGGACCTCGAACCCACCGAGGTCGCCATCGAGCGCATGCTGACGGAGAAGACGAACGACGAGGCGGAGGCCTCGCGCGCCGCGAAGATGAACCGCACCGTCGACCCGCGTGACGTGGCCGCCCACGGCCGCCTCGACCAGCGCGGAGAGGACCTCGCCAGCGGCGCGGCCGGCGTCAACCTGGTCGGCTACATCACCGTCTCCTCCCGCAACCCCGAAGCGCTGGCCCGCGACAAGCGGACCATAAGGGCCTCGGCCGGAAAGTCGTATCTGAAACTGGAGTGGTGCGACCGCGAGCACCACCGCGCCTTCGTGAACACACTTCCCTTCGCCACCGGCATTCGGAGGTAGGACCTGATGCGGGATCCGCTGTCCGTCCTCACCGACGCCTTCACCTCCTTCCTCTTCGGGAAGGTGGAGACGACCCGGCTCCCGGTGCGCACCTCGACGGGCCAGGCCCAGGCGGTCTACCTGCCCACCGCCGCCCCCGGCCTCGGTGACTCCGGCGTCATCATCGGCCGCGAGGTCTACTCCGGGAAGGGCTACATCTACGACCCCTTCCAGCTCTACGGCCAGCAGCTGCCGGCCCCGCACTGGCTCGTCCTCGGCGAGTCCGGCAACGGCAAGTCGGCCCTGGAGAAGACGTACGTCCTACGGCAACTGCGCTTCCGCGACCGGCAGGTCGTCGTCCTGGACGCCCAGGGCGAGGACGGCGTCGGCGAATGGAACCTCATCGCCCAGCAGTTGGGAATAACCCCCATCCGCCTGGACCCGATGGCCGCCCTGGACCACGGCATCCGCCTCAACCCGCTCGACCCCTCGATCACCACCACGGGCCAGCTGGCACTGCTGCGCACCATCATCGAGGTCGCCATGGGCCACGGCCTGGACGAACGCTCCGGCTTCGCCCTCAAGGTCGCCCACGCCTTCGTCAACGAGACGATCCTCGACCGCCAGCCGGTCCTGACCGACATCGTGGAACAACTGCGCCACCCCGAACCGGAGTCGGCCGAGGCGATGAACGTCGCCACGGACGACGTACGGGCCTGGGGCCTGGACGTCGCCCTGGTCCTGGACCGCCTGGTCGACGGTGACCTGCGCGGCATGTTCGACGGCCCGACCACCGTGGGCATCGACCTGGACGCCCCGCTGATCGTCTTCGACCTCTCCCACATCGACCGCAACTCCATCGCGATGCCGATCCTGATGGCCATCGTCGGCGTCTGGCTGGAACACACCTGGATCCGCCCCGACCGCAAGAAGCGCATCTTCCTGGTCGAGGAAGCCTGGCACATCATCAACAGCCCCTTCGTGGCCCAGCTGTTCCAGCGGCTGCTGAAGTTCGGGCGCCGGCTCGGCCTGTCCTTCGTCGCGGTGGTCCACCATCTCTCCGACGTGGTGGACGGAGCGGCCGCCAAGGAGGCGGCGGCCATCCTCAAGATGGCCTCGACCAGGACGATCTACGCACAGAAGGCCGACGAGGCACGGGCCACCGGCCGGGTGCTCGGCCTGCCGCGCTGGGCCGTCGAGATCATCCCCACCCTCACCCCCGGCATCGCCGTCTGGGACGTCAACGGCAATGTCCAGGTGGTCAAACACCTGGTCACCGAGACGGAACGCCCGCTGGTCTTCACCGACCGCGCGATGACCGAGTCGTCCAGCGACCTGGCCCCGGACGACGAGGTGCTGCGCGCCGCCGAACTGGAGGCGGAGGAAAGGGCGGCGGCCTTCATGGAACAGCATCTGGGCGATCTGGACGGCTCGTCCGAGTCGACGGTGGCATAGAAGGGGTGTCCCTGGCATGAGACCGGACGAACGCCGGCCCGGCACGGGCGGCATCCCCGACGGCCTGCTGGTAGGCATACTCGCATTCCTGCTCGGCATGACCCTGCTGGTGTGGACGGCCACGGGCCTCGCCGGACTGTTCGCACACGGCTCCTGGCCGTCCGGCGTCACCTTCACCCGCACCCCCCTGGCCATGCGCCGGCTGATCGCCCAGCCGCACGACATGCCCGGCGCCTGGCCGGACGCCGTACCGGACGAGCTCTCCGGCTACGGTCTGTTCTGGGGCCTGTTCATCGGCCAGCTGATGGTCCTGTTCGTCCTGACCGTGTTCGTGATGGGAACCCTGGCCCGCTGGAGAGCGAGCCGGGCCAGAAGACGCGCGGCGGCCACGGACACCCCGGACCACCACGAGGTGCCGGTACCGAGAAGCCCGTCACCGACGCCCGCGCGTGCGACTGAGCCGGTAGCCGCACCGGCGGGCGAACCCGGACCGGCGGACGGCCCATGGCAGACCGCGCCCACACCCTCGCCCACACCGTGGGCCGGACCCACGGCGTCGGCAGGGCCCGTACCGTCGGCAGGGCCCGTGCCCGAGCCCGCCGCGATGCGCCAGGAGCCGGCCACCGCACTCTTCCCTGTGGAACGCACCTCCGGGTGGAAACCGTCCCGCCCGGAGGGCACGGTCGTCTACGCCGCTGCCGAAGCCCGTCGGGCCACCGCGGCCCAGGCCGTGCGCGACGCGGAAGGCGCGGCCCTCGTCGTCACCTCGGATCCCGCCCTCTGGCACGACACCAAGGACGCCCGCGCCAAACTGGGCCCCGTCCACCTCTACGACCCCACGCATCTGTGCGACACCCCGGCGCGCCTGCACTGGTCGCCGACCACCGGCTGCGAGGACAAACAGACCGCGGTGCACAGAGCCGCGGCCCTGCTCGCCCCCGTCCGCCCCAGCGCCAAGATCGACCAGGCCGTCGGCGACACCGCTGAAACGCTCCTGCGCAGCTATCTGCACGCCGCCGCCATCGACGGCCGCACCGTCCGCCATGTCCACCGCTGGTCCCAGGGCACCCAGGTCCAGGACGCCGTACGCATCCTGCGCACGAACCCCAAGGCCGCCCCCGGTGCCGCGGGCGAGCTGGAGGGCGCCCTCACCTCGCACCCCGAACGCCGTGACATCGCACAGGAACTGACAAGCCGTGCGCTCTCCGCACTGTCCACGGTCAACATCCGTGAGGCCTGCGCCCCGAACCGAAGCGATGCGCTCGCCCTGGATTCCTTCGTCGACGAAGGGGGCACGCTTTATGTGGTCGGTGAATCCATCGAGGACCCCAGGACGCATCCCGGTGCGATGCCCCTCCTGACGGCCCTCGTCTCCAGCGTGGTCGAGCGTGGCCGGCGCATGGCCGAACGGTCATCCTCCGGTCGGCTCGACCCACCACTGACGCTCGTCCTGGACGACGTCGCCGCCGTGGCTCCGCTTCCCCAGCTGCCGGAGCTGCTGGCCACCGGAGCGGACCGGGGCCTGCCCGCCCTGGCCCTGCTCCGGTCCCGGGAACAAGCCCGCGCCCGCTGGCCGCACCAGGAACTCCCGGCGTAGACCTCAATCGCGTTCGAGGACGAACTCAAGCTCGGAATTCTCGAACTCATCGGACGCCTCGGACGCCGGCTCCAACGGCACGACGATCCCGCTCGGCACGAACCCGATCCTTCGGTAGAACCGCTGCGCCCGCTCGTTGTCCGGGTGCACGAGCAGCCGTATCCGCTCGACCCCGGAGCCCCACGCCCACTCCAGTCCGGCATCGAAGAGCACCTCGGTGAGCCCGATCCCACGGAAGTCGTCCCGTACGAACACGGCGACCAGGTGCGCCTGCTTCCGCTCGACCGGAAAGCCCGCCCAGTCCTTCGAGCCCGCCTCCTCGATCAGCACGGTCAGGGTGCCGACCCACTCGCCGTCCGGCCCTTCGGCGATGATCTGCTGAGCTTCGCTCGCGCCCTCCGCAGCTCGCGCGGTCCGCTGCTGCCAGAAGGAATCCGGCTCCTGGACGGCATCCTCGTAGGTCTGGAGGAAGGCGAGGTGCGCGATCGGGTCCTGGAGCGCGAACAGCCGCAGCGCCTTGGCGGCCGGCCATTCATCGGCGCGTATGGATCGGATGACGTAGTTCATGCGCCACACCGTATCCGGAACGCAGAAAAGGCCCCCACCGATTTAACGGTGGAGGCCTTCTCCAAAATTTGTTCGGCGGCGTCCTACTCTCCCACAGGGTCCCCCCTGCAGTACCATCGGCGCTGTGAGGCTTAGCTTCCGGGTTCGGAATGTAACC
>NZ_JBVKBD010000003.1:190404-678120 GCF_055657365.1 Streptomyces sp. NPDC107559 | reverse complement strand
GCGATCCGATTTCCTCGGTGCTTTCCAGGTTCCCGCTCTCGCGTTTCCCTTTCCGGCGGTTCCGACTCTATCAGACTCTTTCGGGCCTGACTCCCAGTCAGTGGGCTTTGTCTTCCAGGCCGTTGGGCCGTTCCGACGTCCCAAACCTTAGCGGATCTTCTCGGCGATTCCCAATCGACCCGTTCGAGTCGACCAGAACCCGCCGAACCCCGATATCGAATTCAAATTCGGACACGCCGAAAAGAACCCCGTCGGGTGATCGTGCTGGTGGTTTGTCGCCGCATCCGCGGCAGGAGACGCCGCCGCAGAACCGATACGGCTCCGTGGCAACCCGGAGAACTATACGCATCCGGCAAGGGGGCGTCAACCGCCCCCTGTCAAGATCTTTTCAGTCGAGGTCGCTGAGCCGACCGCCGGCGTCCGGCTGGGCGTGCTCCACCCTGCGCAGGAGCCTGGTCAGGACCTCGCCGAGCACCGTCCGCTCCTCCGCGGACAGGTCCTGGAGCAGGTCCTCCTCGAAGCCCGACGCCAGGCGCATCGCCTCCAGCCACTTCCCGCGACCCTCGGGCGTGAGCTCCACGATCACGCGGACGCGGTTGGACTCGTCGCGCTCCCGGGTCACCAGACCCTCGGTGACCATGCGGTCGATCCGGTGGGTCATGGCGGCCGGGGTCAGGCCCAGGCGCTTGGCCAGATCACTGGGGCCCATTCGATAAGGGGCGCCGGACAGGACGAGGGCTTTCAGGACCTCCCATTCGGCGTTGCTGATGCCGAGGGCGGCGGTCTGGCGGCCGTAAGCGACGTTCATCCGGCGGTTCAGACGGGACAGCGCCGAGACGATCTTCTCGACCTGGGGGTCGAGGTCCTGGAACTCGCGCTGGTAGGCCGCGATCTGCTCTTCGAGTGTGGGCTCGCCGAGTCGGCCGCCGGGGGTATCGCCCATGTCCGCAGTATGGCACGGGCCGCTTCGCATCGAAGTCCTTCAACGTGTACTGTTTAGCTTCGAACTTTAGCTTTGAAGTCTTCAGGCCTAACGGCTGGGGCTTCGTCAACTCGAGAGAGGTGAACGTGACCAGGGCGATGGGCGCAGCGATGCGCCGGATCCACGTGGGCAACGCACTCAGCGCGTTCGGGCTCGGCTTCACCGTCCCCTACCTGTACGTCTATGTGGCGCAGGTGCGGGGGCTGGGGGCCATGACGGCGGGTCTCGTACTCGCCGTCTTCGCCGTGTCGGCGCTGATCGTGCTGCCGTTCGCCGGACGGGCGATCGTGCGGCGCGGCCCGCGGCCGGTCCTGCTCGCCGCCCTGGTCACCGCCGCGCTGGGCGCGCTGGGTCTGGGGCTCGCGGGCAACGCGACCGCCGTGCTGTGCGCCGCGGTGGCGCTCGGGGCCGGGCAGGCCGTGATGCAGCCGGCGCTGGCGACGATGATCGTCGACTGTTCCACGTCCGACACCCGCTCCCGTGCCTTCGCCCTTCAGTTCTTCCTCCAGAACCTCGGGCTCGGCGTCGGCGGTCTCATCGGCGGCCACCTCGTCGACACCACCCGCGTCTCCTCCTTCACCCTGCTGTTCGGCATCGAGGCGGCGGTGTTCCTGCTGCTGGCCGTGGTGATGTCGACGGTGCGGATGCCGTACTCGCCGCGGATCGGGGACGCGCCCGCCCCTGCGGCCCGGGGCGGCTGGAAGCAGCTGCTCGGCAACCGGGCGATGGTGCAGCTGTGCGTACTGGGTTTCGTCCTGTTCTTCGCCTGCTACGGACAGTTCGAGTCCGGGCTGAGCGCCTACGGGGTGGAGGCTGCGGGGATCTCCCCGTCCGCTCTCGGCACGGCACTGGCCGCGAACACCGCGATGATCGTGGTCGCGCAGTTCGCCGTGCTGCGGTTCGTCGAGCGCAGGCGGCGCTCGCGGGTGATCGCGGCCGTGGGGCTGGTCTGGGCCGTGGCCTGGGTCGCGGCCGGGTACGCGGGGCTCGGGCACGGCAGCCAGGAGATGGCGACGGCCGCGTTCGTCTCGACGTACGCGCTGTTCGGGCTCGGTGAGGCGATGCTGTCGCCGACCGTCGCGCCGCTGGTAGCCGATCTGGCCCCGGAGGGTATGGCCGGTCAGTACAACTCGGCGTTCGCTCTGGTCAAGCAGCTGGCGCTGGCGATCGGTCCGGCCGTCGGTGGGCCGATGGGGGCCTCGCTGCATGCGCCGTACGTCGTGACGTTCCTGCTGTTCTCGCTCGGGATCACCGTCCTCGGCGTACGGCTGGGGCGGCAGCTGACCGCCGTGCAGGATCGGCCGTGGCTCGGGCGCGGCCGGGTGGTCGCGCGGGGCGGGGCGCCCGCGGAGCCGGTGGCCGTGGACGTGTGAGACAGCCGTCGACGTGTGAGACGGATGAGGCGGCGGTCGTCCGGGAGGGCGACCGCCGCCTTTTCGTCCGTACGGCCGAGTCGGCCGCGCTCGGTCGGCCGTACTCGGCCGATCGGGTTCAGCCGGCCGGTTCGGTGGCCTTCGGGAGTACGAACTCGCACCAGACCGCTTTGCCGCCGCCCGGTGTCCGTCTGCTGCCCCAGTTGGAGGCGATCGTCGCCACGATGGCGATGCCGCGGCCCGACTCGTCGCCGGGTTCCGCACGACGGCGGCGGGGCAGGTGGTCGTCGCCGTCGGTGACCTCCACGATGAGGCGGCGGTCGGTACGGCGCAGGCGCAGCCGCATGGGCGGGGTGCCGTGCTGGAGGGAGTTGGCGACGAGCTCGCTGGCCGCCAGGACGCCCAGGTCGTGCAGTTCGGCGGGGAAGCGCCAGCTGGTCAGGACGCCGGAGGCGAAGGCACGCGCGCGGGGTGCCGCTTCGACACCGCCGAGGAGTTCCAGGGCCGCGTTGCGGAACAGTTCGCTGTCGGCGCCGGTGCGGGCGGGGTGCTGGAGGACCAGGACGGCCACGTCGTCGTCGTGGTCGGCGGTGACGCCCGCCGAGCGGACCAGGCGGTCGCAGACCACCTGGGGGGTGCCGGTCGCGCCGGCCAGGGCGCGTTCCAGGGACGCGATGCCCTCGTCGAGGTCCTCGTCGCGGCGCTCCACCAGGCCGTCCGTGTAGAGGACGGCCGTCGAGCCGGGGCCGAGGGGGACCGAGCCCGAGGCGTGCACCCAGCCGCCGGTGCCGAGCGGGGGGCCGGTCGGCTCGTCGGCGCGCAGGACGGTGCCGTTCTCGCCGCGGACCAGGATGGGCAGGTGTCCGGCGGAGGCGTAGACGAGCCGGCCCTCGTTCGGGTCGTGGACGGCGTACACGCAGGTGGCGATCTGGTTGGCGTCGATCTCCGTGGCGAGGCCGTCGAGGAGCTGGAGCACCTCGTGCGGGGGCAGGTCGAGACGGGCGTAGGCGCGGACCGCCGTGCGGAGCTGGCCCATGACGGCCGCCGCGCGTACGCCTCTGCCCATGACGTCGCCGATGACCAGGGCCGTACGGCCGCCGCCGAGCGTGATCACGTCGTACCAGTCGCCGCCGACCGCGGCCTCGGTGCCGCCGGGCTGGTAGGTGGCGGCGATGCGCAGGTCGTCGGGCTCCTCCAGTTCCTGCGGGAGGAGGGAGCGCTGGAGGGTGACGGCGGTCTCGCGCTGGCGGCGCTCGCTGGCGCGCAGGCGTTCGGCGGCCTCGGCGTGGTCGGTGACGTCGGTGGCGAAGACCAGGACGCCGGCGTCGCCGTCGCCGCCCTTGGCGACCGGGGTGCAGGTGAACGTGTAGGAGCGGCCGTCGGGGGCCTTGCGGGACTTGAGCGTGCGGGACCTGCCGCTGCGCAGGACCTGATCGAGGAGCGGCAGCAGACCCAGTTCGCGCAGCTCCGGGAGTGCCTCGGCGGCGGGCGCGCCGGGCGGGCGGGCGCCGAAGGCCGTCGTATAGGCGTCGTTGACGTGGGCGAGGCGGTGGTCGGGGCCGTGGACGAGGGCGACGAGGGCGGGGACGCGGTCGAGGACCTCGCGCACCGGGAGTTCGTCGACCACGGGCGCGGTGGGCGGCTCGTCGGTGAGGTGTTCGGCGCGGGCCGCGGGCACGGAGCCGTCGCCCCGCCGGTCCGGGGTGACCTTGTGGTCGGTCCGCGCTGCGGCGCGGCGCTGCGTTCCGGGGAGCCGGGCGCTCCAGCGCGTGAAGTTCACGAATCCTTGCCTCGTGTAGTCGTCGTCGGCCGGCTCCGGACCCGGCCGTGGCTCCGGGGGCCGCGCGGCGGTGGCCGCACATTGTCGCAGCACCGTGAAATGCAGCACTGGGGGAACAGCCTCGTGGGTTCACGGGGCGAGCGGCGGGCTCGCCCGGGGCTCGGGGGTCAGTGTGGCAGGTGGCCGTCCGGCCCGATATTCGTCAGACGCCGGGGTGGCCGGGGAAGTTCCGGAGTCCGGTCAGGACGACCCCTTCGGGTCGTCAGAAGGCTTGCCACCGGCCGCCAGTTCGAACTCCGCACGGGGATGTTCGAGTGAGCCGAGCGAGACGATCTCCCTCTTGAAGAGTCCCGACAGCGTCCATTCGGCGAGCACGCGCGCCTTGCGGTTGACGGTCGGTACGCGGCTGAGGTGGTAGGCGCGATGCATGAACCACGCCGGGTAGCCCTTGAGCTTGCGTCCGTAGACGTGGGCGACGCCCTTGTGCAGGCCGAGGGAGGCGACCGAGCCGACGTACTTGTGGGAGTACGTCAACGGTGGCTCGCCGCGCAGGGAGCGGGCGATGTTGTCGGCGAGGACCTTGGCCTGACGGACCGCGTGCTGGGCGTTGGGGGCGGTCTCCTTGCCGGGCTCCGCCGCGGTGACGTCGGGGACGGCGGCGACGTCGCCCGCCGCCCACGCGTGCGTGACGCCGTCGACCGTCAGCTCGGGGGTGCACTTCAGACGGCCGCGCCCGTCGAGCGGGAGGTCGGTGGCGGCGACGACCGGGTGGGGTTTGACGCCGGCCGTCCACACGACCGTACGGGTCGGGAAGCGCTGGCCGTCGCTGAGGACGGCGACCCGGTCCGCGCACGACTCCAGACGGGTTCCCAGCAGGACCTGGATGTTGCGGCGGCGCAGTTCGGTGACCGTGTAGCGGCCCATGGCCTCGCCGACCTCCGGCAGGATGCGGTCGGAGGCCTCGACGAGGATCCACTTCATGTCCTCGGGGCGGACGTTGTGGTAGTAGCGGGCGGCGTAGCGTGCCATGTCCTCCAGCTCGCCGAGCGCCTCGACCCCGGCGTAGCCGCCGCCCACGAAGACGAAGGTGAGGGCCGCGTCGCGGATCGCGGGGTCGCGGGTGGAGGAGGCGATGTCCATCTGTTCGATGACGTGGTTGCGCAGCCCGATGGCCTCCTCGACGGTCTTGAAGCCGATCGCGTAGTCGGCGAGGCCCGGAATGGGCAGTACGCGGGAGACGGAACCCGGGGCGAGGACGATCTCGTCGTACGTCAGCTGTAGCGGGCCCGTTCCCTCCTCGTCCGTGGCGAGAGTGGTCACCGTGGCGGTGCGCTTGGCGTGGTCGACCGCGGTGGCCTCGCCGATGACGATGCGGCAGTGGGGCAGCACCCGGCGCAGCGGCACGACGACGTGACGTGGGGAGATCAGGCCCGCGGCGGCTTCGGGCAGGAACGGCTGATAGGTCATGTACGGATCCGGTGTGACCACCGTGATCTCTGCCTCCGCCCGGCGGAGTTCCTGTTTCAGCTGCCGCTGGAGCCGCAGTGCCGTGTACATCCCGACGTAGCCGCCGCCGACAACGAGAATGCGCGCACGTTCCTTCACCGTCCCATGACGCACCCGGCGCCGGAGTTTGTCCACAGGCCCGGCAAATTGTGTGACCGCGCGCCCGAGCTGCCCCGACTTGGCCGGATCGCCGGAGTTCGGGGAAGGTGCGCAGGTCAGAGGGCGTGCGCCGGGGGCCGTAAGGGGTGGATTCAGGACGTATACGGCCCGTACTCCGATCGGGGGGCGCTCCGTGCGGAACCTGCCCCTTCTGAATTGACTCCCACTCAACTATGTTCGTGTATCGACGGGGTGCAAGGGGAGGCGTGCATCGGGCTCGCCGGGGCCGGCCGGTCCGAGAGGGCCGACGGAATCCCGCAAGGCGGGGCCGGACGCACGAGGCCTGTCCGTACGCCCCGGCAATTTAGATGGCGGGGAGAGTCTCCGGGGGGAGACGTCATTACCGGGGGATCACTTATGCACATTCAGGACTCTCATTGGTCGTCCGCATCCACGCTCGCCCCCGCGGCGAGCAACGGACGCGGGGACGCAGCGCGCACGACGCCGCTGCGTGTGGATGCACAGCGCAATCTCGAACACGTACTGCGGGCGGCCCGCGAGGTCTTCGGCGAGCTGGGGTACGGCGCGCCGATGGAGGACGTGGCACGGCGCGCCCGGGTCGGGGTCGGCACGGTGTACCGGCGCTTCCCGAGCAAGGACGTCCTGGTGCGCCGGATAGCCGAGGAGGAGACCTCCCGGCTGACCGACCAGGCCCGTACGGCGCTCGGTCAGGAGGACGAGCCGTGGTCGGCGCTCTCGCGCTTCCTGCGCACCTCGGTGGCCTCGGGTGCCGGGCGGCTGCTGCCTCCCCAGGTCCTGCGGGTCGGGGTCGCCGACGAGCAGGCCGGCTCCGATGCGCCCGACGAGACCCGGGTGCCCGCGCAGCGGACGCAGCCGGACGAGGGTGAGCTGCGGCTGGTGTCCGAAAACATCGGGGCCGGTGCGGTCGACGACGCCGGGGCGGCGGCGCTGCTGGAGGTCGTGGGCCGGCTCGTGGAGCGGGCGCGGGCCGCGGGCCAGCTGCGTACGGACGTGTCGGTGTCGGACGTACTGCTGGTGATCGCGACGGCGGCGCCCTCGCTGCCGGACGCCGCGCAGCAGGCGGCGGCTTCGGCGCGGCTGCTGGACATCCTGCTGGAGGGGCTGCGGTCCCGGCCTGCGTGAGCGTGAGTACGGGACGGGGGATCCTGCCGGGCTTCGGCCCGGCGGGTGACCCGTGGATCGGGCCCGGCGGGTGACCCGTGGATCGGGCCCGGCGGGTGACCCGTGGAGGTGATGCGGGGCGCTGAGCGCGCGGCCGCGTCCCGTCGCCGACCGCTCGGCTTCCCGGACAGGGGAGTTGGCGGCTTGGTTGCTCAGCTCCGCGGTGAGGCGGTCCAATTGGGCATTCGGTTGAACATCCCCCGTTCGGGTGAGAGTTAGTACTGGTTGACGAAAGGTCCCCACGGACGAGTGGATGCCTTCAACCGCAGGGCCCCGACCGATGCCTCTGTGGCACTCTGACGCGGTGGTCGGGACTGGTGGTGCAGGCGGCAGGGGCTTTCTGCGATGAGTGTTGACGGGCGGGGCGGGGCACGCGACGACGGTGACGCGCAGGCCGACGGCCTGGCCACGCCGCAGGTGCCGGCCCAGGGCGGCCGGACCGACCTGTCACCGGGCCGCGGCCCGGCCTCGGGCGAGGGCGCGGGCCCGACGCAGGAGGGTCCGGCGTCGCCGCAGGACGGCCCCCCGACTACCGCGGAAGGCCGTGTCCCCGCTCCGGAGGGAAGCACCGGCCGGGCTTCGGCCGAGGGCACTGTTCCGGCGCAGCGTGATCGGCGCGAGGACGGCGCTCTTCCCCCTCAGGAACTTCCGCCTCAGGGACTGCCGCCTCAGGAACTGCCGACTCAGGAACTTCCGCCTCATACGCGGCCGCCGCTGTTCGTGGAGCTGCCGCCGGCCGACCTCGATCTGATCGACCGGATGCGGGCGGGCGACGACACGGCCTACGAGGAGCTCTACCGGCGTCACTCGGGCGCCGTGCGCCGGTACGCGCGCACCTGCTGCCGGGACGCCCACACCGCCGAGGACCTCACCGCCGAGGTCTTCGCCCGGATGCTCCAGGCGGTGCGCGGCGGTGCCGGCCCCGGGTACGCCGTACGCGCCTATCTGCTCACCTCCGTCCGCCGCGTCGCCGCGAGCTGGACGCGGTCGGCGAGACGGGAACAGCTGGTGGACGACTTCGCGGTGTTCGCCGCCGGGGCGGCCCGCACCTCGGACATGTCCGAGGACGACACGCTGGAGCTGGGCGCCGACGTCCGTGCCCTGCACGAGGCCGAGCAGTCCATGGCCATGCAGGCCTTCCGGTCACTGCCCGAGCGGTGGCAGGCCGTGCTGTGGCACACCGAGGTCGAGAACGAGTCGCCGAGCCAGGTCGCCGTGCTCTTCGGGCTCGACGCCAACGGCACCCGTGTGCTGGCCAGCCGCGCCCGTGAGGGCCTCAAGCAGGCCTACCTCCAGGCGCACGTCAGCACCGCCGTCGCCGGCGGCGAGGAGTGCGCCCGCTACACCGATCAGCTCGGCACCTACGCCCGCCGCAAACTGCGCACCCGCGCCGAACGGGGGCTGCGCAAGCACCTGGAGGAGTGCGCCAGGTGCCGACTGGCCGCGACACAGATCGAGGAGGTCGCGAGCGGTATCCCGGCGGTGGTGCCGCTCGCCGTCCTCGGCTGGTTCGGCGCCGCCGGATACGCCAAGGCCCTCGGGCTCATCGCCGGCGGGGCAGGAGCTGCCGGAGCGGCAGCGGCAGGCGGCGGGGCAGCGGCAGCCGGTGGAGCAACGGCAGCGGCAGGCGGTGGCTCGTCCGGCGGGGCCGGGGCGGGCGCGGCGGCCTCGGAGGCGCTGGGCGCGCCGGTGAAGGCCGGCATCGCGGCCGGGGTGGTCGCCGTCGCGGCGGCCGCGGTGGCGCTCGCGCTCGTCGGTCACGACAGTCCCGCGAAGAAACCGGAGGCCGAGGTACGGCCCTCCTCCGCTCCGGCGGTCGAGCCGGAGCCGTCCGTCACGCCCGCACCGTCGAAGAAGCCGCCCGCGGCAAAGCCGGTGGTGCTGGTGCCGACGCCCGCTCCGCCCCCGGTGCCCGCCGCCGCGCCGAAGCCGACCCCCAGTCCTGCTTCCCCGGCCCGCCCGGCTCCGGCACCGACGCGGCAGGAGCCGGAACCGGCGCAGGAGCCGGAGCAGCCCCCGGCGCCCACCCCGACCCCGACTCCGCCGCCCCCGGCCGTCTACCAGTGGAGCGAGCTGCCGTACGACGTCGCCGGCGACGGCACCGCGCCGGAGATGCGGCTGGGCGAGAGCAGTTGGGTGTGGCAGCGCTCCGGCCTGTCGATCGCCGGCAAGCGGTACACGACCGGCGTGAGCGTGCACGGCAGTTCCTCCGTCACCATCGACCTCAACCGCACCTGTTCCGCCTACGACGCGCTGGTCGGCGTCGACGACAGGGCACTGGGTCTCGGTGCGGTCCGCTTCTCCGTCTACGCCGACGGGGTGCGCCTGTGGAAGTCCGGGACGGTCCGGGGCGGCGAGCCGGCCGTGCCCGTCCATGTCGGCCTCTCGGGGCGCCACACCGTACGGCTGGTGGTGGAACCGCGCGGGCCGCTCGGCTCCGTGGCGCCGGCCGACTGGGCGGAGTCGCGATTCACGTGCTCGTAGGCGGCTGAGGTACGCCCGGGCCGAGTTCGCGCAGGACGTCGGACACGGTGAGGCGGGCGCCCCGGGTGCGCTCGGCGTCGTACGGGCCGGCGCCCAGGGCCTCTCGGGCGGCCGCCACGATCCGGTCGGCCTCGGCGCGTTCCGGCATGAGCCGGGGATGGCCGCCGCGCCAGTGGTCGGCCGCGGCCAGCAGCCGCACCGCGCGCGCGTAGTCGCCGAGCCGGGCCAGCAGGTCCGACGCCAGATCCGCCAGCGCCGACAGGATCACCTCGGAACACCGCATCTCCACGGCCACGCGCAGGGTGTCGGCCAGCATCGGCAGGGCCTGCTCCGGGCCCTGCTCATCGGCCGTGACCATGGCGTCCAGCGCGTCCAGCATCGCCAGGAACTGCGGCGGCGGGGTGGCCCGGCCCGTCTCCGCGCGGGCCGCGTCGCACAGCTCGCGGGCCCGTGCGAAATCCTTGTCGGTCAAGCTGAGCAGAGCCCGCAGCAGCAGGACGTAGGCGCGGGAGTCCGACACTCCGTACCGGTCGGCCACCTCGGTGGCCTCGTCCAGCCCGGCCAGGGCGCCCGGCCGGTCTCCGGAGCGGTAGGAGATCTCCGCGAGCCGCGCGACGAGGAACGGCGACTCGGCGTACGCGCCGACCTCACGGGCGAGCCGCAGCGCCTCCTCGTACTCGCCCCTGGCCTCCTCGAACCGGCCGCGCACCATCGCCGCCTCGCCGGCCACGCTGCACACCTGGGCCCGCATCCAGCGGTCACCGACCCGCCGGCTGAGCGTCCGCAGCTCCGCCACGTCACCGTCGACGCCCCGCAGGTTGCCCGGGGTGTCGACGACGAGGTGCGTGCGGAACATCAGCGCGACACCGATCTCCCAGTCGCCGCCGTGGGCGCGCGCGTTGGCGACCGCCAGGTCCATGGCGGAGCGGACGTCGGCCGGACCGGACAGGGCGTACGTCGTGATCGGCCAGACGAGGCCGGGCATCCGGGCCGACGCGGGGCCGCCCGCCCTGAAGACGTCCTGCACCCGGGTGACGTACCGCGCGAACCGCTCGTCCAGCAGCAGATGTGCCGGTTCGGACTCGATCGTCAGGAAGAGGTGCAGCATCCGGACGTCCATCCGCAGCGTCCGCAGCGGGTGGTGTTCCTCCCCGTCCGGGGAGGAGAGGTAGGCCTCGACCGGGTCGACGGAGTCGAGCGGGGGCAGGCCGACCGACGCACCGTCGACGGTGTCCCGGACGGCGCCCAGGCGCAGGACGCGGTCCAGGATTCCCGTGGCCTCGTGGCGGTAGTTGCGCAGCCACCAGAACCAGCCCATGGCGAGGACCAGGGCTCCCGCCTCGGCCTCGTCGCCGGCGGCCAGGGACCGGTCCAGCGCGGTGCGGATGTTGTCGAGCTCGGCCTCCAGCCGGGAGATCCACACGAGCTGCTCGGCGGAGCGCAGCAGCGGTTCGGCCCGCTCCGCCAGCTCGCGCGCCCAGGTCCGGTGGGCGCGCTCGGCGGCGGCGCGCAGCCCGGGGACCTCGGCGGCGCGCTCGGTGGCGTACTCGTGGATGGTCTCCAGCATGCGGTACCGCATGCCCGTGGTGCCGTCCCGCTGCGACGGGGTGGCGACGACCAGGGACTTGTCGACGAGCGCCCCGGTGAGTTCGGCGACCGGACCGCCGCAGACGGCCTCCGCGGCCTCCAGGTCCCAGCCGCCCGCGAACACGGACACCTCGCACAGCAGGGTCCGCTCGCCTTCGTCGAGGAGGTCCCAGGACCAGTCGACGACGGCCCGCAGGGTCTGCTGGCGGGGCAGGACCGTACGGCTTCCGGAGGTGAGGAGGCGGAAGCGGTCGTCGAGGCGGTCGGCGATCTGCCGGGGGGTGAGCAGCCGCAGCCGGGCCGCGGCCAGTTCGATCGCGAGCGGGAGTCCGTCCAGCCGTCGGCAGATCTCCGCCACGGCCCGCGTGTCACGCAGTACGTCGGGGGCGTCGGGGCGGACGGCGGCGGCGCGCTCCGTGAAGAGGCGGTGTGCCTGGTCGGGGACGAGCGGCTCGACGGGGCGCACGGACTCGCCGGGGACTCCCAGGGGTTCACGGCTGGTGGCGAGGATCGTGAGTCCCGGGCAGCGGGTCAGCAGCGTCTCCGCGAGGACGGCGGCCGCGCCGATGAGGTGTTCGCAGTTGTCGAGGATCAGGAGCTGGCTGCGCGGGGCGCAGTGCTCCACCAGCAGGGCGACGGGGTCGTCCTGCGGGGCCGCCAGTTCGTTGGTCATGAGCACGGTCTCGCGCAGACCGAGGGCGCTGACCACCGCGCCCGGCACCGCCTCCGGCCGGTCGAGCGGTGCCAGCTCGACCAGCCACGCCTCCGGCAGGCCGGCGGCGGCCTCCTCGGCGAGACGGGTCTTCCCGGAGCCGCCCGGTCCGGTGAGGGTGACGAGACGGGCCCTGTGCAGATCGGAACGGATCGCGGCGAGTTCGGGTTCCCGGCCGACGAAACTCGTCAGCCGGGGCCGGAGGTTGCCGGTGCGCGGGGCCGGCCGGGGCGCGGATTCCGGCCGCGCGCCGTCCGCTGCCGGGAACACCGGGTTCAGCAGTTCGTCGTGCAGGGCCCGCAGTTGCGGTCCGGGGTCGGTGCCGAGGCCGTCGGCCAGGGCGCGGCGGGCGTGCTCGTACGCGGCGAGGGCGTCGGCGGCGCGGCCGGTGTCGCGCAGGGCGTGCACGAGGAGGGCGTGCAGGGCTTCGTCGTACGGGTGCGCCGCGGTCAGTTCCTTCAGTTCCGGTACGACCTCGTGGGCGCGGCCGAGGCGCAGGCTCGCCTCGGCGCGGGCCCTGGTCGCCTCCAGGCGCAGGGCTTCGGGGCGGGTCGCGGCGGCGGCGCGGTCGGGGAGGTCGGCGAGGGCGGGGCCGCGCCACAGGGCTAGGGCCTCGTCCAGGGCGCGGACGGCGCCGGGGGCGTCGTCGCGGGCCAGGGCGTCGGTGCCGTCCCGTACGAGCCGCTCGAAGACGAAGACGTCCACGTCGCTCTCGGGTACGGCGAGCCGGTAGCCGCCGGGTTCCGAGGTGACGGCGTCCCGGCCGATCGCCCGGCGCAGCCGCCCGATCAGGGCCTGGAGCGCGGCGGGTGCGTCCTGGGGCGGGTCGTCCGTCCAGACCTCGTCGATGAGGGTCTCCGGGAGGGTGACACGACCCGGTCGCAGGGCGAGGGCGGTGAGCAGGGCCCGCAGGCGGGAGCCGCCCAGGGGTACGGCACCGCCGTGGTCGTCCGCCGCCTCGGTGACACCCAGGATTCTGTACCGCACCGGGCCATTGTCCCTGGTGGGCCGGTGCGGGGCACGGGGTTTGCCGGGCCGCGTGGGAAGGGAGAGCGCGGTGGGTGCCCGCTTCCGTGCCCCCGGCTCCGCGCCGTACGCACCCGCCCCGCGTCGCACGCACCGGTGCCCACGCCCGTGCGCCTGCACGCGCCCGTGCCCTGGGCGACGTCACGCGCGCGTCCTCAGCGACGTCCCGCGCGTGCCCTCCGCACGCCTGCCCGCGCCCTTGCCCTCGCCCGCGCCCTCGCCCAGATCACGCGCGCGTGCACTCGACCACGGCACCAGCCCGTGCCGTCACCACGCAGCCGGCCCATGTCCTGAGCGACATCACCAGCGCGTCCCCTCGGCCACCCGCGCGCGCGTGCACTCGACCACGACACCAGTCCAGGTCCTGAGCGACGTCACCAGCACGTCTCCTCGGCTAGGTCAGGCCCCGGGCTCCGCGTACCGGTTCCACCGCCGGGATCACCCGGGTGATGCCGGCCGGTACCGCACGCGCGCGGGCCGGCGTTCCCGTCCAGCAGGTGCCCCGGCGGGCCAGCAGGCGGCGCAGCCACAGCTCCAGGGAGACCAGGTCGGCGAGGCCGTCGAGGGGCAGCGGCTCGCCGGCCGCGGCACCGCGCAGGGCCTTGCGCACGACGCGCGCCTCGACGATCCCGGCCTGCGCCAGCAGGGGCGTGTCGAACAGTTCCATCAACGGGCCCGCGGCCACCCGCAGTCCTGTGCGCGTGGCGGCGGCCGCCGACGCCTGGGAGGGGGCGCCCCAGCCGGGCGGGAGGTCGGCGATGCCGGCGCCCTTGAGGACCGTGCGCAGGATCTCGGCGCGGGCGCCGGGCCGTACCCGCAGGGTCTCCGGGAGGGTGCGGCAGGCGCGGACGACCTGGTTGTCGAGGAACGGTGTGTGCAGGCGCTGGAAGCGGATCTCGACGGCCTGCTCCAGGGTGCGCAGGTCCGCCGCGTGCCGGGCGAGGGCGGTACGCGCGCGGAAGTCGCCGGGGCGCTGGCCCGGGCCGCCCCCGGCGCGGTTCGTCGCCCCCTGGAGACGGACGGACACGTCGGCGAGGGCCTCGCCGGTCAGCCAGCGGGCCGCCGGCCCCGGTCTGGCCCACGCGAGCGCGGCGAGCGACGCCTCCGCGGCTCCCCCGGGCTCGTCGAAGCGCCGCTGGAGCAGGCGCTCGGCGAGACCCTCCACACCCGCCCGGTACGGGGTGCGCGCCAGCCGTCGGGCGGCGCCGTACACGCGCGCGGGGACGAGCACCGAGCCGTCCGCCTTGGCCAGTGCGGCGACGGGGCGTACGAGGTGGCGCCGCTTGCGGTCCATCAGCAGGTCCGCCAGGCGGGCCGGATGGGCGTCCAGGACCTGTCGGGCGCCGTACCCGGTGAAGTGGTCCGCGCTGCCGGAGGCGAGCCGGGCGCGGTGGCGGGCGGCCGTCACCAGGGACTGGCCGGGTTCGTCGGTCAGCGGGCCGTCCAGGTCGGCGTACGGCAGGGTCTCCTCGCCGCCCGCCACCACCACGTGGTGCAGGCGCGGGTTGGCCGCGAGCGTCCCCGCGCGTTCCACCTCGGCCTCCCGGCCGGTGGACGCCAGGTCGTTGAAGGTGACCGCCAGCAGGCGCTCCCCCGCGCCGGTGCCGTGCCCCAGGACGGTCCCCGGCATGCCGGGCAGTCCGGCGGCCAGCAGCGCCAGGGTGCTGGAGGCGGGTCCGCCGGACAGGTCCGCGCCGATGCCGGGGACCGGCATCCCGCGCGCGGCACGCCGTTCGGCCGGGCCCATGCCGGGCACGGGCCCGGGGTCGATGTCGGCGCCGGGGACGTGCCGGGGGGCGGCGAGGCGGGTCCGTACGGCCTCGACGAGCGCGTCGCGGACCGCGTCGACGGCGCGGTCCGGGTCGACCGGGGGTGCGGCCACGGCGAGGGAGGCGACGGGTTCGTAGCCCGCGATCTCGCGTGCTCCGGCGCGCAGGATCAGCGCGTGCCCGGGTGGAATGCGCCGGACACCGGCGTAGGGGGTGGAGTCGTCCAGGGCGGCGGGGACGTCGGGGGCGGCCAGCAGGGCGGCGAGATGTCCGAAGTCGAGGTTGGCTTCGATGAGGTCGGCGAGCGGCAGTGCGGCCGTGGCGTACGCGGTGCCGTTCGCCCACGGGGTGTAGAACACCGGCCGGGCGCCCGCGAGATCGCCGCAGACGGTGACCCGGCGGCCGACCTGGACGACGGCCGTGTAGCTGCCGGGCCAGGCCGTCAGATGGCGAAGTGCCCCTCCGCGTGCGGTGAGCAGGCCGAGCCGCAGTTCCTCGTCGCTCGCGCCGCAGATGCCGAGGACCGCGATCCGGGTCTGGGCGTCGGCCTGGACCGTGCGGACCTCGTCCGGGCGCCAGTCGCCGACCGCCCACAGCGGATCGGGGTCGCCCCACAGGAGTTGGGAGCCCACCGGGTGCACGGTCTCGCCGTCGTATCCGGTGGCGCCCGCGGAGCCGATGCCGGCGGTCCCCGCGGCGGTGCTGCTCCATCCCACCAACCACCGCATGGACGCCTCCACAGGCTGTGGACAACCAGTGCACCGCACGAACGGTTCACATGCTGCCACGAAGAGCGCGTCACGGAGAGGCGACGGAGCCGCTTATGGGCAGGGGAATGCGCCCCCGCACCGGTGTCCGCATCCTCGGAACACCCGTACGCGGTACGGCATCCGCGCCGTGGCGGCGATGCGTCCTCGCCGTGTCCACCGCGCTTCCTCGGCGCCTCCACGCCGACATCTGCGACGCGAATGCGCCCCCTGCACGCTCCCTAAAAACACCCCGCGCGCCGTCAATTTCCATGGTGAGAGCGGAAATGGCCCGCCGGGCGCCGGGTCGATTTTCAGCCAAATAACGAATGGGCCACGGGCGTTGGAGCGCGATCGCACACGCTCCGTACAGGCCCCCGCCCACCGTCGGCGGCCGCGCAGCCCGGGAGGCGGAGCTCGCCTCCCGGACCGTTCCGCCGCCCGCGGGGATGAAGGCGGCGGTGTCCCCCAGCCCACTGGATCCAGTACAGCGGGCCGACCCACGCACGACCCATGGAACCGCTCCCGCGATGGCCGGAGAAGAGCGCACGGACAGGCGCACGGCCACACAACGGGAGCACGCCGCAACGGTGCGTACAGGGCCCGTACTTCAGTGCGGACCACAATCCCGCCATCCGGAAGAATGCCCCTTAACGCTTGGGATGCGGCGAACTACGCTGGGTTTACGAATGCCGCATGGTTATGCCAGCGCGGCAGCCGTCTGTGTCGAGGGGTGGCGCATGTCCAGGGAGCAACGCGGGCCGAACGAAAAACTCGGCACCGTTCTCGCCCTCGCGGGAATCAGCAACGCAGGACTCGCGCGTCGCGTCAACGATCTTGGCGCCCAACGCGGGTTGACTCTTCGCTACGACAAGACGTCGGTGGCGCGCTGGGTGTCGAAGGGCATGGTGCCGCAGGGCGCCGCGCCGCACCTGATCGCGGCCGCCATCGGGCAGAAGCTCGGCCGCCCGGTGCCGCTGCACGAGATCGGTCTGGCCGACGCGGACCCCGCACCCGAGGTGGGCCTCGCCTTCCCCCGGGACGTCGGGCAGGCGGTGCGGTCCGCGACCGAGCTCTACCGTCTCGACCTCGCGGGGCGCCGGGCCGGCTCCGGCGGCATCTGGCAGTCGCTGGCGGGCTCGTTCGCGGTGAGCGCGTACGCGACGCCCGCCTCCCGGTGGCTGATAACCCCGGCCGACAGTTCGGTCGCGCGCGAGGTGAACCCTGCCGAGGGGACCGGCGCACCGCTCAAAGTCGGCCACAGCGACGTGCAGAAGCTGCGGGAGGCCGCGGAGGACGCCAGGCGCTGGGACTCCAAGTACGGGGGCGGAGACTGGCGTTCGTCGATGGTGCCGGAGTGTCTGCGGGTGGAGGCGGCACCGCTGCTGCTCGGCTCGTACTCCGACGAAGTCGGCAGGGCGCTGTTCGGGGCGAGCGCCGAGCTCACCCGGCTCGCCGGCTGGATGGCCTTCGACACGGGCCAGCAGGAGGCCGCCCAGCGCTACTACATCCAGGCCCTGCGCCTGGCCCGGGCGGCCGCGGACGTCCCCCTCGGGGGCTATGTCCTGGCCTCCATGTCCCTCCAGGCGACCTACCGGGGCTTCGGCGACGAGGGCGTCGACCTCGCGCAGGCCGCGCTGGAGCGCAACCGGGGCCTGGCCACCGCCCGGACCATGAGCTTCTTCCGGCTGGTCGAGGCACGCGCACACGCGCGCGCCGGGGACGCCCAGGCGGCCGGCACGGCGCTGAAGGCGGCCGAGAGCTGGCTGGAGCGCTCCCGGGACGGCGACAACGACCCGTCCTGGCTGGGCTTCTACTCCTACGACCGCTTCGCCGCCGATGCGGCCGAGTGCTACCGCGACCTGAAGGCGCCGCGCCAGGTACGCCGTTTCACCGAGCAGGCGCTGTCGAAGCCGACGGAGGAGTTCGTGCGCTCGCACGGCCTGCGCCTGGTCGTCTCGGCCGTCGCCGAGCTTGAGTCGGGCAACCTCGACGCGGCGTGCGAGCAGGGCGTGCGGGCGGTGGAGGTCGCCGGGCGCATCTCCTCGGCGCGCACCACCGAGTACGTGAAGGACCTGCTGCACCGGCTGGAGCCGTACGGCGACGAACCACGCGTGGTCGAGCTGCGCGAGCGGGCGCGGCCGCTGCTGATGATGGCTCCGGCCTGAGTCCGCGACACACGCGGCGCCTGCCGGGTTTGAGGGCGTTGTCAGTGGCGCAGTGCACTATCGGAGCCGGGAGGTGGTGCAGGTGCGGGAGATCGCCCACGACGGTCACCGCGAGTACGGCAGGTACGGCGAGTACGGCGGTCATGGCGAGCACGCCGGTCCCGGCAGGTACGGCGGGTACGACTGCGACGTGCTCGTGATCGGCGGCGGGATCGTCGGGCTGTCGACGGCGTACGCGATCACGCGTGCCGCGCCGGGCACCCGGGTGACGGTGCTGGAGAAGGAGCCGGGCCCGGCCCGGCACCAGACCGGGCGCAACAGCGGTGTCGTCCACAGCGGGATCTACTACCGGCCCGGCTCCCTCAAGGCCCGGTACGCGGTGCGCGGCGCCGCCGAGATGATCAAGTTCTGCGCGGAGTACGGCATCGCGCACGCGGTGACCGGAAAGCTGATCGTCGCCACCGGCCGCGAGGAACTCCCCCGGCTGCACGCACTCGTCCAGCGCGGCCGGGAGAACGGCATCCCGGTACGGGAGCTGGGCGCCGCCCAGATCACGGAGTACGAGCCCGAGGTGCGGGGCCTGGCCGCCATCCACGTCGGCACGACGGGCGTGTGCGACTTCGCGGCGGTCGCCCGCCGGCTGGCCGAGGCCTCCGGAGCGGAGATCCGCTACGGGGCGCAGGTCGTACGGATCGACCGGCGGCCGGAGCGGGGCGTCGCCGTGCGGACCGCGCGCGGGGACGTCGTGCGCGGGCGGGTGCTGGTCAACTGCGCCGGCCTGCACTGCGACGAGGTGGCGCGGCTGACCGGGGACGAGCCCGAGGTGCGGATCGTGCCGTTCCGGGGCGAGTACTACGAGCTGGCGCGGCCGGAGATGGTGCGCGGGCTGGTCTATCCGGTGCCCGATCCGGCGTTCCCGTTCCTCGGGGTGCACCTCACCCGCGGGATCGACAGGGAGGTCCACGTCGGGCCCAACGCGGTACCGGCGCTGGCCCGCGAGGGGTACGGCTGGGGGGTCGTACGCCCTCGGGACCTGGCCGGTACGGCGACCTGGCCCGGAACCTGGCGGATGGGCCGGCGGCACTGGCGGTACGGGATGGGCGAGCTGCACAGATCGGTGTCCAAGCGGGCGTTCGTGCAGGCGGTGCGCAGGCTGCTGCCGGAGGTGACCGAGCGGGATCTCGTGCGGGCGGCGCCGGGGGTGCGGGCCCAGGCCGTGCTGCGGGACGGGACGCTGGTGGACGACTTCCTGATCCGGGAGGGCGCGCGGGCCGTGCATGTGCTGAACGCGCCCTCGCCGGCGGCGACGGCCTCGCTGCCGATCGGACGGGAGGTGGCCCGCAGGGCGCTGACCGTACTGGGCTCGGCATGAGGACGGGAACCACGACGGCGGGGACGGCCGCCCCAGGAGCCACCACGGCCGGGAAGACCGCCACGACCAGGCGGACGGTCCCGGGCAGGCGGGCGGTCACGGCCGGGCGGGCGGTCACGGCCGGGAAGACCGCCGTGATCAGGAAGGCGGTCATGGCCGGGAAGACGGCCCCGGCCAGACGGACGGTCGCGGCCGGGAAGACCGCCACGGCCGGGGCCGTCGGCGGGCGCCGTAAAATCGACTCCACTGTGTCTGAGCTGAACACCTCCCCCGAAGCGCCCCGGTCCGCCCCCGACGCACATCGGCACCGGTCCGGCACCGATGTGCCCGACCGGCCCGCCCGGCCGAAGGGAGAGCCTCGCTTTCCCGACGGCCCGCAGGCCGATCCCGCCGGATCGCACTTCGAGCGGCGGATCCGCAGCTTCCAGCCGCGGCGCAGCCGGGTGACCACGGGACAGGCGGACGCGTTGCAGCGGCTGTGGTCCCGGTGGGGGCTCGACATCGACGGGCAGCGCGTCGTCGACCTCGGCGAGCTGTTCGGCAACGGCAACCCGGTGGTGCTGGAGATCGGCTTCGGGATGGGCGAGGCGACCGCGCAGATGGCCGCCGCCGACCCGGACACCAACGTGCTCGGCGTGGACGTGCACACCCCGGGCCAGGGCAACCTGCTCAACCTCGCCGACCACCACGGGCTGTCCAACGTCCGGGTGGCCAACGGGGACGCCATCATCCTGCTGCGCGAGATGCTCGCCCCCGACTCCCTCGCCGGGCTGCGCGTCTACTTCCCCGACCCGTGGCCCAAGAAGCGCCACCACAAGCGGCGGCTGATCCAGCCGGAGTTCCTCGACCTCGCCGCGACCCGGCTGCGGCCCGGCGCGCTCGTGCACTGCGCCACCGACTGGGAGCCGTACGCCGAGCAGATGCTCGACGTGCTCGACGCGCACCCGGACTTCGAGAACACCCGTGCCGAGGGCGGTTTCTCGCCCCGTCCCGCGTTCCGGCCCGTGACCCGTTTCGAGGGCCAGGGACTGGACAAGGGACATGTCGTGAACGATCTGCTCTTCCGTCGCATACAGCACCGCGAGCCGCAGGAGCAGCGGCCGCTGTAGCCGCGGCGGCCGTGGCAGCCGTGGTGGACACGGCCGTCCGGGCCGCCGGGCCGGCGGCACAAAAGGAACAGCAAGACCAGCCCTCCCTCGTTAGGGTCAATGCCGTGGCGACCGTTCCCCCTTATCCGACGCACCCCTTCGGCCCCGCCGGAGGCGGGGTCCGGCACCCACGCTGGTGGCAGCGCACCGGGGTGCGGTACGGCGCCGTGATCACGTTGCTGGCGCTCTCCGGGCTCGTCATCCTGGCGCTGGTGCGCCGCCAGACTGGCACCGAGGGATTCCTGGTCGGGCTCGGACTCGCGGTCCTGCCGGTGCCGTTGCTCGTCACCGCCTTCCGCTGGCTGGACCGGGTCCAGCCGGGCCCCTGGCGCAACCTGCTGTTCGCCTTCGCCTGGGGCGCCTGCGCCGCGGCGCTGATAGCGATCGTCGCCAACAGCTTCGCGACGGAGTGGATAGCGACGGCGACGGCCGATCCGTCGGGCGCCGACACCCTCGGCGCGACCGTGATAGCGCCCGTGGTCGAGGAGTCCGCCAAGGCCGCCGCCGTGCTGCTCGTCTTCCTCTTCCGCAGAAGGGACTTCACCGGCATCGTCGACGGGGTCGTCATAGCCGGGGTGACCGCGACCGGCTTCGCGTTCACCGAGAACATCCTCTATATCGGCACCGCCTTCGGCACCGACCAGCTCAGCGGGGACCGGGGCATCGCCTCCGTCACCGCGGCGACCTTCTTCGTCCGCGTCATCATGTCGCCGTTCGCGCACCCCCTGTTCACCGTCCTCACCGGCATCGGCTTCGGCCTCGCCGCGCTCTGCGCGGACCGGCAGCGTGTGCGCCGGGTGCTGCTGCCGCCGGGCGGACTGCTGCTCGCGATGGGCATGCACGCGTTCTGGAACGGCTCCGCGGCCTTCGGCGAGTACGGGTTCTTCGCCGTGTACGGGCTGTTCATGGTGCCCGCGTTCGGCCTGCTGACCTGGCTGGTGATCTGGACCCGCCAGCGCGAACTGCGGGCGGTGTACGAGGAGTTGCCCGCGTACGTCGCCGCGGGCTGGCTGACCCCTGCCGAGCCGTACGCGCTCGGCTCGATGCGGGCCCGGCGGCTGGCCCGCGAGTACGCCGGGCACCACCTCGGCAAGCCGGCCGAGCGGACGGTGGCGCAGTACGAGGCGTACGCGACCTCGCTCGCGGCCCTGCGGCGCAGGGGGCGCCGGGGCCGGGCCGGCAGCGACTTCGTCGTACGGGAGCGGGAACTGCTGCACGAGCTGTGGCAGCGCCGGGAGGTGGCGCGGCCCGCGCTGGACTACGCGGCGCGGGCGACGGCCCCGCCGGTACCGGTGATGATGCCGGCGCCTGCCCCGGTGGGCTGGCCGGCGTACGGGTATCCGGCGACCGCGTACCCCGGCTACAACCCGTACCGGTAGTAGCCCCGGGGCCGGGGGAGACGGCCGGGCCGGATCAGGCCGACGCCTCCGTGAGGCGCGCGAACTCCGGCTCCGTCAGCTCCAGCTCCGCGACCCCGAGCAGGGCGGGCAGCTGCTCCACCGTCCGCGCGGAGGCGATCGGGGCGAGCACCGTGGGCCGGGCGGCCAGCCAGGCCAGGGCGACGGTGGCGACCGGGACGTCATGGGCGCCGGCGATCTCGTCGAGGGCGTCGAGGACCTTGCGTCCGCGGTCGGTCTCCAGGTGCTTGGCGGCGCCGGTGGCCCGCGCGCTGTCGACCGTCGTACCGGGGCGGTACTTGCCCGTGAGGAATCCGGAGGCAAGGGCGAAGTAGGGGACGGCCGCGAGGCCGAACCGGTCGGCGACGTCCTGGAGCTCGCCCTCGTAGGTGTCGCGCGAGACCAGGTTGTAGTGGGGCTGGAGGGCCACGTAACGGGCCAGGCCCTCGCGGTCGGAGAACTCCACGGACTCGCGCAGCCGCTCGGGGGAGATGTTGGAGGCGCCGATCTGGCGCACCTTGCCCGCCCGCACCAGCTCGTCGAGCGCGCCGATGATCTCCTCGACCGGCACCTCGGGCTTGTCGAAGTGGGTGTAGTAGAGGTCGATGTGGTCGGTACCGAGGCGGCGCAGCGAGGCGTCGGCGGCGGCCTTGATGTTGGCGGCGGTCAGACCCGGGAACTCGGGGTGCTGGCTGACCTTGGTGGCGATGACGACGTCGGCGCGGTTGCCGCGGGCCCTGACCCAGTCGCCGATGATCGTCTCGGACTCGCCGCCCTGGTTGCCGTCGACCCAGGCCGAGTAGTAGTCCGCGGTGTCGATGAAGTTGCCGCCCGCGGCCGTGTAGGCGTCGAGTACGGCGAAGGACTGGTCCTGGTCGGCTGTCCAGCCGAAGACGTTGCCGCCGAGGGCGAGCGGGAAGACCTCGAGGTCGGAGGAACCGAGCTTGCGAAGAGAAGTCATGCTAAATGTCAACGTCCAGCGCGGAAGGTGATATTCCGCACGGCCGTCCGGCACTCCCACCGCTGCCGCGACCCGCGACCCGTGCCCCGCGGGCCGTGACCGGTCGCACGCAGCGAAAAACCGGCAGTCCTGGCGTCGGGGGGATGTCGCCAGGACTGCCGGAGGTCAGGAAACCCGGGGGGACGGGGACGTCAGGGGGTGAGTCCCTTGCCGCGCAGCCAGGCCATCGGGTCGATCCCGTCCGCGCTGCCGCCCGGGTGGACCTCCAGGTGCAGGTGCGGACCGGTGACGTTGCCGGTGGCGCCGACCCGGCCGATGACATCGCCGGTGGCGACCTTCTGCCCGACGCTGACGCTGATCGAGGACTGGTGGCAGAACCACAGCTCGGTGCCGTCGTCGAGGGTGAGGATCGTGCGGTAGCCGTAGGAGCCGGCCCAGCCCGCCTCGGTGATCGTGCCGCTGTGGATCGCCTTGATGAGCGTTCCGGTGGGCGCGGCGAAGTCGAGGCCCGTGTGGTACCCGGAGGACCACATGGAGCCGGCCTCGCCGAAGGTCGAGGTGATCGTGTACGAGGAGGTCGGCAGCGTGTACTGCTTGGCGAGCTCGGCCAGGCGCTCGGCCTCGGCCTTCTTCGCGGCCTCCTCCTCCGCCTTCTTCTTGGCGGCTTCGGCCTTGTCCTTGGCCTCCTGCTCCGCCTTGGCGGCCGCGTCGGCGGCGGCCTTCTCGGCAGCGGCGGCGGCCTTGGCCTCGACCTGGGTCTGCTGCTGCTCGGCCTGGGCCATGATCCGGCTGCGCAGCGCCTCACCGGCGTCGGTGGTGCCCTGGGCGGTTTCGGCGTTGGTCACGCCTATGCCGCTGAGCGGGGTCGCGACGTCCTGCGTGGTGTCGGCGGGCTTCTCGTCCGACAGCAGGGAGCCGACGGAGGGAAGGTCGGGCATGGAGATGGAGACCGGAGGCTTGCCGGTGTTGGCGCTGGCCATTCCGCCGCCGGCGACGGCGGCTATGACACCGACGCCCAGGACGGTGGAGCTGCGGGCGAGTCCCCCGCCACGCTGCTTGGCGACGCGATGCTTGCCACGCGGGGGGCGAACGGTCTCCGCGGTGGGATTCCACTCCTCCCACGGACCCTCGTCGGCGCGGTAGCTGTCGAAGCCGAAGGCTTCGGTGCTGGGCTGGCTCGGCACGAACGGGGCCTCTGGGGCAGGCGGGTTGGACGCCACGTGGGCGTGCTCCTTCCTTCCTTCTCGCCTACCGGGTTAGCTGACGGGTTCGGAGCAGGAAGGTCTCCTACGCGCGTATACCGCCTGTCACTGATGTCACTGACAGTGGTGGCCGTGCGATTCACCCCAGGGTGTTGGTTCCCCGGTTCCCTTGCGGGATTCGGCGCGTGCGCACGGAGCCGCCTTGTGACGGCTGGGACGACCGCGCTGCGTTATCGAACGTTAATGGGCGCGAGGGCCGGATTCCAAGCCGTTCCACTTGATCAATAACATTTTTGGCCAGGACTTAAGGCGATGACCGGCGGAAATCGGGCGAGTTGACCCTTGTGCGAGGCTCGGGGCGACGCCTCAGGAGTCACCGGGGTTTTGATGGTGACTCAGATGTTATGCGCAGGGGGGTCGCGCGATCACTCCATGTGACGAAAGCCCGGTCAGGGTCGTCGGACGGCGAGCAGGGCCATATCGTCCGTCAGACCTCCCCCGCAGTGCCGGTGCACATCCCGCGCGAGAGCGGCGAGCAACTCCTCGGGGTCGTGGAAGGAGCGGCCGGCGAGCCGCTCCTCCGGGTCGTAGAACCGGCCTTGGGTGTCGCGCGCCTCGGAGGCGCCGTCGGTGTACAGGAGCAGGGTGGCACCCCTGGGGAACCGGGTCTCCTCCGCGCGGTCGGGCCGGCTGCCCAACTCGCCCATGCCGAGCGGCAGAGCCGGCTCGGTGGCGGGCAGGGGGTGCACGGTGCCGTCCGGGTGCAGCAGCAGCGGCGGCGGGTGCCCGCGGTTGAGGATCCGTACCGTCTCGTCCCCGTGCGGAAGTTCGGCGAGTACGGCGGTGGTGAAGCCCTCGAAGGCGTCGGGCCCGTCGCGCCGGGTGCCCTCGCGCGCCAGCGCCCGCTCCAGCCGCTGCGCGACCGCCTCCAGGGTCGCCTCCTGCTCGGCGGCCTCCCGGAAGGCCCCGATGACCACGGCCACCGCCGACACCGCGCCCATGCCCTTGCCCCGTACGTCCCCGACGACCAGCCGTACGCCGCGCGGGGTGTCCTGCACGGCGTAGAGGTCGCCGCCGATGAAGGCGTCGGCCTGGGCGGCCTCGTAGCGGGCGGCGACGTCGTACCCGCCGATCCGGGCGGCGGGCTCGGGCAGCACCGCGCGCTGGGCGGCCTCGGCGATCCCGCGGGCGCTGGCGAGGCGCTGGTCGCCGCGGCGCACGACACGGTTGATGACCGCGGCCATCACGGCGACCGTGGCCACGGTGACGATCTCGGTGACCGCGTCGGCGTCCGGGACCCGGGCGGACCGGGCGTGCACGGCGTACGCGCCGGCCACGGCGGCCACACCCGTGACGGCGGTGCCGAGGAAGGAGTACAGCGGGGCCGCCACCAGCGGGGCGGCCGTGAACAGGGGCGCCCCGGTGAAGCCGCGGGGCGTGCAGATGCCGTAGACGGCCCCGCCGACGGCCATCAGCGCGGGAAGCACCCTGAGGAGTGACCGCAGGAGACAGAACCGCCGGTCGTCGCCGGCGGCGGCGGCGGACACGGAGGACCTGGACGGTACGGAGGATGCGGGGGCCGCGGGTGCGGTGGGCGAGGCGGGCACGGCGGCTGCCCGGCCGCCGGGGCCGGTGTCCGGCCCGGACACCGGTCCGGGATCCGGGGCGGGGTCGGGCGAGAGGCGGCCGCCCGCGCGTGCGTACGGGACGAGGTGGTCGTCCGCGGCCGTGCCGGGCCCCTCGGCCGCGCCGGGTTCCTCGTGCGGCCCCTCACCCGTCAGGTCACCAGAGCGCACCACTCGTCTCCCGCCGTCTCCAGCCACGAAGGTCCAGATTCGCCGGAGTCGGCGCGCAGGGCGAGCGATGTTGGGCCGACCGGATGACGGCGGCGGCGAAAACGGCTCCGCGGGAACGCCGGTAGCCGTGGTGAAAACACTCAGGGCCGGAATCCGTGAACTGGATTCCGGCCCTGAGTCTTCAGTAGCGGGGACAGGATTTGAACCTGCGACCTCTGGGTTATGAGCCCAGCGAGCTACCGAGCTGCTCCACCCCGCGTCGGTAGAACCAGCATACGCCATTCGCGGGAGGGAATGCACAGCGATTGTTTCCGGGCCCGCCGGGCGGGCTTACGAAGGGCCGCCGGACGGCTTGCGAAAGGACCGACGAACGGGCTTCCGGAGAGACCGCCGACAGGGCGCGGCCAGGTCCGGCGCGTCGGCTCAGCCCGGCAGGAGATGGCGGTTCGGCGCCTTGGCGGCCGCCTCCTGGTCCGGCAGGACGACGACATGCACGCCCTCGGCCGCCAGCAGCCCGCTGCCGTCGGCGCCGGTGACGAAGGTGTCCGGCTCCCGCCAGGCCGTGACCACCCGCCGCACCCCCGCGCCGAGGATCAGCCGCGCGCACGGGGCCGGCCGGGACGCCCGCCGGGCGCACGGCTCCAGGCTGCTGTAGACGGTCGCGCCGGGCAGCCGCGGGTCGGCCGGGTCGATCTTCGCCAGGGCCGCCTCCTCCGCGTGCACGAGGGGATCGCCGCCCTCCCGGGAGTGGCCCCGGGCGAGTTCCGTGCCGTCGGCGGCCACCACCACCGCGCCCACGCTGAACGCGGTCCGCGACGGCGGGCACAGGGCCGCCAGTTCGCAGGCGAGCGCCAGCCAGTGCCGGTCGGCGGCCGAGACGGCGTCCGCGACACCGGGCGCGGTGGGCTCGTAGCGCATGAGAACGACGTCCTCGATCCGCCGGGTCTCCGTCAGCCGCAGCCGGCCGCCCTGGTAGGCCCCCGGGCCGAACAGCCGGGGCGCGGCCGGGTCGCCGACGAAGAGCGGGGCGAGGACGAGCTGGAGTTCGTCGGCGAGTTCCTGCTGGAGCAGCTGGGTGTGGATGGTGCCGCCGCCCTCGACCATGAGCCGCCGCACCCCCCGTACGTCGTGCAGGTGTTCCAGCAGCAGCCGCCAGTCGAGCTCGGGCCCCAGCGCGACGACGTCGGTCGCCAGACCCGCCCGGCGGGCCCGCCCGGCACCCTGGTCGGTGGTGTAGAGGACCTTCTCGCCGCCGGTGTGCCAGAAGTTCGCGGCCGGGTCCAGTTCGCCGGATCCGCTCACGGTGACCTTGAGGGGGTACTCCGGCCGCCCGGCCGCCACCCGCGCGGCCCGCCGCTCGGGCGAGTTCACCAGCAGCCGGGGATTGTCGGCGCGGATCGTGCCGGCCCCGACGAGGATCGCGTCGACGGAGGCCCGTACCTCGTCGACCCGGTCGAAGTCGGCGGGGCTGGAGAGCAGCAGCCGCTCGGGGCCGGTGTCGTCGAGGCAGCCGTCGAGGGAGACGGCGGCGGACAGCAGGACGTACGGGAACGGCATCGGCGCGCTCACTCTCGGCGGCGGGGCGGGTCTCGGGACTCTTGGTTCAAGTTTGAAACAAACCTACACTGGCGGCATGACGACCCGCTGGCTCACTCCCGAGGAGCAGCGCGCATGGCGCGCGTACCTCGCCGCCACCCTGCTCGTGGAGGACGCGCTCGACCGCCACCTCCAGCAGGAGGCCGGCATGCCGCACCTGTACTACTCCATCCTGTCCCGGCTCTCCGAGGAGCCCGGACGCCGGCTGCGCATGACCGACCTCGCCGAACGACTGAAGATCACCCGCAGCCGGCTGACGTACGCGGTGACACGCCTGGAGAAGGACGGCCTGGTGCTGCGCGAGGGCTGCCCGTCGGACCGGCGGGGCAGCACGGCGGTCCTGACCGACGCCGGGATGGCGGTCCTGGAGCGGGCGGCGCCGGGTCACGTCGAGAACGTGCGCGCGACCCTGTTCGACCATCTCGCCCCGGAGCAGGTGCGGCAGCTGGAGGAGATCTTCACCGGGGTCGCCCGGGCGCTCCAGAGCGGCGCCGAGGCGCCCGGGGCACCGGAGGACATGCCGTGGCGCCGCCGCTCGCCGAAGCCCCCGTGCTCCTGACCGGAACCTTCGCGCTCCTGACCGGAACCTGGGTGCTCCCGACCGGAACCTGCGTGCTCCCGACCGGAACCCTCGCACTCCCGACCGGAACCCTCGCACTCCCGGGCGCGGCGGCGAACCGCGCCCCCAACCCATTGCTTCAAATTTCAAGCATGGGTTAGGGTCGGGGACACAGGTTCTGCTTCAAAACTGAAGCAGAAGTTCCCTCCGGACCCGGAGCCCGCATGCCCGACCTCCCCGCCGCCACCCAGCGCTCCCGCGTCCGGGTCCCGCTGCGTTTCCACGACGGCTACGGCGTCGACGCCGAGCTGGTGACCTTCCACGGCCTGGCCGACGGCCAGGAACACGTGGCGATCGTCCTCGGCGACCCCGCGCCCGGCACCACCCCGCTGGTCCGCCTGCACTCCGAGTGCCTGACCGGCGACGTCCTCGGCTCGGCCCGCTGCGACTGCGGCCCCCAGCTGCGCGAGGCGGTCGAACGCATCGCCGACCGCGGCGGAGTGCTGCTCTACCTCCGTCAGGAGGGCCGGGGCATCGGCCTCTACAACAAGCTCGACGCGTACGCCCTCCAGGACCAGGGTCTCGACACCTACGAGGCGAACGCGGCCCTCGGCCTGCCCGAGGACGCCCGCGACTACACGGCGGCCGCCCAGATGCTCCGGGCCCTCGGCATCGACGCCCTGGACCTGCTGTCCAACAACCCCGACAAGGCCGACCAGCTCCGCGCCCTGGGCGCCGACGTCCGCGACCGCGTGCCGACGGGTGTCTTCACCACCCCGCACAACGTCCGCTACCTCCGCGCGAAGGTCCTCCAGACCCAGCACACCCTGCCGCTGGCCGACCTCACGGAGCTGACGGAACTGCCCACGGGCTGAGGCCGCTTCCGGGGACGGCCGGACCGGGCGGGACCGCACTCGCGAAGGGCCCGGAAACCAGTGACGCCCCCAGCTCGAAGTACCTCTGAGCTGGGGGCGTTCCGGTAGGCCCTGTGGGACTCGAACCCACAACCAATGGATTAAAAGTCCACTGCTCTGCCAATTGAGCTAAGGGCCCAGGCGATGTTGCCTCCCCGAGCATAGCCGGACAGGGCCGGGTCTCCGATCGGGTATCGGGGACCCGGCCGCGTCGGACGGCGTGGCGGCGCCGCGGTGAGCCGGGAGTGTCATGGATCGACCGGTTCGGGGGCCCCCTTGGCGGACGCCTCGCGCGCGATGGTGCGGGCGTGTTCGGGGTTGAGGAACCAGTGCCGCGCCGAGACCAGCCACCAGGTCGCGGCGAAGCCCAGGACGACGAGGACGGCGACGGGGGCGTAGTTGAACGTCTCCCAGGTGACCGGGGAGACCTGCGGCAGCATGAACAGGACCGTGATGGCCAGCACCCAGACCACCGCGACCACGCCGATCGCCCGCGACCAGCGGCCCAGGTGCCACGGGCCGCGCTCGAACTCCTCGCCCTTGCGCAGCCGCAGCAGGGTCGGCACGACGTAGGCGATGTAGAGGCCGATGACGGCGATCGAGGTGACCGCCGCGTAGGCCGTGACGTTGATCAGATAGGGCAGGCCGAGGACGAGCGCGCCGGCCGCCGCCAGCCAGACCGCCGCGACGGGGGTGCGGGTGCGCGGGCTGACGGTGTGCCAGACGTGCGAGAACGGCAGGGCGCCGTCCCGCGAGAAGGCGTAGATCATGCGGCTGTTGGCCGTCACCGAGGCCATGCCGCAGAACAGCTGCGCGCCGATCACGACCAGCAGGAGCAGCTTGCCGGCCGTCGCGCCCAGCGCGTCGAGCAGGATCTGGGCGGGCGGCGCGCCGGTGGGCGAGGCGAGTTCGTCGTCGTAGGACTGGATCGCGTAGGTGAAGCCCAGCAGGAGGACGAAGCCGGCGATCCACGAGGTCCAGATCGAGCGGACGATGCCCTTGGGGCCGGCCGTCGACGCGTCGTGGGTCTCCTCCGTCATATGGGCGGAGGCGTCGTAGCCGGTGAAGGTGTACTGGGCCATCAGCAGGCCGAGCAGGACGACGTAGACGCCGCTGCCCCAGCCGGTGTTGTTCACGAACTTCGTGAACACGAAGGACGTCGACTGGTGGTGGTCCGGGGTAAAGGCCAGCGCGCCGACGATGACCGCCACACCGATCACGTGCCACCACACGCTCACGCTGTTCAGCAGCGCGACGATCCGCACGCCGAAGGTGTTGAGCAGGCCGTGCAGCAGCAGGATCGCGGCGAAGAGCAGGACCGTGCGGCCCGGCGTCACCTCGAAGTCGAACTGGAGGTTGAGATAGGCCCCCAGGAAGGACGCCGCGCCGAAGTCGATGCCGGCCGTCACCGCCACCTGGCCGAGCACGTTGAACCAGCCCGTGAACCAGGCCCAGGCGGCTGCCGTGCGTGGGGGCGCGAGCCGGTGCGCCCAGAAGTACAGGCCCGCCGACGTCGGGTAGGCCGAGCAGATCTCGGCCATGGACAGGCCGACGAAGAGGGTCATCAGGCCGACCGCGACCCAGCCCCAGGTGATCACGGCGGGGCCGCCGGTGTTCATGCCGAAGAGGTACAGGGTCAGGCAGCCCGACAGGACCGAGATGATCGTGAAGGAGACCGCGTAGTTGGAGAACGCCGACATCCGGCGGGCCAGCACCTGTGTGTATCCGAGCTGGGCAAGCCGTTCCTCGTCCGAGAGCCCGCTCTTCTTGCCGTCATCTGTCATGCCCCCAGCGATTCCCTCGCCGGGGGCATGACATGCGTCACACGGTGGCTAGAAAATGCCCTTGTATACGCCCCACCCGCCGGCGATCTTCGTACGCGGTCCGAAGGCCCCCTTGCCGGTGCCGTTGTTGCGGTACAGGTTGCCCGCGGTGTCCCGCGCCACCAGGTCCGCCCGGCCGTCGCCGGTGATGTCACCGACGCCCACGACGGCGTTGTACGAAGCGCCCCAGGCGGAGACGGCCTTCACCCGGGCCTTGAAGCCGCCGGAGCCGTTGCCGTCGTAGCGCCACAGGGTGTTGGTCTTGTCCTGGGCGAGCAGGTCGCCGACGCCGTCGCCGTTGAAATCGCCGACGCCGACGATCTTCTTGTAGCCCTTCCAGTCGTCGAAGAGCTTCACCCGGGCGGCGAGTTTGCCCGCGCTGGTGGTCCTGTACAGGTAGACCGTGCCGGTGGTGGCGTTGCGGGCGATCAGGTCGGGCAGCCCGTCCTTGTCCACGTCGCCGGGCGAGGTCAGCACGTCGTACTGCTTCCAGCCGGTGCCCAGCGACACATGGCTGCTCGCCGGGGTGTACGAGCCCGCGCACCGGCCGAGGTAGCGGCGCAGTTCGCCGTTCGGCATCCGGATCAGGGTCTCGGCGCACCGGTCGCCGGTCATGTCGCCGAACGGGACCGCCACGGTCCCGGCGGCCCAGCCGGCGCCGGAGACCGCCCCGGCCACGGTGCCGTTGCCCGGGGAGTAGCGCACGCCCAGCCGGCCGGACGCGTCGAGCGTGACCAGGTCGCCGTAGCCGTAGCCGCCCAGGTCGTGATGGACCGGCAGACCGCCGGAGAGCACGACCGAGCCGCCGCTCGTGTAGGTGCCGGTGCCCTCGGTCGCCGTGGCGGTCAGGGTCCAGGTGTAGCGGCCGTTGTACGGGACCGCCCCCGCGTCCGTCTTCGCGTTCCAGCCGGCCTCGGGGGCCGTGCCGGTCCCGGACTGGGTGTGCACCGTACGGCCGAGGACGTCCTTCACGGTGAAGGTCCAGGTGGCCGGCTTGCTCAGCTGCCAGGTGCTGTTCCACCAGTCGTCGCGGACGTCCACCGAGCCGTCGTCGAACTCGGCCTCGACGGGCACCAGCGGCTGGGACGGCACCCCGCTCTGCACGACGTGCACGGTGTGCTCGGCGTCCACGTAGGCGATGTCGCCGCCGAACTTGTCCACCGACCAGGTCAGCCGCCGCTGGTCGGCGGTGTTCCCTGCGGGCAGGTCGGCGATCGCGCGCGGGGCCGCCGCCGTACCCGTGTGGAAGTCGGTGAGCAGCAGCTTCCCGGCCGTGCGGTCGTGCTGGACGAGATAGCCGTCGCCGACCAGGGCGGGCCCGGACGGCACGGTGATGTTCTTCCTGGCCGTACGGTCGTACACGCCCGCCGGGCCGGTGGCGCCGCAGTTCCAGTAGACCCAGCGGCCCACCGCCTGGAGCTCCTGGACCGTGCAGGGCGCGCCGGTGGCGAGGGTCTCGACCGTCTTCTTCTGTTCCAGGTCGTAGGCGGTGACGGTGCCGTTGCCGGTCCCCGGCGTGTACAGCCGCGAGCCCCACACGGAGGCGGCGGTGGCGGCGCGGGTCAGCCGCACCTCGTGCGTGTAGTACTTCTGCACCGCGTCGACGTACTGCTTGCCGGTCGAAGCGGCCTGATAGACGAAGTAACGTCCGGTGATGTCGACGAAACGGCCGCCCGTGACGAGGGGTTCGGTGCCGTGGTAGCTGCTGCCGCTCGTCCAGACCTGAGCGCGCTCCTGGCCCTCCTGGCCCTCGGCGTCGCCGAAGAAGACGCCGACATAGCCGTTCCCGGCCGCCCGCAGCGCCGTGCAGTCGCCCGCGTCACAGCCGACCCGCTGGAGGTGGGCGCCGTTCGCGAAGGTGCCCGCGTAGCCGCGGAGGTCCCGCGCGCCCGCCGCCGTGCCGTCGGCCGTGATCGCGCGGTCGGTGACGTAGGGGTCGCCGTTCGGGGCGTTCTCCACGGTCGTCAGGACACCGCCGGCGTAGTCGAGGCCCCACACCCCGCCGGTCCGCAGGGGCATGGGGGTGGTGTCCGCGGCCGCCGGGCCCGCGGTGGTCAGGGAGCCGGCGCCGAGGGCGGCCAGGCTCGTCAGAGTGAGCGCGATCCGGGCACGCCGGTTCGCGGTGAAGCGTGAGTGCACACGCCGAGACAAGGTCCCTCCCCAGGGAAAAGAACACCGAGGCGGCAAGAGATTCGGAAGCTCGTCGCCAGGAGCGCGTGGCTGCGTCGAGGCCCCCCCTCGTGCGCGCTCCGTCGAGTCGAAGCCAAGTCGAAGTCAAAGGATGTTAACAGTCGTCAAATGATGAACGGTATTGAAAATAAGGGCCGTTGAGCTGCTCGTGGGACAGCGCGACGGGCGCCGCGCGGAGCACCGCGACGGGTGCGGGAAAGGCCGAAGGGCCCGTACGACCGGAGTCGTACGGGCCCTTCGTGGGTCGGTCGGCAGACGTCAGCCGTTGCGCTTCCAGCGCGGCTTGTCGTCGCGGCGGCCGAAGGAGGAACCGGAGCCGGAGCCGGAGCCGGAGCCGGAGCCGCGGTGGTCGTCACGACGGCCGTGGGGACGGTCGTGACCGGCGGAGCGGAAGCCCGGACGGTCGTCGCGGCGGTCGCGGTTGAAGGGGCGGTCGCTGCCACGGTGGCCGGGGCGCTCGTCACGGCGGTCACGGTTGAAGCCGCCCCGGTCGTCACGACGCTCGAAGGAACGGCCACCACGGTCGTCACGACGCTCGAAACCACGGTCACGGTCGCCACCGAAGGAACGGCCACCACGGTCGCCGCCACGGTCGTCACGACGGTCGCGGTTGAAACCGCCCCGGTCGTCACGACGCTCGAAGGAACGGCCACCACGGTCGTCACGACGCTCGAAACCACGGTCACGGTCGCCACCGAACGAACGGCCACCACGGTCGCCGCCACGGTCGTCACGGCGGAAGCCGCCACGGTCGCCACCGCGCTCGTCACGACGGTCACGGTTGAAACCGCCCCGGTCGTCACGACGCTCGTACGAGGACGAGGACGAGGACGAGGACGCCGTGCGCTCCTCGCGCTCGGCCCGGTCGACGTCCTGCGCGGCCGGCTGCTCCGGCACGGAGACCTCGGCGACGGCCTGCGCCGCCTCGGACTGCGCCTCGGCCACCGCGGCCTGCGGGTCCTCGCCGCGCTCGCGGGCGACCCGGGCGACGAGGCGGTCGGCCTCCTCGCGCAGCTCGCTCGCGCGGCGCTGGGCGCGCTCCAGCTCCTTGGTGAGCTGGGTGACCTCGCGCTCGGCCTGCTGGGCGGCGTTGCCCGCGGACTCGGCCTGGACCTCGGTCATCGAGCGGGCGCCGGTGATCTCGGCGACCTCCGGCTCGAAGGCGGCGCCGCCCTGGATGATGTGGCGCCCGGCGTCGACGCCCGCGTCCTCCATGAGGCGGAAGATCTGGCGGCGCTGGTGCGGCAGGGAGAGGGAGACCACGGTGCCCGTGCGGCCCGCACGCGCGGTACGGCCGGCCCGGTGCAGGTAGTCCTTGTGGTCGCCGGCCGGGTCGACGTTGAGGACCAGGTCGATGCCGTCGACGTGGATGCCTCGCGCGGCGACGTCGGTGGCGACCAGGACGTTGACGTAACCGTCCTTGAAGTCCGCCAGCGTCCGGGTACGGGCGCCCTGGGTCATGCCGCCGTGCAGCGCGTCGGCCTTCACCCCGGCGTCGCGCAGCTGCTCGGCGACACGGTCGGCGCCCAGCTGGGTGCGGACGAAGATGATGGTGCGGCCCTTGCGGGAGGCGATCGCGGCCGTGACCGGCGCCTTGTCCTTGGGCTTCACGATGAGGATGTGGTGGCTCATCGTGGTGACCGCGCCCTGGGCCGCGTCGACCTCGTGGCTGACCGGGGCGTTGAGGTACCGGTCGACGAGGGTCTTGATCTCGTTCTCCATCGTCGCGGAGAAGAGCATGCGCTGACCGCCGGCCGGGACCTGGTCCAGCAGCTCGGTGACCTCGGGCATGAAGCCCAGGTCGGACATCTGGTCGGCCTCGTCGAGGACGGCGATCTGCACGTCCTCCAGGGAGCAGGCGCCGCGGTTGATGATGTCGCGCAGCCGGCCCGGGGTGGCGACGAGGACGTCGACGCCGCGCTCCAGGGCGTAGATCTGGTTGCCCATGGAGGTGCCGCCGCAGACGACCTTCATCTTCAGGCCGAGGACGTCGCCGTAGGGCTGGAGGGCGTCGGCGACCTGCATGGCCAGCTCACGGGTCGGGGTGAGGATGACCGCGCGGGGCTTGTGCTTCTGGGTGCGGCCGCCGGCCAGCGTGGCCAGGGTCGGCAGACCGAAGGAGAGGGTCTTGCCGGAGCCGGTGCGGCCACGGCCGAGGATGTCCTTGCCGGCCAGCGCGTCCGGGATGGTCGCGGCCTGGATCGGGAAGGGGACCGTCACGCCGTTCTGGGCGAGCTTGCGCACGACGCCCTCGGGCAGGCCGAGGTCCGCGAAGGTGATCTGCGGGGCCTCGGACGCCGTCTCGACGGCCGTCTCGACCGTCGCCTCGACGGTGTCGACGTTGTCGTCGTTCTGCCCGTTCGAGGGCACGACGGCGTGATCAGTACTGGAAATGGACATGCGAATGCGAAACCTTCCGGAGTCTCTTCGGCACGCGCCCGTCAACTCCGTGAGTCGCATTACGACCGCCTCAATGCGGTCCGCCACGGCAAGGGAGAGTACGCGCCACACGGCGCGCTCTGTGTTGGCGCCGGGCAAATGGGATCAAACGATCTACGAACGATCTACCACCATACGCACCCTCACCCACCTTAGGCAAATCCGTCCCCAAAACCGCAGGTCACGAGGGCTTCCCTGCCTTGGAAAGCATGGCTCACAGCGCTGGGAGTCCCGCCCTGGGCGCGGGCTCGCGCTGCGCCAGCTGGGGCAGGCTCTCCCCGTGCGCCGAGGACGACGGCTCCGCGGTCGACGGCTCCGGCGACTGCGGGGCGGTCGTCACCGGGTCCCCGGACGGCTCCTGCGCCGGGGTGGTCCCCGTCGGCACCGGCGGCGCCCCGGTCGGCGAGGGCACGCCCGGCGGCACGCTCCGCCCCGGCCGGACGGACGCCGAGGCGCTCGCGCTCGCGCCGGGGCCCTCCGACGGCGAGGCCGACGGGGACTCCGGCTTCCCGCTCTGCCGCCCGCCGTGCCTGCCGCGGCCGTGCCCGCCGTGCCCGGACCCGTCCTCGTAGCCGACCACGCCACCGCCGCCGGCCTGGTCACCACCTCCGGCGCCGTCGCCCTCCCGTCCCACCGAGTGCGACGGTCTGGCCTGGCTCCCGTCGTCGTCACCCACGCTCACACAGCCGGCCGCGCCGGCCACGACCATGACCGTCACGGCCAGGCGGACGGATACGTTCAAGGGGCGCACGGAAGCCACCTCCGGGTGGACGAAGAAGTCGATGTGTTCAACTCCCGTCACCGCCGTAGGACACGCGCCCGCACGCCGCCCCGGCCCCGGCCCGCCCGCCGCACCCGGCCACGGTCCGCACGGGACGCGCCCGAACCCCCCGCTCCGCCCGGTCTTCCCCGACAATGGCCGTGTGCTGGAGATGACGCGCGACAGGTTCGAAGAACTGGTGAGCGAGGCCCTGGACCGGATCCCGCCCGAGCTGACGCGGGTCATGGACAACGTGGCGGTGTTCGTCGAGGACGAGCCGCCGTCCGACGACCCCGAACTCCTCGGCCTGTACGAGGGCACCCCCCTCACGGAGCGCGGGGAGTGGTACGCGGGCGTCCTGCCGGACCGCATCACGATCTACCGGGGCCCGACCCTGCGCCATTGCGAGACGGACGAGGACGTGGTGGAGGAGGTGTCCGTCACCGTCGTGCACGAGGTGGCGCACCACTTCGGCATCGACGACGCGCGGCTGCACGAACTGGGCTGGGGCTGACGCCCGCATACCCGCCCGGAGACCCGGGCATACGGGCCCAATGGTCCGCGTCCCCGCCCGTGCCCACGGCATCGCCGCCGCCCTGAACCGCATACCCGGGCCCCGCGCACCCGGAAGGCCCCGCACACCCGGGCCCCGCGTGCTCGCCCGCCGCCGGGCCAGCCGTCGCCCCCGGCCCCTGCCCCGGCTCTCCGTCGAGCTCGTCCCGCAGCCGCGCCCCTGGGCCCGCGCCCTGGGTCTGGTCACCGTGGTCCTGGCCGGGGCCTGGCTGGGCCTGCTGGTCGTCGGGAACGTACGGGTCCCGGTGGGTCCCATGGACACCACGATGACCCTGCGCCCCTCCCTCACCGGCGGCACCAAGATCAATGTCTCCCCGCTGGGCGCGCTGAGCCTGGACAGCCACGCCGCCCCGGTCCGGCTGGACGTGAACGTCGACCAGCTCGACCCGGTCCGCTCCCGGGCCCTGGTCGACCACCCCGAGCGGATCACGGGCCTCCAGGAGGAGGTCACCCGGGACGTGGAGCACGGCACGCTCGACCTGGCCGCGCGCTCCTGCGTCGCCGTCGTCTCCGGCGCCACCGCCCTCGGTCTCGCGGTCTACCGCCGCCCCCGGCGCGCCCTCGCGGCCGGCGGGCTGGCCCTGACCCTGCTCGCGGCCTGCGGCGGGACGGCGTACGCGACCTGGAACCCCGAGTCGGTCCTGGAGCCGAGGTTCTCGGGCCTGCTGTCCTCCGCGCCCTCCCTGGTGGGCGACGCGCGCAGCATCGTCACCGAGTTCGACGTCTACCAGCAGGAGTTGGCCCGTCTGGTGACGAACGTGACGAAGCTCTACGACGTCACCTCCACGCTGCCCGCCTACTCGCCGGACCCGAGCACGATCCGGGTCCTGCACGTCTCGGACATCCATCTCAACCCGGCGAGCTGGAAGATCATCGCGTCGCTGGTGGAGCAGTACAAGGTCGACGTGATCGTCGACTCCGGCGACACCATGGACCACGGCACGGCGGCGGAGAACGCCTTCCTGGACCCGATTGCCGACCTCGGCGCCCCCTACGTCTGGGTCCGCGGCAACCACGACTCCCCGCTCACCCAGCGCTATCTGGAGCGCATGAAGAACGTGCACGTCCTCGACGACGGCCGGGCCGAGACCGTCGCGGGCCTGCGCTTCGCGGGCATCGGCGACCCGCAGTTCACACCCGACCGCTCGGCGCGGCCGGGCGGCGACCCGGCCGAGTACCTGGCGGGCGCCCGGCTGGCCTCGGCCCTGCGCGACCAGCAGGCCGCCGGGACCCCGGCCGACGTGGCGATCGTCCACGAGCCCTTCGCGGCGCGCGTCACGGACGGCGAGGTGCCGCTCGTGCTGGCCGGCCATGTGCACCACGAGGAGACGGAGGTCATGAAGAACGGCACCCGGCTGCGGGTGGAGGGCTCCACCGGCGGCAGCGGGCTGCGCGCCGTCGAGGGCAGGTACCCGGACCCGATCGAGGCGTCGATCCTCTACTTCGACCGCGACACCCGGCGCCTCCAGGCCTGGGACGAGATCCGGCTGGGCGGTCTGGGCCTGACCACGGCCGAGGTCAGCCGTCACCTGCCGGAGGAGAACCAGCCGGGGGCGGCGCCCTCCCCGACACCCTCCCCCACGGCGTCCCCGGCGCCCTCCTCCAGGCCGTCGCCGACCGGGTCCCGGACCCCTGTCCAGGGCGGCCCTCCCGGCCCCTCCGGGACCTCCCCGTAAACCGTTTTGGCGATACCCCCCGCCATCCCATATGCTCATGACGTCCCCGACGCGCTGAGAAGCGCGCAGGCGGGCCGATAGCCCTCATCGTCTAGCGGCCTAGGACGCCGCCCTTTCAAGGCGGTAGCACGGGTTCGAATCCCGTTGGGGGCACGCAGTACGGTGTGCGACACTTACGCAAGTGAGTTCGCGCACAACAGCAAGGTCCTGTGGAGCAGTTTGGAGTGCTCGCCACCCTGTCAAGGTGGAGGCCGCGGGTTCAAATCCCGTCAGGACCGCTGAGATTTCCTCGGAAATCTCGTGGCTGGGTAGCTCAGTTGGTACGAGCGATCGCCTGAAAAGCGATAGGTCGCCGGTTCGACCCCGGCCCCAGCCACAAGTCAGGAGCCTCATCCGTTCGGATGAGGCTCCTGTCGTTGTATGCCTGATCCTTGTATGCCTGGTCGGTGTACACCCGGCCGGCGCGGTGCTGAAGGGGCGCGGACGATGGTGCGGAGCAGGACCGGAGACGTGCGGGACACCGAGTTAGAGAAGGACCGGGCCCGCTACGGCCTGATGGCCGTCGTCATCAGCATCGTCGCGATCTCGGGCGTCGCGGTCTTCGGCGTCTGGCGGCTCGACGGCGACCGGGCCGTGATCGTCGGTGTGCTGACCGCCGCGTTCACCGCGATCAGCGGGATGACCACCGCCTATCTGGGCATCAAGGCCGTCTCCAACACCGCCCGCTCGATCGCCCTGGGAGACGGCCCCCGCCGGGAGCCCGCACCCGCCACGCCCGCACCGGCACCGGCCGCCCCGGCACCTTCCGACGCACCCGTGCCCGCCACCGCGCCGACCGCCGCGCCGGGCACGGCACCCGACGCACCCCCACCCGCACCCCCGGCCCAGCGCGCCCCCTGACCCGGTCCCCACGCCGGAAGCAAAAGGGTTCGCCACGGATTTGGCCGGGATGAGATCCTGGACCGCGTATGTCTACGCACCCTGCCCCCGCCCTCGGCGCCCTCGCCCCCCGCCTGACCGAGCTGAGCCTGCGCGACGCGCACCGGCTCGGGCGCAGGCTCGAGGGCGCGCGCAAGATCCGTAACCCGGAGGCCCGCGCCGCCGTCCTCGCCGAGATAGAGGCGGAGGTCGCCGGGGCCGAGGAGCGGATGGCCGCGCGGCGCGCCCGCGTGCCGGCCGTCACCTATCCCGAGCAGCTGCCGGTCAGCCAGAAGAAGGACGCGATCGCGGCCGCCATCCGCGATCACCAGGTCGTCATCGTCGCCGGTGAGACCGGGTCCGGAAAGACCACGCAGATCCCCAAGATCTGTATGGAGCTGGGGCGTGGCCTGCGCGGCATGATCGGGCACACCCAGCCCCGCCGGATCGCCGCCCGTACCGTCGCCGAGCGGGTCGCCGAGGAGCTGGACACCCCGCTCGGGGAGACCGTCGGCTGGAAGGTGCGGTTCACCGACCAGGTGAACCCGGACGCCACCTTCGTGAAGCTGATGACGGACGGCATCCTGCTCGCCGAGATCCAGACCGACCGCGAGCTGCGCGCCTACGACACGATCATCATCGACGAGGCCCACGAGCGGTCCCTCAACATCGACTTCCTGCTCGGCTACCTCGCCCAGCTGCTGCCCAAGCGGCCCGACCTCAAGGTGGTCATCACCTCCGCGACGATCGACCCGGAGCGCTTCTCCCGGCACTTCGGCGAAGCCCCGATCGTCGAGGTCAGCGGGCGCACCTACCCGGTCGAGGTGCGCTACCGCCCGCTCCTGGAGGAGGACTCCGAGGACGCCGACCGCGACCAGATCACCGCGATCTGCGACGCCGTCGAGGAGCTCCAGGCCGAGGGCAAGGGCGACATCCTGGTCTTCCTCTCCGGCGAGCGCGAGATCCGCGACACCGCGGACGCGCTGGTCAAGAAGAACTACCGGTTCACCGAGGTGCTGCCGCTCTACGCCCGGCTCTCGCACGCCGAGCAGCACCGCGTCTTCCAGCCGCACACCGGCCGCAGGATCGTTCTGGCGACCAACGTCGCCGAGACCTCGCTGACCGTGCCGGGCATCAAGTACGTCATCGACCCCGGCTTCGCCCGTATCTCCCGCTACAGCCACCGCACCAAGGTCCAGCGGCTGCCCATCGAGGCGGTCTCCCAGGCCAGCGCCAACCAGCGCAAGGGCCGCTGCGGCCGTACGTCCGACGGTGTCTGCATCCGGCTGTACTCCGAGGACGACTTCCTGGCCCGGCCGGAGTTCACGGACGCGGAGATCCTGCGCACCAACCTCGCCTCCGTCATCCTCCAGATGACCGCGGCCGGCCTCGGCGACATCGAGAAGTTCCCCTTCATCGACCCGCCGGACCACCGCAACATCCGCGACGGCGTCCAGCTGCTCCAGGAGCTCGGCGCTCTCGACCCGGCGCAGAAGGACGTGCGCAAGCGGCTCACCGACACCGGCCGCAAGCTCGCCCAGCTGCCCGTCGACCCGCGGCTGGCCCGCATGGTCCTGGAGGCCGACAAGAACGGCTGCGTCCGCGAGGTCATGGTGATAGCGGCCGCGCTCTCCATCCAGGACCCGCGCGAGCGCCCGGCCGACAAGCAGACCCAGGCCGATCAGCAGCACGCCCGCTTCAAGGACGAGACGAGCGACTTCCTCGCCTATCTCAACCTCTGGCGCTACATCCGTGAGCAGCAGAAGGAGCGGGGTTCCTCCGCCTTCCGCCGGATGTGCAAGCAGGAGTACCTGAACTTCCTGCGCATCCGGGAGTGGCAGGACATCTACACCCAGCTGCGCACGGTCGCCCGGCAGCTGGGGATCCATCCCAACGAGGACGACGCCGCCGAGCAGAGCGTGCACGTCTCGCTGCTGGCCGGTCTGCTCTCCCACATCGGGATGAAGGACGTGAAGGAGACCGGCGGCGAGAGCGGCCGGGGCGGGGGCAGGAACGAGTACCTCGGCGCCCGCAACGCCAAGTTCGCGATCTTCCCCGGCTCGGCCCTGTTCAAGAAGCCTCCGCGTTTCGTGATGTCGGCGGAGCTGGTGGAGACCAGCCGCCTGTGGGCCCGCGTCAACGCGAAGATCGAGCCGGAGTGGATCGAGCCGCTCGCCGGACATCTGCTCAAGCGCACCTACAGCGAGCCGCACTGGGAGAAGGACCAGGCGGCCGTGATGGCGTACGAGAAGGTCACGCTGTACGGCGTGCCGATCATCGCCCAGCGGAAGGTCAACTACGGGCGGATCGATCCGGAGACCTCCCGCGAACTTTTCATTCGCAACGCGCTGGTCGAGGGGGACTGGCGCACGCACCACAAGTTCTTCGCCGACAACCGCAAGCTCCTCAGCGAGGTCGAGGAGCTGGAGCACCGCGCCCGGCGCCGGGACATCGTGGTCGACGACGACACCCTCTTCGACTTCTACGACCAGCGGGTCCCCGAACACGTCGTGTCGGGCGCCCACTTCGACTCCTGGTGGAAGCACAAGCGCCATGAGCAGCCCGACTTCCTGGACTTCGAGCGGGAGATGCTCATCCGGGAGTCGGCGGAGGCGGTCACCAAGGCCGACTACCCGGACTCCTGGCGGCAGGGGCCGCTGAAGTTCCGGGTGACGTACCAGTTCGAGCCGGGCGCGGACGCGGACGGCGTGACCGTGCACGTCCCGCTCCAGGTCCTCAACCAGGTCACGGACGAGGGCTTCGACTGGCAGATCCCGGGCCTGCGCGAGGAGGTGGTCACCGAGCTGATCCGCTCCCTGCCGAAGCCGATCCGCCGCCACTACGTGCCCGCGCCGAACTACGCGAAGGCCTTCCTGGAGCGGGCCGTGCCCTTGCAGGAGCCGCTGACCACCACCATGGCGCGTGAGCTCAAGCGGATGGTCGGGGTGCCCTTCGAGGCCGACGACTTCGACTGGGGCAGGCTCCCGGACCACCTGAAGGTCACGTTCCGGATCGTCGACGAACGGCGCCGCAAGCTCGCCGAGGACAAGGACCTGGAAGTCCTGAAGCTCCGACTCAGGCCCAAGGCCCGCCAGGCCCTCTCCCAGGCCGCGGCGGCCACCGCCGAGCGGCAGGGCGGCGAGTCCCTGGAGCGCAAGGGTCTGACGGACTGGAGCATCGGCACGCTCACCCGGGTCTTCGAGACCCGCCGGGCCGGCCAGCCGGTCAAGGCGTACCCGGCGCTGGTCGACGACGGCGACACGGTCTCCGTACGCCTCTTCGACACCGAGGCGGAACAGGCCGAGGCCATGTGGAAGGGCGCCCGGCGGCTGATCCTGCGCAACATCCCGGTGAACCCGGCCAAGTTCGCCTCCGAGAAACTGACGAACGCCCAGAAGCTCGCCCTGTCGGCGAACCCGCACGGCTCGATCCAGGCCCTGTTCGACGACTGCGCGATGGCGGCGGCGGACAAGCTGATCGCCGACTTCGGGGGCCCGGCCTGGGACCAGGAGTCGCACCGCAAGCTGTACGACAAGGTGCGCGCCGAGATCGTCGACACCACGGTCCGCACGGTCGGCCAGGTGCAGCAGGTACTGGCCGCCTGGCAGGCCTGTGAGCGCCGTCTGAAGGGCGTACGCAGCGCCGTGCTGCTGGCGAACCTCCAGGACGTGCGCAAGCAGGTGGACGCCCTCGTACGGCCCGGCTTCGTCACGGAGACCGGGTTGCGGCGCCTGCCCGACCTGATGCGCTATCTGGTGGCCGTCGACCGGCGGCTGCAGCAGATGCCGACCAACGTCCAGCGGGACACCACCCGCATGGAGAAGGTCCACGAGATGCAGGACGAATACGCCTGGCTGCTGGAGCAGCTGCCCCAGGGCCGCCCGGTGCCCTCCGCCGTCCTGGACATCCGCTGGATGATCGAGGAGCTCCGGGTCAGCTACTTCGCCCACGCGCTGGGCACGGCGTACCCCGTCTCGGACAAGCGGATCGTGAAGGCGATCGACGCGGCCGCCCCGTGACCTGATCCGCACGCTGGGTGAGTTCGACCAGGGGGCTCACCCTCCTGTACAGTCTGTCTCGCAGCGCAACGAAGAAAAGCGCAGCGAAACCTGGTCCTGTGGAGCAGTTTGGAGTGCTCGCCACCCTGTCAAGGTGGAGGCCGCGGGTTCAAATCCCGTCAGGACCGCATCGATCGACCGAGGCCCGCGCCCTTCCGAGGGAAGCGGGCCTCGGTCGTTTTCCCATGCGGCGAGTCCCGGCGGGGCCGCGCCCGTCGGCCCACCGACCGCTCCCGCGGCCACCACCCGGGCCAGGAAAGGCAGTCCGGGCCCCCGGGGGGCGGAGCGGCCCCTGTCTCGCGCCCGCCCATGCCGTCTTGACGCCGTCACTCCCGACCAGTACCCAGAGAGCAGGGCACCTTCCCGCGTGGATCCCGGAGGTGGCGCATGGCGGCGTCGGTCAGGCACGAGACTGGGGCGTTGCTCCGTGCGCATCTGGCGGCCGCGTCGTCCTACCGGCATCTGACCCGGCACTGCCCCGTCTGCCACCGGCTGCTGCGGCTGGCGATGGACACCGCTCCCCCGGGCGCGGAGGGCTCCGCGGAGGCCACCGCGGACGACCGTCCCGCGACGGCGCGACCCGCACCGTGACCCGTTTCACTAGCGCACACGAGCCAGAGGCAACAAGGCCTCTGGCATGTGACGGGTGTCACTGCATGATTTTTTGAAACCGCGGTATTTACCCGAGTCCTACAACCAGTCAATTTAATATGTGCCATTGCACTGGTCCGGACGGTCACGCACAGCAGATGCGACAGCCCTCCCCAGACTCCGACAAGGCCGCTCACAGGCCGGCCATCGAGAGCCGGACGGGTCGTCAAGCGGCACCACGGATCCCCCACAGGGACATCACAAGGCCCACCCCGGAGCGCCGCCGAGGCGGTTCGGCGACGCCCTCGGGGGCGCCTTCCGGGCACAAAAAAAGATCGCGCTGGACCCGGCGGAGTCCAGCGCGATCCACGACGCACCCGGTTCTGTTGCCTGAACGCTTGGGCGGGGGCCCTGTTGGGGCAGGACCCGCGTCGCTTGGAGCTGTGGGTTTCGGGCCGTTCGACGGGTTGGGGACCTGTCAACGTGCCCGGTATTCAGTTGTTCGGGCTGATCAGGCCTCGCTGCGCTGCTGCGGGATACCCGCGAGCAGAGCGCGGACCTCAGCCTCGCGGTAACGGCGGTGACCGCCGAGCGTGCGGATGGATGTCAGCTTGCCGGCCTTCGCCCACCGCGTGACCGTCTTGGGGTCGACACGGAACATGGTGGCGACCTCAGCCGGGGTCAGCAGCGGCTCGGCATCAGGGGTGCGAGCGGTCATGAGCGGCCTCCTCGGGAGAACCGAACCTTCTCGGTTCTTTCCTCTAAATTCTGCACCTTGACCCGCGTTGCCCGAAATGGCAGACGCGAGTCGAGTCGGTTATAGGACGAACGGCTTGTCCTCGGCACTACAACTACACCATCTGTCCAGCCGCGTCGGCCAAACCGATGGAATTGCCCTCCCAGGTGTCCATCAGCGACGGAAGCCGATGGACCATGCCATAGCGGACAGTCACGCCACTGTGACGATCAGTCACAGGGCGATCAGGAGTCACCAGACATCCCAAACTGCGTGATGCTGAGATTCCGCCCACGGTGGAGCATAGTTGGACAGACGGAGCCTTCCCCGGGCTCCTTGTCCTATTTTGGCACGAGGAGGGGCAAGGGACGCAAGAGACGGGTAAGTGCGGTCTGTCACCCTTGACACGAAAGCCCGTATCAGGACCTACGTCCCGGCACCTTCCCGAAGTTCGGTAGACCGTACGTCGTTCGCAGCATTTTTCGATCGTGATCTACGTCACCCGGCGGGTGCTGTCGAACCGTCAGTTGGCCGAACGCCGGTCCCGTACCGAGCGCCACCGCTCCACCAGCCGGCCGTACGCCTCGCCCGCCGCGGAGCCGTCACCGCGGCGCAGCGCGTCGATCCCCTCGGCCACGTCCGCGGCGGAGTGGTCGTCCTCCAGCGCGCCGGCCGGCAGGGTGTGCACCAGTCCGCCGTAGTCCAGTTCCACCAGCGAACGCGGATGGAACTCCTCCAGCCAGCGGCCCACGTCCACCAGGCCGTCGATGAGCGGCCCCTCGTCGATCGCGTCCCGCAGCGTGCGCAGCGCCCGCGCGACCCGGCGCCGCGCCTGCACCATCGGGGTGCGGTAGCGCAGCACGGGCGGCTCGCCCTCGGCGGCGCCGGCCCCCTTCGCGTACTCCCGCTCCTCGTCGGACACGAGCACGAACCAGTTCAGCGGCACCTGCCAGGTCGCCGTGCGGATCCAGGGGCGGGCGTCGGGGTTGCGGGCCAGCCAGCGCTCGTAGTCCTGGGCGGCCTGGCCGCGTACGAGCGGTGGGAGCACGGCGTCCAGGACCGTCCGCGGCAGTTCCCCGGACAATCCCTCCAGCGCCTGCCAGCCGCGCAGCCGGGTGCGCCAGGGGCAGACGCACAGCACCCCCTCCAGGTCCAGCACGAACGCGTCGCCGCTCTCGTGCACCGGCACCGGGACCGGCGGGGTGGGCAGCAGATCGGCCAGCGAGCGGCGCAGTTCGTCCTGGTAGGAGGGGCGCGTCTCGCGCCGGGCGTAGCGCGCCCAGTGGCTGCGCTCCGGTTCCGGGAAGGCGGCCAGCGGTTCGTAGACGCGCAGATAGGTCGTGTACGGGACGATCACCGAGGACACCTTGGGCACGCCTGCTCCCTCCCCCGCGGATCGACCCGGAAAACGGCCGGACCGCACCCTGACACATGGGAAAACCATGCAAATCGTCGCACGGCACTACTCCGGGAGGAGGTGATCCCGAGCACCGGGAGGTCGGCGGACCGAGGCAGGCTCTACTCTCGTGCCACAGCGCCCGCCCCCCTCCCCCACTGCCAAAAGCGCGGGGGAACCCAGGGAGCTGGTCTCCAAGCCGCTACTTACCCAGGAGTCACCACAGTGACCGACGTAACCGGCGCGCACGCTGATGTACTGCACACCCTGTTCCACTCGGACCAGGGGGGTCATGAGCAAGTCGTGCTCTGCCAGGACCGCGCCAGCGGCCTCAAGGCCGTCATCGCCATCCACTCCACCGCTCTGGGCCCGGCCCTCGGCGGTACGCGCTTCTACCCGTACGCGTCCGAGGCGGAGGCCGTCGCCGACGCCCTGAACCTCGCGCGCGGGATGTCGTACAAGAACGCCATGGCCGGTCTCGACCACGGCGGCGGCAAGGCCGTGATCATCGGTGATCCCGACCTCATCAAGACCGAGGAACTGCTCCTCGCCTACGGCCGGTTCGTCGCCTCGCTGGGCGGCCGGTACGTCACGGCCTGTGACGTCGGCACCTATGTCGCCGACATGGACGTCGTCGCCCGCGAGTGCCGCTGGACCACCGGGCGCTCGCCCGAGAACGGCGGCGCCGGCGACTCCTCGGTGCTGACCGCCTTCGGTGTCTACCAGGGCATGCGGGCCAGCGCCCAGCACCTGTGGGGCGACCCCTCGCTGCGCGGCCGCACGGTCGGCGTCGCGGGTGTCGGCAAGGTCGGCCACCACCTGGTGGAGCACCTGCGGGCGGAGGGCGCCCAGGTCGTGATCACGGACGTGCGCGAGGACGCCGTGCAGCGGATCCTCGACCGGCACCCGGAGGGCGTCACCGCGGTCTCCGGCACCGACGCTCTCATCCGGACCGAGGGCCTCGACATCTACGCCCCCTGCGCGCTCGGCGGCGCACTGAACGACGACAGCGTGCCGGTGCTGACCGCCAAGGTCGTCTGCGGTGCGGCCAACAACCAGCTCGCCCACCCGGGCGTGGAGAAGGACCTCGCCGACCGCGGGATCCTCTACGCGCCGGACTACGTGGTGAACGCCGGCGGGGTCATCCAGGTCGCCGACGAGCTGCACGGCTTCGACTTCGAGCGGTGCAAGGCGAAGGCCGCGAAGATCTTCGACACCACGCTGGCCATCTTCGCACGTGCGAAGGAAGACGGGATTCCGCCGGCCGCGGCGGCCGACCGGATCGCCGAGCAGCGGATGGCCGAGGGGCGCGCGGCGCACTGATCCAAGAGCACACGCCAGGTGTGCTCGCGGCCTCGGGCGGTACCCGCCGGCGGGAACTTCGAGAGAACTCTCACGTCCACCGGCGGGTCGTGCCCGGATAAGTGGTTAAAATCGCCACTGACCAGCGAGGACAGGGCGCCTCGAAGGCCCTGCGCACACGCGCGTCCTGCGGGCGACGTACCGTATGGGCGCGGGCTCAGGTACCGTGGAAGCCCTACGGACCGGCCTCTCTACGGAGAGTCCGTTCCGGATCATGAACGCGTGTCAGACTCTGGGGCCGTCGAGCCCCGTCACCGAGGGGGTCGAGCCATGGGGCGCGGCCGGGCCAAGGCCAAGCAGACGAAGGTCGCCCGCCAGCTGAAGTACAACAGCGGTGGGACTGACCTGTCGCGTCTGGCCAGCGAGCTGGGCGCATCGACTTCGAGCCAGCCGCCGAACGGCGAGCCGTTCGAGGACGACGACGAAGAAGACGACCCGTACGCGCAGTACGCGGATATGTACAACGATGACGACGAGGACGAGGACGACGAGTCCGGTCCTTCGTCGCAACATCGTCGCGGCGCTTGACGCAGCAGCGACTCCGGCAGTTTCCGCGGCTCTCGTAGCAACTGCACTTCACCCGGTCCGGGGCATCAGCGCCGGACCGGGTTTCGTGCTGCCGTCCACGGGATCGGCCGGTCTCAGACCGCGTAGTCTCAGACCGCGTAGTCGCCGACCAGCTCGGCGCCCGTCGTGTGCTCGCCGCGGGCGGTGATCTCACCGGCGACCCAGGCCTCGACCCCGCGGTCCGCCAGCGTCGCCAGCGCCACGTCGGCCGACTCCTCGGGCAGGATCGCGATCATGCCGACACCCATGTTCAGGGTCTTCTCCAGCTCCAGCCGCGCCACGTCGCCGGTCCGGCCGACGAGGTCGAAGATCGGCGCCGGGGTCCAGGTGGAGCGGTCCACGACGGCGTGCAGGCCGTCCGGGATCACCCGGGCCAGGTTGGCCGCGAGTCCGCCGCCGGTGATGTGCGAGAAGGCGTGCACGTCGGCGGTGCGGGTCAGGGCCAGGCAGTCCAGCGAGTAGATCTTGGTGGGCTCCAGGAGCTCCTCGCCCAGCGTGCGGCCGAGCTCCTCGATCCGCGCGTCCAGCGACAGGCCGGCCTGGTTCAGCAGGACGTGCCGGACCAGGGAGTACCCGTTGGAGTGAAGCCCGGACGCCGCCATGGCGATCACGGCGTCACCCTCGCGGATACGGTCCGCGCCCAGCAGCCGGTCGGCCTCCACGACGCCCGTACCGGCGCCCGCGACGTCGAAGTCGTCCGCACCCAGCAGGCCGGGGTGTTCGGCCGTCTCGCCGCCCACCAGGGCGCATCCCGCCAGCACACAGCCCTCGGCGATGCCCTTGACGATCGCGGCGACCCGCTCGGGGTGGACCTTGCCGACGCAGATGTAGTCGGTCATGAACAGCGGCTCGGCACCGCACACCACGATGTCGTCCATGACCATCGCGACCAGGTCGTGGCCGATGGTGTCGTACACGCCCAGCTGACGGGCGATGTCGACCTTCGTGCCGACGCCGTCCGTGGCGGAGGCGAGCAGGGGGCGCTCGTAACGCTTGAGGGCGGAGGCGTCGAAGAGTCCGGCGAAACCGCCGAGGCCGCCGAGGACCTCGGGGCGCTGGGTCTTCTTCACCCACTCCTTCATCAGCTCGACGGCGCGGTCGCCCGCTTCGATGTCGACGCCCGCGGCTGCGTAGCTGGCACCAGTTGTCTCAGACATGACGGTGAGAACTTTCGTGTCGTACGGCAGGTATGGCGGGTCGCTACGGGCGACGGATCGCGTCGGTCGCGGCCGTGGCGGCGGGCCCGGCGGCCAGCTCGGTCTCCAGGAGCTGCTTGCCGAGCAGTTCGGGGTCCGGGAGCTCCATCGGGTACTCGCCGTCGAAGCAGGCGCGGCAGAGGTTCGGCTTGTCGATGGCGGTCGCCTCGATCATGCCGTCGATGGAGATGTACGCCAGGGAGTCGGCGCCGAGCGAGGTGCCGATCTCGTCGATCGTCATACCGTTCGCGATGAGCTCGGCGCGGGTGGCGAAGTCGATGCCGAAGAAGCAGGGCCACTTCACCGGCGGCGAGGAGATCCGGATGTGGACCTCGGCCGCGCCCGCCTCGCGGAGCATGCGGACCAGGGCCCGCTGGGTGTTGCCGCGCACGATCGAGTCGTCGACCACGACCAGGCGCTTGCCCTTGATGACTTCCTTGAGCGGGTTCAGCTTCAGGCGGATGCCGAGCTGGCGGATGGTCTGCGAGGGCTGGATGAAGGTCCGGCCGACGTAGGCGTTCTTGACCAGTCCGGCGCCGAAGGGGATGCCGGACGCCTCCGCGTAACCGATCGCGGCCGGGGTGCCGGACTCCGGGGTCGCTATGACGAGATCCGCCTCGGCCGGGGCCTCCTTCGCCAGGCGGCGGCCCATCTCCACCCGGGAGAGGTACACGTTGCGGCCGGCGATGTCGGTGTCGGGGCGGGCCAGGTACACATACTCGAAGACACAGCCCTTGGGCTTCGCTTCTGCGAATCGAGAGGTGCGCAGGCCGTTCTCGTCGATCGCCACGAACTCGCCGGGCTCGATCTCGCGGACGAAGCTCGCGCCGCAGATGTCGAGGGCGGCGGACTCGGAGGCGACGACCCAGCCGCGCTCCAGGCGGCCGAGGACCAGCGGGCGGATGCCCTGCGGGTCACGGGCGGCGTAGAGGGTGTGCTCGTCCATGAAGACGAGGCTGAAGGCGCCCTTGACCTGCGGAAGGATCGCGTGCGCGCCCTCTTCGATGGTCATCGGCTTGCCGTCGGCGTCGACCTGCGCCGCCAGCAGGGCGGTGAGGAGGTCGGTGTCGTTGGTGGCGGCCACCCGGGTGGAGCGGCCGTTGGTGTCCTTCGGCAGCTCGGCGACCATCTCGGCCAGCTGCGCCGTGTTCACCAGGTTGCCGTTGTGACCGAGCGCGATGGAGCCGTGCGCCGTGGCACGGAACGTCGGCTGGGCGTTCTCCCACACGGAGGCGCCGGTGGTCGAGTAGCGGGCGTGTCCGACCGCGATATGACCCTGGAGCGAACCGAGCGAGGTCTCGTCGAAGACCTGGGAGACAAGGCCCATGTCCTTGAAGACGAGGATCTGGGAGCCGTTGCTGACCGCGATTCCCGCGGATTCCTGACCCCGATGCTGGAGGGCGTAGAGCCCGAAGTAAGTGAGCTTGGCGACCTCTTCGCCGGGAGCCCAGACACCGAAGACGCCGCAAGCGTCCTGGGGGCCTTTCTCGCCGGGGAGCAGATCATGACTGAGTCGACCGTCACCACGTGGCACGCCACCGAGTGTAGGCGAGATCGACCACTGGTCCGAATTGGCGATACTCGACGGTAACTGGCCGTTCGTCGGCGGCCGACTGGAGGATCTCGGCGTTCTAGCTGGTCAGCGCGTTGCCATACGGATCGGACGAACGGTCGGACGGCGTGACGGGGCCTCCCGGAACCGCTCGTTCCGTCGACACGAGTGAGCCTTCGCACACCCCTCGCGTGGCGAGAACCCGACTCTGTACGACAGACCGGGCCCTGGCGGCCTACGTCAGGAGCGGCAGCAGTCCGCCGAGGTCCGCCCGCTCCCCGCTCGCGCTGACCCGGGCCGCGTCGAGCGCGTCCTTCCAGGCCAGCCGCCCGGTCGCCAGCCGGATCCAGGTCAGCGGGTCGGTCTCGACGACGTTGGGCGGGGTGCCACGGGTGTGCCGGGGCCCCTCGACGCACTGCACCACGGCGTACGGCGGGATCCGCACCTCCGTGGAGCCGCCGGGCGCCTTCGCCGCGAGCGCGTCGGCGAGCAGGCGGGTGCAGGCGGCGAGGGCCTGGCGGTCCTGGCGGACGTCCAGGGACGGCACGGCGGCGTTCAGGTCGTCGGTGTGGACGACGAGTTCGACGGCACGGGTGACCAGGTAGTCGGCCAGCGGCATGGCGCCGGCGTTCGTGGCCAGCAGCCGGGTGCCGGGGTGTTCGGCGAGCCGCGCCTCGAAGTCCCGTCCGGCCTCGGCGAGGAAGGCGTCGAGGTCCGGGTTCCGCTCCGCGAGCCGGTGGGCCAGGTCGGCGACGGCCCCGGAGCGGGCCGAGGTCCCGGACGGCCAGTCGAGCACCGTGACGTCCTGCCGCGTCGGCTCGGGCCCGTCCAGGAACCGGCCGACGGCCATGAGGGCCGCCCCGGTGTGCGCGACCAGGTCCCGTACGGTCCACTCCCCGAGCCGGGTGGGCAGCGCGAGCTGCTCGGGCGTGAGGGTACGCACGGCCGCCCGTACGTTCCCGAACTGGGCGAGAACCGCCGTACGGGTCTTCACGGGGTCATAGGTCCGGGTGCGCTTCTTCGCCGGGGGCATGGGAGGGAGCCTAGGGCTTGGGCAGGCACGGCGAAGGCCCCGCCCGTGGGAAAACGGGCGGGGCCTTCGGCGTCCTACTGCCGGACTGCGGCGCGCGAGCGGACGACCCGCGCGCCGACGCCCGGCGCGTGAGCGATCTAGGCGAGCAGCGCCGGGATCGTGTTCTCGTGGGCCTCGCGCAGCTCCGCCAGGGACAGGGCGAACTCGCCCTGGAGCTCGACCACCGCATTCGAATCGGACACGGTTCCGTCGACGACACCGATCCGGGCGACGGGCAGACCGCGCGCCCCGCACATGTCGTTGAAGCGGACCTCCTCCGAGCGCGGGACGGCGACGACCGCACGGCCCGCCGACTCCGAGAAGAGGAAGGTGAACGCGTCGAGCCCGTCCGGTACGACCAGCCGCGCGCCCTTGCCGCCGAGCAGCGCCGACTCGACCACGGCCTGGATCAGACCGCCGTCGGACAGGTCGTGCGCGGAGTCGATCATGCCGTCGCGGGAGGCCGAGATCAGGATCTCGCCGAGCAGCCGCTCGCGCTCCAGGTCGACCTGCGGCGGCAGCCCGCCGAGGTGGTCGTGGATCACCTGCGACCAGGCCGAACCGCCGAACTCCTCGCGGGTGTCGCCGAGGAGGTAGAGCAGCTGGCCCTCCTCCTGGAAGGCGACCGGGGTACGGCGGGCGACGTCGTCGATGACGCCCAGCACGGCCACGACCGGGGTCGGGTGGATGGCCGCCTCGCCCGTCTGGTTGTAGAGCGAGACGTTGCCGCCGGTCACCGGGGTGCCGAGCTGGAGGCAGGCGTCGGCGAGACCGCGGACGGCCTCGGCGAACTGCCACATGACGGCCGGGTCCTCGGGCGAGCCGAAGTTCAGGCAGTCGGAGACCGCGAGGGGCTTGGCACCGGTGGTGGCGACGTTGCGGTACGCCTCCGCGAGGGCCAGCTGCGCGCCCGCGTACGGGTCGAGCTTGGCGTAGCGGCCGTTGCCGTCGGTCGCGATGGCGACGCCGAGCCCGGTCTCCTCGTCGATGCGGATCATCCCGGAGTCCTCGGGCTGGGCCAGCACCGTGTTGCCCTGCACGAAGTGGTCGTACTGCGAGGTGATCCACTTCTTGGAGGCCTGGTTCGGCGAGGCCACCAGCTTCAGGACCTGGTCCTTCAGCTCGTCGCTCGACGCCGGGCGCGCCAGCTTGTTCGCGTCGTCGGCCTGGAGCTCGTCCTGCCAGGACGGGCGGGCGTAGGGACGCTCGTAGACCGGGCCGTCGTGCGCGACCGTGCGCGGGTCGACGTCGACGATCTTGCCGCCGTGCCAGAAGATCTCCAGCCGGTCGCCGTCGGTGACCTCACCGATGACGGTGGCGATGACGTCCCACTTGTCGCAGATCTCCAGGAACCGGTCGACCTTCTCCGGCTCCACGACCGCGCACATGCGTTCCTGCGACTCGCTCATGAGGATCTCCTCGGGCGAGAGCGTGGAGTCGCGCAGCGGCACGTCGTCGAGGGTGACGCGCATACCGCCGGAGCCGTTGGAGGCGAGCTCGGAGGTGGCGCAGGACAGACCGGCCGCGCCGAGGTCCTGGATGCCGACGACCAGCTTCTCGGCGAAGGCCTCCAGGGTGCACTCGATGAGGAGCTTCTCCTGGAAGGGGTCGCCGACCTGGACGGCCGGGCGCTTCGACGGCTTGGCGTCGTCGAAGGTCTCGGAGGCGAGGATCGACGCGCCGCCGATGCCGTCGCCGCCCGTGCGGGCCCCGTACAGGATGACCTTGTTGCCCGCGCCGGACGCCTTCGCGAGGTGGATGTCCTCGTGCCGCATGACGCCGATGGCACCGGCGTTGACCAGCGGGTTGCCCTGGTAGCAGGCGTCGAAGACGACCTCGCCGCCGATGTTCGGCAGGCCGAGGCAGTTGCCGTAGCCGCCGATGCCCGCGACGACGCCCGGCAGGACGCGCTTGGTGTCGGGGTGGTCGGCGGCGCCGAAGCGCAGCGGGTCGACGACCGCGACCGGGCGGGCGCCCATGGCGATGATGTCGCGCACGATGCCGCCGACGCCGGTGGCCGCGCCCTGGTAGGGCTCGACGTACGACGGGTGGTTGTGCGACTCGACCTTGAAGGTGACCGCGTAGCCCTGGCCGACGTCGACGACACCGGCGTTCTCGCCGATGCCGACGAGCAGCGCGTCGGACTGCGGGGCCTTCTCGCCGAACTGGCGCAGGTGGACCTTGGAGGACTTGTACGAGCAGTGCTCGGACCACATGACCGAGTACATGGCGAGCTCGGCGCCGGTCGGGCGGCGGCCGAGGATCTCCACGACCCGCTCGTACTCGTCCTTCTTCAGACCGAGTTCGGCCCAGGGCAGCTCGACGTCGGGGGTCTCGGCCGCGTGCTCGACCGTGTCCAGAGGCGTCCGGCTCATGCGTTGACCAGCTTCTTGAGGATCGAGGTGAAGAACGGCAGACCGTCGGTGCGGCCGGACCCGATGAGCGGCTCGACGGCGTGCTCCGGGTGCGGCATGAGGCCGACGACGTTGCCCGCCTCGTTGGTGATGCCGGCGATGTCCCGCAGCGAGCCGTTCGGGTTGAAGTCCAGGTACCGGAAGACGACCCGGCCCTCCGCCTCCAGCTTGTCCAGCGTGTACTCGTCGGCGACGTACCGGCCGTCCATGTTCTTCAGCGGAATGTGGATCTCCTGGCCGGCCGTGTAGTCGGCGGTCCAGGCGGTGTCCGCGTTCTCCACCCGCAGCTTCTGGTCGCGGCAGATGAAGTGGAGGTGGTCGTTGCCGAGCATCCCGCCCGGGAGCAGGTGCGCCTCGGTGAGGATCTGGAAGCCGTTGCAGATGCCGAGGACCGGAAGGCCGGCCTTCGCCTGCTCGATGACGGTCTCCATCACCGGCGAGAAGCGCGAGATGGCACCGGCACGCAGATAGTCGCCGTAGGAGAAACCGCCGGGGAGGACGACCGCGTCGACCTGGTGGAGGTTCTTGTCCTTGTGCCAGAGCGCCACCGGTTCGGCGCCCGCGAGGCGGATCGCGCGCTGGGTGTCCCGGTCGTCGAGGCTGCCGGGGAAAGTGACGACGCCAATACGAGCGGTCACTTCGCGGCCTCCGCGACTTCCTCCACCTTGACGGTGAAGTCCTCGATCACGGTGTTGGCGAGGAAGGATTCCGCGAGATCACGGATGCGGGCGAGGGCGGCCTCGTCGACCGGCCCGTCAACTTCCAGTTCGAATCGCTTTCCCTGACGGACGTCGGAGATGCCTTCGAATCCCAGTCGCGGCAGCGCGCGCTGGACCGCCTGGCCCTGGGGGTCGAGGATCTCCGGCTTGAGCATGACGTCGACTACGACGCGTGCCACTGGCACTCCCGATGTGTGGTGCTGAGCAGGTTCCTTCAGACTACCCGCACAAAATTTCTACGCGGGTAGAGTTGTAGGAACATACGTGACGGCCATCACGATCGCGCATCGAAGGGGTGCGCCCACGAAAATTTCCGGGAAAGATCCGGGATCCACACCCGGCAGCTATTGCGTCCGGACACGCGGAGAGATTTAGTCGGGCTTCACATTGCAAAGCCGGGCACTGTACAAATAAATTGGCATTAGCCGATACTTTGTCCAATAACAAGCGGACAGTCGGCATCTCGTGGACGTCCTGGCACGTCATCGCGGAGATGTCGCACGAAGGGACCGATATTCGTGGCGCAGAAGGTCGTGGTCACTCTCTTTGACGACATCGACGGCTCGGAAGCGGCGGAAACGATCGCCTTCGGACTCGACGGCAAGTCGTACGAGATCGATCTGAATGAAGTCAACGCCAGGGAACTGCGCAAGGCGCTCGCCCCCTACGTGGACGCCGGCCGCAAGCGGTCGAAGTCGGGCAAGGCCTTCCGGCAGACGGAGGTCGCCCCCGACCCGGCGGCGGTGCGGGCCTGGGCCCAGGCGAACAAGATGGACGTCCCCGCTCGCGGGCGCATCCCCAAGAAGGTCTACGAGGCGTTCACCGAGGCCCAGTGAGCCCTCGGCCGACGGCCGGTCACGCACCCCTCGGAGGAACCGACTTGCGCTGCACCCCTCCTGGTCAGCTAGAGTCTGGAGCACGCCGAGGGGCCAGGCCGAAAAGCCCGGCTCACGGAGTACATGCGGGTGTAGTTCAGTAGCAGAACATCCCCCTTCCAGGGGGAAGGCGCAGTGTGCAATTCCTGTCACCCGCTCTGCTTGCACGGCCTTGACCGACCACTCCGGTCGATCAGGTAGGCTGGTGCTCGCGCCGATCGGTGAGAGCCGGTCGGAGGCAATGCGGACGTAGCTCAGTTGGTAGAGCGCAACCTTGCCAAGGTTGAGGTCGCGAGTTCGAGCCTCGTCGTCCGCTCCACGAAAGCCCCGGTCTTCGGACCGGGGTTTTTTCGTTCCCACCCGTGGACCATCGCCTGACATTTGTCATGCCGAGCGATGACACCGCGCACTGCTGCCCGGCCCCGCCCACCGGGACGCTGAGGTCATGGACATCAACGAGCACGAGCACGTGATCGAGGTCATGGACCTCCGGCGTGTCTACGGGGGCGGGTTCGAGGCGGTGCGCGGCATCTCCTTCTCCGTGGCCCGCGGCGAGATCTTCGCGCTGCTGGGCACCAACGGTGCGGGCAAGACGTCGACCGTCGAGCTGCTGGAGGGGCTCGCGCCTGCGTCCGGCGGCCGGGTGCGGGTCCTCGGCCACGACCCCTTTCGCGAGCGGGCCGCCGTACGGCCGCGCACCGGCGTGATGCTCCAGGAGGGCGGTTTCCCCTCGGAGCTGACCGTCGGCGAGACCGCCCGGATGTGGGCCGCCTGCACCAGCGGCGCCCGGCCCGAAGCGGAGGCACTCGCCCTGGTCGGGCTGGCCGGGAAGGCCGGGGTGCGGGTGAAGCAGCTCTCCGGGGGCGAGCGGCGGCGCCTGGATCTGGCGCTCGCGCTGCTCGGCGAGCCCGAGGTGCTGTTCCTGGACGAGCCGACCACCGGACTCGACGCCGAAGGGCGCCGGGACACCTGGGAGTTGGTGCGCGCACTGCGCGACGGCGGCACCACCGTGCTACTGACCACGCACTACCTGGAAGAGGCCGAGGGCCTCGCCGACCGGCTCGCGATCCTGCACGAGGGACGCATCGCCGCCTCCGGCACCCCCGCCGAGGTGACCGCGGACCGGCCGTCCCGCATCTCCTTCGAACTGCCCGACGGCTACTTCCCCGGCGACCTGCCGCCGCTCGCCGAACTCGGCGTGTGCGGGCACGAGGTGGTGGGGCGGACCATGCGGCTGAGCACCCGGGAGCTCCAGCGGGCGGCCACCGGACTGCTGGTGTGGGCCGCACGGGCCGGGGTCGAACTGCGCGGCCTCGACGTGCGGTCGGCCTCGCTGGAAGAGGCGTTCCTGAGCATCGCGCGGGAGCAGCAGCCCATGGCGGGAGCGGCGGCATGAGCACCCTCACCCGGCCGGCCGCACCGGCTTACGCCCGCACGGTCCGGCGCCTGGGCGCCCTCGCCCGCGCCGAACTCACCCTGCTCGGCCGCAACCGGAGCGCGGTGCTGACCGCGCTGCTCGTACCGCTGGCGCTGCCGTTCACCGTGCGGCCCGCGGTCGACCGGATCGACCTGCGTGCCGAGGGCCTGACCCTCGGCACGGTGACACTGACCGCCGCGATCGGCTTCTCCCTCCTCTTCGCCGTCTACACCTCCCTGGTGAGCGCGTTCGTCGCGCGCCGCGAGGAACTGGTCCTCAAGCGGCTGCGCACCGGCGAGCTCGGCGACCTGGAGATCCTCGTCGGCACCTGCCTGCCCGCCGTGTGCATCGGGCTCGTCCAGGCGCTGGTGCTGTCCGCGGGCTGCGCGGTGCTGCTCGACGCGGGCGCGCCCCAGGCGCCGTACCTGACCGTCCTCGGGCTGCTGACCGGCCTCGTCCTGTGCGCCGCGCTCGCCGCGCTCACCTCGGCCTTCACCAGGACCACGGAGAGCGCCCAGGTCACCGCGCTGCCGCTGGTGTTCGTGTCGATGATCGGCTCGGGCATCGCCGTCCCCCTCCAGGTCCTGCCCGACCGGCTCGCGGCCGTGTGCGAACTCCTCCCGCTCTCGCCCGCGATCCGGCTGGTCGGCGCCGGCTGGACCGGCCGCATGGGTGCGTCCGAGGCGCTGGGTGCCACGGCGACCGCGCTGGCCTGGACCGTCGTGGCGGTGTTTGCTGTACGGCGGTGGTTCCGGTGGGAACCCCGGCGCTGACAGGGAGCACGAGGCGATGAGCGCTGCGCGCGGCTGGTGGCGGGGCAAGAGCACGCCGGCCAAGGTCGAGACGTACACCCGCTGGTCGTTCCACTTCTTCGCGGTGATCGAGGTGGCGGCGCTCGGACTGCCGGTGTTCGGGGAGGCGGGACCGGGCCTCGCGGGCTGGCTGATGGCCATGGTGACCGGGCACGCGGCCCTGTGCGCGGTCACCGCCTCGCGGGCGCTCGACTGGACCCGCGGCCGGCGCGATCAGCCCGTGCGGCTGCGGTGGGCACTCGGCGCGGTCAGCTACGCGCTCGCCGTCGCCACGCTGGTGATCCAGGAGTACGGCCCCAAAGGCGACGGCGTCGACACGGCCACGGGCACGGTCTTCGTCGGCGTGATGATCTTCGGCGCGGGCACCACCGCGCTCGGAGTCCGCGCCAGGAGCCGGGTGTTCGCCCTGGTGGCGGGGTTCGCGGCCGGGGCGGGCGCGGCCTCCCTCCTGCTGGGCGTCCCCGGGCCCGCCGCCCTGGGGGCCACGATCGCGGTCCTGGCCGGCGGCGCGTTCCTCGCCTTCACCTCCATGTTCTCCGTGTGGCTGCTCGACGCCGTCTACGAACTCGACGCGGCCCGGGAGACCCGCGCCCGGCTGGCCGTCGCCGAGGAGCGGCTGCGCTTCGGGCGCGATCTGCACGACGTCCTGGGCCGGAACCTGGCCGTGATCGCCCTCAAGAGCGAGCTGGCGGTGCAGCTCGCCCGGCGCGGGCGGCCGGAGGCGGTGGACCAGATGACCGAGGTGCAGCGCGTCGCACAGGAGTCGCAGCGCGAGGTGCGGGACGTCGTACGGGGATACCGGGAGGCCGATCTCGGCATCGAACTCAGTGGCGCACAGGGCGTGTTGAAGGCCGCCGGGATCGACTGCGCGATGAGCGGCGCGCACCGGGCGGCCCTGCTCCCGGGCGAAGTGCAGTCCGCGCTCGGATGGGTGGTGCGGGAGGCCACCACCAATGTGCTGCGGCACGGGGACGCCGCGCGGTGTGCCGTAAGTCTGAGGATGCTGGAGGGGCGTGTGGTGCTGACGGTGGAGAACGACGGGGCGTCCGGCGCTCCCGGCGGGGCGTCCAGCGCTCCCGGCGGGGGAGGCGGTTCGGGCGGGGGCGGGGGTTCCGGCGCGGGCGGGGGTTCCGGGATCGCGGGGCTGCGCGAGCGGCTGGCCGTGGTGGACGGCACGCTGACGGCGGGGGCCGTGGGCGAAGACGGGTTCCGCCTGGTGGCGGAGGTACCGGTGGCGGATGTGCACGGAGTGACGTCATGAAGCCCCCGGTGCGGCTGTTGCTCGCCGACGACGAGCATCTGATCCGCGGGGCACTGGCCGCGCTGCTCTCCCTGGAGGACGACCTGGTCGTGGTCGCCGAGGCGGCGACCGGGCCCGAGGCGCTCGCCATGGCGCGGGCCCACGAACCCGATGTGGCCGTGCTGGATCTTCAGATGCCCGGCGCCGACGGTGTGAAGGTCGCCACATCCCTGCGGGCCGAACTGCCGGGCTGCCAGGTGCTGATCGTCACCGGTCACGGACGGCCCGGCCATCTGAAACGGGCCCTTGCGGCCGGGGTGCGCGGATTCGTCCCGAAGACGGTCAGCGCCCAGCGGCTCGCAGAGATCATCCGCACCGTGCACGCCGGAAACCGCTACATCGACCCGGAGTTGGCCGCCGACGCGATCTCCGCCGGGGACTCGCCGCTCACCGCGCGCGAGGCCGAGGTCCTGGAACTGGCCGCCGACGGGGCGCCCGTCTCGGAGATCGCCGAGCGGGCCGCGCTGTCGCCGGGGACCGTGCGGAACTACCTCTCGTCGGCCGTGACGAAACTCGGTGCGGAGAACCGGCACGCGGCAGTGCGTCTCGCCCGGCAGCGAGGTTGGGTATAGTTGGCCTCGCGCCACGGCGCAGTGCGGACGTAGCTCAGTTGGTAGAGCGCAACCTTGCCAAGGTTGAGGTCGCGAGTTCGAGCCTCGTCGTCCGCTCCAGAAAGAAGCCCCCCGGCTCCGGCCGGGGGGCTTCTTCGTTCATCAGGTGTCGCTCGTCCGGTGCGGGCCGTCGGACGGCCCGCACCGGACACCGTTCACCGGGCGCCGCTCACCAGCCGACGCCCGTCAGCCGCTCGTACGCCTCCACGTACTTGGCGCGGGTGGCGTCCACCACCTGCTGCGGCAGCGGCGGCGGGGGCTGCTCGGCGCGGCGGTCCCAGCCGGACTCGGCGGAGGTCAGCCAGTCGCGCACGAACTGCTTGTCGTACGACGCCTGCGCGCGGCCCGGCTGCCACTGGTCGGCCGGCCAGAAGCGGGAGGAGTCCGGGGTGAGCACCTCGTCCGCGAGGACCAGCGTCTCGCCCTCGAAGCCGAACTCGAACTTCGTGTCCGCCAGGATGATCCCGCGGTCCCGGGCGATGTCGCGGGCGCGTCCGTAGACCGCGAGGGTGGCCTGGCGCAGCCGGGCGGCGGTGTCGGCGCCGACCTGGCGGGCGACCTCCTCGTACGACACGTTCTCGTCGTGCTCGCCGACCGCCGCCTTGGTGGCCGGGGTGAAGATCGGGGCGGGCAGCTCGGAGCCGTCGGTCAGGCCCTCGGGCAGGGCGAGGCCGCAGACCGTGCGGGACTCCTGGTACTCGGCGAGGCCCGAGCCGGTGAGGTAGCCGCGGGCCACGCACTCCACCGGGACCATCTCCAGGGACTTGCAGACCAGGGTGCGGCCGCGCCAGTCGGCGGGGGCGCCCGCGGGCAGCTCCGTGCTCAGCACGTGATTGGGGGCCAGGTCGGCGAGCTGGTCGAACCACCACAGGGAGAGCTGGGTGAGAACGCGGCCCTTGTCCGGGATCTCGGTGGGCAGCACCCAGTCATAGGCGGACATACGGTCGCTGGCGACCATCACGAGGTCGCCCGCCTCGTTCTGGTACAGGTCGCGCACCTTGCCGGTGTGCAGGTGCACCAGACCCGGAACCTCGATCGGCTCGGGCTTTTCTACGAATCCGGACACGGTTCCTCCCCGTGGTTCTGTCCAATGGCTCGATTGTCCCGTATTCCAGGACAGGCCAGGACAGCGGGTCAGCCGTGCTTGCAGATGCGGTCCAGGAGGTTCGCGGTGGCCCGCTGGACCCGGGTGTCGGCATGGCCCGGCCGGTCCAGGGCCGGTGACCAGGCGAATGTGCCCGAGGCGAAGACCAGCGCGCCGGACGGGGCGCGGTACAGGGACGTCTCCTGATGGCGCAGGACGCCGTCGTGGTCGGTGTACGGGGAGTGGGCGAGCAGGATGCGCTCGTCGTGGTCGGGGAGCGGGGTGCGCGGGAAGTAACGGTCGGCCTCGCCCGCGACCAGGCCGTCGAGTTCGTCGCCCTCACGCGCGCCGGTGGCGTCCCAGAGCCAGTGTCCGGCGTTGCGGACGATCAGCGGGTGGGGCTCGGGGACCCGGCCCGCGTACTGGATGCCGACCAGCTGCTGTTCGGGCCGGTCGATCTCGCGCCACAGCACGGCCTTGCCGGGGCCCTTGCGCTTGCGGCAGGTCAGCAGGCGGTCGGGCACGGCGGACGGGGAGGGGCCCAGCTCCACCTGCCAGTACATGGTGTTGGCGGAGAGGAAGACGAGGGAGGTGCCCTGTTCCCGGGCGAGCTCGACATTGCGGCGCATGGCCGAGGACCAGTACTCGTCGTGGCCGGGGAAGACCAGGCCCCGGTAGCGGGTGGGGTCGACCCGGCCGGCGTGCAGGTCGCGGGCGTCGGCGTAGGCGAGGTCGTAGCCGTAGCGCTCGGCCCAGCGGATGAAATCGTAGGCGTGGCCGACGTGCAGCGGCAGGCCCGCACCGGCGTACGGGCGATCGAAGGAGACGGTCGTGGCGGCGTCGGCCTCGCCGAGCAGCCGGCCCTGCCCGTCCCAGGCGTGGTAGAGGCTGGCGCCGGTGTGGCCGTCCTCCGGGTAGAGGTTGTACGCCTGCCAGGTGATGTCGGGCAGGACCAGGAGCAGGTCCCTGGGATGGTCGTCGCGGACCGTGAACGGGATGTGGGAGCGGTAGCCGTCGGCGGTGGTGAGGACGGCCACGTACGCGCCCGTGTTCCAGTGGGGCGGGATCTGCAGCCGCCAGGACAGCCACCAGTGGTGGCAGGAGACCGTGCGGTCGGCCGTGAGCGGGGGCGGCTGGACGATGCCGGACAGCCGGGGGCTGGTGGTGATCTTGGCGGCGCCGTCGCCGCCGTAGTGGCCGATGCGGTAGATGTCGACCGCGAACTCCTGCGGCGGGTCGACGGTGACATGGAAGTCGACGGCCTCGCCGGGAGCGACCGCGCCGGTGGAGATGAAGCCCTTGATCTGGCGGTGCACGTCGTCGGCGGCGCGCGGGCCGCCGACCGGGGCGGGACGGGGGGCGGGGACCCTGGGGGTGCCCCGCCCGCCGGTGTGGCCGGGTGCCGGGTCCACGTACCAGGGGACGACCTGGCCGGTGTCGTCGAAGTACGTCTCGCTGCCGCGCAGCCAGGGGACCGGGCCCTGACCGAAGGGGTCCGTCACCGCGTGCGCCAGTGCTCCCGACTCCCAGCGACGGATCTGCTCCGACCCCATGCTGGCTCCCCTCCCTCGCTCCCCCGTGGCCGTGTGCGGCGTCCGGCGCGCGGTGTACTGCGGCGCGCCTCGCGCGGTGCCGTGCGGCTGTGCGGCGTGCGGCTGTGCCGTGCTGTGCTGTGCGGCTGTGCTGTGCTGTGCGTCGTGCGGTCCTGGCGCGGTGGGGGCCCGGCGGGACACACGGCGGTGCGCGGTGCGGCCGCGGTCGCGTACGGCTGCACGAGTGCACAGCCGTACGACTGTGTCGTCTGTCGTATGTCGGGCGCGCATGCCAAGTGCGCGTTCAGTCCCAGCACATCACATTACGCACCGATGCTGTCACTATTCGTTGCGAATTGGCCGAAAGTGGAATCGGATACTCCGGCAGAGATCCCGCCGTCCCGCCGTCCGTCAGACGAGCCGTACCGGCTTCTCCGGCCGTATCCCGCACTCGACCAGCCAGGTCCGCAGCGGCACCGGGTCCCCGTCCTCTATGAGGCTCAGAACCTTCGGTGTCAGGTCGGTCGTACGGATGCCGTCGATCAGCAGGGACGGGCCGTCCAGCCAGTCGAGACCGGGGGCGGCGCCCGCGGTGTCCATCGCGGCGCAGCAGACCATCGCGGTGACATGGTCGGCAAGAAGCTCCCGGGGCGTGCGGGGCGGCTGGAGCGGGAAGAGCGGGAGGGCGTCGCCGTCCCAGAAGGCCGCGTCGGGGCCCTGGGCCGCTCCGCCGGCGGTCGTTCCGCGGACCGCCGGGGCCGCGGCCTCCTCGCGGGCCAGCTCCGCGGTCAGCCCGCAGGCCAGCGCCATGCTGCGCTCCGTACCGCCCTCCAGCGCGTCCTCGTCGGCGTCGGCGGCCATCGCCGCGTAGGGCTGGGGCAGGGGCTTCGGCAGGTCCGCCGCGCCCGCCCGGTCCGGGGCCGTCAGATGGTCGAGCACCCGGGCCAGGGTGGGCCCGCCGGGGTGGGACGCGGTGCGGTCGGTGACACGGCGCACGCCCAGCGCGTCCAGAACGCGGTGCAGCCGGGCGGCGTCCGCGCGCCACTTGCGGTCGACGACCTCGTCCGGATACTCCTGCCAGTCCACCGGGGCCCAGTCCGGACCGGGCTCGGCGGGACCGCCGTGGAAGAGCCTGGCGGCCAGCAACGAGGCGGCCTCGTCCACCAGACCGGGCTCTTCGAGCAGGTCACAGGCGGGACGCTCGCCCAGCCGGGAGGTGAAGCCCTCGGCCAGCCGGTCCCGGCGGGACAGCTCGGTGAGGGCGGCCACCACCCCCGCGTCCAGCCGGGAGGGCCAGCGGCCCATCCGCCAGGCGGGCAGCGCGACCCGGGTCAGCAGCCGGTCCCAGCCCGCGTACGCGAGACCCACCTGCTCCTGGGCGACGATCCTGAGTCCGTAGTCCACGGCCTGTGCACGCTCGGCGGCGGCCGAGGCCACGCCCCGCTCCATCAGCGTCGCGTGCTCCCGGCAGCCGCGCAGCAGCAGCCTGGCCACCCAGCCGAGGGCCGCGCACACCGCCCGCAGGGGCAGTACCCGGCCGGGCGTGGAGGCGACGGCCACCGCCGCGTCCAGGCCACGTACGAAACGGCGGGCGGCGGCTATGTCCGGGTGCGCCGACGGTCCCGTACCGGCGACGACCGGGGCGAGGACGGCCCGCAGTTCGCCCACCCGCATCCACCACAGGAACGGGGAGCCGATGACGAGCACGGTGGCGGCGACGCGGCGCGGCGGCCTGCCCAGGCCGGTCATCTCGTCGCGGTCGTGCCCGTCCGGCGGGGACGGGTCGTGCGGCGCGTGGGTGCGGTCCTCCAGCCAGCTGTCGCAGTCCGGGGTGAGCGCTATGGCCGAGGGCGCGGGGACGTCCAGACGGTCGGCGAGGTCGCGCACCAGCCGGTACAGGTCGGGGGCGGACTCCTCGGCGATCGGGACCGTCGGGCTCACGGCGGGGCGGGCCCTGGCCACCACCAGGCCGACGCCGGCGGCGGCGAGCAGCACGAGGACCGCGAACACCGTCATGATCCAGCGGGCGAGGTCCCAGCCCCGCCCCACCAGATGCCCGGTGGACCCGCCTGCCAGCAGCACCACGGCCACGGCCGCGGGCAGCAGGGCGACCGCCAGCGCCCGGCTCCTGACGCGCAGCACGGCAAGGGCCCTCGTCCGCGCGGCCTGCGCGCCCACCTCCACACCGATCCCGGTCACGTCCGGACTCACCCCCTCCCTGCTGACCTGGCTGTCCCGGTGGTCCCGGCTGTCCTGGCGAAGTTCACTCCCCCACTGTGGCACCCGCCGCCGACATCGCAATGCCGGTGGGCCAAGTGCCGGAATGCTTGCGCCGCACCCTAGTTGGGGCTCCGGTCCCCGTCAGCCGGATAGGGCATCGGTCACTCGATGGAATGGCTTTGGTCAGAGGTGGCAACGGAAAGCAAAGATCGGGCCTCGGATCTCTCCGGGGCCCGATCTTTGCGGAACACGAGGTCAGCGGGGTGGTTACGCGCCCTGGGCCGCCTTCGCCGCGATGTCCGTACGGTGCTGGGAACCGTCGAGTCCGATGCGGGAGACCGCCTGATAGGCGCGGTCGCGGGCCTCGGAGAGGTCCGCGCCGGTCGCGGTGACCGAGAGCACCCGGCCGCCCGCGCTGACCACGGCGTCGCCGTCGTGCCTGGTGCCCGCGTGCAGGACGTACGCGTGCGGCGCGTCCTGGGCGGCCACCTCGTCGAGGCCGGTGATCGGGTCGCCGGTGCGCGGGGTGTCGGGGTAGTTGTGCGAGGCGACGACCACGGTGACCGCGGCGTCGTCGCTCCAGCGCAGCGGGGCGAGGTCGTCGAGGGTGCCGTTCGCGGAGGCCAGCAGGACACCGGCCAGCGGGGTCCGCAGCCGGGCCAGCACCACCTGGGTCTCGGGGTCGCCGAAGCGGGCGTTGAACTCGATGACCCGGACGCCTCGGCCGGTGATCGCGAGTCCGGCGTAGAGCAGACCGGAGAACGGCGTGCCGCGGCGGCGCATCTCGTCGACGGTGGGCCTGAGGACGGTCTCCAGCACCTCCTCCACCAGCTTCGGGTCGGCCCACGGCAGCGGGGAGTACGCGCCCATGCCGCCGGTGTTCGGACCCTCGTCGCCGTCCAGCGCGCGCTTGAAGTCCTGGGCGGGCTGGAGCGGGACGACCGTCTCGCCGTCGGTGATCGCGAAGAGGGACACCTCGGGGCCGTCGAGGAACTCCTCGATGACCACCCGGTCGCAGGCGGCCGCGTGCGCCTTGGCCGTCTCCAGGTCGGAGGTCACCACGACGCCCTTGCCCGCGGCGAGGCCGTCGTCCTTGACGACGTAGGGGGCGCCGAAGGCGTCGAGGGCCTCGGCGATCTCGTCGGCGGTCGTGCAGACGTAGGAGCGCGCGGTGGGGACGCCCGCACAGGCCATCACGTCCTTGGCGAAGGCCTTGGAGCCCTCCAGCTGCGCGGCCTCCCCGGACGGACCGAAGACCGGGATGCCGGCCGCGCGGACGGCGTCGGCGACACCGGCCACCAGCGGGGCCTCCGGGCCGACCACCACCAGCTCGGCGCCGAGCTCGTTGGCCAGCGCGGTCACGGCCGCGCCGTCCAGGGCGTCGACCTGGTGCAGCTCGGCGACCTCGGCGATGCCGGCATTGCCGGGGGCGCAGTACAGCGCCGTGACGTCGGGGTCGAGGGACAGGGAGCGGCACAGGGCGTGTTCGCGGGCGCCGCTGCCGATGACAAGGACCTTCACGGGGTGAAGCCTAACCGGCCCGGGAGCGGGCACTTTGTGCGGGCTTCCGAGGCGGTGGGTGTGCGGCGCTTGTGGCTTCCTCCGAAAAGGGACCGGCAATCCGCCGTCCGTCACGGCCCTGACCTGGGACTACTCGTTGGAGATCTCCTCCACGACCGTCGCTCCGAGTTCCCGCACGATCAGTTCGTGCCCGGAGAGGGCCGACTCGTCGAGGTCGGGGTCGTCGTCCTCGGGGATGTCGTCCTCGGGGGCGACCGGGGGCGGCTCGGGGGCGGCGGGCCGGGACACCGGGGCCTGCGCCAGGGGGGCCGACGCCGAGTGGGCCGCCGGGCCGGCGGGGGCAGGGGCGGGCGAGGCGGGCTGCGGGGGCGCCGGGCGCTGCGCCGCGGGGGCGGCCGCGCCGCCGTACCCACCGGCACCGCCGTATCCACCGGTGCCCGCGCCCGGGCCGTACCCGCCGCCGTAGCCGGCCGGGGCGCCCGCGGCGGAGGCCGCCTGGCCGCCGCCCGACGCATCGACGACCGCCTCGACCTTCCACTGCACGCCGAACTGTTCGAGCAGCGCCTGCCGCAGCAGGTCCTCGCTGCCGCTGCTCGTGAAGTTGTCACGGGCCCCGGCGTTGACGAAGCCGAGCTGGAGCGTGGTGCCGTCGAAGCCGGACACATGGGCGTTCTGGCTGAGCAGGATCCAGGTGAACCGGCGGCGGTTCTTGACCGCCTCCAGGATGTTCGGCCAGAGCATGCGCGGGTCGAGGCCACCGGCGGGGGGTGCGTAGGCGGCCGCGCCGGGGGCCGCCGCCACGGGCGCGGGTGCGGCAGGCGCGGGGGCGGCGGACGGGGCGGGGGCGGGCGGGCGGCCACCGGCACCGGCGGGAGCCGCGGTGGGCCAGCCGCCCGGCCGGCGGCCGCCGCCCGCGGGGGCCGCGGTGGGCCAGGCACCGGGCGCCGGCGCGCTCACGTCGGCAGGGGGAGCGGGAGGGGCAGCCGGGGGAGCGGGAGGGGCGGCCGGGGCCGCGACGGGCGCCGGAGGCTGGGCGGCGGCCGGAGGCTGGGCGGCGGCCGGTGCCTGCGGAACGGCCTGGGGGTGCCCTGCGCCCGGTGCCGGGACACCCGGGGCTCCGGGACCCCGCACCGCGGCACGGGCCGCCGCGGCCCCTCCGCCGGGCGGGATCGGCGCGGCGTCGGCGGGCTGCGGCCGGACCGGAGCACCACCCGCCACCGCCGCCCCGTGCGCCTCGGGACCGGGTACGTACGCCATCGCGGGCGTGCCGCCGCCCGAGGAGAAGTTCACGCCCCGCTCGATGCGGTCCAGGCGGGCCATCACGGAACGCTCGTCGCCGTAGGCGGCGGGCAGCAGCACGCGCGCGCAGATGAGTTCGAGCTGGAGACGGGGCGAGTTGGCGCCGCGCATCTCCGTCAGGCCCTCGTTGACGAGGTCGGCGGCACGGCTGAGCTCGGCGGCACCGAAGATCCCGGCCTGGGCCTGCATCCGCTCGACGACGTCGACGGGGGCGTCGATCAGCCCCTTCTCGGCCGCGTCCGGCACGGCCGCCAGGATCACCAGGTCCCGCAGCCGCTCCAGCAGGTCGGCGACGAACCGCCGCGGGTCGTTGCCGCCCTCGATGATGCGGTCGACGACCTCGAAGGCGGCGGCGCCGTCACCGGTGGCGAACGCCTCGACGACGGAGTCGAGCAGCGAGCCGTCGGTGTAGCCGAGCAGCGAGGTGGCCATGGCGTACGTCACACCGTCGGCGCGGGCGCCGGCCAGCAGCTGGTCCATGACGGACATGGAGTCACGCACGGATCCGGCGCCGGACCGCACGACGAGCGGCAGGACGCCGTCCTCGACCGGGATGCCCTCCTTCTGGCACACCTCGCCGAGGTACTCCCGAAGGGTCCCGGGCGGCACCAGCCGGAAGGGGTAGTGATGGGTCCGCGACCGGATCGTCCCGATGACCTTCTCGGGCTCGGTGGTGGCGAAGATGAACTTCAGATGCTCCGGCGGCTCCTCGACGACCTTGAGCAGGGCGTTGAAGCCGGCCGACGTGACCATGTGGGCCTCGTCGATGATGTAGATCTTGTACCGGCTGCGGGCAGGCCCGAAGAAGGCCTTCTCCCGCAGGTCACGGGCGTCGTCCACACCACCGTGCGAAGCGGCGTCGATCTCGATGACGTCGATGGAACCGGGGCCGTTGCGCGCCAGGTCACGGCAGGAGTCGCACTCCCCGCACGGGGTCGGCGTGGGGCCCTGCTCACAGTTCAGGCACCGGGCGAGAATGCGCGCGCTGGTCGTCTTGCCGCAACCGCGGGGCCCGCTGAACAGGTACGCGTGATTGACCCGGTTGTTCCGCAGCGCCTGCTGCAACGGGTCGGTGACATGCTCCTGCCCGATGACCTCGGCGAAAGACTCCGGGCGATAGCGGCGGTACAGCGCGAGAGACGACACATCTACGAGGTTATAGGCGCCCACCGACAACCGGCCCCGCCCGCAAACGCAAGCGCCCCCCACGCACCCGCCAGAGCCAACCTACCCTTGCTGCCTTCCGGCCCTGGGGGAGTTCAGTCAGATAGCGCCGCGTGAGGGGCTGCGCAAACAGTACCTGATGACGGCGGTCAGGATCGAGTTCGCGAGCACTCCTCTCGGTCATGTAATGTTCCCACCGGAGGATTCGCCTAGAGGCCTAGGGCGCACGCTTGGAAAGCGTGTTGGGGGCAACCCCTCACGAGTTCGAATCTCGTATCCTCCGCCAGTGCCTCACCGGGCACGATGTCGAAGGGCCCCACCGCTTGCGGTGGGGCCCTTCGACGTGCCTCAGTGCTCGTTGTCCTGGTTTTTGTCCACAGACGGTATTTCCGGGGTTCCCCAGATCGCATCGGCAATCCTCCGGGCGACGTCCTTCAGCATGGCGTCGGGCACGTGCAGGTACCTCGCCCGCATCCGTGCGGACGTGCCCGGCTCCCATCCCATGATCTGATCGATGACCCGGGCCGGGACCCCGAGCAGCATGAGCACCGTGGCGGCCGTGTGTCGGGCGTCGTGGAGCCGCCCGTCCCGGGTCTGCGCGTCTTCCAGCAGTCGCTTCCAGTCGTGATAGTCCGTGTTCGGGCTCAACGGGCCACCCAACCGCTTGGTGAACACGTAGTCGGACTCGGCCCACAAGTCCCCGGCCGCCTTGCGCTCGCGCGCCTGAGCTTCCGCGTGTGACCGGAGCATGGCGACTAGCGGGCCCGGCAGGGGCACAGCGCGTCGGCCCGCCCGGGACTTGGTGTTCTTGGTCTCGCGCCGGACCTGTTCCTTGTCCGGGCAGTACCCCGCCGCCGCCCGGCCGCACGGCGAAGATTCCGGGCACCCGTGCTTGTACCTGGGGCGGAGACGGTTGCGGCGCAGCTTGAGGTACTCGTTGTCCAGGTCGACATCAGACCAGCGCAGTCCGAGCGTCTCGCCCTGCCGCAGGCCGAGGGCGAGGGCGAGCATCCATCGGGCACTGTTCCGTCGTTTGTTTGCTTCCAGCAGCAGCCGCTGAACCTCGTCTACGGAGTAGGGCTCAACCTCTGTCTCGCCCTCTTCCATCCGCGGCGGTTTCGCCAGTGCGGCGGCGTTCTTGGCCGCGTGTCCACGCCGCACCGCCTCACCGAGCGCAGTCCGGGCGGTGCGGTGTGCCTGGTGAGCCGTGCCGGCCTTGCGGGCCCCGTTGTTCTGCATCCGGCGGTACAGGCTTTCCAGGTGCTCGGGCTCCAAGCGGTCAAGGCGGTGTTTGCCGACACCGGGCACGAGGTGCACGCGAACCGCCACCTCGTAGCCGTCGTAGGTGTTCTCACTGACGGTCGGCTTGGCGATGTTCTCGACCCAGTGCAGCAGCCACTTCTCAACCGTCCAGGGCTTGCCGGGCTGACGCGCCGAACCTTCGTCGCGCTGCTTCTCCAGCTTCCTGACCTCGTCGACCAGCTCTTTGCGTGTCGGGCGCGTCAGGTGTCGGCGGTACGGCGTGCCGTCGTCCTTGTAGCCCATCGGGACGCGGGCGTGCCACCGGTCGTCCTTGCCCAAGTAGATCGCCGATTCGCCGTTGGCGCGCCGGGTGCGCTTCTTCTCCTCTGCCACTGGCAGGCTCCTGTTTCTCAGTGTCGGGATGCGGGGCGGCGGGTTGTCCCATCCGGAAGTGCCGCCGCCCCGGGAGTCGTCAAGCGGCGCGTTTGGCCGCGCGCCGACGGGCGAGGTATGCGGCCGGGGCGTCGGCAGGGACGCGGCGGAGACGGCCGATGTCGATGGACTCCAATTCGCCGGTGCGGATGAGCGCGAAGCACGTGGTCCGGCCGATGCGAAGGCGACGTGCGGCCTCTTCGACGGTCAACAACACCAACGTGGGGTCATCGACCTCACGAAGCTGAGGCGTGTCCATGGGTGGGGGCACTCCTTGTGTGACTTCGAGGTGAGCTGCGGGCGGGGTGGTCTGTGCTGTCCGAAGCTGGGATTTCTGCGTCATCGCGTCACCTGCGTCAATCAGGCTTCTGACCTGCGGGTTCCGGTGACGCAGCGGGGCGGGCCCTGCGTCACCGATGACACGGGCGTTCGTCACGGGGTGACGCTGATGACGCGGAATGACGCAGGATTCGCCGTCTGCGTCACCGCTGTCGCCGCAGGTCAGCGGCCGTCCGTCGGGCCCGGGGTGACGCAGTGACGCAGATCTTCCCTACTTAGGAAAAAAGTGGTGGTGTCTGTAGGTCTTTACGCCCGCTCAGGGCTTGAAGAACGGGCCGCTTCGCGGCGCGACCTGTGCAGGGCGGCTGTCGCCGCCGAACGGCAAGAGGAGCACCCCCCCCCCCCGGGCGGGCGTGCTCCTCTTGCTTGTCCGTCTGTCCGGGCGGCGGTCAGAACGTGGTCTGCTGTTCGGGCGGCGGGGGCGGGGCCTGGCGGCTGAGTTCGATGTAGCGGGCGGCGCTGGTGCGGCCCCAGTCGACCAGGACGCCCCGCGCGGCCAGGGTGGGCTGGATGCGCCGCAGCCGGTCGGACAGCACCTTGCCGGTGGTGGGCCAGCCCTTGGGCAGGGGGCGGCATTCCTCGCCGCTGTAGAGGGCGGTCAGGGCGTGCAGCCACTCCGCCGACGTCATCCGTTCTTCCGTGCCCGGGGTGAGTTCGGCGGCGTGCTTGAGGACCGTCTGCGCCAGGAGATCCCCCTCGATGACGTCGTCGTTGAGGTCGTCCAGGCTGGCCCGGTAAGCGGCCAGCGTCCCGAAGCCGGTGGCGGTGTCGAGCTGGGCGCACAGGTGGGCGAAGTCGGCCATGCGCAGATCGGTCGGGGTCTCGGCCTGTACGGCGCGGACCTTGACGGTCAGGTCGAGCAGGGAGCCGAGGACGACGGGCAGGATCTCGGCGTACTCCGCCCACAGCTCCGCTTCGGTGCGCCGTACCCGGGGGCGTTCCAGGCGCAGGGTGAGGAGTCGTTCGGCGAGGTCGGGGCGGATGACGCCGACGTCGATGCCGGTCAGCAGCATCGGGCGGCGGTAGCGGGAGCGGACGACGTCGCCGTCGGTGAACAGCGCGCGCTTGATGCTCTCGGCCCCGGTGATGATGCAGCACATGAGGTCGGACAGGTCCGGGGGCAGGTGGGAGAGGTTGTCCAGGGCGGTGATCCATCCGGCCGCAACCGCCGTGATCATGTTCTCCTCGTCCTTGGGCGCCCGCCGCAGGTCGCCGGTCATACCCTCGATGATCCGCACGAGCATCCGCCCGCCGGTCGACTTGCCGGCGCCCTGCGGGCCGGTGAGGAACGGCGCGGGGACGGGTACGGACGGCCCGAGGCAGCCGATGAGCCACGCGATGGCCAGGGCCTCGGTCTTGGCGTCGGCGAAGTTGCACAGCCGCATCAGCAGGTCGATGCCCTTGCCGTTGGTGTCCGTGGCGGGCAGGGGGAGTTCCCCGGTGAGCTGGGTGCGCCGCCAGCACACCTCTTCGGGATCGGGGACGCGGAGGTCCCAGCCGGTGGGGTGGATGCGCACGGACCGGCCGTCGTCGCGGCCGAGGTCGAGCCAGGTGGCGCCGTCGAATCCAGGGGCCACGCGGATGTGGGTGGGCTGTACCCGCTCGGTGAGCGCGAGTGCCTCGATCAAGTCCAACGCCTCCTTGAAGGCCGTTCCGTTGAAGACGCCGACCCCGTCGCGGAAGAGGCCGACCATGAGTTCCTGGCGGTGGCTCCCGGTCGTGCCCTGGGAGCGGATCGGGCGGGCCACGGGGTGCCCGGTGCGCTGCGCGTACACGGTCCCGTCCACGGTGCGGAAGTACCGGAAGTGGGACTGCGCGTAGTCCGTGATGACCTGCCGGGCGGGGTTCTTCTCGTCGTCGGACACGGGTCACAGTCCCAACGTGGTCAGGGCGTTGGTCCACGCGTCCGTGCAGTGCCGGGGAGCCTCGCCCATGGCCTGCGCGGCGGTGAACAGTCGCGAGACATGGGCGTCTGTGAGGCAGCCGCACCGGCCGTGTGTCGACAGCACCGCGAGGAACGTGCGGTATACGGTGGCGTGCACCGCGCCGCGGGCCTCAGTGATCCCTTGCACAGCCATGGCGATGCCACGGTCCAAATAGGTGGGCGTGCGGTGCGGGCACTCGCCCCCACGGCCCCTCAGGGGCACCGTGACGGCCCCCGGTCGGGCCGGGGCCGGCTCCTTCACGATCAGGGTGCGCACGACGTCCGGCAGGGCCGTCATGGTGCCGGTACCGGGCCCGAGCCACCGGGCGTAGGCCATGACGGATTTGATGTCTACGCCGGGCCGTACGCCGTTGGCGCCCTGCATGGCGCCCCGGTAGAGCCAGTGTTCGCCCCGGGTCGTCGGCACGGTGCGCGTGGCGGGCAGGTTCGCACGGGCCCACGCGATGGCCGCTGGGTTGTCGAGGTCCACGACGGTGAGACCAGCGCCCCCGGGGTGGTAGGCCACGCCCGCCGCTTCCCGCCACGCCCGCCGCCACTTGAGCGAGTCGAGGACGTTCGGGTCGGTGGTGGCGGCGGCCCAGCCGTGGCAGGGCGCCGGGCAGGCGCAGGGGCCCGGGGTCTTCATGTTCGGTCGCCCCCCGCAGGCGTTCTTGGCGCAGGTCGGGCAGTTCCCGAACGGCAGCTTCCCTGCTCGTAACGGCAGTACGGGCACGCCGGAGGATGCCAGGGAGAGAGCGGCAGGCAGGTGCTCTCGCCGGATGCTGGTCGGTTGGGTCATGCTGGAGGTCTCCAGTTCGCTATGGACGTGCTGGATTGGCGGCGGCCCCGGTTCTTGGTGGGATGGGGGCCGCCGTTGTCGTGCGCGGGAGTGGTCAAGCCGCTTGCTGGCCGGGCAGGAGTCGGCCGTCCGCGGTCCTGTGCAGGGCTCCGCTCGCAGTGAGGGCCCTGATCTCGCGGGAGACGGTGCCCTTGTTGAGGCCGGTCGCGTCGGCCGCGTCCTTGGCCGTCCGCGCCCCGGCCTGCACCGCGGCGAGCACCTTGTCCCGGTTACTCAGCGCACCGGACGGTGCGGCGGTCTCCTTGACCAGGTGCAGGGGGCGCGGCGACGGGCCGCCGGTCGATTGGTCCGGGGTCCAGATCGACTTGGGCAGGGCGCGGACGCCCGTGTCGTCCAGGGTCCAGGTGCGGAGCATGCGCGGGCCGTAGCCCTTGAGGTAGCCGTGGCCTCGGTACTCGCGGCCGTCGGGGATCTGGTGGGGGGCGTAGTGCGCGCAGTCGTCCAGCGCGACCTGTGCCTGCGTTGTGCTGGCCACCCGCAGCGAGAACCGGGTGAGCAGGTTCGGTGCGATCAGCTTGTGCACGCCCGGCGCGCCGCCGTCGGTGAGCGGGTACTGGGTCGCCCACCACAGGACGACACCGCGCGAGCGACCGAGCGAGGACAGCTCGATCAGCCGTTGCAGCCGGTCCTTGTCCTTGCTGATCAGAGCCAGAATCACCTGTCCCTCGTCCACGACGACGGTGAGCTGACGGCCGTCCCACACGCTGATCCCGCGCTGCTTCATGTCGACCTTGCGGCGGGTCATCTCCGCGTGCGCGTCGTCCACGGCGTCGGTGATGTCGTCGCGTTCCACGGCGACGCGGCACGAGTGCTCCCAGATGTTGGCCTCTTCGCCCTTGCCGTCGATCAGTAGCAGGTCGCCGCGCAGGTGGGCGGTGGCCATGAGTGGGCGGAACGACCAGGACTTTCCGGTGCCGGACGCGCCGGACACCAACAGCCGCTCGTCGAACGGGATCAGGACCTCGTCGCCGGTCTCGGTGTCCAACCCGAGGCTCATGGCCATCGGGTCGGACGGGATGCGGTCCGGGGTCCACAGCGAGGAGACGCCCGCGGCTGCCGACCGGGTGGCCAGCGTGAGGACGGCCCATCCGCCGCGCGAGGCGGACGTGATCCGTATGCGCAGCGCGGTGCGGGCCCCGAGCAGCGCACGGACCGAGTCGAGCTTGTCCGTGAGCGTCTTGACCGTCCACGTCCCGTCGAGGCGGATCTCGCACCGGATACCGCCCGGCTCCATGGCCGGAGGCGTGGTGACCGTGCCCGACAGGCCACGGTCCGGGGCGTGCTCGACCCAGTACGACGGGTCGAGACGCTCCATGAGCTGACGCTCCTCCAGCGACACCGACTCATCCACCGGCACCCGCAGCTTGCGCCGCCCGAGCGCGAGACCGGCCACGTTCGCGCCGATCAGCACGGCCGAGGTGGCGGCCGGCCACAGCGTCAGGTTCGAGGCGGACATGACCACGGACGCGACGACCGTGGGCACGGCGTGCAGCGAGTGCACCTGAATCGCCCGAGCCTTGAGCGTGCTCGGGTAGTTCACCCGCGCGGCCTTGAGCTTGGCGCGGGTGTCCCGCTCGTGCCGCGCGGCTGCCTTGCTCGCCACCCGAGCCGCCCGGCGGCCCGCCGCGAACGGATTGTTCGACGCGGCCCGCGCGCTGAGTTGCTGCGACTTGGCGGTGGCGTGCGTGGAGCGCGCGGCGTTGTGCTCCTTCTGCGCGGCCATGAGCGCCTTGAGGTGTTCCGGGGTGCGCAGCTTGTCCCGCCGGTCCGCCTCAAGATCCCAACGGGCGGCGAACGGAACGCACACCGGAGCGAGCGAATCCAACGCGCTGTTGGTGGTGTTGGCAGTGGTCGACCATGCTTGCTTCCAGTCCACGAAAGGGTCCTCCAAGACCGTGGATGAGGGCCGGTGCGCCGTTGCGTGGCGTCACCGGCCCGCTCGGGTTGCAGGGGGCGGTGCTGTCGGTTGCGTCGACAGCACCGGTTGAACCCCCGCAACCACCTGTGACCTGCGAAGTTGCAGAGTTGAGCGGCGGGGAGGGGTGGGGCCCTACGCGCACGCGCGCGTAGAGCGGCGGAAAAACCGGCCGTGCAACCCCCTCACGGGGCCCGGCGCGGCTGTTCACGGCCCCGGGGGTCTCGACCCACACGCAAGGGGGGTCGGGGGCCCTGCGGGCCGCGTACGGGTTTCGGATCAACGGCCCTTGCGGCCGGGCCTCTTGGCGGCCGTCTTGCCGTCGCTGGGGTGATCGGCGTACTGGCTTGACCGGGGTGTTGGGGACGGCGATCCTGTGCTGGCTGCGGGCAGCGGGCTCGATTCGCAGGGGGGTTACATGGCTCAGCGACGTGTGAGCGTGTCCGGCTGCTGGGTGCCCATCGCGTTTCTGGTGGGGTTCGCTGTTCTCCTCGTGGGCGACTTCACCGGACGGTCGCCCTGGTTGGCGCTCGTGGCGTTGGTCTTCCTGCTGCCGAGTTGTGTCGCGCTGTGGATCGAGCAGCGGAAGCGACGGCCCTGAGCCGCGGTCCGTCAACGCCCGCGACGTAGGCGTTTGGCGGCGGCCTTGCCGTCGCTGCCGCCAACCGAACGGACGACTGTGACCACGCCCCAGGCCATGACGGCGGCGAGCAGCGCGAGGATCGCGAGGTTGGCCGCGATGGCGGTGAGGACACCGACCAGGAGCGGGCCGAAGTAGACGCCGGCCGCGACCGCCCCGGCGCCGACCCCGGAGCCGAGCGCCACGCGCTGGACGGTGCGGTCCGGGGGCGCCTGGTGGATGTGGACGACCTGCGGGCCGGTGGGCTGCTGGATCGGCAGAGCGGCGGGGTCGGCGTAGACGTGCTGGCCGTCGGGGAGCTGGACGACCGTCAACGGGCGGTGTGCGGGGAGCTGTTCCATGACGCACCCTCCGGGGCGTTGTCGGGGAAAGCGCAGGGCGAGCACATGCCGAGCATGGGCGGGATGACGTATCCCGCGTCCCGGCGGCACTCGGGGCAGATCCGCCGGGCCCGGTTGGCCCGGGCGAGCGCGGCCCACCGACCTGGCGTCATTGGCCGCACCGGCAGGGCGAGGTCCAGGCGGTAGAGGTGGGCGACCAGCGGCGGACGCCCCCGTCGCCGGGGGCGTTCGAGCGTCGCGGCGACGTCCTGCCCGCCCGGCCGTAGTCCGCGGGCGCGGAGTTGGCGGCGGGTGGCGTAGCCGTCGGGGGCGAGGTGCCACCGGTAGACGGGCAGGGTGCTCATGCCGCCCCGCGCCGTCCGGGCCGGCGCCCGGCGACCGAGCCGAGCAGCCGCCCGAGCCGCACCGCCCGGAGCGGCCCGGACCGGCCCGAGCGCTTCGCCGCGTACATCGCTTCGTCCGCGCGGCGCAGCAGGGCGGACAGGTCGTCGCCGGGGTGGTCGGCGGCCCGCACCCAACCCAACGACACGGTGGTGTGGACGTCGGGGGCGGTGCCGGCGGGCCGGGCCAGGACGCGGGCGAGGGTGCGCAGCCGGTCGGCGGCCGTGCTGTCGCGGTCGATGAACACGGCGGCGAACTCGTCGCCGCCGAGCCGCCCGGCGACCCCGCCCGGGGTAGTGCCGTGGGCGAGGCGAGCAGCTATCGAGGCGAGCAGGGCGTCACCGGCCGCGTGACCGTGCACGTCGTTGACCTGTTTGAAGCGGTCGACGTCCGCCAGCACCACGACCGCGTGCGGGTCCCGCAGCAGACGGCGGGCCCGGCGGGTGAACGCATCCCGCGTCCACAGCCCGGTGAGCGGGTCACGGCGAGCCGGCCGTGCAGCCACCGGGCGTGTGCCGCCCATCCGAGGACGGGCGGCGTGGCCGTTAAGAGCGTGGCGAGGGCGTTCACGGTGTCTCCGCCCCGGCGGCGCGTTCGGCGAGCAGGGCGTCGCGCAGCTTGCGCGCGTTCGCGGGCGAGGTGTGCAGGGTCCGGCGGATGCCCTCCCCGGTCACCTCGTGATCGGGCAGACCGGCCGTGGCCTTGCGCGCCTCGGCCATCAGTTCCTCGAAGGTGCGCCGGGTGCGGGGCGACTTTGCAACGTCCGGTACCCGCCCGGTCGCCCGATGCGGTCGGGTCCTCTCCGCCGGGACCGGTCGCACGGGTGCGGCCTCGATCGGAACCGGCTGGACGGCAAAGAGATCGAGGGGAGCCGTCGGGACTGGCTTCGTGCCGGTGCTCGACTTGCCCAGGTCGACCGGTGCCGGATCGGGCACCACGAGCCGTGTCAGCACGACCGTGGGCCCGCTCGATACAGGCAGGCCAGAGATAGACCGTTCTCGACTATTTTCGACTGATTCCTTCGTGTTCTCGATCGGGTTGGGATCGAGGGCGGCGGGGGTGAACATCGCGGCGAGCGCGGCGTCGGCGCCGGTCGTGACGCGCTCGCGCTGGACGTCCAGCAGCCTCGATCCGAGCGACGCGTCGCCGGTCCCGACCCGTCGGGCCAGACGCCACGACACCCGATCCGACCGCTTGCGCGCCCTTTCACTGGGGTGGTTGGCGGCGCGGGCCCGGTGGTAGGCGAGCGACTGCACCACGCCCGCCGACCGGCGCTCCGCCTCGGCATCGTGTCCGCTGGTGTGGACGACGATCCGCCGGGCAAGGAACGCGGCCCCCTCGGCCGAGACGCACATGCCCATCGGGGTCACGGCGTAGATGACGGTGTGTCCGGCATCTGTGCCCGCGGTCGCGGCCATCACCGACGCAGCGGCCGGCAGGGCCCACAGCCCGAGTCGGACCGTGTGGGGCGAGGACTGGCCCAGCATGGTCAGACCGAGCAGGACCAGCGCGAGCACGGCCGTGGCACCCTCACCGGCCGCGACCGCACCGAGCGCGGTCCCACGCCCATAGGCGGCACTGATGTTGCTGAACGTCCCCGCGCCACCGGCAACACCGGTGGCGACCATCGGAACGAACGCGGCCGTGAGCACGATCTTCTGCGCGCGACTTAATGGCCGGCGGGAGATGGAGGCACTCATGCCGCATCGCCCACCGCGTCGGTGGTGCGGTTGGCAAGGACGCGGTACTCGGTGAGGACCCGGGCGAGGGCGCGGCGGACGCGGCGGGTGTCGACCTCGTTCGGGGCGTGGTCCATGGCGATGATCTGTGCGTCGATCAGGTCGACGTCCGCCAGGATCAGCGGCATCTCTCGCTCGATGGCGTCCAGCTCCGCGTCCGTCGGCTCCATCCAGGGCTCGAACGCGGTAACAGCTTCTGAACAGTGACGATGTGTTCCATTGGGTCGTGTTCTCCCTGGTCGGTGGTACGGCCCAAAGCGGTCCCCGGGTTGCCTCCCGGGGACCGCGCGCCGTTGGGGAAGTGGGTGGGTCAGCCGCGCTTGGTGGGGTCGTTGACGTCGCGGATCCTGACGTTCTGGGCGTAGCCGTCACGCAGTCGCACGAGCGTGAACTGACCACCGCCGACATCCGTGATCCGGTGCGTCTCGCCCTGGTGCTGGACGTCCGTGCCGACTTGGTCAGCGTTCGGGTGCTTGGGGTTGGTGATCCTTCGCAAGGCCTGCTCCTCTCGTCTCGGCTCCCCGCACTCCCGCCCGTACGGCTACCGCAGAGTTAGTGCGGGCCGGACAGGCGGGAGAGGCAACCGGCCGCAGCTCACGTCAAACGCGCGCTGCGGATGAGTTGGAGTTGCGCGGGTCGTTCACCGCGCGGGCCGCCTTCTTGTCCTGAGGACAGGCGGTAGATCCTCGGTCCACTGTTGAGTTGTCAAAGAACGACCAGCTCAGGGCCCCAACTGCACGAGCTATCCCGAACCGACACGGCCAGGAAAGAAGCTCAAAGAAGAGCCCCCACTCCTTCGCTGCCCTAGGACTGCGAGCGGCCCGAGAAGAGAATGCATCGCTGTCCTAGGACTGTGTGCTTCACTTAGACCTGTCGAGAGGAGTTCGGCGTGGCAGCGAAAGCGCCAAAGTGGCGGGATCTTGCGGACCGGTTTGCCGAACAGATCAGGAGCGGCGACTACAGCCCTGGCCAGCAACTTCCACAGATCCGAGACCTTGTGGAGGCAGGCGAGGGCTCAAAGGAGACCGTCCACCGCGCGTACAAGGCCTTGGAAGCGGAAGGCCTGGTCACAATGACTCGGGGGCATGGCACCCTCGTTCGACCCAAAGCACCGCTCAAGCGACTCGGTATCTCGCGCTACGACAAAGCCAAGTGGCGTGACGGCGACGAAGTCGCGTTCATCGCGGACCGCGTCGCGTCAGGCCGCTCGTACCGCAGGAACGAGCAGACCCAGACGGTCAGCCGAGTGAAGGCGCCGGCTGTCGTCGCTGCCGCACACGGCCTGCCCGAAGGGGCAGAGGTATACGCCAGGGCTCGGGTCGTCAAGGAAGGCACACAGCCGACCCACACACTGACCAGCTACTACCGCCCCGAACACGTCGAAGGAACCCGCATCGTGGACCCCACCCCGGGCCCCGCCGGGCGGGGTGGCGGCTTCCGCGTCCTGTATGACGCCGGTTACGAGATCGACCACATGACCGAGGAACTGTTCGCGCGCGTTCCCACGGCAGAGGAAGCCCAGACGCTCCAGCTCTCACCGGGCGAGTGGGTCGTAGAGCTTCACCGCACCACGCGCACGGCCGACGGAACCGTGGTTGAGTTCGCTATCGGCGTGCACGCGGGAACGCGGTTCGCCTGGTCATACGACTTCAAGGTGCCCGACTCGGCAACGGCGGAGGACGAGGACAAGTGATCTCGGCGCAGGCATGGGCGGACGCGGGACTCCTCTGGGACTTCCAGCAGATGGGCCATGAACCCCGCCCATGCTCTGTGGCCATCGGCCTGGGCAGTCACGACCTCGGAGTGGCCGACACGACGGCCGATCTCTACCACCGGGGCATGGCCCCGCTCATCGTCTTCACCGGAGCGACCAGCCGGACGACGAAGGAGCGGATGCCGCGCGGCGAAGCCGAGCACTACCGCGAGCGGGCCATGGAGCTTGGGGTACCCGAGCAGGCCATCTTGGTGGAACCGAACGCTCGAAACACGGGCGAGAACATCCGCCTCTCACGCTCGGTGCTCGAAGATCACGGCGTACCGGTCACCTCGGCTCTCCTGATCAGCAAGCCATACGAGGAACGGCGTGCGTATGCCACGGCTTGCAAGCTGTGGCCCGACGTCGAGTGGGTGAGCGCATCGACCCCGATGACGCTGGCCAACTACATCGACTCGATCGGGGACGCGCACCTGGTCGTCGACATGCTGGTCGGTGCGCAACAACGGCTGATGATCTACCCCCGACAAGGTTTCATGATCGAGCAAGAGATCCCCGGGGACATCAGGGACGCATACGAGCGTCTGCGCGATCACGGTTTCACGAGTCGGCTCGCGCCTGAAGCAGCAGGTCAGGCCTGACCCCGCGGACGACCCTCCGCCTCAGTTTCCCGTTCGCGCGAGCGAAGCCGATCGGGCACAAGTTGTAATCAGTCGTAAACTGAAAGCAACGAAAGTGGGGCCAGCCGCGCCGCTCCTGGCCGGAGGCTGCCTGAAGAGGAAGGGGTCCACATGCGCGCGAGTAAGGGCGACCGGCTGCTGGTGCACGGCAGGACCGTCGGGCATGGCGACCACATGGTCGAGATCGTGGAAGTGCTGGGAACCAACGGTGAACCGCCCTACCGCATCCGTGCTGAGGACGGCCACGAGACGATCATGTGGCCCGGACCGGACTGCGTCGTCCAGCACCCCCAGGCCAAAGAACCGCACACCATCCGCTAGCGGCCGACGCGTTCCCCGCGTCTGCCGTTCGGCCTCATTGTCCTGATCGTTGCCCAGTTCACCGACGGACGTGGCCGTTCATCGTCGTCCATACACCTCGCTAGACCTGCCGTTTGAACCAGCGCGGACGCCCGCGCACAGCCGTACGCACAGTTGGGAAACGGGCGCGGCCTCAGCGCGAGGCCGGCCAACGCATCCGCTGGGGCATTCCCTTCGGATCAACTGGCTGGTCAGCGGATTGCCACGCCATTCGGCCCGTTTCCTACCCATTCGCGTCTGCTGCGCGGCGGGTCGCTGAGTCGGTTGGAGTTTGTTCTGGTTCGCTCACCAATCGTGCCGTCTGGCACAACGTCGATGATGCGGAGCAGACATGGCAAAACTGGCCGACGGCCGCTACCAAATCGCTTTCACCTATGAGCAGGTTCTCACCGGGGTCGATCGCGGGCCGGGATCGCCGCTGATGCTCCTTCCGCCGGACAGTCAAGGCCATCAAGCCTGGGAGATCCGCAGCACCGGCAACGGCAACGGCACCTACACCATCAGCACCGACAGAGACTTGTTCGTGAGCTTCGACGGTGATCCGGACATGCACGAGCTGGCGCTGATGCTCCCGGATTCCCGCGAGTGGACGCTCATCCCGGGCGAGGAGCCCGAAACGTACGCCATCGGTGTCGTCGACGCCCCCGCCCCCATGCGGCTTGGACTGAGCCTGCTGCGAATCTTCCCGCCCCGCATCGCTCTCGCACCTGACTTCGGCGACCCATACCAGGCTTGGCGCTTCCAGCGCATCGAATAGCCGCGCCGCGTTTCCTGCGTCTGACAGTCGGCCGCGTTGTCCTGATCGTTGTCCAGTTCGCCGACGGACGTGGTCGTTCACCGTCGTCCGTGCACCTCACCGGACCTGCCGTTTGAACCCTCACGGACGCCCGCGCACGGCCACACGCACAGTTGGAAAGCGTGTTGGGGGCAACCCCTCACGAGTTCGAATCTCGTATCCTCCGCCAGTGCCTCACCGGGCACGATGTAGAAGGGCCCCACCGCTTGCGGTGGGGCCCTTCTACGTTGACCAAGGATCGCGTCTAACTGCCGGCGGACCGTTCAGAGGTCACGTCCGGCGGCGGCCGGTCAGCCGTGGTTGCCGCGGTTCCCGTGGTTGCCCTGGTTCCCCTGGTTACCTTGGTTCCCCTGGTTGCCCTGGTTGCCCTGGTTGCCCTGGTTGCCCTGGTTGCCCTGGTTGCCCTGGTTGCCCTGGTTGCCCTGGCCCGGAAGGTGACCGGGGAGCTGGCCGGGCAGCTGGCCCGGGAGGTGGCCGGGGAACTGACCCGGCCGGTTGTTGCGGTCGCCACGGTCGTGCGTGTTGCGGTCGTGGCGGTTGTCCCGGCCGTTCCAGTTCCGGTCGTGGCGGTCGTCACGGCCGTTCCAGTTCCGGTCGTGACGGTTGTCCCGGCCGTTCCAGTTCCGGTCGTGACGGTCGTCCCGGCCGTTCCAGTCCCGGTAGTCGCGGTCGCGCCACGAGTAGGAGTCGACGAACCGGTTGCGGTCGTTGCGCAGGGTGATCGTGTCGGACCGGTCGTCCAGCACGTAGCCGCGGCGGTCCTGGTAGAGGTCGGTGCGCGTGTCACGGCCGATGCCCGTGTGGACACGGACCGTGGACCGGCCGTCCAGACGGACATGCCGGAAGGTGTACCTGTGGCCGTCCTCGTCCCGCAGGGTCCAGCCGTCGAGGTTGACGCTGCGACCGCTGTAGTTGCTGAGCTGCACCCACTCCCTGTTGAGCGAGAAGTTCGAGCCGTAGAAGCGGTCGTGGCGGTTCAGGGCGTCGCGGTGCACGTCGCTGATCTCGACCCGCGACCGGTCCGCGCGGACGACGTGGTCGGCGGCGGACGCCGGCAGGGCCACCGCTCCGACGAGGGCACCAGCCGCGAGCGTCGCGGCGGCCAGACGGCGAGGGCTAACGAAAACGGACACGGAGTCCCCTTGCATGGTGCAGGCACCTTCCCGGCCGTGACGACGTGCCTGGTCGGGGGTGGTGCGGTGTGCTTGCGACGACCGGCTGGCCGCGCATTCACACTCTGGCCGCCGGGCGGCGACGTGAACGCGATACGCGCACTGTGTGACCAAGTGATCACACTTCCGTTACCCTCGGATGCAATGTCCATCTATGTGCGATATGCACGATGTTGACGCCCCGCCATTTCGTCACCCCTTGCGGCGACTGGGCTGCGCCCTCCCGCCACCCCAGGGCGTCAATACGGTGAAACCACCCCATAGTCCGAAAGTGGGTAACAATTTCTGATGGATCGGGTCACCCCGCGCGAACAGGGATTCCCGGGATCTGCCGGGCCTAGCGCTCGATCCGTACCTGCCGAGTCTCGCTCACCTGGTCCACGTCCGAGACCCTGACCGTCGCCTTCATCGTCCACGTTCCGGGCAGCGGCAGGTTGAAGGCGTCGGCCGCCCAATAGCCGCCCCTGTCGGTCACCTTGGTGTCGAGCGGGCCGATCTTCTGACCGGCGAGGGTGAAGGTCAGGCGCAGTTCGGGCACCGAGGACAGGCCGCCGTCGGGGCCGAAGACCACGGCCTCGACCGAGTTGTCGCCCACCCGGCCGGGGTCGAGCGTGACCTGCACCGTGCCGTGGACCGCGGGGGTGCCGACGTTGAACGGGACCAGGGTGACGGACGCGGTGGCGATACCGGTGGCGGGCGCGGACGCCCGCGCGTCGGCCGCCTCGGTCTCGGCCCGGCCGGGGGTGGTGCCCGTCAGGGCCGTCGTGACCATCAGCACCACCGCCGCGACGGCGACCTCGGCCAGGACGGAACGGCGCAGGCCGCGCACGGTGTCGACGTCGGCCGCCGCTCCCGATGCCGTCTCGGCCTCCGCCTCCGTCTCCGATTCCGGGACGGTCACCGCCTCCGCCCCCGCGGCGGTCTCCGGCTCCGGCTCCCGCTCCGGGAGCGGTGGTCCGCCCGCCGTCACCGGCACCCGTTCCCCGGTGGCCGCCCTGGCCGCCGCGGGCCGGGCCGTCCAGTTCCGGGAGAAGGACGCCGCCGTCAGCAGCAGCGTCACCCCGGCCAGTTTGGCGAGCAGGAGGCGGCCGTAGTCCGTCCCGGTGAGCGCGGACCAGGAACCGAGACCGCGCCAGGACTGGTAGAAGCCGGTCACCACCAGCACGGTGACGGCGGTGAACGCGACCCGGGAGAAGCGGGCGACCGCACCGGCCGGGAGCGTGGTGCGGTGGAGCAGGATCAGCAGTGCCGTCAGACCGCCCAGCCAGACCGCCATCGCCAGCAGGTGCAGGACCGAGGACGTGATCGCCAGCGGGACCTGGAGGCCGGCCGAGGCGTGCTCGGCGGCCGCCCAGGTCAGGGCCAGTCCGACGGCGACCACGACGGCCGGTCCGGTCGTCGTCAGGGCCGGTCCGGTCGGCGCGGAGGCCGGAGGGCGCCTGCGGGCGCGTATCAGGAGCACGGCCGCCGGGCCCAGCAGGGCGAGGCGGGCCGTCAGCGTCAGGCCCGGACGGGTGCTCAGGGTGTGGGCCAGGGCGGACGGGTCGAGGGCCCCGGCCGGGCCCGTGCCCGCCTCGTACGGAGCACGCAGCACCAACAGCACGACGGTGGACGCCAGCAGGGTCCACCAGCCCGCCCTGAGCGGTGTGCGCAGCGGGGCGGTGTCGGCCGGGCGGCACAGCAGGACGAACGCGGCCGTGCCGATGAGCAGGGCCGCGGCGAGATAGGCGGCGTAGCGGGCCGTGTCGTAGAGGTTGCCGGTGACCGGGTCCTCGGTGGGGCCGGCGTTCACCGCGGCGGTGGTCGGGGTGGGTTCGCCCACCGAGAAGGTGAAGGCGCCGGAGACCGGGTGGCTGTCCGCCGAGACCACCCGCCAGGCCACGGTGAAGGTGCCCCGGCCCAGTTTCGCGGGCAGGGTGACCCGGGCCGTGTCCGAGCGGTCCGCCGCGTGCTGCGGCTCGCCCGTGCGCACCCGGCGGTTGTCGGGGTCGAAGACACGGAAGGAGTCGGCGAGCAGACCGACGGACTCCGTGAAGGTCAGGGTGAGGGCGCGGGGGGCGGACTTGAGGACGGCCCCGTCGGCGGGGTCGGTGCTGCGGAGGGCGGCGTGGGCCGATGCCGGCCCCGCGCCGCCGAAGAGGAGCAGGACCAGCACGGTGCCCAGCAGCACCAGCCCTTGAAGCCGCCGGTTTCCGTGCCGTGCACCGTAGTGCCGTGCACCGTAGTGCCGTGCGCCGTAGTGCCGTGCGCCGTACCGTCGTCCGCCATCGGGCCCTTCACTCACGTCACCGCTCCGCCTTCGCACTCGTGTGCTCCTGGATAGGTACGGACGGGAGCAGCGCCGTGCTCACCACCGGCCGACGGGCGGGCACGGGCACCATCGTGCACACCGGCCGTGAACGGGCGGGCACGACCCCCCTCACGGCCGCCGCGCGCCCCCTCACGGCCACCTCACGGCCTGCACACGCCCCCACGGCCACCGCGGGCTCCGTCGTTGCCCGCCGCGCCGGCCGTCGGGCCCCTCGGGGTCACCCGGGAAAGGCCACCTCCCGGCGCAGAAAGGCCAGTTGGGCGTGTTTCTCGGGCAGATACACGTCCGGGAGGTCGATCTCCGGCAGGACGACGACCGGGCCCGCCTCGAAGCCCTGGCGCAGGAAACGGCTGATCGCCCGCGCGTTGCGCACGTCGGGGTCGACCACGACCCGGCGCCGGTCCAGGACCAGCAGGACGTACGCGGCGAAGGCGCCCATCAGGGCCGACGACCAGCCGGGGCGCGCTCCGCCGTCCCCGGCGGGCGCGAGCAGCACGTGTACGCCGATGTCGCCGGGCCGGACCTCGTAGCACTCGGAGACCCGGTCGGCCTCGGGTTCGTAGGTCTGGAGCAGGCCTACCGGTTCGCCGTCCCGGACGGCGAGGAAGGCGTGATGGGTGTCGAGGGTGTCCAGATGGGCGTAGATCTCCGCCACCTGGTCCCGGGTGAGGCCGTTCATGCCCCAGAAGACGGCCCGCTCCTGGCTCGCCCAGCGATGGACGACCTCGGCGTCGGCGGCCGCGTCCAGCGGGAGGATGCGGACGGTGCCGAAGCCGTCGGTCACCTCCTCGTGGACGGCCTCGCGGGCGGGGGCGGCGTACGGATCAGACATCGGTCTCCTTCTCCAGCCGGTCCCAGTCGGTGACGACCGGGACGAGGTCTCCCGCGAGCCACAGCGGGAGCTGGTCACGGTGGTGCGGGCGGCCGGGGACGCCGTCGGCGCCGAACGGCACCACCCAGCGGCTGTCCTCGCGGCCGGCCAGGTCCCACACATAGCGGGCGGCCGGACCGCGCGCGGCGAGGTCGGTGAGGCCGGGCACGCTGGAGGTGCACAGCACACAGTCGTGGTCGCCGGAGAGCGCGGGCCCGGTGTACGACGGGTCGGGCAGCGCCTGCCAGGGGGCGAGGCGGTGGCTGTCGCCCCAGACGGAGTCGGCCGGGGCGCAGGCCACCTGCGCGGCAGGGGCCGCCTGTCCGGTAACGGCAGCCTGTTCGGCGGCCGTCTCCTCCAGGGCGGCGCGCACGACGGCCGGGCGGTCGATGCCGTACAGCTCCTCGGCCCGCAGCAGGTGCTCCAGGGCGAAGCCGACGCGTGGGGCGAGGGCGAGCCAGGGGAGCAGCACCTCGGGGTAGGCGGGCGGTTCGGTCAGGGCCGCGAGCGCGGGGTGGGCGGCGATCCGGCGGACGACCGCGCCGCGCAGGGCCGCGTACCGGGCCGCGTCCGTGCTGTCGGCGTCCATCCGGCGGTTCCAGCCCAGGAGGCGGTCGCGCAGGGCGGCGGCCCGCGGGGTGAGACCGTCGAGGGCCGCCACCGCCTCCAGCAGGGGCCCGGCGGAGGCGAGATGGGTGTCGGTGTGGACGGCGGGCATGTCGGCCGCGGACAGGGTGCGGTGTCCGTCGAGCAGGGCGCGGATGCGGTCGGCCCGGTGCGGGGGCGCGAACTCGACGCCGAGGGGGGCCGCGAGACCGCGCTGGTTGGCCATCACCGCGATGCCGTCGGTCAGGCCGGCCCGGGGCGGCTCGTGCCAGCCGGTCCACTCGTGGCCGGGCTCCCAGGCGGGGACCAGCCGCACCCGGTTGGCCTCGGCGCGCACCGGCACCCGGCCCGCGACCCGGTGCAGCACCGCGCCCTCGGTGTCGGCGGCCTGGACGACGTTGACGGGTTCGGCCCAGGCGTCGAGGGCGCGGTCGACGTCGGCGACCCGGCGGGCGCGCAGCAGCGGCAGGAGCGTGCCGAAGCCGAGGTCGGCGGTGACGCGGGGCGGGTAGCGCAGGCTGAGGGCGAGCGGGGTGCCGTCGTCGAGCCCCTCCGGACCGCCGGCGACGACCGGGCCGCGGTCGGTCTCGATCACCTCGACCTCGACCGGCTCCGCGCCGGCCACGCGGATCAGTTCGGTGTGGCGGGTGGCGCGGTGCCAGTGGCCGTCCGGGCCGAGTGCCTCGACGCCGGCGCCGGTGCGGCGCAGCCGCTCGCGGTAGAGGTCCTGGTAGTCGGCCATGGCGTTGGTGATGGCCCAGGCGACCGTGCCGGTGTGGCCGAAGTGGGCGATGCCGGGGACGCCGGGGACGGCGAGGCCGACCACGTCGAACTCGGGGCAGGCGAGGCGGATCTGCTGGTAGACGCCGGGGTTCTCGATGAAGCGGTGCGGGTCCCCGGCGATGACGGCCTGTCCGGTGGTGGTGCGCGCGCCGCCGACCAGCCAGCCGTTGCTGCCGGAGGTGCCGGGCCCGTCGGTGGCGAACAGTCCGACCGCGTCCGGGCCGAGGTGGCGTACGGCCTCCTCCCGCCACAGCTTGGCGGGGAAGCCGGCGAACAGGATGTGGGTGGAGAGCCAGACGGCGAGCGGGGTCCAGGGTTCCCAGCGGCCGGGGGCGAGGTCCACCCGGGCGAACTCCGGGGCGTCGGCCGCCGCCAGACCCTCGGTGACGCCGTCGGCGTAGGCCCGTACCCACTCGGCGGTCTCGGGGTCTGTGTCCTCGAGCAGGGCGTAGCAGCGCTGGGCGGTGTCCTCCAGGCGGACGCGGCGCGCGAAGCGGTCCCAGGACAGGGCCTCGGGGCCGAGGAAGGACGCGGAGGTGCCCTGGGCGCGGTGCCGCTCGACCTCCAGCTGCCAGGCCCGGTCGCGGGCGGTGACCCGGCCCTGGGCGCGGGCCAGTTCACGGGCGTCGTCGGCGCGCAGATGCGGGATTCCCCACGTGTCCCGGTAGATCTCGGTGGTCACCCCTGGCCCCTTTGCGTTTTAGGTTAGCCTTGCCTAACTATTTGGTCAGGCGGGGGAATCGTACGCGAGACGCGAAGGAGTGCCATGGGGCAGGGGCGGGGCTGGGAGGGCGCGGTCCTCAGACTGATGCGCGCCAAGGACTTCACCTGCACGGTGACGCACGCCGAGGACGTCACCGCGCACTACCGGCGGCTGCGCCTGTCCGACGGCGGTCTGCTCGCGGCGACCGGCGTCCACCCGACGATGTGGGTGCGGCTGTGGTTCGACGACGCGGGCCGGCCGCACCAGCGGGCGTACACGCTGGTCGACCCGGATCCGGCGGCCGGCACCTTCGGGCTGGAGTTCGCGCTGCACCAGGGGTGCGCGAGCGACTGGGCGCGGGCGGCGAAGCCCGGGGACACCGTGGCGGTCACCGTCCAGGGCACCGGCTTCCGGCAGCCCGACCCCGCGCCCTCGCACCTCGTCGCGATCGGCGACCCCGCCTCGCTGCCCGCGGTCAACTCCCTGCTGGGGGCGCTCGGTACGGCACCGGCCACCGTCTTCTTCGAGGGCACCGCCGACGGTCTCCCGCTGCGTGCCGACCCGGCCCGCCACGAGGTACGCCAGGTGCCCCGGCAGGACTCCGGCGCCCGGCTGGTGGAGCGGGTGAAGGCGGACCTGCCGGAACTCCTCGCGGCCACCCCTGACCCGTACGTGTGGATCGCCTGCGACACGGTTACGACCCGGGCGCTGTCGTCGTACGTGCGCAAGGACCTGGGCGTCGCCCGGCACCGGGTGCACGCGCTGGGGTACTGGCGCGCGACCTGACCGGGTACGGGCGATCATCGACCCATGGACGTCACCCTGCACCTCGCCCAGGACCCCGAGGCCGACGAGCTCCTCGGCCGCTCCCCGCTCGCCGCGCTGGTCGGGATGCTGCTGGACCAGCAGGTCCCGATGGAGTGGGCGTTCAAGGGGCCCTCGACGATCGCGCGGCGGATGGGCTCCGACGACCTGGACGCCGCCGCGATCGCCGTCATGGACCCGGAGGCGTTCGCCGCGCTGCTGTCCGAGAAGCCCGCCGTCCACCGCTACCCGGGGTCCATGGCCAAGCGGATCCAGCAGCTGTGCCAGTACCTCGTCGAGCACTACGACGGTGACGCCGAAGCCGTCTGGCGGGACGTCGGCAGCGGCCGCGAACTGCTCACGGCGCTCCAGGAACTGCCCGGGTTCGGCAAGCAGAAGGCGCAGATCTTCCTGGCGCTGCTCGGCAAGCAGCTCGGGGTGCGGCCCACCGGGTGGCGGGAGGCGGCCGGGTCCTACGGCGAGGCGAAGTCGTACCGCTCCGTCGCCGACATCACCGGGCCCGAGTCCCTGGCGAAGGTGCGGGCGCACAAGCAGGAGATGAAGGCCGCGGCGAAGGCCGCGAAGACGCCCGGCCGGTGACCGTCAGCCACCCGGACCGTCCCGGGTGGCGGTACGCCGGAGCCCGGTCCAAGCATGGATCATGACCGAGCCACCGACCGGCCCCTCCAGGGGACCTGAGTTCGACGACCGCAGGGTGCACGCCGAGCGCATGTCCGACCCGCGTGACGGCCACGAGCCGGAGCCCCCCTTCGACGGATTTCTGCGCACCCTCTCCGAGGCCGCCTGGCAGGTCGTCCTGCTCACCGGCGTCGCCTCCCTCGTCCTGGGCGTCCTGGTCCTGGTCTGGCCGCACGCCTCGGTGCGCATCGCCGGCTTCCTCTTCGGCATCTACCTGCTGATCAGCGGTGTGCTCCAGCTGATCTCCGCGTTCGGCACCCACCGCAGGACCTCGCTGCGGGTGCTGGCCTTCATCAGCGGCGCCCTGTCGATCGTGCTGGGCCTGTTCTGCTTCCGCGGCATCATGCAGTCGACCCTGCTGCTCGCCCTGTGGATCGGCATCGGCTGGCTGATCCGCGGCATCACCCAGACGCTGGCCGCCGTACAGGACTCCGCCATGCCCGCACGCGGCTGGCAGATCTTCCTCGGGGTCGTCACCTTCGTCGCCGGGATCGTCCTGATCGACTCGCCGCTGGAGTCCGTCGCCATCCTCACGCTGCTGGGCGGGATCTGGCTGATCGTGGTCGGCGTCGTCGAGATCGTCACCTCGGTCCGGATGCGCGGCCTGACCCACCGGACCCCACGCACGATCTGACCCGTGCCCCCGCCGCACGGCACTGGGCCGAGCGGGCGGATCTCGCGTCCGGCGCGATGGACGCCGTATGTCACCCGGGGAGATGAACCTTCGTGAGCAGCGGCGCACCCCACCTTCCCCCGTCCGGCCGGGTCCGGCCGCGGGTGCTCGTCCTGCTGCTCTTCCTGCTGCTGGCCCTGCCCGTGCCGGGCGCCCACGCGACGCTCCACACGGCACCGGCCGCCGCCGCCTGCGGGTCCGGCGAGACGGTCGAGTACGACGTCCTCGACACCGCGCTGCGACCGCCCGGCCGTACCGCCGTGCGCCCCGCCGAGGCCCTGCGTCCCGCACCTGTGCCGGACCCGGCGGCCGGTGCGGGCCGCGGCCCTCTCCCGGCCCCGTACCGCGCGTACGCCCCGCACGCCGCCGCCCGCTCGGTGGTTCTGCGCTGCTGACGAGCACCGGTCTCTCCCGGTCCGCTCCGTCCCGTACGACGCAAGGAACACGAACAGCCATGCCCACTGACCCGTACGCGGTCCTGCGCGCGCTGCTGCGCGCCGAGGCCGTCCGCAACACGCCGAAACCGGAAGCCGAGAAGGCGAGCGAGGCACGAAGGAGGAGCAAGGCGCGAAGGGTGAGCGAAGGGGAGCCCTCGCAGCCGTGCCCGTGAGGAGAGCGGTGACGCGGCCGGTCCGGGGACCGGCCCCGGGGTCCGGTCCGGCCGTCTGATCCGGCCGTCTGATCCGGAGCCGGACCGGGCGCTGCGGGCGTCCGGTCCGGCTCCGGCCGGCCCGCGGTCCACAGCCTGTGCACAACGCCCGGAGAGGACGGCGACTCCTTTCGGGCGAATGGGGCGGACGGGCCGCGTGCGGACGACCCCGGCCGTGGCCGCGGACAGGCCGCCCGCTCCGCCGAGTTCGCTCTTTCCCCAGCCGGGGGCGAGGAAGGCGACGACCGCCCGGTGGTCCGGGGACGACGGCCCGCGGCACCGTCCGGGTGTCGTTCGTCTCCGACCCCGTTCCCGAACGCCCCGCTTTGAACCGTCTTTTCCGGCGTCGCACTCCGTCGCCATGGCTGCGCCCGGAACGTCTGGGCCGGTAGGCTTTCCGTGTGATCTTCAAGCGCATCGGAAACGGCCGGCCGTACCCCGACCACGGCCGGGAAAGCACCCGGCAGTGGGCGGACGTCGCGCCGCGCCCGGTCCGCCTCGATCAGTTGGTGACCACCAAGCAGCAACTCGACCTGGAGACCCTCCTCGCGGAGGACTCGACCTTCTACGGCGACCTCTTCGCGCACGTCGTGAAGTGGCAGGGCGACCTGTACCTGGAGGACGGACTGCACCGAGCGGTACGGGCGGCCCTCCAGCAGCGTCAGGTGCTGCACGCGCGCGTCCTCGAACTGGACTGACCCCCGCTCAGGTCCCGGTTGCCCCTTTCGGGTACTCCTCGACCAAGTCGGATGATCATCTATTAGGCAGGGCCGCCCTCGAGCACTACGCTGCGCCCATGAGCATGCTGACTCCCCCCGGGATGGGCGGACAGTACCGGATCACGGGGGACAAATACCCGCGTATGCGCCCTCCCCGGCGGCGCGGCAGGCTCGTCGTCGTGAGCATCGTCTCCGTCGCCGTGCTGGGTGTGGTGGGCTGGGGAACACTCCAGCTCGTCGACGTCTTCACCGGCAACGGCGACAAGGCCGCCGCCAACACCAAGGCGGCCTGCGCGCAAGGGATCAAGGTGAAGCCCTCGGCGGCCGCCGCGGTGGTGCTGCCCAAGCCCGCCCAGATCACCGTCAACGTCTTCAACGCCACGCCCCGCAGCGGGCTCGCCAAGCAGACCGCGGACGAGCTCGCCAAACGCGGCTTCCACATCGGGGAAGTGGGCAACGCGTCCAAGGAGTTCGACAAGAAGGTCGCCGGCACCGGGATGCTGCTCGGCCCCGCGTCCTCGCTGAAGACCTCGCTGCCGGTGCTCGGCACCCAACTGGCCGCCGCCGAGCTCCGCACCGACGCCGCCCGCAAGGGCACCGCCGTCGACCTCGTCATCGGCACCGCCTTCAAGCAGCTGACCGCGAAGCCGGACGCCGACAAGGCACTGGCCGCGCTGAACGCGCCCGAGCCGGCCGCCGCCACGAAGAAGAACGGCTGCTGAAGGCCGTACGGCCGGTCCGGACACGACCCCGCGGACACCCGCGGGGCCTCCGGCGACCCCGGAGAACACCGTCCGCGCGGGCCCGTCGGAGGACACCCTCCCCGGACCGCCGGGGAACGCCGCCCTCCCGGGACCGCCGGGAAATCCCCGCGCGGGGCATCGGCACGCCCGCGCGCCGGGCCCCGGGGAAGGACGGCACAGGGCCCCTGCGGGCGGGGTCGTACGGGGGGTCAGGGCCCCACGAAACCGGCCAGGGGACCCACGGGACCGGCCAGGGGACCCACGGGCCGCGTACGGCCGCCAGGGCCCTGCCGGCTGCTCACGGCCGCGTACGGCCGGGTCGTACGCCTACTCCGCGGCGCCGTAGAGCCGGTCGCCCGCGTCGCCCAGGCCCGGCACGATGTAGCCGTGCTCGTTGAGGTGGTCGTCGACGGCCGCCGTGACCACCGTGACCGGGGTGCCGGCCAGCTCGCGCTCCACGATCTCCACGCCCTCGGGGGCGGCGAGCAGCACCACGGCGGTGACGTCGTCGGCGCCGCGGGCGATCAGCTCCTGGATCGCCGCGACCAGCGTGCCGCCGGTGGCGAGCATCGGGTCCAGGACGTACACCTGACGGCCGGAGAGGTCCTCCGGCATGCGCGAGGCGTACGTGGAGGCCTTCAGGGTCTCCTCGTCGCGCACCATGCCCAGGAAGCCCACCTCGGCGGTCGGCAGCAGCCGCACCATGCCGTCCAGCATGCCCAGGCCCGCCCGCAGGATCGGCACGACCAGCGGGCGCGGGTAGGACAGCTTCACCCCGGTGGTCTCGGCGACCGGCGTGACGATGTCGACCTGTTCGGTGCGCACGTCACGCGTGGCCTCGTACGCGAGCAGGGTGACCAGCTCGTCGGCGAGACGGCGGAAGGTCGCGGAGTCGGTGCGGCGGTCGCGCAGCGTGGTGAGCTTGTGGGCGACCAGGGGGTGGTCGACGACGTGGAGACGCATGTCCACAACAGTAGCCGGGCCGAACCCGCCCGGCGCTCCCGCACTCGGCGGGTGCCCGGCGCGGACTCGCGACGACCCCTGGCGTCGAACCGCCCGTCGGAGGGAAGGTGGTGATGACGACCGGGATGGGGTGGTGCTGTGCCTGAGTCTCCGGATCGGTCCGACCCGCCCGACCGCGACGCGCCGGAGACGGCCGCCGAGCGGCGTCGGCGACGCGCCCAGTTCCTGCGCGACCTCGCAGAGGCCCGGGAGCTGCGCGACCGCGTCCAGCCCCGGCGCGCCAGGACCGCCAGGCTGCGGCACGCCATGCGTATGCGGACCTTCCGCTGGTAGCCCGCGGCACGCCGTGGGCACGGCCGGGTGGCGGCGATCATGAGGGTGGTCGTGCGTGGGCGAGGTGGAAAGCCGCGTACGATCCGCAGGTGGCAGCAACGAGTGTGCTGGTGAGTCCTGTTCGGACGTACTTGCCTCCGTGCGATCAAAACTGCCAGACACAGGGAGCCGAAGACGTCCCCTGGAGGCCTTGTTTCTGCCACGATTCCGAGTGGGTGGGCTCGGAGCACAGCTCTCCCCGCCCGCAACCTCCGCCGGGGGGACCCCCAACCGGCACGCCTATGACCAGTGGGAGAGTCACGGTGTACTTCGCCGCACTGCTCGCGCGCACCGAAGACGGGTGGGAAGCGAGCGACACGGAGCTCGACGATGTGGAGACCCTGTCGGATCTGGCCGACCTGGCCCGGGAGGCCTCTCCCGACGACGACACGGTGCTCGTACTCATCGAGCAGGAGGACGGGTGGTTCGGTGTCGTCCGGGTGGACGGCGAGGACGACCCTCGTATCTATGTCTCCGACGCCGCCGCCGCTGCCCGCAGCAGCTACGGCGAGATCCTGCTCACCGACGAACTGCTCGGCCGCGATCCGGGTGACCCCGACGACGAGCTGGACTCGCTCGACCTCGACGGCACCGAGGACGGCGACGACCAGGCCGACGACGAGGACGAGGACGAGACCGCCGGCGGCGGCGGCTCCGGCGAGATCGTGCCCCACGGCCCGGTCGGCGACCCCGGCATCCTCGACGACCTCGGCATCAGCGAGAAGGAGCTGAAGCAACTGTCGGACGACGCGCTGACCGAGATCGCCGAGGCCCTCGGCGCCGCCGACGTCCTGGAGACGGTCCGCTGACCGCACCGGACGCGGCACGGACACCGGACCCGGTACGCGACCGCTGGCGGGCCGCGATGCGGCTCGCCCTGGCCGAGGCCGGCCGGGCCGTCCGGGGCGGGGACGTCCCCGTCGGCGCCGTCGTGCTGGCTCCGGACGGTACGACCGTGCTCGCGGCCGGGCACAACGAACGCGAGGCGGTCGGCGACCCGACCGCACACGCGGAGGTCCTCGCCGTCCGGCGGGCGGCCGCCGCGCTCGGCGAGTGGCGGCTGACCGGCTGCACACTCGTCGTCACGCTGGAGCCGTGCACGATGTGCGCGGGCGCGCTCGTGCAGTCCCGCGTGGACCGGGTCGTCTACGGCGCCCGGGACGACAAGGCCGGCGCGACCGGCTCCCTGTGGGACGTCGTGCGCGACCGACGGCTCAACCACCGCCCGGAGGTCGTCGAGGGCGTCCTGGCCGAGGACTGCGCACGGCTGCTCACCGAGTTCTTCCGGGACCGCTGAACCCGCCCCGGACACCCCGGACCGGGGGTCCCCGGGAAACGGATTTCAGAGCACGGCCCACCTTGGGGTAGTGTCTCCCTCGGTAGCGTGTCCGAGCGGCCGAAGGAGCTCGCCTCGAAAGCGAGTGTGGCGCAAGTCACCGAGGGTTCAAATCCCTCCGCTACCGCCGAAGAAGGGCCCCGTCGACAGACGGGGCCCTTCGTGCGTCCCGGACGGAAAGTCCCGGAAGATCGTTGGTCCTTCAACACGCCGTGAAGTTAAACTCGCCGCCGGTAACAGGGCCCGTTGCCAGGGCTCCAGGGACACGCCAGTCACAGGGGAGGCCGCGGTGGCGGTGAATGCGAAGAAGATCGCCGTCTATGTGCTCGTGGTCTTCGCGCTGTACGTGATCATCACGGACCCGGCCAAGGCGGCGGACTACGTCCAGATAGCCTTCGAGGGCATATCGGACGCCGCCCAGGCCATAGGCGACTTCATGACCTGGATCGCCAACGGGGCCAAGAACTAGAGCCGGTCGCCCGGACCGGCCTGCGCCGCGTCCCCGGAGCGGCCGGGACGGTCCCGGCCGGCCCGGTCCGTACGAACGACCCTAGGGAGTGCCCGTGATCCGCCACCTGGTCCTCTTCAAGCTCGACGAGGGCGTGGAACGCGACGACCCGCGCGTCGTGGAGGGCGTCGCCGCCTTCCGCGCGCTCGACGGCCAGATCGACGAGCTGCGCTTCTGGGAGCTCGGCTGGAACATCAGCGACCGGCCCATCGCCTACGACTTCGCGATCAACTCGGCGGTCGAGGACGCGGACGCCCTCAAGCGCTACCTGGAGCACCCGGCGCACCAGGCCGGTGTCGCCCTCTGGCGGGAGTTCGCCACCTGGGTGGTCGCGGACTACACGTTCTGAGCCGCCGGCCTCACGCCCACACGAACAGCCCCGCGAAGCCCCGCATCGGAGCGAACGTCGCGGGGCTTTCCTGTGCCATCTGCGTCAACTCGCCCCCAACACGGCATTATGCGGTGCTTGCACACTGTGCACATGTCTTGTGATGCTATGACCGCTTTTGACGGATGATTGACCGATGAAGAGGTGGCGTTGACCGTGTCGGCCAGTACTGCGCCGCCCCAGGAGGAGACCGCCATCCGGGAGACGACCTCCGCGGCCTCCCCGGTCCCCGGGACCTCTCCTGCCCCGGGAACACCGGGAGCACCGGGCGCCCCGGCAGGCCCGGCAGGTCCGGCAGGTCCGGCAGGTCCGGCAGGTCCGGCAGGTCCGGCAGACCTGGCAAGCCCTGAGGCTCCCGAGGGCCCCGAGGACGCCGGGAGCCAGGAGGCCCCCGTCCCGGCCCCGGAGAAGCGCCGTGGCGCCGACACCCGGGCACTCACCCAGGTGCTCTTCTCCCAGCTGAAGGACCTCCAGCCGGGCACGCCGGAGCACGACCGGGTGCGCGGAGCGCTCATCGAGGCCAACCTCCCGCTGGTGCGCTACGCGGCCGCCCGCTTCCGCAGCCGCAACGAGCCGATGGAGGACGTCGTCCAGGTCGGCACCATCGGGCTCATCAACGCCATCGACCGCTTCGACCCGGAACGGGGTGTGCAGTTCCCGACGTTCGCGATGCCGACGGTCGTCGGCGAGATCAAACGGTACTTCCGTGACAACGTTCGCACCGTCCACGTACCGCGCAGGCTGCACGAGCTGTGGGTGCAGGTCAACAGCGCGACCGAGGACCTGACCACCGCCTTCGGCCGCATCCCGACCACCGCCGAGATCGCCGAGCGGCTGCGCATCGGCGAGGACGAGGTGCTGTCCTGCATCGAGGCCGGGCGGTCGTACCACGCCACCTCCCTGGAGGCCGCGCAGGAGGGCGACGGGCTGCCCGGACTGCTCGACCGGCTCGGCTACGAGGATCCGGCGCTGGACGGCGTCGAGCACCGCGACCTGGTCCGCCACCTCCTGGTCCAGCTACCCGAACGCGAACAGCGAATCCTGCTTCTGCGCTACTACAGCAACCTGACCCAGTCGCAGATCAGCGCGGAGCTCGGCGTCTCCCAGATGCATGTCTCGCGGCTGCTCGCGCGCAGCTTCCAGCGGCTGCGCTCCGCGAACCGCATCGAGGCATGACCGTGCGCCGGTGCACGGCATGAGCGTGCGCCAGCTCGCCACGGGACCGCCCACCGGATCGCGGCACGACCGCACACCGGATCACGGCGGAACCGCACACCGGATCAAGTCATAACCGCACGCGGGATCGAATGGTCACCGTCGCGAGCGAATCGCTCACCAGGGACGTTCCCGACAGTTGTGCGGTGAAAGACCGTCAGACCCCGTCTTTCCAGGGCTGATTCGTTACTCACATGTCGACATGTCACTACAGCGTGTTGCCGACATGTGACATTCTGCGGGAAGAGCGTTTGCCGTGGCTCCGGCTCCGGTATTCAGGTGAAAGCTGATGTTCCTCGCCGGAACTTCCGCCGCGACCGTCCCGCGACCCAAAGGGGGTGGCATGTCCGAAGACCAGGGCAGCTCGAAGGTGCTCACACTCACGAAGAGTGCTGAGGCGCCCGTCGTGCCCGACGCGCTCGACACCGTTACGGCCCTCGAGGCAGTGCCGGCCCCGCCTCTCCCCACCTCGGGAGCGATCGACACCCGCACCCTCTCCCGCTCCCTCTTCCTGCGGCTCGCCGCGCTGGACGAGGACAGCCCCGAGCGCGCGTACGTCCGGGACACCCTGATCGAGCTCAACCTCCCGCTGGTGCGCTACGCGGCCGCCCGCTTCCGCTCCCGCAACGAGCCGATGGAGGACATCGTCCAGGTCGGCACCATCGGCCTGATCAAGGCGATCGACCGGTTCGACTGCGAGCGCGGGGTGGAGTTCCCGACCTTCGCGATGCCGACGGTCGTCGGCGAGATCAAGCGGTTCTTCCGCGACACCTCGTGGTCGGTGCGGGTCCCGCGCCGCCTCCAGGAGCTGCGGCTGGCCCTCACCAAGGCCAGCGACGAGCTCTCCCAGAAGCTGGACCGCTCCCCCACCGTCACCGAACTCGCCGCCGTCCTGGGCGTGTCGGAGGAGGACGTCGTCGACGGCCTCGCGGTGGGCAACGCGTACACGGCGTCGTCGCTGGACTCCCCGGCCCCCGAGGACGACGGCGGCGAGGGCTCCCTGGCCGACCGCCTCGGCTACGAGGACAGCGCGCTGGAGGGCGTGGAGTACCGGGAGTCCCTGAAGCCGCTGCTGGCCAAGCTCCCCTCCCGCGAGCGGCGCATCATCATGCTGCGCTTCTTCGCCAACATGACCCAGTCGCAGATCGGCGAGGAGGTCGGCATCTCCCAGATGCACGTCTCCCGGCTGCTCACCCGGACGCTGGCACAACTGCGCGAGGGGCTCATCTCGGACTGAGACCGGACAGGTCGCGAGGCTTCCTCTTTGCGGGGGCGTCGGTCACCATGGCGCGATGCTTCGAGCGACACGGGCTGCACGGGTTGAACGAGCTGCAAGGGCCGTACGGAATGTACGGCCGACATCGACATCCGGCCGTCGGGGCGCCGCACTGGGCGCGTCGGCGGCCGTCGTCGTCTGTCTGGGCGCGGTACTGGGTTCCTGCGGGAGCGGCGGGCACGGCGGGGGTTACACCGCGGTGGGCGCGGGCGGAGGGCCGTCACCGGCGCCCGGCGGGGCGGTGCGGCCGACGGGAGGCGTGACGCTGGTGCCGCTCGACGGGAGCGGCGCCGGGAACGGCTCGCCGACCGCCGGGAACGGGTCGAGCGGCGGCCGCGCGGCGGGCTCCGGGCCGGGAACCACGGCCGGAAGTCCGGACGCCGCACCCGACGGATCTTCCGCGGGCGGCTCCTCGGCCGCCGGCGGTACGGCCGGTGGCACGGGATCCTCCGGCGGTACGGACCCCGGGGCGCCGCCGTCCGTCCCGGCCGGGCCCGGTACGGGCTCCCACCCTCCGTCGGCACCCTCCACGCCGGCCCCGTCCGCCGCACCTGCCGCCCTGAGCGTGGGCGAGCCGGTGCGTACGGCGGCGGACGAGCGGTGGTGCGAGAAGGTGAGCCTCGCGCTGCGCAACACCGGTGGAACCGAGGTGCGTTCGGGCACGGTGACCTTCGGGACGCACATCATCGGCGCGCTGGGCGTCGACTGGGCCACGGTCGGGTCGACCGCGGGACTTCCGGTCCCGATCGCGGCCGGCGCCCGGGAGGAGCGGACCTGGACGGTGTGCGTCGACGCGTGGCGCGTGCCGCTCGGGATGCACGTGGAGACGCGGGACGTGTCCGTCCAGTGGGAGTGACGGACACGACGGACGTGACGGACGGAACGGATGCGGTGGAGGTGGTGGGGGCGGGGGTGGCGGTCCGGCCTACTTGAGGGCGAGCCAGGCCACGGCGGCGACGATCGCGACGGCGACGACGACGCCCACGATCAGGCCGACACGGGGTCCGCCCGACGAGGCCACCGTCTGCTGCTGTCGGCTCTGGGGGGCCTCGTCGACGAACGCACGGAACATCTGGGTGCTGCCGGCGGGGTCGTGGTTGCCCTGCGGGTTCTGGGAGTTAGCCATGGGCCAGGACACTAGCGAATTCGGCGGGTCCGGCCCAAGTGGGGGCTCCGGTCCCGGGTCCACCCCGCATCACCGGGGCCCACCTGCGGATTTACGTTAGCAATACTTGCCTTTGCCAAGTTTTTGAGTCCGTACCTCGCCTCTTTATTTGCCTGTAGCAACCAACATCTCTATGGTTGCCCTAAGCAACGAATACCGGGAGGTGTGATGGCCGAGCAGGCGCAGTTCCAGGAGCTGGCGCACCAGCTCAGCGCCGTCGGGGCCGTGAAACGGGACCTCGGGCGGATCCTGCCGCACGACTGCCCGGCCGGCTCGGCTGCCGTGCTGACGCTGCTCGGCCGCCATGGGGACATGCGCATGAGCAAGCTCGCGGAGCTGCTCGCCGTGGACATGTCGGTCACCAGCCGTCATGTCGCGCACGTCGCCGAGCGGGGCTGGATCGAACGGTCCCCCGACCCGGCGGACAAGCGCTCGCGCATCCTGCACCTCACGGACACGGGCCGCGACCAGCTCGACACGCTGTACCGGCGGAGCACCGAGCTGCTCGCCGACCGGCTGAGCGACTGGACCGACGACGAGGTCGGACAGCTCATAGGGCTGATGACACGCCTGAGAGCGAGCTTCGGCGACTGCCGTTCCTCGCCCCGGCTGCCGCCTCCCGCACTCGAGACGACCACCCGTACACCCGCAAGCACGTAAGAGAAGGAAGCCCATGGCAACGACCACACCAGCCGGTGTGCGGGCTCACGCCAAGCACGGGGGAGGCTCCTCCGACGCCCCGATGACCCACCGGCAGATCATGGAGGCGCTCTCCGGGCTGCTGCTCGGCATGTTCGTGGCGATCCTGTCGTCCACGATCGTCTCCAACGCCCTGCCCAAGATCATCGGAGACCTGGGCGGCGGCCAGTCCGCCTACACCTGGGTCGTCACGGCCTCGCTGCTGGCGATGACCGCCACCACCCCCCTCTGGGGCAAGCTGTCCGACCTGTACAGCAAGAAGGCGCTCGTCCAGATAGCGCTGATCATCTACGTGCTGGGATCGGCCGCCGCCGGCCTGTCGCAGAACCCCGGCATGCTCATCGCCTGCCGTGTCGTCCAGGGCGTCGGTGTGGGCGGTCTGTCCGCCCTCGCCCAGATCGTCATGGCCGCGATGATCTCCCCGCGTGAGCGCGGGCGTTACTCCGGCTACCTGGGCGCCACGTTCGCGGTCGCGACCGTCGGCGGTCCGCTGCTCGGCGGTGTCATCACCGACACCGAGTGGCTCGGCTGGCGCTGGTGCTTCTACGTCGGCGTGCCCTTCGCGGTCATCGCGCTGATCGTGCTGCAGAAGACCCTGCACCTGCCCGTCGTCAAGCGCCAGGTGAAGGTGGACTGGAGCGGCGCGTTCTTCATCTCCGCGGCGGTCTCGCTGCTGCTGGTCTGGGTCACCTTCGCCGGTGACAAGTACGACTGGATCTCGTGGCAGACGTACGCGATGGTCGGCGGCTCGATCGCCCTCGGACTGCTGTTCGTCCTGGTCGAGTCGAAGGCCAGCGAGCCGATCATCCCGCTGCGGCTGTTCCGCAACCGCACCATCACCCTGTCGTCGCTCGCCTCGCTCTTCGTCGGCGTCGCGATGTTCACCGGCACGGTCTTCTTCAGCCAGTACTTCCAGCTGGCCCGCGACAAGTCCCCGACGATGTCCGGCGTCCTGACCATCCCGATGATCGGCGGTCTGTTCGTCTCCTCCACCGTGTCCGGCCAGTTCATCACCCGGACCGGCAAGTGGAAGGCGTGGCTGGTCAGCGGCGGTGTGCTGGTGACGGCCGGTCTCGGTCTGCTGGGCACCATCCGGTACGACACGGACTACTGGAAGATGGCCGTCTTCATGGCCCTGCTGGGCCTCGGCATCGGCATGATGATGCAGAACCTCGTCCTGGCCACGCAGAACCAGGTGGCGCCCTCCGACATCGGCGCGGCGAGCTCCACGGTCACCTTCTTCCGTTCCCTCGGCGGTGCGATCGGCGTCTCCGCGCTCGGCGCGGTCATGGCCCACCGCATCACCGACTACGTCAAGGACGGCCTGGCCGGCCTCGACCCGAAGTACGCCGCCGCCGCGTCCAACTCCAGCGGCAGCATCCCCGACATGGACACGCTGCCCGCGCCGCTGCGCACGGTCATCGAGAGCGCGTACGGCCACGGCATCGCGGACGTCTTCATGATCGCGTCCGTCCTGGCGCTGCTCGCCTTCCTCATCACGCTGTTCATCAAGGAGGTCCCGCTGCGCAGCAAGGGCACCCTGGCGCAGGCCGCCTCGGAGGACTCCCCGGCCGAGACCCCGGCCGCGGTCGTGGACCGGGCCGCGGAGAGCGAGAGCGCCCCGGCCCCGGTTGCCGAGCCCGCCCTCGCACAGGCCGGTCCCGAGGGCACCCAGCGCCTGGCCGCGGTCGCCACGGTGGCCGCCGGCGCGGCCGCGGGCGGCGGCACCCCGGTGCACGGCTTCGTGCGCGGCGCCGAGAGCGCGCCCGTCCCGCGGGCCGCGGTCACGCTGATCTCCCTGGCGGGACAGCAGCTGGGCCGGTCGGTCGCGCATTCCGACGGCGCCTACTCGGTGGACGCGCCCGGCACGGGCTCGTACGTCCTGATCGCCTCCGCCGACGGCTACCAGCCGCAGGCGTCCACGATCGTCGTGGACGGCGAGCCGGTGGCGTACGACATCCTGCTCAGCGGCACCAGCGGGCTGACCGGTGTCGTCCGCGAGGCCGAGAGCGCGCTGCCGGTCAAGGACGCGATGGTGATCGTCACCGATGTGCGCGGGGACCTGCTGGCCACCGCCGCCACCGGTGAGCAGGGCGAGTTCTCCTTCGCCGAGCTGGTGCCCGGCACGGTGACCCTCGCGGTCAACGCCGACGGCCACCGGCCACGTGCCCTGCCCGTCGAGGTGGGCGGCACCGGCGTCACCCGGGTAGAGATCGACCTCGCCCCGGGCGCCCGGCTCCAGGGCGTGGTGCAGGCCCCGCACGGTCCGCTGGCCGACGCCCGCGTGACGCTGGTGGACGCCGCGGGCAACGTGGTCGGCACGGCCACCACCGGGTCGGACGGGGCGTACGCCTTCACCGACCTGGACGGCGGCGAGTACACCGTGATCGCGACGGGCTACCCGCCGGTGGCCACCGCGCTGACGGTCGCCGGTCCCGGCGTCGACGGACACGACATCCGGCTCGCCCACCCCGGCGAGTAGTCACACTCCGGCCCGTGGCGGCCGGCGCGCCCGGAGCGGCGGCGCGCCCCTGCCACGGGCCGGTTTCATCGCGACCAATTTCTGATGCTTTGCAGGGAGAAAACGGGATGGGACTGACCGCGAGGATCCGCACCCGGGACGGATGGGCCGTGTCGCACGCGGTCGTCACCGTGACCGACACGACCGGCAGCCAGGTGCTGCGGGCCGAGGCGGACGCCGAGGGCGCGGTACGGGACGCGAACCCGCTGGCGCCGGGGGCGTACACGGTGATCGTCACCGCCGTCGGGTACGCGCCGGCCGCCGCGAGCGCGATCGTCACCGCGAGCGGGCGGGCCGAGGTCGGGACGGTGACGCTGGCCCGGCAGGGCGGCACCGAGCTGCCGCCGCCGGGGCCGTGGACCATCGACCCGGCGCACTCCACGGTGGGCGCGATCGCCCAGCACCTGGGCATCTCCAGCGTGCGCGGCAGGTTCACGGAGTTCGCGGGGACGGTGGAGATCGCCCCGGACGACATCACCAAGTCCCGGGTCGAGGCGGTGATCCGCGCCGCCTCCATCGACACCGGCAACGGGACGCGCGACACCCACCTGCGCTCCGCGGACTTCCTGGACGCCGAGGTGTTCCCCGAGATCACCTTCCGCTCCACCGGCCTGACGGCGGCGGGCTCCGACCGCTGGACCGTCCACGGCGAACTGGCCATGCGCGGGGTCGTACGGCCCGTCGACCTGGACCTCGCCTACCTCGGCACCGGCTCCGACCCGTGGGGCGGCACCCGGGCCGCCTTCCGGGCGACCACCGAGCTGCATCGCGAGGACTTCGCCATGAACTACAACCAGATCGTCCAGGCCGGCATCGCGGCCATCGGTACGACCCTCAGGGTCGAACTGGACGTCCAGGCGGTGCAGGGCGAGTCGCTGCCGCAGGCCTGACCGCGGCCGGGCGGGGCGGTCCTAGGAGCGGGTGTTCGCGTCCACGACCGTGCGGGCCAGGTCGCGCAGCTTGATGTTCTCGCGTTGCGAGGCGCGCACCAGACTGTCGAACGCCTGTGCCGCGTCGATGTTCAGACGCTCCATCAGGATGCCGGTGGCCTGGCCGATCAGATCCCGAGTGCGCATGGCCTCGGTGAGCTGCTCGCGCACGGTCGCCGAGTCGAGGGCCAGGCCGACGTGCGCGGTGAACAGCCGGCCGACGCGGGTGGCGGCCTCGTCGAAGGTGCGCGGCTTGCGGGCGTACACGGTCAGCACGGTCAGGCGCTGCCGGTCCGTCCGCAGCCGCAGCGCCAGCGCCGAACGCAGCCCGAGAGCGGCCAGCTCGCCGTCGCCCTCGCCGCCTTCGGACTCGCTGTCGTCGAGGCGTACGACCGGGGTGTTCCGCAACCGGTGCCAGTACGGCCGTACGGCACGGACCTGGGCCGGGGACTCGGCGGCGCGGACGACGTCGTCGGACCAGGCGACCGGGTGCCGGCGGTCGGCGCCGTCGAGCACGGAGATCCCGGCGTGCTCGGCCCCGGGCAGCAGACGCACGGCCAGCCGGACCGCGGTGCGCAGCGTGCCGTGCGGGGTGTCCGTGTCGTGCAGCTGCCGAGCCGCCGCCGTCAGGGCTTCGGCCAGCTCGAACCCGACCGGAAATCGGGGCAATTCAGAAAACTCGGACGCAGTCACCACGAACCTCTTCGGCATGCACGACCGACAGGTCGCGCGCAGGAGAGCTCCGCAGCACATTCCCGACTGCGAGCAAAGGACGAAGAGCACCTTATCTGCTCCGTCGGGTGGTGATGACGCCCGGCTGACGGACCGTCCGGTCGCCCTTTCACAGCGGGCCGTGGGCGTGATGGAATGGGCGGCAGGTCAGGAAGTGGCCTCCCCGGAATCCGGACGAGTACGCCTTCTGCCAGGTGAGTGACGTGACCTACCTCCCGACACCCTGCCGGGTGCGCGACCTGCCCGGCTGCACCTTGTTGACCCTGCCCCCGGAAATAGACCTCTCCAACGCGACCACGGTGTTCGACGCCGTCGCCACCGCCGTGCACGCCCGCGGCGACCGGCTGGCGATGCTGGTCCTGGACCTCACGGGCACCCGTTTCATGGACTCCCAGGGCGCCCGTCTGGTCGACGACGTACGCCGGCTGCTGGGCCCGCGGGTCCCGCTCCGGGTCGCCGCCTCACCCTCGGGAGTGCCGCGCCGCGTCCTGGAGCTGACCGGGGTACGCCGCGACGTCCCCGTGTACGACGACGCGTCGCAGGCCCGGTCGGCGTGAGCGGCTGACCTAGGCTGGCGTCATGGCACCGAACATCGCGACCAACACCTCCGTGACGCTGGACGAGTTGCTCGACTTCGTACGCCCCCGCCATCGCGCCCTCCTGCTGACCCGGCGGGCCGACGGCGGCCCCCAGGCATCGCCGCTGACCTGCGGGGTCGACGACTCGGGCCGGATCGTGGTCTCCACCTACCCGGAACGGGCCAAGACCCGAAACGCCCGGCGGGACGCCCGGGTCAGCGTGATCGTGCTCAGCGACGACTGGAACGGCCCCTGGGTCCAGGTCGACGGCACGGCCGAGGTCCTCGACAGCCCCGACTCCGTGGAGCCCCTGGTCGAGTACTACCGGAACATCGCCGGCGAACACCCCGACTGGGACGAGTACCGGGCCGCGATGGTCAAGCAGGGAAAGTCGATCATCCGGATCACCCCGGATCGCTGGGGCCCGGTGGCGACCGGCGGCTTCCCGGCACGGCTCGCGCCCGAGGAGTAGCGGGACGGGCGAGCGGGACGGGCGAGCGGACCGCGAAGGCCCGGTCAGCCGCGTTCCACCATCGCCTCAATGCCGGCCACCAGCAGGTCCAGGGCGAAGGCGAAGTCGCGGTCCATCATCTCCGCGACCGTGTCGCCGCCGCGGGCGGCCATGAGGTCCCGGGACTCCTGGATCACGTCGGCGGTGTCCGGGGCCTCGTACGCCGCGCTCATGGCCTGCTGGAAATAATCGTCCGGGCCGACACCGGCGTCGGCGACGCGGGCGAGGAAGTGGCCCTCGATCGTGCCGTAGCCGTACACGAACTGGAAGACGGCGGAGATCGCGCCCGTGACGCGGTGCGCGGGCAGCCCGGTGCGCCGGACGACGCGCTGCACCTGGCGGGAGAAGGCCAGCGAGTTGGGGCCGATGTTGAGGTACCGCCCGGCGAGCGGCGAGAGCCAGGGGTGCCGCACCAGCAGCGCCCGGTACTCGGCGGCCAGCGTCCGCAGCCCGTCGCGCCAGTCCTTCGCGTCCCCGGCGTCCTGATCGGGCAGGCGCAGCTCGCCGAAGGCCGCGTCCAGGGCGAGTTCGAGGAGGTCGTCCTTGGTGTCGACGTACCAGTAGACGGACATCGCGGTCACGTTGAGCTCGGCGGCCAGCCGCCGCATGGAGAACCTGGCCAGCCCCTCGGCGTCCAGGAGACGGACCGTGGCCTCGGTGATCCGGTCACGGTCGAGGCCCGACGGCTGGCCGCCCCCGCGTCCGCCCCGGCGCGCCTTGCCCTCCAGCCACACGCTGCTGCGCGCGGGCCGCCCGGCCGCCTTCTCGCCCTGCTCCGGCTGCTCGCCCTGCTCCGGCTGCTCGCTCTGTTCCGCCTGCTCGCCCTGCTCCGGCTGCTCCATGGCGCACCTTCCTCGACACTCCCGCGGCCCGCTCACGATGCCAGGTGCGGCACCTCGGCCGACCTCCGGCTCGGGGAGCGGCCCGGGACCCGGCCGAAGGTCCGGACCAGGGTCTACGCCGTCACCACCTCCGAGTCTGCCCGCTCCGCCCGGTGCAACAACGCCGCGGCGAGGATCCCGCCGAGCAGCACGGCCACCGCGCCCACGAGCTGGCTGACCTGGAGTCCGGACGAGAACGCGTCGGTGACCCGGGCCCGCTCCCGCTCCCCGTCGGCGGCCGCCAGCGCCGCGGGCAGCGAACTCGCCGCCACCGGAACCAGCGCCGCGAACCGGGAGTTGAGCACCGCGCCCAGGACGGCGACGCCCAGTCCGTTGCCGAACTCGGCGAGCGTGCCGTTGATCCCGGCACCGACGCCGGCCTTCTCCGGCGGGATCGCGCTCATGATGGCGTGCGCCATGGCGGGGTTGGCGACCGCGCAGCCCGCGCCGATGAGCAGCAGACCCAGCAGCGTGCCCGCGTAACCGTGGGCGGCGAGCGTGGCGATCGACACCAGGCCGCCGGACATCAGCGCCATGCCCAGCGCTATCGACACCGGCGTACCGAGCCGCTTCGTCCACTTCGCCGACAGACCGGAGAAGTTCAGGGCGACGACGGACAGCGCGAGCGGCGCGGTGCGCAGACCCGCCTCCAGGGGGCCGTACCCGAGGACGAACTGGAGGTGCTGGGTGAGCAGGAACAGCGCGCCGCCCATGCCGAACGTGATCAGGACCGCGCCGGCCACCGCGCCGCTGAAGCGGCGGTCGCGGAAGAACTCCAGGTCGAGCATCGGGTCCTGGACCCGGCTCTCCCAGTGGGCGAACAGGGCGAGGACGGCCACCGCGACGGCCGCGCTCACCAGCACCCGGGCCGAGGTCCAGCCGTGCGCAGGGCCGGAGATGATCGCGAACACCAGCGAGGTCATCCCGATGGTGGACAACAGGGCGCCGAGCAGGTCCGGGCGCTCGCCCCGGGGGTTCCTGGACTCGGGGACGAGGGCCACGACCGCGGCCAGGCCGAGCGCCGCGACCGGCAGGTTGATCAGGAAGATGGCGCCCCACCGGAAGTGGTTCAGCACGAAGCCGCCGATGAGCGGACCGGCCGCGAAGCCGAGGGCGTTGACCGCGGCCCAGATGCCGATCGCCCTGGCGTGCTCCTCGGGCGCGAAGATCTGCATCACCACGGCCAGTGTGGTGGTCAGCAGCAGCGCGCCGCCGACGCCCATGCCGGCCCGCGCGGCGATCAACTGGCCGGTGGAGTCGGCGAGTCCGGCCACCAGCGAGCCCGCGCCGAACAGCACGAGGCCCGTGATCAGCATCCTCTTGCGGCCGTAGCGGTCGGCCGCGCTGCCCGCGGTGAGCAGCAGACCCGACTGCACGAGCGAGTAGGCGTTGATCATCCACTGGATGTCGGAGGTGCTCGCGCCCAGTTCACGGGTGAGCGAGGGGATCGCGACGTTCAGCACGGTGTTGTCGAGCAGCACGGTGAGCTGCGCCAGGCATATGACACCGAGTATCAGCCAGCGCTGGGGGTGGCTCTGCGGAGTGGACATGCTATACACCGTAGAACAGCCCCTATACGACGTACAGCGAGTATGCGGCGAGCGAGAGAAAGGGCGGTGGCCGACGGCCACCGCCCTTTGCGTCCCGGCCGAGCGTCAGCCACTCGCCTTCTTCGTCAGGTCGTAGAAGGTGGCCGAACCGACCGTCACCTTCTTGAAGTTGCTCTCGACCCACGAGGAGATCTGCGAGGCGGTGCCGTTGCTGCTGCCACCCATGCCGCCGCCCATGCCACCGCCGGAGATGAAGTAGTGGATCTTTCCGTCCGCCACGTACTTCTTGAACTGCGCCAGCGTCGGGGACGGGTCGGTGCCGTTGAAGCCGCCGATCGCCATCACCGGCTCGCCGGTGGAGAGCTGGTAGCTCGCGGCGTTCTGGGAGCCGACGGACGCGGCGACCCAGGTGTACGAGCCGGCGTTCTTCTCCAGCAGCGCCTTCGCCTCGGAGGAGACGCTCGCGCCGTTCAGCAGGCCGCCGACGCCACCGCCGCCGCCCATGCCACCGCCCTCGAGCGTCCGGCCGCCGCCGGGGAAGCCGTTGCCGTTCTGCTGGCCCTGGCCCTGACCTTGGCCCTGGCCCTGGCCCTGGCCCGGCATACCGCCGCCGGGGAAGCCGCCGGTGCCGCCGCCCGGGAACCCGTTGCCGTTCTGGTTGGTGCCGTTGCCCTGCTGCCCCTGCCCCTGCGCGTTGCCGCCGCCGAAGCCGCCCCGGCCACCGCCGCCACCGCCCGGACCGCCGCCCATCATGCTCGCGCCGGCCGGACCGGCGGTGACGATGGAGCCGGTGTGCCCCTCCTGGAGCGTGCTGAGGGTGTACGCCGTCGGGCCCGCCAGCGCCGCCACGACGCTCACGGCCGCCGCCGCGAGGGCCGTCCGCCGGGGCACCCGGCCCGCGAAGACCAGACCGAGCGCGCCGGCCAGGCCGCCGACCAGGACCAGCCACTTCAGCCACGGCAGATAGTCCGAGGTGCGGTTGAGCAGGACGTAGCCCCACACCGCGGCCGCCACCGCCGAGGCCGCGAGAGTGATCGACACCCAGGTCCGCTCGCGCCGCTCCCAGAGCAGGCCCGCGCCCATGCCGATCACGGCCGCGAGGTAGGGGGCGAGGGCCACCGTGTAGTACTGGTGGAAGATGCCCGCCATGTAGCTGAAGACGACCATGGTCATCAGCAGCGAGCCGCCCCAGACCAGGAACGACCCGCGGGTCACGGACGTCCGCGGGAACCTGCGCGTCGCCACCAGACCGGCGACCAGCAGCACCAGCGCGGCCGGCAGCAGCCAGGAGATCTGGCCGCCGATCTCGGAGTTGAACATCCGGTCCCAGCCGGTCTCGCCCCACTGCCCGGTGCCGCCCCCGCCACCACCGCCGCCGACACTGCCGGTCTCGTCGCCGCTGAGGCGGCCCAGGCCGTTGTAGCCGAAGGTCAGTTCCAGGAAGCTGTTGTTCTGCGAACCGCCGATGTAGGGGCGGGAGGACGCCGGCCACAGCTCGACGATCGCCACCCACCAGCCACCGGAGACGATCAGCGCGCCGGTCGCCAGGGCGAGCTGCCCGAGCCGCTTCTTCAGCGCCACCGGAGCACAGACGGCGTACACGATCGCCAGCGGCGGCAGGATCAGGAAGGCCTGGAGGGTCTTGGCGAGGAAGGCGAAGCCGATCGCCGCGCCGGCCCACAGCAGCCACTTCGTCCGGCCGTCCTCCAGGGCGCGCACGACGAGGTGACAGGCGACGGCCATCAGCAGCGCCAGCATGGCGTCCGGGTTGTTGAACCGGAACATCAGCGCCGCGACGGGCGTGAGCGCCAGCACGGCGCCCGCGATCAGACCGGCGGCGGCACTGGACCGGCGGCGCACGGACGCGTACACGACGGCGACGGTGGCGACGCCCATCAGCACCTCGGGGACGAGGATCGCCCACGAGTTCAGGCCGAAGATCCGCACCGCCAGCTCCATCGGCCACAGCGAGGCCGGTGGCTTGTCGACGGTGATGGCGTTGCCCGCGTCCAGCGAGCCGAAGAAGAACGCCTTCCAGCTCTTGCTGCCGGCCTGGACGGCCGCGGAGTAGAAGGAGTTGGCGTAACCGGAGGAGCTCAGGTTGTACAGGTAGAGCAGCCCGGTCGCCAGCAGCAGGCCGAGGAAGGCCGGGCGCGCCCAGCGGGGGTCCTCGGGGCGGCCGCGCCACAGTCTCCGTACGAAGGGCTGCTTCGGCTCGCCGCCCTCGGGGGCGGGCGCAGCACCGGCGGCCGGATCCACGGGCGGGGCGGTCGCCGGATCCACGGGCGGCGCGGTCGGGGGCGGCCCCCAGGTCGGGGGAGCGCCTTCCCGGTCGGTCGTCCGATCTGCCGTCGGTTCGGCCGTCCGGTCGTAGTCGATGGTCATCGGGAGTCCCCCGGGTCGGTGTCGTAGGGGCGCGTCGGCTGGAGCCGCATGGTCGCGTCCCGCCAGGTGCCGTCCGCGGCTTCACCGGCGCGGAACAGGGTCGGGTCGTACGGGGTCGGGTCGTACGGGGCCGGGTCGTACGGAGCGGAGTACGGCTGCTGCTGTTCCGGCCGGCGCTGGGGCAGCGGGGCGTACGGGCCGCCGGAGTGCTGCGCGGCCTGGGCCGTGGCGTAGACCGGAGCGGACGGGGTGTGGGAGGCGACGACCGTCGAGCGGGCGTCGGCCTCGCGCCGGTCCGGGAACACCCAGGCGCGGAAGAGCAGGAAGCGCAGCACGGTCGCCGCGAGGTTGGCGGCGATCAGCACCGCGAGTTCGGTGGAGTGCGCCGGGTCGGACGTCGCCGCGCCCAGGGCGGCCAGCGAACCACTGGTCAGCGCGAGGCCGATGCCGAAGACGACCAGGCCCTGCGCCTGGTGCCGGACGGCGCCGCCGCGGCCGCGCACCCCGAAGGTCAGGCGCCGGTTGGCGGCCGTGTTGGCGATCGCCGAGACCAGCAGCGCGAGCGCGTTGGCGGTCTGCGAACCGCCGAAGGTGCGGAAGGCGCTGTAGAGGAGCAGGTAGAACAGGGTCGACAGGCCGCCGACGACACAGAACCCGACGAGCTGGCGGGCCAGTCCCCTGGGCACGTCCGCGAGGTCACGGTCGCGCGGGTCGTCGCCGAACGGCCGGGTCAGCCGGTCCAGCGGGAGCGAGCCGGTGGCCAGGGCCTTGCCCACCCGCCACACGCCCCGCAGGTCGTCGGTCGCCGTCTTCACGATGTGCACCGTGGAGTCGGGGTCGTCGACCCAGTCGACGGGCACCTCGTGGATCCGCAGCCCGGCGCGCTCGGCGAGCACCAGCATCTCGGTGTCGAAGAACCAGCCGGTGTCCTCCACCAGCGGCAGCAGCACCTGGGCGACATCGCGGCGGATCGCCTTGAAACCGCACTGCGCGTCCGAGAAGCGGGCCTGGAGCGAACCGCGCAGGATCAGGTTGTACGAGCGGCTGATGAACTCGCGCTTGGCGCCGCGCACCACCCGCGAGCTGCGGGCCAGCCGCGACCCGATCGCGAGGTCCGAGTGGCCCGAGATCAGCGGGGCCACCAGCGGCAGCAGCGCGTTGAGGTCGGTGGACAGGTCCACGTCCATGTAGGCGAGGATCGGCGCGTCCGAGGCCGACCAGACGGTCCGCAGCGCCCGGCCGCGGCCCTTCTGCTCCAGCCGGAAGGCCTTCACCTCCGGCAGCTGCGCCGCCAGCCGCGAGGACACCTGCGGGGTCGTGTCCGTCGACGCGTTGTCCGCGATGGTGATGCGGAACGGGTACGGGAACGTGCGCTTGAGGTGTTCGTGCAGTCTGACGACGCACGGCTGGAGGTCCTTCTCCTCGTTGTAGACGGGGATCACTACATCCAGGACCGGCGTACCGGCGGCCGCGGCCGGGAGGTGTTCCCGCGCCGGCAGGTTGCCGGGAGAAGAATCGGTTCGCATGACAACGACTGTTGTCAAGCGCCCTGTTGCACCCATGTGGTGGCACTGTGCTGAACCTGTGAGTCGAGTTGCCAGTTCGTTTCGGGCGCGGGGTGCGGAACGGCCGGGCCGAGGGCGGGCAGATGCACGGTGAACACCGTGCGGCCGGGCACGCTGTCGACGGTCACGGCACCGCCGTGCGCGGTCGCCACGGCCTGCACGATGGCCAGGCCCAGACCGGTCGACCCGGTGGCGCGGGAACGCGCCGAGTCGCCTCGGGCGAACCGTTCGAAGACGTGCGGGAGCAGGTCCGGCGGGATGCCCTGGCCGTTGTCCTGGACGTCCACGCACAGCCACGGCCCGCGCCGCTGCACGCGTGCGGTGACGGTCGTACCGGGCGGGGTGTGGGTACGCGCGTTCGCCAGCAGGTTGACCAGCACCTGCTGCAGCCGGGCGGCGTCCGCGGACACCAGCGCGGGCTCGTCGGGCAGCTCCAGCCGCCAGACGTGGTCCCGGCCCGCCGCGCGGGCGTCGCTGATGGTGTCGACCACGAGCGGTACGAGGTCGGTCTGCTCGAACTGCAGCGGCCGGCCCGCGTCCAGGCGGGCGAGCAGCAGCAGGTCCTCGACCAGCAGCGTCATCCGGCCCGCCTCGGACTCGATGCGGTGCAGCGCGTGCCGGGTGTCGGGCCCGACCTGCTCGCGTCCGCGCCGGGTGAGCTCGGCGTAGCCGCGGATGGAGGCCAGCGGGGTGCGCAGCTCGTGGCTGGCGTCCGCGACGAACTGCCGTACCCGCATCTCGCTCTGCTGGCGGGCGTGCAGGGCGCCGTGGACGTGGTTCAGCATCCGGTTCAGCGCGGCGCCGACCTGTCCGACCTCGGTGTGCGGATCGGTCTCGGACTCGGCGACCCGCTCGCTGAGGTTGACCTCGCCGGTGTGCAGGGGGAGTTCGGAGACCCGGGTGGCGGTGGCGGCGACCTTGCGCAGCGGGCGGGTGGCCACGCCGACGAGGACGTAACCGGCGATGCCTGCGGCGAAGAGACCGGCGGCGGTGATGCTCACCTCGACCAGGACGAGGGTGTTGATGGTGTTGCTGACGTCGGTGGTCGGCAGCGCGACGTAGAACGAGTCGCCGCTGTCCCGGTTCGTCATGTACTCGACGCGGTACTCACCGAGCCCGGGGATGTCCACGGAATGCGCCTTGCCGTCCCTGGGAGCCGAACCCAGTGCGGCCTTCTGCGCCGTACTGAGACCGGGGGCGCGCATCCCCTTGAAGTTGCCGTAGCTGTCTTTCTTCGACTGGGTGCGGACCGCGGTGGTGACCGTGCCGTTCTCCACGGAAGCGGCTACGGTGCCGGGCTGGGTGGGGCCCTGTGTGGCGAAGTTGACCACCTTGTCGCTGCCCGACACGTCGTCCCGCGAGGCCCCGGCCGGCCCCTCCGTGACCCCGACCGGCCCCTCGGCGGCGCCGGGGCTCGTACCGCCCGGCGGCAGATGACCGCCCGCGAGACGCATGCCGGAGTCGTGCACCTTGCCGTCCAGCTGCTCGTACAGATGCGAGCGCAACGCCAGGGTCGTCACCGTGCCGATCACGGTGCACACCACGGCGATCAGCGCCACCGCCGAGATCACCAGCCGTGACCGCAAGGTCCGCGGTGTGCGCTGCCTCTTCTGCTTCTGTCGCTGTCTCTGCCTGCTCATCGCGCTGCCTTCACCGAAGCGTCCGCAAGGGTCTCGGGGTCGTTGCGCCAGGGCTCACGACCGGATGGAGCCGGGGGCTCACGACCGGATGGAGGAGCGACCGGGGGACGCTCCTCCATGACAGGGCGGCAGGCACGAGGACCGACGGCCCGCCGGCCACCGGACCTCAGCCGGCCGGTTTGATCAGATACCCGGCACCGCGCCGGGTGTGGATCATCGGCTCACGACCGGCGTCGATCTTGCGCCGCAGGTACGAGATGTACAGCTCGACCACGTTGGCCTGCCCGCCGAAGTCGTACGACCACACGCGGTCCAGGATCTGGGCCTTGCTGAGCACGCGACGGGGATTGCGCATGAGGAAGCGCAGCAGCTCGAACTCGGTTGCGGTCAGGTGGATGCCGTCCCCGGCCCGCGACACCTCGTGGCTGTCCTCGTCGAGGGTGAGATCGCCGACGACGAGCACGGAGTCCGAGCGCCGGTCGGCGGCACCGGAACGGCGGATCAGTCCGCGCAGCCGCGCCACGACCTCTTCGAGACTGAACGGCTTGGTGACGTAGTCGTCGCCGCCGGCGGTGAGTCCGGCGATCCGGTCCTCGACCGCGTCCTTGGCGGTGAGGAACAGCACCGGTACGTCGGGCAGTTCACGGCGCAGCCGGCCCAGGACGGTCAGCCCGTCCATGTCGGGCAGCATCATGTCCAGGACCACCGCGTCCGGGCGGAACTCGCGGGCGGTCTGGATCGCGCCCGTCCCGTCTCCCGCGCTGCGGATCTGCCAGCCCTCGTAACGCAGGGCCATGGAAAGGAGTTCGGTGATCGACAACTCGTCGTCCACCACAAGCACGCGGACGGGGCTCCCGTCCGGCCTCAGCAGTTCGGTGCGCCCCTGGGGCGAGGTCGTGGTCATGGTGGACACCATGTCCGGGTCCTCTGAGAGCACGCTTTCACTAATCTGTGATTTCCCTAAGAAACTCACAGGAGCCTCTCAGGGAAGACTTGGGTGATTCCTTGCCCGACGTCGGCCGCCGAGCGCTGGAGCCGGTGCCGGACGGTCACATCGGAGCGGAGAGCGCTTACCTGAAGGGATCCCGAGGCATCCAACTCCGCACCCGTACCGCCCACTTCGCCGCGCCCGGGTCAGAAGAGCCCGTCCTGCACACCCGGCTCCCGCCGGAACCTGCGTATCGGCACGGTGAGTTCGGGTACGGAACCCTCCGCCGGGAGGAGCTCCCACCCGGTCATCAGCCGGGTGTCGAGCACCACCACGGCCCCGTCGTCGGCCGCGGCGGCCAGATGCAGATCGGGCCCGGCCGCGGCCACCAGCTCCCCTCGCACCACACCCCCGGCGACCAGCTCCCGCACCGCCGCACCGGCGGCGGGCAGCCCGGCGAGCCCGAAGACGCGGACATGGTCGACGGGGTCGAGGGGCTCGCGCGTCAGCGACTCGGGCCACCCGCCGAGAGCCACCGCCCGTGCGTGCAGCGCCACGACCTCGGCCGCCCGCTCGTCCTGCGTGCCGGGCAGCTCGGAGCGCACCGCGCGCTTGTCGGCGTACGGGATCCGGTCGGGCACCCCGAGCGCGGCGCGCAGCAGCTCCTCGGCCCGCCGCGCGGCCATCAACGGCCCGGTGCCGAGCCAGCTGAAACAGACGGCGCCCTGCTCCAGCAGCCGGGCCGGTCCGCGCTCCAGGGCCGTGATGCCGACCTTGACCATGCCGGGCCCGAACCACGCCAGATACACGTGGTACGGCCGCGGGTCGTCCGCGACGGTGTCGGCGGCCACGGAGTGCGCCCGGTCCATCCGCGCACACTCCTCGCACCGGGCTCCCGTACTGCGCCCCGGGACGACCGCCCGCGCCACGCACGGATGTCCGCGCGCCCCCACACACGTCCGCACACCCCCGTCCACGACCCGGAAGGCGACCTGCTTCCCCCACGACAGCGCACTGCACCGCCCGCCGTCCCATCGCAGCACGGGACCGTCCGCCGACCACCGCAGTCCCGAGCACTTCCATGCCTGTGTCATCGCCTTCGAGCGTAGGCGCAGCCACTGACAGCATCCGAGCCGCTGCCTCAGCCGCCGTCGGGGGTCCGGCCCCGGCGGTCGAAGTCCGCCCAGGCCTGCCGTTGGATCTCCTCGGGGTCGGCGAGGAGCTCGTCCAGGGACTCCGCCGGTCCCGGCGGGGGTGCGAGCGCCTTGAGGAGGGCGTCGTAGAGGTACGCGCACGCCTGCGCCTCGGTGGCGAAACGCTCCATCACGCTGTCCCGGGAACGCTGGCGCAGCCCTACGGCCCAGGCGTCGGCCTCGCGCTCCAGGAAGTAGAAGGCGTCCGGCTGGACGGACACCTCGTGGACGCCGGGGATGTCGTAGAACGCGTCCGGGACGCCCGCCTCGCGAAGCCTTCCGACAAGGTCCGCACGGTCCATCGGGTCCGTCCCCTCGTCTGCCCCGGGTGGCCGCCGGCCGGACAGGTCCGGGGCCACCCCGCGGGGGATGTCATCGGCGTACGTTCACTTCTTCCAGTTTCTTCGCCTCGATGAGCTTGGGGATCGTCACGTCGGAGAAGTACTGGAGACCCAGACCGGGCTGCCCGAACCAGGGCCGGATCGGGCCCGCGTGAACCTCGAACGGATCGACGACCCGGTAGAGGTGATAGCTGAACGGATAGGCCGCGACATAGGTGTCGAGATTGCTCGGCGGGATCGCGCGCTTGGCGTACGGCGTGCCCGCGGGGGCGAGGAAGTTGCCGAAGCCGCTCCCGAAGATGTCGACCAGCTGGCCCTTGCGGAGCGTCGTCAGATGCTCGACCGGCTTGCCGTTCCTCAGCACGAAGCCGTTGTTGTCCGGGTACCACCAGCCGGACTTCCCGGTCTGCGGATCCGTCTGCCAGTAGCACCCGAGGAACCAGTACGAGGAGACGTGGTCCGTGCGGCGGTAACCCCTCAGCATCTGGCCGAGCGCACCCGTCCGCGGAAGAACCGTCGGCCCCAGCCGCCAGTCGTCGCGGTAGTAGGGCCCGAACTGCGTGGTGGGTGCGGAGTTGGTCCCGCGGCTGCGGTGCTCGGTCGGGCAGTGGGTCCCGGTTCCCACACGGGCGGTGTCCGTGTAGGCCGTGGCCGGCGAGATGCCGATCAGCAGGAGGAGCGACGCGATGCCGCTCCCCAGGAAGGCGCGCAGTACGCGCATCCGGTGTCCCTTCTCTTCCGGCGCCGGCCAGGCGCCGTCCGGGGGCGGGCGGCCGGTCGTGGTGACCGGCCGCCGGCCTCGTCGTGTGACAGGGCCCAGTTGACGCGCGCCGGGTGCACGAAGGGCGAAGGCCCGGCGGTCAGTCACCCGCACAGATCAAAGGACAAGCCCGATCAGCCGAAGACCGGACCCGTCCCGCCCGCGCGACACCCGCCCCCGAAAACGCCCGGCCTCCTGGACGGCGGCACGGGCTGGACGGCCTCTCTCGGCTCGCCTTCGCCGGCCTCGCGGTCATGGGCACCGGCTACGCCGTGAAGGGCGTCCGCATGCTCCGCTCCCGCCGTCCCACGGCTTGATCCGACGACGGCGCGGCAGGCGTCCTCGCATCCGTCCGGTCACTGTCCTTGCAGCCGACCGCTGACGGTGCGTCGTGGCACAACTGGTCCTGGTGAGACTGGACCTCACCGCCGCCCAAGACAATCATCAAGATCAAGACGGCCATCACGGCCTGGGCGACAACCGTCACGACGGCGTCGACCCGTGCGGCTGTCACGGCCGCCGCAACGGCGACGGCTCCGACCCCGCCGGCGGCGGCCAGATAGCCCCACAAGGGGTCGGCCGTGACGGTCTCCTGCGGGTCGAGACCGAAGCCGGAGATGAACCAGAGTCCGAAGATCACCGCCAGGGCGATCAGTTCCAGGAGCACGAGACCGCACCCGGCTGCGATGTCGGCACCGCGGTCCGCACGGCGCCGCTGTCGGGGGCCGGTGGTGGCGTCGAAGGCCGGAGGGGCAACGGGTAGGTCCATACCCGCCACCCTGCCCACACGCGTAAAGCGGCACATGAGTACGGGTACTCAGCTCGGCATCGGTCCCGCGCCGGCCCTCCGGAGCGGTTGCCGTCAACCACTGCCGTCAATACGAAAACCAGAGGCCCCGTGGATCACTCCGCGGGGCCTCTGGTCCGATGTGCACTCGGCAGGATTCGAACCTGCAACCTTCTGATCCGTAGTCAGATGCTCTATCCGTTAAGCTACGAGTGCTTGTCTTTTGTTGTTTTTGTCTTCGCTCCCGGCCCTTCCGGCCCGCTCGCGGCGACAGGAAGAACATTACATGACTGCCGCCGACATGTGAAATCCGTTAGCCGCACCCATTGTGACCTGCGCAAACGTCTTTTGGGGCGACCTCGGAGCCACCCGGGGACCGCATGGGAGTCACGGGGAACAGCCAAGAAATCCGCCGGAGATCCGCCGAGAGCCGGAGATCCATCGAGAGAACGACGAAGCCCCGGTCCAGTGGACCGGGGCTTCGTCATCGCGCGGAGGCGGAGGGATTTGAACCCTCGATGGGCTTTAAGGCCCAAACCGCATTAGCAGTGCGGCGCCATAGACCGGACTAGGCGACGCCTCCAGCACAACCGCTCACGCGAGCGCGAGTGGTGCGTGCAGATGATGACACAGACGACGGCCGCGTCACCAATCGGCCTCCACGGTACTAGGCGGGTAGGCCGTAGGGCAAAGGCTTACCCCCGGTGCGGCGGACGCGCAACGTGGCGCCTCGTACCGCGTTAGTCAGGTCATGTCGCAGGTCACCTCCGGCCCTCTGCGCCGGCTCGCCGCCACCGCCTCCCTCGCCACCGCCTGCCTCGCCGCAGCCGGCTCGCTGTCCGCCGTGCCCACGGCCGCCTACGCCGGGAGCGCCCCGGCCGCGGCCGGGAGCGCCCGGATCATGCCACCGCCCCTGCGCGACGAGGACCGGGCGGACGGCGACCGCCTCACCGTCACCGTCCGCGGCGCGGGCGGCGCCGCGGACGGGACGTACGAACTGCGCTGTCACCCGGACGGCGGCAGTCACCCCGACCCGCAGGGCGCCTGTCTTGCGGTGGAGCGCAACACCCGCTGGGGCACCGAGACCTTCGCACCCGTGCCCGAGGACAGCGTCTGCACCCTGCAGTACGGCGGCCCGGCCACCGCCCGGGTCACCGGGACCTGGGCCGGACGGCCCGTCGACGCGACGTTCGACCGCGGCGACGGGTGCCGGATCGCCCGCTGGGACCGGTTCGTACCGATGCTTCCCGACCTGCGCCGATAGCGGCTCGCGGGAGGTAAGGGGCGGGGAAGGTCCCGCACAGGGGCCTCCCGGCGAAGGCAACGGTCCCGTAGAGGTCCCGCGAAGGTCCGGCGGAGCCGGGGCGCCCGATCGAGCCCTCCGTGTCACTTGGTCGTGCGAGCTCCCTCTCATCCGGCGCCGCGGGAGCGATCCGAGCCCTTAGAATCCCTCGCGTGACACGTCACGGGCAGGTTGGCAAGATGGCCCGGGCGGTCGGCAAGGTGCGGTAACAGAAGGGAAGCGTCTCGTGAGCAGCAGGCCATCCCGAGGCGCTGCTCGCCTCGCAGCCATACTGGACGCACTGCCCGATGCGTTGGTGCTGGTCAACGCGAACGGCACGGTCGTCAACGCGAACACCATCGCCCTGGAGGCCTTCGAGTCGCCGGGCACCGCCCTCGTCGGGCGCGGGCTGCTCGATCTGCTGCCGCAGTTCGACTCCAAGCTGATCCCGGGCTCCATGCGGCGGCCCGACCACATGGACCCGGCCGGGCGGACCAAGCCCACCCGCATGATCGCCAGGCGGACGGACGGGGCCGAGTTCCCCGTCGAGGTAACCAGCGCGAACCTGGAGAACGGCCAGCAGGCCTACGACGGCCAGGGCTACACCGGCGACGAGCTGCTGATGCTCGTCGTACGCGATCTCTCCGGCACCGTCGACACCGAGGCCGAGCTGGCCCGTTCGCAACGGCAGACCGAGATGATCCTGCGGGCCGCGTCCGAGGGCGTGGTGGGCACGGACACCGACGGCCGGATCGTCCTGGTGAACCCGGCCGCCGCCCAGATCCTGGGCTACCGGGCCAGCGACCTCGGCGGCAAGAAGCTGCACGACCTCGTGCTGCACTCGCGCGCCGACGGCTCGCACTTCGCGTACGACGAGTCGCCGCTCGCCGACACCCTGCGCTCCGGGCGCAAGCACCGGGTACGCGGGCAGGTGCTGTGGTCCAAGACCGACGACAAGGTGTCGGTCGACCTGACCACGGCGCCCGTGCGCGACGGCGACCAGCTCGTCGGTGCCGTGATGACCTTCAACGACCGGCGGCTGTACGACAGCCTCGCCGAGGAGAAGGAGAGCGCCGACAAGGAGCACGCCAAGAAGCTGGAGCGGCTCTCCGAGGAACACGCCTCCGACCTGACCGCCCTGCGCCAGAAGCACGTCACCGAGCTGGAGGAGCTGGCCGAGCGGCACGAGGAGGAGCTCGCGGCGGGCGAGGACCGGTACGCCGCGCTCGGCGAGCGGGAGAAGGACCGCTACGAGGCGCTCGCCGCGCGTCACGACCAGTTGCTCACCCTGCTGGGCCGGTCGCTGCGCGGACCGCTGGACGAGCTGCGCCGGGAGCTGGCCGCGCTCGCCGCGGACGACGCCGGGCAGCTGTGGCCCGAGGCCAACCAGGTGCTCCACCATCTGTCGGCGGGCTACTCGCGTATCACCACCCTCATCGACAACGTCCTCGGCTACCAGCTGCTCGACGCCGGCACCCAGACCGTCAACCGCACGAACGTCATGCTCGACGCCGTCGTCACCGCCGGTGTCGACGGGGCCGTCGAGCTGATCGGGCCCGGCCGGGTGCAGTTCGCCGTGCACGCGCCGCCGATCGAGGCCGAGGTCGACGCGCGGCTGCTGGCGACCGCGCTCGCGCATCTCGTCGCGGACGTCGCGGGCGTCGACGCCACCGGCAACGCGCCGGTGTCGGCGGGCGGTTACATGGACAACACCGTCGTCGTGGCGGCGGCGCAGCGCGGCGAGGTCGTACGGATCGAGGTGCGCGGCCCGTACGCCGGGGGCGACCCGGTGCACGAGCCGATCGTGCGCGGGATCGTGCGCGCCCACGGCGGCGTGCTCCAGACGCACGAGGTGCCGGGCATGAGCGGCAGCGCGTACGTCCTGGAGGTGCCGCTCGGGGACGGGGCGGGGACGGTGCCCTCCCAGGCCCTGGAGCTCGCCCAGGCGCCGACCCCCCATGCGCTGGAAGGCCCGGCCGGACCGACCTCCTACGCCCTGGAGGCCCCGGCCGGCGCTGACCTCGGCAACAACGGCAACGGGTCCGCCCAGGGCTCCGGCGGCGGGCGCGGGCGACGGGCCCGCCGCTCCTCCGTGGACGCCTTCCTGGAGAGCGAGGTGCCGGGCGAGTCCGGTGCCGGCGAGGCGGAGACCGGGTCGCCGACCGGGCGCAGGCGCAGGCGGGCGGCGGCCGCCGCCGAGGAGCCGGTGGCCGCCGCCGTCGAGGCCGGGGAGGCCTCCGGCGGGACGGGACGGCGTCGTGGACGGCCCGCCGAGACCGCGCCCGCGGGCCAGGACGCGGCCGAGGGTGCCGTCGTCATGGCCGACGAGAACGCCGCGGGCACCGCCGCCGCGGGCACCGGACTGGGCGGGACCGTTCCGCCGCAGGGCATGCCCGTCGGCGAGACCGTTCCGGCGCAGGGCGTGTCCGCGCCCGCCGGACGGCGTGCCCGGCGCGGCACCGACGAGCAGCACGCGCTGCCGCCCGCCCTGCCCGCGGCCGTCGCCGCGGACCACGAGGACGAAGCGGACGGCGACGAGGAGACCGGCGGGCGGCGCCGCCGTGCCCTGGCCGCCGCGGCCGAACGCGCCGCCCAGCAGGAGGCCGCCCCGCGCGCGGTCTTCGCGCTCCCGCCCGCCGAGGCGGACCGCGCCACCGACGGGGCGGCGGAAGGAGCGCAGGCGGGGCCGGTACCGGCGCTCGCCCAGGCGCCCGTGCCCGTGCCGTCGCCGGGACCCCTGCCGCTTCCCTCGGGACCGGTTCCCGCGGGTGACGCGTCCCTCGCCCACAGTCGGCCCGACGCCGCGCCCCACGACCACGCCGAGGACCACACCCCGCCTCAGCCGCACCCCACGACCGCGCCGACCGGGCGCCGTCGCCGGGCCGCCGGCCAGTCGGCGGAGGTCCCCGCGGTGACGGGTGGCGTGCCGCAACTGGTTCCGCAGGTTCCCCAGCAGTCGGCCCCGCCGCAGCCGGGCGCCCAGCAGCCGGTTCCGGCCCAGGGCGTTCCCGCCCAGCCGCTCCCCGCGGAAACGGCCTCCGCTGCCCCCGCGGTGCAGATCCCGGCCCAGATCCCGGCTCAGGTTCCGGCCGCCCAGCACCCCGTCATGTCCGCCACCCCGGCGGCCGGCACCCCGCTGCCGCCCGAGAACGCGCCCGTGCAGCCGCGCGCGGCACAGCCGTTGCCGGCCGAGGCCGCGCAGGCGGCGGCAGCCATGGACCCGAACTCCACCCAGGGACGCGCGTTCAGCGTGCGGACGCTGGGCCAGGGCGTGCCGTTCACCCGGCAGGCCGCGCAGGTGCAGCAGCCGTCGGCGGCCGCCACACCGCCCCCGCACGGGCCGAACGCCTCCGGCCGGCGCCGCAAGCTGGGCACCCCGCCCGACCCGGCCACGCGTCCGGAGCAGCCGGGCCGGCCGCAGCCGGGCCGGCCGCAGCCGGGCGCCGAGCAGCCCGTCGTGACCCGGGCGGCCGCGCCGCAGGCTCCCGCGCCCAAGGCCGCCGCGCCGCAGCCGGCGGTCGCGCAGCCGTCGCTCGCGGGACAGTCCCGGCTCGCGCCGAACACCGAGGGCGCCGGACGGTCGTACGCCATAGGAGCACCGGACGAGAACGCCGCCGAAGGGCCCGAGCCGCTGGACGGTCCGGGCGGTGCGGTCGAGGTCGCGGACATGCCGCGGCCGCAGCCGATGGACGACGAGCTGCCGCCGGAGCCGCTGGACAACCCGCGCCGGCTGCTCGTCTGGCCGGCCCCGGACGCCGCCACCCAGAAGGCGCTGAGCGACCGCGGCTACCGGCCCGTGATCGTGAACTCGCGCGAGGAGGTGGACGCGCAGATCGCCGCGTTCCCCGCGGCGCTGTTCGTCGATCCGCTGACCGGACCGATCACGCGTACGGCCCTCCAGTCGCTGCGGCAGGCGGCCGTGGCCGCCGAGGTGCCGGTGCTGGTCACCGCGGGACTCGGGCAGGCGACGCGCGAGGAGGCGTACGGCGCCGATCCCGCCGTACTGCTGAAGGCGCTCGCGCCCCGCGACAGCGAGCAGCACCCGCCGCGGGTCCTGCTCGTCGAGGAGCACGCGGAGATCGCGCTGGCGCTGACCTCGACGCTGGAGCGGCGCGGGATGCAGGTCGCGCGGGCGGCGAGCGACGCGGACGCGGTGGCGCTGGCGGGTCACTTCCGGCCGAACCTGGTCGTGATGGACCTGCTCCAGGTGCACCGGCGCCAGGCCGGGATCGTGGACTGGCTGCGGTCGAACGGGCAGCTCAACCGCACCCCGCTCGTGGTCTACACGGCAGCCGTGGGCCAGGCCGACCTGCCGCGCCTCGCGTCGGGCGAGACGGTGCTGTTCCTCGCGGAGCGGTCCACCAGCGACGAGGTGCAGGGCCGGATCGTGGACCTGCTGGCCCGCATCGGCACCAACTGAGCCCGGCCGGACGGCCGGTGCCGTCCGGCGCGGGCCCGTCGCCGCCGGACGGCGTGAGCCACCGCGGGCCCGTCGGGGCGCCGCACGCCGAAGGCCCCGCCCCGCGCGCACCGGTGGACCGGTGCCGCGGGGCGGGGCCTTCGACTGCGCGACGGTCACGTGACGCCGCTGACGTGACGCCGCTGCGGCGGCCGGCGGTCAGAGCCTGGTGACGTCCAGCTCGCCGTCCGCGTACTGCCGGCGCAGCACCTTCTTGTCGAACTTGCCCACGCTGGTCTTGGGCACCGCCTCGATCAGCGTCCAGCGCTCGGGAAGCTGCCACTTGGCGATCCCGGCCTCGGCGGCGAGGAAGCCGCGCAGGGTGTCGAAGTCGACGGCCGAGCCCGCCTTCAGCACCACGGTGGCCAGCGGGCGCTCGCCCCACTTGTCGTCGGGGACGGCGACGACGGCCGCCTCGGCGACGTCCGGGTGGGACATCAGGGCGTTCTCCAGGTCGACCGAGGAGATCCACTCGCCGCCGGACTTGATGACGTCCTTGGCCCGGTCGGTGAGGGTGAGGAAGCCGTCCGGGCTGATGGTGCCGACGTCGCCCGTCTTCAGCCAGCCGTCCGCGCTGAACTTGTCGTCGGGGCGCAGGGGTTCGGCGTCCGGGCCGTTGTAGTAGGCGCCGGCGATCCAGGGACCGCGCACCTCCAGCTCGCCCGCGGACTCCCCGTCCCAGGGGAGGTGTTCGCCGGCGGGGCCGGTCAGCCGGGCCTCGACGCTCGTCGGGAATCGGCCCTGCGTGATCCGGTAGGCGAACTCCTGCGGCGTACCGACCGCGTGGGCCGGGGGACGGGCGACCGTGCCGAGCGGGGAGGTCTCCGTCATGCCCCAGGCATGGCAGACCCGCATGCCCAGCTCGTCGAAGGCCTTCATGAGGGAGGGCGGACAGGCGGCGCCGCCGATGGTCACCTGGGTGAGGGAAGCGACGTCACGGGGCCTGGCGGTCAGCTCGCCGAGCAGGCCCTGCCAGATGGTGGGCACCGCGGCGGCGTGGGTCGGGCGCTCGGACTCGATCATCTCGGCGAGCGGCGCGGGCTGCAGGAACCGGTCCGGCATCAGCATGTTGACGCCGGTCATGAAGGTCGCGTGCGGCAGACCCCAGGCGTTGACGTGGAACTGCGGGACCACGACCAGCGAGGTGTCCTCGTCGGTCAGGCCCATGGACTGGGTCATGTTGACCTGCATGGAGTGCAGGTAGATCGAGCGGTGGCTGTACACCACGCCCTTGGGGTCGCCGGTGGTGCCGGAGGTGTAGCACATGGCGGCCGCCTGGCGTTCGTCCAACTCCGGCCAGTCGTACGTGGTCGGCTTCCCGGCGATCAGGTCCTCGTACTCGTGCACCTGGGCGGAGGTCGCGCCCGCGAGCAGGGTGCGGTCGCCCGGTCCGCAGACGACGATGTGCTCGAGCGTCCCGAGGTGCGGCAGGAGCGGGGCCAGCAGGGGCAGCAGCGAACCGTTGGCGATCACGACCTTGTCGGCCGCGTGGTTCACGATCCAGACCAGCTGCTCGGCGGGCAGCCGGAGGTTGAGGGTGTGCAGGACCGCGCCCATGGAGGGGATCGCGAAGTACGCCTCGACGTGCTCGGCGTTGTTCCACATGAGCGTGGCCACACGATCGTCGCCCGCCACTCCGAGGTCGTCGCGCAGGGCGTGCGCCAGCTGGGCCGCACGGGCGCCGACCTCGGCGTAGGAGCGGCGCTCGGGCTGCTCCTCACCGGTCCAGGTGATCACCTGCGAGGAGCCGTGGATCGTCGACCCATGGGTCAGGATCCTCGAGATCAGCAGCGGTACGTCCTGCATGGTGCTCAGCACGGCGTCCTCCTCGGCGACATTGCCTGGCGGTGGTAAAGGTTGCGCTGATTCTGCGCACATACCACGCGGTATGTCACTAGGTCCGGTTGATCGATCACGTCACTCGGTGCCCCGACGCCGTCCCCAGGCCCCCGCCGGACCTCCGTTGGGCCCCCACAGACCGGATCGCTAGCGCACGAGTCCGAGTTCGGGATCCTCGCGCAGCCTGCCGAGGGCCCGCGAGACCGCCGACTTCACCGTGCCGACCGAGACCCCGAGCACCTCGGCCGTCTGGACCTCGCTCAGATCCTCGTAGTACCGCAGGACGACCATCGCCCGCTGCCGGTCGGGCAGCTTCATGATCGCCCGCCACATCGCGTCGTGCAGCGCCTGCCGCTCGGCCGGGTCGTCTCCCCCGCCGGGCACGGGCTCCGGCTCGGGCAGCTCCTCGCACGAGAACTCGTCGACCTTGCGCTTGCGCCACTGCGAGGTACGGGTGTTCACCAGCGCCCGGCGCACATAGCCGTCGAGCGCCCGGTGGTCCTCGATCCGCTCCCAGGCGGCGTACGTCTTGGTGAGCGCGGTCTGCAGCAGGTCCTCGGCGTCGCTCGGGTTCGCGGTCAGCGACCGGGCGGTCCGCAGCAGCACCGGCTGCCGGGCCCGTACGTACGACGAGAACGACGGGTAGACCGGGGTCCCGACGGCCGGACGGAGCCGGGACTGCGGGCGGGTCTGCCTCGGTGGAGCAGCGGCGGTGGAAGCGCTGGTGCAGACGGGTGTGGTCATGGCTCCACGCTATGAGCGACCCGCGCCCGGGCGGATCGGCCGCAGGTCCCGAAGGGGTGTCCGCCTCAGGTTGTAGGGGTGGGGCCGGCCCCACCTCCTGAAGGTGGAGCCGCGCCCGGGGTCCACTGCGGGATGACCCCTGGGGGCTCAGCCGTCCGCGGCCAGGACCAGCGCCGACGTCGGCACCCCGGTGCCCGCGGTCACCAGGGCCCGGCGGGCGCCGGGTACCCGGTTCACGGCCGTGCCGCGCAGCTGGCGTACGGCCTCCGCGATGCCGTTCATCCCGTGGAGGTAGGCCTCTCCGAGCTGCCCGCCGTGGGTGTTGACCGGCAGCCGCCGCCCGGCCACGAAGTCCGCGGCCTCCCCCCGCGCGCAGAAGCCGAACTCCTCCAGCTGCATCAGCACGAACGGGGTGAAGTGGTCGTACAGGATGCCCACGTCGATGTCGGCGGGACCGAGCCCGGACGTCCGCCACAGCTGGCGGGCCACCACGCCCATCTCCGGCAGCCCCGTCAGGTCGTCGCGGTAGAAGCTGGTCATCTGCTCCTGGGCGCGGCCGGCGCCCTGCGCGGCCGCCGCGACGACGGCCGGCGGGTGCGGCAGATCGCGGGCCCGCTCCACCGAGGTGACGACGAGGGCCTGCCCGCCGTCCGTCTCCTGACAGCAGTCCAGCAGGCGCAGCGGCTCGACGATCCACCGGGAGGCGGCGTGGTCGGCGAGCGTGATGGGCCTGCCGTGGAAGTACGCCGCCGGGTTGGTCGCGGCGTACTCGCGGTCCACCACGGCCACCTGCCCGAAGGCCTCCGGAGTCAGCCCGTACGTGTGCAGATAGCGCTGGGCCGCCATCGCCACCCAGGAGGCGGGAGTGAGCAGCCCGAACGGCAGCGCCCAGCCGAGCGCCACGCCCTCCGCCGACGGCTCCCGGTGCTGGACCCCCGAGCCGAAGCGGCGCCCCGAGCGCTCGTTGAAGGCCCGGTAGCAGACGACCACCTCCGCGACCCCCGCCGCCACGGCGAGCGCCGCCTGCTGGACGGTCGCGCAGGCCGCTCCGCCGCCGTAGTGCACCCGGGAGAAGAAGGACAGCTCGCCCATCCCGCAGGCCTGGGCGACCGTGATCTCCGGGCTGGTGTCCATCGTGAAGGTGACCAGCCCGTCCACGTCGGCCGGTGTCAGCCCGGCGTCCGCCAGGGCGGCCCGCACCGCCTCCGCGGCCAGCCGCAGTTCGCTGCGGCCCGAGTCCTTGGAGAACTCCGTGGCCCCGATGCCGACGATCGCCGCGCGCCCGCCGAGGGCGTCCCGCCCGCGCACGCTCATGCCGCGCCTCCCGGACCGTCGGCCGCGCCCGTGGCGGGCAGGGTGAGGGTGACCGTGCCGGTGACATGGCGGCCGATGCCGTTCGTCCCGGTCACCCGGACCGTGACGGTGCCGCCGTCGACCTCCTCCACCCTGCCGGTCAACACCATCGTGTCCCCCGGGTAGTTGGGTGCGCCCAGCCGGATGGCCACCCCGCGGAGCACGGCCGAGGGGCCGAAGTGGTCCGTGATGTACCTGCCGACCAGGCCGTTGGTGGTGAGGATGTTCATGAAGATGTCGGGGGAGCCCTTGTCCCGGGCCAGCTCGGGATCGTGGTGCACGTCCTGGTAGTCGCGGGAGGCGACGGCCCCGGCGACGATCAGCGTGCGGGTGATCTCGATCTCCAGCGGCGGCAGCGGGGTCCCGGCCGTCACGTCCTCCAGCGGCGGCTTCATGCGGCCTCCTCCGCGGCCCGGAAGACCGGCAGCACCGACTCCCCGTCGTAGGTGCGGAACACGAGCCGCACCGGCATCCCGATGCGCACCTTGTCGTACGGCACCCCGATCACGTTGCTGACCATCCGCACCCCCTCGGCCAGTTCGATCAGCCCGACCGCGTAGGGGCCCGCCGGGCCGGGACCGCCCTCGGGCGGCGAGAAGGCCGGGAAGCGGGGGTGGTGCATCACGACGTACGAGTACACCGTGCCCGCGCCGCTCGCCTCGACGGTGTCCCAGTCCGGGCAGCCGCAGGCGTTGCAGCCCGGCAGCCACGGATGGCGCAGGGCGGCGCAGCCGGTACAGCGCTGGATGAGCAGCCGGTGGCGCGCCACCCCCTCCCAGAAGCCGGCGTTGTCGCGGTTGACCACCGGGCGGGGGCGGGGCGGCCTCGGCTGCTGCCGTACGGGCGCGTACTTGAGGATGCGGAAGCGGTGGGTCCCGGCGAGCTCGGCGCCCGCGCGCACGTCCATCCGGGTCGTGACGAAGTACCCGGCGCCCAGGCTGGTCGTCTTGCGTGCCGACACCGACTCGATCACCACGTCGAAGGTGATCTCGTCACCCGGGCGCAGCGGGCGCAGATACTCCTGCTCGCTGTCGGTGGCGACCACCGAGGTGCAGCCCGCCTCGTCGAGCAGCGCGAGCAGTTCGTCGTACGCCTGCGTCCGGCCCCCGCGCCCGGCCCGCTCCGCGCGATCCGCCTGGTCCGCCTGATCCGCCTGATCCGCCTGGTCCGCGTGCCCGGTCAGGCCGCCCATGGTCCACACCTGGAGCATGGTGGCCGGGGCGACGGCGCCGGGCCCCCGGTACGCCGGGCCGGTGTCGCCCATCGCCTCGCACCAGTGCCGGATCATCGGCGCGTTGACGGGGTCCTTGCCGACCCCGCCGACCACGGCGGCCCGCCCCTCGTACGCCTTCAGCCGCTCGTCCCACTCGTCACCCACCGCCCGCCACCGCCCCCTCGCCGGCCCTCGCCGATCCGTATCGCCCCGACCTCCGAAGATTTCTGACTGTCCGTCAGATCTCTTCGACTGTCAAGGAGTCGGCACCGGCGGGCGCGGGGGTGCTTGCCGGGAACGGCCGTGCGGCGGCGCCGAAGCACCGCCGCACAGTCGTGTCGCACCCCATGGAACGCCCCCGCAAGGGACCCCGAGGGGCGGGTGACCGGAGCCGGCGCACCGGTCACCCGCCGCCGCGGGTCACCGCCACAGCGGTCCGAAGTTGACGAGGACGTTCGAGTTGCCCTGGTTGAGGGCGGTGAACGCGGACCCGTTGACCTGGGCGGTATTGGTCTGATTCGAAGCGCCGGTGCCGACCGCCTGCTGTTGTGTGGTGGACGAGTTGCCGCTGTTGTCGCGGCCGACCCCGCTGCCGGTGACACTCGCGGCACCCGCGTTCGATCCGTCGCTCGCGAAGGAGCCGTCGTCGGCCGCCGCGACGCCGGTGAACAGGACGGCCGCGAGCGGAAGGGCGGAAGCGGCGGCGAGAACACGGGCGGTACGGATGCTTGCCATGTTGTTCCTCCAGAACTGGTTACGCGTCCGGACCGAGGCCCGGGAACATCTGAAACAGGGCTGCTCACCAGGCAGTTGGCCGACCGCCTCGGCGTGGTGCACGACGTCGCGAGACCAGAGTTGCCCATCGGATCCCCGCCGAACCAGCCCGGAAGACGCGATTCGCTCTCAAGCGTGAGGACAAGTCGATAAACCCCTTTCGCCACTTTCGGCGTCTCAACGTCCCAGCTCAGGGCAGTACGGGCATCCCATACTCAAGCCGCGCAAGGGGCGAAGCGTTCCGGCACATTTCCAGCCATTCCACCCGGCCTCGGCGCGTCGAACCTCCCCCTCTTCCATTTTTCGAACGTGCGTACGAACATGGAGGCATGGCCACCACCCACCGGCAGGCCACGACGCTGGCCCTCGCACACGCCCTGTCGGCCGCCGAACGCGGCCTGGCCGTCCTCCCCCTGTCCCGGACGAAGCTCCCGGCCCTGCGATCCCCCCACCGCCGCGACCCGGCCGCCCCGACCTGCCACGGCGAGTGCGGCCGCTTCGGCCACGGCGTGTACGACGCCTCGACCGACCCGGTACGCATCCGCGCGCTGTTCGCCGCCGCCCCCTGGACGACCGGCTACGGCATCGCCTGCGGCCTGCCCCCGCACCACCTGATCGGCGTCGACCTGGACACCAAGTCCGGTACGGACGCCCCCGCGGCCCTGCGCGAACTGGCCCGGCGCCATCTGTTCACGATCCCCGCCACCGTCGTCGTCCTGACCCCCAGCGGCGGCCGCCACCTCTGGCTGACCGGGCCGCCGCACGTCGTCGTCCCCAACTCCGCCGGCCGCCTCGCCCCCGGCATCGACATCCGCGGCGCCGGCGGCTACCTCGTGGGCCCCGGCTCCCGCACCACCCACGGCGTCTACGGCGTCGCCCCCGGCTGCGCCCGGCTCGCCCCGGCCCCCTGCCCACCCGCGCTGCTGCGCCTGCTGCTCCCGCCGCCCCGCACCCACCGCCCCACGACGTCCGCCGCCGACGGCCACGGCCAGGGCCTGGTCCAGTTCGTCCTCGCCGCGCACGAGGGCCAGCGCAACACCCGCCTGTTCTGGGCGGCCTGCCGCGCCTACGAGAACGGCATCGGCCCCGCCCTCGTCGCGCCCCTGGTCGACGCGGCGGTGGTCACCGGCCTGACCGAACACGAGGCACAAGCGACGATCGCCTCGGCAGCCCGCCTGACATCCCACCGCCCCTGGTCATGAGGCCGGTTCCCGGCCGGAGCCGTCAGCCGACGGCGTACGCCCGGTACACCGTCTCCACCGAGCGGTCCCCGGCGGAGTCGGTCACCTCGGAGCGCAGGGCGACGGCGCCGGAGGCCGGATTCCTAGCCATGTCGAGGACATGGCAGATCAAGGCGAGAGGGCACGGGGTGGGGCGGGGCATCGCACGCGGAAGGGGTGCCTCTCGGTGAGAGGCACCCCTTCCGGCCTGCAACGCTCATGAACTGCGCGGAGGTGGTGGGATTTGAACCCACGGTGACATCGCTGCCACGACGGTTTTCAAGACCGTTCCCTTCGGCCGCTCGGGCACACCTCCCCGCGTCGCCGGTCATCGGCGGCGCGGGGACAAGAGTAACGGGTTGGCACGCGCGCGCGAGTCGCCCCGGCGCGGTCAGCTGTCGCCGGTACGGGATCCCAGGGTGACCTCGGTGGTGTGGGTCTTGCCGTCGCGCTCGTAGGTGATCGTCACCCGGTCGCCCGGCTTGTGGGTCCAGATCTCGCCGATCAGGGTGGGACCGCTGTCGATCACGTGGTCGTCGAGCTTGGTGATGACGTCGCCCGACTTCAGGCCCGCCTTGTCGGCGGGGCCGCCGGACTCGACGGAGGAGGCACCGCCGGCGCCCTGGTCGGTGATCTTCGCGCCGTTCACCGAGTCCTGGAGGGACACGGAGGCGCCGATCTTCGCGTAGACCGGCTTCCCGGTCTTGATCAGCTGCTGGGCGACGTACTTGGCCTGGTTGATCGGAATGGCGAAACCGAGGCCGATCGAGCCGGACTGGCTGGTGCCGCCGAGGCCGCCGCTGCCGGTGGACTGGATCGCGGAGTTGATGCCGATGACGTTGCCCTGGGCGTCGAGCAGCGGACCGCCGGAGTTGCCCGGGTTGATCGAGGCGTCCGTCTGGAGGGCGCTCATGTAGGACGCCTGGCTGCCGGTGCCGTCACTGGAGGCCACCGGGCGGTTCTTGGCGCTGATGATGCCCGTCGTCACCGTGTTGGACAGGCCGAAGGGGGCGCCGATGGCGATGGTGGAGTCGCCGACGGCCACGTCGTCGGAGTTGCCGAGGGTCAGCGGCTTCAGGTCCGAGGGGGCGCTCTTGAGCTTGATGACCGCCACGTCGTACCCCTGGGCGTGGCCGACCACCTCGGCGTCGTACTTCTTGCCGTCGGGGAAGGTGGCCGTGAGCTTGCCGCCGTCGACCGCGTCGGCCACGACGTGGTTGTTGGTGAGGATGTGGCCCTGGGTGTCGAACACGAAGCCGGTGCCGGTGCCGCCCTCGCCGTTGGTGGACTCGGCCTCGATGGTGACGGTGCTCGGCAGCGCCTTGGAGGCCACCGCCGCGATGGTGCCGGGGTCGCGCTTGACGGCGCCGCCGCTGGTGGAGGCGGAGACGGTCGTGGAGCCGTTGTCGTCGTTCTTCGCCAGCGTGTAGCCGAGCCCGCCGCCGAGACCGCCGGCGACCAGCGCGGCCACCAGGACCGCCGCGACGAGACCGCCGCGGCCGCCGCCGGGCTTGGGCGCGGGCGGCTGGTACGAGGCACCCCAGCCGGAACCCGCACCGCCGCCGTCGGCGTACGCGGGCGTGACCGGCGGCGGGGGCGGCCAGCCGCCCTCGGGCGCGGATCCGGTGTTCTGGCCCCCGTCGTACGGGCCGGCCGAGGCGTACGCGGGCGCGGACCCGGAATGCTGCGGCACCCCGGGGGCGGCCGGCGCCACCGGCGGGACCGGAGTCGTGGGCGCGCTGTCGGGCGTGGTGGCCTGCGGGGAAGCCACGGGAGATTCCACCGGCACAGGAGGTGCTGACGGGGCCTGGGGAACCTCGGTGCCCTCGTTCTCGGTGCTCACAGCTCTTCTCCTCGATCCACGGCTGTTGTTCTCGGTCGCACTCGGTCACGCTCGCTCACGCTTGTCGTCGACCCGGCGCGCTGCAGCTGTGCATGTGCATGTGTATGCGGACAGCTTTTCCCACGGGCCGTCAGAGCACCATAAGCGGTGGCTGTGGGAACACGACCATTCTTTATATGCGACATTCTGCCCTGCTCGGGACACTTTTTCGGATGCCTCCGGCCCGACGCCTGCCCCGCGCCGGTGACACCATGACGCGGTGACCCAAGCACGCCAGCACCACATCCAAGTCGTCGCCCATCGCGGAGCCTCCGATGATGCCCCCGAGCACACCCTCGCCGCGTACAGGAAAGCGATCGAGGACGGCGCGGACGCACTCGAGTGCGATGTCCGGCTGACCGCCGACGGCCATCTCGTCTGTGTGCACGACCGCCGCGTCAACCGTACGTCCAACGGGCGCGGAGCGGTGTCGGCCCTGGAGCTCGCCGAGCTGGCGGCGCTGGACTTCGGCTCGTGGAAGAAGCGGGAGCTGTGGCACCTGCGCGACGAGGAGCCCGACTGGGAGGTCCGCCCCGAGGACCCCGAGGACACCTCCGTCCTCACCCTGGAGCGGCTGCTCGCACTCGTCGCCGACTCGGGACGGCGGGTGGAGCTGGCCATCGAGACCAAGCACCCCACCCGCTGGGCCGGGCAGGTCGAGGACCGGCTGCTGCTGCTCCTGAGACGGTTCGGCCTGGACGCCCCGTCCACGCCCGAGGAGTCGCCCGTGCGCGTCATGAGCTTCTCGGCGCGCTCGCTGCACCGCGTGCGGGCCGCCTCGCCGACGCTTCCCACGGTGTCCCTCATGCAGTTCGTCTCGCCGCGGCTGCGCGACGGACGGCTGCCGGCGGGGGTCCGGATCGCCGGTCCCTCGATCCGGATCGTGCGCAACCACCCGGCATACATCGAGCGCCTGAAGGGCGCCGGCCACCAGGTTCACGTGTGGACCGTGAACGAGCCCGAGGATGTCGATCTCTGCGTCGGCCTGGGCATCGACGCCATCATCACCAACCGGCCGCGCGCCGTTCTCCAACAATTGGGGCGCTGACTCGGCTGTCCCATGAAACAACTCTTGACCCAGGCGTTTCGGTGAAGCATCCTCCGATCTCGGCCATACCGACGAAATCCAGCCACTCCCCGTCGGAAGTGCTCCGGCGCGTTCGCTCCGTGTTCGATCGCCTCGAGTGCGTCACGACACGTGGATCAGCCGGTTTCCGGTACAGGCCAATGGGGCATCCACACCGTGGCGTGGGGCGAAGGAGGTCTCGGGGGTGGCGTTGGTGGTGGCACAGGAGGTGCCCACGTCGTCGAGCATGGCCGTACCCCATGGCCCTGCGGGCGTAGGGGCTGCAAGACACCGGATGCGCGATCAGTTGCGCAGCGGCGGTGTAGCGGAATCGGTCATCGACGATGCCGTACTGATCCTTTCCGAACTTTTGAGCAATGCGTGCAAGCACGGCAGGCCCTTGGGGGACGCACCCGCCGGGGACGGTGACGTCCGGGCCGCGTGGCGCGTCGACCAGAGCGGCCGGCTGATCGTCGAGGTGACGGACGGCGGCGGACCGACCCGCCCGGCCCCGGCCACTCCCTCGGTCACCGCGCACGGCGGCCGCGGGCTGGCCATCATCACGGCGCTGGCCGACGACTGGGGCGTCCGGGACGACGCCCGGGGCGAGGTCACGGTGTGGGTCGTCGTCCACGAAGACGTCCATGATCCCGACGCCGGGTACGGCCGGGCCGGCTTCGCCGCCCGGGTCACGGCGCCGACCGTGCCGGCGATGCGCGACCTCTCCTTCGCGGACGCGTTCGACGACCTGGGCTGAGCCCCGGGCGGCGGCCCCGCCGGGTGCCGGTTCCCGGGCACCGCGTACCCCTCCTCGCCCGCACGGCCCTCGCCTGCGTGTCGCCCGGGTACGGACCCGGCGCGGGCGGAGCCGTCCTGTACCGGTTCGTCGCGTACGCGTCCGCCCGGACGGGCCGGCCGCGTGGCGGGACACCGCCGCATGCGTCGTCCACAGGTCCCGTGGGTTCTCGTACGAGCGGCTAGGCTCCCGCCCGTACAGACGAGCCGTAACCGGGAGACACGCACGATGGCCAAGAAGCGACCCCAGACGACGGCCAGGCGGCCGCAGCTCAGCGATGCGGAGATCCCGGTCGTCGGCGCCCGCGAACCCTGCCCCTGCGGCAGCGGCCGCCGCTACAAGGCGTGCCACGGCCGGGCCGCCGCCCAGGCCGCGGCCGAGCTGGTGCACCGCCCCTTCGAGGGGCTCGCGGGCGAGTGCGACTGGGTCGCGCTGCGCGAACTGGTGCCCGCGGCCACGGTCGAGCTGTCCCTGAAGGACGGCCTGCCCGAGGGCGTCCCCTCGGTCACCCTGGCCACGGTCCTGCCGATGGCCTGGCCCGCGCTGCGCCGCGACGACGGTTCGGTGCTGCTCGGTCTCCAGAACGACACGGCGTCGGGCGACATCAGCCGCGACCTCGCCGACACGCTGCTGCGCGCGCTGGAGGCCCAGCCCGGCACCCCGGTCCAGGGCCGCCGCGCCCCGGCGGACGGTCCCCGGCTCCAGGACCTCCTCGACCCCGAAGGCACCTTCGAGCCAGTTGTGCACGAGGGCTTCGAGTTCTGGGTGCCGGACGCGGAGCACGCCAGCCCCGAGGTGACCGCCTCCCTGGAGCGGGCCAACGACGCGGCCATCCCGACCGTGAAGCTGACCGGCGTGGACTCCGCCTACTGGTGCGAGACCCCGGAGAAGAACCACCTGCGGTGGGTCATGCCGCACGCCGAGGAGCACCTTCTGGACGCTCTGGCCCGACTGCACGCGGCCGGCCGCTCCAGCCTCGGCGAGGGCACCCGCCTGGTGGGCTCCTTCCGCGCGCACGGCCTGACCGTGCCGGTCTGGGACCTGCCGAGCGGTGTCGGCGCGGACGAGATCGAGAAGCCGGCGGCCGAGTTCGCCGAGCGGCTCGCCGCCGCCCTGGCCTCGGACGCCCCGCTCACCCCCGACGAGCGTCGCGCGCGCGGCGGACTCACCAACCGCCAGGTGACGCTCAGCTGACATGCCGGTGCCGTGTCCCCTCGGGCTGACCGGTCGGTCAGCCCGGGGAATCGTCCGGCCGCCGTGACTCCAGCCACAACTCCCGCCCGGAGCAGGCCAGTCGGTGTCCGAATAGCCCTGTCATGGCCTACTGGACGGTGTCCGAATAGCCAAGGGAAACAAGAGATCGAATTTGCGTAGGGCCGATCTCTTGTTACCGTTCCAGTAGCCCGGTTGCTGGTGCATCCCCCGTCGCCAGCAACCGGGTCTTTCCATGCCCGGCGCCGACCGGTGCACCCCGCCCCGGCGGGCCGCGTACGACAGCGCACCGCCCCGGCCGCTCAACCGGCCGCGCGCAAGCCGGAGTTGCCACCCGCGTCCGGCCCGGATCCGCTTCCCGGTGCGTCCCCGCCGGTGCGCCCGGCCGAGCCCTCCGCGCTGCTCCCCGAACGCAGCAGCAGCGGACCGCGCCCGGACGGGCCCGCGAACTCCGCCACCGCCGTGTAGGCGTCCGGCACACCCCGGGTGGGCTCGCGGGGCGTCTCGCAGATCCCCGGCTCGTCGTCGGTGCCCACCGCGCAGTCGATCTGCACCGTGCGCCCGGCGGGCCCCATGAGGCTCAGCGCGGCACCGAGATCGCCGCCGGTCGCGTTGCGGTAGTAGGTGCGCGCCCAGGTGTCCTCGCCCTGCGTCATGACACAGGTCTGCGCCTCGATGCCGTCCGGCGAGGTGAGTTCGGGGCCGCAGCGGGCGGCGGTGGCCAGGCCCAGGCCGAGCACCAGCGGAGAACGGCGGGGATCCGGGGACGGCGCCTTCGCGTCCCCCGTGGAACCCGTCGAGCCCGCGGAACCCGCGGAGCCCGTCGAGTCGGCCGGGTCCATCAGCCCCGTCGCCCCCAAGGCCCCCGGGACACCCGGCGAACCGGCCGCACCGGAGGAATCCGAGCCACCGGAAGCCGAACCGCCGGATCCCGAACCGCCGGAAGCCGAAGCATCCGAAGCCGCGGCGCCGGCCGCCCCACCGTCCGTCGACGGACGTACGACCGGCCGTCCCGTACTCGTGAGCCCCACCTGCCCCGCGGACGCCATGGCCAGGGGCAGCGCCGCCGCACCTGCCACAACGCCCGCGAGGGCGAGAAGACGAACGTTCATGAACCGGAAGATAACGACCCCCGGCAGGCGCCTCGCCCGGCGCGCACCCGACACCCCTACAACTCGGGCGCGCTCACACCCGTACGAGTGAGGGCCTCGACGACCGCGTCCACCACGGCCTCGACGTCGGGTACCCACGGTGCGGCGGAGCCGGGCAGCGGCGCACGCTCCCAGCGGATGGCGCCCTGGCCGGTCTCCGACGGCGGCAGGGCGAGATAGCCGCCCTCGCCGTGGAAGCGGAGGGAGCCGGGGACGAAGTCCTGGGCGTACAGCAGTTCGCCCAGCTGCTCCATCGAGTAGGGACGCACCAGCAGCGCCCACCGGGTGGGCGAGGCCACCACCGGGCCGAGGCGCATCCCCTTGCGGTCGAGGGCGGCAAGCGCGTGCGCGGCCGCGAGGGCGGGCAGGCTGACCGCGCAGGGCGCCCGGCCGCCGGTCGCGAGGACGATCGGCGCCGTCGGCCGGTTGGTCCACCACCAGCGCACCATGCGCGCGTCGGTGGTGGCCGCGAGGAGGCCGGGGTCGAACGGATGCGCACCGGGCACCGTGCACTCCGGGTCCGGGCAGCCGCAGCGGGCGCGCCCCTGCGGATCCGCCGCCACTCCCGGGAGCACCGGCCACTGCCATTCCGTCGCGAAGCTCAGGGCCGCGCCGATCAACTCAGGCCCCCCGCCGTTGCGCTGGGACAGGAGCCTGCGTCGCCTTCCGAGGATCTCGCGCATGAGCGCTCGTTCCTTTCCGTTGCACGCCTGGCAACACCGAGGACCACATCACACCATGTGTCGATCACTTCACTGTGCGTACCTGTTGGCGCATCACACCCCTGTCCGAGACAAGGGGAACCCCGCTGGGCCGAACGTTGGCTGCGTCCGCGGCCGTTCCGTCCACACTGCGTCTGACAAAAGCATGGGGCGTGGCATGGGGGTGGCGAAGTCTGGCGTTTTGCCGTTCCGCGTACTTCTCTCCGCCTCCGCCACGGGAGGATGGGGTTAGGTCGTCGGTGGCTATGACGCCCGGGTCGGTCACCAGGTTCCGGGTGGTCTCCAACCGCCCCTGGCCCTTACCGAGTACGTACCCATCACGACCGCTGTGACGCTCCGTCGAGCAAGGCCAGTCGACCGCAATCGCCCGTTACCCGAGTCAGTTTTAGGCCAACTTTGCTTTCCCGCAAGGGCTGGAGGAGGGACTCATGAAAAGTTCCCGGAAACCTCTCGGACACCAGGAATCCCAGCAGGACAATGCTGGACATCTCCTCACGAGTGCGTGTACATGTGGAGACACTGCTAGCGGCGCAGAATGACATGGGGGTTTGCGATGCTTTTGAGCAATACGCACCGGTCGGAAAGCCGGATGACATGAACGCCCCTCACCCTCCGAAAGTGGCTGGAATCGATTCAACGGTTCCCGCACCCGCACACACTGTCGCGCCCGCGCCTGCCGCACCGGACAGCTCGTCCGTCCCCCCCGACATCGCCTGCCGCACACCGCCCGGCACCGTGCTCCAGGACCGGCTCGCCGGCTGGGTCTCGGACCTCACGACGCTGCACGAACTCACCGAACGCCTGATCCGCACGGACACCCTTTCCGACGCGCTCCAGGAGCTGCTGGGGGCCGGCTCCGCCCTGGTGGGCGCCCGGCGCGGACTCGTCGTCCTGGAACCCGACGACGGGTTCGGCCCCGACACCACCATCGGTCTGGGCCTGGGCCGCGCCGATCTCGGCCACATCGAGACCGTGCCGCGCAGCGCCCTGCCCCAGGGCGCACTTCTGGACACCGCCGCCGGACTGCCCGGCGGCGTCGGCGAGATCGTGCGCCCCGACCTGTTCGCCGAGGACGGGCTCGACCCCCGCCACCGCGAGGTGGCCGCCCGGCTCGGCTACGCCGCCAGCTACGCGCTCCCCCTGTCCACCGAGGCCGCGGGCCGCCTCGGTGCCGCCGTGTGGCTCTACGACGAGCCCGCCGAGCCGGACGAACGCCGACGCCACCTGGTCGGCCTGTACATCCGCTACGCCACCGAGCACCTCGCGCGGCTCGTCGAGGTCGAGCGCACGCGCGCGTGCATGGCGACCATGTCCGAGGAACTGCTGCCCTCACGGCTGCCCCGGGTCCCCGGGGTCCGGCTCGCCGTCCGGCACCGCACCGGGCCGCGCGGCGGCGGCGACTGGTACGACACGCTGCCGCTGCCCGACGCCGCGCTGGGCCTGGCGGTCGGGTCCGTCAGCGGGTCCGGGCCGAGCGCCGTCGCCGCGATGGGCCGGCTGCGCGCCTCCCTGCGGGCGTACGCCGTGATGGAGGGCGAGGATCCCGTCGCCGTCCTGTCCGACCTGGAGCTGCTGCTGCGGCTCACCGAGCCCGCCCGCTCCGCCACCGCTCTGTTCGCCTACTGCGAACCCGCGCTGCGCAAGGTCACCCTCGCCGGTGCCGGACACTGCCCGCCGCTGCTGGTCGGCGACGGGCGCACGGAGTTCGTGGAGACCTCCGTGTCGGCGCCGCTCGGGATGCTCGCCTGCTGGGAGGCGCCCAGCGTGGAGTTCGAGACGGAACCGGGAGAGACGGTCCTGCTCTACACCGACGGGCTGCTGCACCGCACCGGCGACTGCGGGGACCGGGCCTTCGCCCGGCTGCACGCGGCCGCGGCGAGCGTCCCCAGGGCGCTGCGGACCGACCCGGACACGGTCGTGGAGCATGTGCTGCGCACCGTACTGCCGGACGGGCTGGACGCGGCGGACGGCGCGGAGGACGTGGTGCTGCTGGCGGCCCGCTTCGACTGACGCCCCGCGCCGACCGCCCTCCGCCCCTCTCCGGGTGCCCCCTCGGCCCTCCCCGGTGACCGCCCTCGGCCCTCCTGGTGACCGCCCTCGGCCCTCCTGGTGACCGCCCTCGGTCCTCCCCGGTGACCGCCCTCGGCCCTCCTCCCGGTGCCCACTCCCCGGCCCCTGGTGGGACTCCCCGGGCCCCGGACGCAGGTCCACGGGCCGCGGACGAAGATCGCCGAGCAAGGACGAAGGTCCTTCGGCCCTGGGCTCCTGGGCATACGACCGTACGATGGACACGGTCCAGTGCCGTATCAAGGAGGATGACCGTGGCCGACGAGCTCACCCCGGAGACCCCGGAGACTGAGTCGGAAGAGCCGATCAAGCAGCGCAAGAACGGCCTGTACCCGGGCGTTTCCGACGAGCTGGCCGAGAACATGAAGTCCGGCTGGGCCGACACGGAGCTGCGCGGTCTGGAGCCGATCGCCCAGGCCGCCGAGACCGCCGCCCGCCGCGCCGCGCTGTCCGCGCGCTTCCCCGGTGAGCGCCTGGTCGTTCCCGCGGGCAATCTGAAGACCCGCTCGAACGACACCGAGTACGCCTTCCGGGCGTCGACCGAGTACGCGTACCTGACCGGCAACCAGACCGAGGACGGCGTCCTGGTCCTGGAGCCGACCGCGGACGGCCACCAGGAGACGATCTACCTCCTGCCGCGCTCCGACCGTGAGAACGGTGAGTTCTGGCTCTCCGGCCAGGGCGAGCTGTGGGTCGGCCGCCGGCACTCCCTCACCGAGTCCGAGGCGCTCTACGGCATCCCCGCCGCCGACGTGCGCGAGCTGGCCGACAGTCTGCGCGAGGCCACCGGCCCGGTGCGCGTCGTGCGCGGCCACGACGCCGGCATCGAGGCGGCGCTGACCGACAAGGTCACCGCCGAGCGCGACGAGGAACTGCGCGCCTTCCTCTCCGAGGCCCGCCTGGTCAAGGACGCCTTCGAGGTCGGCGAGCTGCAGAAGGCCGTCGACTCGACCGTGCGCGGCTTCGAGGACGTCGTGAAGGTCCTCGACAAGGCCGAGGCGACCAGCGAGCGCTACATCGAGGGCACCTTCTTCCTGCGCGCCCGCGTGGAGGGCAACGACGTCGGCTACGGCACCATCGCCGCCGCCGGCCCGCACGCCTGCACCCTGCACTGGGTGCGCAACGACGGCCCGGTCCGCTCCGGCGACCTGCTGCTGCTGGACGCCGGCGTGGAGACGCACACGCTCTACACCGCCGACGTCACGCGCACGCTGCCGGTCAACGGCCGCTTCAGCGAGATCCAGAAGAAGATCTACGACGCCGTGTACGAGGCCCAGGAGGCCGGTATCGAGGCGGTCCGCCCGGGCGCCAAGTACCGCGACTTCCACGACGCCGCACAGCGTGTGCTGGCCGAGAAGCTCGTCGAGTGGGGTCTCGTCGAGGGCCCGGTCGAGCGGGTGCTCGAACTCGGTCTCCAGCGCCGCTGGACGCTGCACGGCACCGGCCACATGCTCGGCATGGACGTCCACGACTGCGCGGCCGCCCGCGTCGAGTCGTACGTGGACGGCACGCTGGAGTCCGGCATGGTCCTCACCGTCGAGCCCGGTCTGTACTTCCAGGCCGACGACCTGACGGTGCCCGAGGAGTACCGCGGCATCGGCGTGCGCATCGAGGACGACATCCTGGTCACCGAGGACGGCAACCGGAACCTGTCGGCCGGCCTGCCGCGCCGCTCCGACGAGGTCGAGTCCTGGATGGCCTCGCTCAAGGGCTGACCCAGGGCGACGAACGGCCGGGCACCGCTGCGGTGCCCGGCCGTATCCGTGTCCGGAGCACGGGTCCCGGGTACCCGGGACGGTCCCGTGGACGGCCGCCGGCCCTCGCTCTCAGCCGCGCGGGCCGACCGGCAGCGTGTCGAGGAACAGGGCGCCCGCCAGCAGCCCGGCGCTGCCCCGCGGGCTCCACGCGCGGGCGTGCAGGTCGGTGTCGAGAGCGGCCAGGGCGGCCCGGCCCGGCCGCGTCGCGGTGCCGCCCGCCGCCAGGACCTCACGGGCACCGGCCTGGACGTGCCGCAGGCCCAGCGGGCCCGCGGTGTGCAGCAGTTCGGTGTCCTGGAGGGTGGACATCACCGTCAGCAGGGCGTCGAGCCGGGCCTGTTCCTCGTCGGCACCGGCCGTGCGCGCGGCATCGAGCGCGTCCAACGCCCGCCGTACGTGCGGGAATCCGGCCTTCGCCTCACCGCGGGCGCCGGCCGCGCCGTACTTCGCCGACACCGACGACCCCCTCGAGGGCCGCCGCGGGGCGCCACGGTCCCTGTGCGCGGCGATCCGCCTGGCGCTCGCCGCCACCTCGCGGGCTGCCGCGCCGGGGTCGAGCGCGGCCGCCGCGACCAGCAGACCGAGCGCCCACAGGGCGCCCCGGTGACCGCCGCCGGCCAGGTGCACCGAGTGCTCGGTGCACCGCCCTATCGCGCCCAGTTCGGCGCGCAGCTGCGGTGTGGGCTCTCCGGTGCGGCGGGCCGCCGCGGCCATCGCCGCGAGCCCGGGCGTCAGCGCCTTGGCCGACCAGCGCAGCAGGCGGTGGTCCTGGCGGGTGGCACGCGCGGCGAGGTCGCGCGGATCGGGCAGCCCGGGCTTGGGGACCAGTGCCAGTTGCCCGGTCAGCGCGTCCACCGCGGCCCGCGCCAGCGCCTCGTCCTCGCGGCCCCTCATGTCCGTACCCCCGTGAGGCCGCGGGTGCCGAGGGGGAGGTGCCGGGTGCCGTGGTTTCCCGTCATGGACGTGAACGTAGGGGACGCGGCCCGTCGGGAACATGTGGCGAAGCCAGGAACTGGCTGTGAATCCGGGGAAGGCCGAACCGCCCGTTCCGGTCGCCCGAACCGCTACACCGCCATCAGCGGCGCGCCCTTCTTCCACTTGAGGATCTTGTCGAACCTCACCACCGCTCCGCCGCGCCCCGGCCGGTTGCCGAAGTGGACGTGGTCGGCGAGTTCGTGGATGAGATGCAGTCCGCGGCCCTGTTCGGCGTAGACGTCGGGGCACGGCACGTCGGAGCGCACGGCGAGGCCGTCGTGGCCGTCGTGGGCGTGGTGGCCGCCGTGGCCGTCGGGGTCTCTGTAGCCGCCGTGGTCGTCGGGGTCTCTGTAGCCGCCGTGGTCGACGTGTTCGCCGTAGTCGCCGTGGTCGACGTGTTCGCCGTAGTCGCCCGCGAAGCCCGGCCCCGAGTCGGCGACCTCGATACGGCACTTCTCGCCGTCGAGATAGGCGGTGACCCGGTACGCCTCCGGACAGCCGCCGTGCGGGGCGCCCCCGCCGTGCTCCACGGCGTTGGCACAGGCCTCGCTGAGGGCGACCGAGAGGTCGTAGGAGATGTCGGGATCGACGCCCGCCGTCTCCATCGTGCCGAGCAGCAGGCGCCTCGCGAGCGGAACGCTCGCAGCTTCGCACCGCAGATGGAGTGACCACCAGATGCTCATGCTCCAGCCTCCTGGCTGCGCCTCGACATACCGTTACGTATTGCCCCGAGTGCCGTTGCGTAAGCGCGCTTTTCATGTGATGCCGCCCATCCGGAGGATGCGCCGAAGGGATCGAACGGTGTATGTGCGGCCCATACGCATCAACCGTGCCAGAAGGTGATCTTCCGGTTCCCGGTGTCCCCGCTCTCGAGCCGCCCTGCCGTCGGGACCCGAGGGGGCCGGTGCGATGATGGGGCCGCCATGTCTGCCCCCCACCCACGCACCATGCGCTCCGGAAGCGGTCTCCGGCTGCTGCGGGCCGCGGTGTTCGCCGCGGTCTGCGTCGTGCTGGCCGCGTGCGGCCACGCCCTCGCCTCCTGCGCGACGGTGCCTCTGTGGACGCTGGGTGCGGGGTTCCTGGGCGCGCTGGCGGTCGTGGCACCGCTCGCCGGCCGGGAGCGCTCGCTGGCCGGGATCACCGCACTGCTCGCCGCCGGCCAGACCGTGCTGCACATGCTGTTCGGCCTGGGACAGCACGGCGCCATGGGCTCGGCGTCCGCGTCCGGCGCCATGAACATGAACTCCATGATGTCGATGGGGTCGACGGGGTCCACGGCCGGCTCGATGTCCGACGCCGCGCTGATCCAGCAGGCCGCGCACATCCTGTGCGGAGGCACCGTCTCGGCACTCAGCCCCGCCCAGGCCCAGCGGATCCTCGCCGACGCGCGGCTCTACCCGGGAACGGGGACCGGCACCGCGACCGGCACCGCCGTCGTGCACGACCCGGCGGACGCCCTGTCGACCGCCACCGGCTCCCTCGCCTCGCTGCTGCCCTCACTGCCGATGCTGCTCGGCCACGCCCTCGCGGCACTCGCCGTCGGCTGGCTGCTGCGCCGGGGCGACAGCGCCGTGCTGCGGCTCGTCGAACTGTCGGCGCAAGGAGTCACCGAGGGGGCGCTCGTACGTTCCCTGGGCAACGCGCTCGCGCTGGTGCGCGCCCTGCTCGCCGGACTGCCGGTCGCGCCGGAGGCAGGCCCGCGCCCGCCCCGTACCGACGCGCCCGCCCGGCCCGAGCCGCGCACCGCCGCCCTCCAGCACTCGGTGATCAGGCGCGGTCCGCCGGCCGCGACGGCACTCGCCCTCGCTGCCTGACACGACCGGCCGAGCCACTTCGCGGGAGTTCCGCGTGGCGAGGACAGCCGTCGTCGTGCGGCACGCGCGCGTGCGCCCGTGATGTCCGGCCGACCCGGAGATCACCCACCCGTACGCGCACCCCTCGTCATCGTCATCGCCGGAATCCACCACCGGAGTCCACCGGACCCGTCGGAATCCACCGGACCCCGTCGGAGTCCACCGGAGTCCACGGAGTCCACCGGACCCCGTGGCGGATCCCGCGCCGCAACCACACGAAGTGGAGTGTTCCCTTCATGCAGGCTTCCCGTATCGCCGCCGTCGTCGCCCTCGCCGGTTCGGCCGTTCTGGCCCTGTCCGCCCCTGCCTTCGCGCACGTCAGCGTGCAGCCGGAGGGCACGGCCGCCAAGGGCGGTTACGCCGTCGTCGACTTCAAGGTCCCCAACGAGCGCGACAACGCCTCGACCACCAAGCTCGAGGTCGCCTTCCCCGCCGACCACCCGCTGGCCTCGGTGATGCCGCAGCCGATCGCCGGCTGGACGGTCCAGGTCACCAAGTCCAAGCTGGCCAAGCCGCTGGAGCTGCACGGCAAGAAGATCGCCGAGGCCGTCACCAAGGTCACCTGGACCGCCGACGGCAAGGGCATCGAGCCCGGCTACTTCCAGAAGTTCCCGCTCTCCGTCGGCACGCTCCCCGAGGACACCGACGAACTCGTCTTCAAGGCGATCCAGACGTACTCCAACGACGAGGTCGTGCGCTGGATCGAGGTGCAGGAGGACGGCGCGGAGGAGCCCGAGAACCCGGCTCCGGTGCTTCAGCTGTCCGCCGCCACCGAGGACGGCCACTCCCACGGCTCGACCTCCGACAAGGACGCCTCCGCCGAGCACGACGACGCCAAGGCGGCCGCGAGCGGCAGCGCCGAGGCCGCACCCGCCGCCGACAGCTCCGACACCACCGCCCGTGTGCTGGGCGTGGTCGGCATCGTCGTCGGCGTGGCCGGGGTCGCGTACGGCGTGGCCGCCGGCCGCCGCCGCGGCACCGACAGCAACGCCCGAGCCTGACCTTCACTGCCGTGCACCGGGGGTCGTACGGCCCCCGGCGCACGGCGCGGTTCACACATCTGGGACATTTCTCTATGCGCAAGAAGACGTTCGCAGCGGCCGCGCTGCTCGCCGCCGCCACGCTGACGCTCTCCGCCTGCGGCAGCGGCGACGGCGACAAGGGCGAGGGCCCTGTCACCGTCGTCTCCGAGGAGACCTCGCAGCAGGCGGCCACCGTCCTCGACCAGCCCTTCGAAAAGCCGGACCTCGTCCTCACCGACACCCAAGGCAAGTCGTACGACCTCCGCAAGGAGACCGCCGGCCGGCCCACCCTCATCTACTTCGGCTACACCAACTGCCCCGACATCTGTCCGCTGACGATGAACAACCTCGCCGTCGCCAAGAAGCAGCTGTCCAAGGCCGACCAGGACAGACTGCGGATCGTGTTCGTCACCACCGACCCGCAGCGGGACACCCCGGCCGCGCTCGGCGCCTGGCTCAAGGGCATCGACCCCCAGGTCGTCGGCCTGACCGGCGACTTCGCCACCATCCAGGCCGGGGCCCGCAGCGTCGGCATCACCGTCGAGGCACCGCACCAGGGCAAGAACGGCAAGACCGTCTCCACGCACGGCACCCAGGTCATCGCCTTCTCGCCGAAGACGGACGCGGGCTATCTGGTCTACAGCGACCAGGCCACCGTCGACGACTACACCAAGGACCTCCCCAAGATCGTCAAGGGGGAGAACCCGTGAGGCGCCGGGGCACCGCCACGGCGATGGCGGCCGGGGTGACCCTCGGGGCGCTGGTCCTGGCGGGCTGCGGCGGCCCGGACTCCGGTGCCGCGGGCGCCTCGGGGGCCGAGCTGTCCGTCAGCTCCGCCTACATGCCGCAGCCGGTCTCCGCCTCGATGGCCGCGGGCTTCCTGACCATCGCCAACACGGGCTCCGCGAAGGACGAACTGACCTCCGTCAGCAGTGACATCGCGGGCAGCGTCACCGTCCACGAAACCGTCGGCACCTCGATGCAGGAGGTGACCTCCCTCGACGTACCCGCCCACGGCCGGCTCGTCTTCGAAAGCGGCGGGAACCACCTGATGTTCGAGAAGCTGAAGCGCAGGCCCACGCAGGGCCAAAAGGTGACCGTCGAGCTGCACTTTGCGCAATCCGGCCCTGTCACGGTCGAGATACCGGTGAAGTCGGCTACGTACAACCCCAAGACCGGGCACTGAGGGAGGGACCACCTTGACACAGACCATCGCCCCACGCGTGCGCACCCTGGTGCTGCTGTTCCTGGCCGTCATCGGCGCGAGCCTCGTCGCCGCCGGTCCGGCCTCCGCGCACGCCGCGCTGACCGGCAGCAACCCCGCGCAGGGGGTGGTGGTCGACAAGGCACCGACGCAGATCTCGCTCACCTTCTCCGAGCAGGTCGCCCTGTCCGACGACGCGCTGCGGGTACTCGACCCCAAGGGCAAGCGCGTCGACACCGGCAAGCCGGCCAACACCAGCGGCACCACGTACGCCGTGGGGCTGCACAGCGGACTGCCCGACGGCACCTACACCGTCACCTACCAGGTCGTCTCTGCGGACAGCCACCCCGTCGCCGGCGCCTACACCTTCTCCGTCGGCGCGCCCTCGCGGACCGCCGTCTCCGCGGACGGGCCGACCGTCGGCGGCGGGGTGGTCGGCTGGCTCTACGGCTTCGGGCGGTACCTGTCGTACGCCGGTTTCATCGTGCTGACCGGCGGGGCCGCCTTCGTCCTCGCCTGCTGGCAGCGCGGCAGCGGGGTGCGGGCCGTGCAGCGGCTCGTCATCTCCGGCTGGATCACGCTGACCGCGGCCACCCTCGCCCTGCTGCTCCTGCGCGGCTCCTACACCGGCTCCGGCAAGGTCGGCGACATCTTCGACCTGAACCTGCTCGGCACGGTCCTCCAGACCAAGACCGGCGCCGCGCTGGTCTCCCGGCTGCTGCTGCTCGCCGCGGCCGCGCTGTTCATCGCCGTGCTGTTCGGGGCCTACGACAAGCGCGAGGCCGACGAGAAGCGGGACCTGACCTTCGGGCTCGCGCTCGGCGGAACCGTGGTGGCCGCCGGGCTCGCCGCGAGCTGGGCGATGGCCGAGCACGCCTCGACCGGACTCCAGCCGGGCATCGCCATGCCGGTCGACGTCGTCCACCTGCTGGCCGTCGCCACCTGGCTCGGCGGGCTGGCGACCCTGCTCGTCGCGCTCTACCGGGCCCCCGCGCACACGCCCGTCGACAGCCAGGCCGTACGCCGCTTCTCGGCGGTCGCCTTCGGCAGCGTCCTCGCCCTCGTGGCGACCGGTGTCTACCAGTCGTGGCGTCAGCTGGGCTCCTGGTCGGCCTTCACCGACACCGCCTACGGCCGGCTGCTCCTCGTCAAGATCGGCCTGGTGGCGCTGCTCGTCGGCATCGCCTGGGTCTCGCGCCGGTGGACGGCACGGCTGTCCGACTCGCTGACGGCCCACGCCCTGGTGAAGCCGCGCGAGGACCGGGACGACACCTCGGACGAGGACGACGTCCAGAAGGCCAAGGAGCCCGCGGGGGCGCGGAAGGGTTCCGTGTCCGCGACCACGAAGACGGCCACCGGAGCAAAGGCGGCGAGCGTCCCGGAGGCCGGCGCGAAGGCGGCGACCGCAGGAGCCCCCGAACGCGCCGCCCAGCTCGCCCGGCAGCGTGCCGCGGTCGAGGCCGCCCGGCAGAAGCGGCTGCGCGACGCCGACCCCGAGCGCCACGGGCTGCGCCGGTCGGTGCTCGCCGAAGCGGGCGTCGCCGTCGTCCTGCTGGCCGTCACCACCGTGCTGACCCAGACCGAACCCGGCCGTACCGAGCAGGACGCCAAGGCCGCCACCGGGTCCTCGTCGTCCGCCTCCTCGGACCCGTCCACCTCGGGTGCGGTGACCCTCGACATGCCCTTCGACACCGGCGGCAAGGACGGCAAGGGCGTGGTGAGCGTCGACCTCGACCCCGCGCGGGTCGGCGCCAACGAGATGCATGTCTACGTGGAACGACCCAACGGCCGCGGCTTCGACGTCCCCGAGGTGAAGGTCGCCTTCACCCTCGCCGCCAAGAGCATCGGTCCGCTGCCCGTCGTCCCCGACCACATCACCACCGGACACTGGGCGGCGAGCGGGGTACAGCTCCCCATGGCCGGCGACTGGAAGATCGCCGTGACCGTGCGGACCTCCGACGTCGACCAGGTGACCGTCTCCAAGAACGCGCAGATCGGCTGAACCGCACCATGCCCGACCCGTCCATCCCGCACACCCGTACCCCCGAGGCCGCCCCCGGGGCTGACGGCTCCGCACCGGCTCCCGTCGCCGGGGGCCTCACCCGGCGCACGCTGCTCGGCACCGCCGGCGCCACCGGACTCGTCCTCGGCGCGGCGGGCGCGGCCGCGGGCTACGCCGCAGCGCCCACCGAGGCCACCCCGCTCACCGCACTCGGCACCGGCCGGGCGATGTTTCACGGGAAACATCAGCCCGGCATCACCGAGGGCCTCCAGGCCCGCGGCCATCTCGTCGCCTTCGACCTGACGGCCGGTGCGGGCCGCAGGGAGGCGGCCGCGCTGCTGCGCCGCTGGTCGGTCACCGCCGAGCGGCTGATGTCCGGCGCGGCCGCCGCACACGACGACACCGGCGTGGCCCGGGACGCCGGTCCGTCCTCGCTGACGCTGACCTTCGGGTTCGGCCACAGCTTCTTCACGCGGACCGGGCTGGAGAAGCAGCGCCCGGTCTCCCTCGACCCGCTGCCCGACTTCTCCTCCGACCACCTCGACAAGTCCCGCAGCGACGGCGACCTGTGGGTGCAGATCGGTGCCGACGACGCCCTGGTCGCCTTCCACGCCCTGCGCGCCGTCCAGAAGGACGCGGGCAGCGCGGCGCGGGTCCGCTGGCAGATGAACGGCTTCAACCGCTCGCCCGGCGCCACCGCCCACCCCATGACCGCCCGCAACCTCATGGGCCAGCTGGACGGCACCCGCAACCCCAAGCCCGCCGAGTCCGACTTCGACCGCCGGATCTTCGTGCCCGCGTCCGGCTCGAAGGACCCGGCCTGGATGTCCGGCGGCTCCTACGCCGTCGTACGCCGTATCCGCATGCTCCTCGACGACTGGGAGCGGCTCTCGGTCGCGGCCCAGGAGCAGGTGATCGGACGGCGCAAGGACACCGGTGCGCCATTGTCCGGGGGCGGCGAGACGACCGCGATGGACCTGGAGAAGCGGGACTCCGCGGGCGATCTGGTCGTCCCGCTCGACGCGCACGCCCGGATCACCCGGCCCGACACCAACGGCGGCGCGGCCATGCTCCGGCGCCCCTTCTCGTACCACGACGGCATCGACCCGGACGGCACGCCGGACGCGGGGCTGCTCTTCGTCTGCTGGCAGGCCGACCCGCTGCGCGGCTTCGTACCGGTGCAGCGCAAGCTCGACCGGGGCGACGCGCTGTCGAAGTACATCCGCCACGAGGCCAGCGCGCTGTTCGCGGTGCCGGGCGGCGCGGCCGAGGGGGAGTACGTGGGGCAGCAGCTGCTGGAGGGATGAGCCCCGGCCACCGGTCGAGACGGGAACGCCGGTTGCCTGCACGGGCCACTAGGGTGAGGCCATGCCAGCCAGTTATGCGTATCTCGGCCCCGAAGGCACCTTCACCGAAGTCGCCCTGCGGACCCTCCCGGAAGCGGCGACCCGGGAGCTGATCCCGTACGTGTCCGTGCAGTCCGCGCTGGACGCGGTACGCACCGGCGAGGCCGAGGCCGCGTTCGTGCCGATCGAGAACTCCGTCGAGGGCGGCATCACCACCACCCTGGACGAGCTGGTCGCGGGCGCGCCGCTGATGATCTACCGCGAGGTGCTGCTGTCCATCACCTTCGCGCTGCTGGTCAAGCCCGGCACCCGGTTGTCCGACATCAAGACGGTCACCGCGCATCCGGCCGCCCAGCCGCAGGTGCGCAACTGGCTGCGGGCCAACCTCCCGAACGCGGTCTGGGAGTCGGCCGCCTCGAACGCGGACGGTGCCCGCCTGGTCCAGGAGGGCCGCTACGACGCGGCTTTCGCGGGGGAGTTCGCGGCCGCCCGCTACGGTCTCGAACCGCTGGAGACCGGCATCCACGACGCCGAGAACGCCCAGACCCGGTTCGTGCTGGTCGGCCGGCCCGCCCGGCCCGCGGCTCCCACCGGCGCGGACAAGACGTCCGTCGTGCTCCGGCAGCGCGACGACCACCCGGGCGGACTGCGCGACCTGCTGGGCGAGTTCGCCACCCGGGGCATCAACCTCATGCTGCTCCAGTCCCGTCCGACCGGCGCCGGCATCGGCAACTACTGCTTCTGCGTCGACGCCGAGGGGCACATCTCCGACCGGCGGGTGGCGGAGGCGCTGATGGGGCTGAAGCGGATCTGCCTGGAGGTGCGGTTCCTCGGTTCCTACCCGCGCGCGGACATCGGCGTCGAGGACGTACGAGCGCTGCCCCGGGGGACGTCGGACGCGGAGTTCGTGGAGGCGGCGGACTGGGTGGCGCGTTGCCAGGACGGCCGTTTCTAGTCAGGTCGGTCCGTTCTCTGCCGCATTCTGGTTATCCACAGGCGTTATCCACAGGTCCTCATCTCGACCTGGGGACAAGTCGACAGTGAAACACCATTCAGTCGACAAATCGGCCCACAGGGCCCGAGTGCGCCCTCACCCTGATGGACCACCCTTCGTCCACCCTTTTCCTTCGATCAACCCTTTAGGGCGAACTCTTTCCACTCGAAAGTGTGGGGAAATGGGGTTTACGCCGAGAAACCAGAGCCCCGCCAGGCGAGCCGGAGTGATCAATTCCAACATCCACAGATCATCCTCACAGGCTGTGGATAACTCTTCGGGGGTGTGGACGCCTGTGGACAGCCGCGCTCCAAACTCCCGCCCTCCACAAGGCGATCCGGTCAACCGCACGCCCAGGACGTGCTCCGCCCGGACAGGCGGGTCACTATTTATTGACACGCAAGATATTTCGCCCATGAGTGAACGTAAGCGGCGAATCGCATCTGCCGGAATCTGAGTCGTAACCGGCAACCGCGCACCGGTAGCCTTGAGCGCGTGATTGACCTTCGCCTGCTCCGTGAGGACCCCGACCGTGTGCGCGCCTCCCAGCGTGCCCGTGGAGAGGATGTCGCGCTCGTCGACGCTCTCCTGTCTGCCGACGAGCGGCGCAGGTCGTCCGGCGTCCGCTTCGACGAGCTCCGCTCCGAGCAGAAGGTGCTCGGCAAGCTGATCCCCAAGGCCTCCGGCGACGAGAAGGCCGAGCTGCTGGCCAAGGCCGGCAAGCTGGCCGCCGACGTCAAGGCGGCGGACGCCGAACAGAACGAGGCGGACGAGCAGACCAAGAGCCTTCTGCTCCGGCTCGGCAACCTCGTGCACCCGGACGTCCCGGTCGGCGGCGAGGAGGACTTCGTCGTCCTGGAGACGCACGGCACGATCCGCGACTTCGGCGCCGAGGGCTTCGAGCCCAAGGACCACCTGGAGCTCGGCGAGGCGCTCGGCGCCATCGACGTCGAGCGCGGCGCCAAGGTGTCCGGCTCGCGCTTCTACTACCTGACCGGTGTCGGCGCGCTCCTGGAGCTCGCCCTCGTCAACGCGGCGATCGCGCAGGCCACCGAGGCCGGCTTCACCCCGATGCTGACCCCGGCGCTGGTCCGCCCGCGCGCCATGGAGGGCACCGGCTTCCTCGGCCAGGCCGCGGAGAACGTGTACCACCTGGAGAAGGACGACTACTACCTGGTCGGCACCTCCGAGGTCCCCCTCGCCGCCTACCACATGGACGAGATCCTCGACGCCGAGAAGCTTCCGCTGCGGTACGCGGGCTTCTCGCCGTGCTTCCGCCGCGAGGCCGGCACGTACGGCAAGGACACCCGCGGCATCTTCCGCGTGCACCAGTTCGACAAGGTCGAGATGTTCTCGTACGTGGCCCCCGAGGACGCCGAGAACGAGCACCGGCGGCTCCTGGAGTGGGAGAAGCAGTGGCTGACCGGCCTCGAACTGCCCTTCCAGGTCATCGACGTGGCCTCCGGCGACCTCGGTTCCTCCGCGTCGCGCAAGTTCGACTGCGAGGCGTGGATCCCGACCCAGGGCAAGTACCGCGAGCTGACCTCGGCCTCCAACTGCGACGGCTTCCAGGCCCGCCGGCTGTCCGTCCGCATGCGCGACGGCAAGAAGGTCCAGCCGCTCGCGACGCTCAACGGCACCTTGTGCGCCGTACCGCGCACGATCGTGGCGATCCTGGAGAACCACCAGCTGGCCGACGGCTCGGTGCGCGTGCCCGAGGTGCTCCGGCCCTACCTGGGCGGCCGTGAGGTCCTGGAGCCGGTCGCCAAGTGAGCACCACCCCGGACTTCCCGTACCGGCTGATCGCGACCGACCTCGACGGAACGCTTCTGCGTTCCGGCGAGTCGGTGTCGCCGCGCACGCGTGACGCACTCGCCGCGGCCACCGCGGCGGGTGCCGCGCACATCGTGGTGACCGGACGGGCGGCCCCCTGGACCCGGCACATCCTCGACGACCTCGGCTACCGGGGCCTCGCGGTCTGCGCCCAGGGCGCCCAGGTCTACGACGCCGGCGCGCACCGGCTGCTGACGTCTGTGACCCTGGACCGGCAGCTCGCGGCACTGGCCCTGGCCAAGATCGAGGCCGAGGTTGGCCCGCTGTTCCTGGCGGCGAGCCGCGACGGTCTGGACGGCGAGGTGCTGGTGGGCCCCGGTTACACGGTCACGGGCGCGCTTCCGGCCACCCCGTTCACGGACGTCTCCGACCTCTGGAGCGCCCCGCTGAACAAGATCTACATACAGCACCCGACGCTCACGGACGACGAGCTCGCCGAGGCGTCCCGTCAGGCCGCGGGCGGTTTCGTCACGGTGGCGATGGCGGGGCACGGCATCGTCGAGCTGCTGCCGCTGGGGCTGTCCAAGGCCACCGGCCTGTCCCTGGCGGCCCGCCGCCTGGGACTGAAGGCAGCGGACACGATCGCCTTCGGCGACATGCCCAACGACATCCCGATGTTCGGGTGGTCCGGTCACGGCGTCGCCATGGCCAACGCCCACGAGGAGCTGAAGGCGGTCGCCGACGAGGTGACGTCCTCCAACGAGGAGGACGGGATCGCGGTGGTGCTGGAGCGGTTGCTGGGCTGAGCCCTCGGGCTTCTCGGTTCTGCGGAGGATGCACGGATCGAACGTGCGCGGGGAGTTCCCCGACCTCGGCTTAGCAAGCCGGTGCCTTGCCTCTCGGCCAATCCTCCGGGTGGGCGGCCCACGCGAGTGCGATTCGCGTGCTCGAAGCGGCCGCCCCGGGCAGCTCACCAGCAGGGCGGAATCGACGGAGGTGACTACTCCGGAATCCGCCGCACGCTGCCCTGTCGGGAGCTGGACGTACTGTCGTGCATGGACATCGTCCCGCTCCTCTCCCAGATCGTGGCGCCGGCTCGGGTCCGGCCGCTCGGACATCACCACTGTGCCCGACCGCCGTACCCGACGCCACTGAATATCGGGGGCCGCGCGGCCGCTACCGGCGCCGCCATCTGCGGCGCCGGGCCTTGCTGAAGAACCATCCGGCGGGCGGTTCGTCGGAGCGCCAGGGCTGCGGCTCGGGCTGCTCCGCCCGCCAGCGGGCGGCGAGCATCCGGGCCCGCGCGGACGGCTCGGCCGTCTCGGCGGCCCGTATGAACCCCTCGTCCAGGACGAGATCGTCCCAGCCGTCCCCGTCCGGCGTGCCCGCTTCGCGACCGTCGTCCCGCGGTGTCTCCTCTGCCATGCCCGGCCCTCCCAGCCGTCCATCCGTTCTGCCCAGTGTGCGCCAGCCGGGATGAAGCCGCCGTCAGGGCCGGGGCCCGGCCGCTACTCCTCGCCGGCGAGGGTCAGCGTGCGCAGCTTGCGGCCCGCGTACCAGGTGGCCAGCACGGTGACCGCGACCAGCAGGGCCGTCGCCGTGGTCAGCCCGACGTCGGAGGTGACGAGGTCCCCGCCGGCCACCTTGTGGGCGACGGCCAGCGACCACTGCTGGACGCTGAGCGTGCGCGCGCCGGGCACCAGGGAGCCGAACAGCGCCTCCCAGACCAGGGCGTAGACGAGGCCGAAGACCACCGCGTGCCGGGACACCGTGCCCAGCAGCAGGAAGAGCGCCGCGTAGGCGATGGAGGCGACCAGCGCGGCCACCGTGTAGGCGACGGCGATCTGCTGCCCGTTGCCGTTGAGGATCAGTCCGGCGAGCAGGGTCGGCAGCGCCGAGAAGACCATCGTCACCGCGATCGCCACGATCAGCTTGGTGAAGATGATCGTGGGCCGCTTGAGCGGCTTGGACAGCAGGTACACCACCGAGCCGTCGTCGATCTCCGGGCCGATCGCTCCCGTGCCGGCGATGACGCCGATGATCGGCACCATCGTGGCGAGCGCCAGCCCGCCCAGCACGTCCGCCGCGGTCTGGTCGTCGGCTCCGGTGAGGGCCCGGACGGCAGTGGAGATCACGATCAGCAGCAGCGGCAGCGCGCCGAGGACGAGGGCCCGCTTGCGGCCGAGCAGGGCCCGGTAGGTGAGCCGGGCGACTGTGGGGTCGTACATGTTCGGCCTCCTACGCCGCGACGAGATACGAGAAGACGGACTCGAGGGACTCGTCGGACGGCGAGACCGTGAGCAGCCGGATGCCGTGCTCCCTGGCCACCCGGGGCAGCAGGGCCGTGAACCGGCCGAAGTCGACGGCCTGGACGCGCAGTGCGCCCTCGGCGAGATCGACCTCGATGCCGGACGTCGACGGGTCGGCGATCAGCGCGGCCGCGAGGGCGCGGTCGTCGCTGGAGCGCACCAGATAGCGGTGCGGGCGGTCGGTCATCAGGCGGCGGATGCGGCGGAAGTCGCCGCTCGCCGCGTGCCGGCCGGCCACGATCACCTCGATGTGCCGGGCGAGCTGCTCGACCTCCTCCAGGATGTGGGAGGAGAACAGCACGGTGCGTCCCTCGTCGCCCATGCGCCGCAGCAGGTCCATGAGCTGCATGCGCTGGCGCGGGTCCATGCCGTTGAACGGCTCGTCGAGCAGGAGCAGGGACGGCTCGTGGACCAGCGCGGAGGCCATCTTCACGCGCTGGCGCATGCCCTTGGAGTAGGTGGAGATCTTCCGGTCCTGGGCGTACTCCATCTCGACGGTGGCCAGCGCCTTGCGGGCCGCCTTGTCGCCCAGTCCGTGCAGTTCGGCGTTGGCGACGACGAACTCGCGCCCGGTGAGGAAGTCGTACATCGCCTCGCGTTCGGGGACGATGCCGATCTGCCGGTAGATCTGCTCGTTGCGCCACACCGGCCGGCCGTCGAGGGTGACGGACCCGGTGGAGGGGGCGAGGAAGCCGCCCATCATGTTGATGAGGGTGGACTTCCCGGCGCCGTTGGGGCCGAGCAGACCCGTGACGCCGGGACCGATGGTCATGGTGATGTCGTTGACGGCGACCACGTTGCCGAACCAGCGGGAGACGTGGTCGATGCTGAGCGTGGTCACAGTCCGGCCTTTCGGTAGCGGCGCATCAGAAGGCCGTAGCAGGCGGCGCTCAGGCCCAGGACGGCGAGGACGTACACCACGCCCTGTGCGTGCGAGGGGCCGACGCCGCCGGGGAACGACGAGGTCGCGCCGAGGAAGGCGGACTGCACTCCGTCGATGAGCGTGATGGGCGAGAACAGGCCGACCCAGGGGATGACGTTCGCGCTGTCCTGGACGTCGGCGATCGCCTGGAGCGTGGAGACCGCCCCGTAGGAGATGGTCAGTACGGCGATGACGGCGGCGATGCCGAACCCGCGGCGCGGGGTCAGGGCGGCGATGACCAGGCCGATACCGGCGAACAGCACCGACAGCAGGGCCACGGCGAGGAGTCCCTGCGCGAATCCCTGGGTCTGATCGCCGAAGTCGAGCTTGGCCAGCAGCGCGCCGACGTACAGCACGAGCAGCGGGGCGGCGGTGAGGGCGAACAGCGCCGAGGCCAGGGCCGCGTACTTCGCGAGGACGTAGTCGGAGGTCTCGATCGGCCGCGAGAAATACAGCGGGACGGTCCTGAAGCGCAGGTCGCGCGAGACGGACTGGGGAGCCTGCGAGGCGACGTACAGGCTGATGACGGCCTGCATGACGATCGCGTAGCGCGTGTAGTCCAGCGGCAGGTCCTTGGCCTTGGTGAAGACGGCGACGGCGACCATGATGGCGGCCGGCACGCACATCACCACGAACAGCAGCATCGGCAGCACCTTGGACTTGACCGAGCGGCCCAGTCCGTACGCGCCGCGCAGGGACTGCGAGTACAGGGAGCGGCGGGCGTAGGCGCGGCCCAGGCGCGGGCCGTCGTAGCCGCGGTAGCCGATGTCGTGGATACGGCTCTGGTCACCCGCCGGGACGGGTGCGACGGGGTGCTCAACCGTCATGGCCGACCGCCTCCTTGCGCTGTGTGTCGCTGTCCGTGTCGTTCTTGAAGACCTCGGAGATGTGGTGTCTGCGCTGTTCCATGCGCACCAGGCCGAGACCGAGGTCGGCGACGACGTCGCGGACCAGGTCGTACGTCTCCTCGCCCTGGGCGGTGAGCAGCAGGACGTGGCCCGCGCCGGGCAGTCCGCCGCTGCCGTCGACGACCTCCGCGCCGCGCGCGTGCAGCGCCTCGCGCACCGCGCGGGTGCCGTCGGGGTGCTCGTCGGTGTCGGTGACCTCGATGGCGAGCGTGGTGGTGGTCTGGGTGAAGTCGGTGGTGGAGCTGGAGCGCAGCAGTTTGCCGCCGTCGATGACGACGACGTGGTCGCAGGTGCGTTCCAGTTCGCCGAGGAGGTGCGAGGTGACCAGGACCGAGATGCCGAAGTCCGTGTGGATACGGCGGATCAGGCCGAGCATGTCGTCGCGGCCGACCGGGTCGAGACCGTTGGTCGGCTCGTCGAGGAAGACCAGCTGCGGGTCGTGGACCAGGGCCTGGGCGAGCTTCACCCGCTGCTTCATGCCGGTCGAGTAGCCGCCGATCGGACGGTAGCGCTCCTCGTACAGACCGACGTGGCGCAGGGTGTCCGCGGTGCGCTCGCGCGCGGCGGTGGGCGGCAGGCCGGACATGCGGGCCATGTGCACGACGAACTCGGTGGCCGAGACGTCGGGCGGCAGGCAGTCGTGCTCCGGCATGTACCCGACGCGTTCGCGGATGGCGGCGCCTTCGGTGGCGACGTCGAGGCCGAACACCTCGGCACGGCCCTCGGTCGCGGGGGACAGACCCAGCAGGATCTTGATCAATGTGGACTTGCCGGCTCCATTGGCTCCGACGAGCCCGGTCACACCGGGGCCGACGTCCACGGAGAGCCGGTCAAGCGCGGTCACCCGGGGGAACCGCTTGCTCAGGCTTTCGGTCGCGATCACAGTCACGTCGTCGACGGTAGTGACGCGTACCACGCGGGTCGTCACCCCGCAGAGCTGTCTTGATGTCGGTCTGGAGTCGTACGGGAGTCTCAGGGTCACCCTGAGGTCGCCCCCCGCCCGCCCGGCCGGATCCCTTCCCCGGGCGGGCCGGACCATCCGCCTCCCTCCCTATTGACGATTTCTCTAACAACTGCGAGATTCGCCGGTGCAGCACCTTCCGGCTGGACGACGATCTACCGCGCATGCGGCGCGGGGCGAAGGACAGGTGACGCGGGTGGCTCGGGCGACACGGGTGACGACGCTGAAGGACGCGCGGGAGCGCCGGGTGCGGACCGGCGGGGTCGAGTTGTGCGTGGCCGAGCTGGGCGACGCCGGGCGGCCGACGGTGGTCCTGGTGCACGGCTATCCGGACAGCAAGGAGGTCTGGTCGGAGGTCGCAGTGGGGCTCGCCGACCGCTTCCACGTGGTCCTGTACGACGTCCGGGGCCACGGCCGCTCCACGGCTCCGCGCCCGCTGCGCGGGGGCTTCACCCTGGAGAAGCTGACGGACGACTTCCTGGCGGTCGTGGACGCGGTCAGCCCGGACCGGCCGGTGCACCTGGTCGGGCACGACTGGGGGTCGGTGCAGGCCTGGGAGTTCGCCACGGTCGGCCGCACCGAGGGCCGGATCGCGTCCTTCACCTCGATGTCCGGGCCGTCGCTCGACCACTTCGGGCACTGGATCAGGTCGCGGGTGAAGCGGCCTACACCCCGCCGGCTGGGCCAGCTCCTCGGCCAGGGCGCCAGGTCCTGGTACGTGTACCTGCTGCACACACCCGTGCTGCCGGAGATGGCCTGGCGCGGACCGCTCGGCAGACGCTGGCCGGCGCTCCTGCGCCGCCTGGAGAAGGTCCCGGCGGGCGACTACCCGACCTCGTCACTGCCCTCGGACGCCGCACACGGCGCCTGGCTGTACCGGGACAACGTCCGGGCCAGGCTGCGCAGACCCCGCCCGGACGCCCGCGCGCACGCGCCCGTGCAACTCGTGACGCCGCTCGGGGACGTGTTCCTGTCGCAACGGCTCTACGACGAACTGGAGCAGTGGGCACCACGGCTGACCCGGCGCACCCTCCCCGCGGGGCACTGGATCCCCCGCACCCGGCCCGATCAGCTCGTCGCCTGGATCGCCGAGTTCGCGACCGATGCGGAGAGGGGCGCCCGGGACATTGCGGGTACGGGCCCGGGTCCGGGTGAAGCCGCCGGTCCGACCGCCGCGGGCTGACAGCCTGCGCGCCTGCCTGCGCGCCTGCCTGCCTGCCTGCCTGCCGGGTCCGGACACCTCGGGTCGGGTGGCCTCAAGTCGCCCCGCAGCAGTCGATCTTGACGAAACCGCCTGAATCGACAAGCAGTTGTCCACAGATCGCTCAATTCATCTGTGGATAACTAGAGTTGGCTGTGGACCAAACATCCACGGCAAAACAAAGTGCGTGATCCGCGTCTCTCCCGCCATGCTGTCGGGATGGACGAAAGACGCACCGTGAAGGTGTCCAAGTACCTCTCGAAACACTTGCGCCATCAGCCCGAGCGCATCGGCCTGACCCTCGACGACGGAGGCTGGGTCGAGATCGAGGCGCTGATGGCAGCGGCCTCCGCCCACGGATTCCGCTTCACCCGGGACGAGCTGGACCATGTGGTCGCCGAGAACGACAAGAAGCGCTTCGCGGTCGAGGGCACCCGGATCCGGGCCAGCCAGGGCCACAGCGTCGAGGTCGACCTCGGACTGCCGCCGACACCCCCGCCGCCGTACCTCTTCCACGGAACCGTGGCCGGCCGTCTGGACGCGATCCGCACCGAGGGTCTGCGGCCCATGAACCGGCACGACGTGCACCTCTCCGCCGACCGCGAGACGGCGACCCGCGTCGGCGCCCGCCACGGACGGCCCGTCGTGCTCTCCGTGGACGCCGCCGCGATGCACCGCGACGGCCATGTCTTCCAGGTCAGTGCGAACGGAGTGTGGCTCACGAAAGCCGTACCCCCGCAGTATCTGCGGTTTCCCCAGCCGCACTGAAGACGTGACCGCGCGCCAACGGCCCGGATGCGTGCGGTGACCGTTTCACGTGAAACGCAGACAGACGCTTACGCTCCATCCATGAGTCTGCGCCTGAGCACCGTGATCCTTCCGTACCTCCGCTGGCACGAAGGCGGCCGTACGGCATGGACCCGCGCCGAGGACCTCGGTTTCCACACCGCGTACACCTACGACCACCTGTCCTGGCGCACCTTCCGGGACGGCCCCTGGTTCGGTGCGATCCCGACGCTGACCGCTGCCGCGGCCGTGACCGAACGACTGCGTCTGGGCACCCTGGTGACCTCGCCGAACTTCCGGCACCCGGTGACCCTCGCGAAGGACCTCATCTCCCTGGACGACGTCTCCGGCGGCCGGGTCACCCTCGGCATCGGCGCGGGCGGCACCGGCTTCGACGCCACCGCCCTCGGGCAGGAGCCCTGGACCCCGCGTGAGCGTGCCGACCGGCTGGCCGAGTTCGTCCCCCTGCTCGACCGGCTCCTGACCGAGGACTCGGTGTCGTACGAGGGCGACTTCTACTCGGCGCACGAAGCGCGCAACATCCCCGGATGCGTACAGCGCCCGCGGCTGCCCTTCGCCGTGGCCGCCACGGGCCCGCGCGGACTGAAGCTCGCCGCGCAGTACGGGCAGGCGTGGGTGACCACCGGCGACCCCAAGCTGTACGAGAACGGCACCCCCGAGGAGTCGCTTCGCGCCCTCGGCGGCCAGGCCGGGAAGCTGGCCGACGCCTGCGCCGAGCTCGGCCGGGACGTGAACGAGCTGGACAAGATCCTGCTCACCGGCTTCACCCCGGACCGCGGCCGTCCGCTGGAGTCGCTCGACGCGTTCGTGGACTTCGCCGGCCGGCATCAGGAGCTGGGCTTCACCGAGCTGGTCTTCCACTGGCCCATCCCCGAATCGGACTTCGCCGCGGACATGAAGGTCTTCGAACGGATCGCCATGGAAGCCCCGGCTCAGTTGGGCTGACCTCCGGCACCGGGTCGTCCATGTCTCACCGGTACACACCGGCATGCCTGCGTGGGCATGCGCGAGAATGACCGGGTGACCTCAGCGACCAGAGCATCCGCGACCCAGGCCGCCGCCGTTCCCCCACGGCTGATCGCCACCGATCTCGACGGCACCCTGCTGCGCGACGACAAGTCGGTGTCGCCGCGCACGGTCGCCGCCCTCGCCGCCGCCGAGGAGGCGGGGATCGAGGTCTTCTTCGTCACCGGCCGCCCGGCCCGCTGGATGGACGTCGTCAGCGCCCACGTCCACGGGCACGGCCTGGCGATCTGCGGAAACGGCGCCGCCGTGGTCGACCTGCACGGCGGCCCCGGCGCGCACCGGTTCGTGAAGGTGCGGGAGCTGGCCCGGCAGAACGCGCTGGACGCCGTACAGCTCCTGCGCGACGCGGCCCCCGGCACGGTGGTCGCCGTCGAGCAGACCTACGGCTTCTTCCAGGAGCCCGCCTATCCGAAGCTGCACATGGAGATCCCCGACCATCTCGCCCCGGCCGAGGACCTGCTGGCGCCCGACGGCCCCTGTGCCGGCGAGCCGGTGCTGAAGATCCTCGCCTACCACCCCGACCTCGACCCCGACGACTTCCTCGACGTCGGCCGTCTCGCGATCGGCACCCGCGCCAGCGTCACCCGCTCCAGCCCGAGCGCCCTGCTGGAGATCAGCGGCCACGGCGTCTCCAAGGCCAGCACCCTCGCGTTGTGCTGTGCCGAGCGCGGTATCTCCCCCGAGGAGGTCGTCGCCTTCGGGGACATGCCCAACGACGTCGAGATGCTGACCTGGGCGGGCCGGTCGTACGCCATGGGCAACGCCCACCCGGACGTGGTCGCCGCGGCCTCCGGACGGACGGTCGCCAACAACGAAGACGGAGTGGCGGTCGTGATCGAACGGATTCTGGCGGAACGGTTCTAGGGCCGGTCCTCCGGCTGTCCCACCGGTACCCCGAGGCCAGCGAGCCAGGGCACGGGGTCCAGTGCCGAGTCCGGCTCCGCACCGGCCCGCACCTCGAAGTGCAGGTGCGGGCCGGTGGAGTTGCCGGTGGTGCCCGACTGACCGATCCACCGGCCGGCCGTCACCCGGTCGCCCGGTTCGACACAGACAGCGGCCAGATGGGCGTACAAGGTGCGGTAGCCGCCGTCGTGGCGGACGACGACCTGGATGCCGAAGGCACCCCCGCAGGCGACCTTCACCACCCGGCCCGCGCCGACGGCCCGGACCGGGGTGCCGATCGGCACGGCGAAGTCCTGCCCGGTGTGCCGGTGCGCCCATCGCTCGCCCCGGCTGCCGAAGCCCGCGGACAGCCCGTACTCCTCCACGGGCGCCACCCACGCGCTCGTGACGCTCTTCGACGGCCGGCCGAGCCGGACAGTGGCGCCACAGCTGCCCGCGGCGACCGAGGCGGCGGCCTGCGCCTGCAACCGCTCCCGGGCCTCGTCCAGCTTCGCCCCGATGCTCCTGCGCACCTCGGCCAGCACGCGGTTGCGCTTCTGCGCCAGCCGCCAGCGCGCGGTGGCCTTCGCCTGCTCGGCCACCAGCCGTGCCTCGGCCCGGCGGCTCCTTGCGATCCCGTCGTCGACGGCCCGCTCCGCCCCTGCGAGCCGCGCGGCCGCTCCCGGGACTGCGGCGCCCCGGGGGATTCCGCCGTCCCGGGAGCGGGCGGTCCGGCCCCGGTCCTGACGCAGGGCGGCACCTGACCGGCGTTCGCGGTCCAGGAGCCGCCCGGCCCGCCGCACCCCGGCCAGCAGCTCCTCGGCCTCGTGCCGCCCCGCCTCGTACTGCCGCGCCACCACCGCGTCCGCCTGGTACAGCCGCACCACCTCCGCGCCTGCACCCGAACCCTGGACGCCCTGTCCCTCCCCGGCGTCCCCGCCGGCTCCCGTGGAGTGCGCCACGAACACCGCCAGTGCGCACAGCAGCACCGGAACCAGCAGCGGGCGACGGCGAACTGAGTGCATGTCAGTGATCATCACCGGGTCGAGGGTGCCCGGTCCTGTTCAAGTCGTCCGCACGGGGGACCCGTCACCCCGGACGGCCCAGCACGGACGGCCCGGTACGGACAGCCCAGCACGGACAGCCCAGCACGGACGGCCCGGTACGGACAGCCCGGTACGGACAGCCCGGTACGGACGGCCCGGTACGGACGGCCCAGCGGGCTCAGTACGGTGCCTCCCACACCAGCGTCGTGCCACGGCCGCCGGGCCCGATGCCCGGCCCGTACCGGCTGCCGCCGCCGAGCGACTCGGCGCGCCGCGCGAGATTGCGCAGACCGCTGCGCCGGCCTCCCTCGGGGATTCCGACACCGTCGTCCGCGACCGTCAACCGCACGCCGGGCCGGCCGTCCGGCAGGATCGCCGTCGCGTCGACCACGACATCGATCCGGGCGGCCTCCGCGTGCCGGAAGGCGTTGGAGAGCGCCTCCCGCAGCGCGGCGACGAGGTTCGTCGCGGTGAGGTCGCCGACCAGACCGTCGACCTCACCGACGAATCGATGCGCAGGCCTGAAGCCGAGCGGTACGGCGGCCGTGTTGATCTCGCGCAGCATGCGCGTGCGCAGCGACGCGGCCGTGCCGAGGTCCTGCCGGAGCGCGAAGACCACGCTGCGGATCTCCTGGATGGTGACGTCGAGCTCGACGGCGGCCCTGTCGACCCGCTCCCGCACCTCGGGCACGACCGACCCGCGCCGCGCGCGCTCCAGCATCGTCCCCGCCGCGAACAGCCGCTGGACGACGACATCGTGCAGGCCGCGGGCGATGCGCTCACGGTCCTCGTACACCGCGAGCCGCTCCCGGTCGCGCTGTGCCTCCGCCATCATCAGGGCCAGCGCGGCCTGCGCGGCGAACTGCGCCGCGAGGGTGCGCTCGCTCCGCGTGAACGGCCGCTCCCCGCGGGGACGTGGTGTGACGAGGGCGCCCAGAACGCGCCCGTCGCTCTTCAGGGGCAGCATCATCGTCGGCCCGTAGCCGTGCATGAACCCGGTGGACAGACGTGGGTCGGTGGCCGCGTCGTCGGCGAAGACCGGCCGCCCGTCGAGAAGTTCGGCGACGACCCGGTTCTCCGGCGGGACGACCACCCCCAGCAGGGCAGACGGCGGACGGGAGGCCACGGCGACGATCTCCAGGCCGCCTTCGTCGGCGGGCAGCAGCACCGCGCCGACGGCCGATCCGGACAGCCGGCAGGCCTGTTCGGCGACGACCTGGAGGGCGTCGTCGGCGTCACCGCCGGACAGCAGGGCGGTGGTGACGGCGACCGAACCGTCGATCCAGCGCTCACGCTGCTGAGCGGCCTCGTACAGGCGGGCGTTGCCCACCGCGATGCCCGCCTCCATGGCCAGCACCCGGACCACGTCGAGGTCGTGGTCGTGGAAGGGGCCGCCATCGCGCTTCTCGGTCAGATAGAGATTGCCGAAGACGGCGTCGTGAACGCGGATGGGGACCCCGAGGAAGCTGCGCATCGACGGATGGTGCGCGGGAAAACCGCAGGACCGCGGGTCCTTGGCAAGGTCCGCGAGCCGGACCGGCTCCGGGTCGCGGATCAGCGCACCCAGCAGCCCCCTGCGCCCGTCGGGCCGCCGTCCGATCCGGCGGGCGGTCGCCTCGTCGATCCCGTGGTGCACGAAGTCGGAGAGTCCCTCACCGTCCTCGGCGATGACACCGATGGCCGCGTACCGGGCTCCGGTCAGGTCGGCCGCCGTCTCACAGATGCGGTCCAGGGTGGAGTGCAGCTCCAGGCCCCTGCCGACGGACCGCATGGCCTCCAGCAGCCGCAGGACCCGTCCCGCCGGTTCGGCCGACGGCTCCGACCGGGGTTCGCGGGACGAGACCGTGGACATGCCCCGAGCCTAATGAGTCCCGTTTTGCGCCGAAAGTCGAGAGCGTCGGCCGGTCATCGCGCGGCGGCCTGCGGTCAGCCGGTCACCCCGCCGCCACCAGGAGCTCCGACTCCGCCTCCCGCCGCACCATCCTGCGCAGCGGCCCGGCCGTGGCCGCCAGTTCCGCATAGGTCCCGCGCTGCACCACACGCCCCTCGTCCAGTACGAGCACCTCGTCCACGGCTTCGAGACCGGCCAGCCGATGAGTGATCAACAGGGTCGTACGGCCCTCGGTGGCGGCCAGCAGATCGGCGGTGAGCGCGTCGGCCGTCGCCAGGTCGAGGTGCTCGGCGGGCTCGTCGAGCACGAGCACGGGGAAGTCGGCGAGGAGCGCCCGGGCCAGCGCGAGCCGCTGCCGCTGCCCGCCGGACAGCCGGGCCCCGTGTTCGCCGATCAGCGTGTCCAGGCCGTCGGGCAGGCTGTCCGCCCAGTCCCACAGCCGGGCTCGCACGAGCGCGTCCCGCAGGTCGTCCTCGGTCGCATCCTTCTTGGCGAGGAGCAGGTTCTCGCGCACCGAGCTGTCGAAGAGGTGCGCGTCCTGAGCGCACAGTCCGACCTGCCGCCGTACGTCGTCGCCGTCCAGGGCCTGCGCGTCCACACCCGCCAGCGTGTACGAGCCCGCGTCCGCGTCCAGGAAGCGCAGCAGCACCTGCGCGAGCGTCGTCTTGCCGGATCCGGACGGCCCGACCACGGCGATCCGGCGCCCCTGCGCCAGCGTGAGGTCGACCCCGCGGACCGCGTCCCGGTCCTGTCCGGCGTGCCGGGCGCACAGTCCCTTCACGACGACCGGGAACGGCGACGCCGGTGCCTGCCGGGGCCGTTGCGGCTCGCGAACGGGCTCGGGGGCGTCGAGCACCTCGTACACACGCTGTGCGCTCCTGCGGACGCGCTGTCGGGACTGTGCCGCGAGCGGCAGTCCGAGGACGGCCTCGAAGGCGGCCAGCGGTGTCAGGACGACGACGGCCATCGCCACCCCGTCCAGCCGCCCGGCGGCGACGGCCTGGGCGCCCACGGCGGCGCCGGCGGTCACGGTCAGGCCGCAGAGCAGCGCGGTCAGTCCGTCGCCGAGCGCGGTGGCGGCCGCGGCCCGCGAGGCGATCCGGGTGAGTGTCCTGTCGGCCGCGCGGACCTCCTCGGCGCGCACGGGCAGGGCTCCGGCGACGGTGATCTCCGCGGTGCCGGTGAGCAGGTCGGCCACCCGGGTGGCGAGCACGCCGCGGGCGGGGGCGAGGCGGTGTTCCGCACGCCGGGCCACGGCAGCGGTCACCAGCGGCACCCCGGCCCCGGCCGCGAGCAGTCCGGCCGCGAGCACGGCGCCCGCCTCGGGCAGCAGCCAGGCCGTGAACGCGACGCACCCGGCGAAGACGAGCACGGCGGCTCCGGCCGGCAGCAGCCAGCGCAGCCAGTAGTCCTGAAGGGCGTCGACATCGGCCACGAGCCGCGCGAGCAGGTCGCCCCGGCGGGTCCGGCGCAGCCCGGCGGGCGCCAGCCGCTCCAGCCGCCGGTACACGGCGACCCGGGTGTCGGCCAGCATCCGCAGCACGGCATCGTGCGACACCAGCCGCTCGGCATAGCGGAAGACGGCCCGCCCGATCCCGAAAGCCCGGGTCGCCGTCACCGCCACCATCAGATACAGCACGGGCGGCTGCTGCGAGGCCCGCGAGATGAGCCACCCGGAGGTGGCCATCAGCCCGACGGCGCTGCCGAGCGCGAGACCGCCGAGCAACAGCGCCAGGACGAGCCGCCCCCGCCGGGCACCGGCCATGGCACGCACCCGGGCCAGGGTGCCCCGGGTGCTCGTCGTGGTGTGCGCCGAGGCGTCGTCGGCGGCGACGGACGTCTCCCCGGTCACCGTCTCGGCAGGACGGGCCGGAGCGCTCGCGGCCACGGCCGCCTCGGCAACGGCCGCCTCGGCCGGCTCCAGCCGCACCACCCGGTCCGCCACCGCCAGCAGTGCCGGCCGGTGCACCACGAGGAGCACGGTCCGCCCCACCGCCAGCCGCCGCACCGCCTCGACGACCTCGGCCTCCGTGGCGCCGTCGAGCGCCGCCGTCGGCTCGTCGAGCAGCAGCACGGGCCGGTCCGCGAGGAACGCGCGGGCCAGCGCGAGCCGCTGCCGCTGTCCGGCGGACAGACCCGCGCCGTCCTCACCGAGCACGGTGGCGGTCCCGGCCGGAAGGGCGTCGACGAATTCCAGGGCTCCCGCGTCCCGCAGCGCCCGGCGTACCGCCTCGTCGTCCGCTGCGGGGCGGGCCAGCCGTACGTTCTCCGCGATCGTCCCGGCGTACAGATGCGGCCGCTGCGGCACCCAGGCGATCCGGGACCGCCACTGTGCGAGGTCGAGGCCGGCCAGGTCGGCCCCACCGACCAGGATCCGTCCCTCGGCCGGGTCCGCGAAGCCCAGCAGGGCATGGAGCAGCGTCGACTTGCCCGCACCGCTCGGCCCCACGAGTGCGACCGTCTCCCCGGCCTGCACGGCGAAGGAGGCTCCGGTCACGGCGTCCACGGAGCGTCCGGGATACCTGACCGTCACTCCCTCGAAGGCCACACCTCCCGTCGGCACGGCGGCCGTTCCCGTCGCCGGCACAGGAGTCTCCAGCACGGCGAAGATCTCCTCGGCCGCCGCGAGCCCCTCCGCCGCCGCGTGGTACTGCGCCCCCACCTGGCGCAGCGGCAGATACGCCTCGGGGGCGAGCACGAGGATGACCAGACCGATGTACAGGTCCATCTCGCCGTGGACGAGCCGCATACCGATCGTCACGGCGACCAGGGCCACCGAGAGCGTCGAGAGCAGTTCCAGCGCGAACGAGGAGAGGAAGGCGATCCGCAGGGTGCGCATGGTCGCCTGGCGGTATTCGCCGGTGATACGCCGGATCGAGTCGGCCTGCGCCTTGGCACGCCCGAACACCTTCAGCGTCGGCAGCCCCGCGACCACGTCGAGGAAGTGCCCCGAGAGCCGGGACAGCAGCCGCCACTGCCGGTCCATCCGGGACTGGGTGGCCCAGCCGATCAGCATCATGAACAGGGGGATGAGCGGCAGCGTGCCGACGATGATGGCGGCGGAGACCCAGTCCTCGGTGACGATCCGCGCGAGCACGGCCACCGGTACGACGACGGCAAGACCCAGCTGCGGCAGACAGCGGGCGAAGTAGTCGTCGAGGGCGTCGACTCCCCGGGTGGCGAGGGCGACCAGCGATCCGGTGCGCTGACCGCTCAGCCATCCCGGACCGAGTGCTGCCGCCCGCTCCAGCAACCGCATCCGCAGTTCCGACTTCACGGCCGCGCTCGCACGGTGGGCCGCCAGTTCGGTGAGCCAGGCGACCAAGGCACGCCCGCCCGCGACGGCTGCCAACAGCATCAGGGGAGTGCCGAGTTCACCGATCGTCAGCCCGTGCTGGAACGCGCCGACCACCACCTCGGCGATGAGCATCGCCTGGGCGATGACCAGTCCCGCCCCGAGGGCTCCCAGGCCGACGACAGCCATCAGGAAGAGGCGTGTGGCACGGGCGTAACGCAGAAGGCGTGGATCGATCGGTTTCACGTGAAACATGCCCTTCGGACCAGAAGGGTGCGTTTCACGTGAAACACACCCCTGATCGGACTCAGTGCGCGGCTTCGGCGAGGTGCTGCGTGCCGATCCGCTTGCGGAACACCCAGTAGGTCCAACCCTGGTAGAGCAGGACGATCGGCGTGGCGATCGCCGCGCACCACGTCATGATCTTCAGGGTGTACGGGCTCGACGAGGCGTTGGTGACCGTGAGGCTCCAGTCCGCGTTGAGCGAGGACGGCATGACGTCCGGGAAGAGCGACAGGAACAGCATGGCCACGGCGGCCACGACGGTGAGACCGGAGAAGGCGAACGACCAGCCCTCACGCCCCATCTGGTTCGCCGCGAGAGCCGCCACGAGGGCCACCACGGCCACGACCAGGGCCACCAGGCTCTTGCCGTCCCCGCTGTCGACCTGCGTCCACAGCAGGAAGACCAGCGCCAGCACGGCGGTCACCAGACCGACCACGAGCGCGCGCTTCCGCGCCCGCTCCCGGATGTCCCCGACGGTCTTGAGCGCGGTGAACACCGCCCCGTGGAAGGTGAACAGCGTCAGCGTCACCAGGCCGCCGAGGATGGCGTACGGGTTGAGCAGATCCCAGAAGTTGCCGACGTACTCGAAGCTCTGGTCGATCTTCACACCCCGCACGATGTTGCCGAAGGCCACACCCCACAGGAACGCCGGGATCAGGGAGGTCCAGAAGATCGCCGTCTCCCAGTTGCGCTGCCAGTTCTCCTCCGGCCGCTTGGCCCGGTACTCGAAGGCGACACCCCGGACGATGAGACAGACCAGAATGATCAGCAGCGGCAGGTAGAAGCCGGAGAACAACGTGGCGTACCACTCGGGGAACGCGGCGAAGGTCGCGCCGCCCGCCGTCAGCAGCCACACCTCGTTGCCGTCCCAGACGGGCCCGATGGTGTTGATCAGCACCCGCCGCTCCGGGCGGTCCCGGGCGAGCAGCTTGGTGAGGATGCCCACTCCGAAGTCGAAGCCCTCCAGGAAGAAGTAGCCGGTCCACAGGACGGCGATCAGAACGAACCAGACGTCGTGCAGTTCCATGACTGTGCAGCTCCCTCGGCCTAGTAGGAGAAGGCCATCGGCTTGTCGGCGTCACGGGGGTCGCCGCCGATCTTCGTGGGCGGGTTGAGGTCGTCCTCGGTGAGCTCCGGCGGGCCTGCCTTGATGTACTTCACCAGCAACTTGACCTCGACGACGGCGAGGACGGCGTACAGCGCGGTGAAGACGATCATCGAGGTGAGGACCTCACCCTGGGAGACGCCGGGGGAGACCGCCTGCCGGGTCTGGAGCACGCCGTAGACGACCCACGGCTGACGGCCCATCTCGGTGAAGATCCAGCCCCAGGAGTTGGCGATCAGCGGGAAGCCCAGGGTCCAGATCGCCACGAGCCAGTAGAGCTTGCCGAGTTTCGGGCTGAGCGCCTTGTTCTTGAAGAGCACCAGGTGCGGCACCTCGTCCTCGCCGACCCTGAGGTGCTGGGCCAGCATGAACTTCTTGCGGGTCAGCCAGAGTCCGACCAGCCCGATGGCGAAGGACGCCATGCCGAAGCCGATCATCCAGCGGAACGCCCAGAAGGTGACGGGGATGATGGGCCGGTAGTCGCCGGGGCCGTACTTCTGCTGCTCGGCCTTGTTGGTGTCGTTGATGCCGGGGACGTACGAGCTGAAGTCGTCGTCGGCGAGGAAGGACAGTATCCCCGGGACGGACAACTCGACGGTGTTGTGGCCCTTGCTGACGTCGCCGTAGGCGAAGACCGAGAACGGCGCGGAGTCCTGGCCGTCCCAGAGCGCCTCGGCGGCGGCCATCTTCATCGGCTGCTGCTTGAACATGACCTTGCCGAGGGTGTCACCGCTGATCGCGGTGAGCAGGCCGGCGATGACCACGGTGACAAGACCCAGCCGCAGCGAGGTCTTCATCACGGGGATGTGCTTCTTGCGGAACAGGTGGAAGGCGGCGATGCCGACCATGAAAGCGCCGCCGGTCAGGAAGGAGGCGGCGAGCGTGTGGAACGCCTGGGCGAGTGCGGTGTTCTGGGTCAGCACGTGCCAGAAGTCGGTGAGTTCGGCACGTCCCTTCACCTTGTTGATCCGGTAGCCGACGGGGTGCTGCATCCACGAGTTGGCCGCGAGGATGAAGTACGCCGACAGGACCGTGCCGATGGAGACCATCCAGATGCAGGCCAGGTGGATCTTCTTGGGCAGTCTGTCCCAGCCGAAGATCCACAGACCGATGAAGGTGGACTCGAAGAAGAAGGCGATCAGCGCCTCGAAGGCCAGCGGAGCACCGAAGATGTCGCCGACGAAGCGCGAGTAGTCCGACCAGTTCATGCCGAACTGGAACTCCTGCACGATGCCGGTGACGACACCCATCGCGATGTTGATCAGGAAGAGCTTGCCCCAGAACTTCGTCGCCCTGAGGTACTTCTCGTTCTCGGTGCGCACCCAGGCGGTCTGAAGGCCGGCGACGAGGGCGGCGAGCGAGATCGTCAGGGGGACGAACAGGAAGTGGTAGACGGTGGTGATGCCGAACTGCCAGCGCGCCAGTGTCTCTGGCGCCAGAGCCAATTCCACGTCGTCAGTCTCCTTACCTCGCCGCAGCAACAGCGGCAGTTTGCCCCATTTATCACACAGATCAGCGGAGCAATCGGGACACGTTTGTGAACGCGTTCACATTCACAAGCAAGTATGGCGCATACCCGTTCGACGCCTGAGGGCCGGGGGTCCCTTAAGAAGGTTTGACCGGCCAGACCCTCCGGGGCCGTTCGACCCCACCAGGGAGCACTACGACGTGAGGGGCGTCTGTTCCACGTGGAACAGACGCCCCTCACTCAAGGCTGTCGCCGCTGGGCCGCTGGGCCGCTGGGCCGCTGGGCCGCTGGGCCGCTGGGCCGCTGGGCCGAGCCCTACAGGTCCCTGCGGAATCCTTCCGCCACCTTCAGGAAGATGTCGTTCGCCTCGTTCTCCCCGATCGTCACCCGCACGCCCTCGCCGGCGAACGGCCGCACCACGACGCCCGCCTGCTCGCACACCGCCGCGAAGTCGACCGTGCGCTCGCCCAGCCGCAGCCACACGAAGTTGGCCTGGGTCTCGGGCACCGTCCAGCCCTGGGCACGCAGCGCGTCGACCACACGCGTGCGCTCGCACACCAGGGAGCCGACCCGTCCGAGCAATTCGTCCTCGGCGTTCAACGAGGCGACCGCCGCGTCCTGCGCGAGCTGGCTCACCCCGAACGGGACCGCCGTCTTGCGCAGCGCCGCGGCGACCGGCTCATGGGCGATGGCGAAACCGACGCGCAGGCCGGCGAGGCCGTACGCCTTGGAGAACGTACGCAGCACACAGACGTTCGGACGGTCGCGGTACAGCTCCACCCCGTCCGGCACCTCGGTGTCGCGGATGAACTCCCGGTACGCCTCGTCGAGCACCACCAGCACATCGCCGGGCACCCGGTCCAGGAAGCGTTCCAGCTCGGCCCGGCGCACCACCGTGCCCGTCGGGTTGTTGGGGTTGCAGACGAAGATCAGCCGGGTGCGGTCGGTGATCGCGTCCGCCATCGCGTCCAGGTCGTGCACATCGCCCGGCGTCAGCGGGACCTGCACCGACGTGGCACCGCTGACCTGCGTGATGATCGGGTACGCCTCGAAGGACCGCCAGGCGTAGATCACCTCGTCGCCCGGTCCCGAGGTCGCCTGGATCAGCTGCTGGGCGACGCCGACGGAACCGGTACCGGTCGCCAGGTGGGAGACCGGGACGCCGAAGCGGTCGGCCAGCTCGTTCATCAGGGCCGTGCACGCCATGTCCGGGTAGCGGTTGAAGGCGGAGGCCGCGGCCGTCACGCTCTCCATCACACCGGGCAGCGGCGGGTACGGGTTCTCGTTGGAGGACAACTTGTACGCCACCGGGCCGTCGGCCACGGCGGGCTTGCCCGGCTTGTAGGTGGGGATCCCCTCCAGCTCGGCGCGCAGCTTGGGGCTCGTCTCGCTCACCGCAGTCCTCCTTGTGACCACCACCGCTTCCAATACTTCTCACCTTATGAGGATTCGGCGCGGCTGCGCACGGGTGAGGCCCGGCCTCTTCGCCGCCGGGGCTGTCGGACGGGGCGAGCTCCTGCGTCACGGCAGTATCAGAGGCATCACCGGACCGAGGTTCACACTCCAGGGGGGCGTGTCGTACATATATCTACGCGCCGGTGGCTCACGCCGTGGCGCGCATCCCTCGTGAAGGTGAGTTGAGACCTCTTCGAGACATCGGACACTTGGCAGGTCGACGCTCCCCGGCAAGTCACGTACAGGCACTGAATCGATCAACTGACTTGTTTTCTAAGGCAGTTACCTGCTTTTGACCATGCAGAAACGTGCCTGTCAACGCGTGCATATGCGCCCGCCCTACCCCACCGCATGAGCCCTACTATCGGCTCGCCATGACAGCAGCAGGGAAGCACCAGGTGAGCCGCGCGGAAACCTCACGCCGAGGCAGCCGGCCGGGCCGGGCGGGCATCAGGGATGTGGCCGCCGCCGCCGGGGTCTCCATCACGACCGTCTCCGATGCCCTCAACGGCAAGGGCAGGCTCCCCGACGCCACCCGACGCCATGTCCGCGAAGTCGCCGACCGACTGGGCTACCGCCCTTCGGCCGCGGCCCGAACCCTCCGTACCGGCAAGTCGGGTCTCATCGGTCTGACGGTGACGACGTACGGGGATGAACCTTTCACCTTCACGGAGTTCGCGTACTTCGCGGAGATGGCCAGAGCCGCGACCTCCGCCGCGCTCGCCCGCGGCTACGCCCTCGTCATCCTGCCGGCGACCTCGCGCCACGACGTGTGGTCGAACGTCGCCCTGGACGGCACGGTCGTCATCGACCCCTCGGACCAGGATCCGGTGGTCAGCGAACTGGTCCGCCAGGGGCTGCCGGTCGTCTCCGACGGCCGCCCGGCCGGCTCCCTGCCGGTCACCGCCTGGGTCGACAACGACCACGAAGCCGCCGTCCTCGGCATCCTCGACCACCTGGCCGAGGCCGGCGCCCGACGGATCGGCCTGCTCACGGGAACGACGACGGACACCTACACCCGTCTGTCCACCACCGCCTACCTGCGCTGGTGCGAGCGCGTCGGCCAGGACCCGGTGTACGAGGCGTACCCCGCGCACGATCCGTGCGCGGGAGCCGTCGCCGCCGACCGGCTGCTCGCCCGCCCGGACCGCCCCGACGCGGTCTACGGCCTGTTCGACCCCAACGGCACCGACCTGCTGGCCGCCGCCCGCCGCTACGGGCTGCGCGTCCCGGACGACCTGCTGCTGGTCTGTTGCAGCGAGTCCACCGTGTACGCCAACACCGAGCCGCCCATCACCACGCTCTCGCTGAAACCCCGCCGGATCGGCACCGCGGTGGTCCAGCTGCTCATCGACGCCATCGAGGGTGTGGAGTCGGACCTGCCGGTCGAACAGGTGATACCCACCGAGCTGATCGTGCGTACCTCCTCCCAGCGGCGCCCGCCACGCACCACGGTCAGTCCGCCGAGGACTCCCGACCGGAGATAGCGGGCGCCCACGGGGCGGGCCGGGGCCGTCGGGGCGCCCCGGCCGCACGACGCCGCCGTGCGGCCCGCACAGGGGACGGGCCGCGCAGGAGGCGGACCGCGCAGGGGAGCGGCCCGGACCCGGGACCGGCTGCGGCGGCAGGGCCGGCCGCGGTCGCCGCCCGGCCACGGCGCGGCGGGCGAAGGCACCGGCCCGCTCCCCCGGCGCGACGCGTGAACCCGTCCCCGTCCCCGGCCGGGGGAAGCGGAAGAAGAACCTGTTGACGGCTGTGCCCCGGCAACAGTCAGCCGGGAACGACCTCCCCCTGGTCGGCAGAGCCGTCCAGGGGGTGCCCGATCCTGGGACACACCTGTTACATCGGCGCCGGGCCGCCCTCGTGGACCGGCGGACGCTGTCACCGACCGGTGGCCGAATATCGGACGTATCGGTCGAAAAGCCGCCACGGACCGGAGTCCTGTTCTGATTCACCACCCCTGGGTCATCACACGGCACGATCCGCATTCCTATGATGGGCCCACGGCACCGCGGGCCGCTGCGACCAGGCAGTCCGAAACGGTGCAGATGCGGCGCGATGGTGGAGGGGTCTGATGACTCAGGGGGCCGGTCAGGGACCCGAGGTGGAGCGGACGGCGACGTTGCGCGACTTCCGGGTGCCCGCGTACGTGCACGAGACCGGTCCGTACGCCCATGACGTCCACCCCGGCGAGACCGTCGCGCCCATGGAGGAGCCGGTGGAGCATCCGGACGGGTACACGCCCACCCAGCGCGACCTGCCGGTGATCAACCGGGGTGACACCCTTCAGGTCGCCGTCGAACCGGCGTCCGCCACCGTCCCGCAGCCCGCCGTCGGGCCCGGCCCGCTGTACGTCGTGGGCGATGTGCACGGCTATCTCGACGAGCTGGTCGCCGCTCTCCAGGCCCAGGGCCTGATCGACGCGGCCGGCCAGTGGTGCGCGGGCACCACACGGCTGTGGTTCCTCGGTGACTTCACCGACCGCGGCCCGGACGGCATCGGCGTGATCGACCTCGTGATGCGGCTGTCCGCGGAGGCCGCCGCGGCCGGCGGCTACTGCAAGGCCCTCATGGGCAACCACGAACTGCTGCTGCTCGGCGCCAAGCGGTTCAACGACACCCCCGTCAACTCCGGCGCGGGCACGGCCACCTTCCAGGCGGCCTGGCTGCTCAACGGCGGCCAGAAGACCGACATGGACCGTCTCCAGGACCACCACCTCCAGTGGATGGCCCGCCTCGACGCCATCGAGGAGGTCGACGGCCATCTCCTCGTCCACTCCGACACCACCGCCTACCTCGACTACGGCGACTCGATCGAGGCGGTCAACGACACCATCCGCGAGGCCCTCACCCGCAACGACGCGGACGAGGTCTGGGACCTGTTCCGCAAGTTCACCAAGCGCTTCTCCTTCCGCGACGAGGGGGGCGCGGACGCCGTCCGCTCCCTGCTCGACATGTACGGCGGCTCCCGCATCGTCCACGGTCACAGCCCGATCCCCTATCTGCTGGGCGAGGTCGGCTCCGAGGACGACGAGGACGGCAGCCGCCCCGTGGTCGACGGACCTCACGTCTACGCCGAAGGTCTCGCGATCGCGATGGACGGCGGTGTGACCATGGCCGGAAAACTGCTGGTCCAACAACTTCCGCTGTCCGTCTGAGCGTTCACGGGGCTCACCTCCGGCAGACGGCGCCTCTGCAGGACAGCACCCAATTCTGGAAACACCCTGTCACCCCGAGCCGTAGCCGCTCTACTATCGGCTTATCCGTAGCAGGCTCCCCTCCGTTTCTGCCCGACGGCTCGTCGCCATGCGAGCCTCAAGCCCTACGGAGCATCGGGGGATGCACATGAACAGCGTTCCGCAGCACCTGCTGAGCGAGGACCGCCAGGAGTACGAGCGGGTCCTCGGCGAGGCGCTGCGCTCCGCACCACACCGCCCGGAACTGGCCGCTGTCGGACAGCGGCTCAACCCCGAACAACTGCGCACCATGGCACTCAACGCCACCGCGCTCATCACGGCCGCCGCGGCGACCGAATACCAGCACTACGTGAAGGTCCGCGAGGAACTGCGCCAGCCGGCGCCGTCCACCCCGTCGTCACCCATGTCCGCATCCGGTTCCGTGGAGCCGGGGGCAGGTGCGATGGGGCTCGCCACCACCATGGGGGAGGTCGCGGAGACCGCAGGCGCAGGCGCCGTCGCGGTCGTCGCGGTCCTCGCCCCCGTCCTCGCCGGAACCGCCGCGGCGATCTTCCTGCTCGTGGGCTACATACTCAAAATGCTCGACCCCGAGCCGACGATCGCCCAGACCATGATCACTGCCGGATGGGTGTTCGGCGCCATGACGGCGGCCGCGATCCTCGTGGCCACCGTCGGACTGCTGCTCACCGCGCTGCGCAACCGGCCCTCACTCGAAGCGGAGTCGCAGGCCGCGCTGCACGAGGAAGTGACCCGGGCCAGGGAGGCCTGGTGCGAGGCCCTCCTGGAGCGGGGCATCCTGCCGTTCCTGCGAGAGGCACTCGCCGAACCCGGCACGGCGGTCGCGGGACACCGCACCGCCCCGTCGGCACCGACCGGCCGCATGCCCCGCCTCGGCTACGACCGTCCGGGCTTCACCAGCCCCGACGACGGCCCCGCCGCGGGTACGCGCCCGAGCTACACGAGCCCGGACTTCACCAGCCCGGACTTCGGCGGCCCGGAGCACCAGCCGGAATAGCCCCTCGGCTTGCGCCCTCGCAGGGAAGGCGCAGGCCGAGCCACCGACGCAGGCACCGACACCGGCAGTCGGTCGGAGCACGGACGGCGCGTTCGGAGCACGGACGTCGTGTTCGGACCTCAGTCCGCGATCGGCAGGTACACCCGGTTCCCGCTCGCCGCGAACTCCTTCGATTTCTGGAGCATCCCCTCGGCGATCTCCGCGGACGACGCCCCCTCGGCCGCCGCCCCGCCGAACCGCTCCGTGATGCTCTGACTGATCTTCATCGAGCAGAACTTCGGCCCGCACATCGAGCAGAAGTGAGCCGTCTTGGCCGGCTCGGCCGGCAGTGTCTCGTCATGGAACTGCCGTGCCGTGTCCGGGTCGAGAGCGAGGTTGAACTGGTCCTCCCACCGGAACTCGAACCGGGCGTCGGAGAGCGCGTCGTCCCAGTCCTGGGCACCGGGATGGCCCTTGGCGAGATCGGCCGCATGGGCGGCGATCTTGTAGGTGATGACGCCGGTCTTCACGTCGTCACGGTTGGGCAGGCCCAGGTGCTCCTTGGGCGTGACGTAGCAGAGCATCGCCGTGCCCCACCAGGCGATCATCGCGGCGCCGATGCCGGAGGTGATGTGGTCGTACGCCGGTGCGACGTCCGTCGTCAGGGGGCCGAGCGTATAGAACGGAGCTTCATCGCAGATCTCCTGCTGAAGGTCGATGTTCTCCTTGATCTTGTGCATCGGGACATGACCCGGGCCCTCGATCATCGTCTGTACGTGGAAACGCTTCGCGATCCGGTTGAGTTCCCCGAGGGTCCGCAACTCGGCGAACTGCGCCTCGTCGTTGGCGTCGGCGATCGATCCCGGCCGCAGGCCGTCGCCCAGCGAGTACGTGACGTCGTAGGCGGCGAGGATCTCGCACAATTCCTCGAAGTTCTCGTACAGGAACGACTCCTTGTGGTGCGCGAGACACCAGGCCGCCATGATCGAGCCGCCGCGCGAGACGATGCCCGTCTTGCGGTTCGCCGTCAGCGGCACGTACGGCAGCCGGACGCCCGCGTGGACGGTCATGTAGTCCACGCCCTGCTCGGCCTGTTCGATGACGGTGTCCTTGTAGATCTCCCAGGTCAGCTCCTCGGCCCTGCCGTCGACCTTCTCCAGGGCCTGGTAGAGCGGCACCGTGCCGATGGGAACGGGGGAGTTGCGCAGCACCCACTCCCGGGTGGTGTGGATGTTGCGGCCGGTGGACAGGTCCATGACCGTGTCGGCGCCCCAACGGGTCGCCCAGGTCATCTTCTCCACCTCCTCCTCGATGGAGGAAGTGACGGCGGAATTGCCGATGTTGGCGTTGACCTTCACCAGGAATCGCTTGCCGATGATCATCGGCTCGATCTCCGGATGGTTGACGTTCGCGGGCAGCACCGCCCGGCCCGCCGCGATCTCCTCGCGGACCACCTCGGGTTCCACGTTCTCCCGGATGGCCACGAACTCCATCTCGGGCGTGATCTCGCCACGGCGCGCGTAGGCGAGCTGGGTGACCGCCTTGCCGTCGCGGCTGCGGCGGGGCTGGCGCGGCCGCCCGGGGAAGACCGCGTCGAGGTTGCGCAGCCCACCGCGCGGTGAGGTGTGCTTGATTCCGTCGTCCTCGGGACGGACGGGTCGGCCCGCGTACTCCTCGGTGTCTCCGCGTCCGACGATCCAGTTCTCCCGCAGGGGTTGCAGACCCCTGCGGACGTCCGTCGCGTGGAACGGATCGGTGTACGGGCCCGACGTGTCGTACAGCGTGACCGCCTGCCCGTTGGTGAGGTGCACCTGGCGAACCGGCACCCGCAGATCGGGGCGTGAGCCCTCGACATACGCCTTGTGCCAGCCGATCGACGTTCCGGCCTCCTCGGGCTGTTCGCCCTGATCGGAGGCAGGCGTGCGCGCGTCCTTGATGGTCATGAGACCTACTCCCTACGCCGGCATTACCCGGTAACAGGTTCAGCGGTCGACGCAGCGGCTTCCGTCAACGGATGTTTCGTGTGAGACATCGCTCGTTCCACGTGAAACATCGCAAAGACGGAGGTCAGCGCCCTCTCAGCCCGGTGCTCCGAGCTCCCGCGTGTGCAAAGGTGCCTCCACGCTAGCGTCATGTGTGGCGCGGTGAACAGTGGGCCTCCGCCGTTCTTGCGATGATCGGGCGGTGACCACGACCCAAGAGCCTCCGTACCCCTTCCCGGAACCGCCGCGCAGGCCCGGTGCCGGCCATGGCAACGGAAGTGATGGCAGCGTCGATCCAGGGCGCGCCCATGACTTCAGCGAGGGGCAGCACCACGGGCAGGGCCACGGGCACGGGTACGGGCAGAGCCACGGACAGGGGCAGGGTCCGGAACACGGTCCCGGTCACAACCACGGCCACAACCACGGCCACGGCCACGGCCACGGCCACGGCCACGGCGAGCGGAACACGGGTTCAGGCGGCGGCGGACATGGCCATACGCACAGCCATGGGCCGGCCGCCCCCGTCTCCAAGCACCTGCGCAAGGTCATCGCGGCGGTCCTCGTGCCGTTCGCGGCCGCGGTGGTGGTCGGGCTGATGGTGCTGTGGCCCGGTGGCGCCCCGGCGCACGAGCGCACCGGGGTCGGGTTCGACCGGCAGACCCAGCAGGCCACGGTCACCGAAGTGGTGAACGTGAGCTGCGCCTCGGTGAACGCCTCGGGCGGCGCCTCGGCCGGTGACGGTTCGGCCGCCGAGGGCTCGTCCGCCCAGCAGGAGTCGAACAGGACCTGCAAGAAGGCGACGATCCAGGTCGGTACCGGTTCGGACAAGGGCCGTACGTTCACCGAGATCATCCAGCCGGACCAGTCACGGCAGCTGCACGAGGGCGAGAAGGTCGTGGTCGCCTACGAGCCCTCCGCGCCGAAGGACCTCCAGTACTCGGTCACCGACGTCAACCGCCGGATCCCGGTCACACTGCTCGCGGGCGTCTTCGCCCTCGCCGTGGTGGTCGTGGGACGGCTTCGGGGCGTGATGGCGCTGGTGGCGCTGGCCATCAGCTTCCTGATCCTGAACTTCTTCATCCTGCCCGCCATCCTCCAGGGTTCGAACCCGCTGGTCGTGGCAGTGGTGGGGTCCAGCGCCATCATGCTGATCGCCCTGTACCTGTGCCACGGACTGTCGGCTCGTACCTCCGTGGCGGTGCTCGGCACGCTGATCTCGCTGGTTCTGATCGGAGTGCTCGGCTCGCTGTTCGTCGACTGGGCCTCGCTCACCGGCAACACCGACGACAACACCGGCCTGATCCACGGCCTGTATCCGTCGATCGACCTGAGCGGTCTGCTGCTCGCCGGCATCATCATCGGATCGCTCGGCGTCCTCGACGATGTGACGGTGACGCAGACCTCGGCGGTATGGGAGCTGCACGAGGCGAATCCGTCGATGGGCTGGCGGAGCCTGTACCGCGCGGCCATACGCATCGGACGCGATCACATCGCGTCCGTCGTGAACACCCTTGTCCTCGCCTACGCGGGCGCGGCGCTGCCGCTGCTGCTGCTGTTCTCGATCGCGCAGAGCAGCATCGGGACGGTCGCCAACAGCGAACTGGTCGCGGAGGAGATCGTGCGCACGCTGGTGGGCTCGATCGGCCTGGTCGCCTCGGTGCCGGTCACCACGGCGCTCGCGGCCCTGGTGGTCGCCGCGGACAAGCAAGGCTCGGAGACCGCCGCGGCACCGGCTCCGGCGGGTGACCAGCCGGCCGTTGCACGCGGCGGACGGGGGCGTCGGCGCAAGCGGTGACCCAGTCCGGGCTCAGCCGGACGGACGGCGGCCAGAGGCCTCATGAGCGCCCCGGCCCGACGGCATCACCGGCGCACCTCCCCGGACCCCACGGAAGCGTTCCTACGGGCCCTCACGCCCCACAGAAGCGTTCCTGCTGACCCCCCGGGCTCCGCCGAAGCACGTCCGGCGTGCCCCCGGCGCCTCGCGCCTCAGCCCGCGCTCTGCTCCTCCGCCAGGATGCGGTCCAGGGCCTCGTCGAGATGGGCGTCGAAGTCGGCGAGGGCCCCTTCCTGTCCCAACGGCACCAGCTTGTCGGTGCGGTCGAGGAAGGCCACGAGCGGGGCCGTCGACGAGCGGAACAACGCCTGGTCGACTCCGACCTGAAGCCGGATCAGGACCTCGCCCAACGAGTCCGGGTCGACGGGCGCGACCCGGACGTCCCCCTCACCGCAGGCCCGGCCCACTCCGTCGATCAGAAGCTCCCGCCCGAAGGCCCAGGTCACCGGTGCGTCGCCGGGAAGGTGGAAGGTCAACCGCACGGCGTACGGATCACTGGACTCGTAGCGCAGCTCCACCGGAATGCGGAACGAGAGCTCCTCGGACACGAGAAAGCTCATCATGACCTCTGCCTGTACCGACTCGCGCATCGCCTACCCCGTCATATGCCGTCGAATGGCCTGGAATGAACCCCTGCATTTGATGGCATCTTGCTGAACGTGCACGGCAGATCACAAGGAGTGATTTTTCAGATGCTGATAGAGAGCCCCAATGACCCGGTAAGACGCCCGATCTCGGCCTGCAACTGCTGTACGGCGGGGAGCAGCCGGTCGGCCTGATGGGCGGGCAGCGAGATGGCCATCGCCGCGGCGGTGGTACCGAGCGTGATCGGAATGGCCGCGCACACCGCCCCCAGCGCGTACTCCTGGCGCTCTGTCACCGGCCCCAGCCGCCGCAGCCGCTCCAGCCTTCGCAGCAGGGTGCGGTTGTCGTGCACCGTGTACGGGGTGAGGGACTGCACGGGGTAGCGGTCCAGGTGGTCGCGACGGGCCTCGTCGTCCAGCTGGGCCAGCAGGCACTGGCCGATGGCGTGCGCGTGCCCGGTCTCACGGAAGTCCGCCCACTCCTCGACCGCCGGATTGCCGGGGGTGTCGGAGACGCACAGCATCTCGATCTCGCCCCCGCGGTACACGGCGTAGTAGACGGGGGCACCGATGGCATCGCGCCACTGCGCGAGCAGGTCGGCGACCGTGCTGCGACGTTTCTGCGTCGCTCCGCTGCCGCCCAGCCGCTCGGCGGCCTCACCCAGGAAGAACAATCCTTTGTCGCGGCGCAGATAGCCCTCGTGCACGAGGGTGCGCAGCAGGTGGTAGGCCGTGGGAAGGGCGAGGCCGGTCTCACGGGCCAGTTGTTTGGCCGGGGCCCCGTGCTCGTGCGCGGCGACGCACTCCAGCAGACGCATCGCGCGCTGTACCGATCCGATCAGGGTGGTCGTCGCGGAGTGCGGCTGCTCGGGGACCGAGGCGGAGGGCGGGCGCGGCACCAGGGGGATGGTGGAACACGACCGTGTGGGGGGTGAACAGGTGTCTGCCGATGCGGTGTCGACCGTGGCCAAGGGGGCACTCCCGTTGCGCGAGGGGGCGGCCCGTGCGGGGAACACGGGTGGGGATGTACGCCGCTCGCGGGGGTCTTCCCCGCGTCGAGTTCCGGACTTTATCCGTCTGCCACCGCTCGCCGACGGGCTGTCCGGAAAACTTCCCTCGCCCGAGGGAACCGGTGATTCCTGTTACCGGTCACCGGTTGCCCCTCGACCTCACCAGTCGCTGCGCGACGAGGAGCTCGACATGAACTTCCGTACGACGTAGATCAGTCCGCCGACCAGGGCGACGAAGATCAGCACCTTGAACAGCAGGCCGATCACGATGGTGACGACCGTGGCTATGAGACTGCCGAACACGAACAGCGCGATGACCGGCACCGCGATCCACTTCACCCACCACGGCAGTCCCGCGAAGATCTCCTGCATCGCCCTCGTCCTTTGCTGTTCCGCCCGGCCGCCCGGGACCCGATTGTCGTCCTGCTCAGAATGCTAGGGCCGAGACGGGGTCGGATGGGGGCCCCGCATCCCTTGCCCTCCCCTGACCGTTCCCCTAGGGAACCCCGAGACCGCCGCTCAGGCTTCGGGCGGAGAGAAGACCACCAGAACCCTGAGGTCCTCGCTGATGTGATGGAACTTGTGCGCGACCCCGGCCGGCACGTACACCACGCTGCCCCGCGCCACCTGGGTCGTCTCCATGCCGACCGTGATGGAGGCGCGGCCGCTCACCACGAAGTACACCTCGTCCTGGTTGTGCGGACTCTGGCCGTCACGATCACCGGCGTCGAGTGCGTACAGGCCGACCGACATGTTCCGTTCGCGCAGAAACTGCAGGTAGGCGCCGTCGTTGGCGGCGCGCTCCGCCTCCAGTTCATCCAGCCGGAATGCCTTCATCGCTCTTGTCCGCTCCACACCTCTGCTCGAATCCGATCTCTTCTGCCACGATCAGACACATGAAGAATTTCGTAGTCAAGACGATCGCCAACGCGGGAGCCCTGGCGATCGCCGTGCTGCTGCTCGACAAGATCACCCTGACCGGTGACAGCACGGGCAAGAAGGTCGGCACCCTGATCCTGGTCGCCCTGGTCTTCGGCCTGGTGAACTTCCTGGTGAAGCCGATCCTGAAGGTGCTCACCTTCCCGCTGTTCATCCTGACGCTCGGCCTGATCACCCTGGTCGTCAACGCGCTGATGCTGATGCTGACCTCATGGGTGTGCGGGAAGCTCGACCTGAGCTTCCACGTCGACGGCTTCTGGACCGCCGTCCTCGGCGGCCTGATCATCTCGATCGTCTCCTGGGCCCTCAACGTCGTGCTGCCCGACGGCAAGGACTGAGCACTCGATGACCTACCGCGTCTGCTTCGTGTGCACGGGGAACATCTGCCGCTCGCCGATGGCCGAGTCCGTCTTCCGCGCCCACGTGGCGCGGGCCGGGCTCGACGACCGGGTCGAGGTCGACAGCGCCGGCACCGGAGGCTGGCACGAGGGCGCGGGCGCGGACCCGCGCACCGTCGCCGTCCTCGAGGACGGCGGCTACGGCAGCGATCACACGGCCCGCCGGTTCCGGGCCTCCTGGTTCTCCCGCCTCGACCTCGTGATCGCTCTCGACCAGGGCCATCTCCAGGAGCTGCGCCGGCTCGCGCCGACCGAGGAGGACGCACGGAAGGTGCGGCTGCTGCGCTCGTACGACCCCGCCGCAGGGGACGACCTCGACGTTCCGGACCCTTACTACGGGGGCCTGGACGATTTCGAAGCGTGTCTTGAGATGGTGGAGGCGGCTAGCACCGGGCTGCTCGCCGCGGTACGTGAACAGGTGGAAGGACGGGCGGCATGAGCGACTCAGCCGGCAACGACGGAAACGGTACGGCGGTTCCCCCCGTCGCGGGCGACGGAACGCGCGCGGTGCGGGCGGGGCTTCCGGAGCCGGTCAAGCACGAACCGACGCTGCCGGGACCGGTGTTCGCCGCTCACTTCCATCTGCCGGGCGAACCCACCGGCCCGTACGCCTACGGACGGGACGAGAACCCGACCTGGACCCATCTGGAGCGGGCCATCGGCGAGCTGGAGGCGCCCGGTGGGGAGGGCGTGGAGACGCTCGTCTTCGCCTCCGGCATGGCCGCCATCTCGTCGGTGCTCTTCTCCCAGCTGCGCGCGGGCGACGCGGTCGTCCTGCCCAGCGACGGATACCAGGCGCTGCCCCTGGTCCGGGCCCAGCTGGAGGCGTACGGCGTCGAGGTGCGCACCGCCCCCACCGGCGGCGACGCCCAGCTCGACGTCCTCGACGGCGCCAGGCTGCTGTGGATCGAGTCCCCGTCGAACCCGGGCCTCGACGTCTGCGACATCCGGCGGCTCGTCGAGGCGGCACACGCGCGTGGTGCCCTGGTGGCCGTCGACAACACCCTCGCGACGCCGCTCGGGCAGCGCCCCCTCGAACTCGGCGCCGACTTCTCCGTGGCCAGCGGGACCAAGCAGCTCACCGGGCACGGCGATGTCCTCCTGGGCTATGTCGCGGGCCGCGACGCGGAGGCCATGGCGGCCGTACGCCGCTGGCGCAAGATCGTCGGGGCGATCTCCGGGCCCATGGAGGCCTGGCTCGCACACCGCTCGATCGCCACGCTCCAGCTGCGGGTCGACCGGCAGAACGCGTCCGCTCTCACCGTCGCCCAAGCGCTGCGACAGCGGCCCGAGGTGAGCGGACTGCGCTATCCGGGACTGCCCGACGACCCGGCGCACAAGATCGCCTCGGAGCAGATGCAGCGCTTCGGATGCGTGGTCTCCTTCACCCTGCCCACGCGGGCACGGGCCGACCGCTTCCTCGACGCGCTGCGGCTCGTGGACGACGCGACGAGCTTCGGCGGCGTGCGCTCCACCGCCGAACGGCGCGGACGCTGGGGCGGCGACGCGGTGCCGGAAGGCTTCATCCGTCTTTCGGTCGGTGCGGAGGACCCCGCGGACCTGGTCGCGGATCTGCTGCGCGCACTGGACGAGTCGGCGGACTGACCGGCGGGTGGACACCCCGGTGGTGTCCCGCTCCGCACGACGGACGGTCCGAGCCTCCCCCCTCGTGGCTCGGACCGTCCCCGGTTCCGCGCGCTGAGAACCGCGCGACCAAGGCTAGTTGACTGAGTGTCAGTGTCCAATCACAGTAGCGACAGAGACCTATCGACATATTTATAGTTGGGTGCGGCAGGGGGCCGGCCGGAAGGATCTGGAGCGGGGCGGCGAGAGGGGAGGGCACTGCGTGGATCTCGCCTTGCTGCGTACCTTCGTGACGGTGCACCGAGCCGGTTCCTTCACTCGTGCCGCGGCTCTCCTCGGGCTCTCCCAGCCTGCCGTCACCTCCCAGATCCGCACACTGGAGCGGCAGGTGGGCCGCCCCCTGTTCTTACGGCAGGCCCGCGGGGTGACCCCGACGACCATCGGCGACGAACTCGCCCACAAGGCCGCGCCTCATCTGGACGCCCTGGTGGAGATCGCCGAGACCGGCCTGGACGACGACTCCTCGTTGCGCACCCTGCATCTTGCGGGGCCGCCCGAGTTCACCGCCGAACGGGCCCTGCCCGCGCTCACCGAGCTGGCCGGCCACGGCGGCCAGGGGCTCGCCCTGCGCGCCTCCTTCGGCACGGCCGAGGAGGCCCTCGAAGGGCTGGCGGCGGGACACCACGATCTGGCCATCAGCACGGCCCGTCCACGCGGCGCCCTGCTCACTGCGACTCCCCTGTGCGACGAGGAGCATGTCCTGGTGGCCGCCCCCAGCTGGGCCGAGCGGATCGAGCCCTGGAGGCGCCGCAAGGGCGCGCCGGTCCTGGAGAACCTCCCCGTCGTCGAGGTGCACGAGTCGCTGCCGTTCATGTCCCGTTACTGGGCTTCCGTCTTCGACTCCCGGCCTGCCGCCTCGGGTGCCGTCATCGTCCCCGATCTGCGCGCCGTCCTCGCGTGCGCGTGCGCGGGCGCCGGTCTCGCGGTACTGCCGCGCTATCTGTGTGCCTCCGCCCTGGACCGTGGTGACGTGGTCGCGCTGCACGAACCGGCGGTACCGCCGCTGCGGACCTACTTCCTCGTGGTGCGCACCGGCACCCTGGTGATGCCGCACATAGCGCGGGCCCACGAGTGGCTCCAGCGGGCCGCCATCGACTGGTGCTGAGCGGGTTTCCCCGCAATGTCACGGGAAATTCGCCTGCAATGATGTTTCGCAATGTTTCACGTGGAACCAGCCGGGCCACATTTCTCCCATGACCGTCCGACCCGTGGTCAAGCGCACCGCCCGAGCCGTTCTCCTGGACGGCGACCATCTGATCCTGATCAAGCGCACCAAGCCCGGCGTGGATCCCTACTGGGTGACGCCCGGTGGCGGGGTGGAGCCCGAGGACACGACTGTCGTCGATGCCCTGCACCGTGAGGTGTACGAGGAGCTCGGCGCCAAGATCACCGATGTCGTGCCCTGCTTCGTCGACACCGTCGAACACATCGGCGCGGACGGCGGCGCGACCGGGGTGAAGGTGCAGCACTTCTTCGTGTGCCGCCTGGGGTCCATGGACCCGTCCCTGCGGCACGGCCCCGAGATCGACGAGCCTGCCGGCGAGTACGAGATCGTCAGGGTGCCGTTCACCCGGGTCGGCATCGCCTCCGTGCACCTGGTGCCCCTGTCTCTGCGGCACTACCTCGACGGGAACATCGAGGGTGTACGCGCCATGCACGCCCCCGATCTGGGCTGAAAGCCGCAACCGGCGACGAGGAAGCTGCGCCCTGCCTCCAAGCCCAACGGCAGGCTCGCCCCGTGCGGGGCGGGAGCATAGGACGCCTGCCGTTTGCCGGTGTTTCACGTGAAACTCCCTCGTCCTCTGCGCGCCCGGCCGGCCCTGCCGCCGCATGGCCAAAAGCATGTATGTCTCGCTCGAAACGGGTGGACGCCGAGGCCGCCAGTCGGACAGCCTGACCTGCGTGCGCACTCCTTCCCTCGCTGCTCTCCCCGTCCGCTGTCTGACGCTTCGCGATCTCCCCGCCTGCGCCGACCTCTCGGAGGACCGGGGGTGGCCCCGGGAGGAACACAAATGGAGCTTCCTGCTCACGGCAGGAACGGGATACGGCATCGACGATCCTGACGGCGGCCTCGTCGCCGCCTGCACGGTCACCGAGTACGGTCCGCGGGAGCGTCCCGGCCTGGGAGCCATCGGCATGGTCCTGGTCGCCGAGCGGCACGCCCGTCAGGGGGTCGGGCGCCGGCTGATGCGCCGCATCGTGTCCACGATGGGCACCACGCCGCTGACGCTGCACGCGACGCCGAACGGCCTTCCGCTGTACGAGGAACTGGGCTTCAAGGTCACCGCGCGAGCCGAGATGGTGCGCGGGAACTTCACCCCCGACGGGGCGCAGCCCGACATCGCCACCCGCGCGGCCACGGCCGCGGACCTGGCGGAGATCCTTCTGCTCGACGGGGAGGTCTTCGGCCTTGACCGCACCCACATCGTCACGCGCCTGCCCGCTTTCGCCGACCGACTGTGCGTGGCCGTGGAGAACGGCCGGATCATCGGCTACGCGGCCATCTGGCCCAACATGGACACCCATGTGGTGGGCCCGCTGATCGCCCGTGACACGGAGACGGCCAAAGCCCTTGTCACCGCCCTCGCCGCCCACACCGACCGCCCGCTGCGGACCGATGTCGATGTGCGGCACGAAGAACTGCTGACGTGGCTGAAGGAGCGCGGCCTGGTGTCCGTCGCCTTCAACGCGGTCATGACGTACGGCATCCCGGAGCTCCCGGGCGACTGGAGCCGACGGTTCGCTCCCGTGACGGTGGCGGCGGGCTGACCTCAACGAGCAAGCCCCCGCTCACCCACCTCAATTATTGCAGCCGCTGATTATCGGCAACCGCGCACTATTGCATCTGTGCTCTATCCTGGATTCGACTGCCCGGGACGGAGGAAACGCCATGACAGCGACGGACCCCGCACTCACCGCCCTCGCCCAGGGCTGGTGCGCCCTGTCCCTGCTCCACGACCGGATCGAGGCCCGTGTCGAGCGCGCGCTTCAGGCGCGGCACGACCTGAGCGTGCGCGAGTACTCCCTGCTCGACGTGCTGAGCCGACAGCACAACGGCACCGGCGGACATCTGCAGATGAAGCAGGTCGCCGACGCCGTCGTACTCAGTCAGAGCGCCACCACCCGGCTGGTCACCCGACTGGAGGACCGCGGCCTCCTCAAGCGCTATCTGTGCCCCACCGATCGCCGCGGCATCTACGCCGACGTCACCGAGGACGGTCTCGAACTGCTGGCGCAAGCCCGGCCCACCAACGACGCCGCCCTGCGCGAGGCACTCGACGAGGCGTCGAAGAACGCCGAGCTCGCACCGCTGGTCCAGGCCGTGGAGGCGCTCAACGCACCCGCATAGAGTGCGGCCATGGGAGATATCGATATTCGGCCCGCCACGGCAGACGACATACCGGCGATCGTCGCGATGCTCGCCGACGATCCGTTGGGCGCACAGCGCGAGTCACCTGACGACCTGACCCCCTACCGGGCGGCTCTGGAGCGTCTGTCCGCCGATCCGAACCAGCATCTGATGGTGGCGGTGCGCGAGGGTCGAGTGATCGGCACACTCCAGCTGACGATCGTTCCCGGGCTCTCCCACAAGGGCGCCACCCGCTCGATCATCGAGGGCGTACGCATCCACAACGACGAGCGCGGCAGCGGCCTGGGAACCCGATTCATCCAGTGGGCGGTCGACGAGTCCCGGCTTCTGGGCTGCCGGATGGTACAGCTGACCTCCGACTCGTCCCGCACAGACGCACATCGCTTCTACGAGCGGCTCGGTTTCACCGCGTCGCATGTCGGCTTCAAGCTCCACCTCTGACGCAACGAGCGGTCTGTCTAACGAGCGGTCTGTTTCACGTGAAACAGACCGCTCTCCCGTCTTCGGCGGATTCCCGACGCTCTACCGGCGCGGCTTGAGTCCCCGCCATCCGTCCGGGTCCACTCCACCGGGCACCGAAGCCGTCCTGTCGTAGGGCTGACGCGTGAACACGAACGACCCGAGATCCAGGTGGTCCACGGACCCGTCCGGGCGTCGTACGGCCTTCAGGAGCTCTCCGGCGTAGTAGCCCTCCAGCCCCGTCCAGGTGCCGTCCCCGTTCGCCCGGAAGCGTGAGCGTCGGCCGATGCCGGACAGCGGCTCCAGCGAGGCCGCCCCGTCGGCTGTGAGGCGCAACGCAAAGGCCTGGGTCCCCCAGTACCACTGCCCCGTCAACTCCAGCTCCGCCGGAGAGACTTCGGGCAACGGCCGCCAGGGCGCGGGAATCCGCGGCTCTGCCTCCGCGACGATGCGGACGAGATCGGCGCCCACGGCACCCAGCATCGGCCCGGAGGTGCAGTTGGCCAGCACCACCGCGGCGACGTCGTCCTCCACGCTGATGGTCAGGTTCGCGAGAAAGCCGGGCAGCGAACCGGAGTGACCGACGAGGAGCCGTCCATCACGCTGCTGGATCTGCATGCCGAGGCCGTAGCTGACGCCGTCCGCCACGTCCGGGGTCTCGGCAGGAGCAGCCGGCGTCCGCATCTCCCGCACGGAGTCGGCACTCAGCACACGGTCGTCCCCCCGGGCCAGGAAGACGGCGAAACGGGCCAGGTCACCGGTCGTGGACCAGAGCTGTCCGGCCGGCGCCATGATCCCCAGATCCTGCACGGGCTCGGGGAGCAGCGCGTCGGCCCACGGATGCACCGCCCATCCCCCCGCATGGGGCTCCTGAGGCTGGGCACTCGTCCGCTCCAGCCCCAGGGGTTGCAGCACTTCACGCCGAAGGACGTCCTCCCATGGGGCGCCGTGCAGCTTCTCCACCAGCGCTCCCAGCAAGGTGTATCCGGGATTCGAGTAGTGGAACCGGCGGCCGACAGGGTGCAGAAGAGGCTGCTCACCGAGCACATCGGCGAGTTCCGGCCGCAGCGATCCCGGAGTGCGCTCCCACCAGGGAGCAGGCGACTCGGCCGCGAGCCCGCCGGTGTGGGCGAGCAGATCGGCGATGGTGACCTCGCCCACGCCGGTCCCCGGCAGATGCTTCTCCAGCGGATCGCCCAGATCCAGCAGGCCCGCGTCACGCAGTCGCAGGACGAGCACAGCGGTGAAGGTCTTGGTGATCGAGCCGATCCGGTACTGCACATGCTCGTCCGGCCCGTGCCCGTCCACGGAGGTCCGGGCGCCGTGCCAGACGGCCTGCCCGTCCCGTACGACGGTCGCGACCAGCGACGGCGCCCGCCCCTCCGCCTGGGCCACGGCAATGCGGTGGAGCAGCGCACGGCACGTGCCGGGCAGCAGTTGTTCCTGAGAAGACGTCATGGCCCCAGTCCACCCGGCACGGCAACCCACGTCGAATCCATTTCGCCGGAGCCGCCCTGGATCAGGTCTGTGCCATGTCCACGAATCGCGAGTAGTGGCCCTGGAAAGCCACGGTGATCGTCGCCGTCGGGCCGTTACGGTGCTTGCCCACGATGATGTCCGCCTCGCCCGCGCGCGGCGACTCCTTCTCGTAGGCGTCCTCGCGGTGCAGCAGGATCACCATGTCGGCGTCCTGCTCGATGGAGCCGGACTCACGCAGGTCGGACACCATCGGCTTCTTGTCCGTGCGCTGCTCGGGACCACGGTTGAGCTGGGAGAGCGCGATCACCGGCACCTCCAGCTCCTTGGCGAGGAGCTTGAGGTTTCGGGACATGTCCGAGACCTCCTGCTGACGACTCTCGGAGCGCTTGGACCCGCCGGCCTGCATCAGCTGGAGATAGTCGATGATCACCAGCTTGATGTCGTTGCGCTGCTTGAGCCGACGGCACTTCGCGCGGATCTCCATCATCGAGAGGTTCGGGGAGTCGTCGATGAAGAGCGGCGCGGACGACACCTCGGGCATCCGTCGTGCCAGCCGGGTCCAGTCCTCGTCCGTCATGGTGCCGGAGCGCATGTGGTGCAGCGCGACACGGGCTTCCGCGGACAGCAGACGCATCGCGATCTCGTTGCGGCCCATTTCGAGGGAGAAGATGACGCTCGGCAGGTTGTGCTTGATCGACGCGGCTCGGGCGAAGTCCAGGGCGAGGGTCGACTTACCCATGGCGGGCCGGGCGGCGATGACGATCATCTGGCCGGGGTGCAGGCCGTTGGTGAGCGAGTCGAGGTCGGTGAAGCCGGTGGGCACACCGGTCATCTCCCCGCTGCGCGAGCCGATCGCCTCGATCTCGTCGAGCGCGCCCTCCATGATGTCGCCCAGCGGCAGATAGTCCTCGCTGGTGCGCTGCTCGGTGACCGCGTAGATCTCGGCCTGGGCCCGGTTGACGATCTCGTCCACATCGTCGTCGGCCGCGTAGCCCATCTGGGTGATGCGGGTGCCGGCCTCGACGAGACGGCGCAGTACCGCCCGCTCGTGAACGATCTCCGCGTAGTACTCGGCGTTGGCCGCCGTCGGCACGGTCTGGACGAGCGTGTGCAGATACGAGGCGCCGCCGACCTTGTTGATCTCACCGCGCTTGGTGAGCTCCGCGGCGATGGTGATCGGGTCGGCCGGCTCGCCCTTGGCGTAGACGTCGAGGATCGCCTGAAAGATCGTTTCATGGGCGGGCTTGTAGAAGTCGTGGCCCTTGAGGACCTCGACGACGTCGGCGATGGCGTCCTTGGACAGCAGCATGCCGCCGAGGACGGACTGCTCGGCGTCGAGGTCCTGCGGGGGGACGCGCTCGAAGGCGGTGCCCCCGCCCTCCCACACGCCGTCGTCCCGGCCTCGGTCGTGCTGCTCGCCGCGGCCGCGACCGCCGTCGGCGCGGCGGCGGGACGTGGGCAGACGATCACTGGGACCACTGTCGGCCCACGGATCGTCCAAGGGCTCGGAAATGCTCACCGAGCCACCTCCTCCCGTCCGCGGAGCGGACCTCGCCGCGCTACTCATTTCTACGGCACGGCACTGACAGATGAGAGGCCCAGACTCCGGTTCCGGCGCGTCTGTTTTGCGATGGTTTTCTGGCCGACGAGCGGAGCGGGCGCCGGACCACGGTAGGCCTGCGGGCACCGTCAGCCAATCTGGTTATCCACAGGCCATGTGGACGACGGGCCCGATGCTGTGGAGAACTTCGCAAAACCTGTGTACGACCCGGTGGACAGGCCTGTGAACAAGCTCCCATCCTCAACAGAACAGGCGCCTTGACCAGCCACTTTCCCATCCACGGGCTGTGCAGAAGAAAAACTTTCCCGGTCGGGCCAAGATCTCCTCGAACGCTGCGCGAAAGTCCACACCACCTGAAGCATGGTAAGGGTCACTAATGCTTTGCATCTCTTACCTGTGGACGGTTAGATTAGTGCTCATGACACAGGCTCCCGCGCCCGCCAGGGCCGCCCGGCGACAGCACGACCGCGAGATCGTCGCGCTGGCCGTTCCGGCCTTCGGCGCACTCGTCGCCGAGCCTCTCTTCGTCCTGGCCGACAGCGCCATCGTGGGCCATCTCGGCACCTCGCAACTGGCCGGACTCGGCATCGCCTCGGCTCTTCTCACCACAGCCGTCAGCGTCTTCGTCTTCCTCGCCTACGCCACCACGGCAGCCGTGGCACGCCGCGTCGGCGCAGGCGATCTCCAGGCGGCCATCCGTCAGGGCATGGACGGCATCTGGCTGGCGCTGTTGCTCGGGGCCGCCGTCATCGTCACCGTGCTTCCCTCTGCTCCAGCCCTCGTGAACCTCTTCGGCGCATCGAACACGGCGGCTCCGTACGCGACCACCTATCTGCGCATCTCCTCGCTCGGCATCCCGGCCATGCTGGTCGTGCTCGCCGCCACCGGGGTGCTGCGCGGCCTGCAGAACACCAGAACACCGCTCTATGTCGCCATCGGTGGCTTCATCGCCAACGCGGTGCTGAACACGGGTCTCGTCTATGGCGTCGGACTCGGCATCGCCGGTTCGGCCTGGGGCACCGTCATCGCGCAGTACGGCATGGCCGCCGTCTATCTCGTGGTGGTCGTCCGTGGAGCCCACAAGCACGGAGCCTCACTGCGCCCCGATGCCAAGGGGATAAGAGCTTGTGCACAGGCCGGCGTGCCTCTGCTGGTCCGTACTCTCTCGCTGCGGGCGATCCTGATGATCGCCACGGCCGTAGCCGCCCGGCTCGGCGACGCCGACATCGCGGCACACCAGATCATCCTGTCCCTGTGGAGCCTGCTGGCCTTCGCTCTCGACGCCATCGCGATCGCGGGGCAGGCCATCATCGGACGGTACCTCGGCGCCGACGACGCCCTGGGCGCCCGTGAAGCCTGTCGTCGCATGGTGGAGTGGGGCATCGCCGCAGGCTTCGCACTCGGCCTGCTCGTGGTACTCGCCCGCCCTCTGTTCCTGCCCCTGTTCACCAGCGACGCACTGGTGAAGGACACCGCCCTGCCGGCACTGCTCATGGTGGCGCTCTCGCAGCCCGTCTGCGGCATCGTCTTCGTTCTGGACGGTGTCCTGATGGGAGCGGGCGACGGCCCTTATCTGGCCCGGGCGATGGTGGTGACGCTGGCGGTCTTCGCTCCGACAGCGTTGCTGATCCCGCTTCTAGGCGGCGGTCTCACCGCATTGTGGGGAGCCATGACGCTGATGATGACGGTGCGCATGCTGACGCTGTGGCTGCGTACCCGCTCCGGACACTGGATCGTCACGGGCGCTACGCGCTGACTGTTTCACGTGAAACCGACGTTTCGCGTGAAACATGCCCACTGCCGCACCGGCCGCAAAACCGATGCGGTACCCGCAGACTCCCATGCTCCTGCCGACCTCACTCGCTCCAGCCATGCGGAAGGGGCCGCACCCTGACGGGTGCGGCCCCTTCCCGGCTGTTCAAGCCAAGCGCGGAGATCAGGCCGCGACGACCTCGATGTTGACCTTGGCGGCAACCTCGGGGTGCAGACGCACGGACGTCTCGTGGGCGCCCAGCGTCTTGATCGGCGAGCCCAGCTCGATGCGGCGCTTGTCGACCTCGGGGCCACCGGAAGCCTTGATCGCCGAGGCGATGTCGGCCGGGGTGACGGAACCGAAGAGACGACCGGCGTCGCCGGAGCGAACGGCCAGACGGACCTTGACGCCCTCGAGCTGAGCCTTCACGGAGTTGGCCTGCTCGATGGTCTGGATCTCGTGGATCTTGCGAGCGCGACGGATCTGCTCGACGTCCTTCTCGCCACCCTTGGTCCAGCGGATAGCGAACTTCCGCGGGATCAGGTAGTTGCGAGCGTAACCGTCCTTGACGTCCACGACGTCGCCCGCGGCACCGAGGCCGGAGACCTCGTGGGTGAGGATGATCTTCATGAGTCGGTCACCCTTCCCTTATCGCGCGGTGGAGGTGTAGGGCAGCAGCGCCATCTCACGGCTGTTCTTGACGGCCGTGGCGACGTCACGCTGGTGCTGCGTGCAGTTGCCGGTCACGCGGCGGGCACGGATCTTGCCGCGGTCGGAAATGAACTTCCGCAGCATGTTCGTGTCCTTGTAGTCCACGTACGTGACCTTGTCCTTGCAGAAAGCGCAGACCTTCTTCTTAGGCTTGCGCACAGGCGGCTTCGCCATGGTGTTTCTCCTGTGTGATCAAGAAGTGGGGATACGACCCGCCTCCGACCCGGTCCGGACCGAGAGGCCCGGCCCGTGGGCCTAGAAGGGGGGTTCGTCCGAGTAGCCGCCGCCGCTGCCGCCGGAGTTTCCGCCCCAGCCGCCGCCACCCTGGTTGCCGCCGGCGGGAGCGCCGGAAGCCCACGGGTCGGCGGCAGGAGCGCCGCCACCCTGCTGGCCGCCGCCGGAGCTTCCGCCCCAGCCGCCGCCACCCTGGTTGCCACCGCCGCCGTAACCACCCTGGCCGCCCTGGCCACCGCGACCGGTGGTCTTGGCGACCTTGGCCGTGGCGTTGCGCAGGCTGGGGCCGACTTCCTCGACGTCCAGCTCGTAGACCGTGCGATTGACGCCGTCACGGTCCTCGTAGGACCGCTGCTTCAGCCGGCCCTGCACGATGACGCGCATGCCCTTCTGAAGCGACTCGGCGACGTTCTCCGCCGCCTGACGCCAGACCGAGCAGGTCAGAAAGAGGCTTTCGCCGTCCTTCCACTCGTTCGTCTGACGGTCGAAGGTGCGGGGAGTGGACGCGACGCGGAACTTCGCGACCGCCGCACCGGACGGCGTGAAGCGCAGCTCGGGGTCATCGACAAGATTGCCGACGACCGTGATGACGGTCTCGCCTGCCATGGGGGAACCTCTCGGCGGGTTTGCTGCTGGCTGCTGGTGCTGCTACTCGAATCCCGAGATCAGCTGAGCGGGAGAGCTCAGTGGGTCTCGGGGCGGAGGACCTTGGTCCGGAGGACCGACTCGTTCAGGTTCATCTGGCGGTCGAGCTCCTTGACGACCGCAGGCTCGGCCTGCAGGTCGATGACCGAGTAGATGCCCTCGGGCTTCTTCTTGATCTCGTACGAGAGACGACGACGGCCCCAGGTGTCGACCTTCTCGACCTTTCCGTTGCCCTCGCGGACGACGGAGAGGAAGTTCTCGATCAGGGGGGCGACAGCGCGCTCCTCCAGATCGGGGTCGAGGATGACCATCACCTCGTAGTGACGCATGTGTAACCCACCTCCTTTGGACTCAGCGGCCACGGTCGTTCCGTGGCAGGAGGGTTGTGATGCGTACGCAACGGTATCGGCCGCCACTGACAATCGGGGGCCGTCCGAGGACGTCCCCGCTCTCGCCTGGGCGTATCCCTGGCTGAGCCTGGGCAGACACCGGTGCAGACGCTACAGACTACCCGCACACCCGCTTCCGGTTGAAATCCGAGGGTGGAGACCGTCAATCTGTACACATCGGGTGTGTACGGCGCTACGATGCGCCGCCTTCCGCAGGAGGTGCCCTATGGCACAGGCATTGCGACCCAACACCGTCGGCGGTCTCTTCGCCACGGACGGAAAGCCCCACGTTCTCCAGGACACCCTGCTCGCGGTGACCCTGTTGCTGGGCATCACGGCTCTCGTCTCATCCGCTTTCCACGGCCTGCACCTGCTCACCTCCTGGGCCGGTCTGGTGGGAATCATCACCGGCGCCTACGGCCAGTGGATCTCCGAGACGACCCGCGAGCGCTTCGGGCTGATCCTGGGCCTCGGTGCCTCGGCCCTCGGCTTCTATCTCGGCATGGCACACGGCGGACTCTTCGGCGGGCTTTTCTGAGTCCGCCGAACCACACGAAGTCACCACACAAGACACAGTGGGGACTGCCACGGATACCCCGGCCGGTCACCGTGCCGGGGCATCCCCCCATACGCCCATTCGAGCCGCGCGCACGGCGCAGTAGGCTTCGCGCGAGAGCCGGAGCCCCTGTACCCATGGGGACAGCCCAGCCCGAGGAGCCCCCCGAATGAGCCTGACCCTGAGGACCATCAGTCGCGAACAGCATCTGGCGTACATCCAGAGCCTGCCGGCGGCGAGTCACATGCAGGTTCCGGCCTGGGCCGATGTGAAGGCGGAGTGGCGCTCCGAGAGCCTCGGCTGGTTCGACGAGCGCACCGGCGAAATGGTCGGCGCAGGCCTGGTCCTCTACCGTCAGCTGCCCAAGATCAAGCGCTATCTGGCCTATCTGCCCGAGGGCCCGGTCATCAACTGGTACGCGCCGAACCTGGTCGAGTGGCTCGAGCCGATGCTCGCGCACCTCAAGCAGCAGGGCGCCTTCTCCGTGAAGATGGGCCCGCCGGTGATCATCCGGCGCTGGGAGGCCACCTCCATCAAGGCCGGGATCCAGAACCCGGACGTGAAGCGGCTGCGGGACATCGAGGCCGACTTCATCGAGCCGCGCGCGTTCGAGGTGGCCGACAAGCTGCGCCGCATGGGCTGGCAGCAGGGCGAGGACGGCGGCGCCGGCTTCGGCGACGTCCAGCCCCGCTACGTCTACCAGGTGCCGCTGGCCAACCGTTCCCTGGAAGAGGTCCACAAGAACTTCAACCAGCTGTGGCGCCGCAACATCAAGAAGGCCGAGAAGGCCGGTGTCGAGGTCGTCCAGGGCGGTTCCCACGACCTGGAGGAGTGGCAGCGCCTGTACGAGATCACGGCCGTGCGCGACCACTTCAGGCCCCGCCCGCTGTCGTACTTCCAGCGCATGTGGACGGCCCTCAACACCGAGGACCCCAACCGCATGCGGCTGTACTTCGCCCGGCACAACGGCGTGAACCTCTCGGCGGCGACGATGCTGATCGTCGGCGGCCACGTCTGGTACTCCTACGGCGCCTCCGACAACATCGGCCGCGAGTTCCGCCCCTCGAACGCGATGCAGTGGCGGATGCTGCGCGACGCCTACGCGCTCGGCGCCACGGTCTACGACCTGCGTGGAATCTCCGACTCCCTGGACGAGACCGACCACCTCTTCGGCCTGATCCAGTTCAAGGTGGGCACAGGCGGACAGGCCGCCGAATATCTCGGCGAATGGGACTTCCCGCTGAACAAACTGCTCCACAAGGCTCTCGACATCTACATGTCGCGACGCTGACCTCACGTTCAGTGCTTCCATACCTCTGACACACCGCTGCCACCAGAAAGGTTCCAGGTCCGGCCATGGCGCTCACCCTCTACGTCGACACCGCGCGCTGGCGGGCGCACCACAAGCACGTGCAGGAGCAGTTCCCGGGACTCGTCCCGGTCTGCAAGGGCAACGGCTACGGCTTCGGTCACGAGCGGCTGGCGGAGGAGGCCACGCGGCTGGGCACGGACGTGCTGGCCGTCGGCACGACGTACGAGGCCGCACGCATCAAGGACTGGTTCGGCGGCGATCTGCTGGTGCTGACGCCGTACCGGCGCGGGGAAGAGCCCGTGCCGCTGCCGGACCGGGTGATCCGCTCGGTGTCGTCCATCGACGGTGTGTACGGCCTGGTCGGCGCCCGGGTGGTCATCGAGGTGATGTCCTCGATGAAGCGGCACGGCATCAGTGAGCAGGACCTGCCCCTGCTGCACTCCGCCATCGAGAACGTCCGTCTCGAGGGCTTCGCGATCCATCTGCCGCTGGACCGGACCGACGGCTCGGACGCCGTCGAGGAGGTCATCGGCTGGATGGACCGGCTGCGCGCGGCCCGTCTGCCGCTGCACACCATGTTCGTCAGCCACCTCAAGGCGCAGGAACTCGCCAGGCTGCAACAGCAGTTCCCGCAGACCCACTTCCGTGCCCGCATCGGCACGCGGCTGTGGCTGGGGGACCACGAGGCCACCGAGTACCGGGGCGCCGTCCTGGACGTCACGCACGTGGCCAAGGGCGACCGGTTCGGCTACCGGCAGCAGAAGGCGGCCTCCGAGGGCTATCTGGTGGTCGTGGCGGGCGGTACGTCGCACGGGGTGGGGCTGGAGGCCCCCAAGGCCCTGCACGGCGTCATGCCGCGTGCCAAGGGCGTCGCCCGTGCCGGCCTGGCCACGGTGAACCGGAACCTCTCGCCGTTCGTCTGGGACGGCAAGCAGCGCTGGTTCGCCGAGCCGCCGCACATGCAGGTCTCCATCCTGTTCGTCCCCGCGGACTCCGCGGAGCCGAAGGTCGGCGAGGAGCTGGTGGCCCATCTGCGGCACACCACCACCCAGTTCGACCGCATCGTCGACCGCTGAGCGGTACGGGTCCGGCCCCGAGCCGCGCACAGACACCGAAGGCCGTACACGGACTCTCCGTGTACGGCCTTTCGTGTGACCTGCCCGCGCTCTGTTCGCTCAGAGCGAACCGTCGGTCGGCTCCTGCTTGCCCCACTCCACCTGAGGGCCGTCGAACGGGACGGCGTGCCTGGGCGGATGGGCCGCCGAGCCGAGCACGAACACGTCCTCCGCGCCGTCGAGCACCCCGCCCGAGGGGTCGTCGTCGCCCGCCCTGCGGACCACGTCCCGCTCCGGCATGAGGATGTCCCGCACGACGACGGCGCACAGGTACAGCGTCCCCAGCAGGTGCACGCCGATGGCCCAGTGATAGCCGTCGGTCGGCAGACCCTTGTGGGCGTCCCCGCTGGTCGTGTACGCGAGGTACAGCCAGATCCCCAGGAAGTACGCCACCTCGCAGGCCTGCCAGATCAGGAAGTCCCGCCACTTCGGCCGGGCCAGCACGGCCAGCGGCACCAGCCACAGCACGTACTGCGGGGAGTACACCTTGTTGGTGAGGATGAACGCCGCGACGATCAGAAAGGCCAGCTGCGCGAAGCGCGGCCGGCGCGGAGCGGTGAAGGTCAGGGCCGCGATGCCCACGCAGCAGAGCAGCACCAGGATCGTGGCCACGGTGTTGACCGTGTCGGTGCTGAGCGGCTGGGTCGAGTTCTGCGCCATGATCAGCCAGAAGGATCCGAAGTCGACGCCCCGCTCCTGGCTGAACGTGTAGAACTTCGACCAGCCCTCGAAGGCGAAGAGCATCACCGGCAGGTTCACCACGATCCAGGAGACCGCCGCGCCGCCCAGGGCCTTGCCGAAGTCCCGCCACTTGCCCGCACGCCAGCACAGCAGGAACAGCGGGCCGAGCAGGAAGACGGGATAGAGCTTGGCGGCCGTGGCGAGGCCCAGGAGGACGCCGAAGGCGAGGGAACGGCCCCGCGACCACATCAGCATCGCGGCGGCGGTCAGAGCGACCGCCAGGAGGTCCCAGTTGATGGTGGCGGTCAGCGCGAAGGCCGGCGCCAGCGCGACCAGCAGGCCGTCCCAGGGGCGACGGGCGTGCGTGCGGGAGACACAGACGACGATGACGGCCGCACAGGCCATCAGCATCCCCGCGTTGACCATCCAGTACCACTGCTCCTGGTGCTGGATGGTGCCGCTTCCGGGCGTCAGCCAGGCAGCCACCTCCATGAACACACCCGTCAGCACCGGGTATTCGAGGTACTGCATGTCGCCGGGGAGCTTGTCGAAGTACGGCACGAGCCCGTCGGCGAACCCGCGTCCCTGATAGAGGTGCGGGATGTCCGAGTAGCACGCGTGCGTGTACTGGGAGCTGGCACCGAAGAACCAGCCGCTGTCGTAGCACGGCATCTTCTGGACAAGACCGAGGGCGAACATCCCGATCGCCACAAGCGCGACGACCCGTACCGGAGTCCACCAGGACGTCCCCAGCAGGGCACGCCGCCCGATGGGACCGCCGATCAGCTCGCTGGCGGCCGCCGCGACCTCGTCGTCCCTGGTCGGCCGCACCGGACCGGGCTCGTGCACGCTCGTCGATGTCGATTCTGCACTGGGCATGGGGCACATCCTGCCGTACGCACCTAGGAATAGGCCGAGGGCCGCCACACCTGAATCGGTGCGACGGCCCTCGTTTCACGTGAAACATTCGGGCGTTTCACGTGAAACACCCATGCCGGGGGGCGGGAGCGGTTATCCGGACGACCCGAAGATGGTTCCGCTGCCGTTTCCGTTGCCGTTGCCTCTGGAGGTGTCGGCGGTGTCCGTGGCCGTCGGCGAGGATGTCACGCCGCCGTCCGTGGTACCGCCGTCCGTGGTGCCGGCGTCGGTGGTGCCGCCGTTGTTGCCACCGTTGCTGCTGTTGCAGAACCGGGTGAACCGGCAGGTCTCGCTCGCCGAGGGAGACGGGCTGGTCAGCGTCTCCGAAGGCGTCGGGCTCGGGCTCGCCTCTTCGCTCTCGGTGGCCGAGGGCGTCGGGGACGGCGAGGGCGCCGCGTTGACAACCTCACCGATGGGCTCGGGGGTCGGGAACTTCTCCGCCTCCTCGCCCTTCAGGGCCTCCGCCATGTAGTCGTGCCAGATCTGGGCCGGGAACGACGCACCGTGGATCTTCTTCTGGCCGCCCGTTCCGTACATCTCGAGGAACGTGCGGTTCTTCTTGGTCTCGTCGTCGTCGTACCGGAACATCGTGATCGACGTGGACAGCTGCGGGGTGTAGCCGACGAACCAGGCCGACTTGTTGCCGTCGGTGGTACCGGTCTTGCCCGCCACATCACGGCCGGGCAGCTGGGCGTTGGTACCCGTGCCCTTCTCGACCACGGTCTTCAGGACATCGGTGACGTTGTCGGCGACCGCCGGGGTGAAGGCCTCTTCGGACTTGACCTTGTGCGTGTAGACCGGGCCGTCCTTGCTGGTCACCGACTGGACGGAGTACGGGCTCCGCTGCTGGCCGCTGGCCGCGAAGGTGGCGTACGCGCCCGCCATCCGGATGGCGCTGGGGTCGGAGATGCCGATGGAGAAGGACGGGAAGCCGGTGCCGGTCAGGCTGGACTCCAGCAGACCCGCGTCAATGGCCGACTCCTTCACCTTGTCCAGGCCGACATCCATGCCGAGCTGGACGAAGGCGGAGTTGACCGACTCCCGCATCGCCTCACGAAGATCGATCTGGTACTTGGGCGCGGCGCCGTACGAGGCGTTGCCGTCGTTGGTCTGCAGCCACTCCTCGCCCTTCTCGTTCTTCCAGACCTCTCCGTTGTACTCCTTGATCTTGAGCTTGTTCTGACCGCTGAACAGGCTCTTCGGAGAGGCGATGGTGCGCTCGTCCTGTGCCTGCGACGACAGACCCTTGGGATCCTTGACGCCCCACTTCATCGCTGCGGCGAGCACGAACGGCTTGAACGTGGAGCCGACCTGGGCACCGGTGGTGTCGGCGTTGTCGGTGAAGTGCTTGGTCGCGTCCTCACCGCCGTAGATGGCCTTGATGGCACCGGTCGCCGGATCCACGGACGCCCCGCCGAACTGGACGTGGGTGTCGGTCTCCGGGCGCTCCTTGGGCTTGATGTTCGCCTTCTGCACGTTGGAGACGGCAGCTTCGAGTTCCTTGACCTTCTTCTTGTCGAAGGTCGTGCGGATCGTGTAGCCGCCCTGCGTCAGCTTCTTCTGAGTGATCCCGGTCTCGTCGCTGTGGGACACCAGGTATCCGTTGGCAAGGTCGACGAGATAGCCGATCTGGCCGCCGAGCTGGGTGTTCGAGCGCGGATTCTTCCAGTCCGGCATCCTGGTGTACTGGGCCCGGACCGTGGCGTCCAAGTGGCCGTACTCGACCATCTTGTCCAGGGTGTCCTGCATCTGGCGCAGGGCTCGCGCGCTGTTCGCCTCCGGAGTGGCGGTCGTGTCGTAGGTCGTTCCGCCGGCAGGGTCGTAATACGTGGCGCCCTTCAGCATCGCCGCCAGGAAGGCACACTCGCCCGGGTTCAGCTTGATGGCGTCCTTGTTGAAGTACGCACGGGCTGCGGCCTGTATTCCGTAGGCGTTACGACCGTAGTAGGCGGAATTCAGGTAGCCCGCCATGATGTCGTCCTTCTTGACCGTGGCGCCCACCTTTATGGAGATGAAGATCTCCTTGAACTTGCGCGTGACGGTCTGCGACTGGTCGTCGAGGCGCGCGTTCTTCACGTACTGCTGGGTGATGGTGGATCCACCCTGCGTCTGACCGCCGCTCGCCATGTTCAGCACGGCGCGGGCGATGCCCTTGGGGTCGATGCCGCTGTCGGTGTAGAAGGTCTTGTTCTCCTGCGAGATCACGGCGTACTGCATCGCCTTGGGGATCTGCGACAGGTTGATGATCTGGCGGTTGGTCTCACCGCCCGTGGCGACCATCTGGGAGCCGTCGGACCAGTAGTAGACGTTGTTCTGCGCATTCGCGGTGTCCGCGACGTTCGGCACGCTCACCATGGCGTACCCGACGCCCGCGACGACCACCAAGCTGCCCACGAAGCCGATGCACAGGCCGGAGACGAGCTTCCAGGACGGCATCCAACGGCGCCATCCGTCCTTGCCGAAGCGCGGATAGTCGATGAGGCGTTTCCTGCCGGGCGCGGTAGCACGCCCCCTGCCTCGTCCAGGGCCGCCGGGGCCGCCTTGGCGACCTCCGGGACCGTTGTCGGCCACTCTGCGGCGGCCTCCACCTCTCTGCGCCGCGCGTCGGGCCTCGGCACGGCTGCCGTACGACGACTCGGCGCCGTCCGGCTCATAGGAATCCGACCCGTACGAATCGGACAGAGACCCGGTGGCGCCTCGCGGTGCCGCGCGGCGACCGGAGGACGGACCGGACTGGCCACGTCGGGTCGCGGCACGTCCGCCTCCCTGCGGCTGCGGCGGTTTGCGACGGTGCTCGCTCATCGAACGATTACTCCTCGGGCAGGCGCACCCTTGCGCGCCTGGAAACGGCGGCTGGTTTCCGGTCCCCCCGAAGTACGGATGTGGTCGGTCTCGCATTCACCCGTACTGCACCGAGGACGAGGACGTCCCCAGGCGTCACTCGGTTCCCGGTGGTGTGCATGGCGCACAGACTACGCACCGCCAAAACCCGCCGAGCCTCGAAGTTCACCCCAAATCAGGCAACTTGCACACAACGAATCTGCGATGTGATCCCGTTCACCATCTCTCCCCTTGTCCCAGGAGGAAGGCCGTTCTATCGTGCTGATGTATCGAGTCGATACATCAGCACGACATAGAGACCGTCACGGCCCGTCCGCGGCAGAGAGGAGGCGACGATGAGCCGGCGTTCCGGGATCCTCGAGTTCGCCGTACTCGGCCTGCTCCGCGAATCCCCGATGCACGGCTATGAGCTGCGCAAACGACTCAATACGTCACTCGGTGTGTTCCGGGCGTTCAGCTACGGGACGCTGTACCCCTGTCTCAAGACGCTGGTCACCAACGGCTGGTTGATCGAAGAGACGGGCCATGCGCCCGAGGACGCCCTCGCCGCCTCCCTCGCGGGGCGCCGCGCCAAGATCGTCTACCGGTTGACGGCGGAGGGTAAGGAGCACTTCGAGGAACTGCTCTCGCAGACCGGCCCCGACGCGTACGAGGACGAACACTTCGCCGCTCGCTTCGCCTTCTTCGGGCAGACGTCACGCGATGTACGCATGCGCGTACTGGAGGGTCGCCGCAGCCGGCTGGAGGAGCGCCTCGAGAAGATGCGCGCCTCCCTGGCGCGCACCCGGGAGCGCCTCGACGACTACACGCTTGAGCTTCAGCGCCACGGAATGGAGTCCGTGGAGCGCGAAGTGCGCTGGCTGAACGAGCTCATCGAAAGTGAGCGGGCCGGGCGGGACCTCCAAGGTTCCGCCTCTGGGGGACCCGCTCAGCAGGACAACACATCTGGAGCGACGGGCGTCCTGCCCCGGCCGGGGGTCGACCCCCGGCCGGATACGCCCGACGACACCGCCACGTGAGTCCCATTCAGGGCCTCACTCGTACACACAGGGAGCAACCGGAATGGGTTCGGTTCGCGTAGCCATCGTCGGCGTGGGCAACTGCGCTGCATCGCTGGTGCAGGGCGTCGAGTACTACAAGGACGCCGACCCGGCGTCCAAGGTCCCGGGCCTGATGCACGTGCAGTTCGGCGAGTACCACGTCGGTGACGTCGAGTTCGTCGCCGCCTTCGACGTCGACGCCAAGAAGGTCGGCCTCGACCTCTCCGACGCCATCGGCGCCAGCGAGAACAACACCATCAAGATCTGCGACGTCCCGAACAAGGGCGTCACGGTCCAGCGCGGTCACACCCTGGACGGTCTCGGCAAGTACTACCGCCAGACCATCGAGGAGTCCGCCGAGGCCCCGGTCGACGTCGTCCAGGTCCTCAAGGACCAGCAGGTCGACGTTCTCGTCTGCTACCTGCCCGTCGGTTCCGAGGACGCGGCGAAGTTCTACGCCCAGTGCGCCATCGACGCCAAGGTCGCCTTCGTCAACGCCCTCCCGGTCTTCATCGCCGGCACCAAGGAGTGGGCGGACAAGTTCACCGAGGCGGGCGTCCCGATCGTCGGCGACGACATCAAGTCGCAGGTCGGCGCGACCATCACCCACCGTGTGATGGCGAAGCTGTTCGAGGACCGCGGTGTCCGTCTTGAGCGCACCATGCAGCTCAACGTCGGCGGCAACATGGACTTCAAGAACATGCTGGAGCGCGACCGCCTCGAGTCGAAGAAGATCTCGAAGACCCAGGCCGTCACCTCGCAGATCCCCGACCGCGACCTGGGCGAGAAGAACGTCCACATCGGTCCGTCGGACTACGTGGCCTGGCTGGACGACCGCAAGTGGGCGTACGTCCGCCTCGAGGGTCGTGCCTTCGGTGACGTTCCCCTGAACCTGGAGTACAAGCTCGAGGTCTGGGACTCCCCGAACTCGGCCGGTGTCATCATCGACGCCCTGCGCGCCGCCAAGATCGCCAAGGACCGGGGCATCGGTGGCCCGATCCTGTCGGCGTCCTCGTACTTCATGAAGTCCCCGCCGGTCCAGTACTTCGACGACGAGGCCTTCGCCAACGTCGAGAAGTTCATCAAGGGCGAGGTCGAGCGCTAAGACTGCGCGCCGAGCGTCGGCCAGGCACCACGCCACGACGCTGACACTGCTCCTGCCAGGGCGGTTGAGGGTCCCCGGGTTCCATGACCCGGGGACCCTCCGCATATGTGAGGCTGTGCCCCATGTCCGTCGTCCGCGATCTGCGCGTACTGCTGCGCTTCGGGAACTTCCGGCGCCTGCTGGGCGTCAGGTTGCTCTCCCAGGGAGCCGACGGCGTCTTCCAAGTGGGTCTCGCCACCTACGTCGTCTTCTCACCGGAGAAGCAGACCTCTGCCTCCGCGATCGCCTCCGCGATGGCGGTGCTCCTGCTGCCGTACTCCCTGGTGGGCCCCTTCGCCGGTGTCCTGCTGGACCGCTGGCGCCGACGACAGGTCCTTCTGTACGGCAATCTGCTGCGCACCCTGCTGGCCACGGTGACGGCGGCTCTGATGGTCGGCCGTGTCCCGGACTGGCTCTTCTACGTCTCCGCCCTGTGCGTCACCGCCGTCAACCGCTTCGTCCTGGCGGGACTGTCCGCCGCGCTGCCGCGCGTGGTGGACACCGAACGTCTGGTGATGGCCAACTCGCTCTCCCCGACCGCCGGAACGCTGGCCGCGACCGCCGGCGGCGGCCTTGCCTTCGCCGTCCGGCTGGTGGCCTCGAACTCCGATGCCGCCGTGGTGCTGCTGGGCGCCACGCTGTATCTGTGTGCGGCCCTCTCGTCGCTGCGTATGGCACCCCATCTGCTGGGCCCCGACCTCGCGCCGGTGCACCCCAGGCTGACGGCAGCGCTGAGCGGTACCGCCCGCGGGCTCGCGGCCGGTGTACGGCATCTCGCCGAACCGCGCAGGAGGGAGGCCGCCTGGGCGCTGGCCTCGATGACGCTGATGCGGTTCTGCTACGGCGCCCTGACCGTCATGGTCCTGATGCTCTGCCGGTACGCCTGGTCGTCCGACCCGGACGAGGGACTGGCCCTGCTGGGCCTCGCGGTGGGCGTCTCGGGAGCGGGTTTCTTCGCGGCGGCGGTGGTGACACCGTCGGCGGTGGGCCGGCTCGGGCCGGGCCGTTGGATCGTCGCCTGCTCGGCGGCCGCTGCCGTGCTGGAGCTCGCCCTGTTCCTGTCCTTCACCGAAGTCGGCCTGTTCGTCGCCGCGTTCGTCCTGGGTCTCGTCACCCAGGGAGCCAAGATCGCCACGGACACAGTCGTGCAGTCCTCGGTCGACGACGGCTTCCGCGGCCGGGTCTTCTCGTTGTACGACGTCCTCTTCAACGTCGCCTTCGTCGGTGCCGCCGCGGTGGCCGCCGTGATGCTCCCCGCGGACGGCCGCTCGGTGGCACTGGTGGTGTTCGTGGCCGCGGTCTACGGCGTGGTTGCGCTGGCTATGGCCCGCTTTGAGCATCGATAAGTGTCACATCAAAGCCACAGAGTCCCCTCGGAAAAGCAAAGTCACCAGTGGGGCCCGGTAACTTACCTGGGTCTTACTTCATGTTCAGAACACCCATGTTCCAGGGGGGCTTCACCCGTGACAACTCCGCCGCCGCCGGGCCAGAACCCGTACGCCCAGACTCCTCCCCCGCCCGCGGGGCAGCAGCCCGTCCCGCCGCAGGGGGCTCCCTACGCTCCGTTCCCCAACCAGGATGGCGCTCCGGTTCCCCCTCCGGCCGCTCCGGCCAAGAGCGCCGGCAAGAAGGCCCTGCGCATAGTCGGCGTGATCGTCGTCGCCGTCATCATCGGTCTCATCAAGTTCGGCATCGGCTTCTGGGCCAGCGAGACCGACGCCGAGACCACCTCGGTGGGCGCCTGTATGCACAACGACGGCACGGACAACAACGCGGACCTCAACGAGGTCGACTGCTCCTCCAGTGGCGCCCAGTACAAGGTCGTCAAAATATTCGACGGCTCCAGTGACGAGAAGAAGTGCGACGCCGTCACGGAGGCGACGATCTCCTACGTCCAGTACGGCAACGGCCACGACGTCGTTCTCTGCCTGAGCGAAGTCAAGTAAGGCACTCGGGGGGCAAAAGGCAGGGGCGGTGTTTCACGTGAAACACCGCCCCTGCCTCATAGGGACACGGGGGCATGTTTCACGTGAAACATGCCCCCGTTCCGCGCACCGTCACCTCTGCCGACGCTCCGCGCGCTGTCAGCTCTGCTCGGCCCACCACTCCTTGAGTGCTGCCACCGCCGCGTCGAACTCCATCGGCCCGTGCTCCAGCCGAAGCTCCAGAAGATGCTTGTACGCATGCCCGACGGCAGGACCGGGACCCACACCCAGGATCTCCATGATCTGGTTGCCGTCGAGGTCGGGCCGGATGGAGTCCAGCTCCTCCTGCTCCTTCAGCTGGACGATCCGCTCCTCCAGGCCGTCATAGGCCCGCGACAGCGCGGCCGCCCGGCGCTTGTTCCGCGTGGTGCAGTCCGAGCGGGTCAGCTTGTGCAGGCGATCGAGCAGGGGGCCGGCGTCCCGGACATAACGGCGGACGGCCGAGTCCGTCCACTCCCCGGTGCCGTAGCCGTGGAAGCGCAGATGGAGTTCAACCAGCCGTGAGACGTCCTTCACCAGCTCGTTGGAGTACTTGAGCGCGGTCATGCGTTTCTTGGTCATCTTCGCCCCGACCACTTCGTGATGGTGGAACGAGACCCGGCCGTCCGTCTCGAAGCGCCGCGTACGCGGCTTGCCGATGTCGTGCAGCAGCGCGGCCAGCCGGAGGGTGAGGTCGGGACTGTCCGCCTCCAGCTCGATCGCCTGCTCCAGGACGATCAGGGTGTGCTCGTAGACATCCTTGTGCCGGTGGTGCTCGTCGCTCTCCAGACGCAGCGCGGGAAGCTCGGGAAGCACATGATCGGCCAGGCCCGTGTCGACGAGCAGGCTCAGCCCCTTGCGCGGGTGCGCGGACAGGATCAGCTTGTTCAGCTCCTCCCGCACCCGCTCCGCCGAGACGATCTCGATCCGGCCGGCCATCTCCTTCATCGCGGCGACGACCTCGGGGGCGACCTCGAAGTCGAGCTGGGCCGCGAAGCGCGCGGCCCGCATCATCCGCAGCGGGTCGTCGGAGAAGGAGTCCTGCGGAGTGCCCGGGGTATGCAGCACGCGGGCCGCGAGGTCCGCACGGCCACCGTGCGGATCGATGAACTCCTTCGCCGGCAGCGCCACGGCCATCGCGTTCACCGTGAAGTCACGGCGGACGAGATCCTCCTCGATGGAGTCGCCGTAGGAGACCTCGGGCTTGCGCGAGGTCCGGTCGTACGCCTCGGAGCGGTAGGTGGTCACCTCGATCTGGTAGCCGTCCTTCTGGACCCCGACCGTGCCGAACGCGATCCCGACCTCCCACAGGGCGTCCGCCCAGGGCCGGACGATCTTCAGTACGTCCTCGGGACGGGCGTCGGTCGTGAAGTCCAGATCGTTGCCGAGCCGACCGAGCAGCGCGTCCCGGACCGACCCGCCGACCAGGGCGAGGGAGAACCCGGCCTCCTGGAAACGGTGGGCGAGCTCGTCGGCGACAGGAGCGACCCGCAGCAGTTCACTGACCGCGTGGCGCTGCCCCTGGCTCAGGGCACTGGAGGTGTCTTCGTTGGCGTTCGGCACAACAGAAGAGGGTACGTGGCCGGGGCGGCCGGGGGCGTCCGCATTAATCACGCACAGACATCCCAGCCGATACGCTCGCAGAGTGCGCCTTTGTGAACCTAGATCGAAGGTTCTCTTCATATCGGCAGATAGGGGTCCGGTGCACCGGCGATCCCCGATCTTGTAGTGCAGTCCGCGGCACTTCCCCTCAGCGCACATCGTTACCATGCGTGGACGCACATTCCAACGACCACTGACGACGACGAGGGACGGGCGAGCGCGTGGCCGAGGCGGCAGACTTCCAGGGGACGAGTCCCTCACCTGCCCGCCGGTTGCTGCGGCGCACCGGAGCACTGCTCGCCGGGGCACCGCTGCTGGCCGGTCTGCTCCAGCTGCCCGCTGCCGTCTCCGCGCAGGCCGCGAGCCAAGACTCCGCCCGGGAGGCCTCCGGCTCCCGCACCGTGTCCGTCTCCGTCGACACGCTCACCCCGTCCGTGCCGACCGACGGGGACACCGTGACCGTCTCCGGCACGGTGACGAACAACGGCAAGCAGGCGGTCAGCGACGCCCATGTGGGCCTGCGGGTCGGTTCCGTGCTGACCACCCGCTCGGCGATCGACAACACCGCCGTCCGCACCGGTTACTCCGGCGCGGACGGCTCGGAGGTCGGCGGCTCGTACGAGCAGGAGTTCCCCGAGCTCGCTCCGGGTGTCGCGCAGCACTTCAGCATCTCCGTACCGGTCGACAAGCTGGACCTCGGCAAGGACGGCATCTACCCGCTCGGTGTCTCCCTCTCCGGGCAGACGGCCGCACAGCCGTGGGAGCAGGTGCTGGGCATCCAGCGGACGTTCCTGCCGTGGCAGCCGGACGAGGCGGACACGAAGACGAAGACAACGGTGCTCTGGCCGCTGATCTCGACCGTCCACATGACGGCGGAGACCGGCTCGAACGAGCAGCAGACGCCGGTGTTCCTCAACGACGACCTGGCCCAGGAGATCTCCCCGGGCGGCCGTCTCGACCAGTTGCTGTCCCTGGGCAAGAGCCTGGACGTCACCTGGGTGATCGACCCGGACCTGCTCGCCTCCGTCGACGCCATGACCCGCAGCTACCGGGTGCGGGGCCCCGAGGACACCACCACGGCGGGCACCCACCAGGCGATCGCCAAGGCATGGCTGGCCGAGCTTCAGAAGGCGGTGGTGGACAAGGACGTCGTCGCCCTGCCCTTCGCCGACCCCGACCTTGCGGCTCTCGCCCACAACGGCACGAGCGTCACCGGCTCGCTCAGCCACCTCAAGGCGGCCTCCGACGTGGTCGCCAACACGGTGGAGCCGATTCTCCATGTGACGCCGAACACAGACTTCGCCTGGCCCGTCGACGGTGCCGTCGACCCGTCGATCGTCAAGGTCGCCACCTCCGCGGGGGCCGACAAGGTGATCGCACGCAGCGACAGCCTGGTGGAGACTGGCGGCCTGTCCTACACCCCCTCGGCCGCCCGCCCCCTCGGCGGCGGCACCACGGCGGTGGTCGCGGACTCGAGGCTGTCCAAGGCGTTCCAGGGCGACCTGACGAAGGCCTCGGACTCCACGCTCGCCGTACAGCGGTTCCTGGCCCAGAGCCTCGCGCTCGACCTCCAGACCGACAAACAGCGCAGCATCGTCGTGGCACCGCAGCGCATCCCGTCCGGCAGCCAGGCGCAGGCGATGGCCGCGGCCCTGAGCGCCCTGCAGAGCGGGAGCTGGTCCCAGTCGCAGGAGCTCACGGCGGCCGCCAAGGCCAAGCCGGACCCGGACGCCACCACCAAGATCCCCTCGGCGTCGAAGTACCCCTCCTCGCTGCGCAGGAAGGAACTGCCGCGGTCGGCCTTCGCGCAGATCGCCGCCACGCAGGACACGCTCGACAACTTCCAGGTGATCCTCTCCGACAGGTCCCGTGTGGTGACCCCGTTCGGCCGGGCGCTGAACCGTGAGATGTCCACGTCGTGGCGTGGCCGGCCGGTCGAGGCGAGCACGTTCCGCCAGGACGTCGAGGCCTACCTCGACACGCTCACCGTCCAGGTCAAGCTGATCGACAAGTCCGACACCAAACTCTCCGGGCGCAGCGCCACCATCCCCGTGACCGTGCAGAACAACCTGGTGCAGGGCGTCGACCATCTGGTGCTGCGGCTCACCTCGACCAACTCGACCCGGCTCAAGATCGGCGGCAAGCCCTACTCCGAGCAGCCCATCGCGGTCTCCGGCGGGCACAGCCAGACGGTGAAGTTCCCCACGTCCGCCAACGTCAACGGCCAGACGACGGTGATCGCCCAGCTGTACACGCAGGACGGCCAGGCGTACGGCGCACCGGTGACCTTCGACGTGAAGGTCACCGAGATCACCGCGACGGTGATGCTGGTCATCGGCGGTGGCGTGCTGCTTCTGGTCCTGGCCGGGTTCCGCATGTACACCCAGCGCAAGCGCGCGGCGGCCCGGGAGGGCCAGGAGAACGGCCCCGACGAGGACGACGAGAATGACGAGGCCGGCGAACCGGCCGAAGGCCCGCTGAACACCGAGGGGCCCCGCAGCCGTCTTGAGGAAGAGTCCGGCAGCCGGTCCGGGGCAGACGACCCGGAGCAGCAGAGTGACCCGACACCGGACACCGCAGCGGAAAGCACAGACCCGTCCGGCACGGGTGAGAGAGTGGACCGTTGAGGATGTCGTGGCCGGTGGGCCCGGGACGATGAGGTGGGGTAATCCATGAACGCGCCGTACGACGGTGACCGCGGCCAGGCCGCGGGCGGCTCGGGCCACCCCGAGGGCCCGCCGCCCGAGCATGGCCAGGTGCCGCCGCAGCACCCGGCGGACATGTACCTCCAGGACGCCTACGACCAGGACCCCTACCGGGCACAGGACCTCTCCGCCCAGGACCCGGTCGCCGAGGCGCTCTACGACCGTGCCGCGCACCCTCCGCCGCCGCCGGGCACGTACGAGCCGCAGCAGCCGCTGTACGGCCGGCCGCAGCAGTCGCCGTACGCCCCCGACCCGCGGGTCTGGGCCCAGACCCCCGCGCCGGAGCCGGCCGGCCCGACCCAGTACCTGCCGTTCGGCGAGGACCCGCGTACCACCCAGTTCGTGGGCGTCGACGACCTGGTGACCCAGGCCGGTGAGGAGCGTCACGAGACGGACGCCTTCGCCCACCTCTTCCAGGACCAGCAACAGGGCTCCGTGCGCCCGCAGACGGACGCCATGGCCGTGTCCGGACCCGCCACCCCCACGGTGGCGGCTCAGGGGCCCGTGGGGCCCCACCAGGCACCGCCGGCGCCTCCCGCGGCCGAGTCTGCCGCGCCGGCTCCCGCCGCGAAGAAGGGCGGGCGGGCCTCGGGCCTGCTGAAGTCGAGCGCCGTCATGGCCGCGGGCACGATGGTCTCGCGCCTCACCGGCTTCGTCCGCTCCGCGCTGATCGTCTCCGCCCTCGGTCTCGGCCTTCTCGGCGACTCCTTCCAGGTCGCCTACCAGCTGCCGACGATGATCTACATCCTGACCGTCGGCGGTGGCCTCAACTCGGTCTTCGTCCCGCAGCTCGTGCGGGCGATGAAGGAGGACGAGGACGGCGGCGAGGCCTTCGCCAACCGGCTGCTGACCCTGGTGATGGTGGCACTCGGCGCGCTCACCGCGCTGGCGATGTTCGCCGCACCGCTCCTGGTCCGCATGCTCTCGATCCCGGTCGCCAACGACCCCGCGGCCAATGACGTCGCCGTCACCTTCACCCGATACTTCCTGCCCTCGATCTTCTTCATGGGCGTGCACGTGGTGATGGGGCAGATCCTCAACGCACGTGGCCGGTTCGGCGCGATGATGTGGACCCCGGTCCTGAACAACATCGTCATCATCGTGACCCTCGGCATGTTCATCTGGGTCTACGGCACCGCGGGCAGCTCCGGGATGACGGCGGGCAACATCCCGCCGGAGGGCCAGCGACTGCTCGGCATCGGTGTCCTGCTCGGCCTCGTCGTCCAGGCCCTCGCGATGATCCCTTACCTGCGGGAGACCGGCTTCCGGCTGCGGCTGCGCTTCGACTGGAAGGGCCACGGCCTCGGCAAGGCCGCGATGCTCGCCAAGTGGACGGTGCTGTTCGTCCTCGCCAACCAGGCGGGCGCCATGGTCGTCACCCAGCTGTCCACCGCCGCCGGCAAGGACTCCGGCGTCGCGGGCACCGGTTTCGCCGCCTATGCCAACGCCCAGCTGATCTGGGGCCTGCCGCAGGCCATCATCACCGTCTCGCTGATGGCCGCGCTGCTGCCGCGGATCTCCCGCTCGGCGGCCGAGGGGGACGGCGGCGCCGTCCGCGACGACATCTCCCAGGGTCTGCGCACCACGGCCGTCGCGATCGTGCCCATCGCCTTCGGCTTCCTCGCCCTCGGCATCCCGATGTGCACGCTGATCTTCGGCTCCTCGGGCACCAGCGAGGCCACCAACATGGGCTTCATGCTGATGGCCTTCGGCCTCGGCCTGATCCCCTACTCCGTGCAGTACGTGGTCCTGCGCGCCTTCTACGCCTACGAAGACACCAGGACCCCCTTCTACAACACGGTCATCGTGGCCGCGGTCAACGCGAGTGCCTCGCTGCTGTGCTACTTCCTGGTCCCGGCGCGCTGGGCCGTGGTCGGCATGGCCGCCGCATACGGCCTCGCCTACGCCATCGGCGTGGGCATCGCCTGGCGCCGGCTGCGCAAGCGTCTGGGCGGCGACCTGGACGGCACGCACGTGCTGCGCACCTACGCGCGGCTGTGCATCGCCTCGGTACCGGCCGCCCTCATGGCGGGAGCGGCCTGTTACGGCATCGCGCAGACGCTCGGCCAGGGAGCCGCGGGTTCCTTCGCCGCGCTGCTGGTCGGCGGTGTCGTTCTGCTCGGCGTCTTCTACCTGGCGGCCCGCCGCATGCGCATCGAGGAACTCAACTCCCTCGTCGGCATGGTGCGCGGGCGCCTGGGGCGCTGAGGTGGGGGTAGGCGCACAACCATCGTGCGCCATCGTGTGTCGTGCATAGCAGCGGACTGTGGGCACAATTGGATTCGACGTCGTAGGGCGCGCAATGGATGGGGAGGCAGGGACGACGGTGGCAGAACGTAGTACGGCTGCCGTCGACGTGGCAGACAACGGCGGCGACAAGCTGCCGGCCGCGCAGGCGGACCAGTCCACGGCCGACGGGGTGGCCCAGAACCGGGAGCGGGACACGGACATCGACGAGGCACAGGGGAGTGGCGGGACCGAGAGTCCCGAGAAGGCCTCACCGCCCGAACTGCACAGCGGCCACAAACTCGCCAGGCGCTACCGCCTCGAAGAGTGCGTCACCCGTCTGGACGGATTCAGCAGTTGGCGCGCGGTCGACGAGAAACTTCGTCGCGCCGTCGGCGTCCACATCCTGCCGGCGGACCATACGCGAGCCCGGTCGGTACTGGCCGCCGCCCGTTCCTCCGCGCTGCTGGGTGATCCCCGGTTCGTGCAGGTGCTGGACGCCGTCGAGGAGAACGACCTCGTCTACGTCGTCCACGAGTGGCTGCCCGACGCGACCGAGCTGACCGCACTGCTGTCCGCCGGCCCGCTGGAGCCGCACGACGCCTACCAGATGGTCAGCCAGATCGCCGGGGCCATGGCCGCGGCCCACCGTGAGGGTCTCGCGCATCTGCGGCTGAACCCCAACGCGGTGCTGCGCGCCTCCACCGGCCAGTGGCGCATCCGTGGCCTCGCTGTGAACGCCGCGCTGCGCGGCATCAGTTCCGACACCCCGCAGCGCACCGACACCGAGGCGATCGGCGCCCTGCTGTACGCGGCCCTCACCCAGCGCTGGCCGTACGAGAACGACGCCTACGGCCTGTCCGGCCTGCCCAAGGACATCGGCCTCATCGCGCCCGATCAGGTGCGCGCCAATATCCACCGCGGCCTGTCCGAGCTCGCCATGCGCGCGCTCGCCAACGACGGTGCCACGGCCTCCCGCCACGAGGCCGCGTGCACGACGCCCGAAGAGCTGGTGAAGGCGATCGGCGAGATGCCCCGCATCCGTCCGCCGGAGCCCGCGTTCGCCGGGCCGCCGGAGTATCAGCGCACGACGTACCAGCAGGGCACCTACGGGCGCCCTGCAGCGCATCCGGGGGTCACCCAGCAGCTGCCGCCGACCCCGCCGCCGCCGTTGCAGAGCCGCACCGGCAAGGTTCTGAAGTGGGCCGTCTCGGCGCTTCTGATCGCCGCTCTCGGCCTGGGCAGCTGGCAGTTGGCCGACGCCCTGATGGACCAGGGCAACTCGCCCGACGACACCACCCAGACGACGGACGACGGCGACAAGACCACAGAGTCGCCCAAGCCGGCCTCCAAGCCGATCGCCATCGTCGGCGCCCGCGACTTCGACCCGTTCGGCGACCAGTCGGAAAAGCCCCGCGACATAAGCAAGGCCTACGACAGCTCGCCCAGCACGTACTGGCAGACCGATTACTACCTGGGCTCGGAATTCGGCAACCTGAAGTCCGGCGTCGGCATCATCCTCGATCTCAACAAGGTCCAGGACGTCGGAAAGGTGACGGTGTCCTTCGTCGGAGCCACGTCCGTGGAACTCCGAGCCGCTTCCGGTGACGAAACTTCGGAACCGACGACGTTCGACTCCTATGCCAAGGTCGCGTCGGGATCGGGCATCAATGTGACCCTCACCCCCACCAAGGAGCTCAAGTCCCGCTACCTTCTGGTCTGGCTGACCAAGCTGCCGCAGTCCGGCGGTGAGTGGCGGGGCCGAGTGGCAGACATCAAGGTGAACAGCTGACGACGAGGGAGAGGGGGTCCGATGGCAGATGGCACCGCATACGGCGGCACAAGCGATCAGGACCTCCTCACCCGTCATACAGCGGGGGATCCGGACGCCTTCGGTGAGCTCGTACGGCGTCATCGCGACCGTCTCTGGGCGGTCGCGCTGCGCACCCTGGGCGACCGCGAGGAGGCCGCTGACGCCGTCCAGGACGCCCTCGTCTCCGCTTACCGGGCCGCCCACACCTTCCGCGGCCAGTCGGCTGTCACGACGTGGCTGCATCGCATCACGGTGAACGCCTGTCTCGACCGTGCCCGGAAGGCAGCCTCCCGCAAGACCTCACCGGTCGACGACACCGAGCGCCTGGAACAGCTGCTGGAGCCGCACGAATCGGCCTCGGCCCCCGCCGAGCGCAACGATCTCCACCGTGAGCTCCTGGAAGCTCTGGGGACGCTCCCGCCCGATCAGCGGGCCGCTCTCGTCCTGGTCGACATGCAGGGCTACCCCGTCGCCGAAGCCGCCCGCGTCCTCGACGTGCCGACCGGGACGGTGAAGAGCCGCTGCGCCCGGGGCAGAGCCAGACTCCTGCCGCTCCTCACTCACCTGCGGCCGGAAAAGGCCGGTGACGACAGCGCGGTGAGCCAGGGGCGGAACCGGACGGAGGGGACATCCGTCCCACCGGCAGCGGGATCGCACGACAAGGATTCCCGTGATCCAGGATCAAGCGACTCAGCTGCTGTGAAGGGCGGAGGTGGGCGAGCGTGACATCCACGACGGACATGGCCGGGCACCCGGACGTCGCGGAGATCTCCGACCTCACCGAAGGTCTGCTGTCACCGTCCCGCACCACGCAGGTACGCCGGCATCTGAACATGTGCGAGCTCTGCGCGGATGTCCACGCCTCTTTGGAGGAGATCCGGGAACTGCTCGGAACGGCCTCCGGCCCGCCCCGCATGCCGGCCGAGGTCGCGGGCCGTATCGACGCGGCTCTCGCCGCCGAAGCGCTCCTTAGCGCCACGGCACCCGCCATCGGCGGCTCCCCGGCACCGACGGCCTCTCCTCGGCCCGCTTCCCCCGTGGGGGACGGCACGCATGTTTCACGTGAAACATCGGCCACCACGGACCGCCCCTCGGGCCATGCGCGCACCGACTCGACCGGACCAGGACGCAAGAGCAGCCGAGCGCGCGGGCGCCGCAAGGTGGTCGTCCTGGGGGTGGCCTGCACGGCTGCCGTCCTGGCATTGGGTTCCGTGCTGCTGTCCTCCCTCTGGAACAACACCTCGTCCGGGAACACGGCCCAGGGGCATCAGTCCACGGCCGCGGACACCTTCTCCGAAGGACAGCTCGAAGGCCAGGTCACCACACTCCTCGCTCACAGCACAGGCAGCTCGGAAGCCCCGAACAGCCTCGGCGCGGAGACCGCTCCCGGCACGGTGAAACCGAAGATCCTCCGCCAGCCCACGGTCCCGCCCTGCATCCAGCAGGGCATCGGCCGCAACGATGCAGCGCTCGCGACCGAGCTGGGCATCTACCAGGGGACGGACGCGCTCCTCGTGGTGCTCCCCGACGCATCCGACAGCACACGGGTCACCGTCTACATCGTGGATACGACCTGTGTGAGCCACCCGTCGGCCACCCCGGCCAAGGTGCTGCTCACCCACTCCTACACGCGCTCCTGAGCGCTCACACCGCGCCTCAGGCCTCTCTGCTTCCTCTGTGGTGTCCCGTTCGGTGACGCATCCGGGTGTGCCCGGACACAGCGGGAATGCGCGCCCCTTAGGATCCGTTGGGTGGGGTGAGAGTCTCGACAGGGTCTCCACCGGCCGTACGACGCAGCAGTCCAGAGACGAGGAATCAAGTCGTGAGCGACGTCCGTAACGTGATCATCATCGGTTCGGGGCCCGCCGGCTACACGGCGGCGCTGTACACCGCACGCGCGTCGCTGAAGCCGCTGGTGTTCGAGGGCGCCGTCACCGCGGGTGGCGCGCTGATGAACACCACCGAGGTGGAGAACTTCCCCGGTTTCCGCGACGGGATCATGGGCCCCGAGCTCATGGACAACATGCGCGCCCAGGCCGAGCGCTTCGGCGCCGAGCTGGTTCCGGACGATGTCGTCTCCGTCGACCTGACCGGTGACATCAAGACCGTCACGGACACCTCGGGCACGATCCACAAGGCCAAGGCCGTCATCGTCACCACCGGCTCGCAGCACCGCAAGCTCGGTCTGCCCAACGAGGACGCTCTCTCCGGCCGCGGAGTCTCCTGGTGCGCCACCTGTGACGGGTTCTTCTTCAAGGACCAGGACATCGCCGTGATCGGCGGCGGTGACACCGCGATGGAGGAGGCGACCTTCCTCTCCCGGTTCGCCAAGTCCGTGACGATCGTGCATCGCCGCGACTCCCTGCGCGCCTCCAAGGCGATGCAGGAGCGTGCCTTCGCCGACCCGAAGATCAAGTTTGTCTGGGACAGCGAGGTCGCCGAGATCCACGGCGACCCGAAGCTGGCGGGTCTGAAGCTGCGCAACCTCAAGACCGGCGAGCTGTCCGACCTGGCGGTCACCGGCCTGTTCATCGCGATCGGCCACGACCCGCGTACCGAGCTGTTCAAGAGCCAGCTCGACCTCGACGACGAGGGCTACCTCAAGGTCGCCGCACCGTCCACGCGAACCAACGTGACGGGTGTCTTCGCCGCGGGTGACGTGGTCGACCACACCTACCGTCAGGCGATCACCGCCGCCGGCACCGGCTGCTCCGCCGCTCTCGACGCCGAGCGCTTCCTCGCCGCTCTGGCGGACGAAGAGCAGGCCGAGCCCGAGACGACCTCTGTCTGACCCCCATCCTCCCCACGCATAACCAGTAAGGAGCCCGCTGTGGCCGGCACTCTGAAGAACGTGACTGACGCCTCCTTCGACGAGGACGTCCTCAAGAGCGACAAGCCCGTCCTGGTGGACTTCTGGGCCGCCTGGTGCGGTCCCTGCCGCCAGATCGCGCCCTCGCTCGAGGCGATCGCCGCCGAGTACGGCGAGAAGATCGAGGTCGTCAAGCTCAACATCGACGAGAACCCGGACACAGCTGCCAAGTACGGCGTCATGTCGATCCCGACCCTGAACGTCTACCAGAACGGCGAGGTCGCCAAGACCATCGTCGGCGCGAAGCCGAAGGCCGCGATCGTCCGCGACCTTGAGGACTTCATCGCCGAGTGACGTTCGAAGCCGTCTAGCCGACGGCGGATGTTTCACGTGAAACACGAATGGGCCAACCCGGAAGGGTTGGCCCATTCGCATATCAGCCGTCGCTACAGCGGCCGCAGGGCCGGCTCCTTCTGTACTGCTCCCAGCAAGCGGTCCAGCGCCATCTCGACGTCTTCCTTCCAGGAGAGCGTCGTCCGTAGCTCCAGACGCATACGCGGATACGTGGGATGCGAGCGGACCGTCTTGAAGCCCACGGCGAGCAGATGGTCGGCCGGAAGCACGCAGGCAGGCTCTTTCCAGCGGGCGTCGCCGAAGGCCTCGATCGCCTTGAAGCCACGGCGCAACAGATCCTTGGCGACCGTCTGCACCATCACCCGGCCCAACCCCTGGCCCTGGTAACCAGGCATGATGAAGGCGGTCATCAGCTGCACCGCGTCCGACGAGACGGGGCTTGTGGGAAAGGCCGTGGAGCGCGGCACATAAGCAGGCGGCGCGTAGAGCACGAAGCCCACCGGCACATCGTCGACGTAGACGACCCGACCGCACGATCCCCAGTCCAGGAGAACCCCGGAGATCCAGGCCTCCTTCTCCAAGGCGGGCGTACCCGCCTTCAGCGCGGCTTCACCACTGACAGGGTCCAGTTCCCAAAAGACACACGAGCGACAGCGCTGGGGAAGGTCCTGAACGTTGTCCAGCGTGAGCGGTACGAGCCGACGCCCCATGAAGGCTGTTCCTCGCTTCCTTCGCCCGCGGCCTCGCGGGCGGCTGCCAGAGCGTTCCGTTCCCTGAGCAAGCTGCCGACGAACCCGCCTACCGCGCCCAGCCCGAGCGTCACGCTCACCAGTCCGGTCCGGCTCATCGTTCGCATGGCCCCGGCCTCCCCATCAGAGGTGCTGCCAAAGGTGGATGCGCCTTACCCCCTGGCATCGTATCCACGATGCGATTACGTCGATACCGCCTAAAAGCAAAGAGCAGGCCGTGTTCCGGCATACACCGGACACGGCCTGCTCTGACTGGCCGGACGGGCTCAACCGCCCTGCCGACCCAGGCGGACTCAGTCCTCCGACTCGGCGGACTCGCTCGCCTGAAGGTCCTGCTGAACGTCCTGCTGAAGATCCTGCTGAAGGACCGGGCCCTCACCCGGAGCAAGCGAACCCAGGATCCGCTCCAGATCCTCCATGGAGGCGAACTCCACGGTGATCTTGCCCTTCTTCTGCCCCAGGTCGACCTTCACTCGGGTCTCGAAACGGTCCGAGAGTCGAGTCGCGAGATCGGACAGTGCGGGAGACACCCGTCCCCCCGCCCGCGGGCTCCTGGACCGCTGCGCCGTCTGCGGCCGCGACCCCATGAGGGTCACGATCTCCTCGACGGCGCGCACCGAGAGACCCTCGGCCACGATCCGGTGAGCCAGACGGTCCTGCTCCTCCGAGTCGTCGACCGACAGCAGCGCCCGGGCATGTCCGGCGGAGAGCACCCCGGCGGCCACGCGGCGCTGGACGGCCGGCGAAAGCTTGAGCAGACGCAGGGTGTTGGAGACCTGAGGGCGGGACCGGCCGATGCGGTCAGCCAACTGGTCGTGGGTGCAGTTGAAGTCCTTCAGCAACTGGTCATAGGCCGCAGCCTCTTCCAGCGGATTCAGCTGCGCTCGGTGCAGGTTCTCCAGGAGCGCGTCCAGGAGAAGCTTTTCGTCGTCCGTGGCCCGCACGATCGCCGGGATCGCCTCGAGCCCAGCCTCACGGCAGGCCCTCCAGCGCCGCTCGCCCATGATGAGCTCGTAGCGCGCGGGACCCAGCTGACGCACGACGACCGGCTGAAGGAGCCCGACCTCCTTGATGGAGGTGATCAGCTCCTGAAGGGCGTCCTCGTCGAACACTTCACGCGGCTGCCGAGGGTTCGGCGTGATGAAGTCGAGCGGGAGCTCGGCGAAGTGCGCACCCATCGGAGGCGCCGGGATCTCCGCAGCGCCACTCAGCGGCAGATCATCGGTTTCACGTGAAACAGGCGCCAACGTGGTCACCTTGGCCGCGGCCACACCGCGGTCCGCAGTCAGCACCGGACCTGGTGCAGGAGCCGCGGAAGCGGCTCCCCCTATGGCAGGCGGAGCCGGCGTCATCTCCGTCGGCGCAGCAGGGATCAGCGCGCCGAGCCCACGGCCCAGCCCCCTCCGTCGCTCACTCACTGGATCCCCTCCACCATGCTCGGGTCGCTCTGAGCGCCAATGTGGGCGTGTGTCGCGTCATAGCGGACGCCCACACCCCTCAGCGCAATTTCTCGTGCCGCCTCAAGATAGGAGAGGGCACCGCTCGATCCTGGATCGTAGGTCAGCACCGTCTGCCCATAACTCGGCGCCTCGGAGATACGGACCGAGCGAGGAATGCTAGTCCGCAGCACCTCCTCAACGAAGTGGGTGCGCACCTCTTCGGCGACCTGGGACGCCAGACGCGTCCGGCCGTCGTACATGGTGAGCAGGATGGTCGACACGTGCAGGACGGGGTTGAGGTGCCCCCGTACCAGGTCGACATTGCGCAGCAGCTGTCCCAGACCCTCCAGTGCGTAGTACTCGCACTGGATAGGGATGAGCACCTCCTGGCCCGCGACCATCGCGTTGACCGTCAGCAGACCGAGCGAGGGCGGGCAGTCGATGAGGATGTAGTCCAGCGGCTGCTCATAGGCCTGGATCGCCCGCTGAAGGCGGCTCTCGCGTGCCACCAGGGACACCAGCTCGATCTCGGCACCGGCGAGATCGATCGTGGCGGGGGCGCAGAAGAGACCCTCGACATCCGGGACGGGCTGGACGACCTCGGACAGGGGCTTACTGTCGACCAGGACGTCGTAGATGGACGGGACCTCTGCGTGATGGTCGATCCCCAGGGCGGTGGAAGCGTTGCCCTGCGGGTCGAGGTCGATCACGAGGACACGGCCACCGTGCAGGGCCAGGGAAGCGGCAAGGTTGACGGTGGTCGTCGTCTTGCCTACGCCACCCTTCTGGTTGGCCACGACCATGACACGGGTCTGGTGGGGCCGTGGCAGACCCTCGCCGGCGCGGCCGAGCGCCTCCACCGCCAATTGGGCAGCACGACCGATCGGTGTGTCGTCCATGGGGGGCGGTGTTTCACGTGAAACATCCTCCCCCATCGACTCGGTACGGGGACCGGGGACCGGATCGGTCATCGGTCCCGCGATGTTGGCGTCGGACCGCAAGGATTCACTCTCCTCGACTTCAAGCTCGCAATGAACAGAGCCTCCCATGTCTTCGGGGTCGTGAACCAGTGAGCCCTGGGGTTCTGTGGAGAAATCCACCTCTGTGGACAACTCCGTGCCCCCTTCGTGGGAGATCTCGGCCCCGGAGGCAGGGGCCTCGCTGCGGGATCCAAGAGGCTTACGGTCGCGAGGTTGAGCCGCGGCGTGGCCTCGGCTGATGATTCCGTGCAGCAGGGAGCGACGTTTCACGTGAAACACGATGCACAGCGGTTACGGCCAGGCCTTCGCGACACTCCGGGCTGCGTAGACGGGGAAGCTTGTGTGGAGTAGGTCTCACCCTCACGAAGGATCGGAGACACTCATCACACTGGACTTCAGTACTAGCGACGACGCCGCGTTCGGCTCGTCCGGGCGGCCTTCGCACGCTTCGCTGCGAACCGTACGCCGCCAGGGCTCTCCCCGACCTCGACCCGGACCACCGTGGACAGCGGGTCCACCACGCCCTCACCCACATGCAGGATGGACGTCTCCACGGCCCCGAGCTTGCTCAGCGCCGTGGCCGCGCTCTTGAGCTCCTCCTCCGCGGTGTCGCCCTTGAGCGCCAGCATCTCCCCGTACGGCCGCAGCAGCGGGATGCCCCAGGTGGCCAGCCGGTCCAGCGGAGCCACGGCCCGGGCCGTCACGACATGCACCGGCTGAACCTTGCCCATGACCTCCTCCGCGCGGCCACGGACCACGGTCACATGGTCGAGCCCCAGCAGTTCGACCACCTCGGTCAGGAAGTTCGTACGCCGCAGCAGGGGCTCCAGAAGGGTGATCTTCAGGTCCTCCCGCACCAGCGCCAGAGGGATACCGGGCAGACCCGCGCCCGAACCGACGTCGCACACCGTCACGCCCTCGGGCACGACCTCGGAAAGCACCGCACAGTTCAGCAGATGCCTCTCCCACAGGCGGGGCACCTCCCGCGGGCCGATCAGCCCACGCTGGACTCCTGCCTCAGCCAGGAGCTCGGCGTACCGGACCGCATCCTCGAAGCGATCACCGAAAACCTCACGCGCCTGTTCGGGCGCAGGGGGGAGCTCCGCTGCCTCCGTCACGGGGGACCGTCCTTCCGTACCGCATCGGCGCTCCGAGCGCCGACCACCAGAACCATCAGGCTGACAAAGATCGGCCCCGCCTGCGCAACAGACGGGGCCGGAGAGATGTACGTACCGAATCAGTTGGGCAGTACGACGACGAACCGCTGCGGCTCCTCGCCCTCGGACTCGCTGCGCAAGCCCGCTGCCTTGACCGCGTCGTGCACGACCTTGCGCTCGAACGGGGTCATCGCCTTCAGCTTCACCGGCTCACCGGTGCTCTTCGCCTCGGCCGCGGACTTGGCCCCGAGCTCGGAGAGCTCGGCACGCTTCTGCGCGCGGTAGCCGGCGATGTCCAGCATCAGCCGGCTGCGGTCCCCGGTCTCCCGGTGCACGGCCAGGCGGGTCAGTTCCTGAAGAGCCTCGAGCACCTCGCCGTCACGGCCGACCAGCTTTTGGAGATCCCGGCCGCCGGCGTCGCTGATGATCGAGACCGAGGCGCGGTCGGCCTCGACGTCCATGTCGATGTCGCCGTCGAGATCAGCGATGTCCAGCAGACCCTCGAGGTAGTCCGCGGCGATCTCACCCTCCTGCTCCAGGCGGGACAGGGTGTCTGCACCCTCGGCAGCGGCGGAGGTGGTGCCTTCCGTCACGGGATGGGCTCCTTCTTACTTCTTGGACGGGGACTTGGGGCGCTGCGGACCCTTGCGCTGACCGGACTGGGCCCTGCTGCGGCTGTTGCCGGTACCGGGCTTCGCGGCGGGGTTCTTCGCGGCGGCAGCGGGCTTGGCGTCCTGCGGCTCGTCCTGCGGCTCGTCCTCGGACTTGCTCAGCGACGTCGTGGGCTGCTCGGTCTCATCACCGGCCGGCTTCGCCGTACCGGTCTGACGCTGCGCCTTGGTCTGGCGCTTGGGCTGCTGCCGCTTGGCCACGGGCGCGGTCGACACGCCGTCCTCGGTCTGGAGGGCGACCTGGCTCTCGGCCTTGGTCACGTTGCCGTCGGCCTGCGCGGCAAGACCGGACTTGCTCAGACCGTTGATGAACTTCCGCTCGAACTCGTTGCGGTCGCGGCCCTTGGACACGATGGCCTTGACGATGGCCTTCTCACGGCGGTTGCGGGTCTTGCCGTGGTTCGTGACGTGCTTGTGCAGGCGCTCCAGGTACGCGGCCTGGGCCTTCGAACCCGGGGTCGGGTTGTTGTGGATGACGTACATCTGCTGGCCCATGGTCCACACGTTGGTGGTCAGCCAGTAGACGAGGACACCGACCGGGAAGTTGATGCCGAAGACGGCGAACATGACCGGGAAGACGTACATCAGCATCTTCTGCTGCTGCATGAACGGCGTCTTGACCGTCGTGTCGACGTTCTTGGTCATCAGCTGGCGCTGCGTGTAGAACTGCGAGGCCGACATCAGAACGATCATGATCGCGGTGACGACCCGGACGTTGGTGATGTCAGCGCCGAGCTGGGAGACCGCGGACGCGCTGTCGGTGAACTTCGCGGCGAGCGGGGCACCGAAGATGTGGGCCTTACGGGCGCTGGCGAGCAGCTGCTCGTCGATCACACCGATCGTCGTGCCGGTCGCGATGCCGTTGAGCACGTGGTACAGCGCGAAGAAGAACGGAGACTGCGCCAGGATGGGAAGGCACGAGGAGAGCGGGTTGGTACCCGTCTCCTTGTACAGCTTCATCATCTCTTCGGACTGGCGCTGCTTGTCGTTCTTGTAGCGCTCCTGGATCTTCTTCATCTCGGGCTGCAGCGTCTGCATGGCCCGGGTCGCCTTGATCTGCTTCACGAAGAGCGGGATCAGACAGATGCGGATCAGGATCACCAGGGACACGATGGACAGGCCCCAGGCCCAGCCCGTGTCGGGGCCGAAGACCTTCCCGTACACCGAGTGGAACTGGACGATGACCCAGGAAACGGGTGTCGTGATGAAGCTGAAGAGGCTGGCAATCGTGTCCACTAATCATGCTCCTTGGACATGGGACGGGGTCTCTGCGGCCGGGCTCGAGGGGTGGTCGGACATCCCCTGCCCCTCGGTGGCCGGTTCGGCGGCGGAGGTCCCGCCCTTGCGTGCGCGCCATGCGTTGCGCAGCAGTTCGTGCCACCGCGGACGCTTGCGCGGCGGAACATGGTCCACGCCACCGAGCGACCACGGGTTGCACCGCAGAATGCGCCAGGCGGTGAGTGCCGTTCCCTTGATCGCGCCGTGCCGGTCGATGGCCGTGTAGCCGTAGTGGGAGCACGACGGGTAGTACTTGCAGACCGGTCCCAGCAATGGACTGATCGTCCACTGGTACAGCTTGATCAGAGCCAGCAGCGGGTACTTCATCGCGCGCCCCCTCCCAGCAGCCGCTGAACTGCGGCGTCCAGGTCTCGGGCCAGCTGTGCATGGTCGGCGTCGCCCGCTCCGGGCAGCGCTCGTACGACTACCAGGCTACCGGGGGGAAACAGGGCGACTCGGTCACGCATCAGATGGCGCAGTCTGCGCTTCACTGTGTTGCGCACGACCGCGCCACCCACGGCCTTGCTCACGACGAAACCCGCACGCGTCCGGGGAGCGCTCTCCCCAGGCGCGTGCGGGTCCGTGACACCGCTACGAAGGTGGACGACGAGGAGCGGGCGTCCAGCCCGACGACCCCGTCGTACCGCGGCCGCGAAGTCCTCGCGCCGCCTCAGCCGATGCTCGGTAGGCAGCACGACGTCACGACCTGTGAAATCAGGCGGACAGGCTGGCGCGACCCTTGCTGCGGCGGTTCGCCAGGATCGCGCGGCCGGCACGGGTGCGCATCCGCAGGCGGAAGCCGTGGGTCTTGGCGCGACGACGGTTGTTCGGCTGGAAGGTGCGCTTGCTCACTCGGGGGCTCCAGAAATCAATCGGTAGTTGCGGGGTGCCGTCCTGGCTGTCACCGTGCGCCCACGAGTAGCTCGCGTTACGCCCGAGTGCACCGCTTCCCGATCACCGAAACGCGATCTGTGCCCATCGGAGGCAGGCGGCAGCAGCCATCGACAACTCGACCTGGTTACGGTACGCGGGGCTACGCCATCCGGTCAAACCGGGGCTCGCTGAGGGACACTGTCCACAGGCTGGGGACAACAACTTGAACCACACCCGCTGCCCTGACTACCGTGGCTGAACTCCGATTCGTTCCCTTGACCCCTGCCCCACCCGATTTGAAATCCCGATCCGTCCCGCAAGCGCACCCGCGTGGGACCCCGTGAGAGAGCGTGCCCTGTGGCTGACGTACCTGCCGATCTTGCCGCAGTGTGGCCACGCGTACTCGAACAACTTCTCGGCGAGGGCCGCGGACAGGGCGTCGAGGTCAAGGACGAACACTGGATCCGGCGCTGCCAGCCGCTCGCGCTGGTGGCCGACACGGCCCTGCTCGCCGTACCGAACGAGTTCGCCAAGAACGTGCTCGAAGGACGCCTCGCCCCCATTGTCAGCGAGAGCCTGAGCCGCGAGTGCGGCCGCCCCATCCGAATCGCGATCACCGTCGACGACTCCGCGGGCGAGCCCCCGGCTCCGCCGGCACCCCCCGCCCCGTCGCCCTCGCGCTACGAGGACGCCGAATCCCCCTCCGGCCAGTACGAGGGGGGATACGGCCGCCACCGCGCCGAGCCGTCCGCCCCCGCACAGGGCGACCAGCGTTCCCACCAGCGCGGCGAACAGATGCCCACCGCCCGCCCGGCCTACCCGTCCGAGTACCAGCGCCCCGAGCCCGGCGCCTGGCCCCGCCCGGCGCAGGACGAGTACAGCTGGCACCAGCAGCGCCTCGGCTTCCCGGAGCGCGACCCGTACGCCTCGCCGCCCCGTGACGCCTACGGCTCACCGCAGGACTCGTACGGCTCCACGGGTCCGGACACCTACGGCTCGTCCTCCCAGGACTCCTACGGCTCCAAGGGCCCGGACTCCTACGGCCCGCCGTCGGACTACCGCCCGCAGCCCATGGACCGGCCGCCCTACGACCAGCAGCGCTCCGACTACGAGTCGTCACGCGCGGACTACGACCAGCGCGAGCCCGCCCGCCGCGACCTGCCCGAGCCGCCCGCCGGCTCCGGACAGCCGCACCGCGGCGGCCCGGCCGGCTCCGGGCCGCCCACCGCCGGCGCGCCCGGCCCGCTGGCGGCGAAGCCCGCACCGGCCGCCGGACCCGGTGAGCCCACCGCGCGCCTGAACCCGAAGTACCTCTTCGACACCTTCGTCATCGGCGCCTCGAACCGGTTCGCCCACGCGGCCGCCGTCGCCGTCGCCGAGGCGCCCGCGAAGGCCTACAACCCCCTGTTCATCTACGGGGAGTCGGGCCTCGGCAAGACGCACCTGCTGCACGCGATCGGACACTACGCGCGCAGCCTCTACCCCGGCACCCGCGTGCGGTACGTGAGTTCCGAGGAGTTCACCAACGAGTTCATCAACTCCATCCGCGACGGCAAGGGCGACAGCTTCCGCAAGCGCTACCGCGAGATGGACATCCTGCTCGTCGACGACATCCAGTTCCTGGCGGACAAGGAGTCGACGCAGGAGGAGTTCTTCCACACCTTCAACACGCTCCACAACGCCAACAAGCAGATCGTGCTCTCCAGCGACCGGCCGCCCAAGCAGCTGGTGACCCTGGAGGACCGGCTGCGGAACCGATTCGAGTGGGGCCTGATCACCGACGTCCAGCCGCCCGAGCTGGAGACGCGGATCGCGATCCTGCGCAAGAAGGCGGTGCAGGAGCAGCTCAACGCCCCGCCGGAGGTGCTGGAGTTCATCGCCTCGCGGATCTCGCGCAACATCCGTGAGCTGGAGGGCGCGCTGATCCGGGTGACGGCGTTCGCCTCGCTCAACCGGCAGCCGGTGGACCTGGGCCTGACGGAGATCGTCCTCAAGGACCTCATCCCCGGCGGCGAGGACTCGGCTCCCGAGATCACCTCGACGGCCATCATGGGTGCCACCGCCGACTACTTCGGGCTGACGGTGGAGGACCTGTGCGGCACCTCGCGCGGCCGCGCGCTGGTGACGGCCCGGCAGATCGCCATGTATCTGTGCCGCGAGCTGACGGATCTCTCCCTGCCGAAGATCGGGGCGCTGTTCGGCGGCCGTGACCACACGACGGTGATGCACGCCGATCGCAAGATCCGCAATCTGATGGCCGAGCGCCGCTCCATCTACAACCAGGTGACGGAGCTGACCAACCGCATCAAGAACGGCTGACAGGACGGCCCGCACGGGCCGCCGAAGCGTCGAGGGCGCCCCCGGGAGCAGATCCCGGGGGCGCCCTCCGCCGTTCCCGGGAACTGCTCGACGGGGCGGCCGAGCAGGGCCGGTGGGGCTGACGCCCCAGCCCGCGACCCGGCCTCAGGCTCGGCCTCAGGCCCGGCCGCAGGACCCCGGCACCGGCCTCAGCTCCGACCGCAGGCCCGCCGACCCGGCCGTCGACCCGGCCGTCGAACCGGTCGCCGACCCGGCCTCAGATCCGGTCCCAGGCCCGTCGCACCGGCCGTACCACCCTCGCCGCGAGAAGCGGGCCCGCCGTCCGCGGGTCATCCACTGTTCGATTACTTGCGGGGTTACGGCCACCCTCCACAGATTGGGCGACTTTTTCCCGTCCACATCCTGGGGACTGGGAAGTTGTCCAGACGGTTTCCACAGGCGGCCCTGTTGAAGGACCATCAGACCAGGTCAGGTGGTTGTGGATTCGTGGACGAAGGATCTCCACAGACTGTGGACAACGCGACGGTCCACAAGCTGTGCACGAGGTTGTCCACCGACAACCCACAGGCAGAGGCTGCTTGTCCCCAGTGATCCCCGGCTTCTCCACAAGACTGTCCACTGTTCGGCAACCCTCCGCCGCTGCTCACTGCGTCGAGTGAAAGGCGTCACACGAAGGTGCCGGGTTGGGCTGTGGGAAAGGTGGGCAAAGCTGGGGACGACGCTGGGGAGAAGTGGCCCCCGGCTGTGCACGGTGTGTGCAGAACTTTCTGTTCTCCACAGAAACCCCGAGTTGTCCACTGCCGTCACCCACAGGGCCGGTGGACAAAAAATCGCCTCTGAGCTGCGAAAACGAGGTTATCCACGGTATCCACAGCCCCTACTACTACTCCCGACTAGAGAGAGCGAAGAATCCGTTTCGAAGGGGGTCCTGTGCACAACTCGCTGCTCGGTGCCCGGCTGCCCCTCGTCACGACTTGACCCCGATAGGCACCTACTGTCAGTGCCGTGCGTCAGACTGTTCCCCGGTGTCCTTCCCACCACGGGGACCGACGACACCGAGACAGACGACGAAGGCCAGGCAGAGCGAGAAGCGCCGGCAACAGCAGGAGGCGGCAACGGTGAAGATCCGGGTGGAACGCGACGTACTCGCGGAGGCAGTGGCCTGGGCGGCGCGCAGCCTCCCGGCCCGTCCGCCGGCGCCGGTCCTCGCCGGCCTCCTGCTGAAGGCCGAGGAAGGCCAGCTGAGCCTGTCCGGCTTCGACTACGAGGTCTCCGCACGCGTGTCGGTGGAGGCCGAGGTCGAGGAGGAGGGCACGGTCCTCGTCTCCGGCCGGCTGCTCGCCGACATCTGCCGCGCCCTCCCCAACCGCCCGGTGGAGATCTCCACAGACGGTGTACGGGCGACGGTGGTCTGCGGCTCCTCCCGGTTCACCCTCCACACCCTGCCTGTGGAGGAGTACCCGGCGCTTCCCCAGATGCCGAACGCGACGGGCACCGTCCCTGGCGAGGTCTTCGCCTCCGCCGTGCAGCAGGTCGCCATCGCGGCCGGCCGTGACGACACCCTGCCCGTCCTGACCGGTGTGCGCATCGAGATCGAGGGCGACACCGTCACGCTGGCCTCCACCGACCGCTACCGCTTCGCGGTCCGCGAGTTCCTGTGGAAGCCGGAGAACCCCGACGCGTCCGCGGTGGCCCTAGTGCCCGCCAAGACGCTCCTGGACACCGCCAAGGCCCTCACGAGCGGCGACAGCGTCATCCTGGCGCTGTCCGGCTCGGGCGCGGGCGAGGGCCTGATCGGTTTCGAGGGTGCCGGCCGTCGTACGACCACCCGGCTCCTGGAGGGCGACCTCCCGAAGTACCGCACGCTGTTCCCGACGGAGTTCAACAGCGTGGCCGTGATCGAGACCGCCCCCTTCGTGGAGGCCGTCAAGCGCGTCGCCCTGGTGGCCGAGCGCAACACCCCGGTGCGGCTCAGCTTCGAGCAGGGCGTGCTCATCCTGGAGGCCGGCTCCAGCGACGACGCACAGGCTGTGGAAAGGGTCGACGCCCAGCTCGAGGGCGACGACATCTCCATCGCCTTCAACCCGACGTTCCTGCTGGACGGCCTGAGCGCGATCGACTCGCCGGTGGCCCAGCTGTCCTTCACGACGTCCACCAAGCCCGCGCTGCTCAGCGGCAAGCCGGCGGTGGACGCGGAGGCGGACGTCGCCTACAAGTACCTGATCATGCCGGTGCGGCTGAGCGGCTGACGGTTGTCCACACCGTCCGCGGGTCCGGTGGACAACCGGACCCGCGGACGAAGCCGCAGGTGAGGGCGTACGTATGAGCGGGTATGCCCACAGGTGTGCGTGAGCGTCCGGGTTTAGGCTCGGACACAGGTACGAAAGTGCCCTCGCCACACAGCAACCTAAGGAACAACTGATGGAGCTCGGTCTCGTCGGCCTCGGCAAGATGGGCGGCAACATGCGCGAGCGGATCCGCCGCGCAGGTCACACCGTCATCGGATACGACCGCAACCAGGACCTCGCCGACGTCCACAGCCTGGAAGAACTTGTGGGCAAGCTCCCCGGCCCGCGGGTGGTCTGGGTGATGGTCCCGGCCGGCTCCGCGACCCAGGCCACGATCGACGAACTGGGTGAGCTGCTGGAGCCCGGTGACATCGTCGTGGACGGCGGGAACTCCCGCTGGACGGACGACGAGCAGCACGCGCGGGAGCTGGCGGCCAAGGGCATCGGCTTCGTCGACTGCGGCGTCTCCGGCGGTGTCTGGGGCCTGGAGAACGGCTACGCGCTGATGTACGGCGGTGACGCCGCCGACGTCGCCAAGGTGCAGCCCGTCTTCGACGCCCTCAAGCCCGAGGGGTCGTTCGGCGCGGTGCACGCGGGCAAGGTCGGCGCGGGCCACTTCGCGAAGATGGTCCACAACGGCATCGAGTACGCCATGATGCAGGCTTACGCCGAGGGCTGGGAGCTGCTGGAGAAGGTGGACTCCGTCACGGACGTGCGCGAGGTCTTCCGCTCCTGGCAGGAGGGCACGGTCATCCGTTCCTGGCTGCTCGACCTCGCGGTGAACGCCCTCGAAGAGGACGAGCACCTGGATGAGCTGAAGGGTTATGCACAGGATTCCGGCGAGGGGCGCTGGACTGTGGAAGCCGCCATCGACAACGCCGTGCCGCTGCCCGCGATCACGGCCTCGCTGTTCGCCCGGTTCGCCTCCCGCCAGGAGGACTCGCCGCAGATGAAGATGATCGCCGCGTTGCGCAACCAGTTCGGCGGCCACGCGGTCGAGAAGAAGTAGTCCGCTACCCGAAGGATCTGGGGGAGGTCGGTTCACGACCATGCACGTCACGCATCTGTCGCTGGCCGACTTCCGCTCGTACGCCCGGGCCGAGGTTCCGCTCGACCCGGGCGTCACCGCCTTCGTCGGCCCCAACGGCCAGGGCAAGACGAACCTCGTCGAGGCCGTCGGCTATCTGGCCACCCTGGGCAGCCACCGGGTCTCCTCCGACGCGCCGCTGGTCCGCATGGGCGCCGACCGCGCGATCGTCCGGGCCCAGGTCCGGCAGGGCGAACGGCAGCAACTGGTCGAGCTCGAGCTCAACCCGGGCAAGGCCAACCGGGCCCGTATCAACAGGTCGTCGCAGGTCAGGCCGCGTGACGTGCTGGGCATCGTACGGACGGTGCTGTTCGCTCCCGAGGATCTCGCGCTGGTCAAGGGCGATCCCGGGGAGCGGCGCCGTTTCCTCGACGAGCTGATCACCGCCCGCTCCCCGCGGATGGCCGGCGTGCGCGCCGACTACGAGCGGGTCCTCAAGCAGCGCAACACCCTGCTGAAGTCGGCCGCGCTGGCCCGCCGCCACGGCGGCCGCTCGATGGACATGTCCACGCTCGACGTGTGGGACCAGCACCTCGCGCGCACGGGCGCGGAGCTGCTCGCCCGGCGTCTCGACCTGGTGGCCGCGCTCCAGCCGCTCGCCGACAAGGCGTACGAGCAGCTGGCCCCCGGTGGCGGGCCGGTCGCCCTGGAGTACCGGCCGTCCGCGTCCGGGATCACCGGCCACACCCGTGAGGAGCTCCACGACCAGCTGATGGCGGCCCTGGCCGAGGCCCGCAAGCAGGAGATCGAGCGGGGCGTCACCCTGGTGGGGCCGCAGCGCGACGACCTGATGCTCAAGCTCGGGCAGCTCCCCGCCAAGGGCTATGCCTCGCACGGCGAGTCCTGGTCCTACGCGCTGGCGCTGCGGCTGGCTTCGTACGAGCTGCTGCGGGCCGAGGGGAACGAGCCGGTGCTGATCCTCGACGACGTCTTCGCCGAGCTCGACGCCCGTCGCCGGGAGCGGCTGGCCGAGCTGGTCGCCACCGGTGAGCAGGTCCTGGTGACGGCCGCGGTCGACGACGACGTCCCTCATGTGCTGGCGGGCGCGCGGTACGCCGTGGCCGACGGGACGGTCGAGCGGCTGTGAGCGGTCAGGAACCGGCCCGGGAGAAGGATTCCGGGCAGATACCCGGAAAGACACCCGAGCCCTCGGGTGTGGATCTCGCGCGGGTGGCGCTGCGGGCGGCCCGTGAGCAGGCACGCGCGCGTGGGGACGCGGCGCAGCAGAAGAGGCAGGCGCGCCGGGGTGGCGGTCTGCGTTCCGGGGCACGCGCCGACGGCCGTGACCCGATGGCGCTCGGCTCCGCGATCAGCCGGCTGCTGACCGAGCGCGGCTGGGAGACGCCCGCGGCGGTGGGCGGGGTGATGGGCCGCTGGCCGGAGATCGTCGGTGCGGACGTGGCCAAGCACTGTGTTCCGGAGAAGTACGACGAGGACGAGCGGGTGCTGGTGGTGCGCTGCGACTCCACGGCCTGGGCGACGAACCTGCGCCTGCTCGCCCCGACGCTGGTGGCCCGGCTGAACGAGGACCTCGGGCACGGCGCGGTGAAGCTGATCAAGGTGTTCGGGCCCAGCGCCCCGGTCCGTCGGTACGGTCCGCTGCGCGCTCCGGGCAGCACCGGGCCCGGTGACACCTACGGGTGAGCCGAGGGTGATCGCGGGTCGGCCCGTGTCCGCCGGGGCGGGCTGCCGCCGGCCTGCTGGAGGGCCTTCGCGGGGCTGTCCGGAGGCCGGCTCCGGGCTGTCGCGGGCCTGATCCGGGGCCGATTGCGGGCCGGCCGGGGGCCGCGTGGAGGTGACTTACCTCACGTGGTGGGGGTACGGGGTGCTTTCGTCGTACGACCGCACGCGGTTGCGAATTCTGATCTGACCCCTGAGTAGCAAAGGGTTGACACCTCAAAGCGCTGAGTGCCGCTGTGAGCCTCTTGGAGCCCCCATCCGTATATCGGGACCCGGAAGAGCCCGGTTCAGGGCGGCACATGCGGACTCAGGTACCGGCAAACCCCCATCACTGTCGGCGCAACCGGTAGACTGGAAGCAGATCCCGCCCCAAACGTGGGGACCGCCCGGGAGAAGCTGAGCAACGCTGATCAAGGCTTACCAACGCAACATGCCGCAGCCGCTCCGGCAACCTGCCGACGAGCCTGGCTCGTGCTGTGCCAGAAAGGGCGCTTCGTGGCCGATTCCGGCAACACCGACGAGAACATCCCGTCCACCGACGAAGGCGCGAACGACGTGGCCACCCCCTCGGGCGGCGAGGTAACCGCCTCGTACGACGCCAGCGCCATCACCGTCCTCGAGGGTCTGGACGCGGTCCGCAAGCGACCCGGTATGTACATCGGCTCGACCGGTGAGCGCGGTCTGCACCACCTCGTGTACGAGGTCGTCGACAACTCCGTCGACGAGGCGCTGGCCGGGCACGCGGACACGATCGACGTGACGATCCTCGCCGACGGCGGTGTCCGTGTGATCGACAACGGCCGTGGCATCCCGGTGGGCATCGTCGCCTCCGAGGGCAAGCCGGCCCTGGAGGTCGTGCTGACCGTGCTGCACGCGGGCGGCAAGTTCGGCGGCGGCGGCTACGCGGTCTCCGGCGGTCTGCACGGCGTGGGCGTCTCGGTGGTGAACGCCCTGTCCAGCAAGGTCTCCGTCGAGGTCAGGACGGACGGCCACCGCTGGACGCAGGACTACAAGATGGGCGTCCCCACGGCGCCGCTGGTCAAGCACGAGGCCATCGAGGAGACCGGCACCTCGGTCACCTTCTGGGCCGACGCGGACATCTTCGAGACCACCGAGTACTCCTTCGAGACGCTCTCGCGGCGTTTCCAGGAGATGGCGTTCCTCAACAAGGGCCTGACGATCAAGCTCACCGACGAGCGCGAGTCGGCGAAGGCCACGGCCGGGGCGGACGAGGCGGGTGCGGACGAGAAGAGCGAGGTCAAGACCGTCACGTACCACTACGAGGGCGGCATCGTCGACTTCGTGAAGTACCTCAACTCCCGCAAGGGGGAGCCGGTGCACCCGTCGGTCATCGACCTGGAGGCCGAGGACAGGGACAAGAGCCTGTCCCTCGAGGTCGCGATGCAGTGGAACAGCGGTTACAGCGAGGGTGTGTACTCCTTCGCCAACATCATCCACACGCATGAGGGCGGTACGCACGAAGAGGGCTTCCGCGCGGCGCTCACCAACCTGATCAACAAGTACGCGCGCGACAAGAAGCTGCTGCGCGACAAGGACGACAACCTCACGGGTGACGACATCCGCGAGGGTCTGACGGCGATCATCTCGGTGAAGCTCAGCGAGCCGCAGTTCGAGGGCCAGACCAAGACCAAGCTGGGCAACACCGAGGCGAAGACCTTCGTCCAGAAGGCGGTCTACGAGCACCTCGCCGACTGGCTGGACCGCAACCCGGTGGAGGCCGCGGACATCGTCCGCAAGGGCATCCAGGCGGCCACCGCGCGCGTGGCGGCCCGCAAGGCGCGTGACCTCACCCGTCGCAAGGGTCTGCTTGAGTCGGCCTCGCTGCCGGGCAAGCTCTCCGACTGCCAGTCGAACGACCCCACCAAGTGCGAGATCTTCATCGTCGAGGGTGACTCCGCCGGCGGTTCGGCCAAGTCCGGCCGCAACCCGCAGTACCAGGCGATCCTCCCGATCCGCGGCAAGATCCTCAACGTGGAGAAGGCGAGGATCGACAAGATCCTCCAGAACCAGGAGATCCAGGCTCTGATCTCCGCCTTCGGCACGGGTGTGCACGAGGACTTCGACATCTCCAAGCTCCGCTATCACAAGATCATCCTGATGGCGGACGCCGACGTCGACGGCCAGCACATCAACACCCTGCTGCTGACCTTCCTGTTCCGCTTCATGCGGCCGCTGGTCGAGGCGGGTCATGTGTTCCTCTCCCGTCCCCCGCTCTACAAGATCAAGTGGGGCCGGGACGACGCGGAGTACGCGTACTCGGACCGGGAGCGCGACGCGCTGATCGAGCTCGGCCGGCAGCGTGGCAAGCGGGTCCGTGAGGACTCGATCCAGCGCTTCAAGGGTCTCGGCGAGATGAACGCCGAGGAGCTGCGCATCACCACGATGGACCAGGAGCACCGCGTCCTCGGCCAGGTCACCCTGGACGACGCGGCCCAGGCCGACGACCTGTTCTCGGTCCTGATGGGCGAGGACGTCGAGGCCCGGCGTCAGTTCATCCAGCGCAACGCCAAGGACGTCCGCTTCCTCGACATCTGAGTCGGTCTCAGCTGACCGCATCAGAAAGGATCCTCACCAGCAATGACCGACGAGAACACGCCTGCCGCGCCTGAAGAGGGCGGCGAGATCGTCCTTCGTGTCGAGCCCGTCGGGCTCGAGACGGAGATGCAGCGCTCCTACCTCGACTACGCGATGTCCGTCATCGTCTCGCGCGCGCTGCCCGACGTCCGGGACGGCCTCAAGCCCGTCCACCGGCGCGTGCTGTACGCCATGTACGACGGCGGCTACCGCCCCGAGCGCGGCTTCTACAAGTGCGCCCGCGTCGTCGGCGACGTCATGGGCAACTACCACCCGCACGGCGACTCCTCGATCTACGACGCGCTGGTCCGCCTCGCGCAGCCGTGGTCGATGCGGATGCCGCTGGTGGACTCCAACGGCAACTTCGGCTCCCCGGGCAACGACCCGGCGGCGGCGATGCGGTACACCGAGTGCAAGCTCGCGCCGCTGTCGATGGAGATGGTCCGTGACATCGACGAGGAGACCGTCGACTTCACGGACAACTACGACGGCCGCTCCCAGGAGCCGACCGTCCTGCCCGCCCGCTTCCCGAACCTGCTGATCAACGGTTCGGCGGGCATCGCGGTCGGCATGGCCACCAACATCCCGCCGCACAACCTGCGCGAGGTCGCGGCCGGCGCCCAGTGGTACCTGGAGAACCCCGAAGCCTCGCACGAGGAGCTGCTGGACGCCCTCATCGAGCGCATCAAGGGCCCGGACTTCCCGACCGGCGCCCTCGTGGTGGGCCGCAAGGGCATCGAGGAGGCCTACCGCACGGGCCGCGGCTCGATCACCATGCGCGCGGTCGTCGAGGTCGAGGAGATCCAGAACCGCCAGTGCCTGGTGGTCACCGAGCTGCCGTACCAGGTCAACCCGGACAACCTCGCGCAGAAGATCGCCGACCTGGTGAAGGACGGCAGGATCGGCGGCATCGCCGACGTGCGCGACGAGACCTCGTCCCGCACCGGTCAGCGGCTGGTCATCGTCCTGAAGCGGGACGCGGTCGCCAAGGTCGTGCTGAACAACCTGTACAAGCACACCGACCTCCAGACGAACTTCGGCGCCAACATGCTGGCGCTCGTCGACGGTGTGCCGCGCACGCTCTCCCTGGACGCGTTCATCCGCCACTGGGTGACGCACCAGATCGAGGTCATCGTCCGCCGTACGCGCTTCCGGCTGCGCAAGGCGGAGGAGCGGGCGCACATCCTGCGCGGCCTGCTGAAGGCCCTGGACGCCATCGACGAGGTCATCGCGCTGATCCGGCGCAGCGACACCGTCGAGATCGCGCGCGGGGGCCTGATGGAGCTCCTGGAGATCGACGAGATCCAGGCCAACGCCATCCTCGAGATGCAGCTGCGCCGGCTGGCCGCCCTGGAGCGTCAGAAGATCGTCCAGGAGCACGACGAGCTCCAGGCGAAGATCGCCGAGTACAACGCGATCCTGGCCTCCCCGGTCCGCCAGCGGGCGATCGTCAGCGAGGAACTGGGCGCGATCGTCGACAAGTTCGGCGACGACCGCAAGACCATGCTGGTGCCCTACGACGGTGACATGTCCATCGAGGACCTCATCGCCGAGGAGGACATCGTCGTCACCGTCACGCGCGGTGGCTACGTCAAGCGCACCAAGGCGGACGACTACCGGGCGCAGAAGCGCGGCGGCAAGGGCGTACGCGGCGCGAAGCTCAAGGAAGACGACATCGTCGACCACTTCTTCGTGTCGACGACGCACCACTGGCTGCTGTTCTTCACCAACAAGGGCCGCGTCTACCGTGCGAAGGCGTACGAGCTGCCCGACGCCGGCCGGGACGCGCGCGGCCAGCACGTGGCGAACCTGCTGGCCTTCCAGCCGGACGAGGCGATCGCCGAGATCCTCGCGATCCGGGACTACGAGGCGGTGCCGTACCTGGTGCTGGCCACGAAGGCCGGTCTGGTCAAGAAGACGCCGCTGAAGGATTACGATTCGCCGCGTTCGGGTGGTGTCATCGCCATCAACCTGCGGGAGCGGGAGGACGGTTCCGACGACGAACTGATCGGAGCCGAACTCGTCTCGGCTGATGATGATCTACTGCTGATCAGCAAGAAGGCCCAGTCGATCAGGTTCACCGCCTCGGACGACACTCTGCGGCCCATGGGGCGTGCCACCTCGGGCGTCAAGGGCATGAGTTTCCGCGAGGGCGACGAGCTGCTCTCGATGAATGTTGTTCGACCGGGTACGTTCGTGTTCACTGCCACCGACGGCGGATACGCGAAGCGGACCGCCGTCGACGAGTACCGCGTCCAGGGCCGCGGCGGCCTCGGCATCAAGGCTGCCAAGATCGTCGAGGACCGTGGATCGCTCGTCGGAGCGTTGATTGTCGAGGAGAGCGACGAGATCCTCGCCATCACGCTGTCCGGTGGTGTGATTCGCACGCGAGTCAGCGAGGTCAGGGAGACGGGCCGTGACACCATGGGCGTCCAACTGATCAACCTGGGCAAGCGCGATGCCGTCGTCGGTATCGCACGTAACGCCGAGGCGGGACGCGAGGCGGAGGAGGTCGACGGCGATGCCGCCGTGGACGAGTCCGCCGAAGACGTCACGGCCATCGGCACGGACGAGGGCGAGGAGCCCTCGGCCGAGTAGCACGAGGAGTGAGTCATCGTGAGCGGAGCCACAGGCGCCGGACCGTCCGGTACCTCGATCGGTACGGAAACGGACGGCGGCGGCCGTGGCTCCGCCACGAATGCGACAGACTCGCACTCGACTGACACTCATGGAACCCAGGGGGGAACTGTGACGGACACCCGAGGCCCGCAGACCCAGCAGACGGCTGGAGCGGGCCCGGCCGCCCCGGCCGCCCCGGCGCAGCCGCCCGGCCAGCCCGGCATGCACGCCGGCTCGCCGCTGCCGGGGGAGCGCCAGCCCCAGCAGCCTGCCGGGCCCTACCACCCGCCGCAGGCCTACCAGACGCCCGCGCCGGCCGCTCCGGCGTCCGCGGTGCGCCGGCCGCGTACCGGCGCCCGTACGACGCCGCGGGTGCGCAAGGCCCGCCTGCGGGTCGCCAAGGCCGACCCGTGGTCGGTGATGAAGGTCAGCTTCCTGCTCTCCATCGCCCTGGGCATCTGCACGATCGTCGCGGCGGCCGTGCTGTGGATGGTCATGGACGCGATGGGCGTCTTCTCGACCGTCGGCGGCACCATCTCCGAGGCCACCGGCTCGAACGAGTCGAACGGCTTCGACCTCCAGTCGTTCCTGTCGCTGCCGAACGTCCTGATGTTCACGACGATCATCGCGGTGATCGACGTCATCCTCGCGACGGCTCTCGCGACCCTCGGGGCGTTCATCTACAACCTCTCCGCGGGCTTCGTGGGCGGCGTCGAGCTGACGCTGGCCGAGGACGAGTGACCTCCGCCGACGGCCTCGCCACCGCCCCGGCGACTACCGATTTTGGGACTGCCCAGGTCGTGCGCTAATCTTCAGGAGTCAGCGCGCGGGACACACACCGCAAAGCGCGGCGGGGCTATAGCTCAGTTGGTTAGAGCGCATCCCTGATAAGGATGAGGCCACAGGTTCAAATCCTGTTAGCCCCACCAGCATGAAGACCCCCGGTCCACTCGGACCGGGGGTCTTCTGCATCAGCGGCTGATACCGGCCGTCTGTCGGCCGGCGCCTCCCCAGGCGCGGCTGAGGGGCCGGTGAGAGCCCGAAGGCACGGAGCGCTGCCGGGCCCCCTGAGGCGCCTGGCGGGCGGCTGAGGGGGCCGCACCGCCTGGTCCCACCGGAACGCCGTGGCGTCCCGCGGTGCCCGACCCTGCGGGAGGTCGGGCGCGGGCCCGGCGGGAGCTTAAGGTCCAGTGTCCGACGGAGAGTTGGGGCGCGGGGAAGGGCCCGCGGGAGAGGGGACCTCGATGTCGTACGACGGTGCAGGGAACCGGGGGCCGGGATCCGGGCCCGGTCTGCCCGCAGGGCCCGACCTGCCCGACCTGGTCGTCCGGCTGCGCGCCGCGGCGTACGAGCGGCGTGCCGTCCGTCCCCGGGGTCCCGAACTGCCCCGGGTGGCGGACGGCTTCGTCACCACGGACGCCGGAGCCGTTCCCGTCCGCCGCTACCGCCCCGGAGACGGACCGCGCCCGCTGCTGGTGTACCTGCACGGCGGCGGGTTCGTCTTCGGCGACCTCGACACCCACGACCGCACCTGCCGTCGTATCGCGCAGGCCTGTGACGTGGACGTCCTCGCGGTCGACTACCGGCTGGCCCCCGAGCACCCCCACCCTGCGGGCGTGCGGGACGCCGTGGCGGTGCTGCGCGCCGTACGGCCCGACGCGGTGGCCGGCGACAGCGCCGGCGGCTTCCTCGCCACCGCGGCATGTCTCGTGCTGCGCGACGAGGGCGGGCCGCTGCCCGCGCTGCAGGCCCTGTTCTGCCCGAACACCGATCTGCTGCTCCGTCAGCCGTCCATCACCGAGAAGGGCACCGGTCACGGCCTGGACGCGGAGGACCTCGCCGTCTTCGTCGAGCAGTTCGTCCCGGACCCCGCCCGGCGCCGCGCCGCTTCCCCGCTGCACGCCGACGATCTGTCAGGACTGCCCGGCGCCCTGATCGTCACCGCCGAGCACGACGCGCTGCGCGACGAGGGCGACGCCTACGCCCACAGGCTCGTAGAGGCCGGTGTGCCGGTCCGTCACCGGGTCGAACCCGGGCTCGTCCACGGGTTCATCCAGGGCATGGACCTCACCGACCCGGCCGCGGCGGCCGCCCACGAGCGTCTCTTCGCCGATCTGCGGGAGCTGATCCCGCGGTCCTAGGGCCCGTCCGGCCGACGAAGAGGCCCTCGACCTGGTCCAGGTCGAGGGCCTGCGCGTTCGGTCGTCGGCGCCGTGCGGAAGTCCGCCGGCCGCGGCTGTCACTGCTGGAGGGGCGCGGGGGGCTCGTCCGGGGCCTCGGGGCCTTCACAGACGGACTGGACCGGCGGGGCCGCCTCGGTGTCCGCCGTCGGGCGGTTGCGGCAGCTCGGGGACTTTCCGTGGGCCTCGGCCCGGATCCGCTGTTTCATCGTGGGAGGCAGGGACCGGTCGAAGGACCAGAGCCAGGGGGCCGGGGCCGGAACCGTCATTCCCAGGGCGTTGCTGCTGCTCTTGCGGATCGGCTCGGTCCGGGCTACCGCAGTCGTGGCGGTCGTCGTGACGAGTCCGAGCGCCGTGCACAGCGCGAGGAAGGCGGTGACGATGACGGTCCACAGTTTCGTGACCTGGTTGCGGCCCATGGCCCCTCACATTCGGGTCGGTCGATTTGCGTACTTTGTTCATGATGTGTATGTCGGTCGCGAAGTGGTGGACCGACGCCCACGGCGCGTCGATCTTCGGATCAACACCACACGGATGGGTGCAAGGGGGGTCAAAAATCGGAAGAGGGGGAGCAGGCGGGCGCAATGCGGGCGAAGTCGCTGCGCGTGGAGGGGTGCTCACTCTCCGGCAGCCGTGCTGGTCGGCGGGGTTCGGGCCGCTCGTACTGCGCTGTCGTGGACCGCAGTTGGGGCCCCGATGCAGGTCACTGATCGGTATCGGCCGGTGTGTATAGTCGGGCGCCAGAGGTCCCCTACGTCAAGGAAAGACGAGGTCGCGCGGTGAAGAAGCTTCTCCTGGTCGCACTGGCCGCCATCGGCGGGCTCCTCGTGTACCGCCAGATCCAGGCGGATCGCGCCGAGCAGGATCTGTGGACGGAGGCGACTGACTCCGTGCCCACGGGTTCGTGAGTACCGACACCGGATTCTGAACAGACCCCGACCGCCCCTGCGGTCGGGGTTTTGTGTTGTCCGCGGCCTTCGGTTTCGGACGCTCGTACGGATTGACCGGGTGCCCCGCCGCCCGGCGGGGCAGGATGGGCGACGTTCCGGTCCGGCAGCGGCGAGGGGGCGCGTGGTGGGGCGCGTGTGGGGACGGTGTACGAGGGCGTGGAGACACGCCGGGGTCCGGCGGAGGCGGCCGCGGGCACGTGCGGTTGCCGCGACGGCGGTTCTGTGCGCCCTGGCGGCCACCGCGGCCGTACCGGGCGCGGCAGCCGTCCCCCGCACGTCGGCCGCCTCCGGGGCGTCGTCCGCGTCCGAGGCTCCCGGCTACGCCTTCGCCGAAGGCGACCGGAGCGTCGTCGGCGCGGCCGGGACCGCGGACGCGGGGCGCCTGGATCCCGGGGAGACCTACCGGAGCACCCTCCCGAAGAGCGGCAAGACCTACTACCGCCTGGAGCTCGACGCCACGTCGAGCACGTACGCCGCCGCCACCGCCGTGCCCGCCCCGGACGCCTCGATCGCCGCCGTGGACGGGATCAGGGTCTCCGTACAGGACTCGGACGGCCACGCCTGCTCGTACGACTCGGCGATCTTCGGAGCCGCTCGCAGTCCGCGGCCCGTCACGGCGTGGGGCGCGCGGGAGGTGTCCCCGGCCAGAACCCTGTGCCGGGAGCCGGGCACGTACTACCTGGTCGTGGAGCGGCTCGGTAGGGCGGACACCGCGCCGCGGGCCTGGGACCTGGAGCTCGCCGTGTTCTCGGAACCCCGGCCGGAGCAGGCCGGCGCGACGCGTGCGCCCGAGGTCTGGAACTCCGCTTCCCCCGCCCCGCTCGGGGACGAGCCGCGCGAGCGCCAGGGCGGTGCGGGCTTCGGCTCGGCGACCGCGGTCGGGCAGGGGGTCTGGCGGGCGGACATCGTGCCCGGACAGACGCTCTTCTACAAGGTGCCCGTCGGCTGGGGACGACAGCTGTACGCCACCGCCGACTTGGGCAGCGCGAGCGGCGGCAGCGGCTACGCCGTGGGAGCCCTGGTGCTGTCGCTGTACAACCCGGTGCGCGCGCAGGTCGAGGACGTGGGCGTCAGCTACGACGGCACACAGAAGTCCGCCGCACTCGCCCCCGTGCCACCGGTCCGCTACGCCAACCGCTACGACGCCACCGACGCGGTCGGCGCGATGCGCTTCGCCGGTTCCTACTACCTGGTGGTGCATCTCGCCGCGCAGGTGGCCGACCGGTTCGGCGCCGGCCCGTTCGGGCTGACGCTGCGGGTACGGGTCGCCGGCGCCGGGGAGGCCGGGCCGGGATACGCGGGACGGTCCGCCCCGCAGGGCGTTTTCGAGGTCACGGCGCAGGACCGGGCGGCCGCGGAGGGCGGCGCGGGCCGCGACACCGCGATGACGGCGCTCGCCGCGGGCGGGATCGGCATGGGCAGTGTGCTGCTGCTGGGCCTCGGGGTGTGGACGGCTGCGGCGCGCCGCAGGGACGCTCAGACGCGGGCCAGGGCCCAGAACCCCACGGCGTAGCAGGCCAGCGCCAGCAGCAGCAGCGGGACGGCCACCCGGGCGGGCGGGCCGGGGCGGCGCCGGGCACGGTGGCGTGCGGTCTCCCGGGCCGCCGGTGGCGTCTGCGGGACTTCGGCGGTGTACGAGGCGGTGGAGGCGTCGGCGTGCCCCGGCCGCGGGCGGGAGGCCGGGAGCGGGGGCGCGGGCGGGGTGTACGTGGGCTCGTCGGGGGAGGCGGGCACGGGGTGCCGGGGCGCGAGGGCTTCGGGGGTGGGCGTCCTGGACGTCCTGGGCGGCGGAAGGTGGAAGCTGCCGGTGTCCGACATGGACGCCGCGCGGGACGGCGCCGGGGCGGCCGGAGCGGCCGCATGGGCGGGCAGGGACACAGAGGGGGCCGGTCGAGCGGCGGACGGAGACGGGGCCGGTGCGGGGGCCGGTGGGGACGGGGACGGGGACGCGGTGGGGGCGGGGGCTGCCGGCGCCGGGGACGGGGTGGAGGGCGGGAGGCTCGGGCTCAGGCGTGGGTCGGTGGGGGCGGTGCCCGGGCCGGCCGCGCGGACCGTGGTGCCGGTGCTGTGCCCGCTGTCCGGCGCGCCGCCCGCCGGGCCGGTGGCCGTGTTCCTGTCCGGAGCGGCGGGCGTGCCCGGGGTGCGGCTCGGGTCGGAGATCGTGCCTGGGCCGGGCGAGGTGCCAGGGTCCGCCGGGACGGCGGAGGCGGGACGCGGCGGCCGGGGTCCGAGGGAGGGCGCCGGACCGAGTGGCCCGTCGGGTCCGAACCCCGCGGGGAGCGGACCGAGTTGGTCGAAGATCTCGATCAGGTCGTCGTCGAGGCCGGGCTCCGGCAGCAGCTCGGCGGCCGCGCCGAGCGCCTTGCGCGCTCCCGTGGCCGTACGGAACCGGGCTTGCGGGTCCGGCTGCAACAGCATCGCCACGACCTGCCAGAGCGGCTCGGGGATGCCCTCGGGCGCTCCCGGCGTCCCGTGCGCCGCGAAGTACTGCACCAGCGCCTTGGCGTCGGGCTTGGCGCCCTCCAGCAGATACAGCGTGACCAGCCCCACGGCGAACAGGTCGGCAGCGAAGTCCGGCTCCGCGCCCATCAGCTGCTCGGGCGCCAGGTAACCGGGCGTCCCCACCACGAGGTTGGTCTCCGTCAGACGGGGCTCGCCGAGCCGCATCGCGATGCCGAAGTCGGACAGCCGCAGCCGGGGCCGGGCCGTCCCGGTGGCTTCGAGCAGCACGTTGGCGGGTTTGATGTCGCGGTGCACGACGCCTTCCGTGTGCACCGCGGCCAGTCCGGCCAGGAGCTGGTCGATCAGGGTGCAGACGAACGCCGGCGGCAGCGGGCCGTAGTCGCCGATCAGATGGACCAGCGAACCACCCGCGACCAGGTCCATGGTGAACAGGACCTTGTCGTCGTCGGCGGCCCAGCTGGCGGGCGCGAGCACATGGGGATGGTCGATGCGCATCGCCTGCTCGCGCACGAAGCGCAGCAGCGAGTGCGCGTCGCTCTGCTGAAGGACCTTGGCGGCCACATAGCGGCGTCGGCGGTGGTCCCAGGCGCGCCAGACGGCGCCGACCCCGCCGCGTCCGATCGGGTCGACCAGTTCGTACCGGCCGGCGAAGACCTCACCCATGGCTGTGCGCTGCTCCTCCCCCTGAGGCGTTCCCTCTTGCCCTCCCCCGCGGCAGGGGCGACGACTCCTCCCACGGCGGGCGCGACGGCTCGTGTGTGCCCCCTCAGGGCGTCGGCCCGGTCCCCGAACCCCCTTCGGTCACCGGGCCGTCGGCGTCAGCTCTGGTGGGACTGGTAGTGCGTCACCGCGTCCGAGGTGCGGCCGGCGCCGTAGACCCGGAGGAACTCTGCCAGCTCCGGGTGGGTCGGGGCGAGGGTGTCCGCGGCCTCGATGATGTCGCCGGCGGCGGCCACCGACCGCAGCAGCGACTGGATCTCCCGGACCACTCGCTTGACCGTGGGCGCACCCGAACTGCTGGTCGCCTGTGTGCTGTTGCTGAGCACCGAGCCCCCCTGTGACCTCTTGATCTCGTCCATTCGCGCGGTGGCCTCGGCGGCGCTGACGCTGCCGTCCGCGACCTGCCCCGCCAGGTCCTGGAGCAGCTGGACCCGCTGCACCACGGCCGGATTGCCGATCTTCGCCCGCTGACCGCTCATCAGCTGGGACAGCATCGGCGCGGACAGGCCCAGCACCCCCGCCAGACGGGCCTGGTTGAGGCCCAGGTCTTCTATGAGCTTACGGAAGAGCGCCCCCAGTGGCTCCCCGTACCAGTTCCGCTGCAGTTCCCGCGCTCTCGCGGTCGCTTCCTGCTGTGCGGCGTCCATTGCGTCTCCCCATCGCTTCCCCAAAAAACGGCGGTTCGCTGTAGCGAACCACGTCGAGCATCTTACGGAGAGTGGTCGCTCACGGGGACCCCCCAACTTTTTGCGAGATACCCGGGGGGACCCGGTAGTCTTGTCTGCGGCGCCCACCGGGATGCGGTTTCTCCGGTCGGACGCCTTGCTTCCGGGGCCTTAGCTCAGTTGGTAGAGCGCTGTCTTTGCATGGCAGATGTCAGGGGTTCGACTCCCCTAGGCTCCACAGAACGGACCGGCCGGACACCTCGCAGGTGTCCGGCCGGTCTTTTGCATGTTCCGTGACGTGTGTCACTCGGGTGATCCGGGAGGGAGTCCGGGGCGTTGCAGTTCTTTGCGCAAATATGCGCGGAGAGTGGCGTCGGTCGACCGTCCCCGAGGAGGCGGCCGGGCAGGCGCGGCGAAGCCCCTCCGAGGCGGCGGCCTTGCGTGAAACGGCATCCGCGCGACCGCGTGACCGGACGGGTGCGTTGCGTCAAGGAAACGTGAGGGGATTGTGGAGAGTCGGTGCGTTGCAAACGTCACCGCAAAACACGCCTCCACGGTTCCACGTGAAACATCGCCGAGGGGCGGAGAACCACCGGGTCCTCCGCCCCTGGGCGGTAGTCGGCCTGGTCCGGCTTCAGCCGCGGTCCTCGCGGTCCGCCGCCTCTTCCTCGGTCTCCTTGGCCTGTACCTCGGGATCGAGGGCGGACTGGCTGCCGTCCACCGAGGCCAGCCGATTCGACTCGGGTACGTCCGTCGCGGCCGGCGGCTCGACGAGCCACTCCGGGTTGGCCTGCCTGTCCCACCACTTCCACGCGACGAAGGCGCAGGCTGCCAGCGCGGCCAGACCGGCCATCACCTTCACGGCCCGCCCGGCCTTCGCCCGCCGCTTGTGCTTGCGGGCCAGCTGCTGGATCTCCTTCGGGGTCACCTGACCGCGCAGCGCGGCCAGTGCGGCGAGGCTGCGGGCGGTCGCCTCGTCCTTGACGGGACCGGCCGCCGCCACCGCCTGCTCGATCTTCGGACGGGAGTAGTCGGCGGCCTGCCGGGCGACCTCGCGGGTGCGGACCGCCGCCTCCTGGGCGGCCTGGTCGACCTTGGGCGGCACATGGGAGCGCGCTTGTTCCAGCCGGGGTGCCAGGTAGGCGTCGTACTGGACGCGGGCCTGTTCCGCGGCCTGCGACACCTTGGGCGCGAGCCGTACGCGGGCCTCGGATGCGTAGTACGCGGCCTTTTCCTTGGCCGTGTCGGCGTAGGGCGCCACAACTTCCGCGGCGTGCAGCACGCTGTCCTTCGCCGTTTCGGTCGCGGCGCGCACGCTGTCGATGCGGGTCACGGGTTCCTCCTCCTCGGTGGCGTACGGTAATTCGGCTTTCCACCCTTTTACGGATCATGCCTGTCGGCGTGCGCCGGGGCATGCGCGGACGGGCATACGGGTCATACCGTCCGACTTGCGATCACTTCCCGCCAAGAGCGTCCGGGTTGGTGATCAAGTGCAATAACGGATGAATGCGGAGAACGTGAGCTTGCCGTCGACAATGCCACGGATCGTCGCCGAGTGCCCGTGTCGTGGGAGCACTGGTGCCGTTTTCCGCAAGCAAGTACCCGGATATCCGCCCAGAAGAAGTCGTCGGGCGCCGCGCCGCCCGGGCCGTGCGAGGATTCGGGCAGTCACAGAAAGACAACGGAAGGCAGACCGTGGCCGAGCAGCTCTACGCCACCCTGAAGACCAACCATGGCGACATCGAGGTTCGGCTCTTCCCGGACCACACGCCCAAGACGGTCAAGAACTTCGTCGAGCTCGCCCAGGGCGAGCGTGAGTGGACCAACCCCGAGACGGGCGAGAAGTCCACGGCCAGGCTCTACGACGGCACGGTCTTCCACCGGGTGATCAGCGGCTTCATGATCCAGGGCGGTGACCCGCTGGGCAACGGCACCGGCGGCCCCGGTTACCAGTTCGCGGACGAGTTCCACCCGGAGCTCCAGTTCTCGAAGCCCTATCTGCTGGCCATGGCCAACGCCGGCCCGGGCACCAACGGCTCGCAGTTCTTCATCACCGTCTCCCCGACGGCCTGGCTGAACCGCAAGCACACCATCTTCGGCGAGGTCACCGACGCGGCGAGCCAGAAGGTCGTCGACTCCATCGCCTCCACCCAGACGAACCCGCGCACCGACCGCCCGGTCAACGAGGTCGTCATCGAGTCGGTCGTCGTCGAGACCCGATAGGGCTGACGCCCAAGGCCTGTCCGGGCGGATCAAGCCGCAGGGAACCTTATGCCCCGCTCGTCCGTAAGGATGAGCGGGGCAAGGCATTGCATACGACGACCTAGGGGATGCCATGGACCAGGCTCGCGGCAGTCGGCAGGACGCCCAGAGTCTGCCCGGCTGCTACCGGCACCCGGACCGTGAGACCGGAATCCGCTGCACCCGCTGCGAGCGCCCGATCTGCCCCGAGTGCATGGTCAACGCCTCGGTCGGCTTCCAGTGCCCCGACTGCGCCCGCGAATCCGGCACCAGTGCGGCCGCGGCCCGGCCCCGCACCGTCGCGGGCGGCACCGTCGCCGCCGACCCGCGTCTTGCCACCAAGGTGCTGATCGGCGTCAACCTGGCTCTCTTCCTGGTCCAGCAGATCCTCGGCGACCGCTTCAGCGAACGGTTCGAGCTCCTCGGCCAGGCCTACGTCCCGCTGCTGCACTCCGTCGAGGGCATCGCCCAGGGCCAGTGGTACCGGCTGCTCACCGCGATGTTCCTGCACGGCAGCTATATCCACATCCTGTTCAACATGCTCAGCCTGTGGTGGATCGGCGGCCCCCTGGAGGCGGCCCTCGGCCGGGCCCGCTACCTGGCGCTCTACTTCGTCTCCGGGCTGGCCGGCAGCGCGCTCAGCTATCTGATCGCCGCGCCCAACCAGCCCTCGCTCGGGGCCTCCGGCGCGATCTTCGGTCTCTTCGGCGCGACGGCCGTACTCATGCGCCGGCTCAACTACGACATGCGTCCCGTGATCGCCCTGCTGGCGATCAACCTGCTCTTCACCTTCGGCCCGGGCATGAACATCGCCTGGCAGGCACACATCGGCGGCCTGGTCGCCGGTGTCGCCATCGGCTATGCCATGGTCCACGCGCCGCGCCGGCACCGCGCTCTGGTGCAGTACGGCAGCTGTGCAGTGGCGCTGGCCGTCGTCGTGGGCGTGACGCTGTTGAGGACGTTCCAGCTCACCTGAGCGGTCGGTTGTCCACAGCTTGTGGCGGATCTTGTGCACATCGTGCGGGAACAGCTGTGCCCCCTGTCACTGACCCGGGTTTACGCAGGTCAAGCAGGGGGCGAACAAGCTTTCGACGATGGGCGATTCCGTCACACCGGCGTCAACCCTCGATGAGTTATCCACAGATCGTCTTTCTTTTCCCCATGTGGAAAACGGCTGTGGATAACTCAGCGGATAACCGTGGGCAGAGCCCCGGACCGCCCTACTTCCACTGGGTGGAGACGCCGAATCCCGCCGCGATGAAGCCGAAACCAACCACGATGTTCCAGTTGTCCAGCTTGTCGATGGGCAGGGAGCCGTCGGACACGTAGAAGACGACGATCCAGGCGAGGCCGATGAGGAACATGGCCAGCATGACCGGCGCGACCCAGCCACGGCTGTTGAGGTTGATGGTGGTCGCCTGCTTCGCCGGGGGCGGCGTGTAGTCGGCCTTCTTGCGGATACGTGACTTCGGCACGAGGGTCTCTCCTGTCGATGCGCTGCGTGGCCGCGCAGGGAACTCTGACTGGCTCGGGGCAGCGTACAAGGGGACTCTTAGCGCTCCCCCGGGCGTCCGTTAGCGTAGTGCTTCCGTGGCGTCGAAGGAGATAAGGGTACGTTGAGCAATTCTGCCGACTCTCCCCGGATCGAATCCAGTCCTGACCACCGCCGGGGCGGTCTCCGGCCCGTTCGGGTGCTCACGGTCGCCGTCTTCGCGCTGGCCGGGCTGCTCTTCTTCACCAGTTTCAACACGGCCAAGGGCACCAACATCCGTACGGACACCTCGCTGCTGAAGCTGTCCGACCTCATCCAGGAGCGCAGCCGCAAGAACGGCCAGCTGGACGAGTCCAACGCGGCCCTGCGCAACGACGTCGAGTCCCTCGCCGCGGGCGACGACGGCAGCACCGCCGCGGAGGACGCGAAGGTCACGGCCCTGGAGAAGCGGGCGGGGACCCAGAAGGTCAAGGGGGAGGCGATCACGGTCACCCTCAACGACGCCCCGCCGGACGCGACGGCCAAGCTCCCGGGCTACCCCGAGCCGCAGCCCGACTATCTGGTCATCCACCAGCAGGACCTCCAGGCCGTGGTGAACGCCCTGTGGGCGGGCGGCGCCAAGGGCATCAAGGTCATGGACCAGCGGCTGATCTCCACCAGTGCCGTGCGCTGTGTCGGCAACACCCTGATCCTCCAGGGCCGGGTCTACTCGCCGCCGTACAAGATCACTGCGGTCGGTGACCCGGAGAAGCTCCAGAAGGCCCTCGCGGAAGCCCCGGCGATCCAGAACTACATGGTGTACGTCAACGTCTACGGGCTCGGCTGGAAAGTCACCGAGAACGGCACGGTGACTCTGCCCGGCTACTCGGGCACAGTGGATCTGCACTACGCGAAGCCCGTGGAGTAGAGCAGCCGCCGGGGGGCCCTGTGTCGGTGCGTGTGATCGTCAGGACCTTCAGCGAGCTCTGCATCACCGTGGGCACCGTGATCGTGCTCTTCGTCGTCTACGTGCTGTTCTGGACCGGGGTGAAGGCCGACCGGGTCATGGACCACCAGATCGACCAGTTGCAGCAGGAGTGGGCGCACGGCGGTGTCCGGCCGTCGCCGGCCCCCGGTGCCGCCGCCTCCCCCGCCCCGGCGCCGGCGGCGTACCGGAGCGGCAGGCCCTTCGCGATCATGTACATCCCCCGGCTCGGTTTCACGTGGAACAAGCCGGTCCTGGAGGGCACCGCCACCGCCACCCTGAAGAAGGGCCTGGGCCACTACGCGGGCACCGCGCGGCTGGGGCAGACGGGCAACTTCTCCGTGGCCGGTCACCGGCGTACGTACGGTGATCCGTTCAAGGACTTTCCGCAGCTGCGCCGGGGGGACGCGGTGGTGCTGACGGACGGGACGACCTGGTTCACGTATCGGATCGACAAAGGGCCCTACAAAACCGTGCCCACGGACGTTGAGGTGATCGCCCCTGTGCCACGTAAGTCCGGGTATACGCGTGCGGGCCGCTATCTGACGTTGACCACGTGCGATCCCGAGTGGGGGCACAGTCACCGGCTGATCGTGTGGGCGCACCTGGACTCCACACAGCCCGTGGAGGCAGGCGAACCCGAGGCGCTGCGCCGTTAGTCTGGTGCCGTGCGGCGTGAGTCTGGTGCCGTGGTACGAGGGGAAGGGACGGCATGTACGGCTGGATCTGGCGGCAGCTGCCGGGAAACGCCTGGGTCAAGGCGCTGATCTCGATCGTGCTGGTTCTGGCCGTGGTCTACGTCCTCTTCCAGTACGTCTTCCCGTGGGCCGAACCGCTGATGCCCTTCAACGATGTGACGGTGGACAACCAGTGAGCGCGCGCATTCTCGTCGTCGACAACTACGACAGCTTCGTCTTCAACCTGGTCCAGTACCTGTACCAGCTGGGTGCCGAGTGCGAGGTCCTGCGTAACGACGAGGTGTCGACCGCGCACGCGCAGGACGGTTTCGACGGGGTGCTGCTGTCCCCCGGTCCGGGCACGCCCGAGGAGGCCGGGGTCTGCGTCGAGATGGTGCGCCACTGCGCCGCCACCGGTGTCCCGGTCTTCGGGGTCTGCCTGGGCATGCAGTCCATGCAGGTGGCGTACGGCGGTGTGGTGGACCGCGCGCCGGAACTGCTGCACGGCAAGACCTCGCCGGTGGAGCACGGCGGCAAGGGCGTCTTCGCCGGTCTGCCGTCCCCCTTCACGGCGACCCGGTACCACTCGCTGGCCGCGGAGCCGGCGACGGTGCCGGACGAGCTGGAGGTCACGGCCCGCACGCACGACGGCATCATCATGGGGCTGCGCCACCGGGAACTCCCGGTCGAGGGCGTGCAGTTCCACCCCGAGTCGGTGCTGACCGAGCACGGCCACCGGATGCTGGCCAACTGGCTGGTCGAGTGCGGCTACGCGGGTGCCGTGGCGAGGTCGGCGGGGCTCGCCCCGGTGGTGGGCAGGGCCACGGCGTGACCGCGCTCGGGGACCGGTACGACGGCGCGTCGTACGGACGCCCCCTCGACGACGAGACCGTCGCGTTGCGGCTGCCCGACCCGTCGCTCATGGGAGCCGGTGGGCCTGCATCGGCTTCTGCGGCCTCAGCGGCCTCCTCCGCCACTCCAGCCACCCCGGGCGGCCGCGCGGCCCGCAGAAAGGCCGCCAAGCGCCGTGGTGGGCGTCATGGGGGCAGCGCACCCGAGACCGGTACACCGTCGGGTGGGTCCGGATCCCGCGCACCCCTGTCCCGGGTCGAGGCGCGCAAGCAGGCGCGGGCGCGCAAGGCCAGCCCAGCCGTGGTCGCCAGCCGGGCGATCGGCGAGGTGTTCATCACGACCGGTGTGCTGATGCTGCTGTTCGTCACCTACCAGCTGTGGTGGACGAACGTGCGGGCCCATGCCCAGGCGGGCAAGGAGGCCAGCAGCCTCCAGCAGGACTGGGCGAGCGGGAAGCGGGCGCCGGGCACCTTCTCGCCCGGGCAGGGTTTCGCCATCCTGCACATTCCCAAGCTGGACGTCGTGGTGCCGATCGCGGAGGGCATCAGCAACAAGAAGGTGCTCGACAAGGGCATGGTCGGGCACTACGGCGAGAGTCCGCTCAAGACCGCGATGCCCGACGCGAAGACGGGCAACTTCGCGCTCGCCGGCCACCGCAACACGCACGGTGAGCCGTTCCGGTACATCAACCGGCTCCAGGCGGGCGACGAGGTCGTGGTCGAGACCCAGGACACCTACTACGTCTACAAGATGACGTCGATGCTGCCGGTGACGTCGCCGAGCAACACCACCGTCATCAACCCCGTTCCCGCCGGGTCGGGGTTCACCGGGCCCGGCCGCTACATCACTCTGACGACGTGCACGCCGGAGTTCACCAGCAAGTACCGGTTGATCGTCTGGGGCAAGATGGTCGAGGTACGGCCGCGCAGCAAGGGCAAGCCGGATGCGCTCGTCAGTTAAGGGCAGAGGAAACAGTGGCAGCGACCGCCGATGAGACCGAAGAGCACACCGCCGTGCCCGAGTCCGGGCCCGCGCCGCGGCGCCGGGGCCAGGGCCGGATCGCCCAGGCGGTCAGTGTCTTCGGTGAACTGCTCATCACGGCGGGCCTGGTGCTCGGTCTGTTCGTCGTCTACTCGCTGTGGTGGACGAACGTCGTCGCCGACCGGGCGGCGCACAAGGAGGCCGACAAGGTCCGCGACGGCTGGGCCTCCGGGCCGGACACCGGCCCCGGTGCGCTCGACACCCGCGACGGCATCGGCTTCCTGCATGTGCCCTCGATGAGGAACGGCGAGGTCCTGGTCGACAAGGGCACGTCGACGAAGGTCCTCAACGACGGGGTCGCCGGCTACTACGTCGATCCGGTCAAGGCCACGCTGCCCACGTCAGGCAAGAACGGCAACTTCGCTCTGGCCGCCCACCGCGACGGCCACGGGGCGAAGTTCCACAACATCGACAAGGTCGAGAAGGGCGACCCGATCGTCTTCGAGACCAAGGACAAGTGGTACGTCTACAAGGTCTACGCGATTCTCCCCGAGACCTCGAAGTACAACGTCAAGGTCCTCGGGTCCGTCCCCAAGGAGTCGGGGAAGACGAAGCCGGGCCACTACATCACGCTGACGACCTGCACCCCGGTGTACACGAGCCGTTACCGGTACGTGGTGTGGGGCGAACTGGTGCGGGTGGACACGGTGGACAGCAAGCGCACACCACCGAAGGAACTGCGCTGACGCAGATCCGGGCACGGCGACGGCCCCCGACCGAGTGATCTCGGTCGGGGGCCGTCGCCGTGGTGCGGTTGCCTTTCGCGGCGGTCCTGCCGTCAGCCGCTGTTGCCGCCGAAGAAGTTGCCGCCGTTGTTGCCCTTCACGGTGATCAGGTCGACGCTCGTGCCCGTCTGGACCGGGTTGCCCTGGCCGGGGTTGGAGGCGACGACGGTCGCGTCGTCGTCCGGGGAGCCCTGGATGTTGCCGACGTTGAGGCCCACCTGCGCCAGCATCTGCTTGGCGTCCTTCAGCTTCTGGCCCTGGATGTTCGGGACCGGGACCTGCTGCTGTTGCTTGGCCTTGCCGATCTGGATCTGGACCGTGGAGCCCTTGTCGGCCTGAGTGCCGCGCTCCGGGACGGTCGAGATGACCTTGCCGACCTGGTTCTGGTCGTCGGTCTCCACCTCGACGCAGTTGCCGGTGAGGTTGTTGGCCTCCATCTGGGCCACCGCGTCGTCACAGCCCCTGCCCAGGACGTCCGGGACGGTGGACTTCTCCTCGGCCTTGGCGACCGTCAGCGTGATCGTGGAGCCCTTCTCGACCTCCTTGCCGAGCTCCGGATCCGACTCGAGGACGGTGCCCGCCTCCAGGGTGGACACCTTCTCCTTGGTCTTGACGTTGAACTGGTACTTGTCGGACTCGAGGATGCTCTTGGCGTCGTCGACCTTCTTGCCGACGACGTTCGGCACGGCCACCTTCGGCGCTCCGGTCGAGACGACCAGGTTGACGGTGGACTGCTTCTTGACCTCGGTGCCCGCCGTCGGGTCCTGCGAGCAGACCTTGTTGGTCTCGGTGTTCTCGCAGGGCTTCTTGGTGATGGCGATCTTCAGGTCGGCGTTGTCCGCCATCTGTTGCGCCTGGGCGACGGTCTGGTCGACGAAGCTGGGCATGCTGACGGTGTCGTTGCCCGCGCCACCGCCGCCGAATGCCCACTTGCCGATCAGGATGGCGCCTACGAGGACCAGGACGGCCGCGACCGCCAGCAGGACCGTCGAGGTGTTGTTCTTCTTCTGGCGGCGCCGGTCGGGGCGGTCGTCGTAGTCGTAGCCGCCGCCCCCTCCCGGGCTCATGGGCGGCATCATCGTGGTGGCACCGCCGTCGGCGCGCAGGGCGGTCGTCGCCTGGTCGTCGCCGTAGCCGCCGTAGCCGACCGAGCCCATCGCCGCGGTGGCCGCCACCGGCTGGCCGTCGAGGCAGGCCTCGATGTCGGCGCGCATCTCGTCGGCGGACTGGTAGCGGTAGTTGGGGTCCTTGACCAGTGCCTTGAGGACGATCGCGTCCATCTCCGGCGTGATCTCGGGGTCGAAGACGCTCGGGGACTGCGGCTCCTCCCGGACGTGCTGGTAGGCGACCGCGACCGGGGAGTCGCCCACGAAGGGCGGCCGGACGGTCAGCAGCTCGTACAACAGGCAGCCGGTGGAGTACAGGTCGGAGCGGGCGTCGACCTGCTCGCCCTTGGCCTGCTCCGGCGAGAGGTACTGGGCGGTACCGATGACCGCCGCGGTCTGGGTCATCGTCATGCCGGAGTCGCCCATGGCGCGGGCGATGCCGAAGTCCATGACCTTGACCTGGCCGTTGCGCGTCAGCATGACGTTGGCCGGCTTGATGTCACGGTGCACGATGCCGCTGCGGTGGGCGTACTCCAGGCCCTGGAGGATGCCGATGGTCATCTCCAGCGTGCGCTCGGGCAGCAGCTTGCGGCCGCTGTGCAGAAGCTCACGCAGAGTGGAGCCGTCGACGTACTCCATGACGATGTACGGGATCGAGACCCCGTCGATGTAGTCCTCGCCCGTGTCGTAGACCGCGACGATCGCGGGATGGTTGAGCGAGGCGGCTGACTGGGCCTCCCGGCGGAACCGGGCCTGGAAGGACGGATCGCGCGCGAGGTCTGCGCGCAGCGTCTTCACCGCCACCGTGCGGCCGAGCCGGGTGTCATGCGCGAAGTAGACCTCCGCCATGCCACCACGGCCGAGCACATGGCCCAGCTCGTACCGGCCGCCTAGGCGACGCGGCTCTTCCATAGCTACCTACCAGCCCTCTCCGTCGGTCCCGACCCGCACGTCTGTGCGGTCGGCGGCTGTCGTCCGGGCATACCGTACCCGGATCGGTCTATGTGACCTGGCCTAGCCCGTCACCCGATACAGGACCGGTATCGCAACGTGCACCGATGTGAAGGGGACGTGAGCGGGGTCACTTCTTGCTGTCGATGACTGCCTTCATCACGTCCTTTGCGATCGGAGCCGCGAGACCACCGCCTGTGATGTCACCGCGGTTGGCGGCGCCGTCCTCGACGACGACGGCGACAGCGACCGGGCTGCTGCCGTCGGACAGTTTGGCGTACGAGATGAACCAGGCGTACGGCTTCTCGCTGTTGTTGAGGCCGTGCTGGGCGGTACCGGTCTTGCCGCCCACGGTGACGCCGTCGATCTGGGCCGAGGTTCCGGTGCCGGACTTGACCACAGTCTCCATCATCTGCTGGAGCTTCTGGGCGGTCTCGGAGGAGACGGCCTGGGAGAGCTCCTTGGGCTCGTTCGTCTCGATGACGTCGAGGTTGGAGGCGCGCAGCTGGTCGACCATGTAGGGCTGCATCAGCTTGCCGTTGTTGGCGACGGCCGAGGCGACCATGGCCATCTGGAGCGGGGTGGCCCGGTTGGAGCCCTGGCCGATGCCGTCGAGGGCGTTCTGCGGGGCGTTGTCCTTGGGGTAGATGCTCTCGGCGGCGCGCACCGGGGTGTCGAGCGTGGCGTTGTTGAAGCCGAACTTCTCGGCCTGCTCGATCATCTTGTCGTTGGTGACGTTGGCGGCCATCTTCGCGAAGACGGTGTTGCAGGAGACGCGCAGTGCCTCGCGCAGGTTGGCGTTCTCGCAGCCGCCGTGCTCGTTGGTGAGGTTGGTGCTGGTCCCCGGGAGTTTGTACGGGTCCGGCGTCTTGGTCGGGTCGTCGATGCCGGAGACCACGCCGTTCTCCAGCGCGGCGGCGGCGGTGACGACCTTGAAGGTGGAGCCGGGCGGATAGGTCTCGCGCAGGGCCCGGTTGAGCATCGGGTCGTCGGGGTTGTTCTTCTTCAGGACCTTGTTCCAGGCCTTCTGGTCACTGTCCGAGGTGCCGGCGAAGGTCGACGGGTCGTACGAGGGCGTGGAGACCAGGGCGAGGATCTTGCCGGTGGCCGGGTCGATCGCGGCGACGGCGCCCTTCTTGTTGCCCAGGCCCCTGTAGGCGGCCTTCTGGGCGGCGGCGTTGAGGGTGGTGACGACGCTGCCGCCCTCCTTCTGCTTGCCCGTGATCATGTCCAGGGTGTTGCGGAAGAAGAGCCGGTTGTCGGTGCCGGTGAGGATGCCGTCCTCGAGCTTCTCGAGCTGGTTGGCGCCGAAGGCCTGCGAGGAGAACCCGGTGACCGGCGCCCACATGGCGCCGTCCTTCCAGGTGCGCTTGTACTTGAAGTCGTTGTCGCCCGACTCGACGGAGCCGGTGATGGCCTTGCCGTCGACGATGATGTCGCCGCGCGGGCTGGCGTAGCGCGTGATGTTGACGCGGCGGTTGTCCGTGTCGGAGGCCAGGGTGTCGGCCTTGACGTACTGGAGCCAGTTGTCGCGCAGGAGCAGGGTGAGGACCAGGAGACCGCAGAAGATCGCGATTCGGCGCAGGGGCTTGTTCACGGGCGGACCACCTGGGTCATCTCGGCGTCGGGGTTGGAGGCGGGGGCGGGGGCCGGGCGGCGCGCGGTGTCGCTGATGCGGAGCAGGATGCCGATCAGGGCCCAGTTGGCGATGACGGAGGAACCGCCGTACGCCAGGAACGGCATGGTCATACCGGTCAGCGGGATGAGGCCCATCACACCGCCGGCGACGACGAACACCTGGAGGGCGAAGGCGCCGGACAGGCCGATGGCGAGCAGCTTGCCGAACGGGTCGCGGGCGGCGAGGGCGGTGCGCACGCCGCGTTCCACGATCAGGCCGTAGATCAGCAGGAGCGCCATGATGCCGGCGAGGCCCAGCTCCTCGCCGAAGGTGGCGAGGATGAAGTCGGAGTTGGCGGCGAACCGGATCAGTTCGGAGTGGCCCTGGCCGAGGCCGGTGCCGAGGGTGCCGCCGGAGCCGAACGCCCACAGGGCCTGCATGGCCTGCTCGGAGTGGCCGGCGACGCCCTTACGGCTGAGGGCGTACTCGCCCATCGGGTCGAGCCAGGCCTGGACGCGCTGCTGGACGTGGGGTTCGAAGCTGGCCACGCCGACCGCGCCGCCCGCGGACATCAGCAGACCGAAGACGATCCAGCTGGTCCGCTCGGTGGCGACGTACAGCATGACGATGAACATTCCGAAGAACAGCAGCGAGGTGCCGAGGTCGGTCTCGAAGACCAGGATCAGGATCGAGATGAACCAGACGACCAGGATCGGGCCGAGGTCGCGGCCGCGGGGCAGGTACAGGCCCATGAAACGGCGGCTGGCCAGGGCGAGCGCGTCGCGCTTGACCATGAGATAGCCGGCGAAGAAGATCGCCAGGACGATCTTGGCGAACTCTCCGGGCTGGATGGAGAAGCTGCCGACGTGGATCCAGATCTTGGCGCCGTAGATGTTGGCACCGAGTCCGGGGACCAGCGGCAGGAGCAGCAGCACCAGCGCGCCGACCATGGAGATGTAGGTGTAGCGCTGCAGGGTGCGGTGGTCCTTGAGGAAGACCAGGACGACGATGAACAGCGCGATGCCCATGGCGGTGTACATCAGCTGACGGGGTGCGGCGGTGCCTGCCTGCTGGATGGACTGGAGCAGTTTGGACTGGTCCAGCCGCCAGATGACGACGAGTCCGAGCCCGTTCAGCAGCGTGGCCAGCGGCAGCAGCAGCGGGTCCGCGTACGGGGCGAACTTGCGTACGGCGAGGTGGGCGACGCCGGCCAGGAGGCCGAGGCCGAGGCCGTAGCTCAGCAGGCCGGACGGCACCTTGTCGTCGATGGCCAGGCCCACGTTGGCGTAGGCGAACACCGGGATGACGACGGCGAACACCAGGAGCGCGAGCTCGGTGTTGCGCCGGCTCGGGGTCCCGATCGAGCCGATCGTGGACGTGTGGTGCGTCGGCGAGTTGGTAGTACTGCTCATCGTGTGACGGGGCCTCTCACGGCTTGCCTACTGCTTACCGCACAGCGAGACGACCTTCTGCTCCTCCTCCGAGAGGCTGGGGCCGGGGCTGGGAGTGGCGGTCGCGGACTTGGACGGGGTCGGGGACGTCGATGCCGACGCGTTCGGCGACGGCGATGCCTTGGACGTGCGGGAGGCGCTGGTGGTTCCCGTGGTGCCTCCGGCCTCGCCCTCGCCCGTCTTGGCGCTGTTCTCGCTCTCGGCGGTGCGGCGCTGTGCTTCCTTCTTGCACGCGGAGACCTGGACCGACAGTTCGTCGATCTTCTTCTGGGCGGTGCCCAGGTTGCCTTCGGCGATCGTGGCCTGGACCAGCTTCTGCTGGTAGGGCGGCAGGTACTTGAGTTCGATGTCGGGGTGGTCCTTCTCCACCTTCGACAGCGAGACCCACGCCAGGTCCTGGCTGATACCGCGGTACAGGGCCACGTGCTCGCCCTTGGTGCCGACGTAGTACTGCGTCTGCGTCCAGCGGTAGCCGCCGTACAGGCCGCCGCCGATCACCGCGAGGGCCAGGACGCTGTAGAAGGATCTCTTCAGCCACCTGCGGCCCTTGCTCGGCTTGACGAAGTCGTCGTCGGTGTAGTCGCCGAAGCTGCCGGCCGGGATGTAGCCGGTGGTGTCGCCGGAGCCGGGCGGGCCGAACTCGCCGCCGCCGCCCTGTCCGGGCACCTGGCGGCCGAGGCCGGAGGCGCGTCCGGCGGGCGTCTGCATGATGCCGTTGTCGTGCAGCTGGTTCTGGTTCTCGGCGACCGCGCCGACCACGACCGGGGTGTCGGAGAGCTGCCCGGCGAGGGTGTCACCGGTGTCCAGGTCGAGGACGTCGGCGACGATGACGGTGATGTTGTCGGGTCCGCCGCCGCGCAGCGCGAGCTGGATCAGCTCCTGCACGGTCTCCTGCGGGCCCTGGTAGCTCGCGAGGGTGTCCTCCATCGTCTGGTGGGAGACGACCCCGGACAGTCCGTCGGAGCAGATCAGGTAGCGGTCGCCGGCCCGGACCTCGCGGATCGACAGGTCGGGCTCGACGTGCTCGCCGCTGCCGAGCGCGCGCATGAGGAGCGAGCGCTGCGGGTGCGTGGTCGCCTCCTCCTCGGTGATGCGTCCCTCGTCGACCAGGCGCTGCACCCAGGTGTGGTCCTGGGTGATCTGGGTGAGGACGCCGTCGCGCAGCAGGTACGCCCGCGAGTCGCCCACGTGGACCAGGCCCAGTCGCTGGCCGGTCCACAGCAGGGCGGTGAGCGTGGTGCCCATGCCTTCGAGCTGGGGGTCCTCCTCGACCATGGCGCGCAGCTGGTCGTTGGCCCGCTGGACGGCGGTGCCGAGCGAGGTCAGGACGTCGGAGCCGGGGATGTCCTCGTCGAGAGCGACGATGGTGGAGATCGCCTCGGAGGAGGCGACCTCGCCGGCGGCGGCGCCGCCCATTCCGTCGGCGATCGCGAGCAGGCGGGGACCGGCGTAGCCGGAGTCCTCGTTGCCCTCCCGGATCATGCCTTTGTGCGATCCGGCGGCGAAGCGCAGTGAGAGACTCATGCGCACCTCGCCCGTCGGCTCCGGGTACATCCGCACGGTGCCCACCCTCCGGTCGGGAGCGCGCCGGGGTCCGGGGTGTGGACCGCGCCTGCGTGCTCGCTCCGCTCGCTCATTGTCGTACTACTTCCGCAGCTCGATGACGGTCTTGCCGATGCGGATCGGCGCACCCGGCGCAATCGGCGTGGGAGTCGTCAGCCGGCTCCGGTCGAGGTACGTGCCGTTGGTGGAGCCCAGGTCCTCGACGATCCACTGACCGTCCCGGTCCGGGTAGATCCTGGCATGGCGGCTGGAGGCGTAGTCGTCGTCCAGCACGATCGTGCTGTCGTGCGCCCGGCCCAGGGTGATGGTCTGGCCCTGCAGCGCGACGGTGGTACCGGTGAGGGTGCCCTCGGTCACCACCAGCTTGGTGGGGGCGTTGCGGCGCTGGCGGCCGCCGGCGGCCTGCTGGCGCTGCTGCGGAGGCGCCGCCGCCTGTCGGCCGGTCTGCGCCTGAGGCCGGGCGGCCTCCCGCCGCGCTCCGCGCTGGGTGACACGCGTACCGAACAGGTCGCTGCGGATGACCTGCACGGCCACGATCACGAACAGCCACAGTACGGCCAGGAAACCCAGCCGCATGACCGTGAGGGTCAGCTCTGACATTGCCCCCGCTTCACCCTTCGGCTTGCCGGTAAATGATGGTGGTGCTGCCCACGACGATCCGCGAGCCGTCGCGGAGCGTAGCGCGGGTGGTGTGCTGCCCGTCCACCACGATGCCGTTGGTGGACCCGAGATCCTGGATCGTCGAGGGCGTTCCGGTCCGGATCTCACAGTGCCGGCGGGATACGCCGGGGTCGTCGATCCGCACGTCGGCCTCGGTGCTGCGGCCCAGCACCAGGGTCGGGCGGGAAATCTGGTGACGCGCGCCGTTGACCTCGACCCAGTAGCGCGTGCGTGCGCCGTGGGCCGGTCCGCCGGGCTGGGCGGGCTGCGGGTAGCCGTAGCCACCGGGGCGCGGACCCGCGCCGGGCGGCGGTGCGGCCGGCATGGGAGGCGCGGCACCTGCGCCGGGCTGCGGGTAGCCGTGGCCGCCCGCACGCCGGCCGCTCGCGGACGGGTCGGGGGCCTGCGGTGCCTGCTGGCTGCTGGACGAGGCGAGCGTACGGCTGCGCACCCGGTACAGGCCGGTGTCCAGGTCGGCGGCCTTCTCCAGGTTGACCTTGATCGGCCCCATGAAGGTGTAGCGCTGCTGCTTGGCGTAGTCGCGCACCATGCCGGCGAGCTCGTCGCCGAGCTGGCCGGAGTAGGGGCTGAGGCGCTCGAAGTCGGGCGTGCTCAGCTCCACGATGAAGTCGTTGGGGACGACCGTGCGGTCGCGGTTCCAGATCGTGGCGTTGTTGTCGCACTCGCGCTGGAGCGCGCCGGCGATCTCCACGGGCTGGACCTCGGACTTGAAGACCTTGGCGAAGGTGCCGTTGACCAGACCTTCGAGGCGCTGCTCGAACTTCTTCAGGACTCCCATGGGGCACCTCCTCCGTCGTTGCCGCTGTGCCTGTGCCTTGTCCGGTGCTTGTACTGCTCGTACTGCTTACTGATCGTATCCACGCGCCGCTCGATCGGCTGGTTCCCCCTGTCGGCTCGGTCGACGGGTGTCGACGCCTGCGAGCTTCCCTGCGGAACTCCCCTTCGAACTCTTCTTGCCCAGGATCGTAGAGGGGGCCGCAGACCAGTGTCCCGCACCCGGCTGCGCACCCTGACCGGCTCCTGGTCAGACGGGCGGTACCGGTACGAGGTTGATACGTGAACCGGTACGTGTCGAGACGTAGCCGCACCGGCACCGGCACCGGCGGACCGGCTGTGCCGCTGCTCACCGCCTGCCCAGGGGAAAGGGATGTGAACGCACCCCGGACCGCGTGCTAATGTTCTGCATGTCGGAAGGCGCCGCACCGAAAAGGAACGGAACCGGAAGACACACCCAATGCGCGGGTGGCGGAATAGGCAGACGCGCTGGATTCAGGTTCCAGTGCCCGCAAGGGCGTGGGGGTTCAACTCCCCCCTCGCGCACCAGACGAAACGGTCGGTACCGATTACGGTACCGGCCGTTTCGCGTTACGGGGCGAACCCCGGGGGTTGTTGTCGGGCTCGGATCCTTCGGCCGGGGCCGGCGGCGGGAGAGCGCGGGTTCGGAGCCGCCGACCCGGAGCCGCCGGGTACCCGATCCCCGATGTGGATCTTCACTTGCTCCGCTCTCGCAAGCCGCGGGTGGATTGTGAGGAAGGTCTCAGTGCCCGGAAGGGCCGTTCTTTCGCGGACGGGGGCCACGGACGGGCTTCGCGGCGCCGGTGAGTGCACTCCGTGTCCGGACCGTCCCCAGGGGTGACCGCGATGTGCTGTCCGTGGGGCGGGACCTGGCTGCCCCGGGCGTGCTCCGGCCGGGCCGTCCGCCGGGCGGGAGGGCCGTGGGCCGTGTGAAGTGCTGCCGGTGCCGGGCGAGTTGACGGGCCTGGGAGTCGCCCTCCGTCCCGGCCCGGTGCCGCACGCAGGGCATTCTGTGTCCCACGAGGGGGAGTTCTGTGTTCCGAGGGGGCCTGTGCCCCACAGGGACAGTTCTGTGTTCCGAGGGGGCCTGAGCCCCACAGGGACAGTTCTGTGTCCCGTGGGGGTCTGTGTCCCGCAGGGGAGTTCCAGGGCGCCCGCCGTCCTGATCGTGTGTCCCGGGGAGGGAGTGTTCCGTGTCACCCACTGTTCTGATCACCGGAGCCGCCGGATTCGTCGGCAGCCACGTGGCCGGCGAGGCCCGCCGCCTGGGCGTGGACCTGCGGCTGATGGTTCATCGCAGACCGCTGCCCGGTTCCGCGGGACAGTCGCTGCCCGGCGCGCGGGAGCCCGTGACCGTCGAGGCCGATCTCGGCGACCCCGGCTCGCTGCGCGGGGTGTGCGCCGGGGTGGACGTGCTGCTGCACTGTGCCGCGCGGATCGGCGGCGGTCCGCAGGACAACGAGAGCGTCAATGCCCGGGGTACGCAGGCCCTGGTCGCCGAGGCCCGGCGGGCCGGGGTGTCCCGCATCGTCCAGATCAGCACGGCGTCCGTCTACGGGCGGGGGACCTACCGCCGGGCCCGCCCGCAGGACCTGGTGCGCAACCCGCAGTCGCCGACCTCGGCGACCCGGGCCGTCGCCGAGGACGCCGTGCTCGCCGCGGACGGGGTCGTGCTCCGCCCGCATCTCGTCCACGGTCCGGGCGACCTCTGGTTCGTCCCCGGCCTGAGCGGTCTGCTGCGCGCCCTGCCCGGCACGGTCGAGGGCTGGACCGCGCGGCTGTCCGTCGTCTCCGTGCACGACCTGGCCCGCCTGGCGGTCATGGCGGGACTCGCCCCGCGAGCGAGCCTGACCGCGTCCGTCTACCACGTCGCCCCCGCGGAGCCGGTGGCCGCGCGGGACCTGCTGCGCGCGGTGGCCGACTGTGCCGGACTGGCCTGGCCGGAGCTGGACCTGACCGTGCGGCAGGCCCAGGACCTGCTGGACGGCGAGCCGCGCCTGCGGCACGCGCTCGGCATGCTCGTCACCGACCACTGGTTCGACGGCGGGCCGCTCTGGTCCGACCTGGCCGCCGCGCCCGGACCGGACTTCGCGCAGGCCTTCTCCCGGTACACGCCCTGGTACCGGCCGGTGCTGGACGGTGCCCGGGGTTGAGGCGGCCGGGCGGGCCGGAGCGCCGGAGGCGCGGAGGTACGAAAGGTACGGAGAGGCGAGGACCGGTCGGACCGGTGCCCGGAGTGGGTGTTCTGCGGGTGGTTGTCCACAGGGTCTGACGCGTTTCGGCCACCGGCGGTACGGTCGGCACGCATTGATGTTCATGGAAGTTCTTGCGCGGGTGCGGGGGAGGCGGTCGTCATGACCGAGTTCGGTGCGGAGTTGGCGGAGCCGGTGGGGTCCGCCGGATCGGCGGAGGCCGTCGCGGCGGCGGAGCTCGGTGTGGAACCGGTGGTGCCGGGGCAGTCGGCGCGTGCGGCGGTGCCGGAACGGGCGGTGGCGCAGGAGCGGCCGGCGGAACCGGTGGCGCCGGTGGTGGCCCGGCGGCTGTCCACGGTGCGGGGCTTCGCCGCGTGGCCCGTGGCGGGGTCGCCCAAGGAGGAGGGGAAGGCGCTGCGGCGCCGGGTGCCCCGTGCGGCCCACGCCGAGCTGGACCTCGACGCGTCACGGCCCGACGCGGTCGCCGCGGTGGAGGAGTCCAACCAGGGCCGTATCGCGGAGCTCACACCGATCCGGGTGGGCAGGATGGCGGCCACCCCGTTCGCGTTCCTGCGGGGTTCGGCGGGTCTCATGGCGTACGACCTGGCCCGCACGCCCATGACCGGGATCCGCGCGCAGATCTGCGGCGACGCGCACGCCGCGAACTTCGGTCTGTACGGCGACGCCCGCGGCGGCCTGGTCATCGACCTCAACGACTTCGACGAGACCGTGCACGGCCCCTGGGAGTGGGACCTCAAGCGGCTCGCCGCCTCGCTCGTGCTCGCGGGCCGGGAGGCCGGCGCCGACGAGGACACCTGCCGCAAGGCGGCACGGGACACGGTGGGCGCCTACCGCCGCACCATGCGCCTGCTGGCCAAGCTCCCGGTGCTGGACGCGTGGAACGCCATAGCGGACGAGGAACTGGTCTCCCACACCGACGCCCATGACCTGCTCGGCACGCTGGAGCGGGTCTCCGAGAAGGCGCGGGCCAACACCAGCGGGCGCTTCGCGGCCAAGTCGACCGAACCGACCGCGGACGGCGGCCGCCGCTTCGTCGACGCGCCCCCGGTGCTGCGGGGCGTCACGGACGCCGAGGCCGCGGCGGTCGCCGCGGCCCTGGAGCCGTACCTGGACACGCTCTCCGAGGACCGTCTCCCGCTGCTGGCCCGGCACACGGTGCACGACGTCGCCTTCCGCATCGTCGGCACGGGCAGTGTGGGCACCCGGTCGTACGTGGTGCTGCTGCTGGACCACCGCGGCGAGCCCCTGGTCCTCCAGGTGAAGGAGGCGCGGGCGTCGGCGCTGGTGCCGCACCTGGTGAGCGCCGGGTTCGAGGTGCCCCGGGTCGAGCACGAGGGCCGCCGGGTCGTCCTCGGCCAGAAGCGGATGCAGGTCGTCAGCGACATCCTGCTGGGCTGGACGACGGTCGAGGGCCGGCCCTTCCAGGTCCGGCAGTTCCGCAACCGCAAGGGAAGCGTCGATCCGGCCGCGCTCGCCGCCGACCAGGTCGACGACTACGGCCGGATGACCGGCGCCCTGCTGGCCCGCGCCCACTCGCACAGCGCCGACCCGCGCCTGATCGCCGGCTACTGCGGCAAGAACGAGGAGCTGGACGAGGCGATCGGCACCTTCGCCGTCGCCTACGCCGACCGCACGGAGGCGGACCACGCCCGGCTCGTGGCGGCAGTACGGGCGGGCCGCATCCCGGCGGAGACGGGCGTGTGAGGTTCGACGGTCGTCTGGTGGGTGTGTGAGGTCCGGCAGCCGTCTGGTGGGTGTGTGAGGCTCGACGGTCGTCTGGTGGCTACGTGAGGTCCTGCGGCCGTCTGGTGGGTGTGTGAGGCTCGACGGCCGCCTGGTGGGTACGTGAGCTCCGGCAGTCGTCCGACGGGCGTGTGAGGTCCGGCGGCCGTCCGGATGTGCGGGGTCCGGCGGCCGTCCCTGTGAGGCCGCCTGCCGTACCGGAACGCCGTGCGGGGCCTGCCAGGACCCTGCCGCGGCCCGGGTGCGGGCGGTCTGTCCCGGCCCTGTGGAGCCGGACCGCCCCGACCGTGGCCTACGCTGTTCGGGTGACGACCCCGGAAGCTGAGCAGGCACGGCCCGAGGAGCGGCTGGAGCGGGCCGTTCGGGCCGCCGAGCAGGCGCTGATCGAGTACGAGATCGCGGTGGAGACCTTCCGTGTGGAGGTCGAGAACTTCTCGCGCCTCCATCACCAGAAGCTCGGCCCGATGTACGCCCGGCTCGACGAGCTGGAAGCGCAGATAGCGGAGGCCAAGGCCGCCCGCACCGGTGACCCCGAGGATCTGCGCAAGGCACAGGACGCCCGCGCGCGGGTGCTGCCGATGCCGGGTGTCGAGGAGCTGTTCCACGGCTGGATGGACGGCGAAGGTCTGTTCCCCGAGGCTGTGGCGATGCTCACGGACCAGCCGGTGCGGCCCCCGCAGCGGGTGCGCCCCAGCGACGAGGTCCGCAAGCTCTACCGCGAGCTGGCCCGCAAGGCCCACCCCGACCTGGCCCAGGAGGAGGGCGAGCGCCGGCGCCGCGAGGAGTTCATCACCCGGGTCAACGCCGCCTACGCCCGTGGCGACGAGAACCTGCTGCGTGAGCTGGCCGAGGAGTGGGCGGCCGGTCCGGCGCCCGCCGAGCGGGCCCCCAGCCCCAGCGAGGAGCTCTACGCCCGCCTGGAATGGCTGGCCGAGCGCAAGGAGATGCTCACGCACCTCGCGCGGGAGCTGGAGATCAGCGCGATCGGGGAGATGCTGCGGCTCGCTCCGGACGACCCCGACGCCCTGCTGGACGAGATCGCCGAGAAGCTCCTGGCCGATGTCGCCGCCCGCGAGGCGGAGCTGGCCGAGCTGCTGGGGTAGCCCCGGCCGGGACTCGAGGTGCTTCGGGTAGCGTCGGTGGCATGAGTTTCGGAGCTGGTGTGCCCACGGTCGAGGTCGCGGACCTCAAGGACGACGACTTTCTGCTGGACGTCCGCGAGGACGACGAGTGGCAGGCGGGCCACGCCGAAGGAGCGCTGCACCTGCCCATGAGCGAGTTCGTGGCCCGGTACGGCGAGCTGACCGAGGCGGCGCCCCAGGACGGCCGCGTCCATGTCGTCTGCCGTTCCGGCGGACGCTCGGCCCAGGTCACGATGTACCTGGTCCAGCAGGGCATCGACGCCGTGAACGTCGACGGCGGCATGCAGGTCTGGGCCGCCGCGGGCCGCCCCGTCGTGACGGACGAGGGCCGGCCCGGACACGTCCTGTAGCGGTTCAGGGGGCTCGCGGCCGAGAGGGCCCGCGGGCCCGGGGCTCAGCCGAGCGGATGGGCGGCCAGCAGGTCGCCCAGTGCCTCTTCATGGGCAGCCGCCGGACCTAGCGACAGTTCCAGATGCTTGGCCCAGGCGTGGTACCGGTGCAGCGGGTATTCGACGTCGGCGCCGAATCCACCGTGCAGATGCTGTGCCGTCTGCACGATCCTGCGCACCCCTTCCGAGGCCCAGATCTTGGCGACCGCGATGTCACCGGCCGTCGGCAGCGCGCCCTGCGTCCCGGAGGCGATCCGCCACGCGGCCTGCCACAGGGTGGCCTCCATCGCCCGCAGGTCGATGTAACGGTCGGCGGCCTGCACGGCGACGGCCTGGAAGGTGGCCACGGGGAAGCCGAACTGCTCGCGCCTGCCGGTGTACTCGGCGGTCATCCGCAGCACGTTCTCGCCCAGCCCGAGCGCGAGCGCGCACGTACCCGTGGTCAGCAGCCCGCGCAGCCACTCCCAGGCGCCGTCGGCGTCGATGACGTCGGCCGCCCCGATCCGCGCGGACTCCAGGCGCACCTCGGCGAGCCGTTCGCCGGTGGTGGACACCTGCTCGGCGCGTACGACCCCCGCGTGATCGCGCGGGACCAGGGCGAGGATCGTGCGGCCGGCCTCGGCGTGGCCGGTGTCCGCGCGGTCGGCTCCGGTGCGCGGGGCCAGGTGGGCGGGCACATGGGCGGGTACGACCGTGTAGTCCGCGCCGTGCGCCCACGGTACGGCCGTCTGGACGCCGTCGAGGATCCAGGAGTCGCCGTCCTGGCGGGCGGTCACGGCGAGCTCGGCCGGATCGTGGCCGGTGCGGCCGTGGGAGGCGACGGTCAGGACGATCTCGCCCCGCCCCACCGCCGTGAGCAGTGCGGCCTTCGGCGCCGCCGCACCGCCGGAGGCCGGTCCGCCGTAGGCCTGCACGGCAGCGGCGGCCGCGCAGCTCTCCAGCAGTGGCACCCGGGCCAGCACCTTCGCCGACTCGCGCAGCGTCAGACACAGCGCGACGGCGTCGAGACCGGCCCCGCCGTACTCGGGGTCCAGCAGCAGACTCAGCAGGTCCGCGTCGGCGAGCCTGGCCCACAGCGCCCGGTCGAAGTCGTCGGCGACAGCGGCTCCCCGGGTGAGTGCGGGGCTGGGCACCCCGTCGGGCGCGACCCCGGCGAACACCCCCTGTGCCGCCTCGGCCGCCGCCTGCTGCTCCTCGGTGAAGGTGAAGTCCACGGTCCCTGTCCTCCCACACGCACCCCGGCCATGACGGACCGGGCCGACGGCCTGATCTGACGGACCGTCAAGATAGAACAGGTTCTAGGAGAAGGGAACGGTGGGAGAGCGCAAGCGCGGCACGACGGCGGACTCGACCGTCGTACCTGCCGAACCCGCCGAACCTGCCGAACCCGCCGAACCTGCCGAACCCGCCGTACCTGCCGAGCCCGCCGTAGCCCCGTAGCCCCGTAGCCACCGAACCCCGTCGAAGCCGTCGTCGCAGGGCGTCGGCTGCCCGGGGCGGTCGGTGAGCGGCCGCGCAGGGTGCCGTGGTGCCCATGGTGAGATGGGCGACAGTCCCCGCGTCGCCGGGGACGGCCTGCCTGCCCGTCGGACCGGCCCACGGCGCCGTGCCGTACGGAGCCCGCGCGCTGCCGTACAGAGCCCCCGCGGTGCCGTACGGGCGCTGTGCGGGGGCGTACGGGGCTGTGCGGTGCGGGCGGGCCTGAGTAACGTTTCGCGTGCGACCGCCGTGGGGCGCGGTGCGCGTGGGGCGGTACGGTGCCCTGCGGCCGGGGGCCGGAACACGGACGGCGATCGGGGAACGGGGCGGAATGGATGCGTACGGCGGAACGGACGCGGCCGGCGGTGGCGGGAGCGCCTCGCCCGAGCCGGGCACCCCACCTGCGCAGGGAGCCGGGGTGACCATGCGCGGGACCGAGGAGGCGGGTTCGGCGGACGCCGGGCGCGAGCCGACGGCGCCGGCCGGGACGCCCGCCCCGACCGGACCGGCAGCCACGCCCGAGCCCGCCGCGACGGCACCGGACGACGTGCCGACCGGACCGCCTTCCGAGCCGCTGACCGATGTCGCCGCCCTCTCGCCCCGCTACCAGATAGCCGCCGCCCTGGCGCTCGCCGTCGTCGCGGTCACCGTCTGCGTGCACCTCGGCATGGTGTTCATGCATGTCGCCCCGTCGAACACGGTCAGCAAGAAGCACGGCAAGGCGATCGAGGAGTGGATCTACCCGGAGTTCGAGCAGAACTGGAAGCTGTTCGCGCCCAATCCGCTCCAGCAGAACATCGCGGTCCAGGCCCGCGCCCGGGTCCGTACGGCGGCCGGTGAGATCCACACCACCGGCTGGTACGACCTGTCCGCCGAGGACGGGCGGGCGATCGACGCCAATCCGCTCCCCAGCCATGTCGACCAGAACGAGCTCCGCCGGGCCTGGGACTTCTTCACGGCGACGCACGACGCCGACAACCGGCCGGTGGGACTTCGCGGCAGCCTCTCCGAGTCGTATCTGCGCCGTATCGTCGAGCTGCGGCTGGACCGGGACGGCGCGGCCGGGCGCGGCGGCACGATCGACAGCGTCCAGGTCCGCTCCGCCACCACCAATGTGCGCCCGCCCGAGTGGAGCGGCGAGCGGATCTCGCTGAAGCCGATGTACCGGGTGCTGTCCTGGTGGTCGGTCCCGGCCGACGAGGCCGAGGGGGCCACGAAGTGAACCGCATCGCCCTGTCGGTGTCCGGCGGCATCGCCCGCCTCACCGGGTCGGCCCTCGGCCCGTACCAGACCGCCGTGATCCGCATCGGGCTCAGCGCGACCTGGCTGCTGTTCCTGCTGCGCGAGTTCCCGCACCGCCATGAGATGTACGGTCCCGACGGCACGTGGGACTTCGGCCTCGCCCAGCAGCTGATCGGGCTCAACGGTGCCTTCACGGCGCTGATGTGGACGGACAGCCGCGTCTGGTTCGAGATCGTCTACGCGCTCGCCGTGCTGGCCGCCGCGGCTCTGCTGCTGGGCTGGCGCACCCGCGCGATGTCCGTGGTCTTCATGGTGGGCGTGCTGTCGCTCCAGAACCGCAGTGTCTTCATGGGGGACGGCGGCGACAACGTCCTGCACCTGATGTCGATCTACCTGGTGTTCACGCGCTGCGGCCAGGTGTGGTCCCTGGACGAGCGGCGTGCCCGGCTCGGCCGGGAGGCCCGGGCGCGCGGTGAGCGGGTGGTGGACCGGACCGGGCCGCTGCTGTGGGTGGTGCTCGGGGCGGTGCTGGTGGGGGTGACCGTCGCGGGGCGGCTGGACGGCGATCCGACCGTGCCGGTGCTGCTGTGGACGGTGTGGACGGCGTCGGCTGTGCGGTGGGCCGTCGGGCGCCGTGCGAAGTCGGCCGAGCCCCGGGTACTCCTCGACGTCATCACCAACATCGTGCACAACGGCGCGCTGTTCGTGATCATGGCCGAGGCCTGTCTGATCTACGCGACGGCCGGCTGGTACAAGATCCAGGGCTCGCGCTGGCAGGACGGCACCGCGGTCTACTACCCGCTTCACCTGGACTACTTCTCGCCCTGGCCGGCGCTGGCCGACCTGATGTCCGTCAGCGGCACGATCGTGATGCTCGTGACGTACGGGACGGTCATCGTGCAGGTCGCCTTCCCGTTCACGCTGCTCAACCGGCGGGTCAAGAACGTCCTGCTGGTGGTGATGATGACCGAGCACGCGGTGATCGCCGTGGTGCTCGGGCTGCCGTTCTTCTCGCTGGCGATGATCGCCGCGGACGCGGTCTTCCTGCCGACGTCGTTCCTGCGCCGGCTGGGCGGCTGGGCGGTACGCGCGTGGGGGCGGCTGCTGCCGCGCGGCGGGCCCGTCCTGCCCGCGCAGCGGGACCGGCGCAGCGCCGAGGCCGACGAGAACAGCGGCGACAGCAAGCACAGCCAGGACGGCGGGGACCGCGAGGACAGCAGGGGCGCCGGGCAGGCCGAGGAGATCGAGGGCGCCGAGGCCGCCGGGGCTCCCGCGTAGGCTTCACGGCATGACCGATCCCGTCAGCGCCCGTCCGGAACCCGCGGGCGCCCGGCCCGATCCGCTGTCCGTCTGGCACCGGCTCGCCGACACCGCCGTGCTGCTCGACGGCTTCCACGCGCTCAAGCACGCGGTGCGCTTCGGGGCACAGGTGCCGGTGGCGGTGACCGCCGACCGGCGGGCGGCGCTGGCGCTGGCGGCCGAGCTGGCCCCCGACGTACGGGACGCCCTGGACGCGCTGCTGACGGAGGTCCCGCAGGCGACGTACGCCTCGCTGGTCCCCCGCCCGCATCCCACCGCGGTGGCCGCCCTGGCCGTACGGCCCGCCCGGGAGGCGAACCTGGGCGCGTTGGAGCGGATGCCGCGCACCGCTCCGGTGGTCGTCCTCGACAACCCGCGCAACCTGGGCAACGCGGGAGCGGTGATCCGGCTCGCCGCCGGTTTCGGGGCGACCGGTGTGGTCACCACCGGCACGCTCGACCCGTGGCATCCCACGGTGGTGCGCGGCGGGGCGGGGCTGCACTTCGCGACCGCGGTGGAGCGGCTGGCGGTGGCCGAGCTGCCGCCGGGGCCGCTGTTCGCGCTCGACCCGGAGGGCGAGGACATCCGGGGGCTGAAGCTGCCGGACGACGCGGTGCTGGCCTTCGGCTCGGAGCGCAGCGGCCTGTCCGCCGATCTGCGCGCGCGGGCCGACCAGCTGCTGTCGCTGCCGATGCGCCCCCAGGTCTCCAGCTACAACCTCGCGACCAGTGTGGCCATGACGCTGTACCACTGGAGCCTCACCGGAGGCGCGCCCGGCACTCGCTGAGCGCGCCCCCGGACAGGCCCTAGGCCTGGCGCCGCACCTCCACCGTCCGGAACCGGTTGGCGACGAACGCGCCGTCGGTGAGCGCCGCGTTGGCCGCCGGGTTGCCGCCGGAGCCGTGGAAGTCGGAGAAGGCGGCCGTCTGGTTGACGTACACCCCGCCGGTGAGGTTCAGCGAGAGCTGCGCGGCCTCCTCCAGGCAGACCTCCTGCACGGCCGACTCGACCTCGGTGTCCGTGGTGTAGGCGCCCACGGTCATGGCGCCCTTCTCGCGGATCGTGCGGCGCAGCAGTTCCACCGCGTCCGCCGCCGAGTCCATGGCGACGGCGAAGGAGACGGGACCGAAGCACTCGTTCATGTACGCGGCCTCGTCGTCCGGCTTGGCGCCGTCCAGCTTCACGATCACGGGCGTACGGACGACCGCGTCGGGGAAGTCCGGGTTGCTGATCTGCCGGGACGCGAGGGCGACCTCGCCGAGCCCCGCGGCCGCCTCCAGGCGGGCCTTCACATCCGGGTTGACGATGGCGCCGAGCAGGGCGTTGGCGCGCGCGTCGTCACCGAGGAGACCGTCCACGGACCGGGCGAGGTCGGCGACGACCTCGTCGAAGGTCCTGGTGCCGTCGTCGGTGCGGATGCCGTCGCGGGGGATGAGCAGGTTCTGCGGGGTGGTGCACATCTGGCCGCTGTACAGCGACAGCGAGAAGGCCAGGTTGGAGAGCATGCCCTTGTAGTCGTCGGTGGACTCGACGAGCACCGTGTTGACGCCGGCCTTCTCCGTGTAGACCTGCGCCTGGCGGGCGTTGGCCTCCAGCCAGTCGCCGAACGCGGTGGAGCCGGTGTAGTCGATGATGCGGATCTCGGGGCGGGTGGCCAGGGTCTTGGCGATGCCCTCGCCGGGGCGTTCGGCGGCCAGGGCGATCAGGTTCGGGTCGAAGCCCGCCTCGGTGAGCACCTCGCGCGCGATCTGCACGGTGAGCGCGAGCGGCAGCACCGCGCGCGGGTGCGGCTTGACCAGGACCGCGTTGCCGGTGGCGAGCGAGGCGAACAGACCCGGGTAGCCGTTCCAGGTCGGGAAGGTGTTGCAGCCGATCATCAGGGCGATGCCGCGCGGGACCGCGGTGAACTGCTTGGTGAGCGCGAGCGGGTCGCGCTTGCCCTGGGGCTTGGTCCACTCGGCGGTGTCCGGGGTGCGGACCTGCTCCACGTACGCGTAGGCGACGGCTTCGAGGCCGCGGTCCTGGGCGTGCGGGCCGCCGGCCTGGAGCGCCATCATGAAGGCCTGGCCGCTGGTGTGCATGACCGCGTGCGCGAACTCGTGCGTCCGGTCGCTGATCCGCTTGAGGATCTCCAGGCAGACCACGGCGCGCAGCTCCGCGCCCGCGTCCCGCCAGGCTCCCTGGCCGGCCTTCATGGCGGGCAGCAGGACGTCCACGTCCGCGTGCGGGTAGGTGACGCCCAGCTCGACGCCGTACGGGGAGACCTCCCCGCCGACCCAGTCGTCGGTGCCGGGCTGGCCGAGGTCGAGGCGGGTGTTCAGGACGGCGTCGAAGGCGGCCTTGCCCGCCGCGGCGTCCAGGCTGCCGTTCTCGCCGTAGGCCTTGGGGTGTTCGGGGTGCGGGGACCAGTACGCGCGGGTGCGGATCGCCTCGAGCGCCTGGTCGAGGGTGGGCCGGTGCTTGGCGATCAGCTCGTGGGCGGTCGATTCGGCGGCCATGCGGGACCAACTCCTCGTCTCAGGAACTCTTCGTCGAGCTCATGACCTGGGCAGAAACATGGGCAGGAACAGCTAGTCAGAGTTAGAGTAACCGAACGATCGGTCGGGACAAGGGGGTCCGCCGCATCTGTGGAAAACCCCGTGCGGGAGGATCGCGCACATGACAGCAATCGACCTGAACAGCCCCGTGGCCGTCGTCGGCACCGGCACCATGGGCCAGGGCATCGCCCAGGTCGCGCTGGTCGCGGGCCACACCGTACGGCTGTACGACGCCGCCCCCGGACGCGCCCTGGCGGCCGCCGAAGCGATCGGTGCCCGGCTCGACCGGCTCGTGGAGAAGGACCGGCTCGGCGCCGCCGACCGGGACGCGGCACGGGCCCGGCTGCGGCCCGCGGAAGACCTCGCCGACCTGGCCGACTGCGCGCTGGTCGTCGAGGCGGTCCTGGAGCGGCTGGACGTCAAACAGGAGCTGATGCGCGACCTGGAGGCGGTCGTCGGCGACGACTGCCTGCTCGCCACCAACACCTCGTCCCTGTCGGTGACCGCGATCGGCGGCGCCCTGCGCAATCCCGGGCGTTTCGTGGGCCTGCACTTCTTCAACCCGGCGCCGCTGCTGCCGCTGGTCGAGGTGGTCTCCGGGTTCGCCACGGACGTCACCTCGGCCACGCGCGCGTACGAGACGGCCCGCGCCTGGGGCAAGACCCCGGTCGCCTGCGCGGACACCCCCGGCTTCATCGTCAACCGCATCGCACGGCCGTTCTACGCCGAGGCGTTCGCGGTCTACGAGGCGCAGGGCGCCGATCCGGCCACCATCGACGCGGTGCTGCGCGAGTCGGGCGGCTTCCGGATGGGCGCGTTCGAGCTGACCGACCTGATCGGGCAGGACGTCAACGAGTCCGTCACGCACTCCGTGTGGCAGTCCTTCTTCCAGGACGCGCGGTTCACCCCCTCGCTGGCCCAGCGCCGGCTGGTCGAGTCGGGCCGGCTCGGACACAAGACCGGACAGGGCTGGTACGACCACCGGGACGGCGCCGAGCCCGCCGAGCCGCACACCGCGGAGAAGGCGCAGCCGCCCGCGTACGTGGTCGTCGAGGGCGACCTGGGCCCCGCCGCGGAGCTGGTCGCGCTGATCCGCGAGGCGGGTATCCAGGTCCGCGAGGAGGACGAGGACCACGGCACGCGGCTGGTGCTGCCCAGCGGCGGCCAGCTGGCGCTCGCCGACGGCCAGACCTCCGTCGAGTTCCGCGACGTCGTCTACTTCGACCTCGCCCTGGACTACCGCAGGGCCACCCGGATCGCGCTGTCGGCCTCGCAGGACACCGCCCCGGCGACGCTGGCCGAGGCCACCGGCCTGTTCCAGGCGCTCGGCAAGGACGTCAGCGTCATCGGCGACGTGCCCGGCATGATCGTCGCCCGCACGGTGGCCCGGATCGTCGACCTGGCGCACGACGCCGTGAGCAAGGGCGTGGCCACCGAGGAGGACGTCGACACCGCGATGCGCCTGGGGGTCAACTACCCGCTCGGCCCCTTCGAATGGAGCCGCAGGCTGGGCCGCAACTGGGCGTACGCCCTCCTCGACGACCTGCACCTGCGTGACCCCTGCGGCCGCTACGCGCCCTCCCTCGCGCTGTACCGCCACGCGTACGCCACCGACAAGCGGGAGGGGACCCCGTGACCACCGCCAAGCGCGACACGTACACCCCGGAGACGCTGCTGTCCGTCGCCGTCCAGGTGTTCAACGAGCGCGGTTACGACGGCACGTCCATGGAGCACCTGTCCAGGGCGGCCGGCATCTCCAAGTCGTCGATCTACCACCACGTCACCGGCAAGGAGGAGCTGCTGCGGCGGGCCGTCAGCCGGGCGCTGGACGAATTGTTCGGGATCCTCGACGAGGAGCACGCGCGCGTGGGGCGGGCCGTCGAGCGCCTGGAGTACGTCGTGCGCCGCATGGTCGAGGTGCTGATATCCGACCTGCCCTATGTGACGCTGCTGCTGCGGGTGCGCGGCAACACCGGCACCGAGCGGTGGGCCCTGGAGCGCCGCCGCGACTTCGACCACCGGGTCGCCGACCTGCTGAAGGCCGCGACCGCAGAGGGGGACGTGCGCGTCGACATCGAGGGGCGGCTCGCGACGCGGCTCGTCTTCGGAATGATCAACTCGATCGTCGAGTGGTACCGGCCGGGCGGCGGGGGGACGACCGCGGGCGACGTGGCCGACGCGGTGGTGCGACTGGTCCTCGGGGGGCTGCGCAAGGCCGAGTGACGCGGCGGACGGCTCCGGGCCGGGCGGCGTGCCGGCTCGCACCGGGGCCGCGTGGCCCCGGCGACGCGGTGGGGCATCGCCGGGAGCCGTCCCGGTGACTCACCCCTGGGGCTCCAGGTCCTCCTCCTCGAACACGAGCAGCGTGCGGGTGCTGAGCACCTCGGGGATCGCCTGGAGCCGGGTGAGGACCACTTCGCGCAGCGCCCGGTTGTCGGGGGTGTGCACCAGCAGCAGTACGTCGAAGTCGCCGCCCACCAGTGCGATGTGGGACGCCCCGGGCAGCAGTCTGAGCTGCTCGCGCACCGTCCGCCAGGAGTTCTGAACGATCTTCAGCGTGATGTACGCGGACGTGCCCTGACCTGCCCGCTCATGGTCCACGCGGGCGCCGAAGCCCCGTATGACGCCGTCCTCGACCAGGCGGTTGATCCGCGCGTAGGCGTTCGCGCGCGAGACGTGCACCCGCTCGGCGACCGACCGTACCGACGCGCGGCCGTCGGTCTGGAGCATCTGGAGGATGTCCTGATCGATGGCGTCCAGCGGACGCGGGGGCGGCAGGGCGGTGCCGTCCTCCGGGCGCTCGGCCATTTGTTCAGGTGACATGTCCCCCCGCCTCTCCCTCATGGACGTACTGCGTCCATCTCAGGTTGTGGAGAACCGTTTGTCCACAGCCTGAGGGCGCATGTAGCCAAAATGTGCCGACGACCGAACAATCGGTAGGTGGGGCGGGTCACAGCCGACACGCCTCCCGTAGCCACTCCCACGAGGAGGTGCCGTCATGACGGTGATGGAGCAGCGGGGCGGGTACCGCCCGACACCGCCGCCCGCCTGGCAGCCCAGGACCGACCCCGCGCCGCTGCTGCCCGACGCGGAGCCCTACCGCGTCCTCGGCACGCCGGCCGCCGCCAAGGCCGACCCGGAGCTGCTGCGGCGGCTGTACGCGCACGTGGTGCGCGGCCGCCGGTACAACGCGCAGGCCACCGCCCTGACCAAGCAGGGACGGCTCGCCGTCTACCCCTCCACCACCGGGCAGGAGGCGAGCGAGGTCGCCGCCGCGCTCGCCCTCGAGGAGCGGGACTGGCTCTTCCCCAGCTACCGCGACACCCTGGCCGCCGTCGTGCGCGGGGTGGACCCGGTGCAGGCGCTCACCCTGCTGCGCGGTGACCGGCACACCGGCTACGACCCCTACGAGCACCGTGTCGCGCCGCTGTGCACACCGCTCGCCACCCAGCTCCCGCACGCCGTCGGCCTGGCCCACGCGGCCCGCCTCAAGGGCGACGACGTGGTCGCGCTCGCCATGGTCGGCGACGGCGGCACCAGCGAGGGCGACTTCCACGAGGCCCTGAACTTCGCCGCCGTCTGGCAGGCCCCGGTCGTCTTCCTGGTCCAGAACAACGGCTTCGCGATCTCCGTCCCGCTGGCCAAGCAGACCGCCGCGCCCTCCCTGGCCCACAAGGCCGTCGGGTACGGCATGCCGGGCCGCCTGGTCGACGGCAACGACGCGGCCGCGGTGCACGAGGTCCTCGGCGAGGCCGTGCACCGCGCGCGCCAGGGCGGCGGCCCCACCCTCGTCGAGGCGATCACCTACCGCATCGACGCCCACACCAACGCCGACGACGCGACCCGCTACCGCGCCGCCGACGAGGTCGAGACCTGGCGGGCGCACGACCCGGTCGTGCTGCTGGAGCGCGAGCTGACCGAGCGCGGTCTGCTCGACGAGGACGGCATCCGTGCCGTCCGCGACGATGCCGAGACGATGGCCGCCGGTCTGCGCGAGCGCATGAACCAGGACCCGGTGCTCGACCCCATGGACCTGTTCGCCCACGTGTACGCCGAGCCCACCCCGCAACTGCGCGAGCAGCGCGCCCTGTTGCAGGCGGAGCTGGCGGCCGGGCACGACGACCGGGAAGGTAACCACCGATGACCACGGTCGCCGTCAAGCCGGCCACCATGGCGCAGGCCCTCACGCGGGCCCTGCGCGACGCGATGGCCGCCGACCCCGCGGTGCACGTCCTGGGCGAGGACGTCGGCACCCTCGGCGGTGTCTTCCGCGTCACCGACGGCCTCGCCAAGGAGTTCGGCGAGGACCGCTGCACGGACACCCCGCTGGCCGAGGCGGGCATCCTCGGCACCGCCGTCGGTATGGCGATGTACGGGCTGCGCCCGGTCGTCGAGATGCAGTTCGACGCGTTCGCCTACCCGGCGTTCGAGCAGCTCATCAGCCATGTCGCCCGGATGCGCAACCGTACCGGCGGCAGGATGCCGCTGCCGATCACCATCCGGGTCCCCTACGGCGGCGGCATCGGCGGCGTCGAGCACCACAGCGACTCCTCCGAGGCCTACTACATGGCGACCCCGGGGCTCCATGTCGTCACGCCCGCGACGGTCGCCGACGCCTACGGGCTGCTGCGCGCGTCCATCGCCTCCGACGACCCGGTCGTCTTCCTCGAACCCAAGCGCCTGTACTGGTCGAAGGACTCCTGGAACCCGGAGGACCCGGGGACGGTCGAGCCGATCGGCCGCGCCGTGGTGCGGCGCACGGGCCGCAGTGCCACGCTCATCACCTACGGTCCGTCGGTGCCCGTCTGCCTCGAAGCCGCCGAGGCGGCGCAGGCGGAGGGCTGGGACCTCGAAGTCGTCGATCTGCGCTCCCTGGTGCCGTTCGACGACGAGACGGTCTGCGCCTCGGTGCGACGCACCGGACGGGCGGTCGTCGTGCACGAGTCGGGCGGCTTCGGCGGTCCCGGCGGGGAGATCGCCGCCCGGGTCACGGAGCGCTGCTTCCACCACTTGGAGGCACCGGTGCTGCGTGTCGCGGGGTTCGACATCCCGTACCCGCCGCCGATGCTGGAGCGTCACCACCTGCCCGGTGTGGACCGGATCCTGGACGCCGTGGCGCGTCTGCAGTGGGAGGCGGACAACTGATGGCACAGGTGCTGGAGTTCAAGCTCCCCGACCTCGGCGAGGGGCTCACCGAGGCGGAGATCGTGCGCTGGCTGGTGCAGGTCGGCGACGTCGTCGCCGTCGACCAGCCGGTCGTCGAGGTCGAGACGGCCAAGGCGATGGTCGAGGTGCCCTGTCCCTACGGCGGTGTGGTCACCGCCCGCTTCGGCGACGAGGGCACCGAACTGCCCGTCGGGGCGCCCCTGCTGACGGTCGCGGTCGGCGGACCGGCCGCCGACGAGGACACGGGCTCCGGCAACGTCCTGGTCGGATACGGGACGGGCGCGGCTCCGGCGCGACGCAGGAGGGTGCGCCCCACGGACCGGCCGGTGTCTGCCGGAGGGCCACTGCCTTCCGCCGGGCAGCCGGCCTCCGCCGGGACCGTGACCGCGGGGCGCGAGCCCGTGACCGGTACGTCCGCGCCCGGTGCGTCCGTGGCAGGGGCGCTCTCCGACGGGCCCGTGCCCGTGATCTCGCCCCTCGTGCGCAGGCTCGCGCGGGAGAACGGGCTGGATCTGCGGGAGCTGACCGGCTCCGGGCCGGACGGGCTGATCCTGCGGGCGGACGTCGAGTACGCGCTGAAGGCCGCCACCGGTCCGGACCTGCGGATGCCACCGGCGGCCGCGCAGCCGCCCCTCGCCGCCTCCGCCGCGACCGCGGCGACCGCGGCGACCACCGCGACCGGCGGCACCCGTATCCCCCTCAAGGGCATCCGGGGCGCCGTCGCCGACAAGCTGTCCCGCAGCCGGCGCGAGATCCCGGACGCGACCTGCTGGGTGGACGCCGACGCGACGGAGCTCATGCGGGCCCGGGCCGCCATGAACGCGGCCGGGGGACCGAAGATCTCCCTCATCGCGCTGCTGGCCCGGATCTGCACCGCGGCCCTGGCCCGTTATCCGGAGCTCAACTCCACCGTCGACCTGGACGCCAGGGAGATCGTCCGGCTCGACCAGGTGCACCTGGGCTTCGCCGCGCAGACCGAGCGGGGGCTGGTCGTCCCCGTGGTCCGGGACGCGCACACCAAGGACGCGCAGGGACTGACCGAGCAGTTCGCCCGGCTGACCGAGGCGGCCCGCACCGGCACGCTGACCCCCGGGGACCTCACCGGCGGGACCTTCACCCTGAACAACTACGGGGTGTTCGGCGTCGACGGCTCCACGCCGATCATCAACCACCCCGAGGCGGCGATGCTCGGCGTCGGCCGTATCGTCCCCAGGCCCTGGGTGCACGAGGGCGAACTCGCGGTCCGGCAGGTCGTCCAGCTCTCGCTCACCTTCGACCACCGGGTGTGCGACGGCGGCACGGCGGGCGGGTTCCTGCGCTATGTGGCGGACTGCGTGGAACAGCCGGCGGTACTGCTCCGTTCCGTGTGATCGCCTCGGCGCGCATACTCGGTGCGTGACCGACTACGAGCCCTTCGGCGCCCAGGGAGACCCGGGCGCCCCGGGCGCCCCGGGTGACCCCGGCGACGGTGCGGCGTACGACGCCGTGGTGCTCGCCGGGGGCGGTGCCCGGCGGCTCGGCGGCGCGGACAAGCCCGGTGTGCGGGTGGGCGGGCGGACGCTGCTCGACCGCGTGCTCGGCGCCTGTGCCGACGCGCGGACGACCGTCGTGGTGGCCGACCCCAGGCCCACCGCCCGGCCCGTGCGGTGGGCGCGTGAGGACCCGCCCGGCGCGGGACCCGTCGCCGCGCTCGACGCCGGACTCCGGCACACCACGGCGGAACACGTCGTGGTGCTCTCCGCCGACCTGCCGTTCCTCGCGCCGGGAACGGTACGGCGGCTGCTGCGCGTCCTGCGTTCCTCGGGCACGGACGGCGCGCTGCTGACCGACGCCGACGGCCGCGAGCAGCCCCTGGTGGCCGCCTACCGCGTCCGGGCGCTGCGCCACGGTCTGCGCGCGCTCGCCGAGGGCCACCCCGCCCAGGACGGCCGGCGTGGTCTCGTCGGGCTGCCGCTGCGTCGGCTGACCGCCGGTCTCGATCTCACCCGTGTCCCGGACCCGGTCGCCTCTTTCGACTGCGACACCTGGGACGACATCGCCGCCGCCAGGTCACGCATCAGGGAGCATGGGCACGTGTTGGATGAATGGATTTCCGCGGTCAAGGACGAACTCGGCATCGAACTGGACGTCGACACCGGCGTTCTGCTCGACCTCGCCAGGGACGCGGCCCACGGTGTCGCCCGGCCCGCGGCGCCGCTGACCACCTTCCTCGTCGGCTACGCGGCCGCACGGGCCGAGGGCGGCCCCGAGGCGGTCGCGGAGGCCGCCCGCAAGGCAGCCGCACTGGCGCTGCGCTGGGCGCAGGAGGACCCTGCCGGGGACAAGCCTGCCGACCCGGCTCCGGACACCGCCACCGCCCCGGACGCCGGGTGACCGCCCGTCGCGCCCCGGCCGGGCCGGGCACCGAGCGGGCCCAGGACCCGGAGGACCTCGACGTCGAGGAGGTGCTCGCCCTCGTGAACGAGAACAGGGGCCCGGTCCCGGCCGCCCCGCGTCCCGTGACCGCCCCGAAGGAGCCCGGCGAGCGCGGGGAGGCCGCCCCCGCGCCGGAGCACCGTCACCACAGGGCCACCTCCTGGCCCGAGGCACGAGCGATCGCCGAGCGCGCCGCACTGCGCGCCGCCGCCCGCCGCACTCCCGTCTCCGTCCTCCTCGACGGCGCCCTCGGCCTCGTCCTGGCCGCACCGCTCGCCGCGCTCACCGACCTCCCCTCCTTCGACACCTCGGCCATGGACGGCTGGGCGGTCGCAGGTCCCGGCCCCTGGGACGTACGGGGCGAAGGGATACTGGCGGGACAGGCGGATCCCGGGACCCTGGGTGACGGCCAGGCCGTCCGGATCGCCACCGGCGCCCGCGTCCCCTCGGACACGACCGCGGTACTGCGCAGCGAGCACGGCCGCACGGACGACAAGGCCCGTCTGTACGCCACCCGTGAGGTCGCGCACGGGCAGGACATCCGCCCGCGCGGTCAGGAGTGCCGCAGCGGCGACCAGTTGCTCCCCGTCGGCACCCTGGTGACCCCGGCCGTGCTCGGTCTCGCCGCGGCGGCCGGGTACGACACCCTCAGCGTGGTTCCCCGCCCCCGCGTCGACGTTCTCGTCCTCGGCGACGAACTGCTCACCGAGGGCCGGCCGCACGACGGTCTGATCAGGGACGCGCTGGGCCCGATGCTGCCGCCCTGGCTGCGTGCCCTGGGCGCCGAGGTCACCGCAGTCCGTCATCTGGGCGACGACCCGAAGACCCTGGGCAAGGCACTGGCGACCTCCGACGCGGACGTCATCGTGACCACCGGCGGCACCGCCGCGGGTCCCGTCGACCACCTCCACCCCACGCTCGAACGGCTCGGTGCCGAGCTCCTGGTCGACGGCGTCGAGGTGCGTCCGGGCCACCCCATGCTGCTGGCCCGGGTGCAGAGCGACCAGCACCTCGTCGGACTGCCCGGCAACCCCCTCGCGGCCGTCTCCGGACTGCTCACCCTCGCCGAGCCGCTGCTGCGGACGCTGGCCGCGCGCCCCGCTCCGGAGCCGTATGCGATGCCCCTCCAGGAGGAGGCGCACGGGCATCCCCACGACACCCGGCTCATCCCCGTCGTGCTGCGCGGCGACCGTGCCCTGCCCTTGCACTACAACGGCCCGGCGATGCTGCGGGGCATCGCGGCGGCCGACGCCCTCGCGGTCGTACCGCCGGGCGGTGTCCGGCGGGACCACGAGGCGGACCTGCTCGACCTGCCGTGGGCGAGTGCCGGGGTCGCCGCCTGTTTCACGTGAAACGTCCCCACCGCCGCTCCGTCAGGACGCGATGGTGGGGACGGCCCGGCTGACGACGATGACGCGGTCCCCCTCGTGCATGTCCGTCAGCCGGGCGTCGGTGTAGTCCAGCAGCTGTCCGCCGCGCACGACGGCCACGACCAGGTCCGCGCTGTCGCGGGGCGCACGGCCCACCTCGTCGTCCAGGACGGAACGCTCGATCAGGTCCAGGCCGCTGCCGAGGGTCATCAGGTCCTCCAGGGTCCGGGCCACCGACGGGCTCAGCATGGACATCCCGAGCAGCCTGCCCGCCGAGCTGGAGCTGGTGATGACGGTGTCCGCACCGCTCTGTTTGAGCAGGGGCGCGTTCTCGTCCTCCCGGACGGCGGCGACGATCGTGGCGTGCCGGTTCAGCTGCCGGGCGGTCAGGGTGACCAGGGCGGCCGTGTCGTCGCGCTGCGGGGCCACGATCACCCGCGAGGCGTTCCGGACCTCGGCCTTGAGCAGGGTCTCGGAACGGGTGGCGTCCCCCGTCACGGACACCAGTCCGTCCTCCCCGGCGAGGTCGGCGGCCTTGTGCTGGGAGTCCACGACGACGATCCGGTCCTTGGCGATGCCCTGTCCGGCCAGCGTCTGAACGGCGTGACGGCCCTTGGTCCCGTAACCGATGACCACGACGTGGTCGCGGGTCCGGGCCCGCCAGCGGTGGATGCGGACCTGCTGGCGGGTGCGCTCGGTGAGGACCTCCAGGGTGGTGCCGACCAGGATGATCAGGAACAGCACACGCAGCGGCGTGACGACGAGGATGTTGGTGAGCCGGGCGGAGTCGCTGACCGGGGTGATGTCGCCGTAGCCGGTGGTGGAGAGGGTGACCGTGGAGTAGTACGCGGCGTCCAGGAAGCCGACGGAGTCGTCGGCGCTGTCGTGATAGCCGGTCCGGTCGACGTAGACGACCAGCGTCGTGACGGCCAGCACCAGCAGGGCCAGGGCCAGGCGGCGCAGCACCTGCTGCAGGGGAGGCGTGGCGCTCTGGGTCGGCATGGAGATGGACCGGCCCGCCTCGGCGTCGTCACGCGCCTCGGTGCTGGTCCGGTACCAGACGGAACGCAGAAGAGAGAGCCTTTTCGTCCGGTATGGCGGTTGTCGCTGGTCGTTCATCGCGTGCCCCCTGTGGCGGTGATCCGGAAAGTCGGCACCATGGTGGCCGACACGGGCGTACACGTCACGAGCAACACGTCCGCCGCTGCGTGCCCGTCGCGGTGCATCACCATCGGAGGCCCACCTTGCGCGACCACATTGTCGTCGTCGGCTTCGGCACGAAGGGCCGGTCCGCGATCCGGTCCGCCTGCGCGTCCGGCCTGAAGAAGAACCAGGTCGTCGTGATCGACCCCAGCGCGACGGTGATCGCCGCCGCTACGGCCGAGGGCTATGAGGGGATCGTCGGGGACGCGACCCGCAGCGATGTGCTGCGGCGGGCCGAGGTGCACCGGGCGGGTCGGATCATCGTCGCCCCCCAGCGCGACGACACGGCCGTCCTGGTGGTCCTGACCGCCCGGCAGCTCAACCGTACGGCGAAGATCGTGGCCGCCGTGCGCGAGGAGGAGAACGCCCCGCTGCTGAAGCAGTCCGGTGCCGACGAGGTCATCACCAGCGCCGGTGCGGCCGGCCGACTGCTGGGCCTGTCCGTGCTCAGCCCCTTTGCCGGGCGGGTCATGGAGGACCTCATCCAGCAGGGCGCCGGACTCGATCTCGTCGAACGGCCCGTCACCAAGGCCGAGGCGGGCCGCGGTCCGCGCGAGACCGACGACCTGGTGGTCAGCGTCGTACGGGGGCACCGCCTTCTCGGCTACGACGATCCGGCCGTCGGCGTGCTGGAGCCGACGGACCGGCTGATCACGATCGTCCGGGTGGCGCCGGACGGCCCCCGGGACGCCACCGGCACGCCGAGCGTCCCGCCCCTGCCACCGGCTTGAGCGGATGCGGCGGGAGTAGCGTCCCTTCCATGTATGCGATCACGATTCCCGAAGCAGGCGGACCCGAGGCACTGGTGTGGGCCGAGGTCCCCGATCCCGTACCGGGCGAGGGCGAGGTCCTGGTCGAGGTGGTGGCCAGCGCCGTCAACCGTGCCGACATCCTGCAACGGCAGGGCTTCTACAACCCACCGCCGGGGGCGTCGCCGTACCCGGGCCTCGAATGCTCCGGCCGGGTGGCCGCGGTGGGCACCGGCGTCTCCGGCTGGAACATCGGCGACGAGGTCTGCGCGCTGCTCGCGGGCGGCGGGTACGCCGAGAAGGTAGTCGTCCCGGCCGGTCAGCTGCTGCCCGTGCCCGAAGGGGTCGACCTGCGCCAGGCCGCGGCGCTGCCCGAGGTGGTCTGCACGGTCTGGTCGAACGTCTTCATGATCGCCCACCTCCGTCCGGGCGAGACGTTGCTCGTGCACGGCGGTTCCAGCGGCATCGGCACGATGGCGATCCAGCTCGCCAAGGCCGTCGGGGCCAAGGTCGCCGTCACCGCGGGCAGCAAGGAGAAGCTGGACGCCTGCGCGGAACTCGGTGCGGACATCCTGATCAACTACCGGGAGCAGGACTTCGTCGCCGAGATCGAACGGGCCACGGGCGGTGCCGGTGCGGACGTCATCCTCGACAACATGGGCGCCAAGTACCTGGACCGCAACGTCCAGACACTCGCCGTCAACGGCCGCCTGGTGATCATCGGCATGCAGGGTGGAATCAAGGGCGAGCTGAACATCGCCACCCTCCTCAACAAGCGGGCCGCGGTCGCCGCGACCTCGCTGCGGGCCCGCCCGCTGTCCGAGAAGACGGCCATCGTCGCGGCCGTGCGCGAACACGTCTGGCCGCTGATCTCGGGCGGCCGGGTGCGACCGGTCGTGGACCGCGAGATCCCCATGGAGGAGGCGCCGGCCGCCCACCGGGTCGTGGAGGAGAGCGGCCACATCGGAAAGGTGCTGCTGGTGGTGGAGAACGTGGTCTGACGTCTGACGTCTGACGTCTGACGTCCGACCGCTCCGCGGGCGTCCGGGAGTCCGGGCGTCCGGGAGTCCGCGCGACACGCTCAGCCGCGCCGCAGGCGCAGGGCCACGAACGCGAGGCCGAAGCCGAGACCTATCAGCATCAGACCGCTGCCGAGCGGCAGGATCTGGAGGACGGGTTCGGGAGGGGCCGCGGAGCGCGCGACGTTCTGGTGTGCGGGATTTCCGGGTGGCGTGGCGGCCGTCAGACCGGCCTCCTGGGGTGCCTCGGTGGACCGGCCGGCCGTCGAGGCGTCCGGGGCGGCGGAGGCACTCGCGTCGACCTCGTCCGTGCCGTCCGGATAATCCGAGTCCTCGTCCTCGCCCTCGATCCGCACCGGCGGGTCCTCCCGGCGTCCGGGCCGTTGCCGGCCCTCACCGGCCCGGCTGCCGGCCCGTTCGGGATCCGTGGCGGAGGCGGACGCGGAGGCGGATGCGGAGGCCGAAGCGGAGCCGGAGCTCGACGCGGAGGCCGACGGGGACGCGGATGCGGAGTGATGCGCGGAGGTGTGCTCGGAGCCACGTGACGACGTATGCGGCGGCGACGTGTGCGAAGCCGTATGCGAAGACATGTGCGAAGCAGTGTGCGAAGAGGTCGGCGCGGCGGGCGCGACCGGTGCGGCGGGCGCGACCGGCGCCCTGGGTATGGGAGGGGCCGGAGCCGGCGAGGCCGCGCTGGGGCGGACGCAGTCCGCCGCGTACGCCGGTCCGCTCCCGCCGACGAGCCCGCAGGCCAGTCCCAAGAGTCCGCACACGCCAGCCGTGCGCCATATGTACCGCCTTGGAGTCACGTCGGTGACCCCCTCCCGGTGCCCAGTCGTCAGGTTGCCAAGATCGAGGCAATCAGCGTCACACGGGCGAACAATCCGGGCATTCCGGGTTCGGCCAAGGGAGGGACGTGACGGGGTGTGGCGGTGCGAGACAATGACCGCATGGAGATGCCGAGCAACGAAAGGTCGCCGGAGAACGCCCAGAAGATCCTGGTCGTGGGTCAGGATGGCATGGCACTCGGTGGCACGGACGCGGATGACGACTCCCGCGAGATCCCGGTGACGGAGATGGTGGAGCAGCCCGCGAAGGTCATGCGGATCGGCAGCATGATCAAGCAGCTGCTCGAGGAGGTGCGTGCCGCTCCCCTGGACGAGGCGAGCCGGGTCCGGCTCAAGGAGATCCATGCGAGCTCGGTGAAGGAGCTGGAGGACGGACTGGCTCCGGAGCTCGTCGAGGAACTGGAGCGGCTGTCCCTGCCGTTCGCGGACGAGGTGACCCCGAGCGACGCGGAACTGCGCATCGCCCAGGCTCAGCTGGTGGGCTGGCTGGAGGGTCTCTTCCACGGGATCCAGACCACGCTGTTCGCCCAGCAGATGGCGGCCCGCGCCCAGTTGGAGCAGATGCGCCGCGCCCTTCCGCCCGGCGCCGGGCACGAGGGCCTGGAGGACCCGCGCACGGTCGGCCGCACCGGTGGGCCGTATCTCTAGATCACCGGACGTGGAAGCACGCCGCGGCCCTGTTCCGGACCAGACGGTCCCGGGACAGGGCCGGTTGCTTCTCCCGGGTCAGGACGGGGGGTTGCCCGTCGAGACGGTGAGCGTGATCTCGGGTACCGCCTTGGGGTCGACGTCCGTGCCGGCCGGCGGGAACTGGTCCCGGACCGAGCCTTCGCCGTAGGTGTTCTCGTCGACTTCCGTGATCTTCATCTTCCAGCCGGCGGCCTGGAAGCACTCCTTGACCGACTTGATGTACTTGAACTGGAAGTTCGGGAGCCGGACCTTGTCCGGGTCGTTGTACGACTCCTGCGGCTCGCTGCACTCCGTCGGGTCGATCGTCTTCGAGGTGTCCGGGCCGCGGTAGCCCGCCACCTTGCCGTCCGAGGCCGTGGAGGAGGCCGGGGCCGAGGCCGAGGCGCTCGTGCCGTTCCCGCCCTGTCCCCCGTTGTCGTCGCCGTTCATGTTGAGGGCCGCGATCAGACCGCCCACCGCGGCGAGCGAGACGAGGATCGACCCGATGACGACCAGCCGGTTGCTCCCGCCGCCGGAGGGCGCCTTGGCGGTCACGGTCTGCGGAGTGAGGTTGTACGGGGCAGGCGTCGACGGGCCGTGCTGCGCGGCGTACCCGGGCACCGGCGTGCCGTAGCCGCCCTGGGGGGCCTGGTGCGTCTGCTGCGGGTAGCCGTACGCCGGGGCCGGACCGGGCGGCGTCGGCGCCGGGGTGCCGTACGGGCCGGGCGGGGTCGGCTGGTACGGCGTCTGCACCGGGCCGGACGGCGCCGGAGCCGCCTGGTCGACCGGCGGGAACACCGCGGCACTGACACCCGCCCCGTTCGACGTCTGCGCCCCGGGGACGATGCTTGGCGCGGCCGCCTGGAGGGAGGCCGCCACCCGCAGGCACTCGTCGTGCATGGCGACGGCGGTCGGGAAGCGCTCGTTCGGGTTCTTCTTCAGCGCGCGGGCGATCAGCGCGTCCACCGCGGGCGGCAGCGCGCGGTTGATCGAGGAGGGCGCCACCGGCTCCTCCTGGACATGCGCGTACGCGATCGCCAGCGGCGAGTCCGCCTCGAACGGCAGCCGCCCGGTGACCAGCTGGAACAGCATGATCCCGACCGAGTACAGGTCGCTGCGCGCGTCCACGCCCCGGCCGAGGGCCTGCTCGGGGGAGAGGTACTGCGGGGTGCCGACGACCATGCCGGTCTGTGTCATGGAGGTGACGCCGGACTGCATGGCGCGGGCGATGCCGAAGTCCATCACCTTGACGACGCCGCGCTTGGTCACCATCACGTTGCCGGGCTTGATGTCACGGTGGACCAGCCCCATCTCGTGGCTGATCTCCAGCGCCGCGAGCACGTCCGCGGTGACCTTCAGGGCCTTGTCGGCGGGCATCGCGCCGAGCGCCCGGACGTCGTCGTCGAGGACCGACCCGAGCGGGCGGCCCTCGACGTACTCCATGACGATGTACGGGGTCGTCGTCCCGTCGACGTCGTCCTCGCCGGTGTCGAAGACGGAGACGATGTTGGTGTGGGTGAGCTTGGCCACGGCCTGGGCCTCGCGGCGGAAGCGCTCGCGGAAGGCCTGCTCCCGGCCTAGCTCGGTGTGCAGCGTCTTCACCGCGACCTGGCGGTCGAGCACGGCGTCGTAGGCGAGGTGCACGGAGGCCATGCCGCCTTCGCCGAGCAAGTCGCGCAGCTGATAGCGGCCGCCGGCGAGGGCGCGCCCCGCATACCGGCCGTACGCCCCGTCCTGGCTCATCTCCGCTTGTCCCCCATAGCCGTCGGCGCCGTGACCGTCGTTGATCGAATGACCCATTCTCGGCCAAGTCTGCCCCAGGGCACGGACACGTCAAGCTCGGTGCCCGTTCCGTGACCGTACGCGAAAGAAGCGTCGCGCAAGCGTTACAGGCGTCGAACCGACGGTGCGCAGGATTTGCGCGACAGCGCGTGCTACGGCTTTGATGGCCGATCCGTCCTCGGCCGATCGAGGGGGTCGCCCCGGACCGGAGGCTTGCGCCGAGGCTGTAGCGTGGCCGACGGAGACCGTGACAACACCGCGCGCACCGCGGGCAGAAACGACGGCGAGGACCGATGGCACAGCAGCAGCGCGCCCAGGGCCCGTCCGACCCCGAGGCGACTGGCGGCGGAATGTCAGATGCGCCGGAGTTGTGGGGCAACGGCGGACTGGTGGGAGACGGTCGGTACCGGCTCACCCACAGACTGGGCCGAGGCGGAATGGCCGAGGTGTTCGCGGCCGAGGACGTACGGCTGGGTCGCACCGTCGCGGTCAAACTGCTGCGCGCCGACCTCGCCGAGGACCCGACCTCCAAGGCCCGCTTCACGCGTGAGGCACAGTCCGTGGCCGGTCTGAACCACCACGCGATCGTCGCCGTGTACGACTCCGGCGAGGATGTCGTGGGCGGCCAGTCGGTGCCGTACATCGTGATGGAGCTGGTCGAGGGCCGCACCATCCGCGATCTGCTGATCGACGCCGAGGCGCCGGGGCCCGAGCAGGCTCTGATCATCGTCTCCGGTGTGCTGGAGGCGCTCGCCTACTCGCACCAGCACGGCATCGTGCACCGCGACATCAAGCCGGCGAACGTCATCATCACCGACAACGGCGCCGTGAAGGTGATGGACTTCGGCATCGCCCGCGCCCTGCACGGCGCGTCGACGACGATGACGCAGACCGGCATGGTCATGGGCACCCCGCAGTACCTCTCCCCCGAGCAGGCCCTGGGCAAGGCCGTCGACTACCGCTCCGACCTGTACGCGACGGGCTGCCTGCTGTACGAACTCCTCGCGCTGCGTCCGCCGTTCACCGGCGAGACCCCGCTGTCGGTGGTCTACCAGCACGTCCAGGACATCCCGCTGCCGCCGTCCGAGGCCGACGCGGCCGCGCCGCCGGAGCTCGACGGGCTCGTCATGCGCTCGCTCGCCAAGGACCCCGACGACCGGTTCCAGACGGCGGAGGAGATGCGCGGCCTGGTCCAGTACGGCCTTCAGATGCTGTACGACCAGGGCAGCCACACCGGTACCTGGAACACCGGCCCGGTGCAGATGCACGACGGCCGGCACGTCCCGCCGGCCGGATTCGCGAACACGACCGTGCTGCCGCACCCCGGCGACGGCTCCGGCACCACGATGATCCCGCAGCCGATCCTGCCGCCCGGGTACGGCAGCGGTGACGACGGCGGTTTCGAGGGGCACGGCAACCGGGGCGGCGGCCGCGGCAAGTCGTGGATCCTCGCCGTCCTCGCGGTGATCGCCGTCGTGGCGGGCGTCGCGCTGGCGCTGAACACCGGGGGCGGCAAGGGCTCCGGCTCCGACACCACGCCGCCGCCGACCGTCTCGCACAGCGCCGTGGACGACAAGGCCTCCGAGAGCCCGAGCGACGAGTCCACCGACCAGTCCTCGGACACCTCGTCGGACGACGACCAGGGCAACGGCTCGGACTGGCAGCCGTCGTACACGCCGTCGTACACGCCGTCCGAGACCCCCTCCAGCGAGCCGTCGGACGAGCCGACCGACGACCCGACCACCGGCGACGACCCGACGTCCGACCCGACGCAGTCGGCGTCGAACCCGTCCACCCCCGCGGTCCCGACCGACGGCGGCACGGACGCCGGCGGCGCCACGGACGGAGCGGCGGGCGGCTTCTGACCGGCTTCCGGCCTGCCTGAGGGCAGCAACCAGTACGCGCGCGTGGACCCGGGGACCGGGGGCACGCGCGCGTCGCGTCGGGCCCTCGGCCGGACCGGTCCGCCGGCGTCGGGCCCTGCCGTCGGGCCGGCCGGTCGTCACCCCGCGAACGCCTCGCACACCGCGTCGTACTCCCGTGTCCACCACATCACCAGCGCCGAGGCCGCCGGGAACTGGGGATCCGCGCGGGTGTCGCCCCGCTCGTAGTGCCAGCGCAGCATCCAGAAGTCGTTCAGACGCTCCCACCACACCCGGTGGACGGCCGCGGCGAGCTCCGAGGGGGTGACCCCCGCCGAGCGGCGGTAGGCGCGGGCGTAGGCCCGTGCCTTGGGCAGGTCGAGGGCGCCCACCGGACGTACGAAGAAGATCGCGGCGGCGCGTACGGCCTCCTCGGCGCGGGGCTGCACGCCCAGGCGGTCCCAGTCGACGATCGCGGCCGGGGCGTCGCCCTTGTAGAGCAGGTTGAACGGATGGAAGTCGCCGTGCACCCAGCCCACCGAGGCCCCGCGCGGCGGCCGCCGGTCCGCGTGCCGTTCGAGCAGGGCGCGGCGTTCCAGCAGCCGGTGCCGGGCCAGCTCGTCGAAGGAGTCGGCGGGGCGGTGCCGGCGGACCCGGGCGAGCAGGTCGTCGATCAGGGCGAACGTGGAGTGCGGATCGGCGCTCTCCACGGGATGGGGGCTCGTGGCGGGGCGGGTGCGCCCCTTCGGTGGCATCACGCGCTCCAGGCAGGCGTGTACGGCTCCCAGGAGCCCGCCCAGGCGTGCGCACTGGCCGGTGGTCAGCTGGCCGCCGTGGTAGTGGCGGCCGTCGATCCAGGGGTGCAGGGCGTAGGCGTGGCCGCCGACCACGGCGACGGTGCGGCCGTCGCGGCCGGTCAGCGGCGGGGCCACCGGGACGCCCAGGTCCGCCAGCCGCTGGGTGGCCCGGTGCCGGCGTTCGATCGCGGCCGGGTCGGCGGTGTCGGGGTCGAAGTGGTGCTTGAGGAAGTAGCGGCCGCGGGTGGTGCACAGGCGGTAGCCGCGGTTCAGCAGGCCCTGGTCGACGGGCTCGCAGGCGAGGGCGGACCCGGCGGCGTACTGGCGCAGGAGGGCGCTCAACGGCGGCGACGGGGGCGCATGAAGTGCACGGGGTGGTAAGGAAGGGCGCGGCACGCGCCAGATGCTAGGGCACCGGACAAGGCCGTGAGCTGGGCGTTGTCACAGTAAGTCGCGGTCAGTCGCTTGTGGTCACATAGTGTGCTCGAACCGGTCCCGGCGGCCGCCGACGGAGGCCGGGACGATCACCGCGCACATGTGTTCACTCCTTGCCGGCCTGCGTCCGGGCCACGAAGGCGGCGGCCTGGGAACGCCGCTGCATCTCGAGTTTCGACAGCAGACCCGAGACGTAGTTCTTGATCGTCTTTTCGGCGAGGTGCAGCCGCTCGCCGATCTGGCGGTTGGTGAGTCCCTCGCCGATCAGGTCGAGAATCCTGCGTTCCTGCTCGGTCAGCCGGGCGAGCCGGTCGTCGGACCTGGCCCCCGCGCCCTCGCGCAGACGCAGCCGCACACGCGCGACGGCCTGCGGATCGATCAGCGACTTCCCGGCGGCGACATCCCGGACGGCGCTCAGCAGCTCGTTGCCCCGGATGGCCTTGAGCACATAACCGGAGGCACCCGCCATGATCGCGTCCAGGAGGGCCTCGTCGTCCGCGAACGAGGTCAGCATCAGGCATCCGACGGACTCGTCCCGGGAGCGGACCTCCCGGCACACCTCCACCCCGCTGCCGTCCGGCAGCCGCACGTCGAGCACCGCCACGTCCGGCCGGGTGGCCGGAATTCGCGCCAGCGCCTCGGCGGCCGTACCGGCCTCGCCCACCACCTCGATGTCGTCCTCGACCGAGAGCATCTCGTGGACCCCGCGGCGCACGACCTCGTGGTCATCAAGGAGAAAAACTCTGATTTTTCCCTCTTCGTGCACCCGATCAGTTTCCCACGTCAGCTCTTCCCGTGACATGGGTGACCGGGATAACGTGCCGTAGCTCCGGCCTCCTGCAAGGCTGTGACCAGCAACCTTCCCGTCCATCCCGATTTACTTGGAAATCCAAGCAAAATCGCAGGTCAGGAGGGGTTTCACAGAAATGTGGAGCACTGGGTAACGTGACTGTTGCAGGGCGCTCGCCGGGGCACCTGTCACGCCTGTTCCCGGCCGAGTGGCACCCACCCCGTGCACGGGTGCCGGAACAGGTGAGCCGCTCCCCCCGGCTCCAAAAGGAGCAGGGGGGATCCCAGCCTGCCGGCAACCCCGGGGGCCGGACCGACGGAGGAGCACACGTGACCGTGGAGAGCACTGCCGCGCGCAAGCCGCGACGCAGCGCCGGTACCAAGCGCACGAGCGCCGGCAGTACGCCGGACGCGGTGGCTGCGGAGCCGGAACTCGTCCAGCTGCTGACGCCCGAGGGGAAGCGCGTCAAGAACGCCGACTACGACAAGTACGTCGCCGACGTGACGCCCGACGAGCTCCGTGGTCTGTACCGCGACATGGTGCTCACCCGGCGCTTCGACGCCGAGGCCACGTCCTTGCAGCGCCAGGGCGAGCTGGGCCTGTGGGCCTCGCTGCTCGGCCAGGAGGCCGCCCAGATCGGCTCCGGCCGGGCCCTGCGCGACGACGACTACGTCTTCCCGACCTACCGCGAGCACGGCGTCGCCTGGTGCCGCGGGGTCGACCCGACCAACCTGCTCGGCATGTTCCGCGGTGTGAACAACGGCGGCTGGGACCCGAACAGCAACAACTTCCACCTGTACACGATCGTCCTCGGCTCGCAGACCCTGCACGCCACCGGCTACGCGATGGGCGTCTCCAAGGACGGCGCGGACTCCGCCGTGCTCGCGTACTTCGGCGACGGCGCCTCCAGCCAGGGCGACGTCAACGAGTCGTTCGTCTTCTCGGCGGTCTACAACGCTCCGGTCGTGTTCTTCTGCCAGAACAACCAGTGGGCGATCTCCGAGCCCATCGAGAAGCAGACCCGCGTCCCGCTCTACCAGCGCGCCCGCGGCTTCGGCTTCCCCGGCGTCCGGGTCGACGGCAACGACGTCCTGGCCTGCCTCGCGGTGACCCGCGCGGCCCTGGAGCGCGCCCGCAGCGGCGAGGGACCGACGCTGGTGGAGGCGTTCACGTACCGCATGGCCGCGCACACCACCTCCGACGACCCGACCCGCTACCGCCGCGACGCCGAGCGTGAGGCGTGGGAGGCCAAGGACCCGATCCTGCGGCTGCGGGCCTACCTGGAGAGCGAGGGCCACGCCGACGCGGCCTTCTTCGAGGAGCTCGAGACGGAGAGCGAGACGCTCGGCAAGCACGTCCGCGAGGTCGTCCGGGCCATGCCCGTCCCGGAGCACATGGCGATCTTCGACAACGTGTACGCGGACGGGCACGCGCTCGTCGACGAGGAGCGCGCGCAGTTCGCCGCCTACCAGGCGTCCTTCACGGGCGGAGAGGCCGAGTAATCATGGCTGTTCAGACGCTTCCCCTCGCGAAGGCGCTCAACGAGTCGCTGCGCAAGGCCCTGGAGACCGACCCCAAGGTCGTCATCATGGGCCTGGACGTCGGCAAGCTGGGCGGAGTCTTCCGGATCACCGACGGCCTCCAGAAGGACTTCGGCGAGGACCGGGTCATCGACACCCCGCTCGCCGAGTCCGGCATCGTCGGCACCGCGATCGGACTCGCGCTGCGCGGCTACCGGCCGGTCGTGGAGATCCAGTTCGACGGCTTCGTCTTCCCGGCGTACGACCAGATCGTCACCCAGCTCGCGAAGATGCGGGCCCGGTCGCTCGGCGCCGTGAAGGTGCCGGTCGTCATCCGCATTCCGTACGGCGGCGGCATCGGCGCCGTCGAGCACCACTCCGAGTCCCCCGAGTCGCTCTTCGCGCACGTCGCGGGCCTCAAGGTCGTCACCCCGGCGAACTCCTCCGACGCCTACTGGATGCTCCAGCAGGCGATCCAGAGCGACGACCCGGTCATCTTCTTCGAGCCCAAGCGCCGCTACTGGGACAAGGGCGAGGTCGACACCGACGCCATCCCGGGCGAGCTGCACAAGGCCCGCGTCGCCCGCGAGGGCACGGACCTCACGCTCGTCGCGTACGGCCCGATGGTGAAGACCTGTCTGGAGGTCGCCGCCGCGGCCGCCGAGGAGGGCAGGTCGCTGGAGGTCCTGGACCTTCGGTCGATCTCCCCGCTGGACTTCGACACGATCCAGGCGTCGGTGGAGAAGACCCGCCGTCTGGTCGTCGTGCACGAGGCGCCGGTGTTCTTCGGTTCGGGCGCGGAGATCGCCGCCCGGATCACGGAGCGGTGCTTCTACCACCTGGAGGCTCCGGTGCTCAGGGTCGGCGGCTACCACGCCCCGTACCCGCCGGCTCGCCTGGAGGAGGAGTACCTGCCGGGCCTGGACCGGGTGCTCGACGCCGTCGACCGTGCCCTGGCGTACTGAGGAGAGGGTCGTGACGACGATGACCGAAGGGTCCGTACGCGAGTTCAAGATGCCCGACGTGGGCGAGGGACTCACCGAGGCCGAGATCCTCAAGTGGTATGTCCAGCCCGGCGACACGGTGACGGACGGCCAGGTGGTGTGCGAGGTCGAGACCGCCAAGGCGGCCGTCGAACTCCCCATCCCCTACGACGGAGTGGTCCGCGAACTGCGATTCCCCGAAGGCACCACGGTGGACGTGGGCACGGCGATCATCACGGTGGACGTGGCCGGCGGGGCCGCCCCCGCCGTGGCCCCGGCGCCCGCCGGAGCGCAGCAGGAGGAGTCCCCTGCACCGGAGGAGCCGGCGGCGCCGGCCCGCACGCCGGTGCTCGTCGGCTACGGCGTGGCCACCTCCTCCACCCGGCGGCGCCCCCGCAGGACCACGCAGGCCCCGGGCCAGGAGACCCAGGCCGCCCAGGCGGTCCCGGCGGCTCAGGCGGCGATCCAGGGCGAGCTGAACGGCGCGGGCACGGCTGCCGCCGCCGCGCAGCGGCCGCTGGCCAAGCCCCCGGTGCGCAAGCTGGCCAAGGACCTGGGCGTGGACCTGGCGCAGGTGGTTCCGTCCGGTCCGGACGGAATCGTCACGCGTGAGGACGTGCACGCGGCGGCCTCCGCGGCGCAGGCCCCGGCCGTCGCGGCTCCGGTGGCCCCGACGGCTCCCGCTCCGGCCGCCGCCCCGGCTCCGGTGCAGGCCCCGGCGCCGGTCGCGGCGTACGACGCGGCCCGCGAGACCCGGATCCCGGTCAAGGGGGTCCGCAAGGCGATCGCCCAGGCCATGGTCGGTTCGGCCTTCACCGCGCCGCACGTCACGGAGTTCGTGACGGTCGACGTGACCCGCACGCTGAAGCTCGTCGAGGAGCTGAAGCAGGACAAGGACATGCAGGGACTGCGGGTGAACCCGCTGTTGCTGATCGCCAAGGCCCTGCTGGTCGCCATCAAGCGCAACCCGGACGTCAACGCGTCCTGGGACGAGGCCAACCAGGAGATCGTGCTCAAGCACTACGTCAACCTGGGCATCGCGGCGGCCACCCCGCGCGGTCTGATCGTGCCGAACATCAAGGACGCGCAGACGAAGACGCTGCCGCAGCTGGCCGAGGCACTGGGCGAGCTGGTGTCCACGGCGCGCGAGGGCAGGACCTCGCCGGCGGCGATGCAGGGCGGGACGGTGACGATCACCAACGTCGGCGTCTTCGGCGTCGACACCGGTACGCCGATCCTCAATCCGGGTGAGTCCGCGATCCTCGCGGTCGGCGCGATCAAGCTCCAGCCGTGGGTCCACAAGGGCAAGGTGAAGCCCCGTCAGGTCACCACGCTGGCCTTGAGCTTCGACCACCGCCTCGTCGACGGCGAACTGGGCTCGAAGGTGCTCGCGGACGTCGCGGCGATCCTGGAGGAGCCGAAAAAACTGATCACCTGGGCATGACGGTCGCCTCGACCGGATAGGCTCGACGCAGAGAGGGGCCGGCCGCAACTTTGGTTTGCGACCGTCCCCTCTCTGCTGTTCCGGGTCCGGGTCAGGGACGGTTGAGCACGTAGATCGGCGCCCCGTCCTCACTGGCACCCCGCGAGTGGATGCAGGCGTGCTTGCGCAGCATGCGCAGGCTGTCGTTCACCCGGTGCACCGAGAGCCCCGTACGGGCCGCGATGGACTCCAGCGGCTGACGCAGCTCACCCGTCTCGACCAGGACCGGGACGATCGCCACCGCCACCGCCCACACGTCCGAGGTCACGGACAGCCGCTGCCGCCAGTCGGCCAGCACGGACTCGGTGGTCTGGTTCACCGCGCAGGCGGCGGCGGGCGCCGGACGGTCGAGGGCCAGGGTGTCGAGCCGGTTCGCGATGCGTTCCAGGGCCAGCGCCACGGCCTGCTGCGCCGCGATGGCCTCGCGTTGCATCTCCAGCAGGGTGTGCTGCATCTCCATCATGCTCGTCTGGATGTCCACCGTGGTGCGTTGCAGGTCCACCATGGTGCGTTGCAGGTCCACGGTGGTGCGGTGCAGGTCCACCGTCGTGTGCTGAAGGTCCATCGTGGTGCGCCGCAGAGCGAGCGACTCCTGCCGGGTGACGGCGAGTTGCTCGTCCGCCTGGATGTTGCGCTCCTCGAGCCGGACGATGGCGTCGGCGACCTGCTGCGGCATGGCGTACGCGATGGGGGCGCCCGGCGCGGTGGGCTGCACCTCGGCCTCCTCCAGGGTGTACGAACCCTCGCGCTGGACGGTCTCGATCACCTCGGCGCACCACTGCTTGAAGGGCGCGCAGGCGGGCTTGGTGCAGCCGTTGACGAGCAGGATCAGACCCTGGAGATCGATGAGCTGCAAGTCTCGGCGCCAGTTCCTGCCTGCGGGAATGCTGAGACCGTAACTTCCGGTTACGGTCTCGAGATTGTCTCGATGCTCTTCGGGTACGTGGTCGGCAAGCGCCTTCCTCGAGTTGGCGTACCCCAACTCCTTGCACACGTCGACCGCCGGGAACCAGTGCGCCCCGCCCGGCAGGGTCAGCCGGCGGACCCGGGCTCCCGTGGCCGCGTAGACGAAGTCGCCGACGTCGATCGCGTCGTACTGCTTGCCCGCGTCGGGCCGCTTGCTGGGTTCATTCATGTGAACCACCTCCGCTGCGGAACGTAGAGCGGAGCAAATCGAATATGCCAGCCAGCGCAATGATGTTCACCGTTGCGGGTGAAATCGGGCGGGAAACACCGAGGGGGTCCTTCCGCCGCCGCGGAAGAACCCCCCTCGATCCGTGTGCGTCAGGCCAGCTTCGCGAAGCCGTAGTTGAGGAGCTTCGTGGCGTCCGTGGCGCGCTGCGTGGCGTTGGTGTCGGCGAGGATCGTGCCGATGACCGTCTTGCCGCCCCGGGTCGCGGCGAAGACGAGGCAGTACTTCGCCTCGGCGCCGGAGCCGGTCTTCACGCCGATGGCACCGCTGTAGCTGCTGAGCAGCGTGTTGGTGTTCGTCCACGTGGCCATGGTGCGGGTGCTGCCGGTCTTGGTGATCGTCTTGGCCGTGTACGACTTGGTCTTGACGATCGCGCGGAAGTTGGCGTTCTTCATCGCGCTGCTGGCGAGCTTCGTCAGGTCCTTCGCCGTCGAGTAGTTGCTGCCGTTGCCGATGCCGTCGAACGAGTCGAAGTGGCTGCGCGTCATGCCGAGGCTCTTGGCGGTGGCGTTCATCTTGCCGAGGAACGACTTCACGCGCAGGGCCGTGGTCGAGCCGGTGCCGTACTTGTCGGCCAGTGCGTACGCGGCGTCGCAGCCGGACGGCAGCATCAGACCGTAGAGCAGCTGGCGGACGGTGACCTTGTCACCGACGATCAGGTGGGCGGACGACGCGCCCTTGGCGACGATGTAGTCGCTGTACGCCTTCTGGATGGTGACCTTGGTGTCAAGGTTGAAGTTGGGCTGCGCCAGCACGACCTTCGCGGTCATGATCTTCGTGGTGGAGCCGGTGGACAGCTTGGTGTCCATGCCCTTGTTGTAGAGCGTCGCACCGTTCGCGTTGTTCATCACGTAGCCGGTCTTGCCCATGATCGTCGGCGTGGTGACGGCCTGCGCGGGCGCGGCGGCGAAGGCCCCCGTGGCCAGCACGGCGCCCGCGGTGACGGCGACGGCTGCGACGCGGCGGCGACGGATGCCCTTAATGCCCTTTATCAAGTGAGTTACCCCGAATAAGTTGAATGCCCCTGTTGTGCGGCCGAGTTGGCGGGCTACAGCGAGAGGGCCGCAAGTGTGTGACACGTAAGTAGCACAGAAGGTTGTGCGGTTGCTGGGTCCGAATTCCCCGAACGGGTGAAGGGCGCGGGGGCGGCCCGCTCCGGGGTCCGTATGCTGGACCGGACGCCACCATGCGTACGTGATGTATCTATCCTGTGGGCATGAGCCTGGCCGTCAAACAAGCGCCCGCCGCCGACCGCGTCTACAGCCATGTCAAGCAAGGTGTCCTGGAGCGCCGTTACGAGGGCGGCACCCTGCTCACCGAGGGCGAGCTCGCCGAGGCCGTCGGGGTCTCGCGCACCCCCGTGCGCGAGGCGCTGCTGCGGCTGGAGGCCGAGGGGCTGATCAAGCTCTACCCGAAGAAGGGCGCCCTGGTCCTGCCGGTCTCCGCGCAGGAGATCGCCGACGTCGTGGAGACCCGGCTGCTGGTGGAGGAGCACGCGGCGCGCAAGGCCGTGCCCGCCCCCGCCGGTCTCGTCGAACGGCTGGAGGGGCTGCTGGCCCGGCAGAAGGCCCAGGCCGCCGCCGGGGATCTGGCGGGCGCCGCCGTCACCGACCGCTGCTTCCACGCGGAGATCGTCCGCAGCGGGGGCAACGAGATCCTGTCCCGCCTCTACGACCAGCTCCGCGATCGCCAGCTGCGGATGGGCGTGGCGGTGATGCACTCCCACCCCGACCGGATCGCCAAGACCCTAGTCGAGCACGAGGAGATCCTCGGCGCGCTGCGCGCGGGGGACGCGGAGGCGGCCGTCTCGCTGGTCCACCGGCACATCGGCTGGTTCTCCCATCTGGCACGGGGCGAGGTCCGATGAGCGGCGGATCCAGGCCGGCGGCCGCGCTCCCCTCGGACCCGCCGGGCGGCCGCCGCGCCGTGGCCGTCTGGTCCATCGGCGTCGCCGTCTACTTCGTCGCCGTCATCTTCCGTACGTCCCTGGGGGTGGCCGGACTCGACGCCGCCGACCGCTTCCACGTGGGCGCCTCCGCGCTGTCCACGTTCTCCATCCTCCAGCTGCTGGTGTACGCGGGCATGCAGATACCCGTGGGGCTCCTGGTGGACCGGCTCGGCACCAGGAAGGTGCTGACCATCGGCGTCGTGCTGTTCACGGCCGGGCAGTTGGGCTTCGCGTTCTCGCCGTCGTACGGCACGGCGCTCGCGTCGCGGGCGCTGCTCGGGTGCGGTGACGCGATGACGTTCATCAGCGTGCTGCGCCTCGGCTCGCGCTGGTTCCCGGCGCGGCGCGGCCCCCTGGTCGCGCAGTTCGCGGGTCTGGCGGGCATGGCCGGCAACCTGGTGTCGACGCTGGTGCTGGCCCGGTTGCTGCACGGGGTCGGATGGACGGCGGCGTTCGCGGGCAGCGCGCTCGCCGGTGTCGTGGTGCTCGTCCTGCTGCTGCTGTTCCTGGAGGACCACCCCGAGGGGTGTGAGCCGGAGCCGTTCCCGCACCGGGGCGCCGCCTATGTCCGCCGTCAGATCGCCGCGTCCTGGCGGGAGCCGGGGACGCGGCTGGGACTGTGGGTGCACTTCACCACCCAGTTCCCCGCGATGGTGTTCCTGCTGCTGTGGGGGATGCCGTTCCTGGTCGAGGCGCAGGGGCTCAGCCGGGCCACCGCCGGTGAACTCCTCACGCTGGTCGTACTCTCCAACATGCTGGTCGGTCTGGTGTACGGCCAGATCGTGGCCCGGCACCACGAGGCCCGGCTGCCGCTGGCGCTGGGGACGGTGGGAGCCACGGCCGTGGTCTGGGCGGTGACGCTGGCCTGGCCCGGCGCGCACGCGCCGATGTGGCTGCTGATCGTGCTGTGCGCGGTGCTCGGGGCGTGCGGACCGGCGTCGATGCTCGGCTTCGACTTCGCGCGGCCGGCCAATCCGCCGGAGCGGCAGGGAACCGCGTCCGGCATCACGAACATGGGCGGGTTCGTCGCCTCGATGACGACGCTGTTCGCGGTGGGCGTGCTGCTGGACGCCACCGGCGACGACTTCACCGTCGCCTTCTGCGCGGTGTTCGTCCTCCAGGCGCTCGGCGTCACCCAGATCCTGCGCCTGCGCAGCCGGGCGGCCCGGCGGGAGAGGGAGCGGCTGGTGGCGTCCCGGGTGGAGACGGTGCACGTACCGGTGTGAGCGGGTGCCACGGGCGGGTGTCCCCCGCCCGTGGCCGGCCCCACCGGGCCGGCGCGCCTCCGCGTCACGGGGGCACCGGATCACCACGTCACCAGATCGCCGGATCACCGGGTCAGCGGGTCAGCGGGTCAGCGGGTCACCGCGAAGTTCCGCAGTATCGCCTCGGAGAGGTCCGGGTCGCCCTCCGCCTTGATCCGGTCCGCCACCGTGTCCGCGGACACCCGGCCGCAGGCCAGCCGCACGAAGGTCTCCCAGTCGAGGGTGAGGGTGGCGGCGGGGCCGAGGGCGGGGGCCGTCTCCAGGGTGCCGCGGCCCTGGATGTCGACGCGGATCGTGCGCAGGAACTCGACGGGGCCGTGCACGTCGAGGACGACCGCCGAACTGCGCGGGGCCTGCGCCTTGTCGGCCACGACCTGGGGCAGCCCGGCGAGCAGCACGTCACGGGCGATGTGCGCGCCGGGGGAGTCGAGGTTGCCCGGACGGCCCAGGGCGGAACGCAGGTCCTGCTCGTGCACCCAGACGTTGAACGCGTGGGTGCGCATGGACTCCTCGAGGGTGACCTCGGTGCTGAGGTGGCCGCGCACCTTCGTGCCGGGATCGCGGGACTCGTTGCGCAGCTGGCGGTTGCGGCGGATGACCGTGTACTCCAGCTCCGACGTCATCTCGGGCGCCGTGTGGTGGCGGCGGACGTCGACCTGCATCTCCATGTAGCGCTGGTGCTCGTTGGTGACGTGGAACAGGTCCCGCGGCAGGGTGTGGATGGGACGCGGGTCGCCCAGCATCTCGCAGTCCAGACCGATCACATGCGAGACGACGTCCCGGACCGACCAGCCCGGGCACGGGGTCCGCCGGTTCCACTCGCCCTCCACGAGCGGCTGCACCAGTTCGGATATCGCGTCGATGGAGTGGGTCCAGGCGTCGGCGTAGGGCTGGAGGGTGGGATGCAGACTCACGGAACGGGACCCCTCGGCGGTCGGTACACGGTTGGTTTACGGCGGCGTTGCCAGCGGGAGGTGACAATCGGTGGGTGCCTTGGCTCCCCCTATTCTCGGCTCCGCTCGAATCGGGGGGACCCCCAAGTTACGCTGCTGCGAGGCACCCCGGCAGTGCTTTCGTGTGACGATCGTAGGCCCGTGTGGACGGCTCGAATGCCAGGACGGTGGTAGTGTGCGCGCCTCTTTGATCCAAGTCGCCGTGGACGAGGGCGAATCGACCGCGTCACGCCGGGAGCGGGTGGCCTCCCTGGTGCGGGATCAGGCCGGCGTCGCCGATCTGGTGATGCTGCCCGAGCTGTGGACCACGGGTGCCTTCGCCTACCAGCGGTTCGCCGACGAGGCGGAGCCGCTCGACGGGCCGACCCACGAGGCGATGGCGAAGGCCGCGAGCGAAGCGGGCGTGTGGCTGCACGCGGGCTCGATCCCGGAGCGGGACCCGGAAGGCCCCCTGTACAACACCTCGCTCCTCTTCTCCCCCGACGGGGAGCTCGCCGCCGCCTACCGCAAGATCCACCGCTTCGGGTTCGACCAGGGCGAGGCCGTGCTCATGGGCGCGGGTACGCAGCTGTGCACCGCGCGCCTGGCCGGCACGACGGTCGGCCTGGCCACCTGCTACGACCTCCGTTTCCCCGAACTCTTCCGCGGGCTCGTCGACGCCGGCGCCGAGGTGCTGCTGCTCCCGGCCGGCTGGCCGGAGCGCCGGCGTGCGCACTGGACGCTGCTGGCCCAGGCACGGGCGGTGGAGAACCAGGCGTTCGTGCTCGCGTGCGGAACGGCCGGGACACATGCGGGAGTTCCCCAGGCGGGTCACTCGATCGTGGTCGATCCCTGGGGCGAGGTCCTTGCGCAGGCGGGCCCCGAGGAGGAGGTCCTCACCGTGGAGTTCGACCCGGCGAAGGTCGCCACGGTCCGGGAGCAGTTCCCCGCTCTGAAGGACCGCGTCCTGGGGCTGGCCGCGCCCGTTCGCTGAGGAACCGGGATCAGTCCTCCCGGCGCTCCTGCTCCGCCAGGTGGATCACGCACACCGCCACCGCGATCAGCAGCGCCGGATCGGCGTCCTCCCGTACGACGTCGACGCCGTACGTCTCCCGCACGTGCAGCCACCGCCGGGAGACGACGGCGAGCAGTTCGCCGTCGTACTCGACGGCGAACTCGCGGTCGAGGATCCTGCCGCTGACGTCCAGTCCGGTGCCGTCCACGAGGGACACCCGGTAGTGGTTGCGCAGCAGGGAGAGCCGCTTGCGCCGGATCGTCGCGAGCGGCTCGCCGGCCCGCTCGATCGCCATCGTGTCCCGCAGCGTCAGCATCTTCCGGTGGATGTCGATCAGGACGCGTCCGCGGGCGTCCTTCAGCTCGAAGGTGTCGCGCAGCCGCATCGCCTTGCCGTCGACGAGGAACACCTTCTCGCCGTGCTCGTCCTCGATCCAGTAGTCGTCGCCGAAGCCGAGCAGCCGGTCGCGTACCAGGAATCTCATGCCCGCATGGCTTCCCCGGCGCGGGCCGATCGTCACGGAGCGATCACGCTCGGTGTCCGGGGTCTCGCGTCCGTCGGGCGCGGGGGTGTACGGCGGTGGAACTTCCGGCCGCCGTGAGGGGATGGCCCAACCCTGCGGGCGGGGCCCGAGTCGAACGAAGCGTAAGTCGCACAGACGTCGCACGTTCCTCCCGGAGGTTTCGTCATGTCTTCTCGCTCCGCCCGTCGCCGGGCGACCCGCGCCGTCCCGGCGGCTGCGACAGTCCTCGGCGCCGCCCTGGCCGCTGCGTTCACCCTGACCGGGACCGCGGGCGCCGCGCCGTCGACGGCCACCGCCTCGGTCAACCCGTACGACTGGCAGCTCACGTACCAGGCCGCCGCGGGCCAGACCAACAAGGCCACCGTCACCGCGTCGCTCACCGCGGACCGTACGGGCATCACCTACGTGATCGACGACGCCGTCGCCATCAACGCGGGTCACGGCTGCGCGTACCCCGTCGCCACGGACCGCACGAAGGTGTCCTGCACGGTCACCCTCATGGACAGCCAGGACCCGTACGCCGCCCTGGTCATGAACCTCGGCGACCGCAACGACACGGTCGCGTACAAGAACGCCACCGGCCAGATCTACTTCTACGCCGAGATCTCGCTGGGTGCCGGGAACGACAGACTGACCGACTCCGGCCGCCTCGACGGCACCTACGCCTCGGGCGACGCGGGCGACGACACCCTCACGGTGGGCGCGGAGGGCCTGGCCTGGGGCGGCGACGGCAACGACACGGTCCGGGCGAGCGGCGGCGACAACATCGTCCGGGGCGGCCGGGGCAACGACGTGCTGTACGGCGGCTCGGGGAGCCAGCACCTCTACGGCGACGACGGCAACGACAGGCTCCACGGCGGGAGCGCCGCCGACACGCTGTACGGCGGCAAGGGCAACGACGCCCTGTACGGCGACAGCGGCAACGACGTGCTGTACGGCAACAGCGGCGACGACCGGCTGTACGGCGGACCGGGCAGCGACGCGCTGTCCGGCGGCCCCGGCACGGATGTGATCCACCCGGGCTGACCTCTCGGCGACGGCCGCCTGGCCCGCCGCCCCGGCGCGGTGGGCAGGGCGGCACGGCGGCCCGGGCAGCGGTGATGGCACCCTGGGATCATGAGCGACTCCTCTCCCCGCCGCGTCCGTGTCCGCGCCCCCGAACTGCTGGGCAAGGGCGGCTGGCTCAACACGGGCGGCAAGCAGCTCGGCCTCGCGGAGCTCCGGGGCCGTATCGTCATCGTCGATTTCTGGACCTTCTGCTGCATCAACTGCCTGCATGTTCTCGACGAGCTGCGGGAGCTGGAGGAGAAGCACCGGGACACCGTCGTGATCGTCGGTGTCCACTCGCCGAAGTTCGTGCACGAGGCCGAGCACCAGGCGGTCGTGGACGCGGTCGAGCGCTACGGGGTGGAGCACCCCGTGCTCGACGACCCGGAGCTCGCCACCTGGAAGCAGTACGCGGTACGGGCCTGGCCGACGCTGGTCGTGATCGACCCCGAGGGGTACGTCGTCGCGCAGCACGCGGGCGAGGGGCACGCGCACGCGATCGCGCGGCTCGTCGAGGAGCTGGAGGCCGAGCACGAGGCGAAGGGCACGCTGCGCCGCGGCGACGGGCCGTACGTGGCGCCGGAGCCCGAGCCGACGGTGCTGCGCTTCCCCGGCAAGGCGCTGCTGCTGCCCTCCGGGACCTTCCTGGTCAGCGACACGACCCGGCATCAGCTGGTGGAGCTCGCCGAGGACGGGGAGACGGTCCTGCGGCGGATCGGGTCGGGGGCGCGCGGGTTCGCGGACGGCACGGCGGACACGGCGACCTTCAACGAGCCGCAGGGCCTGACGCTGCTGGACGGGGACGTGGTCGTCGCCGACACGGTCAACCACGCCCTGCGGCGCCTGGATCTGTCGACCGGCGAGGTGACGACCCTCGCCGGCACCGGCCGCCAGTGGTGGCAGGGCTCGCCGTCGTCCGGACCGGCCCGCGAGGTCGACCTGTCCTCGCCGTGGGACGTGGCCGTCTTCGGCGGCCGGGTGTGGATCGCGATGGCGGGCGTCCACCAGCTGTGGGCGTACGACCCTGCCGCCGGGACCGTCGCCGTCGCGGCCGGGACGACCAACGAGGGGCTCGTCGACGGGCCGGGAGACGAGGCCTGGTTCGCCCAGCCCTCCGGGCTCGCGGCCACCGCCGACCGGCTGTGGCTCGCCGACTCCGAGACGTCCGCGCTGCGCTGGGTGGACCTCGACGGAGTCGTCCACACGGCCGTGGGCACCGGGCTGTTCGACTTCGGGCACCGGGACGGGGACGCCGCTCAGGCGCTGCTCCAGCATCCGCTGGGGGTGACCGCGCTGCCCGACGGTTCGGTCGCCGTCGCCGACACCTACAACCACGCGCTGCGCCGCTACGACCCCGCGACCGGCGAGGTGAGCACGCTGGCCACGGATCTGCGGGAGCCGAGCGACGCCGTGCTGGCCGGCGAGGACATCGTGGTCGTGGAGTCGGCCCGGCACCGGCTGACCCGGCTGCGGCTGCCGGAGGAGGCGGTGCGGGTGGAGTCGGTCGCCCACCGCACGCAGCGTGCGGCCACCGAGGTGCGGCCCGGCAGATTGCGGCTGGACGTGATCTTCCAGGCTCCGGCGGGCCAGAAGCTGGACACCCGCTACGGTCCCTCGACCCGGCTGCTGGTCTCCTCTACCCCGCCCGGACTGCTGCTGGCGGGGGAGGGCGCGGACACGGACCTCTCGCGCACGCTGGAGCTGGACCCGGCGGTCACCGAGGGCGTGCTGCATGTCTCGGCGATGGCCGCATCGTGCGACGACGACCCGGCCAACGAGTACCCGGCCTGCCATGTGCACCAGCAGGACTGGGGAGTTCCGGTCCGCCTCACCGAAGGCGGGGCGGACCGGCTGCCGTTGGTCCTGGCCGGCATGGACGACCAGGAGACGGCGCGGGACGCCTGACGGGCCGGGGCGTCCGGAGGTCAGGGCGTCCGGCGGTCAGCGGCGGCGCGGGCGCGGCGCCCCGGGCGGGCGGTCCGGTCCTGTGCCGTTTCCCGGGGCCTCGGTCCTGTGCCAGGGTCACACGCCGTACCCGTCGGAGTAGCCGTCGCGGTGGTGGTGCCGCTCCTCCTCGACGACGGTGGCCGCGGGCGGTACGACCACGCGCCTGCGCCGGGCGATACCGCTGAACGTCGCCACACCGATCAGTCCGACCAGCATCAGGATGATGCCGACCATGTCGAGGTCGACCCCCTGCATGTGCCAGTCGGTGGCGAACGTGAGAATGGCTCCCACCGCGATGAGGATGATGCATCCGCCGAGACCCATCAGGCTCGCCTCCCTGTCCGGACCGGCCGTTCCGGTCCCAGACCGCGGGTACCCCGGCGGACAACACCCATGCCATTGCGGAGTGTTGCTAACCCGCCAGGAACGCCACCAGCGCGTTGGCCAGCAGGTGCGGGTCGTCCGCGCCGCACAACTCCCGTGCGCTGTGCATCGACAGGATGGCCACGCCGATGTCGACCGTCCGGATGCCGTGGCGGGCCGCGGTGATCGGGCCGATGGTCGTGCCGCAGGGCATGGAGTTGTTGGAGACGAAGGACTGGAACGGGACGTCCGCCTTCTCGCAGGCGGCGGCGAACACCGCGCGGCCCGTACCGTCGGTGGCGTATCGGTTGTTGACGTTCACCTTGAGGATGGGGCCGCCGTTGACGCGTGGGTGGTGCGTCGGGTCGTGCCGCTCCGCGTAGTTGGGGTGCACCGCGTGGCCGGTGTCGGAGGACAGACAGACGGTGCCGGCGAAGGCACGGGCCCGGTCCTCGTACGACCCCCCGCGGGCGAACACCGAACGCTCCAGCACGCTGCCCAGCAGCGGGCCGTCCGCACCGGTGTCGGACTGCGAGCCGTTCTCCTCGTGGTCGAAGGCGGCGAGGACGGGGATGTACGGCAGGTCGTCCACCGCCGCCACCGCCGCCAGCGCCGCGGTGCCGGCGTGCACCGACAGCAGGTTGTCCATCCGCGGTCCGGCCACGAGGTCCTTGTCGCGGCCCAGGTAGGCGGGCGCCTCCACGGAGTGCACCATCAGGTCCCAGCCGGTCACCTCGCCCGCGGCGAGCCCCGCCTCCTCCTCCACGAAGGCGATCAGGTCGCCGTCGCGCACCCGTTCGCCGAGGCCCCAGACGGGCTGGAGGTGGCGCTGCTTGTCGAGCTTGAGGCCGTCGGAGTTGACCGCGCGGTCGAGGTGGATGGCGAGCTGCGGCACGCGCAGCAGCGGCCGGTCGACGTTGACCAGACACGTCGAGCCGTCCCGCAGGGTCAGCCGGCCGGCCAGGCCCAGGTCGCGGTCGAGCCAGGAGTTGAGCAGCGGACCGCCGTAGATCTCCACGGCCACCTGCCGCCAGCCGTGCGCGCCGGTGTCGGGCAGCGGCTTGACCCGCAGGTTGGGCGAGTCGGTGTGGGCGCCCACGATCCGGAAGGGGGTGTGCGGCGCGGCGCCCCCGGGGACGTACCAGGCCACGATGGCGCCGCCGCGCAGCACGTACTTGCCGCCGGTCGTCCCGTCCCAGGCGTCCGTCTCCGAGACCTGCCGGAAGCCGGCCTTCTCCAGCCGCTCGGCGGCGTTCGCCACCGCGTGGTACGGCGACGGGCTCGCGCTCAGGAAGGTCATGAGGTCGTCGGTGTGGCCGCGGTCGAAGCGGGAGGGTTCGCTCATGGGGTTCACCTTAACGACGGACGAGGGCCCGCTCCCCAACACTGGGAACGGGCCCTCGTGAGGGCTTGGTGGAGCTGATTCCGTACGGCCTAGAAGGCGGCCTCGTCCAGCTCCATCAGGTCCAGGTCGACGTCCGTGGCCACCTTGCGGGCCAGGGTGACGCCGGGCAGGACGTTGGCCGCGAAGAACTTCGCCGCCGCGATCTTGCCGGTGTAGAAGGCCTTGTCCTTGGCGGAGGCCGTCTCCAGCTTCTCCGCGGCGACCGCGGCGCCCTTGAGCAGCAGGTAGCCGACGACCACGTCGCCGGAGACCATCAGCAGGCGGGTGGTGTTCAGGCCCACCTTGTAGATGTTCTTGACGTCCTGCTCGGTCGAGGCGAGGTCGGTCAGCATCAGGCCGACGATGGCCTCCAGCTCGACGGCCGCCTTGGCCAGGTGGTCGCGGGCGCCCGCGAGGTCCTCGCCGCCGGTGCCCAGCGCCAGGAACTTCTTGATGTCCTCGGCGAGGGTGTTCAGCGCCGCGCCCTGGTTGCGGACGATCTTCCGGAAGAAGAAGTCCTGGCCCTGGATCGCCGTGGTGCCCTCGTACAGGGTGTCGATCTTGGCGTCGCGGATGTACTGCTCGATCGGGTATTCCTGGAGGAAGCCGGAGCCGCCGAAGGTCTGGAGCGACTGGGCGAGCTGCTCGTAGCCCTTCTCGGAGCCGTAGCCCTTGACGATCGGCAGGAGCAGGTCGTTGAGCGCGTTCTCGGCGGAGGAGTCCTCGCCGTTCGCCTCCTTGACCGCGATGGTGTCCTGGACGGAGGCGGTGTACAGCACCAGCGCCCGCATGCCCTCGGCGTACGCCTTCTGCGTCATCAGCGAGCGGCGCACGTCCGGGTGGTGGGTGATGGAGACCTTCGGCGCGGCCTTGTCCATGAAGTTCGCCAGGTCGGGGCCCTGGACGCGCTCCTTGGCGTACTCCAGCGCGTTGAGGTAGCCCGTCGACAGCGTCGAGATGGCCTTCGTGCCGACCATCATGCGCGCGAACTCGATGATGCGGAACATCTGGCGGATGCCGTCGTGCTTGTCGCCGATCAGCCAGCCCTTGGCGGGGTGGCGGTCGCCGAAGGTCATCTCGCAGGTGTTGGAGGCCTTCAGGCCCATCTTGTGCTCGACGTTGGTGGCGTAGACGCCGTTGCGCTCGCCCAGCTCGCCGGTCTCGAAGTCGAAGAGGTACTTCGGGACGAGGAAGAGGGACAGGCCCTTGGTGCCGGGGCCGTGGCCCTCGGGGCGGGCGAGGACGTAGTGGAGGATGTTCTCCTCCATGTCGTGCTCACCGGAGGTGATGAACCGCTTCACGCCCTCGATGTGCCAGGAGCCGTCCGCCTGCTGGACCGCCTTGGTGCGTCCGGCGCCCACGTCCGAGCCGGCGTCCGGCTCGGTGAGCACCATGGTGGAGCCCCAGGTCCGCTCGACCGCTATCTGCGCGATCTTCTTCTGCTCCTCGGTGCCCTCGTCGAAGAGGACGCCGGCGAAGGCCGGGCCGGAGGAGTACATCCACACGGCCGGGTTCGCGCCGAGGATCAGCTCCGCGTACGACCAGATCAGGGACGGCGGGGCGACGGTGCCGCCGATGCCCTCGGGCAGTCCGAGCCGCCAGTACTCCGACTCCATGAACGCCTTGTAGCTCTTCTTGAAGGAGGCCGGCACCGGGGCGGTGTTCGTCTCCGGGTCGAAGACCGGCGGGTTGCGGTCGGCGTCGGTGAAGGACTCGGCCAGCTCGTTCTCCGCCAGGCGCGTCAGCTCGGCGAGGACGCTCTTGGCGGTCTCGGTGTCCATCTCCTCGAACGGGCCGCTGCCGTACAGCTTGTCGCGGCCGAGCACCTCGAAGAGGTTGAACTCGATGTCGCGGAGATTCGACTTGTAGTGCCCCATGGCGACGGCTCCGTAGAGGATCGGCGAGGCGCTGAATCCTCGCGACTGTTTCACTTACCAACAAGTAGCTCCGATGATGCTACCCGCCAGTAATAAGATGCAACCCCGTTTGGGTCATCTGTGACTCGTTACTCTTTGGGGCATGTACGGCTACGACCAGAGCGCGGGTGCCCAGCAGGGGTACGCCCCGCCGCAGCAGCAGATGCCCGGCGGTGTCGGCGGTTACGGCCAGCAGCCGCCGCTCTATCCGGAACCGTCGCCCCCCTCCCTGGTGGACGCGGTCCGCGCCTTCACCACGGGCCAGGTGGCCGCCGAGGACTTCCAGCAGGTGTTCGCGACCTCGAAGGTGTACTGCCCGCGCGGCGACAACCCGGGCTTCCTCGCGCTGCACAACACCCAGCAGCCGGTGATCCCGATGTTCACCTCCCTCAAGGAGCTGCGCCGGTACGCGGGCAAGGAGTCCAAGTACTTCGTGATCACCGGCGCCGAGGTGATCGACCTGCTGCCGACCGGGTACGGCTTCGTCCTCGACATGGAGGGCGAGTACCGGATGGTCTTCGACGCCAAGGCCGTGGAGCAGATGGTCGAATTCGCGATGCGTCGCATGTACGGCTGACCGTCCGCCCAGGCCGCCCGATCCTGCCGCCCCGGCCGACCCCGATGTCACGCCCCGAGCCCGGAGGGAATTCCCTCCGGGCTCTTTCTGTTGAGGGTGGCAGAAAGTTCAACACTCAACTAATCTGGTTGCACAAGGAGGTACCGACATGCCCGCAGTAACCGTCGAGAACCCGCTGACGCTGCCCCGTGTGGCCGCTCCCGCCGACGCGGTGGCCCGCCCCGTGCTCGGCGTCACGACCGCGCCCAGCGGCTTCGAGGGCGAGGGCTTCCCGGTGCGCCGTGCGTTCGCCGGGATCCACTACCGCCACCTGGACCCGTTCATCATGATGGACCAGATGGGCGAGGTGGAGTACGCGCCGGGCGAGCCCAAGGGCACCCCCTGGCACCCGCACCGCGGCTTCGAGACCGTCACCTACATCATCGACGGCGTCTTCGACCACCAGGACTCCAACGGCGGCGGCGGCACCATCACCAACGGCGACACCCAGTGGATGACGGCCGGCTCCGGCCTGCTGCACATCGAGGCGCCGCCGGAGTCCCTGGTCATGTCGGGCGGGCTCTTCCACGGCCTCCAGCTGTGGGTGAACCTTCCGGCCAAGGACAAGATGATGGCCCCGCGCTACCAGGACATCCGCGGCGGCAACGTCCAGCTGCTGACCACCCCCGACGGCGGCGCGCTGCTGCGGGTCATCGCCGGTGAGCTGGACGGCCACCAGGGCCCCGGCATCACCCACACCCCGATCACGATGATCCACGCGACGCTGGCCGCCGGTGCCGAGCTCACCCTGCCGTGGCGCGAGGACTTCAACGGCCTCGCCTACGTGCTGGCCGGGCGCGGTTCCGTGGGTGCCGAGCGCCGGCCGATCAAGCTGGGCCAGACGGCCGTCTTCGGCGCGGGCTCCTCGCTGACCGTGCGCGCCGACGCACAGCAGGACTCCCACACCCCGGACCTGGAGGTCGTGCTCCTGGGCGGACAGCCCATCCGTGAGCCCATGGCCCACTACGGCCCGTTCGTGATGAACAACCAGCGGGAGCTCCAGCAGGCGTTCGAGGACTTCCAGAAGGGCCGCCTGGGGACCATCCCGGCGGTGCACGGGATGACCGAGGGCGGACCGCAGGCCTGACGCTCCGTCACCCGGGCGGGCCGTTCCGACGGGACGGCCCGCCCTTCGCGTGATCGGGTGGAGGGGTGCACCTGCTTCCCGATCCCGCCCGCCGGCTCGCCGCCTGGTGTGCCGTCGTCCTGCTGGTCGCCGGGGTCGGCTACGTCGGGATCCGGCTGTGCGCCGAGCTCCGTACGGCCGTGACGCCGGTGCTGCTCGCGCTGCTGGGGACCGCGCTGCTCGGGCCGCTGCACCGCCGGCTGGTGAAGGCCGGGGTCAACCGGTCCGTGGCGGCCGTGGTCACCTGCGTCGCCGTGGTGGCCGTGGTCGGCGGCGCCGTCTACATCGTCGTCGCGGCGCTCGTCCACACCGGGGACGAGATCGTCGCCTCGCTCAAGACCGCGGCGCGCAGCATCGCCGACCACTTCGGCGCCGCCGGCACCTCGCTGGACGACCTCGCCGGCCACAGCAGGGAGCTGCTCTCCAGGTTCGGCGGGACCGCCGCCTCCAACGTCATCAGCGGGGTCAGCGTCGTCGGCGAGACCATCGCCATCGCCGTTCTGGCCCTGCTGCTCGTCTTCTTCTTCCTGCGCGACGCCCACCGGGCCGCCCCCGTGCTCAGGTCGCTCGCCCCGCGCGGCACCGCCGACACCGTGGAGGTGATGGCGCGGCGCGCCTTCGAGGCCGTCGAGGGGTTCATGCGCGGGACGACGGTCATCGCGCTGATCGACGCGGTCTGCATCACCGTCGGTCTGCTGATCCTGCGGGTGCCGGGGGCGATCGGGCTCGGCGCGCTCGTCTTCGTCACCGCCTACATCCCCTACCTCGGGGCCTTCCTCTCCGGATCGGTGGCCGTACTGGTCGCGCTCGCCGAACGCGGATTCGTCATCGCGCTGTGGGCGCTCGGTGTGGTGTTGGGCGTGCAGCTGCTGGAGGGGCATGTGCTCCAGCCGGCGATCCAGAGCCGGACCGTGCAGATGCATCCGGCCGTGGTGATGCTGGCGATCACCGCGGGCGCGTCCGTGGCCGGGATCCTCGGGATGCTGCTGTCGGTGCCGCTGACGGCGGCCGCCTTCGGGGTCCTGTCCGAACTGCGCACCCGTCACCTGTCGTCCGGGCCGTCCGGGCCGCCCGGACCGCCGGAGGTGCCGTCCGGGTCGTCGGAGGCGTAGCGCGGGCCCGCACAGGCCCTGTCCGGGCTGTTGCAGGGGACATGCCCCGGGACCTGCCGTGACAATGGTGGGGAGGTGATCACGGGCTGGCCGGTAGGCTGGGGTGAGGTTTCACGTGAAACACGACCCCGATCCGCGAAGGCTGGATGAACGACGATGCATCGGTACAGGTCCCACACCTGCGGCGAGCTCCGCGCCTCTGACGTCGGCACCGACGTCCGGCTGAGTGGCTGGCTGCACAATCGGCGCGACCTGGGTGGCATCCTCTTCATCGATCTGCGCGATCACTACGGCATCACGCAGCTCGTCGCCCGCCCCGGCACGCCCGCGTACGAGGCTCTCGACAAGGTGACCAAGGAGTCGACGGTCCGCGTCGACGGCAAGGTCGTCTCCCGTGGCAGCGACAACATCAACCCCGAGCTGCCCACCGGTGAGGTCGAGGTCGAGGTCGGTGAGGTCGAGCTGCTCGGCGCAGCCCAGCCGCTGCCCTTCACGATCAACACCGAGGACGGGGTCAACGAGGAGCGGCGCCTGGAGTACCGCTTCCTGGACCTGCGCCGCGAGCGTATGCACCGCAACATCATGCTGCGTACGGCGGTCATCTCGGCGATCCGCCACAAGATGACGGCGCTGGGCTTCAACGAGATGGCGACCCCGATCCTGAGCGCCACCTCCCCCGAGGGCGCCCGTGACTTCGTCGTGCCGTCCCGGCTCAACCCGGGCAAGTTCTACGCGCTGCCGCAGGCCCCGCAGCAGTTCAAGCAGCTGCTGATGATCTCCGGCTTCGACCGGTACTTCCAGATCGCGCCCTGCTTCCGTGACGAGGACGCCCGCGCGGACCGTTCGCCGGGCGAGTTCTACCAGCTCGACGTGGAGATGTCCTTCGTCGAGCAGGAGGACGTCTTCCAGCCCATCGAGAAGCTCATGACGGAGCTCTTCGAGGAGTTCGGCAACGGCCGTCATGTGACGTCCCCGTTCCCACGCATCCCGTTCCGTGAGGCGATGCTGAAGTACGGCTCCGACAAGCCGGACCTGCGGGCCCAGCTGGAGCTGGTCGACATCACCGACATCTTCGAGGGCTCGGAGTTCAAGGCGTTCGCCGGCAAGCACGTGCGCGCGCTGCCGGTGCCGGACGTCTCGGCCCAGCCCCGCAAGTTCTTCGACCAGCTCGGCGACTTCGCCGTGACGCTGGGCGCGAAGGGCCTGGCCTGGGTCCGTGTCGCCGAGGACGGCTCGCTGAGCGGCCCGATCGCGAAGTTCCTGACCGAGGAGAACGTCGCAGAGCTGACCAAGCGTCTGTCGCTGGCGGCCGGTCACGCCGTCTTCTTCGGCGCGGGCGAGTTCGACGAGGTCTCGAAGATCATGGGCGCGGTCCGCGTCGAGGCGGCCAAGCGCGCCGGCCACTTCGAGGAGAACGTCTTCCGGTTCTGCTGGATCGTCGACTTCCCGATGTACGAGAAGGACGAGGAGACCGGCGCGATCGACTTCTCGCACAACCCCTTCTCGATGCCGCAGGGCGGCCTGGAGGCCCTCCAGACCCAGGACCCGCTGGACATCCTGGGCTGGCAGTACGACATCGTCTGCAACGGCGTCGAGCTGTCCTCCGGCGCGATCCGGAACCACGAGCCGGAGATCATGCTCAAGGCCTTCGAGATCGCGGGCTACGACCGTGAGACCGTCGAGGAGAAGTTCGCGGGCATGCTGCGCGCCTTCCGCTTCGGCGCACCTCCGCACGGCGGCATCGCCCCCGGCGTCGACCGGATCGTCATGCTCCTCGCGGACGAGCCCAACATCCGCGAGACGATCTCCTTCCCGCTCAACGGCAACGCCCAGGACCTGATGATGGGCGCGCCGACGGAGCTGGAGGAGGCGCGACTGCGCGAGCTGCACCTCTCGGTGCGCAAGCCGCAGCCGAAGTAGCGGAGCGCGGGACGCGAGACCCGCTCCCGGACGAGCCCTTGCGAAGGGGGCCGGAAACCGACACCGGTTTCCGGCCCCCTTCGCCGTTCAGGCTCCCCGACAGGTCCTAGGTGTCGTACCGCCCGTCCCAGGGTGCGCCGAAGCCGAGGTGGTCCGGGTAGAGCTCGGCCCAGGCCTCGCCCTCGTCCTCCCCGGTCAGCAGGCCGAACAGCACACCGTCGACGGTGACGCGGAAGGGCCGGACCGCGATGTCCGTGTAGGTGCGCCGGGGCAGGCTGCGGAGCTTGGTCGCCAGGTGGGCGCGGGCGTGGGCGAGCACCGACGTTCCTCCGTGCGGGGACCGCTGCTGCTCGGCCCAGGTGCCGGCGCACCAGATCTCCGAGTCGCGGTAGCGGCCGTCGGCGTCGAAGAGATGCAGCACCGAGTACAGGCGCTTGTGCACCTCCCAGCCGTCGTCGGGACGGTACTTCTCGGGGAAGGCGTAGGTGACCGAGCCCAGGAACTGTCCGTCCGCATAGCGGCCGACGGCCTGGGTACGGCCCTGCGGCTCGTAAGCGATCGGAATGATTTCAGGGACTGGCATGGCGAGAACCATACGTATCCGCTGTGGCGACTTTCACTCCAGGGTCCTGAGATGACCGCCGGGCTTCCGGAGAAGCCGCTCCCTGGCCCCTTTTGCACGCACATGGCAATGCACAGTCCTTCCCCACGCTCCTGACAGGGCCCCTGCCTAACGTCACCGCCCATGACGGGAAACCAAGGACCAGCACACAAGCGGAGCATGACCCGGCGCAAGGTCGTCGTGGCGGGCGGAGCGGCCGTGGCCGTGGCGAGCGTGGGCGGCGGAGTGGCCGTGACCGCCTTCGCCGGCGAGACGGGCAACGGCTCGACCGCGTCGGCCACCGCCGCGGAGACCTGCTACAAGCTGACCTCTGAGACCACCGAGGGTCCCTACTACATCGACGCGGACAAGATCCGTAAGGACATCACCGAGGACAAGGAAGGCATCCCGCTGACCCTGTCCCTCAAGGTGATCGACTCCGAGACCTGCAAGCCCATCAAGAACGCGGCCGTCGACATCTGGCACTGCGACGCGCTGGGCATCTACTCCGGCTACGAGAGCCTGTCCACCGGCGCCGGCGGCGCACCGACCGACGCCCCCTCGGGCACACCGACCGACGTCCCCTCCGGTACTCCCACGGGTGAGCCCCCGTCCGGCGCGCCCTCCGGCGGTACCGGCGGCGGTGGCCACGAGGAGCCGACCGACGACGAGCGCTATCTGCGTGGCACCTGGCGGACCGACCGCAGCGGTCACGTCACCTTCAGGACGGTCTTCCCGGGCTGGTACCGGGGGCGTTGTGTGCACATCCACGTCAAGGTGCACGTGGACGGCGAGTGGACCGACGCCGGTTACGAGGGCGGGCACACCTGCCACACCGGCCAGTTCTTCTTCACCGAGGAGGCCGTCCTCGCCTCCGCCGAGGTGGCGCCGTACTCCACCAGCACCACCGAGCGCACCACGCTCACCGAGGACACGATCTACGACCAGAGCGGCACCACGGGCGGCCTGCTCAAGCTGAAGTACGACAAGAAGCGCATCGCGAAGGGAGTGCAGGCCTCCCTGACCCTGGGCGTGGACCCGGACGCCACCCATGACGGCACGGACGACGCGGTGCAGCCGGGCGCGTCCGCCTCGGCGGCGTAGTCCGGACCGCCCCGGCCCCGGGGCGATCGCGCCCGGACCGGCGAGAGCGCCCGGGACGTCACCGTCCCGGGCGCTCTTCGATCCGCCGTACCGCCGACGGGTTACTTCGCCACGAACTGGGTCAGGATCGCCTGGACCTCGTAGATGTCCACGCCCTTGGTGAAGGTCTTCTCGATCGGGACCGACGAACCGGAGATCCAGATCTTCAGCTCGGCGTCGAGGTCGAACGTGCCGGCCGTCTCGACCGCGAAGTGGGTGATGCTGCGGTACGGGACGGAGTGGTACTCCACCTTCTTGCCGGTGATGCCCTGCTTGTCGACCAGGATCAGGCGGCGGTCGGTGAACAGGATGGTGTCGCGGATCAGCAGGAACGCGGCGTGCACCTGCTCGCCCGGACCCAGCAGATGTGCGAAGTCCTGCTGGGCCTGAGCCGGGTCGACGGTGTGCGCGTTGCCGAACAGTGCCATGAGTGGCCCCCCTTTTTTCGCAAGATCCCCGAAAGGTATCCCGGGCCGAGGGGACCGTCCACGGTCTGCGCGGAGGTCAGATCAGCTCGCGCAGGCCGTTGCCGCCGAGGAGCGTGCCGTTCTTCTGGGTGAGGTTGACGGAGGCCGCGTTGAAGACCCGGCTGCCCTTGGCCGTCGGACCGGAGGCACCGCCCGGGAACACCCAGACCGCGCCGGTGAAGTTGTTCTCGCCGGACGCGCCGACGAACAGCTCGGGCCTGCCGTCGTTGTTCACGTCGCCGACGGAGACGGTGGTGCCGAAGAAGTCGTCCGTCTCGTTGCCGCCGCCCACGCCCGCGGTGAACTGGCTGAAGGAGTAGGAACCGGCGCCCAGCGCGCCGGAGCGGCGGCCCGGGATCACCGTCACCTCGCCGGAGCGGTTCTTGCCGGCGACCCCCTCGTACGGCGTGCCGACGACGATGTCCGCGAGTCCGTCCCGGTTCAGGTCGGCCACGGCGAGGGCGCCGCCGAAAGCGTCGTTCTTCTCGCTGACGCCGGGCACGCCCGCGGTGTTCTGCGTGATCTGCACGGGTTCGGCGTCCTTGCCGATACCGGCCGCGCTGCCGTACCAGACCAGGACCCGGCCGCCCGAGGCGCCGTCCACGCCGGCGACATAGGGCTCGGCCGGGTCGCCGGCCACGAGATCGGCGAATCCGTCGCCGTTGACGTCGCCGGAGGCGGCGATGAAACCGTTGCCCTTGAGCGGCTGGTCGCCGTACTCGGGATACGCGTAGACCGCGCCGCCGCTCAGATCGCTCAGGCCGACGGTGACGAGGGCCTGGGCCGGGACGCCGTTGCCGTTGAAGTCGCCGAGCGTCACGCTCGCCACGGACGGGGTGTTCTGCGCGACCGAGCGGGTTCCGTAGGTGCCCGTGCGGCTGAACGGGCCGTTGAAGCTCACGGTGCCCTCCGTCCCGGCCACCACGATCCGCTCCTTCGGCCCGCCGCCGAGGCTGAGGGCGGCGAGATCCACCCCGTACCGCGCACCGTTGTCCTGCGCCGCCGGGCCGGTGGGCAGCGGCAGTTGGGTGGCCGTCGTCAGGCCGCCCTTGCTGCCCCACAACACCGTGACCAGACCGAAGTCCTTGCCCTCGGCGGTGTCCTCGTACGGCGCGGAGACCACCAGGTCGGCGTAGCCGTCACGGTTGAGATCGGCGGTGGCGGTGGCGGTCCCGAAGCCGTCGTCCCGCTCCGCGGAGCTGGGCACCCCGGCGGTGTTCTGCGTGATGGTCGTGCGCCGGGCCGTCGACAGCCCCGACTTCGACCCGTACAGGACGACCACCGCGCCCGCGCCCGCCTGGCCGGCCACGTCCGCGCCCGGCGCGGGCAGGACGGCGTCGCGGTAGCCGTCGCCGTTGAAGTCCCCGGGAGTGGCGCCGTGGACGGCCCAGGACGGTCCCGCCGACAGCAGGGTGGCCCCCATCAACCCTGCGAGCAGTAAGGCGGCGGATCTCCAACTGCCTCTGGACATACGACCTTTCATGGCCATGTTCATCCCCCTCGGTCCCTGGCGCACCATCCGTGCGCCGGTGTGACGCGGCGGATTGTAAAGGTTGAACGTGACATGTAAATGTGGGTGCGGCCGTGCTCCGGAGGCGATTTCCGGCCCTCCTCTTCAGGGCAGGGCAAAGAGTGCCGTTTTCTCAGCTCGCTGACAGGCTGCGTCCCTAGCTTTCCGGCGCATGACAGAGAATCAGGAGCCCCAGGGGCTGCCGGAATCAAGGGAACTGACCCGTCGCAAGGTCGTCGTCGCGGGCACCGGAGCGGTCGCCGCGGTGGGTCTGGGAGGCGCGTTCGCGGCGGACGCCTTCGCCGGTGAGGCCGGCGGCAGCAGACAGACTCCGGCCGCGGCCACGAGTGGCGCCGAGGTCTGCTACCGGCTGACCTCCGAAGCCGTCGAGGGCCCGTACTACATCGACGCGGACAAGATCCGGCGGGACGTCACCGAGGACCGGGAGGGCATCCCGCTCCTGCTCGACCTCAGGGTGATCGACTCCGAGACGTGCAGGCCGGTCCGCAACGCCGCCGTCGACATCTGGCACTGCGACGCCTCCGGCGTCTACTCCGGCTACGAGAGCCAGGGCAGCGGCGGTGGCGGCCCCGCGCCCACCGGTGAGCCCCCGACCGGCACGCCCACCGGCGAACCGCCTTCGGGCGGCCCCGGTGGCGGCAACCCCGGCGGGCACCAGGAGCCCACCGACGACACCCGCTATCTGCGTGGCACCTGGCGGACCGACCGGCACGGCCGGGTCGCCTTCAGGACGGTCTTCCCGGGCTGGTACCGGGGGCGTTGTGTGCACATCCACGTCAAGGTGCACGTGGACGGCGAGTGGACCGACGCCGGTTACGAGGGCGGGCACACCTGCCACACCGGCCAGTTCTTCTTCACCGAGGAGGCCGTCCTCGCCTCCGCCGAGGTGGCGCCGTACTCCGCCAACACCACCGAGCGCACCACGCTCACCGAGGACACGATCTACGACCAGAGCGGCACCACGGGCGGCCTGCTCAAGCTGACCTACGACAGGAAGCACATCGCCCGTGGGGTCCGCGGGTCGATCACGGTGGGCGTCGACCCGGACGCCACCCATGACGGCCAGGACGCCCCGCCGCAGCCCAGCGCGTCGGCGACCCCGTCCGCGTCGGCGTCCTAGCGGACCCGGTGCGGTGACGCAGCACAGCGGGCCCGGTGACGCCGTACGACGTCACCGGGCCCGCTGTCGGAAGAGCCGCGGCTACTCCGGCGAACCGCCGAAGCGCTCCTTGTAGGTCTCCAGGTCCTCGTCCGTGAGCTTGGCGAAGAGGACCGGCGGAACCGTGAACGGGGTGCCGGCGGGGACCGCGGTGAGGGACTTCGCCTCGGCCTCGGTGACCCAGGCCGCCGTGTCGTCGGAGAGGGTGAAGGCCGCGCGCATCGTCGCCGCCGTCGCCGGGATGAACGGCTCCGAGACCACCGAGTAGAGGTGGATCAGGTTCATCGCCGTGCGCAGGGTGAGAGCCGCGCCGTCCTTGTCGGTCTTGATCTCCAGCCAGGGGGCCTTCTCCTCCAGATAGGAGTTGCCCGCCGACCACAGGGCGCGCAGCGCCGCCGCGGCCTTGCGGAACTGGAGGGCCTCCATCTGGGACTCGTACTCGGCGAGCAGCCGGGCGATCTCCTCGCCCAGACGCGCCTCCGCCTCGCCCGACTCGCCGCCCGCCGGGACGTCGTCGCCGAAGCGCTTGCGGGAGAAGGACAGCACCCGGTTGACGAAGTTGCCCAGGGTGTCGGCCAGGTCCTTGTTCACCGTCGCCGTGAAGTGCTCCCAGGTGAAGGACGAGTCGTCCGACTCCGGGGCGTTGGCGATCAGGAAGTAGCGCCAGTAGTCGGCCGGGAGGATGTCCAGCGCCTGGTCGGTGAAGACACCGCGCTTCTGGGACGTGGAGAACTTGCCGCCGTAGTACGTCAGCCAGTTGAAGGCCTTGACGTAGTCGACCTTCTTCCACGGCTCGCGCACGCCGAGCTCGGTGGCGGGGAACATCACCGTGTGGAACGGGACGTTGTCCTTGGCCATGAACTCCGTGTAGCGGACGGTGTCGTCGGCCTCGTACCACCAGGACTTCCAGTCCCGGTTCTCCGGGTCCTGGTCCGCCCACTCCTTCGTCGCGCCGATGTACTCGATCGGGGCGTCGAACCAGACGTAGAAGACCTTGCCCTCCGCCGCCAGCTCCGGCCAGGTGTCCGCCGGGACCGGGACGCCCCAGTCCAGGTCACGGGTGATCGCCCGGTCGTGCAGCCCCTCGGTCAGCCACTTGCGGGCGATGGAGGAGGCCAGCTGCGGCCAGTCCGCCTCGTGGCGCGAGACCCAGGCCTCGACCTCGTGCTGGAGCTTGGACTGGAGGAGGAAGAGGTGCTTGGTCTCGCGGACCTCCAGGTCGGTGGAGCCGGAGATCGCCGAACGCGGGTCGATCAGGTCGGTCGGGTCCAGGACGCGGGTGCAGTTCTCGCACTGGTCGCCGCGGGCCTTGTCGTAGCCGCAGTGCGGGCAGGTGCCCTCGACATAGCGGTCCGGGAGGAAGCGGCCGTCGGCCGGGGAGTACACCTGGCGGATCGCCCGCTCCTCGATGAAGCCGTTCTCGTTCAGCTTGCGGGCGAAGTGCTGGGTGATGTCCCGGTTCTCCGGGGACGAGCTGCGGCCGAAGTAGTCGAACGCGAGCGCGAAGCCGTCGTAGACCGCCTTCTGCGCGTCGTGCGCCTGGGCGCAGAACTCGGCCACCGGCAGGCCCTGCTCCTTGGCCGCGAGCTCGGCGGGCGTGCCGTGCTCGTCCGTCGCGCAGATGTAGAGGACGTCGTGGCCGCGCTGGCGGAGGTACCGGGAGTACACGTCCGCCGGGAGCATGGACCCCACCATGTTGCCCAGGTGCTTGATCCCGTTGATGTACGGAAGGGCGCTGGTGATGAGGTGTCGAGCCATCGCGGGCTGCTCCCAAGTCGCTACGCGGGGTGACGATCATCGGTTCTCTGGTCGTCTATGAACCTTGAAATCGTAGCCGACATGGGTACGCCGCCCGCCTCCCGTTTTACGGGTTGGGAAGCGGACGGCGCGGGTGGTGCCCGGCGGTACGGCCGGTCGGCCGGTGGTTACGGACGCCAGGCGGCCAGTACGCCCTCGTACAGCTCGGCGTCCGTGAGCTCGCGCGGGGTCGGGCCCGCGTGGAAGAAGGCCGCGTTGCCGGTGTTCAGCTTGCGGAGGTAGTCGAAGGCCTTGTTCTCCAGGTCACCGAAGGCGACGAAGGAGAAGAAGAGGGACGGGTCGTTCTTCGCGGCGTCCGTGAGGGACTGGGTCGCCGGGGTCTTGGCGTCCGGGGCGCCGTCGGTCTGGAAGACGACCAGGGCGGGATCCGTCGTGCCGGACTTCCGGTAGTGGGCGACGATCGCCTCCACGGCCGCGTGGTAGCTCGTACGGCCCATGCGGCCGAGGGAGCCGTGCAGCTCGTCGATCCGGTTCTCGTGGTCGGCGAGGGTGAGGTCGGCGGTGCCGTCCACCTCCGTGGAGAAGAAGACGACGTGCACCGTGGCGTCGGCGTCCAGGGTCGCCGCGAGGGCGAGGGTCTGGTCGGCGAGGGCCTGGGCGGAGCCGTCCTTGTAGTAGGGGCGCATCGACGCGGAGCGGTCGAGCACGAGGTACAGCTTCGCCCGGGTGCCGGTGAGGCCGCTCTTCGCCAGGGCGGCGGTGGCGGCGCTGTGGGCGGTGGCGAGACCGGGAGCGGTGGCGTCGAGCGGGGCGACGGTCTCGGCCTCGGGCGCGGACTCGGGCTCGGGGGCCGACTCCGTCGCGAGCGCGGGCTCGGGGTCCGACTCGGGCTCGGGCTCCGCCGTGAGCGTCGGCTCGGGCTCGGGCTCGGGCTCCGGCTCGGGGTCGGTGGTGGCCTCGACCGGCTCGGTCTCGGGCTCGGTGACGGGTTCCGCTTCCGCTTCAGGCTCGGGCTCCGCTTCGGCAGCGGGCTCGGTCGCGGGCTCGGGGTCCGCCGCGGGCGTCACCTCGGCGACCGGCTCGTCCGCAGTCTCGGGCTCGGCGGCGGTCTCCGTCACCGGCTCCGCAGGCGCCTCGGCCTCCGGCTCGGCTTCGGCTTCGGCCGCGGGTTCCGGCGTCGGCTCGGCTTCCGGCTCCGAGGGGACCTCGGCCGTCGGCTCGGCGTCAGCCACCGGCTCTGCCTCGGCTTCGGTGACCGGCTCGGCCTGCGCTTCAGCCACAGGCTCTGCTTCGGCGACCGGCTCAGCCTCCGGCTCGGCCTCCGCTTCAGCCTCCGGCTCGGCGGCCGGCTCGGCCTCGACCTCAGCCACCGGCTCAGCCTCGGCCTCCGGCTCGGTGACCGGCTCGGCCTCGACCTCAGCCGCCGGCTCGGCCTCGGCTTCGGCGACCGGCTCGGTCTCGGGCTTGGCGGCCGGCTCGGCCTCGGCTACCGGCTCGACCTCAGCCGCCGGCTCGGCCTCGGTCTCGGTCGTAGGTTCGGTCTCCGGCGACTCCGTCGGCTTCGGGACCGTCACGTTGTCGAAGGCCGCAGCCACCAGTTCGTGTTCGTCCTGCTCGGACGTGCTGCGCGGCTCGGGGACCTGGGCGCTTGCCGTGGGTTCCGATGCCGGCTCCTCGGAGGGGGCCGTCGGTTCCTGAGTGGGGACCGTCTCCTGCGAGGGAATCTGCTCCGCACCCTTTGTCTCGGCGGCGTGATCCTTGCGTGAGCGGCCGAATGCGTTCCGCAGGAGAGTCAGAATGCCCATGTGCGCAACCCTTCGCGTGAGTTGATGCCCGTTAATCCCTGGCCAGGACGGACACGTAAGGTTAGCGGCCCCAGGTGGTGATCTTGGGGTGGGGTGAGTGACGTCGGGCCGCCTGTGTCAACACCGTGTCCCCGGCCGTGCCGCCCCCATGGTTAACACCCTTGCCGCGTCCATGGGTTCACTCTCGTTCACCCCTCCTCGACGGCGCCGTACGCACGTACCCTCGGCACCCGCCGGCCGGCGCTCAGTGCGGGGACGCGATCGCCCGGGCCGCCGCGACCTCCTGGCGTACCGGTTCCAGGACGCTGTCCGCCGGTCCCGTGAGGTCGCTGCGCACCGCGACCAGGGTCGTCGCCTCCCGCAGGCCCGCGGACAGCTCTCCCAGCTGCCGTGCCACCTGGGACACCTCGGCCGCGGACGGCGGTGCGGCCCCGTGCTTCACCCGGACCCGGGCCGCGGTCGTGGCGTCCACGATGCGCTCCACGGCGACGACGAGCGGCCACCAGGCGGCGGCGCGCCGGCCGACGGGCGGCGGTTCGGTCAGCGCGCGCTGGAACTCCGTACGGACGTCGGACAGGTCGCGGTAGAGGCGCCGGCGCATCCGGGCGCGGACCGCGGGGGCCGTTCCCGCGCCGAACGCGGACTCGACGTAGCGGGCGGTGTCAGCGACCGCGTCCGCCAGGCGGTCGCCGACCCGGGTGTGCCAGCTCTCGGGCCACAGGAGATAGCCCGCCACCAGCGCGATCGCGCAGCCCGCCAGGGAGTCCACCAGACGCGGGAGGAGCAGGGCCGTGCCCAGGTGGTTGAGGATGTCGGAGAGCAGCAGCATCACCGGGGTGATGGCCGCCGTCTGGTAGCCGTAGCCGCGCGGCGTGAGGATCGGGATCAGCGGGGCCAGCAGCATCATCGTCGGTACGTCCCACCAGCCGCGCGGCACCTGTGTCAGCACCGCCGCCGCGACGACCAGGCCGGCCACCGTGCCCAGCGCGCGCAGCAGCGCCCGGGAGAAGACGGAGCCGAAGTCGGGCTTGAGGACGAAGGTGATGGTGAGGGCGACCCAGTAGGAGCGGGGGACCGGGATGGTCGAGACCAGGACCTGGGCGAGCCCGATGCACAGGGCCAGCCGCAGGCCGTAGCGCCAGGCGGCGGCGGAGAGGGCGGCGCCGCGGGCGGCCCGGGCGGCGCGGACGTGCAGCGCGGTGGCGGGAACGGCGGAGACGGTGACCGGGACGGCGGCGGTGCCGCGTCCGGGCGGCGCCGGTGCGGCGGCCGGACCGAGCAGCTCCACGTCGGGGGCGGCCACGACCTCGGCGGCGTGGCGCAGGGCGTGCTCGACGGCGCGGCCCGCCTCGTCGGTGGGGGTGGGCAGGTCGATCGGCGTCGGGCCGGTGCGGCCGGCCTCCACGGCGGCGGCGAGCCGCCGTACCGTCTCCGCGACCCGGGACGGCAGCCGGTGGCCTCTCTGGTGCGCGGCCGGGGCGGCCTCGACCACCGGGGTGACGGCGTTCAGCTGCGCGAGCAGACGGGTGAGGTCGGGGCTGCGGCCGTGCAGGTGGGTGCGACGGGCCAGGATGACGTCGTACGACTTGTTCAGCGACTCGGTGACGACGCGCCGGGCCTCGTCGTACTCGCCGGGCACCGCGCTGCCGCAGGCGGCGAGCAGGTCGGCGACGGCGCGGTAGCTGTCGGCGACCGTGACCCGTTCCGGCACCCCGGAGCGCAGCGGCCAGAAGAGCAGTCCGAGGAGCAGCACCAGCAGTCCGCCGCCGGACATCAGGACCGGCGCCAGCCACCAGGCGCCGGGCAGCGGCAGGCCCGCGCCGATCACCGAGTTCAGCAGCAGGACCAGGCCCGACGCGGAGGCCACGGCACCGATCGTCGAGATCATCCCGGAGACGAGCGCGATGCCGGTGAGGGTGGCGACGGCGACCCAGCCGTGGCCGAGGACGAGGGCGCCGAGAGTGACGCCGACGGCGCCGAACAGCTGGGGGATCGCGATGTGCAGGATCCGTAGCCGGTAGGCGTCGGCGGTGTCGCTGATGACGCCGGACATGCCGCCCATGGACGCGAGGGCGCCGCAGTCGGGCCGGCCGGCGGCGAGTCCGACGGCCAGCGGGAGCGCCATGGCGATCGAGGCGCGGACTGCGGCGGCGCGGTTGACCGGGGCCTGCCGGGGCCGGAGGTTCCGCACCAGCCAGTCGGGAGGGGTCAGGCCGGTGGGGAACTCTCGCGACATGGGCCCATTATGGGCGTTTTGTTCGGGGTTCTAGGGCTGCGCGTCCACCCGGACCAGGAACGCCTCCAGTGCGGCGTTGAACTCGGCCGGCCGTTCCAGGTTCGGCAGATGGGCCGCGCCCTCGATCACCCGGAGCGTGGAGTCGGGCAGGAGGGCGTGCATCGACTCGGCGTCCGCGACCGGGGTGTACGTGTCGTCCGCGCCGACGACGACCAGGGCGGGGATCGTCACCCGGGTCAGCAGGTCCCGGTAGTCGGGGCGGTCGGCGCGGCCGCGGAGCGCGGCGGCGGCGCCCTCGGGGTGCGCGGCGGTCATCATGCGGTGGACGTGGGACTTGACGGCCGGGGCCGCGCCGGGGGCGACCATCTTGTCCAGGACCTCGTCGGCGTAGCCGCGCATGCCCTCGCGCAGCAGCCGGTCCGCCATGGCGTTGCGGGCGACCCTGCCCTCGGGGGTCTCCGCCCCCGGGAAGGTGTCCGCCAGGACCAGGCCCCGGACGCGGTCGCCGAAGCGGTCCTGGCACTCCATCGCGATCTGGCCGCCCATCGACAGGCCGGCCAGGACGAAGGTGTCCATCTCCAGGTCGTCCAGGAGTGCCTCGACGTCCCGGGCGAAGACGGACAGCGGGGTGCGGCCGGGGACCACCGGTGAGGCGCCGTAGCCGCGCAGGTCGGGGGCGACGACGCGGCGCCCGGACGAGAACGCCTCGATCTGCGGGGCCCACATCGTGCGGTCGAAGGGGTGACCGTGGACGAGTACGAGCGGGACGCGGGGAGGGTGGGGGACATGGGGGGTGCCGGGGACTTCGGGAGCCGGGTGGATATCCGGCCCTTTGTCCTCGTACGCGAGGAAGGGCGGCATGTGTTCGACCCTAGGACGTATCAACTACTCGGTGCAATAAGATCTTTGCTCTCGGTGCAATCCAGTGGGGGCTCGGATGGACGACTACCGGCGCATAGCCGACCGCATAGCCGACGACATCGCCGCCGGGCGGCTCAGCCCAGGCCAACGGCTGGCTCCGCAGCGGCTGTTCGCGCGCCGGCACGGGATCGCCGGGTCGACCGCGGGGCGGGTGTACGGCGAACTCGTGCGGCGTGGACTGGTGGTGGGCGAGGTCGGCCGCGGCACCTTCGTGCGGGCCGCGGCGGCGGGGCCCACCGGTCGCGCCCTGACCGAGGAGGCGACCCGCGCGCCGGTCAACCTGGAGCTCAACTACCCCTCCGCGCCCGGTCAGTCCGAGCTTCTCGCGCCCGCCCTCGCGCCACTGCTGCGGCCCGACGTGCTGGCCGAGTCGCTGCGTCCGGCGGCCGCCACCGGCACCGCCGAGGCCCGCGCCGCCGCGGCCGCCCTGCTGGCCGCCCCGGGCTGGCGCCCCGACCCCGCGCAGCTGCTCTTCACCGGCAACGCGCGCCAGGCCGTCGCCGCCGCCCTCGCCTCCCTGGTCCGCCCCGGCGGCCGGGTCGGGGTCGAGGAGCTGACGTATCCGCTGGTCAAGGAGATCGCCGCCCGGCTGGGCATCGTCCTGGTCCCGCTGGCCACCGACGCGGACGGGCTGCGCCCGGAGTCCCTCGCCGCCGCCCACCGCTCCGCTCCCCTGTCCGCGCTCTACCTCCAGCCGGTGCTGCACAACCCGACCTCGGTCACCACCCCGCCCGAGCGGCGGCAGCGGATCGCGCGGGCCGTCACCGACCTCGAGCTGCCCGTCGTGGAGGACCGCGTCTGGTCCTTCCTGCGTCCCGGGGACACCCCGTTCGCCGCCGGTGCACCCGGGCTGACCCATGTCGTCGACGGGCTGTCCAAGCGGGTCGCGCCCGGACTCGCCGCCGGTTTCCTGGCCGTACCGCCCGGGCGGGTGGAGAGCGTGGCCGCGGCGGTCCGTTCCGGGGGCTGGAGCGTGGGGCGGTTCGCGCTGGAGGCGGCCGTGCGGTGGGCCGGGGACGGCACGGTGCGGCGGCTGGCGGCGGCCAAGCGCGCGGACACGGCGCGGCGGCAGGACATCGTCGCGCGGGAACTGGCCGGATTCACCGTGCGGACCGACCCGCACTCCTGCTTCGTCTGGTGGGACCTGCCCGCGCCCTGGCGCGCCGACACCTTCACGGCCGCCGCGGCCGCGCATGGGATCGCCGTCACGCCGGGACCCGCCTTCGCCGTGGACCCGGGCCGGACGCCGGACGCGGTGCGGCTCGGTCTCGCCTCGGTCTCCGAGGCCGAGCTGACGCGCGCGCTGCGGACTCTGGCGGAGACGGCACGCACGGGCGGAGGCGGGGCCGGGGCGTGACGGCGTCCGGCGGTCTTCGGGGCGTCAGATGCGGGCACGGGTCGGTTCCTGCGGCTGGGCCGCGGCGGCCGCCGCCGAGGCGCGGCGGCGGGCGTGGTGACGGCGGGCGAGCTGGGCGCCGACCGCCACGGTCAGCCCCAGGGCCAGCAGCAGCCAAGCCGCCGTACGCAGGGTGGAGGTGAGGGCGTCGTAGACCGCGCCGGCGGCCCGGTGCGAGACCTCCGCGGGCAGGTCGTGCAGGGTCAGCCGGCGGCCGAGGGCGACCGCGAGGGCCAGCAGGGCGCCGCCGGCCGCGGTGCCCAGACCGGTCGCGGTGATCGCGCGGCGGCGGCGGACGGCGAGGCCGATGCCGGCGACGGCGAAGACGCACGCGGCGACGGGGAGCCAGAAGCCGGCGACTTCGAGCACGCCGTACCCCTTCCGGAGACGGCCCAGGTCCTCGGCCGTGAGTACGGGGACCCGCGCGTGCCGGACCGGGATGTGGTCCGCCAACGCCACGTGGGCGTCGACGAGGTGACGTTTGACCTCGACGGTGACCGGGGCGAGATCGACGGTGACCGTACGGTCGTGCTCGCCGCGCAGTGCGCGCAGGACGGCGTCGTGGGTGGCCCGGTTGCCCTCGTTCCAGGCGGTGCGGAAGGCCTCCGTGCGGGTGAGCGAGCGCACCGCCTCGTGCACGAACGGCGCCACCGTGCCGCGCAGCGGGCGCACCACCGTCCTTCGCCGGTCCACCTCGCGCATGATGCCGTCGCCGACGGTGTCCGCGACGGCCTCGCGGACGTCCGGGTCGTCGGCCAGCGGCGCCATCGCGGTGACGTACCGGTCGGTGTCCGTCAGCCCGTACGCGGCCCACGCCGACAGCGCGCCGAGCGGCGCCAGCAGGCACGCCAGCGCGATCAGCACGGCCGACAGAGCGGTACGCAGGGGGCGGGACACGCTTCCAGAAAAGGTCCCGCGCCCGCGGAGCGCGAGCGGGGTGACTGCGGACGGGTGCACAGGTCCCGCCGAACGGGGAGCCCTTGGCGGAACTGGGCGGTCCGCGCTCCGGTGGAGGGTTCACCCGGACGGGTGTTTCCTGGTTCAGGGGAGAAGGAGGTCGATCATGCGCACCACTACGGCCCTGCGGACCCTGGCCGCGGCCCTGCTCACCAGTGGCATCCTCGCCGTGACGTCGGCGGGCACCACCGCGACGGCAGCCCCGTCGACCCTCGCCCGAGGACATGGTGGCGGCGCGGGAACATTCGGCGGTTTCGGTTTCTGGACCCCGGGCGTCGTCGTGGCCCCCGGATGGCTGGACGTACGGCAGTTGCCCACGCCCGTCTCGCCCGTGGTGAACCGGCTGCTGCCCGGTTTCCAGGACAGCGTGCAGTGCGTGGTGCTGGGTCCGAGCTTCAACGGCAACCCGTACTGGTACTGGCTCTCCGGTGTCCGGGCCTGGGCCCCGGCCGGCTTCGTGTACACGTACGGCCTGCGCGTGCCGTACTGCTGAACACGTCCGAAGCCTCGACGGGCGGCGCGGACGGCAACTCCCGTCGCCCGGCGAGTGGAGGGATGAGGGAAACGAATGGGCCCCGGCCACAGCCGGGGTCCATTCGCCGTTCCGCTCGCCGCCGGGGGTCAGGAGATCCGATGGCCCGCCGCGTCCTCGTGCGTGTAGTAGCGGTAGAACATCACCACGAAGCAGATCGCTCCGATCAGCAGTGACCAGCCCACGGACCGCATGATGGTCGCGCCCGTCTGGCTGTACAGGAAGCCGAACGCGCTGCCCGCGAACGCCGCCCACACCAGGGCGTGCATTTCGCGCCGCATCAACGGGGTGAGCCTGCGTATCGCCATCCAGATCGCGACGAAGGCGATCGTCGTCACGAACCCGAACAGCAGGTTCCAGCCCGTGATGGGTCCGCCGCTGCGGCGGTTGGCCGCGGCCCAGTAGCCGTAGACGAGCCCGAGCACGACGGGCACCGCCCACTCCGCCGTCCTGTGGGTCCGTGCACCGAAGACGTCCATGGTGGATCCGCGTGTCCTGCGCGCGGGTGCCGCATGAGCCATGAGAGCACTCCTCCCTCTCGACCCCCCGTTACCAGCGCACACCTGGGCAGGGGTGCTGGCAAGTCGGCGGAGATGCAACACCGCCACCCTCATGTTTCGCTGGGCACCGTGAGTGACGGTGCCCGGAGGACGCTGAACTGGCTCGTCCGGTATGCCCGGGCCGGGCATTTCGACGCCCCGCTCCGGCTCGACCTGCTGCGGGTGGGCGGGGTCAACGTCGCCTGGCTGGCGCCGCTGCTGCTGCTCGTCGGCATCGCGCTGACCGACTTCGGCACCGGCGGCGAGTTCCGGACCGCCTCCTGGCTCGTGCTCGTGCCCGCCCTCGCCGCCGCCTTCTGCGGCGTGTGGGGCACGGCCGTGTTCGTGGGGCTCGGGCTCGTCACCTACCTCGCCGTGGACAGTTCCTGGCCGCACCCGTTGCGGAATGGTCTGCCCGACTTCATCCTCATCGCCGTCGGCGGCATCCTCGCCCTCCTGGCCTGCGCGATCCGGGCGCGCGGCGAGCTGCGGATGGTGCACATGATGGACATCGCCGAGACCACCCGCCGTACCGTGCTGCGCCCGTTGGCGCCGGTCTGGGGCGGCCTGGACCATGCGGCCGTCTACCTCGCGGCCGACAGCGTGGCCAGGGTCGGCGGCGACTTCTACGACATCCAGCCCGGACCGCACGGCACCCGGGTCCTGCTCGGCGACGTCCAGGGCAAGGGGCTGTACGCGGTGGAGGCGGCGGCCGCGCTGCTGGGCACCTTCCGCGAGGCGGGATACCACGAGGCGGAACTGGCGACGGTGGCCGCGCGCCTGGAGACGCGGATGCTGCGCCACCGCGAACACGCCCAGTCGCTCGGCCGCGACGAAGGCGACCGCTTCGCCACCGCCGTGCTCATCGGCTTCCCGCTGTCCGGCCCCCCGACGGTGGAGCTGGCCGTCTTCGGCCACGAGCCGCCGCTGGCCGTCGGGCCCGACGGGGTACGGGCCCTGCCGGAGGGGGACGGACTGCCGCTGGGCCTGTGCGACCTGGTGGGCGCCGCGGGGCCGCCCACCGTGCGTCGGGTGACGCTGGCGCCCGGCGAGACCCTGCTGCTGGTCACGGACGGGGTGACCGAGGCGCGGGACCGGGCCGGGCGGTTCTACCCGCTCGCCGACGAGGTGTCCCGCGCGCTCGCCCTCGACCCGCGTGCCACCGAACCCGGTCGCCTGGTCGGCTTCGTCCGGGACGACACCCTGCGGCACAGCTCGGGGCGCCTCGACGACGACACGACGATCTTCGCCGTACGGCCGCGGAGCACGGGCGGCGAGACCCCCTGGGACGGACATTCGCCGTCCTGACCCGACCCTTTGCAGCCGCAGCGGTTACGGTGCTGCCGTAGGTGATCGACAGGGGGAGGGACCATGCCCGGAACCGTGCTGCTGCTCGCGGCCTCACCCGTGGGCAGGGGGTGTCTGGTGGACGCGGCGTCCGTGCTCCCCGTGCTCGCGGCGGTGCCGCCCGCGGTACTGGCCGGTGCGGACACCGCGAACGTCGTCGAGCTGGCCGACCCGCTGGAGCCGCAGGCGGTGCTCACCCGGCTGCGCGCGGCCGCGGCGGCCCCCGGCCCGCTGACCGTGTTCGTGACCGGCCAGCTCCAGCTCGACCGCCGTCAGCGCCTGCCCCATCTGGCGCTCGCCCGCACCACCCCGGCGAGCGTGCGCTACACGGCGTTCCCCTGGCACTGGTTCCGGGAGGAACTGCGGCTGCGGGCGCCCGGCAGCACGACGCTCCTGCTCGACCTGCACGCGGACGCCGAGACCTGGGAGCTGCTGCGGACCGCGCCGCTGGACTGTGGGCGCACCGCCGCCGTCTACGGGCGGATCGCGCCGCCGCCGGCCCGCCGGGCGGTGGCCGTGCCCGCGTACATGAAGGCGGTCGCGACGATTCTGCGCAGCGGCCACCGGCCGGCCCTGGAACAACTGCACCAGCAGGCCTGGGGCAGGCTGGCCGGCGAGGACGGGACGGCGGGCGTCGCGCTGGCCGTGCACGCGCCGGTGGCCGGCGATCCGCACGCCTCCCTGACGGCCGCCGTGCAGTGCGGCCGGCACGCCGAGGCCGACGCGCTCGCCGCGCGCTGGGAGCAGGCCGCCGTACTGGCCCACGGGCCGGCCTCGGACGACGCCCTGCACTGGGCGGAGGTGCGGGCCGATCTGGCGATGTTCGCGGGGGACGCGGAGCGCAGCTGCCGTACCTGGCTCGCGGTGGCCGGGGCCCGGCTGGCGGCCGGACAGGCCCCGGACGCCCCGGCGGTGGAGGCGGCCGTGGACCGGGCGCACCATCAGTGGGGGCAGCTGCGCGACCCGGCCCGCTCGCGTGAACTCGGTTCGGCGCTCGCGCAGTTGCGCGGCCGGGTGCCCGGCAGGCGCGAGGGCGCGCTCGGGCATGTCCAGCGGCGGCTGGACGAGTTGCAGGCGCGGGGACAGCGGCCTGGGCCGCAACCCCCGCGCCCGCGGGATCACTTGGTGTAGACGAAGTACTTCCAGGAGCCGTACGTCGTCGCGTTGACGTTGTCGCCGGACTTGGTGTCGACGTAGCCGGAGCGGACCCGGAAGCGGTCACCGACGGCCGGGGCGCCGTCCAGGGTGAGCGCGTCCTTGCCGGTGGAGCCGAGCGCCCAGTACCCGGAGTACGTGGTGTGCCAGGCGCCGCCGTAGTACTGCTGGATCTGCATCTGGTACTTGCGACCCGGGTACGTGGTCATGGTCGTGGTGGCGACCGGGTCCTTGGTCCTGTGGAAGTAGGCGTACGTCTCGTTCCACGCCCGCGCGGTCTTGTAGGCGCCGCTGAGCGCCGTCGAGACCTTCACCTGGGTGTAGACCGTGGAGGACGCGGACAGCGCCGCGGTCCGGGAGTCGCCGGTGAACTTCGCGGTGACCTTGGTGTCGCGGCCGAGGTGGAGCGTGGCCGTGAGGTTGCCGCTGGAGTTGACCGTGCCCTTCTTGACCAGGGCGTTGGGCTTGTCGGAGCCGTACGGGTCGGCCCAGATCTCCACCGTGCGGTTCTTGTAGGTGCTGCCGAGGTGCGCGGTGAACGTCACGTCGGCGCCGTAGCCGTACACCTTGCCGGTGTTGTTCACCGTCAGCGTGGTGGCGTTCTTGGAGACGGCCACCGAGGCCGAGGCGTTGGCGCCGATGTGGTCGGCGTCGCCCGCGTAGCCGACGGAGTACGTCACCTTGCCGCCGGACGCCGGGATGTCGGTGAAGGCGTACGACCCGTTGGTGACCGGGGCCGTGCCGAGCACCTTGCCCGCGGGGGACTCCTCGTCCGTGCGGGTGACCGTGACCTTGGTGCCCGCGGGGAACGCGGCCGCCGAGGTCAGCGTGCCCTTGACGGTGAGGGCCTTGGCGCGGGTGGCGGTGGCCGGTGCGGTGACCGTCAGTGTGGTGGCGTTCTTGGTGACCGACACCACGGTCGAGGCGGTGGCGCCGGTGTGCTGGGCGTCGCCCGCGTAGGTGACGGAGTACGTCGCCGTGCCCTCGGCCGACGGGGTGTCGGTGAAGGTGTAGGTGCCGTCGGCGGCGACGGTGGTCGTGCCGAGGTCCTGGCCGTCCGGGGACGTGGTGTCGGTGCGGGTGAGGGTGACCGTGGTGCCCTCGGCGAGCCCGGCCGCAGGGGTCAGCGTGCCCGTGACGGTGAGCGCCTTGCCGCGGATGGAGGTGGCCGGCGCGGTGGCCGTCAGCGTGGTGGCGGTCCTGGAGACGGTCACGGCGGCCGAGGCGTTGGCGCCGGCGTGATCGGCGTCGCCCGCGTAGGTGACGGAGTACGTCGCCGTGCCTTCGGCCGACGGGGTGTCGGCGAACGAGTAGGTGCCGTCGGCGGCGACCGTGGCCGTGCCGAGCACCTGGCCGTCCGGGGACGCGGTGTCGGTGCGGGTGACGGTGACCGTGGCGTCCGCGGGGAACGCGACCGTGGAGGCCAGCGTGCCCGTGACGGTGAGCGCCTTGCCGGGGACGGCGGTGGCCGGCGCGGTGGCCGTCAGCGTGCTGGCCGCCTTGGTCGGGTCGTCGTACACGCGCAGCGCGTAGCCGCTGCCGGTGGTGGATATCGCGAACAGCTTGCTGCTGTCCGGCGCCCAGGCCACACCGCGCGGGGCGAGGCTTCCGTCGAACGTGAACTGCCGCAGCGGCAGCGAGGTGCCGGGCTTGAAGACGTGGACGTCCGGCTCGCCGTAGGAGGAGGTACCCGCCGCGACATCGCCGTTGGGGGCGATGTCCACCGCGTTCGGGTACGGGTTCGTCACGTACTTGCCGTCCTTGGACAGGTCCGTGAGCTTGTAGACCGCCTGGTAGTACGGGGCACCGCTGGCCGTGACGACGTCCTTGCCGTCCGGGGTGACCGCCAGGTCGGCGAGGTTGCCGCCGCCGGTGCTGCCCGGGTCGAAGGCGAACGCGGTCTGCGCCGGAGTGCCCGAGGACACGTCGTACACCGCGAGCTCGACCGGGCTCTGGCTGACGGCGCCCGCGACGAGCGTGTCCGGGGCGCCGGGGGAGGCGTCCAGGATCGGGGCGGAGTACCAGGAACGGCCGGTGTTCTGGGCGAGCGTGACGACCGGCTCGGCGCCGGAGAGGTCCAGCGAGCCGATGTTGCCCTGGGCGGCGCCGCCGTAACCGAACCACAGCTTGCCGCCCGCCTGGGCGAGGTACTGCGGGTCGGCGGTGCCGGTGGAGTAGCGGTGGGCCTCGGTCGCGGTCGCCGTGTCGACGGCGGCGATCGCGTCGGCGTCGCCCACGGCCGCGTAGAGGGTGGCGGAGTCGGCGGACAGTTCCAGACCGAGGACTCCGGGCAGCGAGCCGATCGTCTTGACGACCTGGCCCGCGTAGTCGGTCACCACGATCTGACCGCTGGTCGGGTCGCTGATGAAGACCCGGTGGTGCACCCCGTCGACGACCATGTCGCCGGTCGAACGAAGGGACAGGGAGGTGCTGGAGTCGGCCGTTGCCGACCCCGCGCCGGTCGCGAGGAGCGCGACGGAGCTGAAGACGACGGCGAGTGCCGTTGCTACCGGAAGAGTGCGTCTGCGCACGGTGTTTCGAACCCCCCGGAACGAAAGTGGAATCAGACTGCGCAGGCTAGGTCATGACACTGACATTCAAGTGAACCGGGGGGTAATAGCGACGTGAGAGGCCCGAGGGGCGTGAGAGGCTCAAGAGGCCTGAAGAGCGGGAGGGTCAGCGGTCCTCGGCGGGGGCGTCGGCCCGGTGGACGGAGTCCTGCGGGCCGTCGACGGACCGGGTGATCCCGGTCCCCCGGTCCACGGCCCGTGCCGGTCCCGCGTTCGCCGCGATGACGAGGGTCGCCGCGGCGAGCACGGCTGCGGCCAGGCCTCTGGCGTAACGCGCGGAAGTGCGTCCCTGCACGGTGACCTCGCAACGACGACAGTGAAGTGTTAAGCATGCTTAATTCGCGGTTTAACCTAGGGCGTGTCATGGCCTAACGGCAAGAGGCACAAGGGCAGTTGGGGAGTCCAGGCATGGGGGAGAGAGACGAACCCGAGGTCATCGGACGCAGAGTGCAGCGGCTGCGCAACGAACGCGGGCTGACCCAGCGGCAGTTGGCGGAGCCGACCTACACCCCCGCCTACATCTCCACCCTGGAGGCCGGACGCGTGCGGCCCTCCGACGAGGCGCTCAGGCACCTCGCCGAACGGCTCGGCGTCGACTTCTCGGAGCTGGCCACCGGACGCTCCGCCCGGCTCGTCACCGACCTGCGGCTGCGGCTGACCGAGGCCCAGCGCACCCTGGCCACGGGCGAGGCCGAGGAGGCGGCGCGGCGGTACTCCGCCCTGCTCGCGGAGGCCGAGCCGCAGGGGCCGGCCGAGGTGCGGGCCACCGCGCTGCTGGGGCTCGGCGAGTGCGGGATCGAGACCGGCGACCTGGTGTCGGCCCGGGAGTACTTCGAGCGGGCCGAGGCGTGCCTTGCCGGGCATCCGCTGCCCGTGCGGGTACCGGCGCTGCGCGGACGGGCCGTCTCCCACTACCTCGCCGGTGAACTCCGGTACGCCGTCTACCTGCTGGAGTCCACCCTCGACGAGCTCAACCGCGGCGGACTGCACGACCCCGACGCGCTGCTCCTGCTGTACGCCTCCGCCATCGGTCCCTACATGGACATGGGCGCCCACGCCCGCGCCGCCCAGGCCGCCGAGTTCGCCCTCGCCCTCGCGCCCCAGGTCGCGGATCCGGCGCTGCTCGCCCGGATGCACCGGTCGGTCGCGCGCACCCTGCTCGCCGAGGGCCGGGTCGCCGAGGCCGACGCCTCGCTGGTGAAGGCCGCCGAGCTCTACCGGCAGCTCCAGATCCGGACCGAGCTCGCCAACTGCCACTGGATGCGCGGCTACGTCAGCGCGCAGAACGGCGACCTGGAGCGGGCGGAGGAGGAACTGCGCGAGGCCCTGGCCATGCTCTCGGCCAAGCGTGCCGCCCTCTACAGCAGCCAGGTCGCCGTCGAGCTCGCCGATGTGCTGCACCGGCGGGGCAGGTCCGGGGAGGCGGCCGACCTGCTGAACGGCGTCCTCGGCGACCTCTCGCCCGAGCGCGGCGCCGTGCATGCGGCCGGCGCCCACCGGCTGCTCGGCATCATCGCCGAGGACGCCCGCGACACCGAGGCCGCCGAGGAGCACTATGTGCGCGCGCTGAGCCTGCTGGAGCGGGCGGGAGCCGCGGGCGACCTCGCCGACCTGTGCCGGATGCTCGGCGACCTGCTGCGCCGCACCGGGCGGGTGGAGGCGGCGCTGGACGCCTACCGGACGGGCCTCGGGCACCGCACGGTGCCCGGTACGACGACCCTGGGACCGGCGCCCGCACAGCCGCCGCTCTGACGCCCGCACGGCGGCCGCTCCGGTCCCCCTTCGGCCTCGTGGCCGCACGGCCGCCGCTCCGGTCCCCCTTCGGTCCCGTGGCCGCGCAGCCGCGCAGCCCGTGGCCTCGTGGCGTCAGACCTGGGCGCGGCCCTGTCTGCGGACGTCCGCCAGTCGCTGCACGCCGAGCTGCACGGCCGCCTGGGTGGCGTCGTTCGGCACGTCGCCCATGCCGCCGTTGGTGAAGGCGAACGCGTCCCCGCCGACCCGCACCACGGCCACGTCCAGGGACAGGGTGCCGGGATCGCTCTCGAGCGGCTGGCCCTTCGGCCCGGTCACCGCGGTCAGCGTCACCCGCAGCCCCTGCCGGGCGTCACCGGCCTCGGGCAGCGGCGCGTTGTTGACGTAGACGTCCTGGACGGCGCCAGTCGTGGTCGTGGCCGTGAACCGCGCGCACACCCGCGGCAGGGTCTGCAGCCAGGCCAGCACGCCGTCCACGGCCTTCGCCGGCTGGGCGGAGACCTGGTAGCGCAGCTGCGCGCCGGTGTCGGAGTCGTCCAGGCCGGTGACCGCGCGGGCGGGGGCGCCGAGAAGCTCGTCGGCGTAGAGGGCGTCCAGCAGCCGCTGGCACTCGCCCGCGGGGGTCTTCGCCTTCAGCAGCCCGTCCCGCCAGGTCGCGGCACCCTGGGTCGGGATCCAGGGGCCGCCCAGGTCGGTGTCGGTGATGAGGGCGGCACGGGCCTGGTCGTCGGTGAGCGCGGCGGCGGTCGAGGAGGCGTGTGCGGACGGGGCGGTGGCCGCCGCGGAGGAGACGGGTCCGATCGGGGCGTGCGGGGCTCCCTCGTCCGGGCTGATGCAGCCGGACGCGACCAGCAGACCGGCGGCGGACAGGGCGGAGGCGAGGAGGGTGCGGGCGCGGGTCATCGGGTGCCTCCGGCGGACGGTTCGGGAATCCGTCCCTCCACCGGATCACCGGGGGTACGAGCCGGCCAGCGCGGTGGGCCGTACGGGTGAGCGCGCCCGCGGCGGCGAGGAGCGCGCCGACAGCACGGCGCCCCGGCCCCCTCGGTGCGAGGGGACCGGGGCGTGCGGGCCGAAGCGGCGGCCGCGGCCGGGGCCGGGTGGGCCGGGCTTCGGGCCCGGGCGGTTCAGGAGCGGGCCGTGCGGCGGCGCTTCGTCGCCAGGACGATGGCCGCGCCGCCGACCAGGAGGGCCGCGGCACCGCCGACGATGACGCCGGTGTTGCTGCCGCCGCCGGTCTCGGCGAGGTCCGCGCTGCCGCCGTCCGGGGTGGCGGCGGCCGCGGCGGTGTCCGTGGCCGACGCGGAGGCCTCCTCGGCCGGGGTGGACTCGTCCGCGGCGGGGGTGGTCTCGTCCGCGGCCGGGGTCGTCTCCGTGGACGACGCCGGGGTCGTCCCGCCGGTCGCCGGGGTGGTCTCGGCGGGGGCGGAGGAGGCCGGCTGCTCGGACTCCGCGGTGGTGCAGTCCTTCGTGCCGCCGTTCCAGGCCGCGATCAGCTTGTCCTTGATGACCGCGCCGTTCGGGCCCTCGGGCAGGTTGCCGTGCTCGAAGCCGTCCTGGGCGTCGAGCTTGCCGTCGAACTTGACGGCGCCGCGGTAGAGGTCGACCTGCGCGAAGCAGCCGGCGTCGGGGACGACGATGTCGAGGGTGTCGGTCGCGCCCGGCTTGACGGTCACCGTGTCGAAGCCGACGAAGACCTGCTTGCCGGAGCTGGCGAAGGTGGCGCCGTGGGCGAGGTAGGAGGCGAGCGACGCGGTGCAGGTCGACGCGTCACCGGCGGCGCGCACGGTGATGTGCACCTTGCCGTCCGCGGTCGGCTTGAGGTTCTGGTCGTCGACCTTGACGGAGGAGAAGAAGTGCGTGCCGTCGAGGGAGAACTCGCAGCGGTCGGTGCCGGTCTCCGTGCCGGCGCCGGTGCCCGGCTTGTACGTACCGCCGGACTTCCAGCCGTCGCCGCCGGGGGTCTCGTGGGCCCAGGCGCCGGAGGCGGCGGCGACGGAGGCGGCACAGAGGGCGAGTGCCGCGGCACCCGTACCCAGCAGGCGGCGCGCGGTCGTGTGGCTCGCTATGGACATGTGTATCCCATTCTTGGTGTGCATGGGGGGTATGGCTCGGTCGCCGAGAGCGTCGGCACCTGAAGCGACACTGGGCTCAATGGTCACATGTGCCACAGCGTCAGCCCATCGTGGATGTCGTCGCGGAAGACTGTCAACCTGCCTCTATGGAACGGCGGTTCACGCTTCATCACCATTCCGCCACACAGGGAATGGTCCCTTCCGGAGTGCCTGAACGTTCGCCTTCCGGGCAATGTGGACAGGCTTGTGGGTGTTGCCCGGACCTGTCCGACCGCACCGAAAGGGACACCGCGTGCCCGAACTGCCCGACCTCTCCTCCAGGAACCCCGACTGGTGGCGCCAGGCCGTCGTCTACCAGGTCTACCCCCGCAGTTTCGCCGACGCCGACGGTGACGGGCTCGGTGACATCCGCGGGGTCACCGAGCGGCTGAACCACCTCGCCGCCCTCGGCGTCGACGCCCTGTGGCTCAGCCCCTTCTACCCTTCCGAACTCGCCGACGGCGGCTACGACGTGGCCGACCACCGCGACGTCGACCCGCGCCTGGGCACCCTGGACGACTTCGACGCCATGGTCGCCGAGGCGCACCGGCTGGGCCTGAAGGTGATCGTCGACATCGTGCCCAACCACACCTCCCACCGGCACCCCTGGTTCCAGGAGGCGCTGCGCGAGGGCCCCGGCAGCGCCGCCCGCGACCGGTACGTCTTCCGGGACGGACGCGGCCCGCACGGCGAACTCCCGCCCACCGACTGGCAGTCCGTCTTCGGCGGCAGTGCCTGGCGCCGGGTCGCGGACGGCCAGTGGTACCTGCACCTGTTCGCCGCCGAGCAGCCCGACCTGGACTGGGGCCACGACGAGGTCCGTGCCGACTTCCGCACCACCCTGCGCTTCTGGTCCGACCGCGGGGTCGACGGCTTCCGCGTCGACGTCGCGCACGCGCTCGCCAAGGACCTCGGCGAGCCGCTGCGGGACGTCGGCGGCGTCGGCGCGACCGGCGAGGAGGCCCTCGAGCGGGTACCGCCCGGCAGCCACCCCTACTACGACCGTGACGAGGTGCACGAGATCTACCGCGACTGGCGCCGCGTCCTCGACGCCTACACGCCACCGCGCACGGCGGTCGCCGAAGCCTGGGTGCCGGGCGCCCGCCGCGCGCTGTACGCCCGCCCGGACGAACTCGGCCAGGCGTTCAACTTCGAGTACCTCCAGGCGGGCTGGGACGCGGACGAACTGCGCGCGGTCGTCACCGACTCGCTCGCCACGGCCCGCACGGCCGGCGCCTCCGCGACCTGGGTGCTGTCCAACCACGACGTCGTACGGCACGCCTCCCGGCTGTCGCTGCCGCCCGGCACGGACGACAACGCCTGGCTGCTCTCCGGCGGCCGCGCGCCCGCCGTGGCCGCTGAGGCGGGGGTGCGCCGGGGCCGGGCGGCGACCCTGCTGATGCTGGCGCTGCCCGGAGCGGCCTACCTCTACCAGGGGGAGGAACTCGGCCTGCCCGAGGTCGCCGACCTGCCCTTCGAGGTCCTCCAGGACCCCGTCTGGGAACAGACGGGCCATGTCCGCAAGGGCCGCGACGGGTGCCGGGTGCCGCTGCCGTGGACGACGACGGGTCCGTCGTACGGCTTCGGGGCGGCCGGCGCGTGGCTGCCGCAGCCGTCCTCCTTCGCGTCGTACGCCGTCGCCGCCCAGGATGGGGTGGACGGCTCGACCCTGGAGCTCTACCGCACGGCCCTGCGGCTGCGCCGCAAGCTGCAGGAGGGCGAGGAGCTGACCTGGGCGGAGGGGACCCCGCCCGGGGTGGTGGCGTTCGCGCGCTCCGGGAGCTGGCGGTGCGTGACCAATCTGTCGGACGCGCCGGTCCCGCTGCCGCCCGGGGAGGTGCTGCTGAGCAGCGTCCCCCTGGACGGCGACGGACAGCTGGGACCGGACACGACCGTCTGGCTCGCCTAGGGCCTGTCGTATGGATCAGCCCGGCGTCGGGCCTCGGCTCACTGCGAGGGCGGCGGCAGGTCGACCGGGGTGGCCGTGGCGGTCGGCGGCGGGGTGAGCACCACCTGCGGCTGGCCGCCGGACGGGGGCGGCGGGGTCAGGTCCGTGTCGGGCAGCTTCGGTGGGGTGGTCTGCTGGAAGAGCACCTGGTCGAAGTCGACCAGGCCGGTCTTCTCCATGACCGTGATGTGGTCCAGGACGGTGTCGTTGGCCTGGTCGGCCAGCGCCCGCACGAGGGTGTTCTCGGTGGTGGCGCGGATCTTCGCGACCGTGTTGAAGATCGAGCCGTGGGTCATGCGCAGGATGTTGGCGAAGTCGACGTCGAACTGCTTGCCGGTGTCCGCGTTCAGCGTGGTGACGAAGCCCTGCTGCTGCGGGCTCGCCAGGTTGGGGAGCGTGATGTTCAGCATCGGGGCGATCTTGCGGCAGGTGGTGTCGAGCGCCGCGTGTCCGTCGATCAGATGCTGGCTCGCCGTGATGACCGCCTTCGACTGGCCCTTCTGCAGGCCGATCTGACCGACGGGGTACTCCCACAGGCCGGCCGCGCGCACCTTGACCACGAAGTCCCTGTCCGCCTCGGTCAACGGCCCCCACTGGGTCTGCGCGATGACCCGTGAGGGGGCCGTCGACACCGTGGTGAGCCCCAGCATCGAGGGGTAGGCCAGCGCGGCGAGTGTCAGGCTCAGGGCACCACCTACGAAGAGGGTTCCCATCGCGTTCCGCGAAAAGCGCACCGTGCCTCCTGCCCGGTCGTGGATGCGTCCGTCCGCGGGGCGGGGGACGGGTCTGACGCAGAGCAGTACGGATGCGGCGTCGGTCAAAGCCTCTAGGTTTGGTAAAGAAATTGCAAGGTTGCAGCTCGTCACCTCAGTACCTCAGTAGCTCAGTACCTCAGTACGCCAGTACCTCAGTACCTCAGTGCGGACCCGACCTCCGTCTTCACCTCGCCGGACAGGTTGTGCGTACTGCGGGCGGTGGCCGTGCCCGTCTTGCCGGCCGGTACGTCGGGGACGGTGACGACGACCGTGTCGATCAGTTTGCCGCCGGAGTCCTTGAAGACGACCTGGACGGCGAACGACTTGGTGGAGTCCGCGGTGTTCTTCACGGTGATGCCGACCGTGGTGCGACCGTCGGCGGCGGTCGCCGGGGTGCCCAGCTGTACGTCGTCCTTGGCCTCGATGCCGTTCTTGACCTCGCCGAGCCTGCGGCCGGCCTCCGCCGTCGCCGACGAGATGGCCTCCGTGGCCTGCGCGGCGAGCGAGGAGATCGCCGCCGTCGCGCGGGCGCCCGCCGACTCCAGGGCGGAGGCCGCCTTGCTGGCCGGGCTCGTCGGGCTGTTGCCGTTGCCGCCGGAGCAGCCGGTCAACGCCGCCGCCAGGACCGCCGCCCATGCCGTGCCCCTGGCCCAGCGTCCGCGGTAACCGGCCATGTCGCCTCCATCGGTCGTATGCGTTCGGTCGTATGCGTTCGGTCGTTCCGGCACCAGTGAAGAGCCGTACCGGCGCGGCCGCATGCGGGGCCACCCGTACGGGCCAACCCCTGTGGTGACTTCGCTGATCCGGGTGGACGGTCGAGGGGGGACGGGAAACGACGGAAACGACGAGACGGGGTACGGCAATGACCGAGCAGCCTCAGCCGAAGCGGGACAGCGCGCACCGCACCTCCGCCCAGCAGCCTCCGGCGAACTCCGGCTGGGTGACGGGCGGGGTCACCTTCGCGGGTGTCCTGCTGCTGCTGAACGGAATCCTGGCCGTCCTCGAGGGCATCTCCGCCATCGCGAAGGACGACATCTACGTCCGGGTCGGCGCGTACATCTACAAGATCAACCTCACCGGCTGGGGCTGGATCCTGCTGATCGTGGGCGTCATCGGGGTCGTCGTCGGTGCGTTCATCCTCAGGGGCGCCGCGTGGGCCAGGGTCGGCGGCATCGTGCTGGCCGCCATCAGCATCGTCCTCCAGTTCCTCTTCCTGCCCTACCAGCCGGTCTGGTCGATCATCGTGATCGCGATGGACATCTTCGTGATCTGGGCCCTGTCCGTGTACCACGCGGAGAGTCGGAGCCGGACCGTCTGACGCGGGACCGTCTGACGCGGGACCGTCTGACGGTCGGACCGTCCGACGCAGACCGCTCCGACGCGGACCGCTCCGACGCGGGACCGACGCCGGCGCGGGAATTCGGGTACACCGATGGGCCTTCGGGATGGGCTGTTCGACGGAACCTGGCGCGGGTGCGCGGCCACCTCGTGGGGCACGGGCGCCCGGCGCCCGACGATCGGACAATGCGACGAGACCACTCCCGACGACTCCTGTCCCGCGCCGGCGTGGCCCTGGCCGCGCTCCTGTTCGCGTTCCTCCCGAGCGCCGCGTACGCCGACGGCCGCGTGCCCGTCCACGAGGACAGCCGCCCCGAGGGGCCCGACGAGAGCCGCCCCCGCAGCGCCTTCGACCGGCTGCTCGACTCCGCCGCCCGGCAGACCGCGGCCTACGAGAAGGCCCGCGCGCGAACCGACCGGCTGCGGGACCGGGTGACCCGCCTGCGCACCGAGACCAAGGAGGCGGAGGCCCGGGCCCGCACACTCTCACGAGAGGCGGACGCCGCATCCGGTAGGGCGCCGGACACGGAGACCGGCTCCGGCACGGGCCCGGACGCGGAGAGCGGTTCCCGGACCGACCCGGACACGGAGACCGGCTCCCGTACGGGCCCGGACACGGAGATGGGCTCCCCCACGGGCCCGGAGACGGACATCGGCGGTGACATGCGCGGCCTGCAGCTCGGCGACCTGGGCGTCGGCTTCCCGGCCGCGGTCCCCACCGACGTACCCACCGCATTCCCCACCGGCCGCCCCAGCGCCGTGCCGACCGCAGTACCCACCGACGTACCCACCACCGCGTCGGCCACCGCGTCGGCCGCCGTGCCGGGTGCGGTGGCCGACGCCCGGGCGCTGCGCGCCGCCCTCGGCCGGGCGGTCACCCGGCTGCACGCGGCCGAGCGCCGCCGGGCCGGCATCCGCAGCAGACTGTGGCGGGAACTCGCGGCGGCCCAGCCCGGCCTGGGGCGTCCCGCGGACGCCTGCGCGCCGGGCCGTCGCAGCCGCAGACCGCACCACGCCTCGTCCCGCTGGGTCACGCCGACCAGCGACTACCGGCTGTCGGCCGGGTACGCCGCCCCGGGAGTCCGCTGGCGGCACCGCCACACCGGTCAGGACTTCGCCGTCCCCACGGGCACCCCGGTGCACGCCGTCGGACCCGGCACCGTCGTCCTCGTCTCCTGCGGGGACGGCTTCGGCAACCAGGTCGTGGTCCGGCACCGCGACGGCTACTTCACCCAGTACGCGCACCTGTCCCGTATCGACGTACGCCCTGGACAGCGGGTCGCCGCGGGCCAGTACCTCGCAGCGTCCGGCGCCACCGGCAACGCCACCGGTCCGCACCTGCACTTCGAGGTGCGGGTCACCCCCTACCTGGGGTCGGCGGTGCCCCCGCTGCCCTGGCTGCGACGGCACGGCGTACGCCCGTGAGGCCCGGACCGCTCACCCCGGTCCGCGGTCGTCCCCCAGCAGCGAGCGGTAGACGGCGGAGGCCTCGGGATTGCCGGGACAGCGCCACACCCCGTGCGGGCAGTAGTCGCTGATGGTCTGGTAGAGCGGCCGCTGCCGGGCGAACCAGTCGAGCATGCCCCGCATGTACGCGGGGTTGTCGCCGTTGCGGTACAGCCCCCACTCGGGGTACGAGACGGGCTTGCCGTGCGCCCGCGCGAACCGCACCTGGTCGCGCAGGCCGTACGGCTCCGTCACCTGCCGGGCGAAGGAGAGCCCCTGGGGCTGGTCGTAGGCGTCCATGCCGACGATGTCCACGACGTCGTCCCCCGGGTAGCAGTCGGTCCAGGGGACGGCGTCCCGGCCCCGGCTGGGTGTGAAGTCGAACCGGAAGCGCTGGCCGGGCACCGACCGCATCGCCGTGACGATTTTTCTCCAGTACTGCTGCCAGGCCTGCGGGTCGGGGCCGCAGCGGTGGGTGTAGGTGTCGCCGTTCATCTCCCAGCCGAGCACGACGACGGTGTCCGGGACGCCGAGCCGGACCAGCCGTTCGGCCAGCGTGCGGAAGTGCCCGTCGTAGCGGCCGGCCGCGCCGAGGCGCAGCTCGGCGCGGACCGCGGGGTCGGACAGATGTGCCTCGGTGCGCTCCAGCATCGGCACGTTGAGCACGAACAGACGGTCCGGGCGGGCCCTGCGCCAGCGCGCCCACAGCTCCAGATAGCCGGGGGCGCCCTCGATGTTGCTCCACCGGTCGCCCGGCAGATACACGTGCCCGACCCGTGGTGCCGATGTCCGGCCGAGCCAGGCCCCGAGCTGCGCGACCCGGCGGACGCCGTCGGGGCCGTATCCGACGTAGGCGCCGAAGGCGGGCGGCGGTCCGGCGGCGGCCGCGCCCGGGATGGGGGAGGGCCCGGGGCCGGTCTCGGCCGTGGGCCGGGCCAGCACGCTCAGCGTGGCCAGCACCGTGACGGCGATCAGGCCGAGCAGGGACCTGCGGTACATCCCGTCCAAGGCCACGGGGCGCCTCCTGCCGACGGGTCCCCGACGAGTGGGGTGGGACCGAGCGGGGTCATGATGGCCCACTCACGGCGGCCGCCGGGCGGCTTCCGGAGGCAGGGCACTCGAACAGGTGAAGTTTCAGGCATCAAATGTTGAATGCCGAGCATCTGGCGATCGGATAACGAGTCACCGGGCACCAAATGATCAAGCGATCGGGTGTCAAATGGGCAGGTGTCAAACGTCAAATGTCAAAAGTCGTACAGAAGTCCGCACGTCGGGCTGGATATCGTGTTCCGTGCTACGGTCGAAGTGAGTTGCGGTCTTGGTTCCCAGGCATTTCGAGCCGCGCAGCCGGTCCGGTCCGGCGGTGCGTCTCCGAATTCTCCGGTATCTCCGGGCAGGGCAATCATCTCGGCGACGTGGGGAAATCACACAGTGTGATTTCCCCGGCAGGCCCTGAAGGAGAATGTGTATGGCTACCGGAACCGTCAAGTGGTTCAACTCGGAAAAAGGTTTCGGCTTCATCGAACAGGACGGCGGCGGTCCGGACGTCTTCGCCCACTATTCGAATATCGCCAGCCAGGGTTTCCGTGAACTCCAGGAAGGTCAGAAAGTGACCTTCGACGTCACGCAGGGCCAGAAGGGCCCGCAGGCGGAGAACATCCGTCCCGCCTGACGCGGAGCACGAAGCGAACCGATGACATCGGCCCGGAAAGCGGGGACGCTTTCCGGGCCGGTGTCTTTTCCTGCGTTGTTTCCGGCGGCCTTTCCGGTTACTGGTCGGAGTAGCCCATGTCCCCGATCGTCCAGGCGCTCACGTCCTCCAGCGACACCCGGTACATACCGCCCGTGTCGGGGATGCCGAAGCTGCCCTGGAGGATGCGCGCGACATGGAAGTGGAGGTGGGTGGGCCGGACCGCGCCCCGCGGCGGCTCGTCGTCGGCGGCCTTGGCGGACGGCGTGAACGCGGCGGCGAAGTGCGCGAGTTGCGCGGAGTCCCGCAGCACCTCGGCCACCCGTTCCTTCCACAGTGCCTCGGGGGCCAGCCGGCCCGTGATGACGGCGCCGGGGACCACCACCGTGAGCGACATGCGGCTGCTGTGTTCCGACTCCACCATCGCGGCGATGCCGACAAGCAGATCATCAGGGTGTGACATGGCTGAGGAGCCTAGTCCAACGCACCGGGATCGACAGGGACAAAACGACGGGCCGGCCGCTCCGGGAGTCCCGTAGCGGCCGGCCCGTGCGACCGGATGGCTCAGCCCGTCCCGGTCAGCGACCGCCGCCCTGGGCGGAGGAACGGCCGCCGCGCTGGGCGGAGGTGCGACCGCCGGCCTGGGCCGAGGAACGGCTGCCGGTCTGCCCGGACGAGCGACCGCCGGCCTGGGCGGAGGTGCGGCCGCCGGCCTGCCCGGAGGCGCGGCCCCCGGTCTGCCCGGACGAGCGGCCGCCGCCCTGGCCCGAGGCGGAGGTGGAGGTGGAGGCGCTGCGGCGGGCCGCCTGGCCCGGTCGGCCGCGCCCGCGGCTGCGGCTGCTCCGGCTCCCGGTTCCGTTTGCGGTTCCGTTCCCGCTTCCGCCTCGGCGCGAGGAGGAGCCGCCCTGAGGGTCTTCGACGACCGGGGGCGCGATGACGACGGGCACGCCCGAAGGGGCCTGGGCGCCGGTGATCCGGCTCAGTTCGGCCTCGCCCGAGCGGACCTTGGTGGTCTGCGGGGTGATCCCGGCGTCCGCCATCAGCCGCGTCATGGCACGGCGCTGGCTGGGCAGGACCAGGGTGACGACGGTGCCCGACTCACCCGCGCGGGCGGTGCGGCCGCCGCGGTGGAGGTAGTCCTTGTGGTCGCTGGGCGGGTCGACGTTGACGACGAGGTCGAGGTTGTCGACGTGGATGCCGCGGGCCGCGACGTTGGTGGCCACGAGCACCGTCACCTGGCCGTCCTTGAACTGCGCCAGGGTGCGGGTGCGCTGGGGCTGGGACTTGCCGCCGTGCAGGGCCGCCGCGCGGACACCGACCGCCAGCAGCTTCTTGGCCAGCCGGTCCGCCGCGTGCTTGGTGTCCAGGAACATGATCACTCGTCCGTCGCGGGCGGCGATCTCCGTGGTGGTGGCGTGCTTGTCGGTCTCCTCCACGTGCAGCAGGTGGTGCTCCATCGTGGTGACGGCGCCCGCGGACGGGTCGACCGAGTGGACCACCGGGTCGTCCAGGTAACGGCGCACCAGCAGATCGACGTTGCGGTCCAGGGTGGCCGAGAACAGCATCCGCTGACCGTCGGGACGGACCTGGTCGAGCAGCGCGGTCACCTGCGGCATGAAGCCCATGTCGGCCATCTGGTCGGCCTCGTCGAGGACGGTGATCGCGACCTGGCTCAGGTCGCAGTCACCCCGGTCGATGAGGTCCTTCAGGCGTCCGGGCGTCGCGACGACGACCTCGGCCCCGCCGCGCAGCGCGCTGGCCTGCCGGCCGATCGACATGCCGCCCACCACGGTGGCCAGGCGCAGCCGCAGCGCGCGGGCGTACGGGGTGAGCGCGTCGGTGACCTGCTGGGCCAGTTCCCGGGTGGGCACCAGGACCAGGGCCAGCGGCTGGCGGGCCTCGGCCCGCTGCCCGTCCATCCGGGCCAGTACGGCGAGACCGAAGGCGAGCGTCTTGCCCGAGCCCGTGCGGCCGCGGCCCAGAACGTCCCGGCCGGCCAGCGAGTTGGGCAGCGTCGCCGACTGGATCGGGAACGGCACCGTGACGCCCTCGGCGCCGAGCGCGGTCAGCAGCCGTGCGGGCATGCCGAGCTCGGCGAACTCCTCGACCGGCGGCAGCCCCTCGGTACGGGTGACCGGCAGCGCGAACTCCGCGGGACGCGCCGGGGAGGCGCCGGTACGGCCCTTGGGCCCACCGCGGCCGGTGTTCTTGGCCGACCGGGACGAACCGCTGCGGGTGCGGGTGGAGCCGGTGTTGGTGCTGTACTTCTTGCGAGCTGTGCGGTCCATTCAGAACCCTTCCTCGATGCGGCACGTATCGAGGAATTCCGGTCGTCGGCGCCGGGCCGTACGAGGATTCGCAAGAATTGAGCCGTAGAAAATGCAAATGAGCTGGGACCCGCACCCGAGAGTGCAGGCCCCAGCCATGTGGTACGCGTACGTCAGGCGGGAACGATGTTCTCGGCCTGCGGGCCCTTCTGGCCCTGCGTGACGTCGAAGGTGACCTTCTGGCCTTCCTGAAGCTCACGGAAGCCGGAGGTGGCGATGTTCGAGTAGTGGGCGAAGACGTCGGCGCCGCCACCGTCCTGCTCGATGAAGCCAAAACCCTTTTCCGAGTTGAACCACTTCACGGTGCCAGATGCCATATTGAATCTCCCTTGGGGCATTGCCCGGGGTCTGCACTGTGCAGATCCGGAGTCGCAACAATGGCAAACAAAAAGAGTGCTCGTCGACGGAAGGTCGGGAGAGCACTCGAAGTCTCTGGTAACCAAAACTGCAACTGCTATCACGTTAGCACAGGTCGGGACAGGCTGCCCATGTGTTTTTCCTTTCACTTCGGTCACTCCCCAGGGGTGCCGGGGTGAGGCCCGGCGGGGGCGTGAGACGGGTGCTGCGGCGGCTGCGGCTCCCCGTCGGGCGGGGGGCGCGCCGGCTCGGACCGGAGGTCCACGCCAGCAGGGATTCCAAGATCGTTCATACGGTCGTGGTCGTGGCCGTGGTCGCGACCGGTGCCGCCACCGGCTTCACGGTCGAGCGACCTCGTACTCATGCGTGCCTCTTGTGTCCATCTCCTCGTGTCCCATGACGCAAATCCATGGCGCCGGAAAAATATATTCGGATAATTTCCGGAGCGGCTTTCGGGTGCGACGAGGTATGTCGCGGCAATGCCTGCGGGTTTTCGGAATGTGCCGTGCTACGGTTCAACTCAGTTGCGGCTGCGATTCCCAGAAAAGTGCCGGTTCCTTCCGGGCGGGGCAATCATCACAGCGGCGTGAGGCGCGCACCGTGCGGGCTTCCGGGTACTGCCCCGTAAGGAGAATCGACATGGCATCCGGCACCGTGAAGTGGTTCAACGCGGAAAAGGGCTTCGGCTTCATCGAGCAGGACGGTGGCGGCGCCGACGTCTTCGCCCACTACTCGAACATCGCCACCTCCGGCTTCCGTGAGCTTCAGGAAGGCCAGAAGGTCACCTTCGACGTCACGCAGGGCCAGAAGGGCCCGCAGGCCGAGAACATCGTTCCCGCCTGACGCGTACGCATACTCTTCGGCCCGGGGCCGCACCTCGTCGGGTGCGGGCCCGGGCCGTTTCTCCGTTCGCTCTCCCGGCCGGGACGGAGTCCGTCACCAGCCCGTCAGCAGCAGGTGGTTGAGGAGCAGGGCGAGAACGGCCTGCGCGGTGAGCCAGGCGCGCGGATGCGGCAGCAGGGCGCAGCCCGGCAGGATCCACAGCGCGAAGGGCAGCCAGATGCGTTCCGTCTCCGCCTTGCTCATCCCGGACAGGTCGGCGAGGAGCACGGCGAGTACGGCGGACAGGACGAGCACGGCGAGGCGGGCCTCGGCGGCGGCCGCGCGGTCCGGTCCGGGCCGGACCCGATGGCGCCGTACGAGTGCCGTGCCGGCCCGGTTGAGTCCCGCCGCGCTTGCGAGGCCGACGACGAGGACGGTGCACGCGAGGTTCGCCCACACCCAGTAGCCGTAGGGCCGGGTGCCGCCGACGCCCTCGTAGTAGCGCTTGACCAGCAGGTGGTAGGCCTCCCACCAGTCGAACCCCGCGAGCGTGAACACGACCGGGACGACGGCGAGACCGACGAGCAGGAACGGGAGCGCCCCCAACCACGGGCGGTACCGGGCCCCGGCCCCGGACCGGCCCTGTCCCCCGGACCGGCCCTGTCCCCCGGACCGGCCCTGTCCCCCGGACCGGCCCTGTCCCCCGGGCCGGAGCAGGTCGCCCGCCGCCACCAGGGCACCCGCCCCGATCAGCGCGAACAGCACGAGCCCGTACGAGAGATAGCAGGTCAGGCCGAACAGCAGGCCGGAGCCGAACGCCGCGGCCCGGGTCCGGTGTCCGGTCGCCGCGAGCGCGAGCAGGGCCACCGCCCAGGCGGCGACCGCCGCGAAGTAACCGTCGGCCGAGGCGCCCACCCACACCGCGGCCGGGGCCAGCACCAGGAACGGCGCCGCCCGCCGGGCGAGGTCCTCGTCGGCCAGCAGGCGCACCGCGATCAGCACGGCCACGCAGGCCGTGGCGCCCACGGTGATGCACCAGGCCCCCGCCCAGCCCCCGCCGGCCAGACCGATCCGGTCGAGCAGGACGAAGGTCAGGGTCGCACCCGGCGGATGTCCGGCGATGTGCGCGGGCCAGGGGGCGGGCGAGCCGCTCAGGATGTGGTCGTCGAAGCCGCGCAGGGCGGCCGGGATGTCGTGGAAGCGGTCGATGACCCGCAGATATTCGTTGCGGGTGGTGAGCCGGCCCGCGACGCCCCGCTGCCAGCCGTCGACCAGGGCCAGCGACCAGGTCCAGGCCAGCGCCGTGCCGAGGGCCGTGGCGAGCAGCGGCCGCCAGCGCAGCCGGACGGCCGCGACCGGTCCGTACGCCACCACCGCGGCCGCGATCGCGACGGCGGCCGGGGTGCCCGGACCGACATGCGGGTCCCACTCCGCGAACACCGGCGGCCAGTGCACGAACAGCGTGTGGTGGGCGTTCTGGATGTGGCGGCCGACCAGCACGGCCACCAGGACGAGAAGGGCGGCGGCCAGTGCGGCGCCGAGGTCACGGAGGCGAACGGGGATCACGCCGGGAACGCTAGGCCGAAAGGCGGCGCGACCGGTCACACCGAGCCGGGACGTCAGCGTTTCGTCATGAGTCACGCCCCCTTTCGGGCCCCGGACCGGCCTACGGTCGGGACATGCCCGATCAACGGCTTCCCTCCTCGCCCGGCTTCTGGCGCAGCCCTGTGCGCGGTCCCTGGTTCACGTCCGTCCTCGGCGTCGTCCTGCTCGGCGGCATCACGGTGATGTTCGTGACGGGGCTGGTGTCGTACGCCGCGTACAACCCCGGCCTGTCGCCGGTGAACGACACGACCCCGGACAAGGGGCTCCTCGGCTTCTACCTCTTCTCCTGGCCGAGCGGCCCGGTCTGGCTGTACCGGCTCACCCAGGGCGTGCACGTCACGCTGGGCATCACGCTCGTGCCCGTACTGCTGGCGAAGCTGTGGTCGGTCGTGCCCAGGCTGTTCGCCCTGCCGCCCGCGCGGTCCGTCGCGCACGCGCTGGAGCGCGCCTCGCTGCTTCTGCTGGTGGGCGGCGCGCTCTTCGAGTTCACGACGGGCGTGCTCAACATCCAGCTCGACTACATCTTCCCCGGCTCCTTCTATCCGCTGCACTTCTACGGGGCCTGGGTGTTCTTCGCCGCGTTCGTCGCGCACGCGGTCCTGAAGACGCCCGCGGCCGTGCGCAACCTGCGCCGGATGCGGGCCGGTGAACCCGAGGCGGCGGCGGAAGGCGGCATGGGCGTCGAGGAAGGCGACGAGCTGGTCTCGCCGAACCCCGCCGAGCCCACCGTGTCCCGGCGCGGGGCCCTCGGCCTGGTCGGCGGCGGGTCGGCGCTGCTGTTCGTCACGACGGCCGGGCAGAGCCTCGACGGGCCGCTGCGGGAGACCGCGCTGCTCGCCCCGCACGGTGGTGGGGAACCGGGCAGCGGCCCCGGCGGCTTCCAGATCAACAAGACGGCGGCGTACGCGGGCATCGACCCGCGCGAGACCGGCGCCGACGCCTGGCGGCTGGTCCTCACGGGCCGCACCGGCCAGGTCCGGCTGAGCCGCGCGGACCTGCTGCAACTTCCCTTGCACAGTTCGGCGTTGCCCATCGCCTGCGTCGAGGGATGGTCGACGTCGAACCAGTGGTGGCGGGGCGTACGCCTGCGGGACCTCGCCGCGCTCGTCGGCCACGACGATCCGGTGGACGTCCTGGTGGAGTCGGTGCAGCGGCACGGCGCCTTCCGCCGGGCCGCCCTGCGCGCCAACCAGGTGGGCGACCCGCTCTCCCTCCTCGCCCTGTTCGTCAACGGCGAGGACCTGACCCCCGACCACGGCTACCCGGCGCGGGTCATCGTGCCCGCGGCTCCCGGTGTCCTGAACACCAAATGGGTGGGCCGGATGACGTTCGGAGACCTCCGATGATCCCGCGCTCGCTGCTGCCCGACCGGTTCACGCTCGGCAGCCCCCTGCAACTGCTGCTGCTCGCCTGCTCGTTCGCCCTCGCCGGGTACGCCGGGGTGCGGCTGCTGGCCGGCGGTGACACCTGGTGGCAGGTGGTGCTGTGGTTCGTCGGGCTGGCGCTGCTGCACGACCTGGTGCTGCTGCCCCTGTACTCGGCGGCGGACCGTGCGCTGACCGGGGCGGCGGGCGGGCACCGGGCGTACGTGATGTACGTCCGGGTGCCCGCCGTCCTGTCCGGGCTGCTGCTGCTCGTGTGGTTCCCGTTGATCAGCGGCCGGGTGGCGGAGCACTACATGTCCGCCACCGGACGGTCCGCGGACGGCTTCCTGGCGCGCTGGCTGCTCATCACGGCGGTGCTGTTCGCCGGGTCGGCGCTGTTGCTCGTGCGGCGGCTGCGCAGGGCGACGAAGCAGCGGCCGCCGGTGGTCCACTGAGCCTCGCACTGCCAGCCCGCCCGCGCCGCGTGCCGGACCAGGGCCGGGGTGCCCAGGCGGGCCCAGGGGAAGGGGACGTCCGTGCCGCCCTGGGGTCCGGCCAGATGGACGATATGGACCTGGGCGCGTTCGTCGACGTCCACCGGCACCGTCTCCGCGATCAGCAGCCCACCGGGGACGACCAGGCGGGCGACGCGGTCGAGGAGGGCCACGGGGTCGCCGCCGATGCCGACGTTGCCGTCCAGGAGCAGGGCGGTGCTCCAGCGGCCCTCGCCGGGGACCGGATCGAACACGGACCGGCACAGCGCCCGCCCGCCGAGGCGGATCGTGTGGGCGACGGCGGCCTCGCTGACGTCGATGCCGAGGGCGGGCAGTCCGCGCGCGCCGAGGGCGGCGACCAGCCGGCCGGGCCCGCATCCGATGTCCAGCACGGTCCCCTCGCAGCGCTCCAGGACGGACCCGTCCGCGGCGTCCGCCGCCGCGCACCAGCGCTCCACCTCCAGCGGCAGCAGCCACCCGTCCGTGCGGCGCAGGAAGAGCGGGCCCTGCCCGGCGTCCAGGGCGTCGGCGTAGGCGGTGGCGGACCAGGAGGGCGGTACGCCGTCGAGGAGGCGGCGCGGCCGGCTGCCCGTACGGGCTTTCGCGGTGGTCGTCGGCGGTGCGAACTCACGGGAGGTGCTCATCGGCCGGTTACCGCCCGGAGTCGTCCCAGTTCCGCGGCGAAGCGGGTGCGGGGCGCCGACCCGGCGACCGCCTCGGCGTCCTGGACGGTGTCCACGTCCCGCAGCCGCGGCAGATCGCGTACCCGCAGCCCGGCGGCGACCAGCCGTGCGCGCTGGACCGCACCCGTCGTCGGACTCGACATCGGCACCCCGCGCACCAGCGCGGGGTCGGGGTGGGCGAGGCCCAGAGCCCAGAAACCGCCGTCCTCGGCGGGGCCGAACCAGGCGTCGTGGCCGGTGAAGTCCACGGTGAGCAGCTCGGGCGTCACCTGCGGGGTGTCCATGCCGATCAGCAGGGCCGGGCCGGCGCAACCGGCGAAGGCGGCGGCAAGCCGTTCGTCGAGGCCGCCCGCGCACTGCGGTACGACGTCGAAGCCGGGCGGCAGCCAGGGACCGGGCCGTCCCTCCAGCACCAGCACGCGGCGCCGCGCGGGGGTCGCCGCCACGGTGCGCAGTGTGTCCACGAGGGCCGCCTCCGCGAGCCGGGCGGCGTCGCGGGGAGTGAACGGCGGGGTGAGCCGGGTCTTCACCCGCCCCGGCAGCGGTTCCTTGGCGATGACGAGAAGGCTGGTCACTGGGAGTTTCCCCCTTGCTGAGAGGAGAGCGGGCCGGGGGTTCCGCGGCCCCGGCCCGGGGGGCCGTCCCGGCGCGGCAGCGGCGGCTCGGCCAGCACGCGGCGCATGTCGCGTACCGCCTGCCAGGTCCCGCGCCAGGTCCCGGTCACCTTCGAGGCGCCGGTGCGCGGGAGGTAGGGCACGTCGTGCTCGGTGACCCGCCAGTCGGCGTCGGCGGCCCGGACCACCATCTGGAGCGGGTACCCACTCCGGCGGTCGGTGAGCATGAGCGCGAGCAAAGAGGTGCGGCGCGCGGCCCGCAGCGGGCCGAGGTCGTGCAGGCGCAGGCCGGTGCGGCGGCGCAGCATCCGGGCGAGCGCGAGGTTGCCGGCCCGTGCGTGCGCGGGCCAGCTGCCCCGGCCCTGCGGGCGGCGCCGCCCGAGCACGAGGTCGGCCGCACCGGACCGTACCTCGTGGACGAAGGGGACGAGCAGCGACGGGTCGAGCGAGGCGTCGCAGTCGCAGAAGCACACGATGTCCGCGGTGGCCGCGGTCAGACCCGCGTGGCAGGCGGCGCCGAAGCCACGGCGCGGCTCGTGCACGACGGTCGCGCCGAGGCTGCGGGCGAGCTCGGCCGAGCCGTCCGTGGAGCCGTTGTCCACGACGAGCGCGCGCCAGCCCGGCGGGATGCGCTCCAGCACCCAGGGCAGGGCTCCGGCCTCGTTCAGGCAGGGGAGCACCACATCGACGTCCGATGGTGGAGGAGAGGTCGTCACGCTTCTCACCCTACGGACGCCAAAGCCGCATATCGGACGTCAGCTCCTTACGAAACACGGACGTCGGCGGCGGCGGACGGCACCGGCGGCCGTACGGTGCGAGGCTGGCCGCATGGAGCAACAGCCGAACGGGTCGACGCGGGCCGGGGCCGCCCGGGTCCTGGTCGTCGACGACGATCCCACCGTGGCCGAGGTCGTCTCCGGCTACCTCGACCGTGCCGGGTACGACGTGGACCGCGCCGGGGACGGGCCGGCCGCGCTGGCCCGCGCCGCCGCGCACCGGCCGGATCTGGTGGTGCTCGACCTGATGCTGCCCGGCATCGACGGCCTCGAGGTCTGCCGGAGGATCCGGGAGCGCGGCCCGGTGCCGGTCATCATGCTGACCGCGCGCGGCGACGAGGACGACCGGATCCTGGGGCTGGAGGTGGGCGCGGACGACTACGTCACCAAGCCGTTCAGCCCCCGGGAGCTGGTACTGAGGGTGGAGTCGGTCCTGCGCCGCACCCGGTCCGCCGGGAGCGGAGGGCCGGGCACCGGGGCGCGCCCGCTGAGCGCGGCCGGTCTGACCGCGGACCCGGCCGCCCGCCGTGCCACCAAGAACGGCACCGAACTCGCCCTCACCCTGCGCGAGTTCGACCTTCTCGCCTTCTTCCTGCGGCATCCCGGCCGGGCGTTCGGCCGCGAGGACCTCATGCGCGAGGTCTGGGGCTGGGAATTCGGCGACCTGTCGACCGTCACGGTCCATGTCCGCCGACTGCGCGGCAAGATCGAGGACGACCCGGCCAGGCCCCGGCTGATCCAGACGGTGTGGGGGGTGGGGTACCGCTTCGAGACGGCCGGGTCCGCATCCGCCCCCGCACCCGGTACGACGGCGGGGGAGGTGTGACCTGTGCGCGACATACTCCTCATCGCACTGTTCGCCTTCCTCGGGGCCGTCGCCGCCGGGGTGGCGGGCGCGGCCGTGCTGTGGCTGATCCGGCGGCGGTCGCTGACCGCGTCGCTCGCCGTCGTCGTCGCCGTGGCGGTGACCGCGATGCTCGCGGGGACGCTGGCCGTGGCCTGGGCGATGTTCCTGTCCGCGCACGATCTGAGCGTCGTGACGACGGTCGTCGCGATGGCGGCCGTCGTGTCCCTGGCGACCGCGCTGCTGCTGGGCCGCTGGGTGGTCGCCCGCAGCCGGGCGCTCACGCAGGCCGCCCGGTCCTTCGGCGACGGCGGCGACTTCGCCGCACCCGACGGCCCGGCGACCGCCGAGCTGGAGGCGCTGAGCAGGGCACTCGCCGAGACCAGCGCGAAGCTCGCCGAGTCCCGCGACCGTGAACGGGCCCTGGAGTCCTCCCGCCGGGAGCTCGTCGCCTGGATCTCGCACGACCTGCGCACCCCGCTCGCCGGTCTGCGCGCGATGTCCGAGGCACTGGAGGACGGGGTCGCCGCCGACCCGGCCCGCTATCTGCGCCAGATCCGCACCGAGGTCGAGCGGCTCAACGACATGGTGGGCGACCTGTTCGAACTGTCCCGCATCCACGCCGGCGCCCTCGCCCTGTCCACGTCCCGGATGTCGCTGTACGACCTGATCGGCGACGCCCTCGCGGGAGTCGACCCGCTCGCCCGCGAGCACGGCGTACGGCTCGTCGGCGGCCGCATCGAACCGGTGCCGGTGGAGGTGGACGGCAGGGAGATGAGCCGGGTTCTGGGGAACCTGCTGGTCAACGCGATCCGCCGGACCCCGGCGGACGGCACGGTCGCGGTGGCGGCCGAACGGTCGCCCGAGGGCGTGGTCCTCTCGGTGACGGACGGCTGCGGCGGTATCCCCGAGGCGGATCTGCCGCGGGTCTTCGACACCGGCTGGCGCGGGACGCACGCGCGTACGCCTCCGGCCGGCGCGGGCCTCGGTCTCGCCATCGTCCGCGGCATCGTGGAGGCCCACCAGGGACGGGCCGCCGTACGCAACATCCCCGGCGGCTGCTGCTTCGAGGTGATCCTGCCGACGGCCCACGCCTGAGCGTGCCCGCACGGGCCGGTCCGGGCGTTCGGGCCGGTTCCGGGCTTGCGGTGCGGGCTCGCGCGGCAGGGCGTTGGGGCCGGTTCCGGGCTTGCGGTGCGTGCCCGCGCGGCAAGGCGGTCGGGGTTGGGCCTTTCGTCCGGCGTGCCTGCGCGGCAGGGCGTTCGGGCCGGTCCCGGGCCCGCGGTGCGTGCTCGTGCGGCAGGGCGGTCGGGGTTGGGCCTCTCGTCCGGCGTGCCCGTGCGGCAGGGCGGTCGGGCCGGTCCCGGGCTTGCGGTGCTTGCCCGTGCGGCAGGGCGTTCGGGCCGGTTCCGGGCTTGCGGTGCGGGCTCGTGCGGCGGGGCGTTCGGGCCGGTTCCGGGCTTGCGGTGCGGGCTCGTGCGGCGGGGCGTTCGGGCCGGTTCCGGGCTTGCGGTGCGGGCTCGCGCGGCAAGGCGGTCGGGGTTGGGCCTTTCGTCCGGCGGGCTCGCGCGGCAGGGCGGTCGGGGCCGGGCCTGCCGTGCGGCGTGCCCGGCCGCCGGAGCGGTCGGCCGGGATCTACCCGGCGTCTCCGGCCAGGCGGGCCCGGGCGAACTCGCGCATACCTTCCTGGAACCCCGTTCCGGCCTGCCAGCCCAGTTCGGTCCGCAGCCGGGTGGAGTCCGCGGTGATGTGGCGCACGTCGCCGAGCCGGTACTCCCCGGTGACGACGGGCTCCGGCCCGCCGGCGGCGGCCGCCAGCGCCCGGGCCATCTCGCCGACGGTGTGCGGCTCGCCGCTGCCGGTGTTGTACGCGGTCAGTGCCCCCTCCCGGGGGACGGCCGTGAGAGCGGCCAGGTTGGCCGCCGCGACATCCCGTACGTGCACGAAGTCCCGGCGCTGCGCGCCGTCCTCGAAGACGCGGGGGGCCTCGCCGCGGGCGAGCGCGGAGCGGAAGAAGGAGGCGACGCCCGCGTACGGGGTGTCGCGGGGCATCCGGGGCCCGTACACGTTGTGATAGCGCAGCGACACGGCCGAACCACCGGTCGCGCGGGCCCACGCGGCGGCCAGATGCTCCTGGGCGAGCTTGGTGGCCGCGTACACGTTGCGCGGGTCCGCCGGGGCGTCCTCGCCGACCAGCCCCGGTGTCAGCTCCTCGCCGCAGTGCGGGCACCGGGGCTCGAACCGTCCGGCTTCCAGGTCGGCGACGGCCCGCGGCCCCGGCCGCACCACCCCGTGCCCTTCGCACCGGTAGCGCCCCTCGCCGTACACCACCATCGACCCGGCCAGTACGAGCCGGCCCACGCCCGCCGCGGCCATCGCCGTGAGCAGCACGGCCGTACCGAGGTCGTTGCGGGAGACGTACTCCGCCGCGTCGGCGAAGCCGTTGCCCAGTCCGACCATCGCCGCCTGGTGGCACACGGCGTCCACGCCGGACAGGGCTTGCCGCACCGCCGCCGCGTCGCGGACGTCGGCACCCGGTTCCGTGCGCACGTCGAACACGACGGCCTCGTGCCCGTGTTCCGCCAGCGTCTCGACGACATGGGACCCGATGAACCCGGCACCGCCGGTGACCAGTACACGCATGGCCTGCACGCTAGATCCCGGGCCCGCGCCGCACCGGTGCCACGCCGCACACGTCACCGGTCCGTAAGACCTGGCCCGGGCCGGGCCTCGGGTGCCGGCCGGGTCACAGGCCGGTGGCCGGCCAGTCCAGCAGCCGGGCGCCGATGACCGCGGTCTGGAGCATGTACCGGTGCGTCGGGGAGGCCGGGTCGGCGCCGGTGAGCTGGTGGATGCGTTCCAGACGGTACGTCAGGGCGCGCACGCTCAGCGACAGCCGCCGGGCGGCCTCCGCGGCGACGCAGCCGCATTCGAAGTAGACGGTGAGGGTGTCGAGCAGCGGCTGCGCGCCGCCGCGGGCGGCGGTGAGCGGGCCGAGGGCGTTCAGGACGAGGTCGGCCATGGCCTGCCGGTCACGGGCGAGGACGGGATAGACCAGCAGGTCGGCGGCCCGCAGGACGGGGCCGTCGAGCTGGAGGCGCCCGGCCAGGTCGAGGCTGTTCAGCGCCTCCTCGTAGGACTGCCTGATGCCGCCGGGGCCGGGCTGCGCGCGGCCGATCGCGATCAGCCCGCCGTCCGTCGCCGCGTGCGCCTGCCGGGCGAAGTGGACGAGCACCTCGTCCTGGTCGCCCGGCGCGACGCACAGCAGCCGGCCCTCCTTCGTGGTGAGCAGGACGCCGCGGTTGCCGAAGCGGCCGATGAGCGCCTGCTCCACCTGGCGTGCGGCCGGGTCGCCCTCGTCGTAGGCGGCCGGTCCCTGGGCGACCGCGACGGCGTGCGTGTGGGACAGGAGCAGGCCGAAGCGTTCGGCGCGTTCGGCGAGCCGGCCCAGGTTGCTGCGGCCGTGGAGCAGGTCGTCGATGAACTCCCGGCGGGCGGCCTCCTCCTGGCGTACGGCCAGGCGCTGGGCGCGTTCGTAGCCCTCGGCGAAGGCGTCGACGGCCTGGTGCATGGCGGCGAGGGTGCTGTCGGCCGTGCGGAGGGTGCCGGGCCAGGCGGCGCGGGTGGCGGCCAGATGGGCGCCGACCAGGGCGCGCAGTCCGTGGCCGGATTCGGCGGCCCGTTCGCCGAGGGCGCGCCGTGCCTCGATCTCGTCGCGGGTCAGCCGGCGGCCGGATACCGCGACGTCCGCCAGGAGTTGGGCGTACCCGGTCAGATACTGCTCGGGTATCTCCCGTTCCGACACCCTGCCCCCGCCCTCTTGACGCTTCGGTGACGCGTTCCTGACGCCGACCGGCAGGGAGACCTTAGTGAACATTGCCGGAGACCGGCAATGCGCGAAGCGTTCATGGAACTGCACCATGGGCGCAGGGGAGCACCACGGACGGTTCTGATGCCGGGCACCGGCAAGGTGTCCGGCGTCCGTGCCCGGTGGGGAGCCGTGGCGGGGGGTCGCCGCGGCGGAACGAGGGAGGGGACATGCAGGCGTTTCTGACGGCCGTCACCGGCTTTCCGACGCTGCTGTTCACGTCCGCCCTGGTCGTGGTCGTCGCCTTCTGGCTCCTGGTCGCGTTCGGCGCGGCCGAGACGCACGGCTTCGACGCCCATGCGCATGGGCACTTCGACGGGTGGGGGCTGGGCGGGGTGCCGGTGACGGTGGCCTTCTCGCTGCTGACGGCGTTCGCCTGGTTCTTCAGTCTGAGCGCGACCGTCCTGCTGGAGCCGCTCGTGCCGCCGGGTGTGCCGCGGGTGCTGGGCGGGGTGGCGGTACTGGTCGGCGCCGTGCTGCTCGCCCGGTGGCTCACCCGGCTGCTGGTGCGGCCGCTGCACCGGCTGCTGCCCGACGAACGAGGGCCGTCCCGGCTGGACTTCGTCGGGCTGACCTGCACCATCCGTACCGGACGGGTGGGCGTCGGCTTCGGTCAGGCGGAGGTCGCGGCCGCGGACGGCTCGACCGCGCTGGTCCAGGTCCGCCAGACCGGCGTCGACCGGCTGGGCAGCGGAAGCACCGGCCTGCTGTACGCCTACGACGACGCCGGCGAGTTCTTCTGGGTCGCGCCGTACGACGCGGCGCTCGACCCGCGCGGCGACCCGACCTGAGAGCCGCGCGCCCCGCCGGCCACCGCACGCCTCACGCTTCACCTCTTTCTCTTACGCCTCAAGGACGTATGTCATGGATGCCATCACTGTGGGCCTCGCCGTGCTCGTCGCCGTTGTCCTCCTCGTCGCGGTCGCGTCGCTGTTCATGCTCAGCACGCTGTTCCGCAAGGTGGAGCAGGGCCGGGCGCTGATCATCTCCAAGACGAAGAAGGTGGACGTCACCTTCACCGGCGCGGTGGTGCTGCCCGTGCTGCACAAGGCCGAGTACATGGACATCTCGGTGAAGACGATCGAGATCCGCCGCACCGGCCGCGAGGGTCTGATCTGCCAGGACAACATCCGGGCCGACATCCACATCAGCTTCTTCGTGCGCGTCAACAAGACCGTCGAGGACGTCATCAAGGTCGCGCAGGCGATCGGCACCCAGACCGCCAGCGACCCGGCGGCCATCCAGGACTTCTTCGCGGCCAAGTTCTCCGAGGCGCTCAAGACGGTCGGCAAGCAGCTCGACTTCGTGGACCTCTACACCAAGCGCGAGGAGTTCCGGGACCGGATCATCCAGGTCATCGGCACCGACCTGAACGGATATCACCTCGACGACGCGGCGATCGACTTCCTGGAGCAGACGCCGATGTCGCAGCTGGACGCGGCGAACATCCTGGACGCCCAGGGCATCCGCAAGATCACCGAGCTGACGACGGTCGAGCACGTGCGGACCAACGAGTTCCAGCGCACCGAGGAGAAGGAGATCACCCGGCAGAACGTCGACGCCCGGGAGACCATCCTGGAGCTGGAGCGCCGGCAGGCCGAGGCGGAGATCAAGCAGCGGCGCGAGGTCGAGACGCTGCGGGCGCGCGAGGAGGCCGCCACCGCGAAGGTGCAGGAGGAGGAACGCCTCGGCGCGCAGGGCGCGTTCCTGCGGACCGAGGAGCAGCTCGGCGTCCAGCGGGAGAACCAGGCCCGGGAGATCGCCGTGGCGCAGAAGAACCGCGAGCGGGTCATCGCCGTCGAGAACGAGCGGATCGAGAAGGACCGCCTGCTGGAGGTCATCGCCCGGGAGCGGGAGACCGCGCTGTCGGTCATCGCCAAGGACAAGGAGGTCGAGGCGGAGCGCCGCGAGGTCGCGGACGTGGTGCGGGAGCGGATCGCCGTGGACCGTACGGTCGCCGAGCAGGAGGAGGCGATCAAGAAGCTGCGGGTGGTCGAGGAGGCCGAGCGGACCCGCCAGTCGGTGATCATCGCGGCCGAGGCGGAGGCCCAGGAGAAGCTGGTCAAGGACATCAAGGCGGCCGAGGCCGCGGAGGTGGCGGCCCGGCACCGGTCCGCCGAGCAGCTGACGCTCGCGGAGGCCCGGCTGAAGTCGGCCGACCTCGACGCCCGTGCCAAGCTGCGGCTCGCCGAGGGCGTCCAGGCGGAGACGGCCGCGGCCGGTCTCGCCGAGGTGCAGGTCCGCGACAAGGAGGCCGAGGTCGTCGAGAAGGCCGGGCGGGCCCAGGCCGTGGCCACCGGGGCGCGGATGCAGGCGGAGGCGGAGGGCACCGAGGCGCTGCTGCGGGCCGAGGCCGAGGGCGCGCGGGCCAAGGCGCTCGCGGAGGCCACCGCGATCGGCGAGAAGCTCAAGGCCGAGGCGGCGGGTCTGACCGAGAAGGCGGCCGCGATGGCGGCCCTCGACGACGCCTCGCGCGGTCACGAGGAGTACCGGCTGCGGCTCCAGGCGGAGAAGGAGATCCGGCTGGCCGGTCTCGACGCGCAGCGGCAGGTCGCCGAGGCGCAGGCCACGGTGCTGGCCACGGGTCTGGAGCACGCCGACATCGACATCGTCGGCGGGGAGTCCGTGTTCTTCGACCGGCTGGTGAACTCGATCGCGCTGGGCAGGAGCGTCGACGGGTTCCTGGAGAACTCCGCGACGGCACAGGCGCTGGCGAAGCCCTGGCTGGACGGGTCGTCGAGCTTCACCGAGGACCTCGGCCGCCTCCTCGGCCAGGTGTCGACGGCGGACGTGCAGAACCTGACGGTGTCCGCGCTGCTGATGCAGCTCATGAAGTCGGGCGGCTCTCCACAGGCCGGGCGGCTCCAGCAGCTCATGGACCGGGCCGGCGAGCTGGGTCTGTCCGACCTGCCGCTCACCGCGCTGAACGGCAGCTCCCGGGTCTGAGCGCCGCGCCCGTGGCCCGCAGCCGCCGCGCAGGGGACGGCGGCTGCGGGCCGTACCGCCCGAACGTCTCGAAGGGAACCCGACCCCATGGCAACCGGCCTGGACACCGCCGCGGACCCCGGCCCGAGGACCGCTCCGGACTCCGCCGCGGGCCCCGGTCCGAGGACCGCACCGGTCTCCGCAGCGGACCCCGGTCCGAAGACCGCTCCGGACTCCGCAGCGGGTCCCGGCCCGAGGACCGCACCCGGCTCCGCAGCGGGTCCCGGCCCGAGGACCGCTTCTGACACCGCCGCGGACCCCCGCCTGGACGCCGGCACGTACGAGGTGCTGCGCGACCGGCTGGCCGCACAGGCCGAGGACCTGGCCCGCCGCGCGCAGGCCCTCGACTCCCGCCGTGTGCAGGAGTTCGGCGCGACCCGGCTCGCGCTCGCCGGGACCGGACAGCTGCGCACCGAACGGGCCTGCGTGCCCGCCGACGTCGTGGCCGTCGGGGACCGTCTGCTGTTCGGCGCCCACACCGTCCTCGGGCTGCGGGCCGAGGCGGCCGTCGGCGACGTCCTCACCCTGCGCGACCGCGACCTGAACCGGCTGCCCGAGGACGCGGTGCCCGGTCTGCTGGACGACCCCGGCTTCGTCCGCGAGTTCGCCGCCCTGCACCGCTACTACCGCGACACCCGCCTGCTGCGGCTGCGCCACGTCGACGGCCGGCTGCTCGCCGTCTTCCGCACCGGGGAGAAGCCGGACGACATCCGGGTGCTGCGCTGGGCGCTCGCCGACGACGGCCGGGTGACGTTCCTCGACGCGCGTGGCGAGCGCGACCACGTCTTCCCGCCGTCCCACGACTTCACCTGGACCGAGACCACCCGCGAGGACCACGTCCCGGGCCGTCGGCCGCACGTGTCCGTCGAGGGCGAGGTCTTCGTCGCGACCGTCGGCGGCAGCCTCACCGTCAAGACCGAGGACGACACGGAGACGGACCGGGCGATCCACACCGAGCCGGTCGACGAACCCCTCCAGTCCCTCGCCGACGCGGACATCCAGTACGCGCGGGTGGGCGCCCTGCTCCTGCTGCGGGTGCGCCCCTACAAGGAGACCGCCTGGCGCCACTTCGTCCTCCACACCCTGACGAAGACCGTGGTCCGGCTCGACGCCGTCGGGCAGTCCTGCCGCCGGCTGCCCGAGGACCGGGGCATCGTCTTTCCCGGCGGCTACTGCCTCGCGGCGACGGGCGCCCACCGGACCTTCGACCTCGACACCGAGGGCCTGGAGTTCGAGCGCGAGGTGCGCTCGCCCAACGGCGAGGACGTGCTGTACGCGTACCACGCGCCCGGCGCGGGGCGCAGTCTCCTGCTGCCGTACAACCTGATCCGCAAGGAGATCTCCACCCCGCTGACCTGCCAGGGATGGGCGCTCTTCGACGACGGATCGCTGACCGTGCTGCGCACCGACCCGGCCGGTGCCGAACCGGCCCGGGTGCATCCGCTCCAGCTGTGGACGTCGCCGTACGAGTCCGACACCCGCGCCGCCGCCCGGCCGGCCGGCTCCGGACCGCTGTCCCGGATCGGCAACGCCGACCTCGTACGGGGCATCTCCGACTGTCTGACCCTCGCCGGGTCCGTCGCCGGGACACCCCCCACGACCGGGGTGTACGAGGCCCTGCGCGCCGCTTGCGTCCGGATCGCCGACACCCACCACTGGCTGGGCGAGCCCGGACTCGGCGATCTGCGCACCCCGTTGGACGCGGTCCGGGACACGGCCGGGCAGGTCGTCACCGAGTTCGAGACGGTCCGGACGCTGACCCGCCGGGCCGCCGACGCCCTCGACGAGTCCGCGGAGCGGATCACCTCGCTCGTGCGGCGGCTGCGCGGCGAGGCCCCCCGCGACGCCGCCTCCTGGGTCACGGGACTGACCGAACTGCGGCACGCCCAGGGCCGGTTGCTGAACCTGAAGGAGCTGCGGTACGCCGACACCGCCCGCATCGACGAGCTCGCCGCCGGGGTCGGCACCGACCTCGCCTCGTTCGGGCAGCGCGCGGTGGCCTTCCTGGCCCGCGAGGACGCCCTGGCCGGTCACCACCAGCAGATCGAGCGGCTGCTCGCGGCCGCCGAGGTGATCCCTACGGCCGCCGAGGCCGCACCCCTGACCGGCCGGCTCGACGAGCTCGACGACGGCCTGCGCACGGTCACCGAGGTGGTCGCCGGACTCGACATCGGCGACGCCACCGTGCGCACCTCGATCCTGGAGCGTGTCGCCGAGGTGCTGGGCGGTGTCAACCGGGTCCGCGCCACCCTCGACGCCCGCCGCCGCGAACTGCGCGAGAACGAGGGGCGCGCCGAGTTCGCCGCCGAGTTCGCGCTGCTGGGGCAGTCGGTCGTCGGTGCCCTCGCGGCGGCCGACAGCGAGGAGGCGTGCGACAGCCGGCTCGCCGCCCTGCTGGTGCAGCTGGAGAACCTCGAAGCCCGCTTCTCCGGGTTCGACGACTTCCTCGGCGAGCTCGCGGACCGGCGGACCGAGGTGTACGAGGCGTTCGCCGCCCGCAAGCAGACCCTCGCCGACGCCCGCGCCCGCCGCACCGAACAGCTGGCGGCCGCCGCCGCACGCGTCCTTGCGACCCTCGCCCGCCGCGCCGCCGCACTGGACACCGCCGACGCGATCAGCACGTTCTTCACCTCCGACCCGTTGGTCGAGAAGGTCCGGCGCACCGCCGGCGAACTGCGCGCACTCGGCGACCCGGGCCGGGCGGAAGAGCTGACGGGGCACCTGAAGGCGGCCCGCCAGGACGCGCACCGCGCGCTGCGCGACCGCACCGACCTGTACACCGACGGCGGCCGCACCCTGCGCCTCGGACGGCACACCTTCGCCGTCAACACCCAGCCCCTCGACCTCGCGCTGGTCCCCCACGGCGACGGTCTCGCCCTCGCGCTCACCGGCACCGACTACCGGGCCCCGGTCACCGACCCGGACTTCGCCGCCACCCGCCCCTACTGGGACCGGCCGCTGCCCTCCGAGTCCGCGGCCGTCTACCGCGGCGAGCACCTCGCGGCCCGGCTGCTGGCCGAGCACGGCCCCGCCGCCCTGGCGGAGGCCGACCTGCCCGCGCTGGTGAGCCGGGCGGCGCAGACGGCGTACGACGAGGGCTACGAGCGCGGGGTGCACGACCACGACGCCACCGCGATCCTCACCGCGCTGCTGCGGCTGCACGCGGGCGCGGGCGTGCTGCGCCACGAGAGCGCCGCCCGCGCCGCCGCCCAGCTGTTCTGGGCGCACGGCACCGGCGCCGCCCGGCGCCAGAGTCTGACCCGGCGGGCGGTGTCGCTGGCCCGGGCCCGGGAGACGTTCGGGACCGTGCCCGCGATCGCGGACCTCCAGGCGGAACTGGCGGCCGAGATCGGCCCGGCGGCGGCCGCGTACCTCTTCGAGGAGCTGACGACCGGCCCCGAGGGCTTCGTCATCGGCGCGGCCGGCCGCACCCTCCTCGACAAGTTCCGCCGCACGGTCGGCACATCGGCCTACGAGCAGGACCTCGCCGCCCTCGACAGCCTCGACGAGCGCCGGCAGCTGGTCGAGGGGTGGCTGTCCGCGTACACCGCCGCCACCGGCGCGGACACCGGCCCCGGGGACCTCGCCGAGGCCGTCGCCGCCGAACTCTGCCCGGAGCTGGTGCGCCACGACAGCGAGGCACCGCTGACCGCGGCCGTGACTGGGCTGCTCGGCACCCATCCGCGCATCACCCGCCGCACCCTCACCCTGCGCCTCGACGAGTTCCTCGCCCGCACCGACGACTTCCGCGCCCACGCCGTCCCCGGCCACCGCGCCTACACCGCCCGGCGCACCGCGCTGCTCGCCGCCGAGCGCTCCCGGCTGCGGATCGACGAGCTGCGGCCGCGGGTGCTGACCACGTTCGTGCGCAACCGTCTCGTCGACGAGGTCTGTCTGCCGCTCGTCGGCGACAGTCTCGCCCGGCAGATCGGCACCTCGGACGAGTCCAGGCGCACCGACACCGGCGGTCTGCTGCTGCTCGTCTCCCCGCCCGGCTACGGCAAGACGACCCTCATGGAGTACGTCGCCGACCGCCTCGGCCTCGTCCTGGTCAAGGTCGACGGCCCCGCGCTCGGTCACGGCGTCACCTCGCTCGACCCGGCCGAGGCCCCGAACGCGACCGCCCGGCGCGAGGTCGAGCGGATCAACTTCGCGCTGGCGGCGGGCAGCAACACCCTGCTCTACCTCGACGACATCCAGCACACCTCGCCCGAACTGCTCCAGCGGTTCATCCCGTTGTGCGACGCCACCCGCCGGATGGAGGGCGTCCACGACGGCGAGCCCCGCACCTACGACCTGCGCGGCAAACGCTTCGCCGTCTGCATGGCGGGCAACCCCTACACCGAGTCCGGAAGCCGCTTCACGGTTCCCGACATGCTCGCCAGCCGGGCCGACGTGTGGAACCTCGGCGACGTGCTCACCGGCAAGGAGGACGCCTTCTCCGTCAGCTTCGTGGAGAACGCCCTTACCGCGAACCCGGTGCTGGCCCCGCTGGCCGGCCGTGACCGCGCCGACCTCGACCTGCTGCTGCGGCTGGCGGCCGACGACCCCACGGCGCGCGTGGACGACCTCGCCCACCCCTGTGCACCCGCCGAACTCGACCGGATCCGTGCCGTTCTGCGCCATCTGCTCACCGCGCGCGAGACGGTCCTCGCCGTCAACTCCGCCTACATCGCCTCCGCCGCGCAGAGCGACGACGCCCGCACCGAGCCGCCGTTCCGGCTCCAGGGCTCCTACCGCGACATGAACAAGATCGTCCAGGCGATCCGGCCGGTCATGAACGACGCCGAACTCGACGCCGTCGTCGACGACCACTACCGGGCCGAGGCCCAGACCCTCACCACCGGGGCCGAGGCCAACCTGCTCAAACTGGCCGAGCTGCGCGGCACGTTGTCCGGTGCGCAGGCCGCGCGCTGGGCCGAGGTGAAGGCGTCGTACCTGCGCGCCCGGGGACTCGGCGGACCCGTCGGCGGCCCGCTCCCCGGGACGACGCCCGTGACCACGAGCGCGACGACGAGCGCGACGGCGAACGCGACGGCGAACGCGATCGCGGCCGGGGCGACGGCCGAGGCGTTGACCGGTGCGCTGAGCGAGGCGGTGGCCGCGCTCGGGCTGCTCGCCGAGCGGGTCGCCGCCGTCGAGTCGGCCATCACGCGGGCCGGCACGCCCCGTCCGCCCGTCTGACCTGCCCGGATTCGTCAGGTCGTACGGGACACACGGGATTTACGGGACCTGTCGCGCGATGTCCGCCAGGGCTGGTTCTGTCAGGGGGAGTTCAGGTCCGGCGCGATGTAAGTCCGCACGCACAACTAGCCCACTGAAATGACATGAACGATTCACTCGGTGTCCACAATTGGCGCGTCGGGACGACAGGATCCGGCCATTGACTCTCCCCGCACGGCTGCCTTCCGGCGCCGTGCGGGGAGAGTCGTTTTCGGGTGAGGGGCGTACGTACGTGGAGTCCGAGCAGGAAGAACCCGACAGACCCGGGGGGGACATACCCGGGAATGTCGAACCGGAGGGGAAAGAATCGTTTCCTCGGCGGCCTCATGCGGGGCGCGGTCTCGGTGACCGGATCTTCCGGGTCCAGCTGACGGCCACCGGGGTGGTGGTTCTGGCCATCATGGCGGCCGTGGGCCTGTTCCTGCTGATGAGAGCCGGTCAGGCGCTCAGCGTCACCGGCCTGTCGTTCCTCACCACCCCCGAATGGCAGCCGGACGTCCACCGGTTCGGCATCGCGGCCGTGCTGACGGGAACGCTGCTGATCGCCGCCGTGGCCGTGACCCTGTCCGTGCCGCTGGCCCTCGGGACCGCGCTGTTCATCTCCGACGTGGCCCCGCGCCGGCTGCGCCGTACCCTCGTCACCCTGGTCGACCTGATGGCCGCCGTGCCCTCGGTGGTCTACGGGCTCTGGGGGCTGTTCTTCCTCCAGCAGCACGTGATCGGCCTGTCGCGCTGGCTGTCCGACTGGTTCGGGTGGATCCCCCTGTTCACGGTGGACGGCACCCAGCCCGGCGACCCGCTCGCCACCGACAGCGTCTACACCGCCTCCACCTTCATCGCCGGGATCGTCGTCGCGCTGATGGTCGCGCCGATCCAGTGCTCGGTGATGCGCGAAGTGTTCGCCCAGGCCCCGGCGGGCGAGCGCGAGGGCGCGTACGCGCTGGGCGCCACCCGCTGGGGAATGATCCGCGCGGTGATCCTGCCGTACGGCAAGGGCGGCATCATCGGCGGCACGATGCTGGGCCTCGGCCGGGCGCTCGGCGAGACGATCGCCGTGTACCTGATCATCTCGCCGGTCTTCACCATCCAGCCGCACATCCTCCAGACCGGCTCGAACTCGGTGTCCTCGCTGATCGCCCTGCACTACGGCGACGCGTCGCCCTTCGGCATGTCGGCGCTGATGGCGGCCGGCCTGGCCCTGTTCCTGCTGACGCTGGCGGTCAACTTCACCGCCTCCTCCATCGCCGCCCGCTCGCGCTCCGGCGCGCAGAGCGACTGAGAGGCCTGACATGACCGTCGTGGAAGACACCAAGACGCTGCCCGCCGCGGCTGTGGAAGCGGCCGAGGCCCCGGAAGCGGCCGGGACCGGCGCCGGAGTCGTGGGCCCCGACCCCGTGGAGCTCCCCGACCGGCCCCGGCCCATCGGCGGACTCACCCGCTCGGGCGTGCTGTCGCTGGCCGGCGCCGCCGCCTCCGCGCTGTGCACGACCGTGCTGCTGTTCGGCGAACTCGCCCCGCTCTCCGGAGCGCTGGGCTTCACCGTCACGGCGTACCTGTCCTTCCTGCTGATCTACGCCGTGCTCACCGGCCTGGAGGAGGACCGCCAGGCCGTACGGGACCGGGTGATGACCGTCGTGCTGTGGACGGTGGCGCTGCTGATGCTCTCGGCGCTCGTCCTCGTCGTCGGGTTCATCGCCTGGCGCGGGCGCGAGGCGCTGCTGCACTGGAACTTCTTCACCCAGGACATGCAGGCGGCAGGACCGCTCGACCCGCTCACCAACGGCGGTATCGCGCACGCGATGCTCGGCACCCTGATCATGATCGCCATCGCGCTCACGATCACCGTGCCGCTCGGCATCGCCTGCGCGGTCTATCTCAACCAGATCCCGGGCCGCTTCTCCCGGTTCGTGCGGACCATCGTCGAGGCGATGACCGCGCTGCCGTCGATCGTGGCCGGTCTGACCGTGTACGCGACCTGGATCCTCTACCTCGGTATGCAGAAGTCCGGTCTGGCGGCGGGCTTCGCGATCAGCGTGATGATGCTGCCGATCGTGATCCGGGCGTCGGACGTGGTGCTGCGGCTGGTGCCGGGCACGCTGACCGAGGCCTCGGAGGCGCTGGGCGCACCGCGCTGGCGGACCGTGTGGCACGTGGTGCTGCCGACGGCCCGGTCCGGGCTCGCCACCGCCGTCATCCTCGGCACCGCGCGCGGTATCGGCGAGACCTCGCCGGTCCTGCTCACCGCGGGCTTCACCGCCGCGCGCAACGCCGACCCGACGAGCGGGCCGATGATCTCGCTGCCGCTCGCCGTCTTCAACTTCGTCAAGTCGCCGGAACCGACCATGATCGCCCGCGGGTTCGGCGCCGCGGCGGTGCTGATGGCGCTGGTGCTGGTGCTGTTCGTGGTCGCCCGGGTCATCGGCGGTCGCGGACCCGGTCACCAGAGCCGCCGCCAGGCCCGCCGGGCCGTCCGCGCCTCCCGTCAGGACGCGGCCCGCTTCGAGGAACTGGACGCGCCCCGGCTGTCGCTGTTCAAGGACACGGACCCGGACGGGTCCGAGGGCACCGAGGCCGTCGAGGACTCCGTGCCCGTCGAACCGGCCGTCCCCGGCAAGAACGTCGCGGCCGCTCAGGACGAGCCGGTCGCCGAGGACACCGAGCCCGCCGGAGCCGCCGCGCGCGGCGAGGACGTGTCCGACGCCGTGGTCGTCACGGACGCCCCGGCCGTCACGGACACCGCAACCCCTTCCCCTTCCCCTGCCCCCCGGCACACCCCCGTCGAGGACACCGGAGAGACCGACTGATGCTCAGCCACCTCATCGCTCGTCTGAGCCGCCTGCGGGCGCCGGCGACCCTCGGCGCGGTGTTCGGCGTGCTCGTGACGCTGCTGGCCGGCCCGCTGGCCGCGCCCGCCGCCGCCGACAGCTACACCCCGATCGCCGGAGCCGGCTCCACCTGGGCGGAGAACGCCGTCGACGAATGGCGCCGGGCCGTCAACCAGTACGGCATGCGGATCAGCTACGCCGGTACCGGATCCTCCGACGGCCGCCGGCAGTTCCTCAGCGGCACCGTCGACTTCGCCGTCTCGGACATCCCGTTCCAGACCCACCCGACGGACGGCTCCGCGGCCGAGCGGCCGGGCGCCGGATCGTACGCGTACATGCCGATCGTGGCGGGCGGCACCGTCTTCATGTACCACCTGACGGTCAACGGCAAGCGGGTCACCAACCTGCGGCTCTCCGGGGACGTCGTCACCAAGATCTTCACCGGGGTCGTCAAGACCTGGGACGACCCGATGATCAAGGCCGACAACCCCGGGGTGCAGCTGCCGCACCGCATCATCGTCCCGGTGGTCCGCTCGGACGGCTCGGGCTCCACGGCGCAGTTCACGATGTGGATGGCCAACCAGCACAAGTCGCTGTGGCAGGCGTACTGCGGGCGCGTCGGACGGTCCGGGGCCTGCGGGCAGACCTCGTACTACCCGACCGTCACCGGCATGATCGCCCAGTCCGGCGACCTCGGCGTGGCGGGCTACGTCGCCCAGAACTACGGCGAGGGCGCGATCGGTTACGTCAACTACTCGTACGCGCTCAACGCGCACTACCCGGTCGCCAAGGTCCTCAACCACGCGGGCTACTACACCGAGCCGACCCCGCAGAACGTCGCGGTGTCGCTGCTCAAGGCGAGGATCAACACCAACAAGAGCTCCGCGGACTACCTCACCCAGCAGCTCGACGGCGTCTACAACGACTCCGACAAGCGCAACTACCCGCTGTCCAGCTACTCGTACATGATCCTGCCGCTGAAGGTGCAGGGCACCTTCACCAAGGCCAAGGGCAAGACGCTCGGCGCGTTCTCGTACTACTTCATGTGCCAGGGCCAGCAGTCGGCTCCCCAGCTCGGCTACTCGCCGCTGCCGATCAACCTGGTGAAGGCGGGCTTCGAGCAGATCCGCCGGATCCCCGGCGTGGCCGCGAAGAACATCAACGTCCAGGGCTGCAACAACCCGACCTTCACCGCGAACGGCCGTAACAAGCTCGCGGAGACGGCCCCCTACCCGGCCGCCTGCGACAAGAAGGGTGCCGCGCCCTGCGGCACCGGCAGCGGCGGCGCCACGTCCAACGGCAGCGGCGGCGCTTCCGGCGGCACCTCCGGGGGCTCGGCCTCCGGCGGCACCTCGGGCGGCGCCGGCGGCGCGGCCACGGGCGGCACGGCGGGCGGCAGCGCGGCGAGCGGCGGGGCGACCGGCTCGGCCGCCGCGGGCGGCGCGTCCGGCGGCTCCGGCGGCACGACCGTCGACCCGGACACCGGCCAGGTCATCGCGGCGGCGAACAACGCGTCCGGCGGCTCCGGCGGCGCGTCCGGCGACGACACCGTCGCCCTCGCCCAGCCGATCACCGTGGCAGCGGAGCACGGCTGGACCGGCACGCAGACCCTGATGCTGCTGGCCGCGCTGCTGGTGTTCGCACTGGTGCTGCTGCCCTCCGTGGTGTCGCGACTGATCACGGCCGGCCGTGACGGCGGCGCCCGCACCACCGCCTCCGGCTCCGCCGACTCCTCCGGCACGGACGGGAGTACACGATGAAGCGCCTGCGCGGCATCCTCGTGCGGCTGGTGGCCGGCGCCGCGGTCGGCGCCCTGGCCGGCCTCGCGGTCGCCCAGTCGGCACCCAGCGCCACCGCGGCCGACGACACCGGCTCCGCCGTCACCGTCTCCGGGCGCGGCGAGTTCAAGGACATGCGGTTCACGGTGAGCCAGACCAAGCGGCTCACCAGCCAGGCCATCACGGTGAGCTGGTCGGGCGGCGAGCCGACGACCTTCGCCGGCACGCTGTTCAACACCAACTTCGTGCAGATCATGCAGTGCTGGGGCGACGACGACGGCACCGTGCCGTCCAACCCCGGCCCGTCCCGCACCCAGTGCCAGTACGGCGCCTCCCCGACCACCGACCGGGGCAGCTGGCCCGGCAACGAGTACGACGACACCCGCAAGGTCTTCTACAGCACTGACCCGGGCAACTACGGCCAGGACGACCGGTACGGGGCGGCCGGCGCCAACGGGCTGGGCGAGGTGCCCTTCAAGTCCGTCGACGGCACGCTGATCACCAGCGGCACCCAGAACAACTCCTTCTTCAACCGCAACACCACCAACGAGGTCGACTTCGCCCGCACCGGCGCCGCCGGCACCGGCAAGGAGTACTTCGAGGTCCAGACCGCCAACGAGGCGCCGCACCTCGGCTGCGGCATGCCGGTCAGGACCGGCGGCGTGACCAAGCCCCGCTCCTGCTGGCTGGTGATCGTCCCGCAGGGCCGCCTCGACCTCGACGGCAAGCCCTACGCCGACACCAGCACCGTCAACGCGGGCTCCCCGGTCTCCTCCACCAACTGGAAGAACCGCATCGCGATCAAGCTGGACTTCAACTCGGTCGGCACCAACTGCGCGCTCGGCTCCGACGAGCGGCCCACCACCGGCAGCGAGCTCGTCGCCGACGCCATGACGAGCTGGCAGGCGGCCCTGTGCCCGACCGGCAAGGTCTACGGCTACACCGAACTCGGCGAGCCCGACACCCGGGCCCGGCTGAGCGCGGACGGATCCGCCGGGATGGCCTTCACCACCCGCGCCCTGGGCGCCGACGAGGGCACCACCGCCCCGTCCGGCACCACCACGTACGCGCCGGTGGCGCTGTCCGGCACCGTGATCGGCTTCACCATCGAGCGCAGGCCCAAGTCCGGAGCGCCGGACGACATCCGCAAGCTCGCCGGCACCAAGGTCGAGTCGATCGACCTCACCCCCCGGCTGGTCGCCAAGCTGCTCACCGAGTCGTACCGCAACTCCACCTGGGGCTCGGTGCTCGGCGGCGTCGCCGCCAAGGGGTACGAGTGGGCGAAGAACAACCCGGCGGGCCTGGCGAGCGACCCCGAGTTCATCTCCCTCAACCCCGAGTTCGCCTCTCTCTCGGTCGCCGAGACCCCGGCCACCGACACCGACCTGATCACCTCGCTCGGCCACACCGACACCGCCCGCGCGCTGTGGCGGTGGGTCATGTCCGACGGCTCGGCACGCAAGTTCCTCGCCGGGCAGTCCGACGACTGGGGCATGCAGGTGAACCCGTACTACTCCACCAGTGCGGACATCAGCCCCACCGGCGCCGCCTTCGACGCCTCCCGCGCCGACGACTACCCCAAGAGCGACCCCTGGTGCTCGATCCCGCCGGGCACCGACGCCACCCTCAAGCAGTGCATGACCGACTACCACCCGTACGTGGACGATCTGCACTCCGGTGCGCTGCACACGCGGCGCGCGGACACGCTCTGGAAGTCGACCTGGGACCCGCTGGCCAACCCGCCCGCGTTCAAGAGCGCCGGCCCGCAGACGGTCGGCTCCCGGTTCGTGATCACGGTGACCGACGCGGCGTCCGCCGCCCGCTACGGGCTGCAGACCGCCCGGCTGCGCAACGCGGCGGGCAAGTTCGTCGCCCCCGACGAGGCGTCCCTGACCGCCGCGGCCGCGAGCGCGTCCGGCACGGGCACCCCCGAGATCGACCCGGCCACGGCGACCGCCGAGGGCGCCTACCCGCTGGCCCAGCTCGTCCACGCGGCGGTACGGCCCGGCTCGCTGAGCGCCGCCGCCCGCAAGGACTACGCGGCACTGCTGCGGTACGCGGCCGGCACCGGCCAGGTCAGCGGCGCCGACCCGGGCCGCCTGCCGGCCGGTTACGCCCCGCTGTCCAAGGCACTGCGCGAGCGCGCCCTGAGCGCCGCCGACGCCCTGGCGAAGTACACCGCCCCGGCCGGTTCGGACACCGGTTCCGGGTCCGGCTCGGGCTCCGGCGGGACCGACGGCGGCACCGATGTCATCGGTTCCGGCAGTGACCTGGGCGGCGCGGGCGGCGCGGCCTCCGACGGCACGCCGAACAACCTCGGCCAGTCGCCCGCGGCGGCCGGCGGCACGGGCAGCACGCCCACCGTCAAGGCGTCGTACGACGGCGGCAAGGCCGTGCAGACCACGGCCGCCGGCACCACCCCGGACGACCCGGCGAACTCGCTGCGCTACGCCGTCCCGGTCGGGGCCGCGCTCGGCGCCGCCGCCGCCCTGGGCGCGCCCTTCGCGGGCGGCAGCAGGCCGCGGCTGCCGCTGCGCATGCCGCTGCCGGGAGGCCGCACCGTGACCGTCGTCCCGCAGCTCACGCTGCCGGAGCGACTGCGGCGGCTGCTGCCGCCGCGGTGACCCGGCGGAGCCTCCCGCGGGGGGCTCCCCACAGACGACCGCCCGCCCCGAAAGGCAGTCGGGGCGGACGGTCAGTACCACCCTGCCAGATCCACCCGCGCACAATCCTCAGGAGAACCTCCATGCGCTCTTCGCGCTCTACGGCCGCGCTCGTCGCCGCCGCTGTGGTGGCCGGCGGCCTGGCTCTCGCGAGCCCTGCGTACGCCGACCCCACCACGCCCGGCACCTTCCGCTCGCTCGTCGGCGTCGGCTCCGACACCACGCAGGACGTGCTCAACGCCCTCGCGGGCGACTCGGTGAACGGCGTCACCCGCCCCGCCGTGCAGGCGGAGAGCGGCGCGGGCATCGCCTCCTACGACGCGATCGAGCCCGGCACCGGCTCCACCACCTCCAGCATCAAGACCCGCTCCACCGGGCCCTCCTTCCTGCGCCCGAACGGCTCCGGCAAGGGCCGTCTGGCCCTCAGCCAGGCGCTGACCGGCGACAAGTACCCGGACAGCTCCGGCGTCGCCATCACGGGCCAGGTCGACTTCGCGCGCTCCTCCAGCGGTCCGAGCACCTCCGGCACCGCGCTGACCTACATCCCGTTCGCGCGGGACGCGGTCGGTGTCGCGGTCAAGGGCTCCTCCGACCTGGACGGCCTGTCGGTCGACGACCTCCACGACATCTACTCGGGCACCCTCACCGAGATCAACGGCCAGACCCTGCACCCGAAGATCCCGCAGTCGGGTTCCGGAACCCGCAAGTTCTTCCTGGGCGCCATCGGTCTCACCGACGCCACGCTCTCCCCGAACATCCCGACCGTCCAGGAGAACCAGGCCGACGACGGCCTCACCGAGGACGGCGCGATCGAGCCGTTCTCCGTGGGCAGCTGGATCGCCCAGATCAACGGGGTCGCCCCCGACCACAGCAAGGACGCCGCGACCGCCGGCGGCCGCCTGGCCAGCGTGACGCTGCCCGGCGACACGGGTGCCACCAGCCCGGTCGCCATGGCCAACGGCAAGCTCACCCCGGTCAACTACTACTACGAGAACGCGACCTTCGGCCGCGACGTCTACAACGTCGTCCCGACCCGCGCGATCGACCCGACGAGCGTCTTCTTCGACAAGGACCTCTACGACGTCTTCGTCACCAGCGGCAGCCACACCGCCGCCATGGCGTCCGACAACGCCGAGACCACCATCGCCGCGTTCGGCTTCGTGAACGAGGCCTACAACGGCTCGGTCAACCCGGCCAAGCACGCCAAGCTCGGCGGCCTGGAGGAGTCGGGCATCGACCTCTCGACGCCCGCCGCGCCCGTGCTGAAGGCCACCCTCGGCGACGCGAGCGTCAAGCTCACCTGGACCGCGCCCGCCCCCACCGGCCTGCCGCTCACCGACTACCGGGTCACGCTGACCGGCTCGGACGGCGCCGTCGTGGCGACCAAGGACGTCCCGGCCGGCACCACGTCGTACTCCTTCACCGGCCTGGTCACCGGCACCTACACGGCCACCGTCTCCGGCGCCAACCTCAACGGCACGGGCGCGGGCGCCACCTGGACCGGCGCGGTCAAGTACGCCAGCACCACGAAGGCGACCGTCGTGAGCGCCGCCTACGGCCAGACCCCCAAGGTCGCCGTCACCGTCACCGGCACGCACGGCGTCGTCGCGTCCGGCAAGGTCACGGTGAAGGAGGGCAGCACCGTCCTCGGCACCGCCACCCTGGGCAGCACCGGCAAGGCCACCGTCGCCCTGTCGAACCACCTCAAGGTCGCCACCCACGCGCTGTCCGTCTCCTACAGCGGCGCCACCAAGCTCAACACCTCCGCGGCGACCGTCTCGCTGAAGGTCGTCAAGGCGACCCCGGCGGTCAGCGTCAGCGCGCCCACCTCGGTCAAGCACACCTCCCGGGGCAAGGTCACCGTCAAGGTCACCGCGACCGGCACCACCCCGGCCGGCACCGTGCGCATCTACGAGGGCAGCCGCATCATCGCCACCGGCACGCTGAGCGGCGGCAAGGTGACCATCACCCTGCCGAAGCTGCGCACCGGCCGGCACACGCTGCACGCGTACTACGCGGGCTCGACGACCGTGAACACCCGCAACGGGGCGAACTTCGTCGTCAAGTCGGTCTGATCCGGCACCCGTTGTCCCCGCCCGCCGGGGCGGCCGCCCATCGCGGCCGCCCCGGCGGGACCGGCTGCCGGAGCGGGCGCCACCCGCGACAGCACCGGCCACCCCCATCCGGCACCACCCTCAGCACCCATCCAGCGAAGGAGGCGGGCCCCGTGACGGTCGCCGTACAGACACCCCTCGCACCGACCGCGGTCCTGCCGCGCGTGCGGAGCATCACCGCGGTCCGCCACCTCGCCCGGGGCGGTCTGCTGAGCCTCGCCGCCCTGCTGCTCGGTATCACCGCGCAGCTGCTGCTGTTCAGCGGGGCACAGGAACACTCCGCACAGCAGGCCACGTTCGACGAACTGCGCAAGCAACTCGCCCTCGGCACGGCCCCGGTGGCCCAGACCGACCAGGAGGGCAAGCTGCTGACGCCGGGCAGCCCGCTCGCGCTGATCAAGGTCCCTTCGCTCGGCCTCCAGCAGGTGGTCCTCGAAGGCACCGACTCCGCCGTCCTGACCGGCGGCCCCGGCCACCGCAGGGACACCCCGCTGCCCGGACAGGCCGGCACCAGCGTGCTGATGGGGCGTGCCGCGGCGTACGGCGGACCGTTCGGACGGCTGGCCGAGCTCGCCGAGGGTGACCGGATCACCGTGACCACCGGGCAGGGCAAGGCGACCTACGAGGTCCTCGACGTCCGGCGCGCCGGTGACCCGGCGCCCACCCCGGTCGCCGCGGGCGAGGGCCGCCTCGTCCTGGTCACCGCCACCGGCCCGAGTTTCATGCCGGGCGGGCTGCTGCGGGTGGACGCCGACCTGGTCTCCGCGGCCTTCCCGACCCCGTCGGCCGTCGTCCGCCCCGGCACGCTGCCGGAGGCCGAGCAGCCGCTGGCCCGGCCGGCCGGAGTGCCCTGGCCGCTGGTGCTGTGGCTCCAGGCGCTGCTGGCCGCGGCCGTCGCCGCCGTCTGGGCGTGGCACCGCTGGGGACGGCACCAGACCTGGATCGTGTTCGCGCCGGTCGTCGCCGTCCTGGGCCTCCAGGTCGCCACGCGCACCACCGAACTCCTGCCCAACCTGCTGTGACCGACCGCCGCCCGAGCCCCGCAGTGAATCCGCGAACCGAGGTACCCGACGTGACCGACACGACCCTCTCCCCCACCGACACCGTCGTCCTGCCCTCGCCGGCCGGCGCCGCCGCCGTCGGCCCCGCGACCCTCCAGGCGCGGGCCGTGTCGGCCTGGTTCGGCAACCACAAGGTCCTCGAACGGGTCTCCCTCACCATGCCCGCCGGGCAGGTCACCGCTCTGATCGGCCCGTCCGGCTGCGGCAAGTCGACGTTCCTGCGCACTCTGAACCGGATGCACGAGCTGATCCCGGCGGCGCAGTTCGCGGGCGAGGTCCTCTTCGAGGGCGAGGACATCTACGGCCCCGCGCGGCGGCTGACGGACGCCCGTCGGCGCATCGGCATGGTCTTCCAGAAGCCGAACCCGTTCCCGGCCATGTCGATCTACGACAACGTGGTGGCGGGCCTGAAGCTGACGGGCACGCGCGCCGGCCGCCGGGAGAAGGACGTGCTGGTCGAGGAGTCCCTGACCCGGGCCGGCCTGTGGAAGGAGGTCCACAACCGCCTCCGTCAGCCCGGCGGCGCGCTCTCCGGCGGCCAGCAGCAGCGCCTGTGCATCGCCCGTGCCCTCGCCGTACGGCCCCGGGTGCTGCTGATGGACGAGCCCTGCTCGGCGCTGGACCCGACCTCCACCCGGCGGGTCGAGGAGACCATCCACGAGCTCGCCGGCGAGGTGACCATCGTGATCGTCACCCACAACATGCAGCAGGCGGCCCGCGTCTCCGACCAGTGCGCCTTCTTCCTCGCCGAACAGGGCACCCCGGGCGGGATCGTCGAGCAGGGACCCACCGAGCGGATCTTCGGCAACCCCGAGGACCCGCGCACCGCGGACTACGTGGCGGGCCGCTTCGGCTGATCCGCACGCTCCGCGTCTCCCGACGGCCGGCCCCGCCCGGCGCCCGCACACCGGCTCGGTGCGCAGGGCGACCGGCGCGGAGGCCGGCCGTGGCGTTCCACCGGCCGGACCCCGATGCGGATCTACAGCACTGTCGAAGGTGCGGGGAGGGCGCTCATCGCTCATTACGATGGGCGCTCGTCCAGGCGTACGACGGGCGGGAGGCGCGACACACACCCCAGGGGTCAGGGAGGCACAGTGGCGGAGCGGGACGAGGACGGGGCGCGGCCGGACGCCCCCGGGCGCAGGCGCGGCCAGGGCGAGCTGGAGGCCCAGGTGCTGTCCGCCCTGAAGGCGGCGCCCGGACCGGTACCGGCGGGCTGGGTGCGCGAACGGCTCGGCGGCACCCTCGCCTACACCACCGTCATGACGATCCTCACCCGGCTCCAGGCCAAGGGCGCGGTCACCCGGGAGCGGGCGGGCCGGTCGTTCGCCTGGACGGCGGCCGCGGACGCGGCGGGCCTGGCCGCCCACCGGATGCGCAGGGTCCTGGACGGCGAGACCGACCGGGAGGCGGTGCTGGCCAGCTTCGTCGCCGGACTCGCGCCCGGCGACGAGGAACTGCTGCGCAGGCTGCTCCAGAAGACCGACGAGACCGACGAGACCGACGAGACCGACGAGACCGACGAGACCGACGAGACCGACGAGACCGACGAGACCGACGAGGACGACCGGGACGCGCCGGGAACGGGCCGGGCGGGCTAAACCGGGGGCGTGCCCGTCCTCCCCGGCCCGCGCCCGGGGCCCGTCCGGCGGCCCCCCGCCGCGGCTCAGTCCTCGTCGTCCCCGCCCTCGTCGTCGTCCCCCTCGAAGAAGTCCCCGATCTCGTCCACGACCTCCGCCGCCACCAGCCCGCCGACGACACCGACCGCCAGCCCCGCCGCACCGGCCGCGACGGCGGTGCCCAGGCCGGGGCCGGAACGGTGGTTCTCGTCGTGACGGCGGTCGTGCCGGCCGTGCTCGTCGTACCCGTGCCCGCCTCCGTACGGGTCCTGGTACCCGCCGGGGTACGGATCCCCGTGCCCGTACGCCGCCGAGTTTCCGTACCCCGCGCCGGAGCCGTGGGCCGCCCGGTGCTCGACGAGCTGCCGGATCCAGCCGTCGACCTCGGTGTTCCAGTCCCGCCCGGGCACGTCCCGGTGGCCGACGGTGAAGCGGACCAGCGCGTCGTGTCCTTCGGAGAAGAGGCCGCCGCGCCGGTCGGCCTCCAGGATCACCTCCGTCCGGTCGGAGCCGGCCAGGAAGGTCACCTCGATCTCGCCGACGGCGTGCGCGTACTGCGGCGCCGGGGTCAGCTCGATCTCCTGGTAGAAGGGCAGCCGTTGATCCGTACCGCCGATCCGCCCGTATTCGAGGTCCGCGGATCCGAAGCCGAAGCCCAGCTGCCCGAGCGCCTCCAGGACCGCCTCCTGGGCGGGCAGCGGCCGCACGGCGAGCGGGTCCAGGTCGCCCTTGTCCCGCGCCCCGGACACCGCGAGCTCGGTGCGCACCCCGAGCACGATCCCCAGCTGCTGCCCGTACAGCTCGCTGACCGGCGTCTCCCACGGCAGCGTCACCTGGAACGGAACGCTGAACAACGCCTCCTCGCCGAGCCGGAACGCACCGCCCACCACGAACCGTTCGAAGACGACGAAGCCCTCGCTCTCGCCCTCCTCGTGCTCGGCCTCGACCCGGGCGACGAGCTCCAGGGCGATGTGCTCGACGTCGACGGCCGAACCGCCGCCCCGCAGGTGCACCTGCCCGGACAGCAGCCCGCCGGGCGGCACCGCGCCGTGGTCCAGAACCGTGTCCACCGAGGGGCCGTCCACACCGATGGCCCCGAGCAGCCGTTTGAACACCATGCCGGTGTCGCTCCTTCACTGATCGCCCGCGTCGCTCCGCGGCCCGGCGCGGGTCGCGACGGGCCGTCGCCACCAGAACTGCCGCACCGGGTAAAGAAGTTCCCAAGGCGCCCGTACGGGTGACGCTTCCGCCGCGTGCCCGCCGCCGCTCGCCGGGTGCTCGGGACGGGCAGTTTTCGAGAAGCGCCGAACGGCGGTCCGGCCCTAGCCTGATCGCCGTGGCCGCCACCCCGTCCCGCGGGGCGACGGCGCGGGACGTCGTCCCGGATCGCCCCCGGCCGGCCGGGCCGGTCGGGTAGACAGGGGGGACCGCGAAGGCGGTCCGCACGACCGTACGGAGAGAGGACGAGCATGGCCAGGAGGACGGACGCGCAGTCGTCCGCGCCGCACGGCGCCGACAGTCACGATCTGATCCGCGTGCACGGTGCGCGCGAGAACAACCTCAAGGACGTCAGCGTCGAGATCCCGAAGCGCCGGCTGACGGTGTTCACCGGCGTCTCCGGCTCCGGCAAGAGCTCCCTGGTGTTCGACACCATCGCCGCGGAGTCGCAGCGGCTGATCAACGAGACCTACAGCGCCTTCGTGCAGGGCTTCATGCCGACCCTGGCGCGGCCCGAGGTCGACGTCCTGGACGGGCTGACCACCGCGATCATCGTCGACCAGCAGCGGATGGGCTCCGACCTGCGCTCCACGGTCGGCACCGCCACCGACGCCAACGCCATGCTGCGCATCCTCTTCAGCCGGCTCGCCCGGCCGCACATCGGCTCGCCCAAGGCGTACTCCTTCAACGTCGCCTCGATCAGCGGCGCGGGCGCGGTCACCCTGGAGCGTGCCGGGCAGACCGTGAAGGAACGCCGCTCCTTCAGCATCACCGGCGGGATGTGCCCGCGCTGCGAGGGCCGGGGCTCGGTCACCGACCTCGACCTCACCCAGCTCTACGACGACTCCAAGTCGCTCAACGAGGGCGCGCTCACCATCCCCGGCTACAAGTCGGGCGGCTGGAACTACCGGCTCTACACCGAGTCGGGCCTCGTCGATGCGGACAAGCCGATCCGCAAGTACACCAAGAAGGAACTGCACGCCTTCCTGTACCTCGAACCGACCCGCATGAAGATCGCGGGCATCAACATGACCTACGAGGGGCTGATCCCCCGGGTCCAGAAGTCGATGCTGAACAAGGACAAGGAGGCGATGCAGCCGCACATCCGGGCGTTCGTGGAGCGTGCGGTCACCTTCACCGCCTGTCCCGACTGCGAGGGCACCCGGCTCACCGAGGCGGCCCGGTCGTCGAAGATCGAGGGCGTCAGCATCGCCGACGTCTGCGCGATGCAGATCAGCGACCTCGCCGAGTGGGTGCGGGGTCTGGACGAGCCGTCGGTGGCACCGCTGCTGACGTCCTTGCAGCAGACCCTCGACTCCTTCGTGGAGATCGGCCTCGGCTATCTCTCGCTGGAGCGGCCCTCGGGCACCCTGTCGGGCGGCGAGGCGCAGCGCGTCAAGATGATCCGCCACCTCGGCTCCTCGCTCACCGACGTCACCTATGTCTTCGACGAGCCCACCATCGGTCTGCACCCCCATGACATCCAGCGGATGAACGGCCTGCTGCTGAGGCTGCGGGACAAGGGCAACACGGTGCTCGTCGTGGAGCACAAGCCGGAGACGATCGCGATCGCCGACCACGTCGTCGACCTCGGCCCCGGCGCCGGCACGGCGGGCGGCACCGTCTGCTTCGAGGGCACCGTCGAGGGGCTGCGGTCCGGCGGGACCATCACCGGGCGTCACTTCGGCGACCGCGCCTCGCTCAAGAAGACGGTGCGCAAGCCCACCGGCGCGCTGGAGATCCGCGGCGCCTCGGCGCACAACCTGCGCGACGTGGACGTCGACATCCCGCTCGGGGTGCTGTGTGTGGTCACGGGCGTCGCCGGTTCCGGCAAGAGCTCGCTGATCCACGGTTCGGTCCCCGCCTCCGCGGGGGTGGTGTCGGTGGACCAGGCGCCGGTACGCGGTTCCCGGCGCAGCAACCCGGCGACGTACACCGGACTGCTCGACCCGATCCGCAAGGCGTTCGCGACGGCCAACGACGTCAAGCCGGCGCTGTTCAGCGCCAACTCCGAGGGCGCCTGCCCCACCTGCAACGGGGCCGGCGTCGTCTACACCGACCTGGCGATGATGGCCGGGGTCGCCACCCTCTGCGAGGAGTGCGAGGGCAAGCGGTTCCAGGCGGCGGTGCTGGAGTACCACCTCGGCGGCCGCGACATCAGCGAGGTGCTCGCGATGTCGGTGACCGAGGCCGAGGAGTTCTTCGGCGCCGGCGAGGCGAAGACCCCGGCGGCGCACCGCATCCTCGGCCGGCTCGCCGACGTCGGCCTCGGCTATCTCAGCCTCGGCCAGCCGCTGACCACGCTGTCCGGCGGCGAGCGCCAGCGGCTGAAGCTGGCCACCCACATGGCCGACAAGGGCGGTGTCTACGTCCTCGACGAGCCGACCGCGGGCCTCCACCTCGCCGACGTCGAGCATCTGCTCGGCCTGCTCGACCGGCTCGTCGACGCGGGCAAGTCGGTCATCGTCGTCGAACACCACCAGGCGGTCATGGCGCACGCCGACTGGATCATCGACCTCGGTCCGGGCGCGGGCCACGACGGGGGCCGGATCGTCTTCGAGGGCACCCCGGCCGACCTCGTCGCCGCCCGCTCCACCCTCACCGGCGAACACCTTTCTTCGTACGTCGGCGGCTGACCGCAGCGGCCGGCCGCGTATGTGAAACCGAGACAGTTCCGAGGGGCGGCTCATGCAACCGTTGAGCCGCCCCCGGTGGTCGTAGGGGGCAGGTCGGCGGTCCTTCCCGCGTCGGCCGCACACCCCGGTCAAACAGGTCGTGAACGTGATGTTCCCGGTCGAAGAAGGGATTCGCCATGCCCGCTCTCAGAGGCACTTCGGTGGCAGCGCTGTTGGGTGGTCTCCTGCTGCTGACGGCGTGCCAGGGCGGTTCGGACACCGGTGCCTCCGGCTCCTCCGCCCCGCAGGCCTCGGCCACGACGGCCACCGCTACGGGCGCCCCGGCCGCCGGTGGGCCGTCCGACCCCGCCGCCGCGCCCACCGCGCCGGCCGCGTCCACCCCCGAGCAGTCGACCGCGTCCACCCCCAAGCAGTCGACCGCTCCCGCCGTCCCGGCCAAGGTCACCGCCCCCGCCTTCGCCGGCTGCCGCAACCTCGCGGTGAGCGCCGAGGCGAAGTCCGCGGTGACGGCGGCCTACCGGCGCACCGTCCCCGTCCTCGTCCATGTGGAGCCGGTGCCCGGGCAGTTCTTCTACGGCCAGTGCGGCGCCGACCGCTACGCCGCCACCCGCTTCCGGCCCACCGCCGGGGCCACCGAAGCCGAACTCGTCAACCTCCAGGACGAGGGCACCGCCACCAAGTACTTCCGCGCCGCCGCCGGAGGCGGCTGGGCCTATGTCGCCACCGACGGCTTCCCCAGGAGCGCGCACGGCTGCGGCGACATCCCGGAGATCCCGAACGCCCTGGCCAAGGCCTGGCAGAACTGCCTGGGCGGGCGCTGACCTCGCGGGCCGCACCCGTCGGACGGCCGGGCGTCCGAGACCGACCGTCCGGGCCCGCCGACGCCGACCGCCCGGGCCCGGACGGTCGGTCCGGATCAGGAGCCGGCGCTCCCCGGCCCCGCTGCCGGCCGGCCCGGCGGCGGAGGCAGCGGGGGCGGCGGTGACAGCCGGGTGCCGGAAGGGGTGTCGTCGTCCAGGTCACCGCGCAGGGCGGCGATGACGAAGGCCGTCATGGAGGCCAGCAGGAGCAGCGTCAGCGGTCCCCAGATCGCCGGGATCGCCCACATCGGCAGGTCCCTGTTGTCCTGCACCAGGAGTGCCAGCAGGGCGGCGCCGCTCATGCCGACGCCGTGCCACCGTACGACGGACGCCGCTCGCGCGTGTCGCCGATCGTTCCGCCCCAGCAGCGACCACGCTCCTCCGACACAGGCGGTCAGACCGAGCGAGACGAAGATGAGCGCCCCACCGAACCGGTCCTCGGGCCACTCCTCGGGTCCTTCGGAGGTCGCCTGCCGACGTCCGTCGGTGTCCTGCACCTCGACGATCCGCCCACGCCAGATCAGACCGACGACCCTGTCGCCCGGCTCCATCTCCGAGAGCACCGGATCGGATTGCCGGAACGTCACTTTCCACAGCTTGCCGGACGGCAGCGACAACTCCGCGTGCGGCGAGATCCGCCGCGCTGCCCTGTACCTGTCGGCCGTGCGAACGGTGAACCGCTCCTTCCACAGACAGTCCGACGGTGTCACCGGGACGGACGCGCAGTCGGCAGCGGTGCGGAACTCCCGCTCCCGGTCCAGCGCCCCGCGCATCAGCGAGGCCGTTACCGCCGCCGCGGCGAGAGCCAGGACGCCGATCAGCAGCCAGACCACACCGACTTGCGCCGTGTCCCGTTTCGGTTCCACCGTGCCCCATCGCCTTCCCATGGCCTGCCCGCACCTGTATTCGAGCAGGTGGAGCGGGAGTCCGCCCATGCCCGCTCCCGGCAATGGACGGACCGTCCTGTCTGCCGGGTGGAGGCAACGAGGTCCGTCGCGGAGCTGTTGCCGACCGTGCAACCTTCCTTCTCGACGGACAGCCCGACTTCCGGCCGGTACAGGACAGTCGCCGGTATTGCTTCTGTCCCCCATGGGGGATGTCACGAGGTGGTCCTCGACCCGGCCGCCCGACAGTACGAACAAGGGCCCGGCAGCGGGGACAAGGAAGAGGGGCGAGCCCGCGGCTCGCCCCCCCTGGGGATCTGTCCGGCACCCGGCCGGTGGCTCAGCGCACCGGGAAGCCGAAGGAGCAGCCCTGCTCCTTGAGCCAGGGCAGGACGCGGCGCAGGGCCTCGACGGTCTGGGCGCGGTCGCCTCCCGCGTCGTGGAAGAGGATCGTCGGCCCGTTGGGAAGCTCCCGCTGGACGGTGGCGACGATGGCGTCCGCGCCCGGCTGCTCGAAGTCCTTGGTGTCCACGTTCCAGCCCAGCGGGCGCATGCCCCGGGAAGCGGCGAGCTTGCGGCTGTCGGGGGTGAAGGCGCCGCCCGGGGCGCGGTAGTACATCGGCCGCACGCCCCCGGACGCCTCGGTGATCATGCGTTCGGCGTCGAGTATCTCCCGGGACTGGTAGGCCAGGGGCTTCTTGTCCATGGAGGTGTCGTGCGACACCGTGTGGTCGCACAGCCGGTGCCCGGCGGCGACCACCTTCTTCACGAGGTCCGGGTGGGCCTGCGCCTGCGTCCCCACCATGCAGAACGTGGCCTTCACCCCGTACTCCCGCAGCACGTCGAGCACTTGGGGGGTCCAGACGGGGTCGGGGCCGTCGTCGATGGTGATGTTGACGCCGTGTGCGCCCTTGTCCGAGGCGTGCGCGATGGTTATCGCGACCGCCTTGACGGCATCGCTCGGCTTCGCCGAGGCGGTCGCCTTCGGCGACGGGTCGTTCACGGCGTCGGCCTGCGCGGTCCACAGCGAGGCACCGACGGCGAACATCGTCACCCCGAGTGCCGCCCCGATCATCTTGCCGTACCAGCCGCGCACCCCGCCGTGCCGTGCCATGTCCGCCCCGCTTTCGCCCAGTGCCTCGTCGGTCCCCGGTCGCCGTGCGACCACTTGGCAGGACGAGGAAAGCCGGCCAGGGGATCCGTCCGTTACCGATCACGGACAATCCCGGGAGAGTTCGCGGACAACCGGGCCGGGTCGCCGTGCCGCCAGGGGGACCGGGTCGCCGTGCCACGTTGTACGGCTGCCGGATAACGGCTGCTCACCTGGACCGCAGCCGAAGGCCGTCGGCCGCCGGTCATCGGCCGCCGGTCATCGGCCGCCGGTAATCAGCCGTCGGTCATCGGTCTTCGGCTGTCGGGTGGAAAGGGCTGCACCGTCCGAGGGGACCACGCGCCCGAATCCGTCGCCGCGGGTGTCGGCGCAGGCAGCATCGGCCCTGCCCCCCGAGCCACGGCGCCGTCGACTTCGGCGCCGTACTGGCCACGGCCGCCCCCGCCGCGCCGCACACCAACGTCCCGTGCAGTGAGAGCGCCCTGTTCGCCGCCATCACCGCTGCCAACGCGGGAGGCGGAAACCTGGTGCTGTCGTGGGGCTGCACCTACGAGCTCAGCGCGCCTCTGCCGGAGATCGTCAGCACGGTCGTCATCAACGCCCGCCACAGCACCATCACCCGCGACTCCGCGGCCAGTTTCGGCATCCTCTCCGTCGGCAGCAGCGGCAATCTCATGCTGAGGGACGCCACCATCACCAACGGCGCCGCGCCCGACTTCGGCGGCAGCATCGCGAACCGCGGCAGGCTGACCGTCACCGGCAGCGCCATCCGCGACAACAGCGCCAACTTCTCGGGCGGGATCGGCGGCGGAACGGGGTCCGTCACCCTGATCCAGCGGACCAACATCATGGACAACATGGCCAACGTGAACGGCGGCGGCGTCGCCAACGACGGCGACATGACCATCACCGACAGCCGCATCATCGGCAACCACGCCGGTGCCATCGGCGGCGGTGCGGCCAACGACGGCACCCTGCGGATCACGCGGACCAACGTCAACGACAACACCGCCGGACGGGCCGGAGGCGTCGCCAACTTCACCGGCTCCTTCGGGCCCAGCTCGGTCACCGTCACGAACAGCAACATCAACAGCAACGCGTCCACCATCGCCCCCGGCGGTGTCCTCAACACCGGCGGCACCGTCGCCCTGATCAAATCCCGGGTCCGCGGCAACGCCCCCACCAACTGCGCGGGCAGCGACGTCCCCGTCCCGAACTGCATGGGCTGAGCCACGGCAGACCTGCCCCAGGACGGGGAACGGGCCCGGACGCACGGAGCGTCCGGGCCCGCCGGGCAGCAGGGGGAGCCGGCTCAGAACAGGCCCTTGTACCCCTGCCAACCGGTGGCGATCCGCGTACGGCCGCCGAAGGAGCCCTTGCCGGTGCCGCTGTTGCGCCAGACGGCGCCGGAGGTGTCGCGGGCGATCAGGTCGGCGTGGCCGTCACCGGTGATGTCTCCGACGCCCACGATCACGTTGTACGACGAGCCCCAGTTGTCGAAGACCTTCACGCGGCTCTTGAGCTTGCCGGTCCCGGTGCCGTCGTAGCGCCACACGTCGTTCGACCTGTCCTGCGCCAGCAGATCGCCGAAGCCGTCGCCGTTGAGGTCGCCCGCGCCCACGATCCTCTTGTAGGCCGTCCACTTGGACCCGATCTTCACCCGGGCGGCGAGCTTGCCCGTGCTGGTCGCCGTGTACAGGTAGAGGTCGCCGGTCGAGGCCTGGCGGGCGATCAGATCGGCCCGGCCGTCACCGCTGAGGTCCCCGGGCGAGGTCAGCACGTCGTACTGGTTCCAGCCCGTGCCCAGCGAGGTGTACGCGGTGGTGGGCGTCGGCGCCGCCCCGCACGCGGGCCGGTAGGCGCGCAGGGCGCCGGTGCTGAACCGCACCAGCACGTCGTTGCAGCGGTCACCGTTCAGGTCGCCGAAGGGCACCGCCTTCACGGTCGTCGGCCACCCGGAGCCCGTCAGCTTCCCGGTGAACGTGCCCTTCCCCGCCCCGTACTGGTACGTCAGCCCGCCCGAGCCGTTCAGCGTCAGCAGCTCGCCGAAGCCGTCCGAGCCGACGAAGTCGCGGTGGACCGCGGCGGCGCCGGTGACCTTGACCGAGCCGGTCCTGGTCAGCGCGGCGCCCTGCCCGTCCGCGGGGGTGACGGTCAGCTTCCAGGTGTAGGCGCCGTTGGCCACCAGCCGGCCCGAGCCGTCCTTGCCGTTCCAGGCCGGGCTCACCACACCGCGCGCCAGGCCACCGGAGAGCGTGCGCACGGCCTTGCCGGACCGGTCGCCGATCACCAGGGTCCAGGAGGCCGCGGGCTTGTTCAGCCACCACTTCGGGCTCCACGACACCGCGCCGCCCTTGACGTCCACCGAGGCGGCGACGGTGGCGTCACGCTGGACCAGGGCCGAGACGGGGACGTCGCTCGCGGTCAGCCGGACGGAGTTGTCGGACCGGAGCTGGGCGATCACGCCGGTGTACGGGTCGACGTCCCAGGCGTTGCCCTCGAAGGTTCCGGCGGTGTGCGTCACGGGCGTTCCGCCGCGCACGTCGATCACCTTGAGCTGTCCGGCCTCGGCCGTCGCGACGAAGCCGTCGCCGAGCTGCGCCGGTGCCGGGAACGAGCCGTCCGCGAGCTTCAGATTCCGCTTGGTGACGGTGTCGTAGACCCCCGTGCCCTCCGAGTCGCGGACGCAGTTCCACAGCAGCCACCGGCCGACCGCCTGGAAGTCGTTCAGCAGACAGCCGCGCCCGAACCACACGGACTCGCCCTGCTTCCCGGTGAGCAGGTCGTACGCGTCCACTCCGTCATGGCCGGACATCACCCAGACGGTGGTGCCCCAGATCGCCGCCACACTCTCCGTCGTCGTGAACACCGTGCGTCCGGAGTCGACGTCGACGATCCGGGTCTCCGCCTTGCCCGTGCTGTCGTACGGCCTGGTCAGGGCGGCGAAGCGGCCGTCCGCCGCGACCGCGGTCTGATAGGTGCGGGAGCCGTCGATCCGGGTGCCGGGCAGCGACCGGCCCGTCTCGAGGAGCTGGGGCTGGTCGCCGGGCTCCGTGCCGAAGCCGTGGAGGACCGTCCGGCCGTCGCCGGTGTCGAGGAGATACGGACGGCCCGCCGTGTAGTTCTCCGTCACGATGCGGCCGCGGGTGACGGCGGCCCCCGCCGTGGGGGAGTCGGCCACACCGGTCTCACGGGTGCGCAGATACGTCCAGTCACCCACGGGGTCCTGCTCGACGGTCGTCAGCCGGCCCTGCGCGAGCGTCAGATGGGAGACCGTGTGGGCCGCCTGCCGGGGGTACGCGTCCGCGATCCGGCGCACGGTGACCCCGCCGCCCGCGGTGGCCTCGACGAGGGAGACGCCCCAGTGGTCCAGGTCGGCGCCGCCCGCCACCAGGAGCCCGCCGTCCGGAGTGGCCACGGCCTCCCGTGACGTCCGGGCCAGCAGCGTCCGCGGCGCGGAGCCGTCGAGCGGGACGGCCTCGACGCGCGAGACCGCGCGATAGGTGTCCCGCTGGCCCAGCGAGGAGTCGTACCGGGACACGATCACGTTGTCGCCGACCACGCCCAGCACCTGCATGACGTCGCCGACCCGCACGGTCCGCAGGGCGGCGGACGGGTTCTGGCGGGAGGCGACGCGCAGGGTGCCGTCGTCGTACCACACCAGGTGGGTGGGGCTGAGCGCGACGAGGTAGTACCACGCCTGCATGTTGTACGGCAGGACGGTGAAGCGCGCCTGCTCGATGTCGAGCCACCCGGTGACGTAGTCGTCGCCCTTGCTGTACTGCACCACCTGTCCGCGCGCGTCGCCCAGCCCGGCGGCGGACGACGTCGTGACGCCGGAGGGCACGCCCTCCACCAAGCGGTCCGAGACGGAGCCGTCGTCCTGGGCGTCCAGCAGATGCCACTGCGAGTCGCGCGGGGTCCCCGTCGTGGTGACGACCGTCGACCCGAGCGTGCTGAAGTAGAAGTACCCCTCGGGCAGTGCGACCGTACCGGTCTGACCGGACGTCATGTTCCGCAGCGTCACGACCCTTGCGGAGCTGTCGAAGTGCGCGACGACGTCCGAACCCGCGCCGGAGCTCGTGACGCCGTACGCGTCCGTGCCCGAGGCGTCGACGACCGTGTCGACCCCGTCGTACGTCGTCCACAGCTGGCCGCGGCCCTCCTCGTACCGGAGGAATCCCGAGGGCCCCGCGCTCAGCAGGCCGGTGTGTGGGACCGGGGACGTGGTGGCCGGCACGGCCACCTCTCCGGTGACCGGCGCCCCGTGCGCGCTGCCCAGGGCCAGCACGTCGAGGCCGAGGGCCAGGGTGCAGGAAACGGCGACGGCGGTGGCGCTTCGTACGAGCGCGCGTCTGCCCATGCGGGATCTCTCCGGACGGTAGGCGAAGGCATGGAGAGACCTGTGCGCGGCTCGTCGCACCGCGGGTCACGGACGCGCGGTGGCACACGACGCTCGGGCACCCCCCCAGGCGAGTCGCCGGATCATAGCATTTTACTTGTGCATGACCAGACCATTGCTGGGAGCGGACCGAGGGGCGATGCCGGTGTCAGTACCCGCCGCTACGGTTCCGGCCGTACACAACCGTCAGGGAGGGCTGTGCGATGGGTGCCAGCGGGTGGGACTACGTGACCGAGTACGACGGGGACGCCGCGGCGGCCCTGCAAGCCCTGCACGCCAGGGTCTTCCAGGAGGAGTACGGGGACGGCTCGGAGTACCGGAGCCTGGAGGAGCTGTACGCGGACGAGGAGTTCATGGGGGAGGAGGGCACCCACACGATCCTCGACGTCGACAGGGTCGTCGCCGTGGACACCCCGCCGAAGGAGTCCCGTGGCTCCGACTACGGCACCCTGCGCCCGCTGGCATTCGACCGCGTGGTCCACCACTTCGGTACGGCCCGGCCCACGGTCGAGCAGTACCGGAACCTCGCCGCCGCCGCCGCGGCCATGAACAACAAGGAGCACGAACGGAGCCTGTTCGGCGAGTGCCGGATGCGCTGGACCGGCTACTACGTAGTCCTCCACTCCGACGACAAGCCCACCCACCTGGGAATCTTCGGCTTCTCGGGCGACTAGGACCGCGGTCCGGCGGGTCAAGTCGTTCGTGCGTCGCCGAGGCCGTCCGGCGTGAGACCGGCCCGGGTTCGGGATCCGCCGCGTGATCATTGTCGTCGCCGACACGTCCGGCCTTCTGGCGGCCGACGCAGCCTGTCAGCCCTCCCGTTTGATCCACTCGTTGCTGCCCAGCGGGTAGTCGTAGCCCGGGCGGTTCGCGTCGGCGCTGGTGCGGAACGGGGAGCCGTTGTCGTCGATGTGGACGGTGCCGCGGCGGCTGCCGCTGGACCAGTCCAGGGCGAGGTCCCAGCGGACGTCGTGCGCCTCGGTGTGGGCGGTGACGTAGAAGACCTCGGGGTCCGACTCGCTGACCTTGTACGGGAAGTCGCGCTGGCCGTTCTTGACGGTGACCGCGGGACTGCCGTCGTCGAGGTCGATGTGGAACGACTTGGTGTCGACGCCGCCACCGCAGCCGACGCCCATCGAGTAGTCGTTCCAGGCGAGCGGCGCCGCCTCGGTCAGGACACGGACATGCAGCGCCTCCAGTACGACGGTGTCCTTGCCGGTGCCCTGGACGGTGAGGGCGACCCGCTGTTCGTCCGAGGAGACCGCCCCGTACGCGGCGGCCCAGCGCGGGGCGACCTGTTCGCTCGCCGGCGGACCGACCTGCTCGGGTTCGCTGTCGACGAGGAAGTGCTGGCTGCACGGGCTGTCGTAGACGTACGGGCGGGTGCCGACGGTGAGCGGGACGGCGCCGACGGCGGCGCTGCCGCCCGTGGGCCCGGCCGCGCCCTGCTCGCCGTCGCCCTTGCCGGCTCCCCCGGACTCGGTGGCCGAGGGGGAGGACGATGCGGAGGGCTTGTGTCCCGTCGCGCTCGGGGACGGTGCGGCGGACGGCTTCCCGGTGTCGGCCGTGCCGCTGACCGCGGCGGTGGCAGCACCGGCCGCCTGCCGGTCACCCGTGGCGTTCCGGTCGCCGAACAGCGGATGCACGGTGAGCACCACGGCTCCCAGCACGGCGGCCACCGCGGCGGAGGCGATCAGCACGGTACGGCGACGACGGGGTCGACGGGGCGGCGCGAGCTCGCGCGGCACATCGACGACAACCGACTCATCGTTCTTGCCGTCGCTCCTCCCGCGCGATGCCGCTGGGACGTTGTCCGCCGATTCGGCCGTTTCCGGCGCATTCACCGAACCGACCGCATCCGCCGGACCGACCGCATCCGCCGGACCGCCCGAACCGTCCGGACCGGCTTCCTGGGCCGGACCCGTCGCCGTGAACTGATCCGGCCTGCGCCCTCGTGCCGCGTCCGCCAGGATCCAGCGCCGGTGCAGCTCGACCAGTTCCTGCGGCGTCGCCCGGCAGACCCTGGCGAGGCGCTCCACCGGTGCGTACTCGATCGGCACCGCGGTGCCGTTGCAGTAACGGTGCAGCGTCGACGTGCTCATGTGCAGCCGCTTGGCAAGCACCCCGTAGCTGAGTCCAGAGCGGTCCTTGAGCTCCCTCAGCAGACGCGCGAACGCCTCCGTCTCCCCGGCCCCTGTTTCCCCCGACACCCGTTCCTCCGTCCCCCGTGTTCCAGCCGCGCGTTCCAAGGGCACTGCTTTCTCCCTGGTCAGAGCGCGTTTCAGTGTTCCAGCGTCCCCAACTGCCCGCTGGGCATGGCAGTTGGGACGAATCACCTCACAAGCTTCAGTCATCCAATCACCATCCCCACCCGAACACCGAAGGGCACGGCCACATGTCCAGCCTCCGCACCTCCCGCACCCGTCTGATCGGCGCCGCCGCGACCGTCGTTCTCGCCGCGTTCTCCCTGACCGCGTGCAACGACGGAACAGGCGCTCGCACCGAGGGTGCCTCGACGGCCGCCACCCCGACGGCGAGCTCTCCTTCCGGCGCTCCTTCCTCCGACGCTCCGTCCTCCGACTCCGGCGCCGGCTCCTCCGCGGGTTCCTCCTCGGACGGCAAGTCCGCCACCGCCACTACGCCGTCCGGCGCGCACACCTCCGCGTCGAAGGTGCCCGTCTCCTCCGGCAAGCCGGTCATCTGTGAGGGGTCCAACACCAAGACGGTCGCGGCCCCGCTGAGCCGTCCCGTGAACCACATGCTGCTCACGGTGACCAACACCGGCGGCAAGAGCTGCTACCTCCACGGCTACCCGGCGGTCCGCTTCGGCGAGGCCCAGGCCGTGCCTCCGGTCATCGAGGACTCGAAGCCCCAGGCCGTCGTCACGCTCCGGCCGGGCGAGTCCGGGTACGCCTCCGTGAACCTCTCCGCCGGCGACGGCAGCGGCTCGAACGGCTACACCGCGAAGTCCCTGACGGTCTACTTCCACGGCCCCTCCGGCAACGAGAGCGTCGGCGCGGGCGCCCACCCGCCGCTGCCCGCGAAGGGCGTCTACGTCGACGACTCGCTCAAGGTCACGTACTGGCAGCAGTCGATGGCCGACGCCATCGACTGACGACGCCATCGACTGACGACGCCATCGACTGACGACGCCATCGACTGGCGACGCCATCGGTTGACGGCGTCATCGACCGACGACGCCTGAACGCGCGCCCGAAGAACAGCAGCCCACCGACCCGAGCAGGCAGGTAACCCATCATGCGTACTACCCGCAGGATCTCCCGCTTCGTGGCCGCCTACGTCGGCACGGCTTTCCAGGTGATCGTCCTGGGTGGCACGGGCCGCCTGGCGGAGGAGGCGGGCGTCCGCCGGCGTCGCCACACGGTGTCGATCCGCCGGCTGTGAGGGCGTCGAGCCGGGCGAAGCGCCTCGGCCTCCGGCACGGACAACGCGTCGTGTCCGTGCCGGAGTTCCTTCGGCGACGTGACGACCGATCAAGGTGAACAGAAAAGGCCCGGGTCTATGACCTGGGCCTTCATCGTGGAGCGGGTGACGAGAATCGAACTCGCGCTCTCAGCTTGGGAAGCTGATGTTCTACCATTAAACTACACCCGCGTAAGACGCCGATTGATCCGGTGTCCGAATGCTCGCTCACTGTACCTCATGCCAGGCCCCCGGCGCTGAAGCCGCGGGGCCCCGGTGCGTTTCAGGGGGGTGTGACAGGGGTGCGTGGGGCGGGAGTTGGGGCGTACCGTGGAGGCGTGAAGCGAGGGACCGGTGTGTGGGACGGGTCCTGGAGAGTCAGCCGCTTCATCCCGTAATGTGGCTTTTGGCGTCCGGGCATCCCGGCCGGACGCGCCTCTTATGGGGAAGGGACTCCAGGACTTGATGGAGCGCACCGTCGTCCGTTGTGCCGATGGGCACGTGTTCAACACCACTTCGTTCCCGATGCAGCAGGCCGAGCGACTCGGTCCCGGGCGGCTCGTCCGGTGTCCGCGCTGCGCGCGGCTGCGCAGTTCGGTGCCGGTCGGCATCGGGCGTCAGCGGCAGTAGCGGACCGTGGTGGCAGGCGCGCGGAGACGCCACGATGGTGGTGGGTCCGCGCGCCTTGCGTATCCTCGGGACGTGCTTCTCTCAGACAAGGACATCCGGGCCGAGATCGACGCCGGGCGGGTGCGGATCGATCCCTACGACGAATCCATGGTGCAGCCGTCCAGCATCGACGTACGCCTCGACCGGTTCTTCCGGGTGTTCGAGAACCACCGGTACCCCCACATCGACCCCTCCGTCGAGCAGGCCGACCTGACCCGGCTGGTGGAACCCGAGGGCGACGAGCCGTTCATCCTCCACCCCGGGGAGTTCGTGCTCGCCAGCACGTACGAGGTCATCACGCTGCCCGACGATCTCGCGTCCCGGCTCGAAGGCAAGAGCTCGCTGGGGCGGCTGGGGCTCGTCACCCACTCCACCGCGGGGTTCATCGACCCCGGGTTCTCGGGGCACGTGACGCTGGAGCTGTCCAACCTCGCGACCCTGCCCATCAAGCTGTGGCCGGGGATGAAGATCGGACAGCTGTGCATGTTCCGGCTCAGCTCGCCCGCGGAGTCCCCGTACGGCAGTGAGCGCTACGGCTCGCGGTACCAGGGGCAGCGCGGTCCGACCGCCTCCCGCTCCTTCATCGACTTCCACCGGACACAGGTATGAGCGCCGCGGACGAGCGGGAGAACCTGACCTACGAGCAGTTCGGCGTCGCCGTCCGCGAGCTCGCGCAGACGATCGCCGACGACGGGTTCGAGCCGGACATCGTGCTGTCCATCGCCCGCGGGGGCGTCTTCGTGGCCGGCGGGCTCGCCTACGCCCTCGACTGCAAGAACCTCCACCTCGTGAACGTGGAGTTCTACACGGGCGTGGGCGAGACGCTGGAGATGCCGGTCATGCTGGCGCCCGTCCCGAACGCGATCGACTTCACCGACAAGAAGGTGCTGATCGCCGACGACGTCGCCGACACCGGCAAGACCCTCAAGCTCGTGCACGACTTCTGCGTCGAGCACGTCGCCGAGGTGCGCTCCGCGGTGATCTACGAGAAGCCGCACTCCCTCGTCAGGTGCGAGTACGTGTGGAAGCGCACGGACGCGTGGATCAACTTCCCGTGGAGCGTTCTGCCTGTAGTACGTAAGTCCGGGGAGCCGATCACGCCGTCAAAAGAGGCGCTCTGACCTGCACCTTTTCCAAGTATCTGAGAGTCCCTCGCTAGATCAGCGAGGGACTCTCTTGCTATCCGGACCTTCGGACCGCCTTCTGATCCGTAGCTCTTGAGAGATCGGCCAACGGTGGCCATGCAGGTCGCCTCACGGTCTCCGGCGGGCACTGCTGGACGGGAAAGGAGACTGTGGTTGCTGTACGCGAGCGGGTTCTACACTCCGGCGTCCGGCCGCTATCTCCTAGACGGCGAGCAGAGCGGCGAGAAGCACAGCCGCCACCGCAGTGAAACCCCGAGGCTTCCTCCAGCCCGGTCCTGAAGCCTGGCGGATGAGCTCCCAGGCGCAGACGAGGCCGCCACCAAGGCCAAGTGTGCTCCTCAGCAGGAAAACGACGGTCTGCACAGGAAGCCTCCAAGTGTGTTCCAAACCGACGGGAAGGCTATCCCCGGGGCCCGGGCGGCGGTTCCGCGGGTGACTGGCCCCAGGTTGGAAGCTCCGGGGCTCGCTGCTGCATGTCGTACGGGGCCTCTCGATGCCAGACCCGTCGCCACTCCCGGGCAAGAAGTGCGCCAACCGCAAGAAACAGGACCGATCCGGGCCAAGTGATGTGGGGTACCTCTATGAATGTGGAGATGGGGGCGGCCACCCAACCGCAAGACACCAAGGCGAGCACTGCGATGCGCCCTGCTCGCCCAGGGAACCTGGACACATCCGCCATGCCGTCGTCCTCCATGCCTTGCTCCTCGGACTGCGAGCGGCAGTGTACGCGCGGCCGGCGGAACGGCTTGGAGGTGTGGCCTCATCCTTATCAGGTCAATCACAGGGGCCTACCAACGTCGATCAACCGCCCGTGCGCCTCGGCTGATCAGCCTCTGGGGTCCGGCCTCGACCGCCGCTGTTCGTGTTTGTTGGTGTCAGCTGGTGATGTCAGGAGTCGGGCTGCCCGTAGCGTTGGTCCTCCGAGGATCTGAAGCAATCCGCCGAGCACGACGAGAATCATGGCTACGCCAGCGAGGTCCGAGCCCACCCTGTAGGACCATCCGACCAGCCTTGGCAGTCCATCCAGGATCAAAGCGGTACCAATCAGGATGGAACCCCAACCAGCCTTCCGGGGATGGCTGTAATGCGCTCCGAGCCGACCCTTCAAGGTCAACGTCCCCAGAGACGCCATCAGGCATCCGCAGGCCAACATGATCAACGAAGTCATGGCACCCCTCCGCCGGGAGAGTACCTCGCCAGTATTGGAGTCTCAGCGGGGCCCGTGAGCGGTCTTGAAAACCGTCGTGGCGCGAGTCACCGTGGGTTCAAATCCCACACCCACCGCCAGCAGAAACGGACGCTGACCAGCACGCGAGGGGCACGGCCACCTGTCGTCTACAGTTCCGCCATGCCGTCGACTCTTGCCAGCGCGCCCCAGACAAATGATGATCCGATAGCTGGCGGCACAGCCTTCGTGATCCTCGGCGTCCTGCTTGTCGCCTTCGGCCTCTGCGCCCGCTGGAGACGGTGGAAACTGCCGACGGAGGGCTCGTACTCGGCCTGGGCAGCGATCATGCAAGGGACGGCTTCCGTCGTCTTCGGTCTCGGGCTGCTGCTTTTCGGATGAGCGTCTCGGTGAATCCACTCCTCCACGGAGCATCACCCATCCGCTTGCTCTGCCACCACTCACCCCAGCTCCCATCCCGTCCGCCGTCGACCCACACACCGTGGAGCGGGCGTGGTTCATGGCGTCCAGGTGGAGCGCGCCACTGTACGAACGACTGTGAGGATTGGTCGTGGCATCGCTCGGCGGCCTGACCCACCGAACGATTGACGCTTCGGGCTGTCCTTTCAAGGAATCGTCGGTCGGACGGGCGGTGCCGCTTTGCGCGCGGCCGACCGAGTGTCTGTGACCTCATAGGAGCCCGGCCACAGGTCCCGTCACAGTCTTGTCCTGGCGCCCGGCCGGCCCGTGCGATCTCTCGCGTACCGCACGGAAGGGCAGCAGGTACCGGCATGGCAGATCAGATCGCAGTGGTCGGCGGTGTGGACACCCACACCGACTTCCATCAGGCAGCGGTGATCGACAGCATTGGCCGACACCTGGCCACCGCTGCGTTCCCCACCACCCCCGACGGCTACCGCCGCCTGCTGGAATGGATGCGCATACACGGCGACGTGCTCGCCGTCGGCGTCGAGGGAACCGGCGCCTTCGGCTGCGAACTCGCCCGGTTCCTCCGGGCGAGCGAGGTGAGCGTGGTCGATGTCGACCGCCCTGACCGCAAGGCCCGGCGGGCCAACGGCAAGTCCGACCCCGTCGACGCCTACGCCGCCGCGACCGCCGTGCTGTCCGGCCGCGCCCACGGTCGTCCCAAGACCCGCGACGGCATCGTGGAGGCCATCCGGTCTCTGCGAGTGGTCCGCCGCTCGGCCGTCAAGTCCCGCACCCAGACGATCAATCAGATTCGCACGCTCATCGTTTCCGCCCCCGCCGAGGTCCGGGAAGGTCTGCGCAGCCTGCCCACCTACCAGCTGATTGCGCAACTGGCCCGCTCCCGTCCCGGCGCGGACCTCGCCGACGCGACCTGCGCTGTCCGAACCGCCTTACGGCGTCTGGCCCGCCGCTACCAGCACCTCACCCAGGAGATAGCCGACGCCGACGCCGAACTCGCCCCCCTGGTCGCGCGAGCAGCTCCAGGGCTGATGGATCTGACCGGTGTGGGTACCGAGACAGCCGCTCAGCTCTTGATCACCGCAGGCGACAACCCCGGCCGGCTGAAGTCTGAAGCTGCCTTCGCCCACCTGTGCGGGGCGGCCCCCGTCTCCGCCAGTTCCGGACGGACCAACCGCCATCGCCTCAACCGTGGCGGGGACCGCCAGGCCAATCATGCCCTCCACACGATCGCCCTCGTGCGCATGCGTTATGACTCCCGCACCCGGCTCTACGTCGCACGACGCACCGCCGAAGGCATGTCCAAGAAGGACATCTTCCGCTGCCTCAAACGCTTCATCGCGCGAGAGGTCTACAAACATCTGACCAGCATGAACGTTGCACAATTGCGGCTCCCACAGGCCACTTGACGTCCTATAGGAGCTTCCTGGACGCCATGGGCCGCGTCTGCTCGGCTCTGCCTGGGTCGACGGTGGACGGGATGGGAGCTCCCCGCGCACGCCACTACGGGCCCGCGGTCGGCGACGGCGCCCCCTCCATCCCGGTGCCGGCCGATCCCCCGCCGGAGGCATCGCCTTGACCGTTGGCCGCGTTCTGCGGTGCTCGACTCGTGGCTACCGGCCCTGTCCACATGTGGGCGCGCGTCGGCGCAGCGCGGGCGGAGCGGGCCGGAGGCAGGAGCGGCGCCCGCAGCGGAGCCGGGAAGCGCGCCCGGCGGAGCGGAGCGCAGCCGGGGCTTGATGAGGTAGAGAAATCTGTAACAAGATCGGCCGGACAAGTCCTAGTCGCGCTGGACGGGGCGAAGGACTGGATCGATCTGTGTCATGGCCTCGTGCAGCTGACGGGCCCCCAGGGCCGTGCGCTCGTCGGAGTCCAGCGTCATCTCCTCGCAGATCCGAAGCGCCTCGTCCAGGTCCGTGGAGAAGATGCTGAATACGTCGACAACCGCAGTGTGGATCCAATCGCTGTGGTTTGGGTTGGCCACCGCCAGCGCGGATGCGACGATCGACAGCCCTGCCCTGTCCTTTCGCCGAAGCAGGCCCTGCGTTGTGTGCCGAGTGACGAAGGTGTCGCCGCGGTCGAGCACGAGTTCCAGCAGTAGCCCGACGGCCTCCGGCATCTCGGCGAATCCTGACAAGCCGGCACCGGCATCGGCCCGGTCACGCCAGTCATCACTTCGCCCGAGTTCACCGAGAGCCACCACAGCCGCACGCCGCAGGTCACTGCCCACTCGTCCGCTCACCCCTCACCATGGCGCCCCCCTGATCCTGGTCAAAGTAGCACCGAGGCTGCGTACCGGATGATCGCCAGGACAGCCCCTAGCTGACGGCGCTTCGCTCGGCCAAGCCGCGCAGGGACTCAGGAACACGGGGCTCGGAGAGCTGGACCAAGTCGCGGATGACTTCGCGTGCCAAGTGGTGGTCGTGGATCTGCTCGGGGGCCAAGGACTCGGATTCCAAGAGCGCGGCTGTGGCCTCACCGACGTGCCGCCGCTGCGCGTGTGCTCGCGCCACGTCAAGAAGGAAACGTGACTGCCGCTCGGGGGAGAGGCTCGATGTGTCAACCTGTTGAGCCACGTCGAGGGCAAGCCCGGCGTCGCCCAACTCGACTGCTGTGCTCACCGCGTGAATCTCGACGTTCGTCGGCCCGAACTCAGTGTCGAAGTCATTGCGGTCCTCGCCCAACCGAGCCGCGATCACTCGTGCTCGGTCGATGCGCTCATGGGTACCTCCCCGGTTTCCCTCCCGCGCGTTGATCACTGCGAGAACCAGGTTCATGGCGCCCAACAGCGACAGCTCTTCCGGTGGGCACGCGGGGGCCTTCGCCCTGGGCTCCATGACAGTCACGGCGGATTTGGCCGCTTGTTCGGCCTGCTCCATGTGCTGCTGCCGCATGAAGGCGTGCGCCATGCGGAACAGGCTCGCAACAACCTCAAGGGGCTGCCCCGCAAGCTCGGCTGCCTGTAGCGCGCGGTCCGCCGCGACCCATGCCGCGTCGGCCTGGTCCTGCCGGGTGAAGCTGGCCGCTGCGACTTGGTACGCCCTCGCGCGGAGGGCGTGCTGGCGGACGGGCTGATCGACGGGGTTGTGGCCTATGACCTCGATCGGCTCGCACGCCAACCGAAAGACCTTGAACGGCTCATCGACATGTACGAAGGGCGCAAGCGGCTCGTGTTCGCCACGGTCACCAATGACGTGAACCTGGGGACGGCTGATGGCCGCACCATGGCGCGCGTCATGGTGGCCTTCGCCAACAAGTCGTCACACGACGCGTCACGCCGTATCCAGCGCAAGCACCTTGAACTCGCGCGACAGGGGAAGCCCAACGGTGGTCTGATGTCGAGGCGGACATCGCTGCCCTGACACAGGCCGCGAAGGCCAAAGTGATCACCGTGTCGACGCTGCTCCAGCTTCTGCCGGACCTGGAGCGTCGACGCGATGAGCTGAAGGTGGAGCGAGCACGCTTCAGCAAGAAGCGACAGCAAGCAGTGTCGCTGACCGTCGATACCGTCGAAGACTTCTTGGCGCTCCCCCTTGAGCGTCAACAAGCGTTGATCTTGCACAGTCTCTCGGCAGTCTTGATCCACCCCGCAGGGAGGGGGAGGCGCATGTTCGACCCCAACCTGATCGAACCGGTGTGGCGTTGACCTGATTCACGATCACTGACCACGGACGCGGGGCTGTGCATCTGCCGGCCTCGCGTCCGTGCGTATTGGATCAGTTCCGATCGGCTGTGCATGGTTGACCTGCGGATACAGCGAGTCGGCGACTACCCTCATTCAGTCAACGACGCCTGGAGCGTTCTGCCGCCCGTCCACAAGTCGGGAGAGGCCGCCCGGCCGAACCGGGAAGCGCTCTGAACCCGCACAGGCCCTGAGCCGCCGCCCGGGTGGGGCGGCCGAGGTGACAGAAGGGGCTCACCGTCCGAACCGGACGGTGAGCCCCTTCTGCTTCTGCCGGGTCCGGCCGGACCGGTCCTAGAACGTGCCCAGCTTCACGATCGACAGCAGCGCGATCAGCTGGATCGCCGACGCGCCCAGCGCCTTGGGCCAGGGCAGGTCGTGGGAGCGGCGGACCATCATGGTCAGCAGCGCTCCGGCGGCCACCCAGGTCGCCCAGCCCACGGCCTGCACGAAGGTCGCGTTGCCGCCGAAGAACATGGCGAGCAGCAGCCGGGGCGCGTCCGTGAGGGACATGATCAGCATCGACAGGCCCACGGTGGGCTGCCAGGCGCCGTCGCCGCCGAGCTGGCGGGCCAGGGTGTGGGTGACCACGCCGAGGACGAAGGCGCTGAGCACCATCGCGACCGACGTCGTCAGGACGATCGGGACGGCGTTGGAGAGGGTGGCGTTGATGGCGTCCTCGCGGGCGCCGTCGAAGCCGAAGACCGCGAGCAGGCCGTAGAGGAACGTCACAATCAGGGCCGGGGCCCACATCGTGTAGTCGCGCATCCGCAGGAAGGTCTGGTCGGGGGCGGTCACGATGCCGCTCAGCAGCGCCTTCCAGTGCAGCGGCGGGCCGACCGGGGCCGAGGGCTGCGCGGCGCCCGCGTGGTAGGTGCCGCCCTGGTTGTAGGAGGCGTGCTCGTCGATCGAGAACGCCTGGGTGTGCCCCGGCTGGCTCGCCGCGTACGGGTCGTGCGGGGCGTCGCCCGCCTGGCCGTAGGGGTCGGCCGCGCCGAAGTACTCCGGCTCGTCGCCGCCCTGGCCGCCGTAGCCGCCGGCGTTGCCCTGCGGCCACCCGGCCCCGCCGGAGCCGCCGTGCGGCGGCTGCTGGCCGCCCCGGTACTGCGGTTGCTGCGGGTACGGCTGCGGAGCCGACGGGTAGCCGTAGGACGGCGGCCCCTGGGGAGCCTGCTGCCCGTACGGAGGGTTGTGCGGTCGCGCTTGCGGGGCGCGGTCGTCCCGGCCGCCGCGTCCGTTCCTGAATCCAGCCACGCCTTCGAACGTACCTGGTCCCGGCGGGTGAGGGGTGGGGACGGGGGTTCCGGGCCGGGGTTTGCTGCCGAGCTGTGACATCCCCTAAGGGGGGCCCCGGGGGCTTTCTGAGGGGCTGGGGGGGTTCCGCGCGCGGGACCGTAAGGCACGGCGGCGGTGTCCTCCGTCCGCGTGACGCGCGTGACGGCAACTGCGGTGCGTACGGCGGGGGGAGGGCGTGCGGCCCGCGGAGCGGGTACGGCGACGCCCCCTGCCCGGCAGGCGGGTCAGGGGGCGTCGGCGGGTGGAACGGCGGTTACTTCGCCGGCTCCGGCTCCGGCTCGGTCTCCGACTGCGACTCGCCCGCCGGGGGCTCGTCCGCGACCGGCGTCCTGACGGACTCGAGCAGCAGCTGGGCGACGTCCACGACCTGGACGGACTCCTTGGCCTTGCCCTCGTTCTTCTTGCCGTTGACCGAGTCGGTCAGCATGACGAGACAGAACGGGCAGGCGGTGGAGACGATGTCGGGGTTCAGCGACAGAGCCTCGTCGACGCGCTCGTTGTTGATGCGCTTGCCGATCCGCTCCTCCATCCACATCCGCGCGCCGCCGGCGCCGCAGCAGAAGCCGCGCTCCTTGTGGCGGTGCATCTCCTGCTGGCGCAGGCCCGGGACGGCGGTCATGATCTCGCGCGGCGGCGTGTAGATCTTGTTGTGGCGGCCCAGGTAGCAGGGGTCGTGGTAGGTGATGATGCCCTCGACCGGGGTGACCGGGACCAGCTTGCCCTCGTCCACCAGGTGCTGGAGCAGCTGGGTGTGGTGGATGACCTCGTAGTCGCCGCCGAGCTGCGGGTACTCGTTGCCGATGGTGTTGAGGCAGTGCGGGCAGGTCGCGACGATCTTCTTGGCCGACTTGGGCTTCTTCGTCGACTCGTCCTCGTCGTCCTCGCCGAACGCCATGTTCAGCGCGGCGACGTTCTCCATGCCGAGCTCCTGGAAGAGGGGCTCGTTGCCGAGGCGGCGGGCGGAGTCACCGGTGCACTTCTCGTCGCCGCCCATGATCGCGAACTTGACGCCCGCGATGTTGAGGAGCTCGGCGAACGCCTTCGTGGTCTTCTTGGCCCGGTCCTCCAGCGCGCCCGCGCAGCCGACCCAGTACAGGTACTCGACCTCGGTGAGGTCCTCGATGTCGCGGCCGACGACCGGCACCTCGAAGTCGAGTTCCTTCGTCCACTCCAGGCGCTGCTTCTTGGCCAGGCCCCAGGGGTTGCCCTTCTTCTCCAGGTTCTTGAGCATCGTGCCCGCCTCGGAGGGGAAGCTGGACTCGATCATGACCTGGTAGCGGCGCATGTCGACGATGTGGTCGACGTGCTCGATGTCCACCGGGCACTGCTCGACGCAGGCGCCGCAGGTGGTGCAGGACCACAGGACGTCCGGGTCGATGACGCCGTTCTCCTCGGCGGTGCCGATGAGCGGGCGCTCGGCCTCGGCGAGGGCCGCCGCGGGCACGCCCGCCAGCTGCTCCTCGGACGCCTTCTCCTCGCCCTCCATCGTCTTGCCGCCGCCGGCCAGCAGGTAGGGGGCCTTGGCGTGCGCGTGGTCGCGCAGCGACATGATCAGCAGCTTCGGGGAGAGCGGCTTGCCGGTGTTCCAGGCGGGGCACTGCGACTGGCAGCGTCCGCACTCGGTGCAGGTGGAGAAGTCGAGCAGGCCCTTCCAGGAGAACTGCTCGACCTGGGAGACGCCGAAGACGTCGTCGTCACCGGGGTCGGTGAAGTCGATCGGCTTGCCGCCGCTGGTCATCGGCTGGAGGCCGCCGAGGGCCGTGCCGCCGGTCGCCTCCCGCTTGAACCAGATGTTCGGGAAGGCCAGGAAGCGGTGCCAGGCGACGCCCATGTTGGTGTTCAGCGACACCACGATCATCCAGATGAACGAGACGCTGATCTTGATCATGGCGACCAGGTAGACCAGGTTCTGGAGGGTGCCGACGCTCAGGCCCTTGAAGGCCAGCACCAGCGGGTACGAGGCGAAGTAGCCGGCCTCGTAGCCGTCGACGTGGTGGATGGCGCCCTCGAGGCCGCGCAGGGTGTAGATGGCCAGGCCGATGGTGAGGATGACGTACTCGACGAAGTACGCCTGGCCGGACTTGGAGCCCGTGAAGCGGGACTTGCGGCCCGGCCGCGAGGGCAGGTTCAGCAGCCGGATCGCCATCAGGACGACGATGCCCAGGATGGTCATCACACCGATGAACTCGGTGTACATCTCGAACGGCAGGAAGTCGCCGATGACGGGCAGCGTCCAGTCGGCCTGGAAGAGCTGCCCGAAGGCCTGCGCCAGGGTCGGCGGCAGCGTCAGGAAGCCGACGGCCACGAACCAGTGGGCGAAGCCCACGATGCCCCACCGGTTCATCCGGGTGTGGCCGAGGAACTCCCGGACCAGCGTCACGCTGCGCTGGTAGGGGTTGTCGGTCCGGCTTCCGGCGGGCACGGGCTGTCCCAGCTTGAAGTACCGGACGAACTGGCCGACGGCGCGTGCGAGCAGCGCCACGCCGACCACGGTCAGGACCAGCGACACGATGATCGCGGCGAGTTGCATTTCGGGGCTCCTCGGGCCTGCGAGGGATTCTCGATCGAGATTACTAAGCGGTAACTTATGCAGTCCGTCTGAGACTACCCGCATCCTCCGCCGCACTGTAGTCAGCCGCTCGGTGATCTGTGTCGCTGAGGCTTGCCTCATGATCCGGGTCGCGAGGCCGGTCGGGAGCGGTCCGGGGCGGTCGGGAGCGGTCATGATCTGATCGTGTTATTCGTACCAAATTGATACATTTACCTCTAACTTATATCCGTGCTCTACGGGATCACCGCCGCCACCGCCGCTCTCCTCCTCGCCGCCGTCCTCGCGGCGCTGTTCCGGGTGCCCGCTCGCCGGCTCGGAATGGTCGACCGACGGCGGCAGCGGCCGTTGCCGCTGTCCGGGGGAGTGGCGGTGACGGTGGCCACCTGTGCCGTAGCGGCGCTGGGCGACTGGACGGGGGTCGCACCGCTCGGTGCCGGGATCGGGCAGCTGCTCGGCGCGGGCGCCGCGGTCGCCGTACTCGGGCTGGCCGCCGACGTGTGGCGGCTGAAGACGCGGTTCCTCGTCGTCGGTACGGCCGTGGCGGCGGCCTGTGTCGTGCCGTACGCGGAGACGGGTGCGACCGCCGGGCTGTCGGCCGTGGCCTGGATCGTGTGCGTGACTGCCGCCTTCAAGGGGCTCGACCACGCCGACGGGCTCGTGGGCACCGTCGGGGTCGTCACCGCCTTCGGGGCGGGCGCCTGCGCCGCCGCCGAGGTCATGGACGGGCTCGCGGCGCTGCTCAGTGTGCTGGCCGCCGCCCTGACCGGCTTCCTCATGCACAACTGGCATCCCGCGCGGGTCGGCCTCGGCGCCTGCGGGTCGCTGTTCACCGGTTTCGTGCTCGCCGCGGGCGCCGTGCAGGTCCGCGCCGGGTACGGGTTCGGCTCCAGCGTGGGCGTGCTGTTCGCGCTCACCGCGGTCGCCGGCGCCGACGCCGTCCTCGTGGTCGCGGCCCGGCGGATCGCCGGGCGCCCGCTGCTGCGCCGCGGGCCCGACCATCTCGGCCACCGGCTGCGCCGGCTCGGGTTCACCCCGCAGGGGGCGACCGTGGTGCTCGGCGCCGCGGCGTTCCCCGCGGTGCTCGTCGGGGTGCTGATGCACACCGGGTGGATCGGCCCGGGGGCCGCGCTCTGGGTGGCGGTGGTGGTGCTGATCGCCGTATGGGGGGTACTTCGATTTCCGGTGAACGGTTCGAGACGGCCCGCATCTACGCAGGTCAGAGCGCAGTTGCGTGTAAGGAACGGATAAGAGTTGAGTCGCTGGGGCTCAGCTCTGTTGACCGCGGGGTGGTGGTCGTGCACACTTGAGTCCGTTCCACTCAAGTCAGCTGGAGGAAATCACCATGGCACGTGCGGTCGGCATCGACCTGGGCACGACTAACTCCGTCGTCAGCGTTCTGGAGGGCGGCGAGCCCACCGTCATCACCAACGCCGAGGGTGCCAGGACCACGCCGTCCGTCGTCGCCTTCGCGAAGAACGGTGAGGTGCTGGTCGGCGAGGTCGCCAAGCGCCAGGCGGTCACGAACGTGGACCGGACCATCCGCTCGGTGAAGCGCCACATGGGCACCGACTGGAAGATCGAGCTCGACGGGAAGCACTTCAACCCGCAGCAGATGAGCGCGTTCATCCTGCAGAAGCTGAAGCGCGACGCCGAGGCGTACCTGGGCGAGAAGGTGGCCGACGCGGTCATCACCGTCCCGGCGTACTTCAACGACTCCGAGCGCCAGGCGACGAAGGAAGCCGGTGAGATCGCCGGTCTCAACGTCCTTCGTATCGTCAACGAGCCCACCGCGGCCGCGCTCGCCTACGGCCTCGACAAGGACGACCAGACGATCCTCGTCTTCGACCTCGGTGGCGGCACCTTCGACGTGTCCCTCCTGGAGATCGGCGACGGCGTCGTCGAGGTGAAGGCCACCAACGGTGACAACCACCTCGGTGGTGACGACTGGGACCAGCGCGTCGTCGACTACCTGGTGCAGCAGTTCCGCTCCGGTCACGGCGTGGACCTCGCCAAGGACAAGATGGCCCTCCAGCGTCTGCGCGAGGCTGCCGAGAAGGCCAAGATCGAGCTGTCCTCGTCCACCGAGACCTCGATCAACCTGCCCTACATCACGGCCTCCGCCGAGGGCCCGCTGCACCTGGACGAGAAGCTCACGCGCGCCCAGTTCCAGCAGCTGACCGCCGACCTGCTGGAGCGCTGCAAGACGCCGTTCCACAACGTCATCAAGGACGCCGGCATCCAGCTGTCCGAGATCGACCACGTCGTCCTCGTCGGCGGCTCGACCCGTATGCCCGCCGTCGCCGAGCTCGTCAAGGAGCTGACCGGCGGCAACGAGGCCAACAAGGGTGTGAACCCGGACGAGGTCGTCGCCATCGGCGCCGCCCTCCAGGCCGGTGTCCTCAAGGGTGAGGTCAAGGACGTCCTGCTCCTCGACGTGACCCCGCTGTCCCTCGGTATCGAGACCAAGGGCGGCATCATGACCAAGCTCATCGAGCGGAACACGACGATCCCGACCAAGCGGTCCGAGATCTTCACCACCGCCGAGGACAACCAGCCGTCCGTGCAGATCCAGGTCTACCAGGGCGAGCGCGAGATCGCGGCGTACAACAAGAAGCTCGGCATGTTCGAGCTGACCGGTCTTCCGCCGGCCCCGCGCAGCGTGCCGCAGATCGAGGTCGCCTTCGACATCGACGCCAACGGCATCATGCACGTCACGGCCAAGGACCTCGGCACCGGCAAGGAGCAGAAGATGACCGTCACCGGCGGCTCCTCGCTGCCGAAGGACGAGGTCGACCGCATGCGCCAGGAGGCCGAGAAGTACGCGGAGGAGGACCACGCCCGCCGCGAGGCGGCCGAGGCCCGCAACCAGGGCGAGCAGCTCGTCTACCAGACCGAGAAGTTCCTCAAGGACAACGAGGACAAGGTCCCGGGCGAGATCAAGACCGAGGTCGAGGCCTCCGTCGAGGAGCTCAAGGCCGCGCTCAAGGGCGAGGACTCCGCCCAGATCCGCACCGCCACGGAGAAGGTCGCCGCCGTCTCGCAGAAGCTGGGCCAGGCGATGTACGCCGACGCCCAGGCCTCGCAGGCCGCCGGTGGCGCGTCCGCCGGTGAGGCCCCCCGCGCCGACGACGACGTCGTGGACGCCGAGATCGTCGACGACGAGCGCCGGGACGGTGTCGCGTGACGGAGGAGACCCCGGGCTTCGAGGAGAAGCCCGACGTCCCCTCCGGCGCCACCTCTGACGACGCCGAGCCGAAGGCCGCCGCTCCCTCCGCGGAGGAGGCTGCGGCCCCGGCCGGGGACGCGAACCGGACCGCGGCCCTGGTGGCCCAGCTGGACCAGGTGCGTACCGCGCTCGGTGAGCGCACCGCGGACCTCCAGCGGCTCCAGGCCGAGTACCAGAACTACCGTCGCCGAGTTGAGCGGGACCGGATCGCGGTCCGGGAGATCGCCATCGCGAACCTCCTGACCGAGCTCCTGCCCGTGCTCGACGACATCGGTCGCGCGCGCGATCACGGCGAGCTGGTCGGCGGGTTCAAGTCCGTCGCGGAGTCGCTGGAGACCGTCGCGGCGAAGATGGGCCTGCAGCAGTTCGGCAAGGAGGGCGAGCCCTTCGACCCGACGATCCACGAGGCCCTGATGCACAGCTACGCGCCGGACGTCACCGAGACGACGTGCGTGGCGATTCTCCAGCCCGGGTATCGGTTCGGCGAGCGCACCATCCGCCCCGCGCGGGTGGCGGTGGCCGAGCCCCAGCCGGGGGCGCACACGGTCAAGGCCGAGGACTCGGCCGAGACGGGTGACGACAAGGAGAGCGGTGGCCCGGACGAGGGCTGACGCTCAGACACGGAAGCGGAAGGAGGGGCGTCGGGGATGAGCACCAAGGACTTCATCGAGAAGGACTACTACAAGGTCCTCGGCGTCCCCAAGGACGCGACCGAGGCCGAGATCAAGAAGGCGTACCGGAAGCTCGCCCGCGAGTTCCACCCGGACGCCAACAAGGGCAACGACAAGGCCGAGGAGCGGTTCAAGGAGATCTCCGAGGCGAACGACGTCCTCGGCGACCCCAAGAAGCGCAAGGAGTACGACGAGGCCCGCGCCCTCTTCGGTGCCGGCGGGTTCCGCCCGGGACCGGGCGCGGGCGGCGGCAACTTCAACTTCGACCTGGGCGACCTCTTCGGCGGCGGCCCCCAGGGCGGCGGCGGTGCCGGCGGCTTCGGCGGCGGCATCGGCGACGTCTTCGGGGGCCTGTTCAACCGGGGCGGCGCGGGCACCGGCACGCGCGCCCAGCCCCGGCGCGGCCAGGACATCGACACCGAGGTCACCCTCAGCTTCACCGAGGCGATCGAGGGCGCGACGGTCCCGTTGCGGATGACCTCGCAGCAGGCCTGCAAGGCCTGTTCCGGCACCGGCGACAAGAACGGCACCCCGCGGGTGTGCCCGACCTGCGTAGGCACCGGACAGGTGGCGCGGGGCTCCGGCGGCGGCTTCTCGCTGACGGACCCCTGCCCGGACTGCAAGGGCCGCGGCCTGATCGCCGAGCACCCCTGCATGGAGTGCAAGGGCAGCGGCCGTGCCAAGTCCTCGCGCACCATGCAGGTCCGCATCCCGGCGGGTGTCACCGACGGGCAGCGGATCCGGCTGCGCGGCAAGGGCGCGCCCGGCGAGCGGGGCGGACCTGCGGGCGACCTGTATGTCGTCGTGCACGTCGACGCGCACCCGGTGTTCGGACGCAAGGACGACAACCTCACCGTCACCGTCCCGGTGACGTTCACGGAGGCGGCGCTCGGCGGCGAGGTGCGGGTTCCGACCCTCGGCGGCCCGCCGGTGACGCTGAAGCTGCCCCCGGGCACCCCCAACGGCCGCACCATGCGCGCCCGTGGCAGGGGCGCGGTCCGCAAGGACGGCACCCGCGGCGACCTGCTGGTCACCGTCGAGGTGAGTGTTCCGAAGGACCTGTCGGGGAATGCTCGTGACGCACTGGAGGCGTATCGCGAGGCGACCGCGGGGGAGGACCCGCGGGCGGAGCTGTTCGAGGCCGCGAAGGGAGCTTGAGCGTGATGGACGGCCGTCGGCGTAACCCGTACGAACTGAACGAGGAGACCCCGGTCTACGTCATCTCGGTGGCGGCCCAGCTCTCCGGTCTGCATCCGCAGACGCTGCGTCAGTACGACCGCCTGGGTCTGGTCTCCCCCGACCGCACCGCCGGACGGGGTCGGCGCTACTCGGCCCGCGACATCGAACTGCTGCGCACCGTCCAGCAGTTGTCGCAGGACGAGGGCATCAACCTGGCCGGCATCAAGCGGATCATCGAACTGGAGAACCAGGTCGCGGCGCTCCAGTCCCGCGTCGCGGAGATGGAGGCGGCGCTGGAGGGCGCGGCGGCCGCGATGCGACAGCGCGAGGCCGCGGTGCACGCCTCCTACCGGCGGGACCTGGTCCCGTACCAGGAGGTCCAGCAGACCAGCGCGCTGGTGGTCTGGCGGCCGAAGCGGCAGGGGTCCTCGGACTGACGGCCGCGACGCGGCGGTACGACGCGACGGCACGTGTGTGAAGGGGCCCGGGAGATCTCCCGGGCCCCTTCGCGTGCGTCCGGCGGCGGGGTCCGGGCGGATGCCGGGACCCTTCGTGATCATGGATTGACGGAGCGGCGACGGGTTGTGTGAAACTTTACTTTTCCGTGAACTTCCATTGAGTGAAGGGACCATAAAAGACCGTTTGGTGAAGAATCGGCAGGGCCTTCGCGACCGACTGTGAGCGAAGCGGAGCATGATGTTGCTATCTCGTTAAGTGCTTCGGCTTGACGCCGACCATTGCGGACGCGTTGTCTTTTCAGACACCTGGGTCACCATGTCGTACCCATGTCCGGATCGCACTTGAAGTGAGCCCCCGAATGCGTCGTATCGCCCTATCCGTGGCCGCGTCCACTATGACCCTCTCGCTGGCAGGCTGCGGCATGCTCAACGCATCGGGGGACGCTGCCGAAGCGAGCCCGACGAAGGGCAACGACGTCACGGTGGGCATCCTGATGCCGGAGAAGACGAACACGCGTTACGCGGACTTCGACTACCCGATCATCAAGGCGAAGGTCGCCTCCCTGACCAACGGCCAGGGCCGGACCGCCTACGCCAACGCCGCCTCCGACGCGGACGTGCAGGCCACCCAGATGCAGAAGATGATCGACGACAAGGTCGACATCATCCTGCTGGACGCCGTCGACTCGCACGCCATCGCGGGCATGGTGAAGAAGGCCAAGGACGCGGGCATCCCGGTCATCGCCTACGACCGCCTGTCCGAGGGCCCGATCGACGCGTACATCTCCTTCGACAACGAGCTCGTCGGCGAGGTGCAGGGCCGCACCCTGGCCGAGCAGGTGGACAACTCCTCCGGCAAGATCGTCATGGTCAACGGCTCGCCCACCGACCCGAACGCCAAGCAGTTCAAGGCGGGCGCGCTCGCCGAGCTCGACGGCAAGGTGGTCATCGCCGACACCTGGGACACCAAGGACTGGAACCCCGACGTGGCCCAGGCCAAGATGACCAAGGCGATCGAGCGGATAGGCAAGAGCAACATCGCAGGCGTCTACGCGGCCAACGACGGTATGGCCGGCGGTGTCATCAAGGCCTTCAAGGCGGCGGGCGTCACCACCATGCCGCCGATCACCGGCCAGGACGCGGAGCTGGCGGGTGTTCAGCGGATCGTCGCCGGCCAGCAGTACATGAGCATCTACAAGTCGTACCCGGAGGAGGCCGAGGCCGCCGCGCAGATGGCCGTCGCCCGGATCCAGGGTCACGACATCCAGTTCGACGCCCTGACCCGTGACAAGGTCGACAGCCCCACGAACAAGAACATCCCCTCGCTGCTGGTGAGCGTGGTCGCGCTGACCAAGGACAACATCAAGGACACCGTCGTCGCGGACGGCATCTACAAGGTGTCCGACATCTGCACGGCCGACTACAAGGCGGCCTGCTCCGCGATCGGGCTCAAGTAGGCCCTGGCGCCGCACCGGCCCGCGAACGGCTCACGAGCCCGTCTCGGCGGCCCGCGAGCGCCTCAGCGGCCCCTGGAGGCCTCACCGGTCCCAGGACGCCTCACCAGCCCACGAGTGGCTTCATCGGGATGAGCACGCCCTCCGGGGCGTGCTCCACCGGACGGCTGTCCATGAAGCCGGCCCGGTCGCGGTCGCCCGAGACGCGCACGCCCGTGACCTTCGCGTCGCGCGGCACGTCGTACCAGATCTCGACCTCGACGAGATCGTGGCCGCCGATCTCGACCTGGTCGTGCTGACGCCGTACCGCCATCGCGAAGGTGTCCGCCCGGCCGCGCCGGCCGGCGACGCCCTCCAGGCGCTGCCGCGCGACCACGTACGTGTGGAACTCGGGGTCCTTGTTCTCCACCCGCAGCCGGATCGCACAGAACTGGCCGTCGGGTTGCGCCTCACTATGCGATCCCGAGACAGCCGTAAGGCCACAGCGCAGGGACAGCAAGGTGAACGTGAGGTGTCCATCTTTGTAAGCCCTGGAAGGCCGTTGTGCGGCCGCGGAGGGCGACGGACCCGCCGGACTCCCGCCCCCCGCGTCGCAGCCCGCGACAGGCAGCGTCAGCGCCGCGGCCAGCGTCGTCCACGTGAGTGCCCTCGGCAGGCGCCCTTTCGGCATAGGTGAAGTGTCGGGCCGTCGGGGCCGAAAGGGGAGAGGGCGGACACGACGGGAACGCATGGACGGCAGTCACCCGGGGGAGTGGATTCCACCGAGTACCGGCCGGGTACGGAACACCACCGTCAGCTTGTGGCGATGCGATGGTCGGCGGTGGGCGGAAAGCAGGACGAACCAGCTGTTTCCCACGGTCGGGCCGAGGGAAGCCGTGTTGCGGAGCAGGTAGGGTCCGCGCATAGTGGCGCCTGCGGAAGAGGCTGGAACCGGGGGTGGGACGGGCGATGGCCGGGCACGGGACGGAGCAGCATCCACACGGTGCCGACCGACTGTGCGAGGCCGGGGATCGGGTGTATTCCCGGGCCGTACGGCGCGGACGGGTGCGCCGTCGTGACGCCGACCCGGTGCCCTGTCTGCTGGAACTGGCCCTGCTGCACCCGGATCCCGACGACATGGACTGGCTGGTGCCGACCGCACCGCAGGAGGTCATGACCCGGCTGCTGCGCGCGGTGCACGACGAGGTCAGCGCGAGCCGGCACCGGGTGGGCGCGGCGGTCGCGGCCGTCGAGTGGTACGCGGGCCTGGGCGGCCGGCTGCCGTCCTCCGGCACCGAGGGCAGCTCGATCCGGGTCCTGGAGGGCCTGTCCCGGATCCAGACGGCGATGGACGAGGCGACCGAGGCCTGCACGACGGAGGTGCTGACGGTCCAGCCGGGCGGCATCCGCCGCGAGGCCGAGCTGTCCGAGGGGCTGCACCGGGCGCTGACGCTGCGCGGGCGCGGGGTGCGCATGCGGGACCTGTACAACCACGTGGCCCGGCACGGGCAGGGTCTGCTCAACTACCTGGAGCTGATGGGCGACACGGTCGAGGCGCGCACCCTCGACGAGGTCGTCGACCGGCTCATCCTGTTCGACCGCACGGTCGCCTTCATCCCCGCCAACGCCGATCACACGATGGCCCTGGAACTCAGGCACCCGGCCCTGGTCGGCTACTTCGCCACGGTCTTCGAACGCTTCTGGCGCCTGGCGATCCCGCTCACCGCCCCGCTGCCCGACACCGGCATCGAAGGCATCTCGCACCGCGAGCAGTCCATCGCGGCGCTGCTCGCGGAGGGGCATCAGGACGCGGTGATCGCGGAGCGCCTCGGCATCAGCGTCCGCACCTGCCGTGCGCACATCGCGCGGCTCTCGGAGACGCTGGGCGCGGCGAGCCGCACCCAACTGGGGGTCAGGATCGCCCAGGTCGGCCTGGTCGGCTCCGCGCCGACCCCCGGTGTGCCGCAGGTCGTCCTGCCCGACCAGGGGTCGCCGACCGCCCTGTGAGGGGGCCGGGCGAGGGCGCTCGGGTCACGTGCTGCCGTCTTCGGCCGGGACGGGGTGGTCCTGGTTGAGAATTCCCGACTGGGCTATCAGATAGCCGAGTTGGGCGCGGCTGCCGCTGCCCAGGGCGGTGGCCAGTTTGGCTATGTGGGCCCGGCAGGTGCGTACGTTCATGCCCAGCCGGCGCGCGATGGCCTCGTCCACGTGTCCCTCCACCAGGAGTTTGGCGATGGAGTGCTGGATGTCGGTGATGCCGTCGGGGGCGGTCTCGTAGGGGGCGCCGGCGCTCAGCGGCACCGCGCGGTTCCACATGAACTCGAACACCTTGACCAGGTAGCTGACCAGCCCGGGGTGGCGCAGTTCCAGGGCGACCTGGCGGTCCTCGCGGACCGGGATGAAGGCCACGGTCTCGTCGCAGATGATCAGCCGCTCGACGAGTTCGTCGATGGTGCGGTACTCCGCCTTCCCGTCGGCGAACTGGTCGACATAGGCGAGTCTTTCGGGGCTGTAGCGCGCGGTGTGCTGGTACAGGGTGCGGATGCGCACCCCGCGTTCGATCAGCGGCCGGTCGCGCTCCAGTCCCTCGATGAGTCTGCGTTCCGGGTGGCGGGCGCTCGGCTGGACCGTGAGCACCTCGTGCTGGCACTGGGCGGTGGCCAGGTCGAGTGCCGCGTTGATCCGGTCGAGCCCCTCCAGCACCCGGACGGAGTCCGTGGCCGCCGTCACCTGGGCGCTCAGGGCCATGAACGGCTCGAAGGCCCCGGCCAGGTCGGTGGACAGCCGCCGCCGCTCACTGATCTCGCGCTCTATGGCGTTGAGGCGCTGGGCCAGGACGACCGAGGGGGGAACCGGGAGCAGCCAGTTCGTTTCGTCCGGGTCGGGGTGCAGCAGGGCGAACTCCATCAGGCACGGAGCGGCCTCCACCTCGGCGCGGGCGATTCGCCCCGTGCGCAGCGCGTTCGCGTAGAGACGCCCGCCCTCCTCGCACAATTCCGTCAAGGCGTGAGGATGTGTCTCGTTAGTCCGATTCGTTGCCAAATCTCCACCCCCCAGGACCCTGAACATGCAGGAACATGATGCATTGATTCTGTGGCCATGACGTGCCCGAATGAGCCATCGTCTTACTCGACGGGGGAAGAGGGGACCTTCAAGTGAGGACGAAGCCGACTATGCGTAAGAGAATGCTTCGCTCGGTGCTTGTCGCCGCCTTCTCCGCCGTTGTGGCCTTCGGAACGCTGAGTGGCCTCTCTGGTGCGAAGGGTGACGCTCGGGCGGACACCGTCTGGTCAGTGCCGGGTGCCAACGCCGCGGCCGGCGACGGCGACACCGTCGTCACACCGAATGACACCGTGTGGAGTTGACGTGACCACCCCACCCGACGACCGCTCCTTCCGACGTGAGATGGCCACCGCCTACCGCTCCGGCTGGCACTTCATCGACCTGGTCACCGCCATCCCCCACAGCGGCGACTCGCTGATGGTGACCGTCTTCGGTGAGCCGGTCGTCGTCACGCGGGACGAGGACGAGGACGTGCGGGCGTACCGGTGCCTGCGACGGCCTCGCGGCGCGCCGCAGCCCGTGCGGTGTGCCATCCGGTACGGAATGATCTTTGTGAACCTGGATCGGCGGGACCACCGGCTTGCGGAGCCGGACGTTCCTGACATCAGGACCATCTCGGCCACCCCCCGCAGTGCCTGACGCGATTCCCCCGTCGTAAAAGATCGCGCAGGTACTTCCCCCCGCAGCGGCGTCACCGTGACCTGAACACGGTGACCCCGCTGCAGTTTTACGGGATATTTCCGGGAATAGACGCGTTCCAGGGGTGACCGAAAAGGATCGTCCGCCGCTGTTCCCCCGGAGCTCGCCCCGCCTCCTCAGCCCCGCCCCATCGCCCGGGTCAGCTCGATCTCGATCACGACGCGGGACGGGTTGGGTGCGGGCACCCGCTCGTAGCGCTCGGCGTAGCGCCGCTCCGCCTCCGCGATCCGCTCCGGATCGGTGCGTACGAAGGCCCGGCCCTCCAGCGTGGCCCAGCGGCGGCCGTCGACCTGGCACACCGCGACGGGCGCGCCCGCCGCCCCCGCGGCGTTCACGTGCGCCACCTTCGCGCTCGCCTTGTTCGTGATCACCCGAGCCAATCGCGCCTCGGGGTCGTATGTCACTCCGACGGGTACGACGTGCGGTGTGCCGTCCTGGCGTGTCGTCGTCAGGGTGCACAGGTGCCGTTCCCGCCAGAAGGCGAGATACGGCTGGTCCGGGCTGCCCGGGTTCTGCGGATATGCGGCCATGCCCGGGAATTTAGTCCCCCGCGACCTCCCGGGCTCTTCTTGAGCGGAATAGACTCAACTTTGTGTACGTTGGTTGAGTCAGGACCGGGAGACGTGGGCAGTACGCCGACGCTGGGAGGAGAACGCGAACGTGGACGCCGAGCTGACCAACAGGAGTCGGGACGCGATCAACGCGGCCGGCAGCCGGGCCGTGTCCGAGGGCCATCCGGACCTCACCCCCGCCCATCTCCTGCTCGCGCTGCTCGCGGGGCAGGACAACGAGAACATCATCGACCTGCTGGCCGCCGTGGGCGCGGACCAGGCCGCCGTGCGCGCCGACGCCGAACGGGTGCTGGCCCAGCTGCCCAGCGTGACCGGCTCCACCGTCGCGCCCCCGCAGCCCAACCGTGAACTGCTCGCCGTCCTCGCCGACGCCCAGCGGCGCGCCCAGGACCTCGGCGACGACTACGTCTCCACCGAACACCTGCTGATCGGCACCGCCGCCAAGGGAGGCGCCGCCGGCGAGGTGCTCTCCCGGCGCGGAGCCGGGGCGGAGCAGCTCCAGGAAGCCTTCCGCAAGTCGAGGGGCGGACGCCGGGTGACCACCGCGGACCCCGAGGGGCAGTACAAGGCGCTGGAGAAGTTCGGCACCGACTTCACCGCGGCCGCGCGGGAGGGCAGGCTCGACCCCGTCATCGGACGGGACCACGAGATCCGGCGGGTCGTGCAGGTGCTGTCCCGCCGCACCAAGAACAACCCGGTGCTCATCGGCGAGCCCGGCGTCGGCAAGACCGCCGTCGTGGAGGGCCTCGCGCAGCGGATCGTCAAGGGGGACGTGCCCGAGTCCCTGAAGAACAAGCGGCTGGTCGCGCTGGACCTCGGCGCCATGGTGGCCGGAGCGAAGTACCGGGGCGAGTTCGAGGAGCGGCTGAAGACCGTCCTCGCCGAGATCAAGAACTCGGACGGCCAGATCATCACCTTCATCGACGAGCTGCACACCGTCGTGGGCGCGGGCGCCGGCGGCGACTCCGCCATGGACGCGGGCAACATGCTCAAGCCCATGCTCGCGCGCGGTGAGCTGCGCATGGTGGGCGCCACCACGCTGGACGAGTACCGGGAGCGGATCGAGAAGGACCCGGCCCTGGAGCGGCGGTTCCAGCAGGTGCTGGTCGCCGAGCCGACCGTCGAGGACACCATCGCCATCCTGCGCGGGCTCAAGGGACGCTACGAGGCCCACCACAAGGTCCAGATCGCCGACAGCGCGCTGGTCGCGGCGGCCACCCTGTCCGACCGGTACATCACCTCCCGCTTCCTGCCCGACAAGGCCATCGACCTCGTCGACGAGGCGGCCTCCCGGCTGCGCATGGAGATCGACTCCTCCCCGGTCGAGATCGACGAGCTCCAGCGGGTCGTGGACCGGCTGAAGATGGAGGAGCTGGCGATCGGCAAGGAGACCGACGCCGCGAGCCGGGAGCGGCTGGAGAAGCTGCGCCGCGACCTCGCCGACAAGGAGGAGGAGCTGCGCGGTCTCACCGCCCGCTGGGAGAAGGAGAAGCAGTCCCTCAACCGGGTCGGTGAGCTGAAGGAGAAGCTCGACGGCCTGCGCGGCCAGGCCGAACGGGCCCAGCGCGACGGTGACTTCGACACCGCCTCCAAGCTGCTGTACGGCGAGATCCCGTCCCTGGAACGCGACCTGGAGGCCGCGACCGAGGCCGAGGAGGAGGCCTCCCGGGACACCATGGTCAAGGAGGAGGTCGGCTCCGACGACATCGCGGACGTCGTCGCCTCCTGGACCGGGATCCCGGCGGGCCGCCTGCTGGAGGGCGAGACGCAGAAGCTGCTGCGCATGGAGGACGAGCTCGGCAAGCGGCTCATCGGCCAGTCCGAGGCCGTACGGGCCGTCTCCGACGCGGTGCGGCGCAGCCGCGCGGGCATCTCCGACCCGGACCGGCCCACCGGCTCCTTCCTCTTCCTCGGCCCGACCGGCGTCGGCAAGACCGAACTGGCCAAGGCGCTCGCGGACTTCCTCTTCGACGACGAGCGGGCGATGATCCGCATCGACATGTCGGAGTACGGCGAGAAGCACAGCGTGGCCCGGCTGGTCGGCGCCCCGCCCGGCTACGTCGGCTACGAGGAGGGCGGCCAGCTCACCGAGGCGGTCCGCCGCCGCCCGTACAGCGTCGTCCTGCTGGACGAGGTGGAGAAGGCGCACCCCGAGGTCTTCGACGTCCTGCTCCAGGTGCTGGACGACGGCCGGCTGACCGACGGCCAGGGCCGCACGGTCGACTTCCGCAACGTCATCCTGGTGCTCACCTCGAACCTGGGCAGTCAGTTCCTGGTGGATCCGACGGTGGGCGAGGCGGAGAAGAAGCAGCAGGTGCTGGAGGTGGTCCGGGCGTCCTTCAAGCCGGAGTTCCTCAACCGGCTCGACGACCTGGTCGTCTTCTCGGCCCTGTCCAAGGAGGAGCTGGGCCGGATCGCCCGCCTCCAGATCGACCGGCTCGCCAGACGGCTGGCCGAGCGGCGGCTCACCCTGGAGATCACCGACGAGGCCCTGGCCTGGCTCGCCGACGAGGGCAACGACCCGGCCTACGGCGCCCGGCCGCTGCGCAGGCTGGTCCAGACGGCCATCGGCGACCGGCTGGCCAGGGAGATCCTGTCCGGCGAGGTCAAGGACGGCGACACGGTCCGGGTGGATGCCTTCGGCGACGGACTCATCGTGGGCCCGGCGACCGGCAAGACGCTGTGAAGCAAGGGCGGCACCGCGCCGGACGCGGTGCCGCCCGGTACGCGGTGGCGCTCAGTACGTGGAGGCGTCGAACTGGACGAGGGCGGTGTCCCCGGCGGCACCGCCCTCGTAGCTCACGCTGACGCTCACGTCGTACGCGCCCGTCGTCCTCTCGTCGCCCGGGTCCTTGAAGACCGTCACGCACAGGTCCGCGTCGCACATCGCCGGGCGCTCGCCGCCGGGGAACGACGTGGCCAGCCACCCGGCCACCGTCGGGCGCGGCATACGGAACGTGCCGTCGTACGACTGGCCCCCCCAGGTGTGCGAGAGGCAGTCCTCGTCGTGGGCGCCCGCGGGCATCGCGGCTCCCGCGAACTCCATGGCCGTGCCGCAGTCGGCCGCGCTGATGGTGTCGGCGGGCTCGTCGCTCCCCTCCAGGGTGGCCAGCCGCCAGACGAACCACCCGCCGATCACGACCACGAAGACCAGACACAGCCACCACAGGCCCCACAACACCGTGCGCATCCGAGCTACCCCCTGCCGTTGGTGACCAGATCATGACACCCCCGGCGCGCGACAGGCCCTTGCCGGGGTTGCCACTCCCCGTGCCGGATGGGAGAGGATGGCAGCATCCGTACGAAGGGAAATTCACGGTGACCATCGACCCGTCCTCGATTCCGAACTTCGGGGGCCAGCCCGAGCCGCAGCCGCAGGGACCGGCGGGCCCCGTCGTCCCGGATCAGGACCTCGTGAAGCAGCTCCTCGACCAGATGGAGCTGAAGTACGTCGTGGACGAGGAGGGCGACCTCGCGGCGCCCTGGGAGCAGTTCCGCACGTACTTCATGTTCCGTGGCGAGGCCGACCAGCAGGTGTTCTCGGTGCGGACCTTCTACGACCGTCCGCACAAGATCGACGAGAAGCCGCAGCTGCTGGAGTCCATCGACGACTGGAACCGTCGCACCCTGTGGCCCAAGGTCTACACGCACACGCACGACGACGGCACCGTCCGCCTCATCGGCGAGGCCCAGATGCTGATCGGCACCGGCGTCGCCCTTGAGCACTTCGTGTCGTCGACGGTCAGCTGGGTGCGGGCCGCCATCGAGTTCGACAAGTGGCTCGTGGAGCAGCTCGGCCTGGAGCAGGAAGTCAACGACGCGGAGGAGCCCGAGGAAGGCGAGGAGTAGTCCGCCTCCGGGGCCCAGGGCGGGGCAGCCCGTCCCCGGGTCCTACAGCGGTGCGTGCGCGATCGCTACCAGGTACGCGCCGTAGACGAACGAGAGCCCGGCCAGGGCGGCGACCACCGCGGTCGCGTGCCAGGGCCGGGCTCTCGCCGTGCGTACCAGCGCCCGCGCGGGCGGCAGCAGCAGGGGGAAGGCGGGCAGCAGGAAGCGCGGCTTGCACTCGAAGAAGCCCGCGCCGCCGAGGGCGACCACCATCAGGGCGCTGGTGTAGACGACCAGGGGCAGCGGGGGGCGGTCCAGGAGCAGCAGGACGTACAGGAGCACCGCCGCCGCGACGATCACCAGCGACATCGGGAAGACGAACCGGGCCTTGTACAGCAGGAGGATCCGGGTGAACCGGAGCGCGTCGTGGCCGAGGTCGAAGCGGGAGCCCCAGCCCGCCTGCACCCTGAAGTAGCCGCCGAACAGGTCCCCGGTGCGCCGGCCCACCCACAGGAGGTACGCGCTCCAGCCGAGCGGGGCGAGTGCCGCGCCCGCCCACAGCCCGGGGGAGAGCCGGCCGAGCCGGCGGCGCTCGTGCCAGGCCTCGCAGACGGCCGCCGCGACGACGGCCGCCGCCACCGCGCAGCCGTTGGGCCGGGACAGTCCGGCGAGCGCGGCCAGCGCGCCGGCCCACAGCCAGCGGTGGGTGAGGACCGCGTACAGCGACCAGGCGGCGAACGCCGTGAGCAGCGGCTCCGTGTACGCCATCGACAGCACGACCGAGTGCGGGAGCAGCCCCCACAGCAGCACCAGCGTGCAGGCGACGGCCCGGCCGTGCAGCAGGGCGCCGCACCGGTAGATCCCGCAGGCCGCGGCCACGGCCGCCAGCCAGGACACCAGCAGGCCCGCCCCGCCCCCGCCGAGCGGGCTGAGCGCCGTCACTCCGCGCACGAGGGCCGGGTAGAGCGGGAAGAACGCCAGGTCGCTCTGGACGACGCCCGGCTGCGGACGCAGGACGCGGCCGTAGCCGTGCGCGGCGATGCCCAGGTACCACAGGGAGTCCCAGGACCGCCCGAGCAGGGCGAGCGGCTGCTTGTCGCCGGTCCAGGCGGTCGTGGCGAGCACGGCGGCACCGGCCAGCCGCGCGGCCACGAACAGGCCCACGGCGGTGGCGGCCCCCGGCGGCGGGAGCGTCCGGGGGTCGGGCAGCCGGGGACGGGGCAGCCGCGGACGGGCCCGGCCCCGTCGTTCGGGCTCCGGCACCGCGAGGCGGAGCATGGTGGCGCTGGTGTGAGTCACACCCGCACCTTGCAAGGGCGCCGCCGGGGTGCGCGAGCAGGGCGCGGCCGGACGGGTGCGCTCGCCCACCACCCGGCGCGGCGGCGTGACGCCGGAGTCCGGACATGCTCCCGCCGGGTCCGCCGACACCCTGGCAGACGGACCGGCCCGCCGTCGGGGTGGATCGGGCCACCGCACGGGACGACCCCTCCCGGCCGACCCGCACGGCTCCTCCCGGCCGCCCGCACGGCCTCGGACCGGCAGGCCGGCAGGGCCTCGGACGGTCGGGCCGGCAGGGCGTCAGGCCGACAGGGACTTCAGGCGCCGCACGGCCTCCTCCAGCACCTCGGTCCGCTTGCAGAACGCGAACCGGACGAAGGGGGCGCCGGCCTCGCGGTGGTCGTAGAAGACCGCGTTCGGGATGGCGACCACACCGGCCCGCTCCGGCAGGGCGCGGCAGAAGGCGAAGCCGTCGCTCTCGCCGAGCGGGCGGATGTCGGTGGTGACGAAGTAGGTGCCGGCGGTGTCGTAGACCTGGAAGCCCGCCTCCTTCAGGCCGGCCGCGAGGATGTCGCGCTTGACCCGCAGGTCCTCGCGGAAGGACTCGAAGTAGGAGTCCGGGAGGGCGAGCGCCTCGGCGACCGCGTACTGGAACGGTCCGGCCGACACGTACGTCAGGAACTGCTTCGCCGAGCGCACCGCCGTGACCAGGCCGGGCGGCGCGGTGACCCAGCCGACCTTCCAGCCGGTGAAGGAGAAGGTCTTGCCGGCCGAGCCGATCGTGACCGTGCGCTCGCGCATCCCGGGGAAGGCGGCGAGCGGCAGGTGCTCGGCCCCGTCGAAGACGAGGTGCTCGTACACCTCGTCGGTGACCACCAGCAGGTCGCGCTCCACGGCCAGCTCCGCGACCGCCGTCAGCTCCTCGCGGGTCAGGACCGTGCCGGTCGGGTTGTGCGGGGTGTTGACCAGCAGAAGACGGGTGCGGTCGGTGACCGCGGCGCGCAGTTCGTCGAGGTCCAGGCGGAACGCGCCGTCGTGCGGGCGCAGGGTGACCGGCACCCGGGTGCCGCCCGCCATCGCGATGCAGGCCGCGTAGGAGTCGTAGTAGGGCTCCAGGGCGATCACCTCGTCGCCCGGCTCCAGCAGGGCGAGCAGGGCCGCGGCGATGGCCTCCGTGGCGCCGGCCGTGACCAGGACCTCGGTGTCGGGGTCGTAGGACAGGCCGTAGCGGCGCTGCTGGTGCGCGGCGACGGCGGTGCGCAGCTCGGGGATGCCGGGGCCCGGCGGGTACTGGTTGCCGAGGCCGTCGCGCAGCGCGCGCACCGCGGCCTCCCTGATCTCCTCGGGTCCGTCCGTGTCGGGGAAGCCCTGGCCCAGGTTGATCGCCCCGGTCCGTACGGCCAGCGCCGACATCTCGGCGAAGATCGTCGTCCCGAACTCGGCGAGCCGGCGGTTGAGGAAGGGGCGTGCGCTGGAGGTCATGCCGGTCATCCTGCGCCGAAGCTCCGGGGTTCCTCAACCCGCCTTCGGTGGGCACCCTCAGAAGTTGCTCAACTCTGCTTTGGCCGTGCGGACGGCCGGGCATTCCCAGTCCACGCAAGGAACGAGGCGCCCACGGGGGGCCGCTTCGGGGGAACCGGAAGGAGGGTGACGCCATGGCCATCGGCATCATCCTGGTGATCGCCGCGGTCCTGTTCGCGGGCGCCGTCGCGTCCTCGGCGCGCAGGAACGGCAAGGCGCGGATGTACGGCGTCAGCCGTCGGCGCGGCGGCAGCGGTAGCGGCAGCGACAGCAGCTGGTGGGTCGGCGGGGGAGTCCCCGGCTCGACCTCGGACGGCTACTCCGGCGGCCACTCCGGTGGGCATTCGGGCGGCCATTCGGGCGGTCACTCGTGCGGGGGCGGTCACTCGTGTGGGGGCGGGTCGTCCTGCGGCGGCGGGGGCGGATGCGGCGGAGGCGGCTGACACGGGGCAGCCGAGCTCCAGCAGGGGGAGCCGTATCCGACGGACGGGGCCCGGACATTCGTTCGGGCCCCGTACCGCGCGGGTGTGCGCCGTGGGGCTCCGGCGCACGCCGTGGTTGAACAGTTGAGCTGTCGGGCCCTCTGAGGGATGGAAACCCCACGAAGTTGGGTAAAAACGCTGTGGCGGCAGCACAGTTCATGATTCCCTCTAAACCACCATCGCAGCCCCTCGGACGTCTTGCGCGGACACCCCTCCCGACTGGGCTGACCGGGCCGAATTCCCGCCGTCGACCGGAGTCGACCGGAGTCGACCGGGGTGCGCCGGACCAACACCCCCTTTTTCTTTGCGTGCTTGCGGAGCCGATCCATGCTCACGACCCTGAACACCTCCTACACCGACACGCGCGCGGCAGACCTCGCCTGGGCCCTGGGGCGCGAGCCGCTCCCCGCCCTGGCCACACTCGACCTCGAACTGGACGGCGCCAATCTCCAGTTGAGACTGCTCGGCGCGTCCCACCAGGTGCTGGTGGAGCAGGAGCAGGGCCGCTGTTCGGAGACGGTGGCCTGCATTCCCGGCAGCAGCACACCCCTGCCGCTCGGCGTCGCCAAGCGGGTGGACGACTGGGAGTACGAGTTCGCCGCACGCGTCGAGGTCCTCTCGCCGGGCTCGTTCGCGGGCCGCGCGCAGGAGCTGCTGGCCCTCGTCTGCGACCATCCGAACAGCCTCGCGGGCGTCTTCCCCGGCAGTCCGCACGCGTTCACGGCCATGCTCGCCCAGCGCCACGACGGCCATGTGCACTGGCGCACCTGGCACGCCTACCCGCAGGACGGCCAGCTGGTGGCGACCCGGACCCGGGTCGGGAAGCGGGTCCCCGCGGGACGGTGCGGCCGGCTCAGCCGGTCCGGGGTCTGACCCCGGTAAACACAAGACACCCGAACAGCGGGTATTTCCACACGTGTGGGTGACGAGGCGTGCCGTGTTCGTCACGTAACGTCGCAGTCGTGATCGAGTCGCGCGCCCCCGCCCCGCCCGGCACCTCGCCGTCCTGGGGCGGCCCCGCGCGGCTGCCGGTCCGGCCGGGCACCGGACGGTTCCTGGTCCTCGCGGGCGTCTTCGTCTGCGCCGCCTGCGGGTTGGTGTACGAACTCGAACTCGTCGCCCTGGCCTCGTACTTGATCGGCGACTCGGTCACCCAGGCCTCGGTCGTGCTGTCGGTCATGGTCTTCGCGATGGGCATCGGCTCCCTCGCCGCCAAACGGCTGCGCCGGCACGCGGCCGCCGGCTTCTGCGCGGTCGAGGCGGCGCTCGCCCTCGTCGGCGGCAGCAGCGCCATGGTCCTGTACGCGGTGTTCGCCTGGACCGGCGACTGGGGCGGTCTGTGGGTCGACGGCCCGCGCTGCCTGCTGGTCGTCTTCTCCCTCGTCATCGGCCTGCTGATCGGTGCCGAGGTGCCGCTGCTGATGGAGCTGATCCAGCGCATCCGCAGACAGGACGCCGGCGGTGCGGTGGCCGACCTGTTCGCGGCCGACTACGTCGGCGCCCTGGTCGGCGGCCTCGCCTTCCCCTTCCTGCTGCTGCCCGTCCTGGGCCAGCTGACCGGCGTCCTGTGCACCGGCACGGTGAACGTGCTGGCCGGCGGCGCCCTCGTCCTCGGGCTGTTCCGCCGGGACCTGACCCGCCGCGCCCGCTGGGTGCTGCTGCTCGCCAACGTCGCCGTGCTCGGTGTCCTCGCCACGGCCGCCGTACTCGTCGGCGACTTCGAACAGGCGGCACGGCGCGCGGTGTACGGCGACGACGTACGGGTGGCGGTGCGGACCGAGGTGCAGGAGGTGGTGCTCACCGGCGGTGTCCACGGCCGTCCCGTCACCCTCTTCCTCGACGGCCGGCTGCGGGCCGGCGGCCGTGGCGAGCGGCGCTACCACGAAGCCCTGGTCCACCCCGCGATGAACGGCCCGCACGCACGCGTCCTCATCCTCGGCGGCGGCGACGGACTCGCCGCCCGCGAGGTGCTGCGCCACCCCGGGGTGCGCCGGGTCGACATCGTCGAACTCGACGCGGGCGTCGTGCGGTTGGCGCGCTCCGACCCGGCGCTGTCCGCGCTGAACGACCACGTGTACGGCGACCCGCGCGTGCACGTGACGACGGCCGACCCCTTCCGCTGGCTGCGCCGGGCCCCGCGCGGGGCGTACGACGTCGTCGTCTCGGATCTGCCGGACCCGGCCGTCACCGCCGGCACGAAGCTGTACTCGCTGGAGTTCTACGGGCTGACCCGGCGCGTCCTGACGAGCGGCGGCCGGCTGGTGGTGCACGCCGGGCAGGTCGCGTGCCGTCGGCGCGACTTCTGGACGGTGGACTCCACCGTGCGGGCCGCGGGTCTGCGCACCGCCCCCTACCGCGTGGCCGATCACGACGACGGCTCCGGGGCGGACCTGGGCCGGTCCGCCCCCGCCACCCGCGCGCCACTCGACTGGGGCTTCGTCCTGGCGCGGGCCGACGTCCGTCCGGTCCTGGGCCTGGCCCGGGACGAGCGTCCGCCGCGCACCCTGACCCGGGCGGGGCTCGCGGCGGACGCGCGGGCCGCGGACCGGACCCGGATCCGGGGGCTGCCGGCCTCGACACTGGTCCATCCGCGGTACTGAACCGCCCCGGTACGCGCAGGTGTCTCCGGCCGAGAGGGAGGTATTCGGGGCGGCCCCTGGGTAGGCTCCGACGACATGGAGCATGAGGTCTTCGTTCCGGTTCCCGCCGAGCGGCTCAGGGCGACGCTGGCCGACCCCGCCCGGGTCGCCCGCGCGGTCCCCGGGCTTCAGCAGGACGCGGGCGGCGAGCCCGGCAGCGGACGGCTGAAGGTCCGGGTCGGGAGCCACAGCATCACCTACCGGGGCTCCGTCCGGGTCACGGCGCGCGAGGACGGTGCGTACGCCGTCGAGGGCGAGGCGACCGAGGCGCGCGGTCCGGGGGCGGTGACGTTCGCCCTGGTCCTGCGCGTGGCCGCTACGGACGGCGGCACCACTCTCGCCTTCGGCGGCACGGCCACGGCGGACGGCCGGGTGACCGAACTGCCCAGGACGGCGGTCGACGCGGCCGTGACCCGGCTGCTGAACCGTTTCGCGGAGGGGCTGGGTGCGGACGAGGCGGACGCACCGGACGAGGCCGCCCGGGCGGGCGGCGCGCAGCCCGGCGCCGCGGCGCCGCAGCAGCCGGCCACCGGCCCGGCCGAGCCTGTCCGGCCGACGCACCCCGCGGAACCCGCGGAACCCGCGGAACCCGCGCACCCCGCGGAACCCGCGGAACCCGCGGAACCCGTAGAGGCCGTAGCGCCTGTGGAGCTGGAGGAGCCCGGGTCCGAGTCCGAGGAGGCCGTGGCGCTCGCGGAACCCGAGAAGTCCGCGGAACCCGAGAAGTCCGCGGAACCCGAGAAGTCCGCGGAGCCCGAGGCACCCCAGGCGGCCGAGGAGTCCGAGGCACCCGAGGAGTCCGTAGAGGCCGTGGGGTCATCTGAGTCCCAGGAACCCGAGAAGCCCGCCGAGCCCGAGAAGCCCGCGGAAGCCATGCCGCCCACAGAGCACGAGAAGCCCGAGGAGCCCGAGGAGCCCGAAGAGATCGCTGCGCCCGAGGAGCCCGAAGAAGCCGTGGCGCCCATGGAACCCATGGAATCCGTGACGCCCATGGACTCCATGGAGCCTCCCGCCGAGGCCGCGCACGCCCGGCGGACGATGATCGGGCGGAGTGCGGAGGAGGTGGACCACGCGCCGCCGCGCGGGCGGTACGCACCCGTGCCCGCGCCGCAGACCATCGCGCCGAACCCCACCCTCCGCTGGGCCGCGCCCGCGGCGGCCCTGGTGGTGGCCTCCGCGATCGTGGTCGGCCGCGCCCTGCGCAAGCGACGCTGAGCACCGAGCCGCCGGTCCTCTTGATCCGCCCAGTAGGGTCGTTCCGTGAGTAACGAAGACATCACGTTGACCGCGGGAGACGCGGAAGTCGTAGTACAGCCGGGCAACGGCGGCCGGATCGGCGGGCTCCGCATCGGCGGCGTCGAGCTGCTCCGGCAGGGGGAGCGTTTCGGCTGCTTCCCGATGGTCCCCTGGTGCGGGCGGATCCGCGACGGAGTGTTCCGGGACGGCGGCACCGTCCACCGGATGCCGCTCAACTCCCCGCCGCACGCCATCCACGGCACCGCGAGGGACGGTGCCTGGCGGGTGGCGCGCAAGGCGGCGGACGAGGCCGTCATCACGTACGACCTGGTCGAGCCCTGGCCCTTCACCGGCCGGGTCACCCAGGCGGTCGCTCTCGCCCCCGACGCCCTCACGCTCACCATGTCGGTGGAGACGTACGCGTCCTCCTTCCCGGCTCAGATCGGCTGGCACCCCTGGTTCCACCGCAACCTCGGCGGCCAGGACGTCCGGGTCGCCTTCGAACCGGCCTGGCAGGAGGAGCGCGGCGACGACCATCTGCCGACCGGGAACCGCGTCGAGCCCCGGCCGGGCCCCTGGGACGACTGCTTCGGCATGCCCGGCGGCGTCGACGTCACGCTCACCTGGCCGGAGCAGCTGGAGCTGAAGGTGACCAGCCCCGAGGAGTGGGTGGTCGTCTACGACGAGCAGGAGGCCGCGGTGTGCGTCGAGCCGCAGACCGGTCCGCCCAACGGGCTCAACACCCTCCCGCGCCTGGTCACACCGCTGGAGCCGCTGGAGGCCACCACCACGTGGAGCTGGCGGCGCCTCTAAGCTGGCAGACATGACGGACGTACGTGGCGAGCTGCTGACGCAGATCAAGGACAAGGCCGTGGTGCACGGCAAGGTGACTCTCTCCTCGGGACTGGAGGCCGACTACTACGTCGACCTGCGGCGCATCACCCTCGACGGAGAGGCCGCCCCGCTGGTCGGCCAGGTGCTGCTGGACCTGACGGCGGACCTCGACTTCGACGCGGTCGGCGGCCTGACCATGGGCGCCGACCCGGTGGCCGCGGCCATGCTGCACGCGGCCGCCGCGCGCGGACGCAAGCTGGACGCCTTCGTCGTCCGCAAGGCCGCGAAGGCGCACGGTCTGCAACGGCGGGTCGAGGGGCCGGAGATCGCCGGACGGCGCGTGCTGGTCGTCGAGGACACCTCCACCACCGGCGGCTCCCCGCTCACCGCGGTCGAGGCCGTGCGCGAGGCCGGTGCCGAGGTGGTCGCCGTGGCGACCATCGTCGACCGGGCGACCGGCGCGGCCGAGAAGATCGAGGCGGGCGCGGGCGTGCCCTACCGCTTCGCGTTCTCCAAGGACGAGCTGGGCCTGGACTGAGGTCCGGCCTTCCGTTCGGCCGTCGTACGGGGTTGCCCGCGGGGTGTTCGACGGCCGGACGGGAGTTGTCCACAGGGCGGGACGCGCTGCACCCAGCATCGGCCCAGGTCTGGAAAGATGTCGCCGACGACGACGTCACATTCAAGGTCTAGGTCAGGGCCGTAAACGCAGAACCCCACCCGCACATACAAGGAGCGGACAGATGCCCATCGCAACCCCCGAGGTCTACAACGAGATGCTCGACCGGGCGAAGGCAGGCAAGTTCGCCTACCCGGCCATCAACGTCACCTCGAGCCAGACCCTGAACGCGGCTCTGCGCGGCTTCGCCGAGGCGGAGAGCGACGGCATCATCCAGATCTCGACCGGCGGTGCCGAGTTCCTCGGCGGCCAGTACAGCAAGGACATGGTCACCGGCGCGGTGGCCCTGGCCGAGTACGCGCACATCCTCGCCGAGAAGTACCCGGTCACGGTCGCGCTGCACACCGACCACTGCCCGAAGGACAAGCTCGACGGGTACGTGCGTCCGCTGATCGCCGTCTCCGAGGAGCGCGTCAAGGCCGGCCGCAACCCGCTGTTCCAGTCGCACATGTGGGACGGCTCGGCGGAGACCCTCTCCGACAACCTGGCCATCGCCCAGGAGCTGCTGGAGAAGGCCCGCGCCGCGAACATCATCCTCGAGGTCGAGATCACCCCGACCGGCGGCGAGGAGGACGGCGTCTCGCACGAGATCAACGACTCCCTCTACACCACCGTCGAGGACGCGATCCGCACGGTCGAGGCGCTGGGCCTGGGCGAGAAGGGCCGCTACCTGCTGGCCGCGTCGTTCGGCAACGTCCACGGTGTGTACAAGCCGGGCAACGTCGTCCTGCGCCCGGAGCTCCTCAAGGAGCTGAACGAGGGTGTGGCCGCCAAGTACGGCAAGGCGTCCCCGTTCGACTTCGTCTTCCACGGCGGTTCCGGCTCCTCCGAGGAGGAGATCGCCACCGCGCTGGAGAACGGCGTCGTGAAGATGAACATCGACACGGACACGCAGTACGCGTTCACCCGCCCCGTGGTCGACCACATGTTCCGCAACTACGACGGTGTGCTGAAGGTCGACGGCGAGGTCGGCTCCAAGTCCACCTACGACCCGCGCACCTGGGGCAAGCTGGCCGAGGCGTCGATGGCCAAGCGCGTCGTCGAGGCCACGCAGAACCTGCGCTCCGCGGGTACCCGGATCAAGTAACCGGCGGCTGCGGCGACCCCCGGGTCGCCGGAGGGCTGGCCCGGGGACAGCCGTGGAGGGATGATCTCTCCATGGCTGTCCCCGCACAGCACACTCCCGCCGTCAGGATCTCCAGCCCCACGGGCCGCTGGATCCTGCTCACCACGGTCCTCGGATCCAGCATGGCCCTGCTGGACTCGACCGTCGTCAACGTCGCGCTGCCCACCATCGGCCGCGATCTGAATGCCGACCTCGCCGCCCTCCAGTGGACCGTCAACGCGTACCTGGTGACGCTGGCCGGGCTGATCCTGCTCGGCGGCTCCCTCGGCGACCACTACGGCCGGCGCAAGGTCTTCGTCCTCGGTGTGGTCTGGTTCGCCACCGCGTCGCTGCTGTGCGGCCTCGCCCCGAACAGTGGCGTCCTCATCGCCGCCCGTGCCCTCCAGGGAATCGGCGGCGCCCTGCTGACCCCGGGCTCGCTCGCCCTGATCCAGGCGTCCTTCCACCCCGACGACCGGGCCCGGGCGGTCGGTCTGTGGTCCGGTTTCGGCGGCATCGGCGCGGCCGTCGGCCCGTTCCTGGGCGGCTGGCTGGTGGACGGGCCGGGCTGGCGCTGGGTGTTCCTCCTCAACGTCCCCCTGGCGCTGATCTGCGCCCCCGTCGCCGTACGCCATGTCCCCGAGTCCTCCGACGGCCGTGCGCACGGACGCTTCGACGTGCTCGGCGCGGTGCTCGGCGCCCTCGCGCTCGCCCTGGTGACGTACGCCCTGGTCGAGGCGGCCAGCGGCTCCCTCGCCGTGGCGCTCAGCGCGGTCCTGGGCGTGCTCGCGGCGGTCGCCTTCGTCTACGTCGAGAAGCACAGCCCCGATCCGATGCTGCCGCTCGACATCTTCGCCTCCCGCCAGTTCACCGCCGTCAACCTGGTCACGCTGTGCGTGTACGCGGCCTTCGGCGGCTTCTTCTTCCTCTCCGCGCTCCAGCTCCAGGTCGTGGTGGGCTACTCGGCCCTCGGCGCCGGTACGGCGCTGCTGCCGACCACCGCCCTGATGCTGCTGCTGTCCGCCCGCTCGGGCGAGCTGGGCGAGCGGATCGGCCCGCGCATCCCGCTCACCGTCGGTCCGCTGCTGTGTGCCGCGGGGATGCTGCTGATGCTGCGCGTCGGACCGGGCGCCTCGTACGTCACGGACGTGCTGCCCGCGCTGCTCGTGCTCGGCCTCGGCATGGTCGCGCTCGTCGCGCCGCTGACCGCGACCGTGCTCGCCTCCGTGGAGACCGCGCGGGCGGGCCTGGCCAGCGGCGTCAACAACGCGGCGGCCCGCGCGGCCGGGCTCGTCGCGGTGGCCGCGCTGCCGCTGCTGGCCGGGATGGGGCCGGAGGCCTACCGCTCGGCGGACGCCTTCGACGCCGCGTTCCGGCGGGCGATGCCGCTGTGCGCGGCGGTGCTGGTGGTCGGGGCGGCGATCGCGTTCACGACCGTGCGCCGCCCGGCCCCGGACTGCCGCCGCCCCGAGTGCCGTACGCACGGCTGCGTGACCTCGCCGCCGGTGGAGCCCGGCCGCCCCCGGACGGGAACGACCGGTCCGGGCAAGGCGGGCAGGCCTTAGAGCTCCCGCGACACCAGGGTCTCCCGCGGTACCAGGGTCTCCCGCGGTACTAGGGTCTGTGGCGCTGGTCCAGCCGGACGATGGCGCTGTCGGCGTTCTGCCGGTAGCCGAAGACGAGCAGGCTCCCCGGCTGCGCGGCCGCGCCGTCGAGCCGGGCGAGGAAGGTCTGGACGCCGACGGGCCGGTTCACGGCGGAGTCCTGGAACGGCGCGCCGACGCTGATCAGCGCGTTCTCGGCGAGCCGGATGCCGTGCTTCGGGCCGATCGTCTGCCAGACCGGGGTACCGGGTGTCCGGCAGGCCCAGCGCCCCTCCTGCACGGTCAGCCGGATCACGTCCTGGGAGATCGCGTGCCCGTACAGCCGGACGTCGACATGACCCCACTCCCCGGCACAGGCGGGGTCGGCCGAGCCCGGCCCCCCGGAGGCGGCGGGAGTGCCCGTGGCCGTGGCGGAGGGCGCGGCGGCCGGTCCGGCGGCGCCGGTGCCGTCCGGGCGGCAGGCGGTCGCCGCCAGCGTCGTGGCCGCGGCGAGTACGCCGAGCAGGGCGAGTCGGCGGGCGCGGGCAGCGTTCGGCGTGGGCATCCGGTCCCCCGTTGAAGTGCGCGTGATCGACTGGCGGTCCGGCAGGAGTGTGCACCCGGAGGCACCCGTTCGGCAGAGCCGTACGCAACCGTTACCGATCAAGGACAATGCAGCAGACTGGAGTCCATGACGATGCACGAGAACCTCCTCGGTGGTCCGCCCCCGACCCACCTCCCCGACGAGCACGAGCCGCGCGAGCTGCTCGCCGCCGGCACCGCACCCGCCGACGTCGCCGCCAAGTACCCCACGTCCTCGCTGGCCTGGGCCCAGCTCGCGGACGACGCGTTCGAGCGCGACGCCGTCGTGGAGTCGTACGCCTACGCCCGTACGGGCTACCACCGCGGTCTGGACGCCCTGCGCCGCAACGGCTGGAAGGGCCACGGACCGGTCCCCTGGGAGCACGAGCCGAACCGCGGCTTCCTGCGCGCCCTGCACGCCCTCGCCCGCGCCGCCCAGGCGATCGGGGAGCAGGGGGAGTACGAGCGCTGCTCGCAGTTCCTGAAGGACTCCTCGCTGACGGCCGCCCAGACGCTGGGCTAGGGCCTGTCGGGCGGTTTCTGCCTGCCCGGACGGAGGCCCGCCCGTGACCGGGCGGGCCTTGCTCTTTCGAGGGACGATCGCGGAGGATGCCCGTTGGGGACCGGGGCCCCCGTGTCGACAATGGCAGGGGCGGACCGCTACCCGGAGTACACAACAGGAGACAGCGATGTCCCACGAGGCTCGCCAGGCTCAAGAGCCGGAGACCCCGCATCTCGACTTCGCAGGCACGACGCCGTACGAGGACTACGTCAAGGCGGACGTGCTCACCCACCTCCAGCACACCCTCTCGGACGATCCCGGAGAGATGGTCTTCCTGGTCACGACCCAGGTCATGGAGCTGTGGTTCACCGTCGTCGTCCACGAGTGGGAGACCGCCGCGCAGGCCCTGCGCGAGGACCGGGTGCCGGTGGCGATCGACGCGCTGAAGCGGTCCGTACGCGAGCTGGAGGCGCTGAACGCCTCCTGGAAGCCGCTCGGACAGCTCACCCCGGCCCAGTTCAACTCCTACCGCGCGGCCCTCGGCGAGGGCTCCGGCTTCCAGTCGGCGATGTACCGGCGGATGGAGTTCCTGCTCGGCGAGAAGTCCGCGTCGATGCTGGTCCCGCACCGCGGCGCGCCGCGCGTCCACGCCGAACTGGAGAAGGCGCTGCACGAGCCGAGCCTGTACGACGAGGTGCTGCGCCTCCTCGTCCGGCGCGGGCACGCCGTCCCGGCCGCCGTCCTGGAACGGGACGTCACCCTGCGCTACGAGCCGTCCCCGGAGGTCGAGGCGGTCTGGACGGCCGTCTACTCCGGTGACGCCGGCGACGAGGTCGCCCGACTGGGCGAGGCGCTCACGGACGTCGCCGAACTGGTGTGGCGCTGGCGCAACGACCACCTCGTCGCCACCCGGCGCGCGATGGGCGCCAAGGCCGGCACCGGCGGCTCGGCCGGCGTGGCCTGGCTGGAGAAGCGCGCCCGCAAGAACGTGTTCCCCGAGCTGTGGACGGCGAGGTCCCATGTCTGAGACGACCGGTCCCACCGAGTACGAGGCACGTGCGCGGAAGCTGGACGCCGTCGACGAACTGGCCGCCAAGCGCGCCGAGTTCGTACTCGACGAGACCGTCTATCTGGACGGCAACTCGCTGGGCGCGCTGTCCGTGGCCGTCCCCGGCCGGATGGCGGACGTCGTCGGCCGCCAGTGGGGCGAGCTGCGCATCCGCTCCTGGACCGAGGGCGGCTGGTGGACCGCGCCCGAGCGGATCGGTGACCTGATCGCTCCGCTCGTGGGCGCGGCACCCGGGCAGATCGTGGTCGGCGACTCCACCAGCGTCAACGTCTTCAAGGCCCTGGTGGCGGCGGTGCGGATGGCGGGGGAGGGGCGGGACGAGATCATCGTGGACGCCGGCACCTTCCCGTCGGACGGCTACATCGCCGAGTCGGCGGCCCGGATGACCGGCTGCACCCTGCGCCCGGTGGACCCGGCCGAGGTGCCGGGCGCGCTGTCCGGCCGTACCGCCGCGGTGCTCCTCAACCACGTCGACTACCGCACGGGCCGGCTGCACGACCTGCCCGGCCTCACCGCCGCGGCGCACGCGGCGGGCGCGCTCGCCGTCTGGGACCTGTGCCACAGCGCGGGCGCGCTGCCGGTCGGCCTCGACGAGCACGGCGTGGACCTCGCGGTCGGCTGCACCTACAAGTACCTCAACGGCGGCCCGGGGTCACCGGCGTACCTCTATGTGCGCCACGACCTCCAGGACCGTTTCGACTCCCCGCTGCCCGGCTGGAACTCGCACGCCGAGCCCTTCGGCATGCGCAGCGCCTACGAGCCCGCCGCGGGCGCGGTACGGGGCCGGGTGGGCACCCCGGACATCCTGTCGATGCTCGCGCTGGAGGCGGCCCTGGAGGTCTGGGACGGGGTCACCGCCGAGGCGGTGCGCGCCAAGTCCCTGGCCCTGACGGACTTCTTCCTGGAGTGCGTCGAGGCCTATGTGCCCGAGGGGCGCGTGCAGTCGCTGACCCCGGAGGCGCACGAGGAGCGGGGCAGCCAGGTGGCGCTGCGCTGCGACGGCGCGGGTGAGGTCATGAAGCGCCTGATCGAGCGCGGGGTCGTCGGCGACTTCCGGCACCCGGACGTCCTGCGGTTCGGCTTCACGCCCCTGTACGTCGGCTTCGCGGACGCGGAGCGGGCGGCACGCGTGCTGGCCGATGTGCTGGACGAGGTTCCGGCCGAGGTGCGCGCGCAGAGCTAGTGCCGGGGCACTGAACGGTCGTACGGCGCCTCGCCCGGGGTCTTCCTCCGGGCGCGGCGCCGTACCGGTCCCCGGGGGCTGCCGAAGTACGGGCCCGAGCCCTCACCGAGGGTGACATCTGCCTGTCCGCCCATGTCATCGGCCTGATACCGTCCCCGCCGACGGCCGAATTCCCTCGGTGCACCCGGCCCCGGCCGGCAAAGTCCGTTTCGTCGCTGAGAGGTTGGAGCATGCCGGACGACGCAGCAGCCCCTGACGCCGCGGCAGCGGCCCGTGCCGCCGCGGAAGAGGAGTCGGCCTTCTCGCACCCCGCCGTCGACCCCGACCGCACCGCCGCGTACGGCGATCACCCCGACCAGGTGATCGACTTCTACGTCCCGCGCACGGAGACCGCCGCCGACGCCGGTGCCCCCCTGGTCGTGCTGCTGCACGGCGGTGCCTGGCGCGCCCCGTACGACCGGCGGCACATCACCCCGTTCGCGGACTTCCTCGCCCGCCGGGGCTTCGCCGTGGCCAACGTCGAGTACCGGCGCGGTTCCACGGCCCCCGCGCCGGACGGCGCCGCCCCGGTCGCCGGGCGCTGGCCGGACACCTTCGACGACGTGGCCGCCGCCCTGGACGCCCTCCCCGCCCTCGTCCGGGAGGTCCTTCCGCAGGCGGACCCGCGCCGTACGGTCGTCGTCGGTCACTCGGCGGGCGGCCAGCTGGCCCTGTGGGCGGCGGCCCGGCACGTCCTGCCCGCCGACGCCCCCTGGCGGCTCGACGGCCCCGCCGCGCTGCGCGGGGTCGTCGCCCTCGCCCCGATCGCCGACTTCGCGGTCTCCGAGAAGCTGGAGGTGTGCGGGGGCGCGGCGGGACAACTCCTCGGCGGCGAGGAGTACTTCGGCGTACGGCAGCCGTACGCCGATCCGGCGCTGCTGCTCCCCACCGGCATCGCGACCACCCTCGTCCAGGGCCGTGACGACCTCGACGTCCCGCCGGCGGTCGCCGAGGCGTTCGCGGACGCGGCGGCCAAGGCCGGCGAGATGGTGGGACTGACGCTGCTCGCGGAGGTCGGCCACTTCCCGCTGATCGACCCGGCGGCGGACGCCTGCGCGGTGGTGGCGGAGGAGATCGCCCAACTGGCCTGGTGAGCAATGGATGTGACGAGCCGTCGGGACGGCGGCGTGGGCGGTCGGCGGTGTGCCGGTGCGTTCCCGGCGTCCGCCCCGAGCGGTCCCCCGTAGTACCCGTAGTACCTGAGAGCGATGCCGCGGAGGCGTTCCCTGGCGGGACGCGGATGACGCGTGCGGCTCCGTAACTTCCCCTCCGTACCAGCCCGAAGGCCGGACGGCCGGACCACAGGGCGGACCGGGAGGGGGCGGCGATGCGCCGTGACACGGACGCGGCGGACACCGGGAGAGGGCCGGCCACGGGGCCGGCGACCGTGCGGGCGACCGCCCCACGGCACCCGGGCCGCCGGCGCCGCGGGCTGCTCGCCACCCTCGTCGCCGCGGCCGTGGTGGTCCCGCTCTCCGCCGCCGCCCGGCCGGAGATCCCCGCCCCGCCCCCCGCCGCCCTCGGCCGGGTGACGGCCGCCTCGCTGGACGAGGTGTACGCCGCCAACCGGGCCGACGCCGCCGAGGCGGCCCGGATGGCCGCCGCCCACGGCGACCGGCACCGGGCCGCCGCCGACCGTGGCCTGGCCGGACCCGACCGGCACCTCCTCGCCTTCGACGGGCGCGGCACCGGCCTGGCGACCGAGGTCGTCGGCGACCTGGCACGGGCGGACCGGGTGGCGGTCCTGGTCCCGGGCTCCGACACCTCCCTCGACACCTACGCACGCTTCCGCGCGGGCGCCGTGGCGCTGCGCGCGCAGCTCGCCCGGCAGGCCCCGCAGGGCACCCGCACCGCGGTCGTGGCCTGGCTCGGCTACCGCACCCCCGGCACGGTCAGCGCCGCGGTCACCACCACGGGCCGCGCCGAGCAGGCGGCCCCGCGGCTGCGCGAGCTCGTACGGCAGCTGCACACCCTCACCGGCCCCCGGGCGCACCTCTCCCTGCTCTGCCACTCCTACGGCTCCGTCGTCTGCGGCCGGGCCGCGGCCGGTCTGGCCGTCGACGACATCGCCCTGCTCGGCAGTCCCGGCACCGGCGCCGGCTCCGTGAGCGGGCTGCGCACCCGGGCCCGGGTGTGGGCGGCCCGCGGCGCCGACGACTGGGTGGCCGAGGTCCCGCACATCAGCACCGACCTGTTCGGCACGACCGTCGGCTTCGGCACCGACCCGGTGTCCCCGGCCTTCGGCGCCCGCGTCTTCGCGGCGGGCCCCGGCGGCCACAGCGCCTACTTCACCCCGGGCTCGGTCTCCCTCGCCAACCTGACCCGGATCGTCCTGGGCGACACCTCGGAGGTGACCCGTGCCTGACTCCGTCCGCGAGCGCGATCCCTTACAGCTCCGGCGGCCGACCGGCCTGCGTGGCGTGGCGGCCGGCATACGACGGGGCGCCGACCGGATCGACCGCGCGACCCCCGCGTCGCGCGACCGGGCCGTCGACGCCCTGCGCGCCTTCGCCATCCTCGGTGTCGTCCTCGGCCACTGGCTGGTGACGGCACTCGTCGCGGACGGCGGCGCGCTGCACACGGCGAGCCCGCTCCAGCACATGCCATGGCTGGCCCCCGTCTCCTGGGCCTTCCAGACGCTCGCGGTGTTCTTCCTGGTCGGCGGGCACGTGGCGACCAGGAGCCAGGCTCGCGCCCGCGCCGACGGCGTGACCTACGGGCGATGGCTGCGCGCCCGGTTGTCCCGGCTGCTGGGCCCGGTGGCCGCCGTACTGATCCTGTGGACGGTGGTCACGCTCGCCCTCCTCCTGGCCGGCGTGGACACCGGCACGGTCCGCACCCTGGTCAAGCTGGCGCTCTCCCCCCTGTGGTTCCTCGTGGTCTTCGCCTGCCTGACCGCGCTCACCCCGCTGGTCGCCCGGCTCAACCCGCTGTGGCCGCTGGCCGTCGTCCTGCACGTGGACCTGCTCCGCTTCGGCCTCGGCGGGCCGTCCTGGCTCGGCTGGGTGAACGTGGCCGCCGGCTGGCTGGTGCCCTTCACCCTGGGCGCCGCCTGGGCCCGCGGCGAGCTGGAACGGCCGCGCGCGGGCTGGGTCCTGCTGACCGGCGGAGCGGTGGCGACGGCGCTGCTCGTGGCCTTCGCGGGCTACCCGGCGTCGATGGTCGGCGTGCCGGGGGCCGAGGTCTCCAACCTCGACCCGCCGACCCTGGCCGCGGTCACCTTCGGGCTGGCCCAGTGCGGTCTGGCGCTGCTGCTGCGCGACCGGCTGCGCCACGCGATGCGACGGCCCCTGGCCTGGGCCGCGGTGGCGCTGGTCAACCTCTCCGCGATGACCGTCTTCCTCTGGCATCAGACGGCTCTGATGGCGACCACGGCCACCGCGCTGACCGTGGGGCGGCTGCCCGGCCTGCACACCCTGCCCGACGGCCTGGGCTGGGTGGCGGCCCGGCTGGCCTGGCTGCCGGTCTTCGCCCTCGCCCTGGCCGTGTGCTGGGCCGCGTTCCGCTGCCACGAACGGGGAACCCGGCGCCCGCCCTCGCGAGTCGGGCCCGGCGCGCCCCGGAGGCGACCGGCCTCGACCCCTGCCCGCGGAGCCTGATCTCCGTAGAGCCCGATACCCGTGGTGCCGGTACCCCTGGTGCCGATCCCCGTAGTACCTGAGACGGACCCGCAAGGACCCTTCTCACTGGTGACGACCGCGCCGGCCCCGGCGCCTACCGTTCTGAACGTGACCGACACGACCCAGACGCAGCCGACGCCCTCGGGGGGCGCGGACGAGACCTTCAGCGCGATCAAGCCGCGCAGCCCGGAGTACCGGCTGGCCGCCGACGCCGTGCGCGGGATGCGGCAGGACCTCTTCCACGACGCCTTCGCCTACCGCCCGCTGCCCCGGTTGGGCGGCGACCGCCCGCTGACCCGGCGGCTGTCCGGCCGGGCGCGGGCGTACGCGGCCTGGACCCCGCACGCGACGGTGGCACTCGGCGGCGTACTCGCGCTGACGGCCGCGACGTCCTCGTTCGGCGGAAGCACCCTGACCGGCCTGCTGTGCGGCCTGCTCGCCGTGATCCCGGTCGCGCTGACGCTGATCCGGCCGGTCGGCGCCTTCTGGCTGTCGCTGGCGTCGACCCTGGTGGTGGGCGTCCTGAGCTGGCCGTGGGGCGACCGGCCGTGGGCGCAGTGCAGCGCCATCTCCCATGTGGTGGTCCTGACGGTCGTGGCCGCCCGGACCCGGCCGCGCACGGCGGCCTGGATGTGGCTGTTCACGGCGGGCTACGGCGCCTTCGCGGAGGCACTCTTCGGTATCGGGCCCTACGGCGGCAGCGACACCGGTCCCATCCTGGTCCTCTCCGCGCTGATCCTCCTCGTGGTCACGGTCTGGCACATACGCCGGACCGCCGAGGAGGTGGTGAGCGCCCAGCAGACGGAGACCGCCCACGAGCGTTCCCGGCGCACCCTGCTGGAGGAGCGCACCACGATCGCCCGCGAGCTGCACGACGTGGTCGCCCACCACATGTCGGTGGTCGCCATCCAGGCGGAGGCCGCGCCCTACCGGGTGGAGAACCCGCCGCCGGAGCTGGAGCGCGCCTTCGCCGTCATCCGGGAGAACGCGGTGGCCGCACTGACCGAGCTGCGCCGGGTGCTGGGCGTCGTGCGCGCCGAGGACTACGAGGCGCCGGACGCCCCGCAGCCCACGCTCGCCGACCTGGACGCGCTGCTGGCCAATGTGCGGGAGGCGGGGTCGGAGGTGGCGAAGGTGGTGACGGGCGCGGTCCGTGAACTCCCGCAGGGCGTCGAGCTGTCGGCGTACCGCATCGTCCAGGAGGCGCTGAGCAACACCCTGCGGCACGCGCCGGGGGCCGACGCCCGGGTCGAGATCGGTTACGTCCTCGGCGGGCTGGGGCTGCGCATCGTGAACGGGCCGGTGCCCGACCCCTCGTCGGTGAAGCCCTCGCCCGGCGCCGGGCACGGGGTCACCGGGATGCGTGAGCGCGTCGCCATGCTGAACGGCGAGATGACGGCCGGCCCGACGGCCGAGGGCGGCTACGAGGTGACGGTGTTCCTGCCGGTGACCGCGGCCGACGCGGGGATCGAGAGCGAGGCATGACGATCCGGGTGCTGGTCGCGGACGACCAGATGATGGTGCGCGAGGGTTTCTCCGTCCTGCTGAACGCGATGCCGGACATCGAGGTCGTCGGCGAGGCAGTCAACGGGCGCGAGGCGGTCGAGCGGGTGCGGGAACTGGCCCCGGACGTCGTGCTGATGGACATCCGGATGCCTGAGATGAACGGCATCGAGGCGACCCGGGAGATCGTCGCGTCGGACGGCACGGCGAAGGTGCTGGTGCTGACGACGTTCGACCTCGACGAGTACGTGTACCAGGCGCTGCGGGCGGGCGCCTCGGGCTTTCTGCTGAAGGACGCGTCGGCGCGGCAGCTCGCGGACGGCGTCAGGGTGGTGGCCTCCGATGAGGCGCTGCTGGCGCCCTCGGTGACCAGACGGCTGATCACCGAGTTCTCGAAGCTGTCCGGCGGTCCGCGGCCGACGCCCGCGGCGCAGGCGGCCTACGGGGACCTGACCGACCGGGAGACGGAGGTGCTGGTGCTGATCGCGCAGGGCCTGTCGAACGCGGAGATCGCCGGCCGGCTGGTGGTCGCCGAGTCCACGGTCAAGACGCATGTCAGCCGCATCCTGGTGAAACTGGGCCTGCGGGACCGTACCCAGGCGGCGGTGTTCGCCTACGAGGCCCGGCTGGTCACCCCGGGCTGAGTCCGGCCGCTCGTACCGGCCGAGTCCGGCCGGTCGTGCCGGCCGAGCAAAGACCCCTGGTCGGACAGGGGGACATGGGGCTAGCGTCCGTGCATGGCAGCTGCTTCCGATCTCGCTTTCGATCCCTGGGACGCCGCGTTCGTCGCCGACCCGTACCCGGCCTACGCCGAGCTGCGCGCCCTCGGCCGTGTGATCCACTACGAGCCCACCGACCAGTGGCTGGTCCCGCACCACGCGGACGTCTCGGCGCTGCTGCGCGACCGTCGGCTGGGCCGGACCTACCAGCACCGGTTCACCCACGAGGAGTTCGGCCGGAGCGCTCCGGCGCCCGAGCACGAGCCGTTCCACACCCTCAACGACCACGGGATGCTCGACCTGGAGCCGCCGGACCACACCCGGATCCGGCGCCTGGTGTCGAAGGCGTTCACCCCGCGCACGGTGGAGCGGCTGAAGCCGTACGTGGAACGGCTGGCGGGCGAGCTGGTGTCCGCCCTGGTGGAAGCGGGCGGCGGCGATCTGCTGACGGACGTCGCCGAGCCGCTGCCGGTCGCGGTGATCGCGGAGATGCTGGGCATCCCCGAGTCGGACCGGGACCGGCTGCGGCCCTGGTCGGCGGACATCTGCGGGATGTACGAGCTGAGCCCGTCGCAGGACACGGCGGCGAAGGCGGTGCGGGCGTCGGTCGAGTTCTCCGGCTTTCTGCGGGAGCTGATCGCGGCCCGGCGCAAGGACCCCGGCGACGACCTGATCTCCGGCCTGATCGCGGCGCACGACGAGGGCGACCGGCTGACCGAGCAGGAGATGATCTCGACGGCGGTCCTGCTGCTGAACGCGGGCCACGAGGCCACGGTGAACGCCACGGTCAACGGCTGGTGGGCGCTGTTCCGCAACCCCGGCGCGCTCGCCGCCCTGCGGGCCGACCACACCCTGATCCCGTCCGCCGTCGAGGAGCTGATGCGGTACGACACCCCGCTCCAGCTCTTCGAGCGCTGGGTCCTGGACGAGATCGAGATCGACGGGCAGGTGATCCCCCGGGGTGCGGAGATCGCCATGCTGTTCGGCTCCGCCAACCACGACCCGGCGGTCTTCGCCGACCCGGACCGGCTGGACCTGACCCGCGGGGACAACCCGCACATCTCCTTCAGCGCGGGCATCCACTACTGCATCGGCGCCCCGCTGGCCCGTATCGAGCTGGCGGCCTCGATGGCGGCGCTGCTGGAACGGGCCCCGACGCTGAGCCTGGCGGCGGAGCCGAAGCGGAAGCCGAATTTCGTGATCCGGGGCCTCGACGGCTTGAGCGTCACGATCTGACCCGCGGTTCGGCCGGGGCCCGGCCGAACCGCGCGGTGCCGGTCCGGTCCGGGGCTTCGGCGCTCACCGAAGCGCCGAAGCGCCAGCGCCGAAGCGCCGGGGTCGGAGCCCCGAGCCCGAGCCCGGGCCCGGAGCCGCCCCCCGGGCCCTGCGTCAGGTCGTCATGTCCCGGCGGCGGAGGCCCACGAGCCCGCCGGCCACCAGGGCCGCCGCCAGGCCGGTCAGGGTCAGCACCGGTCCCCAGGCCATCTCCCCGCCCGGCAGCTTCGGCAGGTGGCCGAAGGGCGAGAGGTCCAGGACGAATTGCGGGGCGTCGAGGGCCGGGCCCACCCAGCCGATCAGCAGCACCGCGCCGGCCACGCCCCAGGCGGCCGCCGCCGCGCGCGGCGCCAGCCCGTACAGCAGGACCGCGAGGCCGCCGACGACCCACACCGCGGGGAGCTGGACCAGGCAGGCGCCCAGGATCGGGCCGGCCTTCGCGCCGTAGCCGACCGTGAAGCCCAGGCCCGCGAGGAGCATGATCAGGACGGATCCGCCGAAGGCGATCGACAGATGGCCGGCGGCCCAGCGCAGCCGGCCCACGACGTTCGCCAGCACCGGTTCCGCCCGCCCCGAGGTCTCCTCGCCGTGCAGCCGCAGGACGGAGGCGACCACGTACAGTGCCGCGACCAGGCCGAGCATGCCGATCATCGAGGCGAGGAAGGTGTCGGCGAGGGCGTTGTGGCCGCCCATCCGCTCGAAGATCTCGCGGGCCTTCTCGTTCCCTTCGACCAGGTCGGCCGCCCCGTCCGTCAGGCCGCCGTAGACGACACCGGCGAGGAAGAAGCCGATGCTCCAGCCGAGCACGCTGCCGCGTTGCAGCCGCCAGGCCAGCGCGCCCGCGCCGGTCAGTCGCCCGGCCGCCGGTCCCGGCCGGGTCGGCAGGAAGCTCATGCCGACGTCCCGGCGTCCGGCCAGCAGGTAGGCCGCCGCGCCCTGGAGCAGGATCGCCGCCGCGAACAGCGCCAGCACCCACCACCGCTCACCGGCGAAGGCGCGCAGGTTCTCCAGCCAGCCCAGCGGGGACAGCCAGGTCAGCACCGACGAGCCGCCCCCGTCGCCCGCGTTCGTCGCGGAGTCGCCCGCCGCGCGCAGCACGAAGGCGGCGCCGAGCACCCCCGCGGTCAGACCGCGGGCCAGGCGGGCGCTCTCCGTCAGCTGGGCGACGATCGCCGCCATGGTGGCGAAGACCATCCCGACGGCCCCCAGGCCGAGCCCGAAGGCCAGCGCCCCCGCCGCCCCCTGCCCGGCCAGCCCGGCCGTGACCAGCAGGGCGAGTACGGCGTTGGCGACCGCCGCGGCGAGCAGCGCCGCCGTCAGCGAGGCACGTCGGCCCACCATGCCCGAGGCGACCATCTCCTGACGGCCGCTCTCCTCCTCGTCCCGGGTGTGCCGTACGACGACGAGCAGGCTGGTCACGGCGGCCAGGGCGCCCGCGTAGACGCCCACGCGCCAGGCCGTCAGGGCGCCGACGGAGTCGTCGAAGACCGGTCCGACCAGGGCGCGCAGGGAGGAGTTGGCGGCCATCTGGTGCATGAGGTCGGCGCGCTGGGCCGCGGTGCCGTACAGGCTTTTGAGCGTGTTCGGCATGGAGAGGACCATCAGCGTGTTGACCGCCACCCAGACCGGGATCAGCACCCGGTCGCGGCGCAGCGCGAAGCGCAGCAGGGTTCCGGTGCCCGCCAGTTGGCGATGGCCGCCGGGGCGTGCCGGACGGGCCGCGGGCCGGGGCGGGGGTGCGGCCGTGGCCGTGTCCGTGACCCCGCTCATCGGGCTGCCCCGCTCTGCTCGCTCGCCCCGCTGTGCTCGCTAGCCCCGCTGTGCTCGCTCGCCGAGCCGGATCCGTCCGGCTCGGCCTGCTCGCCCGGCTCGTCCTGGTAGTGGCGCAGGAACAGCTCCTCCAGGGTCGGCGGGGTCGAGGTCAGGGAGCGCACTCCCGCCTCGCTCAACGACCGCAGGACCGCGTTCAGTTTGTCCGTGTCGACCTGGAGCCGGACGCGTCGGCCCTGGATGTCGAGGTCGTGGACACCGGGCAGCCCGGCCAGACCGTCGGGCGCTCCGGCGAGTTCGGCGCTGACGCTGGTGCGGGTCAGATGGCGCAGGTCGGCGAGCGAGCCGCTCTCGACGGTGCGGCCGCCCCGGATGATGCTCACCCGGTCGCAGAGCTGCTCGACCTCGCTGAGCAGATGCGAGGAGAGCAGGACCGTCCGCCCGCGGTCGCGCTCCTCCTCCACACAGTGCCGGAAGACCTCTTCCATCAGCGGGTCGAGGCCCGAGGTCGGCTCGTCCAGGATCAGCAGGTCGACGTCCGAGGCGAAGGCGGCGATCAGGGCGACCTTCTGCCGGTTGCCCTTGGAGTACGTGCGCCCCTTCTTGGTGGGGTCGAACTCGAACCGCTCGACCAGTTCCGTCCGGCGCCGCGGGTCGAGGCCGCCGCGCAGCCTGCCGTAGAGGTCGATGACCTCCCCGCCGGAGAGGTTGCGCCACAGGGTCACGTCGCCGGGGACGTACGCGATCCGGCGGTGTGCCTCGACCGCGTCCGCCCAGGGGTCGCGGCCGAGGATCCGCGCGGTGCCCGAGTCGGCGCGCAGCAGGCCGAGCAGGACCCGGATGGTGGTGGACTTGCCGGATCCGTTGGGCCCGAGGAACCCGTGGACCTCGCCCGTCTCGACGTGGAGGTCGAGTCCGTCGAGGGCGTGGGTCTTCCCGAACGACTTGTGGAGGCCGGACACCTCGATCGCGGGGTTTGCCGTCGTCATGCTTTGGAACGTACGCTACTTTCAGAAATTTGTGAAGTTAAGGAAGCGTGTAAATGATCGAATAGGATGTGGGCATGACGGAACCAACCGGGGCCCAGCGGGACATGGAAGCCGTGTCGAAGTTCGTCGAATCCTTCGCGGCACAACTCGTCGAGGCGGGGATGCAGCGCATGTCCGCCCGTGTCTTCGCCGCGCTCCTGTCGTCCGACGAGAGCGCGATGACCTCCAGCGAGCTGGGGGAACAGCTGCGGATCAGCCCCGCGGCGGTCTCCGGGGCGGTGCGCTACCTGGCGCAGCAGCACATGGTGTCCCGGGAGCGCGAGCCCGGCTCGCGGCGGGAGCGGTACCGGGTGCACAGCAACCAGTGGTACGAGGCGCTCACCAACCGCGAGACCGTCCTCAAGCGGTGGGAAGGGGCGTTGCGGGAGGGGGTCGCCAGCCTCGGGGAGGAGACCCCGGCCGGACGCCGGATGGCCGAGACCCTCGCCTTCTTCGAGTTCGTCGACGGCGAGATCGCGGCCATGATGGAGCGGTGGCGGGCGTACCGCGAGCAGACCTTCGGGACCCCGGGGGCATAGGGGCTCAGGGGCGTAGAGGCACAAGCCCTACCCGACCGGCAGCGTCAGCCCCAGCCCCTCCTCCCAGACCGTCCAGGTGCGCCGGCGGACCGGTCCCGCGACGTCCGCGTCCGCCCGGTAGCGGAAGTCCGCCCCGGACACGGTGACCAGCCGGCCCTTGGCCAGCAGCGGCGCCGCCTCCACACCCACCGACGACGGGCGCACCTCCACCGCGGCCACTCCGGCACCGTCCGGTGTCACCGACACCGCCTCCACCGGCTGGTCCAGGTCGACCAGGGTCACCCCGTCGACCTCCACCCGCAGCCGGGACGGGCCCTGACGGGGCGTGGCGGGGGCGGACGTGGCCCGGTGCGGCCGGGGCGGCACCAGGGTCCGTACGAAGGACTGGCAGGTCCGCAGCCAGGGGTGCGCCGGGTCGGCCGAGGCCCCCTCAGGGACCGGGAACACCGGGACCGGTGGGATCCGCAGCGCCCCCAGCACCACACCGTCGCTGTCGTCGACCAGCAGGTCCAGCCGGCGCGGGGCGCCGTCCAGCACCGCGCGCGCCGCCGCCACGGTCCCGGTGGGCACCCCCAGTGAACGGGCCACCGAGAGCGCGCTGCCCACCGGCACCATCGACAGCACGCAGCCGGCCAGCTCCCGCTGCCGGTGCAAAAGGGACACCGCCCGTACGAGGGCCCCGTCGTCGCCGACGACGACCGGCCGGCGGGACCCGCGACGGGTCAGCGCGCGGGCGAACTCCTCGGGCCCGTCCGGCAGACAGACCTTCGTCAGCGCACCCGCACTGAGCACGTCTTTCGCGATCCGTACGGCCTCGCCGTCCGTCTGCCGGGCGACCGGGTCGATGACCACCAGCAACGGGTCGGAAGTCGCCACCTCGGTCCTGCCTCGCTTCCTCGGGTAGCATCTTTGTGCAAGAGCCCCTTGCGCTATTGCGCCAGGGGCTTCGTCTATATCCGGGGCATCCGGGTCGACGGGTTCGCGGCCGACGACGGCCGCAGGCGGCCGACGAAGGTCGCCGGTTGTACGAGGCACACAGGCGTGCCGCGTACGCCCCTGACCTTGGACATGCCCCGCCCGGAAGGGGTGTACGCGCGTGCCCGCACTTGTGCTGCTCGGTGCTCAGTGGGGTGACGAAGGCAAGGGAAAGGCGACGGACCTGCTGGGCGGATCCGTTGATTATGTGGTGCGCTACCAGGGCGGCAACAACGCCGGCCACACGGTGGTCGTGGGCGACCAGAAGTATGCCCTTCACCTCCTCCCTTCCGGAATCCTGTCCCCGGGGTGCATCCCGGTCATCGGCAACGGTGTCGTGGTCGACCCGTCCGTCCTGTTCTCCGAGCTGAACGGACTGAACGAGCGCGGCGTCGACACCTCCAAGCTGCTGATCAGCGGAAACGCTCACATCATCACGCCTTACAACGTCACCGTCGACAAGGTGACGGAACGCTTCCTCGGGAAGCGGAAGATCGGCACGACCGGGCGCGGTATCGGACCGACCTACGCGGACAAGATCAACCGTGTGGGCATCCGGGTGCAGGACCTGTACGACGAGTCGATCCTGACCCAGAAGGTCGAGGCGGCCCTGGACGTCAAGAACCAGGTCCTCACCAAGCTCTACAACCGCCGCGCGATCGCCGTCGACCAGGTGGTCGAGGAGCTGCTGGGCTACGCGGCCAAGCTCCAGCCGTACGTCGCCGACACCGTCCTCGTCCTCAACCAGGCGCTCGAGGACGACAAGGTGGTCCTCTTCGAGGGCGGCCAGGGCACGCTGCTGGACATCGACCACGGCACCTACCCCTTCGTCACCTCGTCCAACCCGACCGCGGGCGGCGCCTGCACGGGCTCCGGCGTGGGCCCGACGAAGATCAGCCGGGTCATCGGCATCCTCAAGGCCTACACGACCCGGGTCGGCGCGGGCCCGTTCCCGACCGAGCTGTTCGACGCGGACGGCGAGGCGCTGCGCCGGATCGGCGGCGAGCGCGGTGTCACCACCGGCCGTGACCGTCGCTGCGGCTGGTTCGACGCGGTCATCGCCCGCTACGCGACCCGCGTGAACGGTCTGACCGACTTCTTCCTCACCAAGCTCGACGTCCTCACCGGCTGGGAGGAGATCCCGGTCTGCGTCGCGTACGAGATCGACGGCAAGCGCGTCGAGGAACTGCCCTACTCGCAGACCGACTTCCACCACGCCAAGCCGGTCTACGAGACGCTCCCCGGCTGGTCCGAGGACATCACCGGGGCGAAGTCGTTCTCCGACCTGCCGAAGAACGCCCAGGCGTACGTGAAGGCGCTGGAGGAGATGTCCGGCGCCCCGATCTCCGCGATCGGCGTGGGCCCGGGCCGGGACGAGACGATCGAGATCAACTCGTTCCTCTAGGACCGGCCGGCCGGACAGGCCCGGTCCGTGCCTGAAACCCGCTGAGGGGCGCCCTTCGGGGCGCCCCTCAGCTCGTGCGCGGGCCGATGCCGGGTCAGCTGAACACGATCATCGACCCCTGCGCGAGGCTCCGGGTCGCGGCCGCGTGCAGCCCCAGCCAGACGTGGCGCTCCCGGGCGAAGGGGCTGGGGTCGTACGGCGCCGGGGCGGCGGGCTGCTCCAGCTCCGTCGGGGTGGGCGGGGGTTCGGGGGTGAGGGGCGGGTTGGCCGCGTCGATGCCGATCACCGGGGCGACCAGCTCCAGTTCCCGCAGCAGGGACTGCGAGGAGCCCAGCGGGCCGCCGCCGGCGAGGAGGTCGTCGTCGGCCAGCGGCCGCGGGAAGTCCACCGGCACATAGGCGCCCGCGTGGTCGTAGTGCCAGACCAGGTGCGACTGCTGGGCCGTCGCCTCGAACATCTCCAGAAGCTGCTCGTAGTCGCCGCCCAGGTCGTCCACCGGCGTCACCGGCAGTCCGCACACCTGGAGGAGGTAGGCGCGGCGCAGGAAGTGCAGGGCGTCGTAGTCGAAGCCCGCCACCGGAGCGACCTCGCCGGACAGGCCCGGCATGTACTGGTACACCGGCACCGGCGGCAGTCCGGCCTCGGCGAGCACCTTGTTGTACTGCGCGAGTTCCTCGGCGAACGGGTTGTCGGGCGTGTGGCACAAGACGTCGACGAGCGGTACCAGCCACAGGTCACAGGCCAAAGAGAGCTCCTCGCTCAACGTGTAGCACGGTGGTCAGGGAAGGGAAGAGTAGTCGGTGCGGCAGGGGTTCAGCTCCCCTCGTGCAGGTCCCATACCCACACCCCGCCGGTCCACCTACCGGGCCGGCCGACCAGCTTCTCCAGGGCCTGGCGCAGCTGGGTGTCGTTGGGCTGCGGGGCGAGGACGAGCGCGCCCGCCTTCCAGAAGGCGAAGTCCCCCGCGGCCTGCGCCTTCCAGTTCTCGCCGATCACCGGGACCTTGCCCGAGTAGCGGATGTCCCGCAGCAGGCCGGAGGTCTCGCGCGGGGCGGCGCCGTAGATGCCGATGCGGTCCTCGCCGTAGGGGCCGTTGAAGTAGCCGCCGGGCAGCTTGAAGCCGAGGCCCGCGACCGTCTGCCAGTGCAGGGCCTCCGCGTTGCCGGGGTCGGGCAGCGGCACCGGGACCAGGCTCTCGCCGTCGCGGACGTACGACTTCCACAGACCGTCCGCGATGAAGGCGGGGACGTCCGCGCGGTCCGTCGACTTCAGCGGCGCGGGGATCAGCGGGAGCAGGGCGAGCGAGACGGCCAGCAGCCCGGCGTAGACCGTGCCGATCCGGCGGACGGAGGCCAGCCGTTCGATCGCGAGTGCCAGGAGCATGCCGAGGACGGGGGCGCAGACCATCGCGAACCGGCCCTCGATGACCGACTCGAACAGCGGTTTGTCCGCCAGCAGGGCCCAGGGGCCGGGCAGGACCGTTTCGGTGAGCGGGACGCGGATCCTCGGGCCCATCGACAGGAGGGCCGCCGCCAGCGCGGTGAACGCCAGCGCCTTGACCAGGGTCCGCTCCCACAGCCGTACGACGATCGCGAAGGCGAGCAGGACCAGCGGCCAGCCGTAGAAGGCGTTCTGCTCGGTCGGGTTCAGCGAGAGGGCGTTCGCGCGTGTGGCGTCGCCCGCGATCAGGGAGCGTTCGGCGAAGGCGAGCAGGGCGAGCGGGCTGTTGCCGGCGCCGGTGCCGTGCAGGACGCTCTGATAGCTCTGCGGCCCGGTGAACTGCCAGGCCAGTGGGTAACAGATGATCGGCAGACAGACCGCGGCGGCGATCGGCAGGCCCCGCAGCAGCGGCCGCCCGGCCGTCTTCGCCACGTCCCGGCGCAGCAGCCCGTAGGCGCCGGCGAACAGCAGCATCCCGACCGCCGCGAGCAGCAGCGGCTCCTCGCCGAGGAAGACCTGGTAGGCCGTCATCAGGCCCAGGACCACCCCGTCCCTGGTCACCCGGGTGCCCGCGCACAGCCGCAGCGCACGGTCGATGATCAGCGGGATCATGAACAGGATCACGAAGTTGGGGTGGGCGTTGGCGTGGCTGACCATCGGCGGCGCGAAGGCGGCCAGCGAGGCACCGAGGAAGGCCGCCGTCCGCTGCCGTACGACTCGTTTCACGATCAGCCAGTACCAGGCGGCCGCGGTGGCGGCCAGGCCCAGGGTCATGCACAGGCTCAGCGCGAGCGCCGGGCCGAACAGCAGGGTGAGCGGGGCGAACGGTACCGACAGGCCCAGCATGACCGTGTTGGCCATGAGGTTGACGCCGTTCGGGAAGCCCTGGAGGTCGGTGAAGAGCGGGTTGCGCAGATGGGCGACGCTGTCGGCGGTCACCGCGAAGAACCATTCCCACTGGTTCTGGTCCTGGAGGGAGTCCGGGAGGTAGCGGTGGGCCGGGTCGAAGAAGCGGCCCGAGTACAGGGCCGTCGCCATGAGCAGGAACAGCAGGACCGCGAAGGCGTCGGCGGGGCGCAGGGCGCGGAACTTCAGCCGGCCGAGTTCGCCGAGGACCCGGACGTAGTCGAGGGGCCGCACCTTCGACCCGGACTGGTGGGACCAGCTGACCGGGACCTCGGCGAGCGGCCAGCCGGCGCGGCGGAAGTACTGGAGGACCTCGACGTCTATGCCCCAGCCGTCGAGGCGGGAGGCGGCGAAGGCGGCCCGTGCCCGGTCGCCGTCGAACAGTTTGAAGCCGCACTGGGTGTCGCGTATCCCGGGGACCGCGACGCTGCGTATCAGGAAGTTCCCGGCGCGGCCGAGCAGTTCGCGCAGCCGGTGCTGGCGATGGCCGATCGTCGCGCCCGGCACCGAACGGGAGCCGACGGCCGCCGCGTTGCCCTCGCCCAGCGCCTTGTCGAGCTTGTCCAGCTCCTCGATCGGCGCCGCCAGGTCGGCGTCCGTGACCAGCACGCGCCGGCCGCGCGAGGCGGCCACGCCGATCCGCAGGGCGTGGCCCTTGCCCCGGTTGCGGGGGCTCGCGATCAGCTGGATGCGGGGGTCCTCGCGGGCGGTGACGATGTCCCGGGTGGCGTCGGTGGAGCCGTCGTCGGCGACCACGATCTCCCACTCGCCCCAGCGGCCCTCGGGCTCGTCCAGACAGCGGGTGATCGCGTCGAGGGTGGGACCGAGCCGCTGTTCCTCGTTGTAGGCGGGTACGACGACGGTCAGGTCGACGCGGTTTCCCCCGGCGCCGCTCATCCCTCCGCCTGCCGCTCGATGAGGGCCAGGGAGTGCCCGTTGTACTCCTCGACGATCGCCCGGGCGGCGGTGGTGTCGTACTGGGCCAGGGCGTCGACCAGCCGGGTGTGGCCGGACCACAGCCGGCCGCGCAGGTCGCCCTGGTGACGCAGGTGCTGCACCGCGCACACCCAGGACTGCACCCGCAGCCGGTGCAGGAAGTCGACGAGGTAGGGGTTGCCGAACAGGGCGCTGAGCTCGCGCCAGAACCGCAGGTCGTAGCCGATCAGCACGGCCAGGTCACCGGCGTCGGCGGCGCGCTGCGCCTCCTCGCCGCGGCGGCGGACGGCCGCGACGGCGGCGGCGACCCGCGGGTCCGACAGGTCCCGGAGCCGCTTGTGGCCGGATTCGAGCGCGTGGAACATGCCTTCGGTGACCAGTCCGCGGGCCTCGACGATGGCCCGGAAGTCCTCGAACGAGTACTCGTGGACGCGGAAACCGCGGTGCTGGTCGGCCTCCAGGAGGCCCTGTGCGGAGAGGTCGACCAGTGCCTCGCGCACCGGGGTCGCGGAGACCCCGTACTGGTCGGCGATCTCCTTCACCGTGAACTCCTGCCCCGGCTGCAGGCGACCGGCCAGCACCTCGTCACGAAGCGCGTCCGCGATCTGCTGGCGCAGGGTACTGCGGGTCACGGCGCCGTTTCCGGTGGGGCCGGGCATGGTCAGGGGGTCTCCCTCGTCGCGTGGCAGGTGGCGTGCTCGTCCGCAGCGCTCGTGCATGTATACGGGCACGCCACCTTACGCGTTCGGGTTCCCCGACCGCCCGGACCAGGGGTCACTCCGTGTGTTCGTCGGCCACCGAGAGCGCGGCGTCCAGGGCGGCCAGACCCTCCTTCAGTTCCGCCTCGCTCGCGTTGCACGGCGGCACGAAGTGGGTCCGGTTCATGTTGACGAAGGGCCACACGCCGTTCTTCTTCGCGGCGGCGGCGAACGCGGCCATCGGCGCGTTCGCCTCACCGGCCGCGTTGTACGGCACCAGGGGTTCCCGGGTCTCCCGGTTCCTGACCAGGTCGAGCGCCCAGAACATGCCGACGCCGCGCACCTCGCCGACGCTCGGGTGACGCTGCGCCAGCTCCCGCAGCCCCGGTCCGACGACGGACTCGCCCAGCGTCGCCGCGTTCTCGACGATCCCCTCCTCGGCCATCACGTTGATCGTCGCGACGGCGGCCGCACAGGCCAGCGGGTGACCGGAGTACGTCAGACCGCCGGGGTAGGGCCGCCTGGCGAAGGTCTCCGCGATCGCACCGCTGATCGCGACCCCGCCCAGCGGCACGTAACCGGAGTTCACGCCCTTGGCGAAGGTCATCAGGTCCGGCACCACGCCGAACAGGTCGGCCGCGAACCACTCACCGGTGCGCCCGAACCCGGACATGACCTCGTCCAGGACGAAGACGATCCCGTACTTGTCGCAGAGCTCGCGCACCCCGGCCAGATAGCCCGGCGGCGGCACCATGATCCCGGCCGTGCCCGGAATGCCCTCCAGGATGATCGCGGCGATCGTCGCGGGCCCCTCGAAGGCGATCGTCGTCTCCAGGTGCTCCAGCGCCCGAGCGCACTCCTGCTCCTCGGTCTCGGCGTAGAAGCGGGAGCGGTAGAGGAACGGCGCCCAGAAGTGCACGACCCCGGCCGCGCCGCCGTCGGAGGCCCAGCGGCGCGGGTCGCCGGTGATGTTGATCGCCTGCTGGGTGCCGCCGTGGTACGAGCGGTACGCCGCGAGCACCTTGGGTCGGCCGGTGTGCAGCCGGGCCATGCGGACGGCGTGCTCCACCGCGTCGGCGCCGCCGTTGGTGAAGAAGATCTTGTCCAGGTCGCCGGGGGTGCGCTCGGCGATGAGCCGGGCCGCCTCCGAGCGGGCCTCGACGGCGAAGGCCGGGGCGAACGTGGACAGGGTCGCGGCCTGTTCCTGGATCGCGGCGACGACCTTCGGGTGCTGGTAGCCGATGTTCGTGAAGACGAGGCCGCTGGTGAGGTCGAGATAGCGGTTGCCGTCGTAGTCCCAGAAGTACGACCCCTGCGCGCCGGCGACGGCGAGCGGGTCGATGAGCTCCTGGGCGGACCAGGAGTGGAAGACGTGCGCGCGGTCCGCGGCCTTCACGGCGGCGCCGGCCTGGGGGTCGGTCTGAGGCGTCATGGCGGCGAGCGTAAATGTCCGCCCCGCGCGGGCGACAGTGGCGTCCTGTCTGCGGACGACCGCTTTTTGCGACAGGTTGTCCACGTGTAGCGGCGGCCGGGACGGGCCCCGGTCCCGGTGCGGGCCGGCGGCCTGCCGGGGGCCGTCCCCGGACGACTCGCCCGGGGACCGGATTATTCTCGCTGCATTGCACACCTGTGGGGGGAAGGCGGCGCAGTCATGGAGAAGCTGAGGCCCGGGGATCCGCCGCGGATCGGCGGTTACCGGCTGCTGGCGCGGCTCGGGGCCGGCGGGATGGGCCAGGTGTATCTGGCGCGCTCGGACCGTGGGCGGACCGTAGCGGTGAAGCTGGTGCGCCGGGAGCTGGCCGAACAGGAGGTGTTCCGGGCCAGGTTCCGCCAGGAGGTGCAGGCCGCGAGCCGGGTCGGCGGCCACTGGACGGCGCCGGTGCTGGACGCGGACACCGAGGCCGCCGTGCCGTGGGTGGCCACCGGTTATGTCGCCGGGCCGAGCCTGCAGCGGGTCGTCGGGCAGGACCACGGGGCCCTGCCCGAGCGGTCGGTGCGTGTCCTCGCCGCCGGGCTCGCCCAGGCGCTCGGGGACATCCACGCCGCCGGGATCGTCCACCGCGACCTCAAGCCGTCCAACGTGCTGGTGACCATAGACGGCCCGCGGGTCATCGACTTCGGGATCGCGCGGGCCCTGGAGACACCGACCGAGAACGGGCTGACCCGCACCGGCTCGCTCGTCGGGTCACCCGGCTTCATGGCCCCCGAGCAGGTGCGCGGCGACCGGGTCACCCCCGCGTGCGACGTCTTCTGCCTCGGTTCGCTGCTCGTGTACGCCGCGACCGGCGCCCTGCCCTTCGGGCCCGCGGACAGCGGGGTGCACGCCCAGATGTTCCGCATCGCCCAGGAGGAACCCGACCTGACGGGTGTGCCCGAGGGCATCGCCGAACTCGTCCGCGCCTGTCTGAGGAAGGACCCGGCGGCCAGGCCGTCGCTCGCCACGATCCTGGAGCGGACGGGCGCGCAGGACACCGTCGTGGGCGGCCGCTCCCGTGATCCCTGGCTGCCCGCGGCACTGGTGGCCCAGCTCGGCCGGCACGCGATGCGGTTGCTGGAGACGGAGAACCCCGCGGACGCGGCGCAACCGGGCGGCGGGGAAGCCCGGGACGGCGGGGAGGCCCGGGACGGCGGTGGAGACGGCAACGGCCGGGGAGGCCCGGGCGGTCAGGGGAGCCCGGAGGTTCCGGGGGGCCCGGGGGTTCCGGAGGGGACCACGCCTGCGCAGGGAGCTGTTCCCGCTCCCGGCCCGCAGGCCGCCCCGGGGCACACCCCCGCCCCGCAGATCGCCCCCGGGCACACCCCCGCCCCGGAGGCCGCCTCCGGGCACACCTCCGCCCCGGAGGCCGCCCCCGAGCACGCGTCCGCCGCGGACACGGGCGCCGGGAGACCGCCCGCCCCGGCCCCGGCGCAACGGACGGACGCGGCGGCCCCGGCTCCCGTCCAGCCCGCCCACGGCCACCCCCAGCATCCGCAACAGCACCCCGTGCAGCACCCGGCCTACGGCCGCCCCCAGTACGGCGCACCCGCACCGCACGGGCCGTACCACCCCTACGGCGACCCCGGCGCCGCGCCGTCGTACAGCCTTCCGCCCGCCGGCGCGACCGTGTTCCACCAGCCCGGCGGCCCGCAGGAGCCGCGGCCGCGCGACGGCCGCTCCACGGCTCTCCTCGTCGTGATAGCCCTGGTCGTCGCGCTGGCCGCGGGCGGCTCGGTGTTCGCCCTGATGAGCGGGGGCGGACGCCCCGGCACCGGCCCCACCGCCGCGCCGACCACCGCCCCCGCCTCGGCGCATCCCACGGCCCCCGGCCCCTCCGGGAGCCGCCCGGCGAGTTCGGGGCCCGCCTCCTCGCCCGCCGACGGAGCCGTGCCCGAGGCGTACCTCGGCACCTGGGCCGCGACGATCGACAGCGCCGCCGGCCCGAACACCCGCAGGCTGACCATCCGGCAGGGCCGGGTCGGCGAGGCGCTGCTCACGCTGGTCGCCGAAGGACCGGCGGGACAGGGCACGTACCACTGCGAGTTCACCGCGCACCTGACCCGGAAGCCGGGCGCGGACGGCCCGTTGGAGATCGGCCCGTCCACCGTGACCTCCGGCGAGCCGCGTTCCTCCTGCTCGCCCGGTGCGGCGACCGAGGTCACCCTGCTGCCGAGCGGCGCCCTGGAGCGCGTGAACACCAGCACGGGGGAGTCGCTGACGTACGTCAGAGGGTGAACAAGTGCCCTCGGCCGCAGGCGTAGTTGAACGTACGGCGAACTTCGCAGGCGCGGCCTGGAATGCCCGTTCGCGCGGCCTTACGGTGACCGCACGATTTCGGCTCGGGGCAGCGGGGGCACCCACGGTGGAGTGGCTGAGCGCAGAGAACGTCGTGGCCGTGGGGACGGCGGTCCTCGGCATCGTCGCGTCGGGCGTCATGGTCTGGTACGAACGCCGGGTGCCGCGCCGCAAGCGGATCGGCTACCGCGTACAGATGGACAACCCGATCGGCGACGACGTCAGATCGGGCCGGGCCAACAGACGGCTGGGCCTGTTCGACGAGGCCCCGGGGATGGCGGACGCCACGCTGGTCCTGCTGCGGATAGAGAACGACGGTTCGCAGAGCATCGCCGACAACGACTACACCGGACGTGAACTCCACGGTCTGACCGCGGTGTTCACCGAGCGCACCATCCGGGGCGTCTCGGTCACCCAGCCGTCCGGGACCGACCACCTCATGGACCACTTCACCCCGGCCGCCGGGCTCGGCTACGAGGGCAACACCCTGCGCATCCCGCGCGTCCCGCTCAACCGGGGCGACCATTTCAAGCTGCTCGTGCTGCTCTCCGGCGGTGACGTGGGCTGCGAGATCCGGCTCAGCGGCGGCATCCGGGACGGGGAGGTGCACCCCAACCGCAGCGCGACCCCGGACGAGAAGCCGCCCCTGTTCAGCCGGGCGGCCCGGCTGATCACCATCATGCTCACGCTCAGCGTGCTGACCCTCGCCGGCATCGTCGTGTCCGGCGACGGGACCCCGCCGCCCATCGGATGCGCGCACGGCACCCTGACGGTCACCGGCTCGACGGCCTTCGCCCCGGTGCTGAAGGAGGTCGCGCAGAAGTACCAGCAGGACTGCGCGGGGTCGACGGTGGTGGTCGACGCGCACGGTTCGACGGCGGGCATCCGGGACCTGGCGGAGGCCGGCAAGGACGGCAAGGACGGCAAGGACGGCAAGGACGGCAAGAACGGCGAGAACGGCAAGGGCACGCCGTCCCTGATCGCCCTCTCCGACGGACCCAAGCCCGCCGGCATGCCCGAGCTGCGCGAGAACCGGATCGCCGTGTCCGTCTTCGCGCTCGTCGTCAACGACGGCGTCCCGCTGAAGAACCTGTCGACGCGGGACGTACGGCGGCTGTACCGCGGCGAGATCACCAACTGGCGGCAGCTGGGCGGGCCGGACCTGGCCGTGCGCATGGTCAGCCGGGACGCCAACTCCGGGACCCGGCAGGTCTTCCAGCGCCGGGTGCTGGGCCGGGGCGAGATCGCGAACTCCTCCGTCGACTGCGTCCACAAGGACGACCCGACGGCCCCGGTGATCCGCTGCGAGCTGGACTCGACGGACCAGGTGCTGTCGACGGTCGCCGACCTGCCCGGCGCGATCGGCTACAGCGAGCTCAACGCGGCCGACCGCGCGTCGGGCCTGCACCATGTGGACCTCGACGCCGATCCGCCGTCCGTCGACGCCATCGAGCACGGCACGAGCGACTACCCCTACCGGGAGATCGAGTACGCCTACACCTACGGCCGCCCCCCGGCCGACTCGCTGGCGTCGAGCTTCCTGACCTATCTCGCGCGCGGCAACGGCCAGGACGTGATCCGCACCCATGGGCACATACCGTGCTGGACGCCGGAGGGCATGAAGCTCTGCGCATAGGCGTCCGCGTCCATGTCCATGTCCATGTCCGCGTCTGTACCTGTACCTGCGCCGGCCGCCCGGTTCAGCGGGGCTCGGGCGGACGCTGCCGTGGCATGTTCGGCCGGGTCGGGCCCGGTGGCAGGGGGAATCGGCCCGGTCCGGACCCGGTGTCCTGCCGGGGCACGGAGGCCATCGCCGACTGGATGCCCAGGGGTGCCGACCCGGTGCGGAACTCCACCATCCAGTCGGCGGTCTCCGTGCGCACCAGCTCGGTCACGTCCTCCGAGAACCGCCGCAGCACGCCCAGGCAGCGTTCGGCGGCCTCGCTGGCGGTGCCCTCCGCCGGTCCCAGCACCTCTCGCACGCTCTCCGAGGCCCAGTCGAACTGGAGCAGCTGGAGCCGCCGCTGGATCGCCTGCGCGGTCGCCACGTCCCTTATCCATCCCGACGTCACCCCGAAGAACCGGTCGACGCCCACGCACGCCCCCGCCAGCAGCAGCGCGAGATACCCCCAGGGCGCCAACCCGTCGGCGACCCCGGTGAGGTCCAGGAAGGGCAGCGCGGCCCCCGAGGCCGCCCCGGCCGCGGCACCGGTGCGCAGCGCCCAGGCGACCCGCCGCTTGCCCACCCGGTCGGACAGGTACCAGGCCGCGGTCTCCAGCGCCCCGCGCTCCACCCACCGGTACAGCTCGTCCAGCCGCGCGGCGGGCTCGCCCCAGTCGCCGGACGGGAACGCCCGCCCGGTCAGATCGCCCGGCCGCGGCCCGGCCGGGCCCTCGCCGCGCCCGTCCTGAGGCGGACCCTCGGGCTGCATCTCCGGCTGACCCACCCGGCACTCCCTACTGATCCCGACCGATCACGTTGCGTGACGTACTGACATCCTCACATCGCGCCGCCGTGACGTCTGATGCTGATGCGCCGCATCCTTCCTACCGCCCAATGGGTGGCGAAGAGGCCTGTTTCAATGCTTTTCCGCCTGGAAGAGGGGCTTGATCAGGTATAGGACGGACAATCGTGTCACTCGAAAGAGTGCCAGGGCGATGCCTGCCTGGACCACGTAGGCTCGTGCCAGGCGAGGAAAACCTCGCCCCGACAGCCGTACGAAACCAGGAGCTGATCGTGATTCCCGGTGGTGGCCAGCCCAATATGCAGCAGCTGCTCCAGCAGGCCCAGAAGATGCAGCAGGACCTGGCGCGGGCGCAGGAGGAACTGGCGCGGACGGAGGTCGACGGTCAGTCGGGTGGCGGCCTGGTGCGGGCGACCGTGACGGGATCCGGCGAGCTGCGCGCCCTGAAGATCGACCCGAAGGCGGTGGATCCGGAGGACACCGAGACCCTCGCCGACCTGGTCGTCGCGGCGGTCCAGGCGGCCAACGAGAACGCGCAGACCCTCCAGCAGCAGAAGCTCGGCCCGCTGGCGCAGGGGCTGGGCGGCGGCAGCGGCATCCCCGGCCTGCCGTTCTGACGTTCGTACCGAGTCAGGCCCGTACCGCCTTCCTCGAACGGGCGACGGCCAACTACGGTACGTACTGAAAGTCCTCGAAGACCCAGGAAGCGAAAACCCAGGAAGGGCAGTCCGTTGTACGAAGGCGTGGTCCAGGACCTCATCGACGAACTGGGGCGGCTCCCCGGCGTCGGTCCCAAGAGCGCGCAGCGGATCGCCTTCCACATCCTCCAGGCGGAGCCGACGGACGTCCGCCGGCTCGCGCACGCCCTCCTCGAAGTGAAGGCGAAGGTCCGTTTCTGCGCGACCTGCGGCAACGTGGCGCAGGAGGAGCTGTGCGGGATCTGCCGCGACAGCCGCCGCGACGCCACCGTGATCTGTGTCGTCGAGGAGCCCAAGGACGTCGTGGCCATCGAGCGCACCCGTGAGTTCCGCGGCCGCTACCACGTCCTGGGCGGCGCGATCAGCCCGATCGAGGGCGTGGGACCGGACGACCTGCGGATACGGGAACTCCTGGCCCGCCTGGCCGACGGCGCGGTCACCGAGCTGATCCTGGCCACGGACCCGAATCTCGAGGGCGAGGCGACAGCGACGTATCTCGCCCGCATGATCAAGCCCATGGGCCTGAAGGTCACCCGCCTGGCCAGCGGCCTCCCGGTGGGTGGCGACCTGGAATACGCGGACGAGGTCACTCTCGGCCGCGCCTTCGAGGGGAGACGACTCCTAGATGTCTGACGCCACGCTGCACGCGATCGAGCCGAGTCCGGACGACTTCGCGGTCCAGATCGCGGACCAGATCGAGAGCTTCCTGGTAGCCGTCACCGAGGTGGCGAAGGGCGACGAACCCGGTTCGACCGTTCCCTTCCTCCTGCTGGAGGTCTCCCAGCTGCTGCTGGCGGGCGGCCGGCTGGGCGCGCACGAGGACATCGTCCCCGACGAGCGCTACGAGCCCGACTCGGGCCCGGAGCCGGACGTGGACGACCTGCGCGAGAACCTGGCCCGTCTGCTGGACCCGATCGACGTCTACTCGGAGGTCTTCGACCCCTACGAGCCCCGCAAGGCGCCGCTCCCGGCCCGGATCTCCGACGACCTCGCGAACGTCATCACCGACCTGCGCCACGGCATGGCCCACTACCGCGCGGGCCGCACCACGGAGGCCCTGTGGTGGTGGCAGTTCTCCTACTTCTCCAACTGGGGCTCGACGGCCTCGGCCACGCTCAGGGCGCTGCACTCGGTGCTGGCCCACATCCGGCTGGACCAGCCCCTGGAGGAGCTGGACGGCCTGGACACGGACCAGGACGTGAGCGACGACGCGCTGGAGATCGAGGCCGGCCGGGTCATGGCGCAGGAGATCGCGGGCCCGCTGGGGCTCGGTCCGGTCTCCTAGGGCCCGTCGGCGCGAGGGGGCGGGGATCCCAGGCCCGGGATCCCGGCTCCGCCCTCGCGCGGCCGCCCGATCGCCTCCGGCCTACCGCCTCCGCCCTACCGCCTCTGCCCGATCGCCTCTGCAAGCTGAATCACAGCCCCCGTTTGTGTGCCGCGGGTGTCAGTGGGCAGGGAGTGTTCTGGGTACGAGCGGGCGGCCGGACATCTCACCATGCGATACCGCGGAGGTGAAATTCGGGCGCTCGTTAGACTGAGCCGACCCCGCAGTACACCGGCGTATGTGCGGGAAATCAGACAAAACTGAGCGAGGAGCGCACGTGGGCCTTGTCGTGCAGAAGTACGGAGGCTCCTCCGTAGCCGATGCCGAGGGCATCAAGCGCGTCGCCAAGCGAATCGTGGAAGCGAAGAAGAACGGCCACCAGGTGGTCGTCGTCGTTTCCGCGATGGGCGACACGACGGACGAGCTGATCGATCTCGCCGAGCAGGTATCCCCGATGCCTGCCGGGCGTGAGTTCGACATGCTGCTGACCGCCGGAGAGCGTATCTCCATGGCACTGCTGGCCATGGCGATCAAAAACCTGGGCCACGGGGCCCAGTCGTTCACCGGCAGCCAGGCAGGCGTCATCACCGACTCGGTCCACAACAAAGCCCGGATCATCGACGTCACGCCGGGCCGGATCCGCACCGCGCTGGACGAGGGCAACATCGCCATCGTCGCCGGCTTCCAGGGTGTCAGCCAGGACAAGAAGGACATCACCACGCTCGGGCGCGGCGGGTCCGACACCACGGCCGTGGCCCTGGCCGCGGCCCTCGACGCCGAGGTCTGCGAGATCTACACCGACGTCGACGGCGTGTTCACCGCCGACCCGCGGGTGGTGAAGAAGGCGAAGAAGATCGACTGGATCTCCTTCGAGGACATGCTGGAGCTCGCCGCGTCCGGCTCCAAGGTGCTGCTCCACCGCTGTGTGGAGTACGCCCGCCGTTACAACATCCCGATCCATGTGCGCTCGTCCTTCTCGGGACTCCAGGGCACCTGGGTCAGCAACGAGCCGAAGCAAGGGGACCAGAAGGTGGAGCAGGCCATCATCTCCGGTGTCGCGCACGACACCTCCGAGGCCAAGATCACGGTCGTCGGCGTGCCGGACAAGCCGGGCGAGGCCGCCGCGATCTTCCGCACCATCGCCGACGCCCAGGTCAACATCGACATGGTCGTGCAGAACGTGTCCGCCGCCGCGACCGGCCTGACGGACATCTCCTTCACCCTGCCGAAGACCGAGGGCCGCAAGGCCATCGACGCCCTGGAGCGCAACCGGTCGGGCATCGGCTTCGACTCGCTGCGCTACGACGACCAGATCGGCAAGATCTCCCTCGTCGGCGCCGGGATGAAGACCAACCCGGGTGTCACGGCGTCCTTCTTCGAGGCGCTGTCCGACGCGGGCGTGAACATCGAGCTGATCTCCACCTCCGAGATCCGCATCTCGGTCGTCACCCGTGCCGACGACGTGCCGGAGGCCGTCCGCGCGGTGCACACCGCCTTCGGCCTGGACTCCGACAGCGACGAGGCCGTCGTCTACGGGGGCACCGGCCGCTGATGACCGCAACCGGTCGCTCCGCACGGCCGGCGCTGGCGGTCGTGGGAGCGACCGGCGCCGTCGGCACCGTCATGCTCCAGATCCTGTCCCAGCACGCGGACATCTGGGGCGAGATCCGTCTGATCGCCTCGCCGCGCTCGGCCGGCCGCAAGCTGGCCGTGCGCGGGGAGGAGGTCGAGGTGGTGGCCCTGTCGGAGGAGGCCTTCGACGGGATCGACGTCGCCATGTTCGACGTGCCCGACGAGGTCGCCGCGCACTGGGCCCCGCTCGCCGCGGCCAGGGGCGTGGTGGTCGTGGACAACTCCGCCGCCTTCCGGATGGATCCCGAGGTGCCGCTCGTGGTGCCCGAGGTCAACGCGCACCGGGCGCGGGTGCGGCCGCGCGGGATCGTCGCCAGCCCGAACTGCACGACCCTGTCCATGATCGTGGCGCTGGGCGCGCTGCACGCCGAGTTCGGGCTGCACGCGCTGGCCGTCTCGTCGTACCAGGCGGTGAGCGGCGCCGGACGGGCGGGCGTCGAGACCCTGCGGCGGCAGCTGTCCCTGGTCGTCGGCACCGAGCTGGGGTCCGGCCCCGGTGACGTGCGCCGGGCCGTCGGGGACGACACCGGGCCCTTCCCCGAGCCGGTGGCCCTGAACGTCGTGCCGTGGGTCGGATCGCTGCGCGCGGACGGCTGGTCGTCGGAGGAGATGAAGGTGCGGGACGAGTCCCGCAAGATCCTCGGACTGCCGGACCTGCCCGTCGCGGTGACGTGCGTACAGGTCCCGGTGGTGACCACGCACTCGCTCACCGTCCACGCCCGCTTCGAACGCGAGGTGACCGTGGGGCGGGCCCGGGAGATCCTCGCCACCGCCCCCGGGGTCGTCCTGTACGACGATCCGGGCGCCGGCGAGTTCCCGACGCCCGCCGACGTGGTCGGCACGGATCCGACCTGGGTCGGACGGGTGCGCCGGTCGCTGGACGACCCGACCGCGCTGGAACTGTTCGTGTGCGGCGACAATCTGCGCAAGGGCGCCGCGCTCAACACCGCGCAGATCGCCGAACTGGTGGCGGCCGAGCTCGGCTGAGCGGCCGGCCGCCGGGGATAATGCCTGGCGGCGGCCATCTTCGTTTGTACTATCCAGGTGTTCTTCTTTGTACTATCCATGTGTCGCGTGTGCGGTGCTTGTGAGGCGGGTGGGGCGGACCGGTGGTCCAAACCACTTGATCATGAGACCCGTACGACCGAAGATTTTCTCCCCGTCCTCCGCAACCGCGCCGAGGGCGGGGAGCGTCTTTGCGGTCGCCCTTCCGGGTGTGGGGGCGTGTGTGATCCGGGCGTGGGGACACCGTGGCGCGGGAGTGGGGACACCCGCGTATGGACATAGGGGAAGAGCGGGACGCATGAGGGCAATCGAGGCAACGTTCGTTGTGCTGCCTGACGCGAGACCGTCGGCCGGCACAGCCGACACGAAAGTAAAAGTGACGCCCGGCACGTACAACCCTCACCGGGGGGAGCGTGTCCAACTGGCGTGGCAGAGGTACTCGAACTCACAGCGGCGCCCCGCGGCATCGTGCTGCGCCCGCCCCGACCGCCGCGCATGCCCGGCGGCATGCCGGTGATCTCGCCCATGCCCGCAGCGCGGCCCGCCCGCATCCCGAGCCAGCGTGACGGCGCCGACGACACCGTGGCGGCCGGCACGACCGTCGACCACCTCACCGAGACCTACCGCGCCCACTACCGCTCGCTGCTCGGGCTCGCGGCGCTCCTGCTCGACGACACCGCCTCCTGCGAGGACGTCGTCCAGGAGGCGTTCATCCGCGTCCACTCGGCCCGCAAGCGCGTGCGCGATCCGGAGAAGACCCTCGCCTATCTGCGCCAGACGGTCGTCAACCTCTCCCGCTCCGCGCTGCGCCGGCGCATCCTCGGCCTCAAGCTGCTCTCCAAGCCGATGCCGGACATGGCGAGCGCCGAGGAAGGGGCCTACGACCAGCTGGAGCGCGACTCCCTGATCAAGGCGATGAAGGGCCTCCAGCGCCGCCAGCGCGAGGTGCTGGTGCTGCGCTACTTCGCGGACATGACCGAGGCCCAGGTCGCCGAGGCGCTCGGCATCTCGCTGGGCTCGGTGAAGGCGTACGGGTCCCGTGGCATCGCGGCCCTGCGCGTCGCCATGGAGGCGACGGCGTGAGGGAGGAAGCCGAGGGCAGGGACTCCCATGAGCGGCACGAGCCGTACGCGTGGCACGAGCCGATGACGTCGCCGCACGAGCAAGGACCGAAGCAATCGCACGCTGGGAACGGAACCGTGAACCACAGCCCTGACGAAAAGAGCCCGGCCGGGCTCGACTCGGGTGAGCTGGCGCTCCGCAGCCTGCTGCACGAGGCCGTCCGGGACATGGAGCCGCGCGACGGCACCCTGGACCATCTGCGGCGCGCGGTGCCGGCCCGCCGGGCGCGCAAGCGGCAGGCAGTCGTCGGCATGGCGGCCGCCGCCCTCTTCGTCGGCACGGCCGTCCCCGCCCTGCTGCACGTCTCCTACTCCGGTGCCTCCGACGCCGACCCGTCGATCGCGGCCGACAGCTCCCAGGCGCAGGGCGGTGCCACCTCGGGCAAGAACCCGGACGGCGGCTCCAGCACCTCCGGCGGGACCGGCGGCGAGACCTCCGGCACCGGCCAGGACGGCCCCAAGGGCACCGGCCAGAGCAAGGACCCCGGCAACGCCACCGGCGCCTCCGCCGACCCCTCCGCCAGCAGCACGCAGACCGACCCCGTCTGCGCCGCCGACCAGCTCGGCTCAAGCAGCGCGACCGCCGAGGTCCCCGACTCGGCCGGCGTCGTCTACGGCACCTTCCGGGTCGCCAACGTCTCCACCACGGGCTGTACGGTCGGCGGGCCCGGCAGCGTCTCGCTGCTCGCCCAGGGGGCCGCGGACGCCACCAGGATCACCGTGGTGGAACATGCCGCGGGCGACGCGGCGGCCGGGCTGCCCGACCCGTCGCTCTACGTCCCCCAGCTGACCATCGCGCCCGGCTCCGCCTACGAGGTGAAGTTCGCCTGGGTGCCCTCGGCGACCTGTCCCACCACCGGCGCGGGCAACGGCTCCGACAGCGGCGGCACCACCCCCGACCCGAGCCCGAGCCCGAGCGGAGGGAGCGCCGCCTCGGGCTCCACCACCGGCGACACCGGCACCTCCGCACAGACGATCAGGGCGGACGGCACGGCCGACGGCAGTGTGGTCGCCTCGTACACCCCGGAGGCGGGCTCGCCGACGGCCTCGGTCGCGGTGTCCAACGCCTGCACGGGCACGATCTACCGGACGGGCGTGCTGGCAGCGTCGTAACGGCGACGGGTACGGCGATGGGCACGGGCACGGGTACGGCGACGGGTACGGGATCCGGGTCGCCGGGGGCCGTGCGGGTCCGGCGCGCGATCCGGTGACGTGGACGGGCCGTCGGGGAACTCCTCGGCGGCGGCCCGGTCAGACGGCCGCCGGCTGCTCCCCCTCGGGCAGCAGCCCCAGCTCCGCGTCCCGCGCGAACTCCACCTCACGGCGCATCAGCCGGAACCACATGAAGACCACGAAGCCGGCGAACACGAACCACTCACCGGTGTAGCCGAGGTTCTGGAACGCCTTCAGATCCAGCCCGGTGTCCGCCGCGGCGGCCGCGGGCACGGCCTTCATCCCCGAGTCCCCCCGGTTCAGCGTGACCCAGGCGTCGTACACGTCGTACGGCACGAGGTTCACCAGGGACGCCGCGCTGATCGCCGCCGTCTGCCCGGCGGGCAGCCCGCCGCGCGCGCTGACGCCGTTGTCCCCGGGGGTCTCGGACGCCTGGAGCGCGCCGGTGACGGTGACCTCGCCGGCCGGCGGGGCCGGGGCCTTCGCCGGGTCGGCGCTGCCGGGCAGCCAGCCGCGGACGACGGGCAGGGTCTTGCCGCCGTCGGTGCGCAGCAGCGTCAGCACGTAGAAGCCCTCGCGGCCGGCCAGCTCACGGTCGGGGACGAGCAGCTGCTGGCCGTACCGGCCGGTCGCGGTGACCTGGTCGCCGGACGTCTCCTTGTCCACGGGCAGCAGCTCGGCCAGCGGCCGGGCCGCCTTCGTGCGGTCGGCCGTGGCCTGCTCGCCCGCCTCGCGGTGGTCGGCCACCCGGGACTCGAACCGGCTCAGCTGCCAGGACCCCATGAAGACGCAGAAGGGGATGGCCAGCAGGACGAAGAGGTTGATCCCCCACCAGCGGGGCGTCAGCAGGAACCGGTACACACCGACCACGGTACGGGGCGCCCGTGCGCGGCCGGTCGGCGGGGCGGCGGCCGGCCCACCCGGCGGAGGCCCACCCTGCGGAGGCCCGCCCAGCGGAGGCCCGCCCCGCGGAGGAAAGGTAAGAGAAGGAACGCGGAACGGTAAGGGACTGCCTGAAGTTGTCCACAGCCTGGGGACCTCGCCGGTGGATCGGCGCGCGGGACGGGCAGTATGGGGCCATGACTGAGAGCAACGGGTCCGTCTCGCCGGATCAGCAGGTACAGCGCGAGGAGATGCCGGACTGGGAGAAGCGCTTCCGGGCGCCGCGGGTGTCGCTGCCCGACTGGGCGGAGGACGCACCGCACCGCTCCCTGTTCGTGTCGAACGCGACCGGGACGTACGAGCTGTACGCCTGGGACCGTTCGACGGACGAGCAGCGCCAGGTGACGGACCGGCCGAACGGCACGACCGACGGCGTGCTCTCCCCGGACGGCGCCTGGATCTGGTGGTTCGACGACAAGGACGGCGACGAGTTCGGCGTCTGGCGCCGCCAGCCCTTCGCGGGCGGCGAGGACGAGCTCGCCGCGCCCGGCCTGGACGCGTCGTACCCGGCGGGCCTGGCCCTGGGCAGGGACGGCCGCACGGCCGTCGTCGGCCGCTCCACGGACGACGACGGTACGACCCTGCACCTCGCCCGGGTGGGCGAGTCCCCGGTGGAGATCTACCGGCACCGCGAGTCGGCGGGCGTCGGCGACCTCTCGCACGACGGCTCGCTGATCGCCATCGAGCACACCGAGCACGGCGACGCGATGCACTCGGCGCTGCGCGTGCTGCGCCCCGACGGCACCGCGGTCGCCGAACTGGACGACACCGAGGGCGGCACCCGGGAGCTGGGCCTGGAGGTGCTCGGCTTCGCCCCGGTCGACGGCGACACCCGACTGCTCATCGGCCACCAGCGGCGCGGCCGCTGGGAGCCGCTGGTGTGGGACGTGGCGACGGGCGGCCAGAGCGACCTGATGCTGGACCTGCCGGGCGACGTGAGCGCCGAGTGGTACCCGGACGGCAGCGGACTGCTGATCGCGCACGGCTTCGAGGCCCGCAGCGAACTCTTCCGCTACGGCCTCACCACCGGCGCGCTGGAGCGGATCCCCACGCCGCCCGGCACGGTCTCCGGGGCGACGGCCCGCCCGGACGGCACGGTGGAGTACCTGTGGTCGTCGTCGGCCGAACCGTCCACCGTCCGCTCGACGGGCGGCGGGGTGGTCCTGGACCCGCCGGGCCTGAAGTCCCCGGGCTCGGTGCCGGTCGAGGACGTCTGGGTGGAGGGGCCGGGCGGCCGTATCCACGCCCTGATCCAGAAGCCCGCGGGCGCCACCGGACCGCTGCCCACGGTCTTCGACATCCACGGCGGCCCGACCTGGCACGACAGCGACTCCTTCGCGGCGGCCCCGGCGGCCTGGGTGGACCACGGGTACGCGGTGGTCCGGGTCAACTACCGCGGCTCGACCGGCTACGGCCGGGCCTGGACGGACGCCCTGAAGCACCGCGTCGGCCTGATCGAGCTGGAGGACATCGCCGCCGTCCGCGACTGGGCGATCGACTCCGGCCTGGCCGACCCCTCCCGGCTGATCCTCACCGGCGGCTCCTGGGGCGGCTACCTCACCCTGCTGGGCCTCGGCGTCCAGCCGGACGCCTGGACCCTGGGCATCGCCGTGGTCCCGGTCGCCGACTACGTCACGGCCTACCACGACGAGATGGAGGCCCTGAAGGCGATGGACCGCACCCTGCTGGGCGGCACCCCGGAGGAGGTCCCGGCCCGCTTCGAGGCGTCCTCCCCGCTCACCTACGTGGACCGGGTCAAGGCCCCGGTCTACATCTCGGCGGGCGTCAACGACCCGCGCTGCCCGATCCGCCAGATCGAGAACTACGTCAAGCGCCTGGAGAGCCGCGCCGCGGTCCACGAGGTGTACCGCTACGACGCGGGCCACGGCTCGCTGGTCGTGGACGAGCGGATCAAGCAGGTACGGCTGGAACTGGAGTTCGCCGAGAGACACCTCGGCGGCTGACGACCGCGCTCATCCGGTCCCGTCCGGCGGACGAGGACGGGACCGTCCGGCCCGACCGGGCTCCGGGGCACTGCCCCGGGGCCCGGAACGGGCGGGGGCGGAAACGGTTGCCGCCCGTCTCTGGCGCGTGCGGGGACGGTGGCCGCCTGGCCGGGTGCGGGGACGGTGGCCGATCGTTCCGGGTGCGGGGACGATGGCCGCCCGTTCCGGGTGCGGGTGCTCCTACGGCCCTTCCTGTCTGCGGGTCCGCCGGCCCAGCAGCTCCGCCATCCCCCGTCGCGTCGCCGCCAGCACCACCCGGTCCTCGTGCCCCAGCACATAGGTGTCGGGCAGGTTCCACACCAGCCCCGACTCACCCTGCCCGGCCTCGGAAGGTCTTGAACCCGTCTGCGACGCCGGCCCGGCGCCGGCCGGCTCGGACCCCGCCGGTACGCACGACCCCGTCGGGTCCAGCGCCAGCACCCGCCAGGCTCCCGCCCGGAACGCCTCGGCCACCGTCTTCCCCGCCAGCTGCGGATGGTCGCCCACCCGCACCGCCGCGAACAGCAGCACCCGCCGCTCCACCGGGATCGCCCCCAGGATCTGCCGCCCCAGCATCGCCCCGGCGAAAGCGGGCGCCGCCAGATGCGAGACGCTCCGGCTGCGGGTGAGCGCCTGGGGATGCGCGGCCCGCAGGGTCCGGAACACGGCGGTCGAGAAGTCGTCGTCGTACAGCCGCAGCACCACCCGCAGATCGGGCCGCAGGGCCCGTGCGTACAGCACCGCCTCCAGGTTCGTGGTGTCCGAACTCGTCACCGCGAGCAGGGCGTTCGCCCGATGGATCTTGGCGGCCTCCAGGACGCCCTCCTGGGTGACGTCCCCCAGCACCACCGGCACCCGCAGGCGCCGGGCCAGCGCCAGCCCCCGGGCCTCCGGTCCGCTCTCCACGCACACCACGGGGATGTTCAGTTCCCGCAGTCGTTTCAGCACCCGGGTGCCGATCTTGCCGAGTCCGAGGAGCACCACGTGCCCGCTCATCCCACGCGGCGGCTTGCGCAGCGCGGACGCGCTGCGGAACGTGCCGAGGGCCTCCAGCACCGCCGCCAGCAGCACCGGCAGCAGCAGCAACCCGACCAGTCCGGACAGGAGTTGCAGCACCTGCCGCCCGGTGGACGCCCCGATCGCCGGGTCGTCGATGGCGAAGAGGTCCAGCAGGGTGAGATACAGCGCGCCCAGCGGATGGATCCCGGTCACCAGCGACAGGGCCACCGCCAGCGCCAGCACACAGCCCGCGAGCCCGGCCAGCGACAGCCGCAGCTGGCGCGAGAACAGCGAGGTGAACGGCGGTACGACGCCCCTGCCGAGGCCGGCCGACGCCGACGCGGGCGGCACGGTGTACGACACCTGTTCCAGCACGACGGTCCCGCGCCCGGAGGCGGCGCGGACCGCTGCCGCGTCGGGCAGCAGCTGCGGTTCGTTCTCTCCGCCGGTCTCGGAACCGGCCACGCCCGACGGGTCGTTGAGCGTCGGGGACAGCAGGGCGAGCGTGGCCAGCCCGGGATCGGCCGCCTGGCCGGGCCCCGGCGGCGGCCGGTCCACCGCGCGCAGCAACAGCCCTTCCGTCTGTACGACCTTGGTGGTGCCGGCGACGGCGGAGGCCACCAGCGCGGGCGCCGCGGTGTCGGCGTCGGACAGCACCGTGGTGGAGGCGTCGCCCAGGCCCACGGTGCCGTCGGCGGCGGCCGCCAACGCGGCCGTCTGGTCGAGGAGTTCCTCGATGTGCTGCCCCAGCCGCCAGTTGTACAGCCGCAGCACGAGCCGCAGCCGGGGATTGAGCCGGCGGGCGGTGAGGGCCGCGCGGATGTTGGTCTCGTCGTCCTCGTACACCAGCGCCAGCGCGGCCGCCTGCGCCACGCCGGCCTCGGCCAGCACGACCTCGGACGGCTCGTCCGCCGTCAACGTCCGCTCGCGCCCGGTGGATTCACCGCCGGAGCCGCCGCCGTTGCCGCCGCCGTTGCCCGAGGCCCGGCCGACCGCCGCGCTCACCACCCGGTCGAGCAGCGCCGCCGACACCGCCCTGGCCCGCTCGACCGCCGGCGCCCGGGTCGTGCGCTGCGCGGGCGGGACGACGAGCGTGACCTGCTCCTCGTACACCCCGCGCAGCTCGGCTGCGAGCCGGTGCGCGAGTCCGTCGTCGCCGCAGACCACCATGTGCGCGCCGACGTCCGTCGGCAGACCCTGATTCGGAACGCTCGCCACGAGGGAGAAGACTGCCCCACCGGGACGGATGGTTCCAGACGGGACCTGAACACCGCTCCCCGCGGCCGCGTAGTAAAAGGGGGAAACACGGAGAACACGGAGAACGCGGAAAGCGGAGGTGCCCGACCCGTGGCGATCACCGACACGGCTCCGCCGGGAGCCGACGACGGTGCCGGCCTCGCTCCCGACGCCGGCCCGGGCCCCGATGCCGGCTCCCGCGAGCCGCAGCGGGAGGGCCGCCGGCCCGACTCCACCCTCGTGCTGATGATGCTCCTGCTGGTGCTGGTGTCGTTCCAGGGCCCGCTGCGCCGGGCGCTGTCCGCCCCGGTGATGCAGAGCTGGACGACGGTGTTCGTGGCAGTGGTCGTCCAGGCCCTGCCCTTCCTGGTCCTCGGCGTCCTGCTGTCGGCGGCCATCGCCGTCTTCGTGCCGCCCTCCTTCTTCGCCCGCGCCCTGCCGAGCCGCCCCGCGCTGGCCGTGCCCGTCGCGGGGATGGCGGGTGCGGTGCTGCCGGGCTGCGAGTGCGCGTCGGTGCCGGTGGCGGGCGCGCTGGTGCGCCGGGGCGTCACCCCCGCCGCCGCCCTGGCCTTCCTCCTCTCCGCCCCGGCCATCAACCCGATCGTGCTGACCGCGACAGCCGTGGCCTTCCCCCGCAACCCCGAGATGGTGCTGGCCCGCTTCGTCGCGAGCCTGGTGGTGGCGTGTGCGATGGGCTGGCTGTGGCAGCGCCTGGGCCGTACCGACTGGCTGCGGCTGCCCGCGCACGCGCCGCACGACGGTGAGAGCAAGGGCGCGGCGTTCTGGGGTTCGGTCCGGCACGACGTGATGCACGCGGGCGGGTTCCTGGTGCTGGGCGCGATGGCGGCGGCGACCCTGAAGGCGGTGGCGCCCGCGAGCTGGCTGCGGACCGCGGCCGACAACCCGGTGCTCGCGGTCCTCGCCCTGTCGGTGCTGGCCGTGCTGCTGTCGATCTGCTCGGAGGCGGACGCGTTCGTGGCCTCGTCGCTGTCCCAGTTCTCGCTGACGGCCCGGCTCGCGTTCCTGGTCGTCGGCCCGATGATCGACCTGAAGCTGTTCGCCATGCAGGCCGGCACCTTCGGCCGGGCCTTCGCCCTGCGCTTCGCCCCCGCCACGTTCGTCCTCGCGATCACCGTGGCGGTCCTGACCGGGACGGTGCTCCTGTGAACCGCCTTGCCCAGGCAGCCGTCATGTTCCTGCTCGGCGCGGCACTGCTGCACGCCGGGGTGACCGACCTCTATCTGCGCTACGTCAAGGCGGGCCTCCAGCCGCTGCTGCTGGCCTCGGGCGCGGTCCTGATCGCGGCGGCGCTGGCGACCGCGTGGTACGAGCGCCGCGCGGCGCAGGCGCCGAAGGCACCCATGGCACCCACGGCACCGAAGGCCCCCACGGCGGCCGCGACGGCCGAGGCGGCGAAAGAGCCCGTGACGGCCACGAGGGCCGAGGCGGCCACGAGGGCCGAGGCGGCCACGAGGGCCGAGGCGGCCGCGACCGCCGAGGCTGCGCAGGCGCCCGCTGCGGCCGGAACGCCGGAGGAGGCCTCCGTTGCCGAAGCCGCTCATGGCCACGGCCACGGCCACGGACAAGGTCACGGCCAAGGTCACGGCCACGTGCACCGCGAGCCCCGGATCTCGTGGCTCCTGGTCCTTCCCCTGTTGGCCCTCATCCTGGTCGCCCCGCCCGCCCTCGGCTCCTACACCGCGACCCGCACGGGTACGGCCCTGCAGCAGCCGCTCGCCTATCCGCCGCTGCCCGCCGCCGGCCCGCTGCGCCTCAGCGTGGTCGACTACGCGGGCCGGGCGGTCTACGACCACGGCCGCACCCTCACCGGCCGCCGGATCCAGCTCACCGGCTTCGTGGCCCTCGACCACGACGGCACCCCGTACCTGGTCCGGATGGCCCTCAACTGCTGTGCCGCGGACGCCCAGCCGGTCAAGGTCGGCCTGACCGGCCACATCCCGCCGGTCCTCCAGCCGGACACCTGGCTCCAGATCACCGGCACCTACACCGCCCGGCGGGTGAAGGACCCCGTCAACAACGGCCCGATCCCGTTCATCGAGGTCATCGGGGCGAAGCCGGTGCCGGTGCCGCACGACCCGTACGACGAGACCTGGAACACCTGACGGGGTCCGCGGGGGCGGCCGGAGGGAACCGCCGGGCTGCCCCTTGCGGTCGAGGTGAGCACCACCTAACTTGAACTGACGGACCGTCAGATTCGTTGGTGGGGCAGTGAGGGGTTGATCATGGTCGGCAAGGACGGCGGCACCGCGGAACTGCCCAGGGTCATCAGCGTGGACGACCACGTGATCGAGCCCGCGCACCTGTTCGAGACCTGGCTGCCGAGCAAGTACCGGGACAAGGGGCCGAAGCCCTTCACCGCCGGGATCGGAGACCTGGCGTACGTCGGCGGGAAGTACCGCTTCACCACCGACCCGGACGGCCAGCCGACCGACTGGTGGGAGTACGAGGGCGAGATCTTCCCGTACAAGCGCATCATCGCGGCCGTCGGGTTCTCGCGCGACGAGATGACCCTCGACGGCATCACCCGCGAGCAGATGCGACGCGGCTGCTGGGACCCCAAGGCCCGGCTGGCGGACATGGACCTCAACCACGTCGAGGCCTCGCTGTGCTTCCCGACCTTCCCGCGCTTCTGCGGTCAGACCTTCGCCGAGGCCCGGGACAAGGAGGTCGGACTCGCCTGCGTCCGCGCCTACAACGACTGGATGGTCGAGGAGTGGTGCGGGGACAGCGGCGGCCGCCTGATCCCGCTGTGCCTGATCCCGCTGTGGGACGTGGACCTGGCCGTCGCGGAGATCCGGCGCAACGCGGCCCGCGGGGTGCGGGCGGTGACCTTCAGCGAGATCCCCACCTATCTCGGGCTCCCCTCGATCCACTCCGGCTACTGGGACCCGTTCTTCGCCGCCTGCGAGGAGACCGGCACGGTCGTCAACATGCACATCGGCTCGTCGTCGCAGATGCCGGCGGCCTCCCCGGACGCGCCCCCGGCCGTGCAGGCCGCGCTGAGCTTCAACAACGCCATGGCCTCGATGATGGACTTCCTCTTCTCCGGCGTGCTGGTGAAGTTCCCGCGGCTGAAGCTCGCCTACAGCGAGGGGCAGATGGGATGGATCCCGTACGCCCTGGAGCGCGCCGACGACGTGTGGGAGGAGCACCGGGCCTGGGGCGGGGTCAAGGACCTGATCCCGGAGCCGCCCTCGACGTACTACTACCGGCAGATCTTCTGCTGCTTCTTCCGCGACCGGCACGGCATCGAGGCGATCGAGACCGTGGGCGTGGACAACGCGACCTTCGAGACGGACTACCCGCACGTCGACTCGACCTGGCCGCACACCAAGGCGGTGGCGCAGGAGCATGTGGCGGGCCTGTCGGACGAGGTGACGTACAAGCTGCTGCGGGGCAACGCCATCCGGATGCTGGAGCTTCCCTTCGACTAGGGACCGACCAGTGCTTGTCGAGTGGTTCGCCGGGTCCTCGTACGGGCAGGCACCAGGCAGGCGGCGGCGCGGGCCGCGCCACCGGGTTCCGGACGATGCGACGGGAGTGCGGATGACGGTCTTCGTCGTCGGGGCGGGGCAGGGGCCGGCGCGATGAGCGGTCCGGTCGCGGAGCTGCTGGTCACGCTCGGCCGTCGCTACGTACGGGACGCTCCCGGCTCGCTGGGCAAGGGACGGCTCGCCGCGCGCCACCTCAACCCCTATCTGCGCGACCATCCGCGCCGACGCGTCGTCGAGACCCGCTCCGGAGCCCGGTTCGCGGTCGACACCCGGGACCTGATCCAGCGCTACCTGTATCTCTTCGGCGTGTGGGAGCCGCACCTGACGGGCTGGCTGCGGCGCCGGCTGCGGCCGGGCGACTGCTTCGTCGACGTCGGCGCCAACGTCGGGGTGTTCAGCGTGCTGGCCTCACAACTCGTCGGTGAAACCGGCCGGGTGGTGGCCATCGAGGCCTCCCCGGACTTCCACCGCCGGCTGTCGCAGCAGTGCCGGCTCAACGGCTGCCGCAACGTCCGCGCGGTCAACGCGGCGGTCTCGGACGGCCACCGGACCCTGACCTTCGTCCTCGCCAGCTCCGCCAACACCGGGGCGAACAGCATCGTCCCGTACGACGGTCCGGCGGAGTCCACCTTCGACATCGCGGCCCGCCCGCTGCCGGAACTGCTCGAACCGGCCGAGATCGCCGCCGCCCGGGTCGTCAAGATAGACGTCGAGGGCGCCGAGGGCGGCGTCGTGCGCGGCCTGGCCCCCCTGCTGGACAGGCTCCGGCCCGACGCGGAGATCTGTGTCGAGGTGACTCCCGAGCGGATGGCCCGGCTCGGCGACTCCCCGGCGGAACTGCTGAGGACGATGACCGACGCGGGCTTCCACGTCTACCGGCTGGCCAACGACTACGCCGCCGAGAGCTACCCCGCGGCGCTCGGCGGAACCCCCGGCGTCGCGGTCCGTCTGCGCGGCCCGGTCACCGCCGAGAGCGACCTGATCTTCTCCCGGGTGGACGCGGAGACGCTTCCCTGACCGACCCGGCCGGCCGGCCGGTCATACCCGTACCCGTACTCGTACCCGAGTCCGCACCCACGCCCGCACCCACGCCCGCACCCACGCCCGCACCCGTGATCCGGCACCGCGCCACCCGGCGCCCGCGCGGAGGTCAGTCCGCGGCCGGATACCCCCAGCGCAGCCCGGCCAGCGCCCTCGCCCGCTCCTCCACGACCGTCATCCGGGCGGCCCGTTCGGCCGGGTCCGTGTGGGCCGCCTGGCCGGTCGCCTGCCCCTCCCACTTGCGGTAAAGCAACCCCGCCCGCGCGGAGAACCAGCCCCGGCTCACGGAGTTCAGCGCCAGCAGCAGACCCGTGTCCTCGGACGCGGGCAGTGCCATCCAGCCGCCGAGGGCGAGCAGCAGTTCCCGGCGCACACAGAGCGTCGCCGGATGGACCGGGGCACGGAAGTCGTTCGCCTTCCAGAAGTCGAGCACGGCGCCACGCTCGACGGGCCCGTCGTCGGGGTCGCCGGGGAAACCGGCCGTCGAGCCGTCGGGCAGCACGTCCAGGGCCCGGGACGTCGTCCAGCCGATACCGGGATCGGCTTCGAGGACCGCCAGGTCGCGGGCGAGGGCCCCCTCGGTGAGCCGGTCGTCGGCGTCCAGGACCTTCACGTACGCGCCGTCCGCGCGGGCCAGGGCGATCGTGCGGGCGACGCCGGGGCCACCGGGGCGGCCCTGTCCGAAGGAGACCCGCGGGTCGTCGGGGACGTGACGGCGGACCGCGTCGGTGCGGCCGTCCTCCTGGATCACCCACTGCCAGTCCCAGCCCCGCGGCAGCCGCTGCGCGCACAGCGAGCGGTGGGCCTCCGGCAGGAACCGGGCCGAGGGCGGGTGGACGGCGGTGACGATGACGATGCGCCGGTTCACCGCGGCACTCACCACCTCTCCAGGAATCCGGACGAGCGGGGAAGACGCGGGCCGGGGTCACCGGCACGCAAGCGCCCGACCGCTGGCGACGGGGGATGCACCAGCGATCGGGCTATGGCCAAGCCTAACAAGGCCGCTCCTTCGGCGGAGGGCGACTGCTCGGGCCCCCGGGCGCTGTGATCGGGATCACCGCGATGTCAGGGGGCGCACGGGGGGTCGTAGGAGAGCCGGGGCAGGTATTCGTGCCATTTCGCCGGGGTCAGGACCCCTCGTGTGGTCGAGCAGATGTGGCGGATGGCCGCGTCGGCGTCCAGATTCCACAGCCGTACGGTGTCGGCGCCGCTGGACACCCCGAGCAGCCGGCTGCCCGGCCCGAACGACAGGAAGTTGCCCGTCTTGGCGTTGGGGCTCAGCGACTGCCCGATGGGCGTGGCGTCGGAGGGGTCGGCGATGTTCCAGAGCCGGACGGTGTTGTCGTTGCCGCCGCTCGCCAGGGTGCGGCCGTCCGCGCTGAACGTCAGCGACACGACCGCCTCGGTGTGACCGGTGAGCGGGGAGCCCAGCCGTCTGGCCCGGCCGGGGTCGGTGATGTCCCACAGCCGGACGGTGTCGTCGTCGCTGCCGCCGGCCAGCGTGTGCCCGTCCGGGCTGAAGGCGAGCGTGTTGACGGGGCCGAGATGCCCCGCGAGCGGCGCGCCGAGCGGGACGGCGGCGGCCGGGTCGGTCACGTCCCACAGCCGTACGGTGTCGTCCGCGCCGCCGCTGGCCAGCGTCCGTCCGTCCGGGCTGAACGCGAGGGTGTACACGTATCCCCGGTGGCCGGTCAGCGGGGTGCCCAGGGGCCGCAGCCGGGCCGGGTCGGTGGCATCCCACAGTCGTACGGTGCGGTCGTCGTAGGCGGTCGCGAGGGTGTGCCCGTCCGGGCCGAACGCCAGCGCGTCGGGGCCCGCGTACCGCGTCCGCAGCGCCACCGGCGGGGCGTAGGGCACCGGCCGGGCCGGGTCGGCGACGTTCCACAGCTGCATCGCCCGGTTTCCGGTCAGCACCGCCAGCGTGCGGCCGTCGGGGGAGAACACCAGGGAGCGCACATCGCCCTCCTCGGGCGTGAACGGCTTGCCCAGCAGCACCGGCCGGCCGGGCGTGCGGACGCTCCACAGCCGGACCCGCTGGTCGCGCGCGGCCGTGGCGAGCACCCGGCCGTCCGGCCGGAACGCCCCGATCCGGCCGATCATGTCGGACGTCGGTATCGACCACAGCCGGACCTTGCTGTCGCCGCTGCCGGTGGCGAGGGTGCGGCCGTCCGGGCTGAAGCCCAGGGCGTACATCTCGCCGCTGCTGCCCGCGAGGGGCTCGCCGACCTGCGAGGGGTAGGCCGGGTCGCTGACGTTCCACAGGCTCGCCGTGCTGTCCGCGCTGGCCGCGGCGAGCATGGTCCCGTCCGGGCTGAAGGCCACCGACCAGACCGGTCCGGTGTGGCCGGCCAGCGGCGCGCCGAGCGGGACGGCGGCGGCCGGGTCGGTCACGTTCCACAGCCGTACGGTGTCGTCCGCACTGCCGTCGGCGAGCGTGCGCCCGTCGGGGCTGAAGGCCAGCGAGTGCACCGTGCCGGTGTGGCCGGTCAGCGCCGCGCCGACGCGCACGGGCCGCCGCGGGTCGGCCGTGTCCCACAGCCGGACCGTGTTGTCGTCGCCCCCGGCCGCCAGCGTCCGCCCGTCGGGGCTGAACGCCACGGAGCGCACCGCGGCCGCCGCCCCGCGCAGCGCGCCGATCGCCTCCGGGCGGCCCGGGTCGGCCGTGTTCCACAGCCGTACGGTGTGGTCCTCGCAGGCGGCGGCCAGGGTGCGGCCGTCCGGGGCGAACGCGAGCAGGTAGATCGTGCCGCCGTGGCCCTGGACCGGCCTGCCGAGCGGTCTGGGCCGGGCGGGGTCGGCCATGTCCCACAGCCGGATCGTGCCGTCGTCGCCGGCGGCGGCGAGGGTGCGGCCGTCCGGGCTGAAGACCGCGCTGCTCACCCAACTCGCGGGCCCGGTCAGCGGCTTGCCGAGCGGCTTCGGGCGGCCCGGGTCCGACACGTCCCACAGCCGTACGGTCCGGTCGTAGCTGGCGGTGGCCAGCAGCCGGCCGTCCGGGCTGAACGAGGTGAGGTAGACGGCGCCGGTGTGGCCGAGGAGCGGGGTGGCCAGCGGTGCGTTCACGATCGAGACCAGCCGGTTGTTCGCGCCCTCGTCGTCCGGCCGCAGCTGGTGGGCCACCAGGTCGAGCTGGGCCGACAGCGACGGATCCGTGTACTGGACGCGGTCGGCCTCGGCGACCACCTGCTCGAACACCGCGTCGTTGCGCTGCTGCCAGGCGACCACCGCCGAACCCACGGCCAGCAGCGCGAGGACGACCAGCGCCGACACCGCGCTCCGGCTGAGCCACACGGTGCGCCTGCGCAGCCGTACCGAGGCGGCCAGGAACTCCATCGCGCTGCGGGTCAGGAAGGTGTCCCCGGCGGTCTTCGCCCAGGCACGGGCCTGCTCCAGCCGGGAGCCGCGGTAGAGCAGCGAGAGGTCGCGGCCCGATCCCTCCCAGGACCGGCCGTCCTCCTCCAGCCGCTGGCGCACCAGGTGGTCGTTGCGGTCCTCGTCGATCCAGTCGCGCAGCCGGGGCCAGGCGTGCAGCAGCGCCTCGTGGGTGATCTCCACGGTGTCCGAGTCGAGCGTCACCAGCCGGGCGCGCACCAGCGCCTCCAGCGACTCCTCCGTCTTGCCGGGGTCCGTCGACTCCTCCGCCAGCTGGCGCCGGGTCCCGCGCCTGCGGGTCGCCTGGGTGTCCTCGCCGAGGCGGACCAGCCTGAGCAGCAGCAGCCGCGCGGCCGTGCGGGCCGCCGGGTCGAGGCCGGACCAGGCCTGTTCGGCGGTCGCGGCCACCGCCCCCTGGATGCCGCCCGCCGCACGGTAGCCGGCCAGCGTCAGCCGCCCCGCCTTGCGCCGCTGCCAGGTGGCGAGCAGCGCGTGGGACAGCAGCGGCAGCACCCCCGCGTCGTGCGCCCCGCGGGGGCCGTCGGCGCTCACCTCCCGCACGATCAGTTCCGCGAGCCCCGGTTCCAGTTCCAGTCCCACCGCCCTGGCCGGTCCGGTCACCGCCTCGCGCAGTTCCGTGGTGGTCAGCGGGCCCAGCACCATGTGCCGGTGCTGGAGCGCGTCGGACAGCTCGGGGTAGCCGAGGCACTGCTCGTAGAAGTCGGCACGGATGCCGAGGACCACGAGCACGGGAGGCGGGGCGTCCGGGCCGCCGTCCGGTGCGCCGGGTGCGGTGGGGTCGGGGGGCGTGCACGCGGCGTGCAGGAGCCGGATGAAGATACGCCGGTCCGTCTCGTCGGCGCAGAGGGTGAAGGCCTCCTCGAACTGGTCCACGATGACGACCGGGCGGGCGGCGGAGGCCGACTCCCGGCGCGCCCACGCCGTGACGGCCTCCCGTACGGCGTGGGCGAAGCGCGGGCTGCCGGCCTCCCGCGCGGCGCCCGCGAACCGTGGTGCGCCGGGCTCGGAGGCGGCCGCGCTCCCCTGCACGCCGGGCTCGGGCGCCGTGGTGTTCCGCGCTCCGGGCTCGGGCGCCGTGGTGTTCCGCACGCCGGACCCGGGCGCCGTGGTGTTCCGCGCGTCGGCGACGACCTCGCGCAGCCCGGGTATCCGCCGGGTGAGCTCCGCGAGCGGATCGGCACCCGGCACCAGCTGGATCACCTCGCGGGCCCGGCCGTCCGTCTCGCCCTCGGCGCCGCCGGGCGCACGGTCCCGCAGTGCGGGTACCAGACCGGCGTTGAGCAGCGAGGACTTGCCCGCTCCCGAGGCGCCCACGAGCATGACCAGGCCGCCCGTGCGCTCCGCCGCGCGCAGCTGGGCGACCAGGGAGGCGGTGCTGCGGTCCCGGCCGAAGAACCACCGGGTGTCCTGCGGCCGGTAGGGAGCGAGCCCGCGGTACGGGCACACCCCCGCGGGGACGGCCGCGGTGTCGCCGTGCGGCTGTCCCGGCTCCGCGGCCGCGGCGGCCGGGTGGTCGCCGACCGGGTCGGCCACCGCCCGTTCCCACAGCCGCTGCCACTGGGCCAGGTCGTACAGTCCGGTGGACACCGGTGTGGGCCGGGCGCGCCGTGCCTCGGGGATCAGGATGTGCAGCACCGCGGCGAGGGCGGTGAACTGGGCCGGTACGTTCCGGGCCCGCCGCCAGTCGCTGATCCGCTGCACGGACACCCGTACGGGACGGCCGCGTTCGTCGAACCGCTGCAACCGCACGACCGCGTCGGACACGCTCCGCAGCGGCGGGTTGCCGGCCTCCCGGTACAGCAGCGCGAGGCGTTCCGCGAAGGCCGTGCGTGCCCCCGAGTCGGAACTCAAGGTCCCCACCCCTTACTTCCCCGCACCGGAACGTCCGGACCGGAAAACCCACTTTATACGGCTGACCTGCGAAGAAGGCCTTGTTCCGGCCCCGGAACCTCCTCTGCGGGCGCCTCGGCTGGCAGGATCATGCCGTAGCGGAGCGGTGACGGGTTGTCGCAGAGGCGGTCGACCAGCCCGGCATTCGGAGAGGCACCTCATGGCACCGTACGTTCTCGGCCGGATTCGGCCGGAACCACGGGACGGCGGCCCAGGCCGCGGCGCATGAGTCCGGCAGGACCCGCGGAGCCGGCCCCCACGGGGCGGGCTCGCACCTGACCGCGGATCCGGCCTTTCCGGGGCCGTGCCGACCCGCCGCGACGGCACGGGCCGACGCCGTTCGCGGTACTGCTCGACACCGGTCCCCACGAGGGGAGGGACCGGTGCCGGACGACCCTGCGCCGACCGCTGCACACAGAGGCCGTCTTCCCGGTGGAGGACGGCCTCGAAGCCGTTTCCGGCGGTCCGGAGGTGCCGAACCCGTCGCGCAGAATGGTTCCTTCCTGACAGGCTCGGACCCGTGACGTACGTAGTGACCGTGGACACCTGCATCCCGGAGGGGACTCCGGAGATGGACCCGCTGCAACGTGCCGGCGCCGTGGCACTCATCGAAGAAGGATTCGACGCCGTCAGGTCCGTCGAAGGACCCGACGGCGTGGAGGTCGAACTGCTCGACAGCATCGTGGCCGTCCACCCCGGCGGCGCCCTGCTGAAGGTCGTCGTGGACGCCCCCGCCCTGGAACTCGCCGAGGAGTCGGTGCAGGCGCTGGTGGACGAACTGCTGGAGCGCACGGAACTGCTGGTCGACTGGACGATCGAGCGGTGCGAGGTCGAGCTGCACGAGGATCTGGCCAGGAAGAGCCTCGACGCCGCCGACGGACCCGACGCCCCGCCCGACGACCCGGCCGCCCGCAGGGCCCGCCACATCGAGGACCGCGCGGCGGAGGTCACCGAGGGCCTCCCCGAGGCCGAGGCGAAGGCGACGGCCGCCCGGGCCCGGATGATGGACCTGGCCGACGAACTCCGCTCGTTCTCCCCGGCGGTGTTCGGCGCGCCGGACGAGGACGAGGACGAGGACGAGGCCGAGGCCGGGGACGAATACGGGACCGGGACCGGGACTGGGATCGGGCTCGGGCTCGGCGAGGGACCGGACCGCGGGGACCGCGCGGTTCCCGCGGAGAGCGCCCGACTCGCCGCCGGCGCCCTGGTCCACGCGACCGACATCCTGGTGGACGGGCTGTTCCAGGACTTGCAGGTCCTGACCCAGGAGGACGCCACCGTCGCCGAGTGCGAGGGGCCCCTGTGGCATCTGGAGCGCCTGCCCGACCGCTATGCGCTCAGGTACGACGCCCACTTCGCCCGCCGCTTCCTGGTGACCGTCATCGCCATGACCACGCGCTTCACCGACGGCAGCTTCCAGCGGCTCAGCTGTGTCGCCGAGGAACTCGCCCTGAGGTTCCTGCTGAGCGAGACGATCACCACCCTGGAACTGCACGGCCTCCTGGACGACGACGTCGCGGCCGCCCTCGACACGTTCGCGGGCAACGTCTACGAGGACATGGACCACGAGTGGCTCTACGACGGCTCGCTGCACGGCACGGACGAAACCGCTCCGGGGGCCGCGCTGGGCGCCGCCCCCATGTCCTTCCGGTCCTGGTTCACCCCGTTCGACCCGGGCAGGTACGTACACCCCTCGGCGACGGACGAACCGGAGAGCGCGGCCCGCTGAGGCCGACTCGCCTGCGTTCCTGCGCCGTTCGGATCCGGGGGACCGGGCCCGCGGTCCCGGTGACGGCGAAGGGCGCCCCGGAGGTTTCCGGGGCGCCCTTCCTGTGGCCGTCGGCCAGGTTGCTCAGCGCACGTCCACGTAGTCGTGGTAGCTCTCGGCGTCCACGTAGGAGCCGGACGCGAGGTAGACCGCGACCCAGGTGCCGTCCTGCTTCGCGGTGAAGCGGGCGGTGAAGCGGCCGTGGGAGTCGCTCTTGACGGTGCCCAGGGCCGTCCAGGACTTCTTGCCCTTGGCCTGGAAGAGGATGTAGACGCGCTGTTTGCCGAACGCCACCCACTTCGTACCGCTCAGCCGCTGCAAGGTGCCGGTGGTGGTCACGGTGTGACCCTTGCGCACCGGCTCCGGACCCGCGTTGAAGCCGGTGATCCGGGTGGCCGTGCGGTTGAAGTGCACGGAGTTGGAGTAGCCGGGCTGGTAGTCCGAGGACCCCGCCGAGTACAGCCGCCAGTAGCCCTTCGGCACCGCCACGTACCCGTCGAGGTCGAAGGTGCCGTCGGCCTTCGTGTTGAACCAGCCGAGCGTCTTCCAGCCGGTCCTGCCGTCGGCCGACTGCTGGAGGTACAGCTTCCGGTTCGGCGGCACCTTGCCGTTGCTGCTGCCCATGCTGCCCTGGATGTGCAGGTTGGAGTATTCGTCGAGCCAGCTCGAACAGAAGCAGATGTGCGTCCGGTTGACGACGTCGACCTTGAGCTGCGCCTGCGAGGCGGTCAGATACGGGTCGGCGAGGTAGCCGACCGGGCTGGTCTCCACCGTGAACGTGCCGTCGTCGGACGGCAGGTACGGGTAGGTGAGCGCGAAGCGCCCGTCGGTACCGCTGGTCGCCTTGGCGTAGTAGTCCATCTCGAGCGCGACGCCCTTGGCCGGGCGCCAGGTGCCGTCGTACAGGTACTCCACGACACCGGAAGTGGACACCTTGACGCCGTAGTTGATCCGCACGCTGGAGTGGTCCAGCCGGATCCGGCTCGGGCTGACCACGACCGGCAGGGTCTTGCTGTCGACCAGCACATAGGTGTTCGTGCCGTCGGGGTTGGCGATCCAGAAGGAGAGGGAGACCGGCACGGACGAGCCGTCCGGCCTCGGCGCCACGTCGATCGCGTAGCTGCCGTCGGCGGCGGTGACGGCGTTGTAGGCGTACTCGGCCGTAAGGCTCAGCGGCTTGCCGGCCAGCGGCGCGGTGTCGCCGGTGATCGGGTCGAAGAGCGAGATGCGGCCGCTGAGCGTGATGTGCCGGTGCTCGGCGTCCAGCACGTCGGGGCTGATGCTGCGGTCGGCGAAGACCGGCTTCGGCTCGACGTCCACGGTGGTGGCGTGCGCCGAGGAGGTGCTGTCGCCGTCGCTGTCCTGGGCGCTGACCGTCACGTCGTAGCTGCCGTACGAGGGCAGTTGCGACATGCGCGGTGAGCGCCAGACGCCGTCCTGCGGCGTGCCGGAGACGAGCGTGAAGCCGGTGACCGTGACGGTCGACGGGTTGGCGCCGCGCAGCGCGGTCAGGTCGGCGGACACCTCGGTGACCGCCGAGTCGGAGGAGACGGCGACGGTCAGAAAGCCGGTGTCGGAAGGGTCCGAGCCGACGTTGCCGAACACCGGGGCGCCGCCGGTGCCGTCGGCGGGCGCGGGGTCGCCGGAGGGCGGGTCGGACGGGGTCTGGTCGGCGGGGGCCGGGGTGTCCGTCGGTTCGCCGACGGGCGGGTCGGCCGGGGCCGGGGTCTCCGAAGGAGTGCCGGATGGAGTGCCGGACGGAGTGCCGGACGGAGTGCCGGACGGGGTGTCGGTGGGCGTGTCCGCCGACGTGGGATCGGCCGTCGGGCTCGCGGTCGCGGCGGCCGCCGGGTCCTGCCCCGGCGTGTCGCCGTCGGCCGCGTACGCCGACGCGGGCGCCGCGAGGAGCGCGGCGCCCAGTGCGGCGGACACGGCCGCCGACACCAAGGAGCGTGTTCTCACTGCTGGATTCCCCCCACGGGAATGGCGCGGCCACGCTGCCCCGGGTGTGCGGAGGCCGGCCGCGCTTCGTTGTGCGGTTGCTGTGAACATGACGCAACGGATCGAACTCTAGTACCTGCAACTGACATGCAGGCAACGGGTTTTCGGAGCCGGCCGCTGACGTCATCTACCCCCACCTGCAAGGTCGTTGGCCGGTCGACGGGCGCGCTCGGCGGTCGCTCCGTCAGTCGCCGGTTGCCGCCATGTCGGCGGCGGGCATCGGGACCCAGCTGCCGGGGTGGTGATAGACGCGGTCGTACCGGTAGCCCGGCATCCCGATGGTGCTGGTGCTGCGGAAGGGGCGGCCGTGGTCGTCGACGCGGACCGTGCCGGTGCGGCCCTGTGAGGACCAGTCGAGGTCGAGGTACCAGTCGCAGGTGCAGGACTCGTCGGACGCGGAGACCACCAGGACTTCGGGCTCTTGCAGGGACACCCGGTAGGGGAAGTCGAACGCGGGGATCGGCGTGCCCGCCCCGTTGTTGTCGCCGGGCATCGGACGGGCCACGGGCTGGTGCGCGTCGAGGTCCACGGAGAAGAAGCGGGGGACGATGGAGGCGCCGCATCCGTCGCTCAGGGAGTAGACGCTGCCCCGGCCGGAGGCGGGGGTGACACGGCCGACCACGCGCACGTGCAGGGCCTCCAGGACGACGGCGGCGGAGCCGCGTCCCTGCACCGTGATCCGTACGCCGGTGGTGCCCCCGTGCACCGCCCGCTGGGAGGCGGCCCACGCCGCGATGTCCTCCGGGTACGGCGGCGGCGGGACCTGCCGCGGCGGCTTGGCGACGACATAGGACTCGCCGCAGCCGAAGAGTCCGGTGGTGTGCGAGTCGACGGTCCAGGTGAGCGGGGCCGACGCGGAGGGGGGTGCGGTGGCGGATGCGGTGAGGCCGAGGAGCGCGGCGACGAGCGAGGCCGCCAGCGCCGCCGACCGCACGGGCCGCCGGCGGGGACGCCCGCCGTGGAGCCGAGGCCGGGGCGACGAGGCCGACTCGGGGCGCCGGTCGGCCGGCGGGACCGGTCCGGGCGCCTGCACGGCAGGACCGCTGCCGCTCGCGGCGACGGCCGGTACGCCATCGCCTGCGGAGGCGCCCGATGCCGCTGCCTGCCGGGCAGGGGACAGGCGTGATCGTTGCCGCGCCGCGTCGGCCATGACCCACCGGTGGTGCAGTTCCATGCGTTCTTCGGGGGAGGCCCCGCAGAGCGCGGCGAACCGCTCGATTCCGGCGAAGTCCTGCGGGACCGCTTCTCCGGAGCAGTAGCGGTGCAGGGTGGAGGCGTGCACGCCCACGCGGCGGGCCAGTGCCGCGTAGCTGCGGTCGGTGCGCTCCTTCAGCCGCGTCAGCAATAACGCGAACTCCGCGACGTCGTCTGCGTCATCGTGGATCGAATCCATATGGCCCGCACCCGCCCCGTACCCGTATCCGCCTGCCGGCCCGCACAGGCCGGCCCCAATGGGGCACGGCACCCCCGGCGCTCCCCCTCATACCTGCACACCGATACGCGGGGAATGGTTCCAGCGCCCCGAAGCATGAACACGCATACAGAAACAGGTGAGGCACCTCCCAGATCTGGGAGGTGCCTCACCTGCTGTTTCGGCTGTCGGGGTGGCGGGATTTGAACCCACGACCTCTTCGTCCCGAACACGATTGGGACCTTCGTGACCTCGTCGGGTCGGTCGTTAACCTGCCCGTTCGCACTCGACTTGTCCATTACCGTCCGGGGCGGTCTCAGTGCGTGCGCCTTGTTTGGCCCCCCGTTTGGCCCCCGGTGAGCCTCCAAGCGGCGGCTTCCGTGCCAGGTCAGGCAGTGTCGGACTGCTCGTGCAGAGAGGCTGCCATCTCCCGGACAGCCCACTCAGGGATACGAAACGCGCGACCGACGCGAATCGCAGGGAGCTCACCGCCGTGCACCATGCGGTAAACAGCCATCTTGGAGACTCGCAGGATCGAGGCGGCTTCTGCGACGTTTAGAAATTTGACTTCGTTGAGCGGGCGTTCGCCTTGAGTACCGTGCCGCAGCGCCAGTGGATCGAGCCATTTAGCCGTCTCGCGTTCCGACTTTGTTACTCGGTTCTGTTTGGCCACGAGCGGCTGCTCAGTGGAATTTACTAACTCCGCCCACGTCTCCGAGGGGGTTGCGGGGGCTGGATTTGAAGCCTGGGCAGTTGGTTCAGCCGGCACAGTGGCGATTGGCATGCGAGCGAGGGCTGCGATCAGTTGCGCTACGAAGCCCTTCGGCCGAACTGGGCGAACCGATGGGCGGAAGGCGTCGGTCTCTCGCGCAAGTGAGGCACGCACCTGATCAGTGAAGGACTTACGCGACACCAGCCTCACCTCCCACAGAGGTCCCAGTCTGCTCTGGCGAGGCAGGGGGTGCTCCGGCCGATCCGCTGGATGGTGACGAAGCCGGCGCGGGTGCCGATGCCGGCGCAGGCTCCACGGCTGGATGGGAGAGCCCCTGACGCAGGAGTTGCTCTACGATCTTTGGGGCTGCCACACCAACCGCGATCGCCCCCAATGGGCCAGCTATCTGCCCCGAGCTTCCGAAGGCAGCGGCTAGCCCAGCCCCAAGCGCATTCCGGATGATCAGCGCGACTAGGTAGGGAGCCAAGGGCACCTCGTCAGGCATTCTCCACGGGAAGCCCTTTACTCGCTGGATCGCGCGATATAGATCAAGCCCCTCGACTGCTGCCGCCCCTGCTAGCCCCCATAGGCAAGCTGTCCACCATTCCACGCTGACCTCCCCTGCCGGACATGGCGGTGCAACTGAGCCAGCATGGCGGAAGACGGCTGCTCTGCGCCATAGGACGAGCGAAGCCGCAGCTACAGAGGCGGTGAGCCGGATCGGCTTCCGGGGCTGGGAGAGTTGTCCCGGCAACAGATACGAACTCCTTGAAGATTGATCAAGAGCCGCTCAGCTTCCGCGTATTTCGCCTCAGGGCTAGAAATGAGACTCGGGACCGCCGCGCGGCCCGAACTCGCGCCATTCCGTATCCGCTAACAGAAAACCCCAGGTCGCAGATGGTGTGACCTGGGGTCTAGCTGAGCCGCCTTCGGGATTCGAACCCGAGACCCACGCATTACGAGCTGTCCGGGCTTGTTCCGTAGTTGTCCAGGGACCTCCGGCAACGGGTTCGCGTTGCCGGTCAGGTGGCATGCCAGACGTCCACGGACAAGCACTCACGGCACCGGATTGAGCAGCAATCGAGACTAGAACCGAGACTGACCCCAGCCGCCCGGCTCATCTATGGCGACCAAGGTGCGCGCTTCAGTTGAGCAAAGCGCGATCGGGTCTCGCACGGGCACCGGTACAGGCTCTCGACATACGCGGCCGCGGCAGTCGCCCCGAGAACATACTTCGCGAGTACGAGCATGCAGCCTAGCTCGCGCGGACGAGATTTCCAGGCAAGCGGGTCGGAGGCCGCTCAGCTTCGCCTCAGCCAGCGTTCGTTGTGCGTGATTGCCCATGCAGTCAACACCTGGCCTTCGCGGTAGCGGTCACCGAGCTCGCGGCAGATGGCCAAGTCCTGGGTGTGGGCGTCGATGGCCTCCTCGAACCGCCGCACCTCCCGCAGAGCGAGGCCGAGATTGTTTAGCGCTTGTCCTTCGCCATGCCGGTCACCGAGCTCGCGGCAGATGGCCAAGTCCTGGGTGTGGGCGTCGATGGCCTCCTCGAACCGCCGCACCTCCCGCAGAGCGAGGCCGAGGTTGCCCAGCGCCTGTCCTTCGCGATACCGGTCACCGAGCTCGCGCAAGACGGCGGCGGCCTGGGTGTGGGTATCAATGGCCTCCTCGAACCGCCGCACCTGCCGCAAGGCGAGGCCGAGATTGCCCAGCGCCCGGCCTTCGCCATGCCGGTCACCGAGCTCACGAAAGACGGCGGCGGCCTGGGTGTGGGCGTCGATGGCCTCCTCGAACCGCCGCACCTGCCGCAAGGCGAGGCCGAGATTGCCCAGCGCCCGGCCTTCGCCATGCCGGTCACCGAGCTCACGAAAGACG
>NZ_JBVKBD010000003.1:0-190306 GCF_055657365.1 Streptomyces sp. NPDC107559 | reverse complement strand
TGGTGGCGGCCTGGGTGTGGGCGTCGATGGCCTCCTCGAACCGCCGCACCTGCCGCAGAGCGAGGCCGAGATTGTTCAACGCCGTGCCTTCGCCGTGACGGTCACCGAGCTCGCGGCAGATGGCCAAGTCGTGGGTGTGGGCGTCGATGGCCTCCTCGAACTGCCGCACCTGCCGCAGGACGATGCCGAGGTTGTTCAGCACCTGTCCTTCGCCATGCCGGTCACCGAGCTCGCGCAAGACGGCGGCGGCCTGGGTGTGGGCGTCGATGGCCTCCTCGAACTGCCGCACCTCCCGCAGAGCGAGGCCGAGATTGTTCAACGCCGTGCCTTCGCCATGCCGGTCACCGAGCTCGCGAAAGACGGCAGCGGCCTTGATCTGGGCGTCGACGGCCTCCTCGAACCGCCGCACCTCCCGCAGAGCGAGGCCGAGATTGTTCAACGCCGTGCCTTCGCCATGCCAATCACCGAGCTCGCGAAAGACGGCAGCGGCCTTGATCTGGGCGTCGACGGCCTCCTCGAACTGCCGCACCTCCCGCAGGGCGACGCCGAGATTGCCCAGCGCATGGCCTTCGCCATGGCCGTCACCGAGTTCCCGGTAGACAGTCAAGGCGGTGATGGTGAGGGTGATCCAGTCGTCGAAGTAGCGGCGATAGTCGAGGTATCGAGCGAGGGAGAAGGCGAGGGAGATCGTGGTGGCCAGGTGGCCGAGGGCTGGTGCGGCGATGGCGGTAACGGTCAGGTTGGCGTGTTCGGCGTCCAGCCATTGCAGGGCAGCGGCGCGGTCTGGGAAGTGGGGGGCGCGGGGGCCGGGGAGGGTGCCTAGGTGGGTGTCGGCGGCTCGGGTGGTGTCCTGGTAGTGGGTGAAAAGCTGGGTGCGGGCGTTGTCGCGCCGGTCGCTGGCGGCGTGGGTGTGGCCGTGTTCGTCGGCGTAGAGGCGGACCAGGTCGTGCATGCGCCAGCGGCCCCAGGCCAGTGCGGGTTCGATCAGGTGGGCTTCGGCAAGGTGCTGCAGGAGTTCCTCGGCCTGGTCGGGGTCGGTGTCGGCGAGGTGAGCGGTGGCGTCGGTGGACAAGTCGGGGCCGAGGTTGAGAGGCAGCAGGCGAAACAGCCGGGCCTGATCCGGGGTGAGGTGCTGGTAGGACAGATCGAAGGCGGCGCGTACGGCGCGGTCGGGGCGGGCGAGTTTGTCCAGCCGGCTGTGTTCGGTCTGCAGCGCAGTGGCCAGGGACGCGGCAGGCCGGGTGGGAGCGGCGGCCAAGACGGCGGCGGCGATACGCAGCGCGAGCGGCAGGCCCGCGCACAGCCTGGCGATGACGGTGGCCGCTTGTGGGTCGTCGGTGAAGCGGGTGTCGTGGTGGCCGCGGGCGTAGCGCAGTGCCTGGTCGAGCACGGCGGTGGAGGCGGTTTCGTCGAGGGTGTCGAGGTCGTGGAGGCGGGCGTCGAGGCCGTCGAGGGTGTGGCGGGAGGTGACCAGGGCGGCGGTGGTGCCGTCGGTGGGCAGCAGCGGGGCGGCCTGGCTGGTGGTGGAGGCGTTGTCGACGATGACGAGGATGCGCCGGTTCTCTTGGGCGTAGGCGGCCAGCACGCTGCGGTACAGCCGTTGCCGATCCTCCAGGCCGTTGGGGATGTGCTCGCCGGGAATGCCCAGGGCGCGCAGCAGTCCTTCCAGGGCCCGTTCCGGGGCAAGGCGGCGTTCGGGGTCGTAGCCGGCGAGGTCGGTGAACAGCACCCCGCCAGGGAACCAGCCCGGCTGTTTCAATGCCTGCGAGGCGATCTGGACGGCGAGCTCGGTCTTGCCGATTCCGGCCAGTCCCGACACCGCGCTCACCAGCACCGTGCGCTGCTCCCCCGCCCCGTCGTCGGTGGGGGCCAGTTCCGCCAGCAGTTGCTCGACGTGCTTGTCCCGGCCGGTGAAGGCAGAGGCCGGGGCCGGTAGCCCGGACAGCGCCGGGGTGATGGTCGGCGGCAGCTGCACGGTGATGTCCCGGCCCTGGATGACCGCATGAAAAGAGATCCCGCCTGTGATCGTGTTACTGGTCGCGCCGCCCGTGCGGTCGTCGCTCACGCTGGTCACCGCGTGAAGTCGGATGTGCTGTCGCCCGGAGCTCCGGGAGAGGGCAGGGGCGGGGTGGTGAAGTTCAGGTTGGAGAAGTCCCGGCCCTGCAGTACCGGCCCGTTCTGGGTACCGCCACTGATGGTGTTCGTCACCGCCCCGTCCCCGGTGCGCACCAGCTTGGCCTGCTCCTGCCAGGCCGCAAGATGGGTACGGAAGTCCCCATCCACCGCGGCCCGCACGGCAAGGGCCGTGCTCAACGCCTGCGCCCGGCTCTGATCGTCCGGATCTGCGGCAAGGTGGACCAGTTCCGCCTCCCCGGAACTGTCTGCCGAGGTCTGCCCGCTGCCATCCCGGCGGAACGGGCGCCGTACCAACGCACTCAGTCCCGCCCAGGCCTGCCGGCCGACCTCCCCGCCGGCCCCGCCAGCCAGTGCCGCCAGCAGCCCTACGGATACCGGATCCATCCCCCACCATCCTCGCCTTGCGCGATCAAGAACTTGCATTCAGTGACGAATGGAAGAGGTGGACGGTTCCCGTCCTACGCCGCACAACCCGCCCCTCCGAGCCACGATCGGCGTACGCCACAGCCGACCTACCTGGCCAGCACGGGACAGGCCGCCACCGTTACGACGGTTTTGGCATTGTCGTAGTAAACCTCGTCAATGATGGGGTTACGCCGGTGACGCTCGTTACGGACTCGCCAGCGCCTGCGGCTGGCACCATTTTCCACGACGATTCAATGCTTAACCGTGTCGCGCACGAATATGATACGAGCTTCAGGAGCATCTGAAGTAGCTCGCCCCCCAGCCGCATCGCTAAATGGTTGGGGGGCGCGGCACCAAAGAGTGGTGATGGCTACAACCGCTCGAAGCTATTCGCCATCGTTTTGTTCCGGCGTCGTATAGTCGGCATCCTGAGGGCCGACACCTTCACGTCGTCGTTGCACACCTCTATAAGCTCCGCTTTCGAGGACCTCGCGAGTCCGAGCCACCTCTTTTTCCTTCCTGCTGAAGTGAACGTTTTGCACGTCGCCTTCAAGGATGGCCCGATAGTGCTCGTAGTATGTGCGTGCCCTTGACTGGATATCCCGCCAGGTGAGGAGCTCGCCGTCTTCGCGTTCGTCCCAAGCTTTTCGAGCTCGGGGGCTGATCTCGTAGCTGCTATTGGAGATGAAGGCCATAAAGCCTACTTTTTGTGCAACCTCAAGGCGGTCGGCGTATTGCTCCAGTTTCTGTGTATCTTCGAGGGTTACCGAGTGGCCTGATCGCTTGATCTCGATTACGACTAGTTCGCCATCTCCGGAAAGGGCAAGGAAATCATATCTACCTTCGTAGGTAGGGTCGGCGAGGTCTTCCTTGCCCCATTCTCGAAGGGTAGTAGTGATTCGCTTCTCCTCCGAAAATACCTGCCACTCCGGGTTGATGAGCCATGGGTAGTCGGCGATTAGATCGTGTAGATTTTCCCTTCCTCTTTCAGGAGCCGTCTCGGGGGCATCATTGACGATGAGGTCGTAGAATTTATCGATGATATCCAGTCGACCTCTTACAACCTCCAGTACGGCGCGGCTCTCAAGGAGCTTCCAGTCGTGCATGTACTCGACAGCTTGCTGGAATGCCTCAGGGTCGGCCGCCGCGACGTCAAGCTCCGTTATGAAGTCATGGAACTGTCTGTACTCAAATGCTCGCAGGATTGTATCGGCTAGGGGATTCACTCTGTCGTTCTCGGTTCCCGCCTTTCCGAGCAGGATCAAGAATTTATCCACTTGGTTTGCCGATTGTCGGTCGAGGCGTCCGATCCTGTCGGCGAACTCCTTGTTCTCGCGAACCTCCTTCTTTACCTTCTCCCCTCGCTGCTCGGTTCGCTCCCTCAAGAGGCGTCGGGTTAGCGCATCCCCCCACGATTTCAATGGGGCTGCGGTTTCATCCTCCCAATCGATTTCTTGCCTGTCCGTCGAAACGCGATCACTGATGTCGTCGGATCCCGCGTCTAGATAGTCAGCTTCGATGACTCCGGTGAGATATTTAGTCCCGTGCTGGCCGCTCGCGGTCCCCTCGACGTCGAAAAAGTATGGAGGGGCTTGGGCTGTTTTCCCGTTAACGATGATCGTGAAGCCTTGCAACTCCTTCGGTAGAACGGTGTTGCTGAAGCCTGCCCACCATTTAATGGTCTGCCCGGGTGCGATCTCGACGGTTTCCTCGCCGGACGCCGGTTCTCGCATGTCGAAATCGATCTTCGGATCAAAGACCAGTTCGCCGTTGAGATAGATTTCCATTTCGCCGCGCACTTTTGTGCTAAATCGGCGGGCGAGTGCGCGGTTCAAGCCCTCAACGCTCACATGTGTTTTATGCTTGAGATTTTGCATGGTGATGCGAGTGCCGCTTGAGTGCGGCAGCGTCCCGTCAACCGGTTCGATGAAGCCACGAATGGGTACTACCGCAGTGTGATCCGAGTCCGTCTTTAGGGCGTCTGAGTCAAGAGTGAGTTTGCAAGATTGACCTTCTCGCCAGGTGATGACGGTCATGTTTCGAGCGAGCCCGAAACCAGCCAGCTTGCCAACGCCCTTTCTGCCCATGGTGAGGCGCCCATTACTTGTGGGCTGTCCGGCCGATCGTCGATTCCTGCCGATCACCAAATAGTTGTGTTCGACTTCGTCGTCGTCCATTCCGATGCCGTTGTCTGTCACCGTGAGGATACTAGTCCGTGCATTGTATTCATGCTCGGATGGAACGCTGATGTCGACCCGCGTGGCACCTGCATCCCAGCAATTGGCCACGAGTTCAGCGATAGCGACGTCACGCCGCTTGTACATCTGTGTACCGAGGTGTTCCAGCGTCCGGCCCAAGACTGTGATTTTGAAATCTCGTTCGCGCTTCTCAGTAGACATGGCCACACCTTAGGTGGCAGCAGCACTGCTGGTGCGGAGTTTCGCTGATTTCGCGCAGCTCAGTCATCTAGGCAAGAAGCCGGGCTTCTCCTCTGAGAGCAAGCGCAGACGGGCGAGGTAGCCCTGCGCCGCTGGCTCCGCGGCGTAGCGGCGCCGCATCTCGGCAGCAAGCTCCCGGCTGGTCATAATCAGCGACGGTACCGACTGCCGATCACCTTCAAGAGCGCGTTCGCCCATCGTCAGTGCCTGCTCCAAGTCGCCTTCACGGGCTGCCGTGACGCCCAGCGTGACGCGGGCTTCAGCGTTGCGCATCGGTGAGCGCTCGGTGCCGTCGAAGTCGGTGCCCGTCCTCAGTACCTCTTCGGCGAGCGTGCGCGCAAGCTTGTCTTCGCCTACCAGCCGATAGCAATCCATCGCGTAGAAGTCGAACTTGGCAGGGTCAACCACGAAGTGGTTGTCCAGGTTCTCGGGGTACGGCATCCCTTCGAGTAGTCGCCGGCCTTTGTCCAGGGACACTTCGACCTGCCGGCGGTCCCCAAGCCGCGCCCACGCCTTGGCTTCCTGTGCGGCAAGCTGCACGGCCACGCCGTGGTGCTGCGCCCTCTCGGCGCCGGCCTGCGCCGCGGCGATGACGCCGCGATAGTCGCCAGTGGTGAGCGCGAACCATGCCCGCATCTCGTGTGCCCACCCGGCGACCTCCGCATGGTCAGCCTCGGTCGCGAGCGAGAGCGCTGCCTGCCGCGTCGACTCGGCAGCGTGACGGTCGCCCGTGTCGTACTCGACACAGCCGACGAGTAGCGCGAGCCAGCCGGACAGGGCGAGCACTTCGCGGTGTTGCGCGAGTGTGAGGCTCTTAGTGTGAAGCTCGACGACTCGGCGAAGCCACTGCCGCCCCTCGATTAGGAGCTGCTCGCTTGGCATGAACGGGTACTCCGAGGCGAGCCGGTCTGTCGTGATCCGGAGGGCATCAAGCGTGGCGTTGTCGACGTCGGAGCGGTTGAGGCGGCTCACGATCTCCAGCGTCTCCATGCCGGACGCTGCCAGGATCTCCTTGCCTCCGTCGCGCCGCGAGGGCGCCGGGAAGAGCGCATGCGTCACCGTGCCGAACGTGGCCGCGATCATCGGTTGGTAGAAGTCGTTCGGCATCTGGCCCGACTCCCAGCGCTTCCACTGGCGAATCATGCTGTCTTCCGCCGGCAGCTCCGTGGAAGCGTGCGCCCGCAGAGCCCTCACCGCGTCACGTTGTGACCAGTCACGCGCCATGCGTTCAGCCGCGATCCGTCGCGCCCATGCGGGCCTGTCGTCGGTCATGCGCCCTCCTCCGAGTGCTTGCACCGAGTCTCGCGCGTGAGCCGGGGGGACAGGGAAGGTGACAGGCCGGTGTCACCGGACATGTCCCCTCCTCCGGACTGCTGTCCCCAGGCTGTCACTTACCTCTCAACTCCCGTTCGCAGCAAGCTAGTTGCAGATCAAGCATCACCCGACACGGAGCGGCTTTCGAGCGCTTCGAGTCTGACGCGTAGTTCCGAGACTTGGGAGGTGAGATGTTCGAGCTGGCGCAGGACTTCGGGAAGGTCGACACCCGCGGTGGCTTCGTCGGCTTCAGTGATCTGCTGCGGATCTCTGGCGTAACTCCCGCGCGACGTAGTCAGGATGAGTCCATCCTCGCGAAGGATCGCAAGGGCCCGCTGCACCGTCATTCCGGAGATCTTGAACCGCGTTGTCAGGTCTCGCACGGAGCCCACGTGGGCGCCCGGCTTGACGTCGCCACGCAAGATCTCTTGCCGCAGGATGTCGGCCGCCTGCTCGGACTCCGGTCTGGGGTCGTCTTTCGAGATTTCAGCGCTCATCACGCCATCGAGCGTACCCACCTCTAGTACGACCTAGCACGAACCTTCGCAGCCCTCTTGCGGCGTGGTGCGTACTAGTACATGCTGTTACGCATCAGCACGGCGGGCCTGGAAGGGCTCCGCCGACTGTGTTCGTAAGTGCTTGACCTGCAAGTCCGCGCGATCAGGAGCCCCGCATCGGACGGGGGGAGGCGACCCGGCGCCTTGTCATTCACCGGAGGGCTTAGACCGAAAGGTCACGTCTCCATACGCCTACTTCGAGGCCGGACAGCTCTACCTGACACGGGAGCGCGGTCGCGATGAAGGAGACATGCACTACGCCCCGATGGTCGTACGGACCGTTCGACTCGGTTCGGGGGCGCCGCCCCGCCGCATCGCGGCATGAGGGCTAAGCGGTTCGGCTGCTGTTTCACCACATCAACGCTGCGGCCGTCTCGCTCTTTTGTGCACTTCCTCGACACGAGGGGACGCTTTCATGCGCCGGATCACCAACCCCAAGCACCCGAACGCTGACCAGGTCGGAACAGAGGTCGAGTACGAGGGCGAGCCGCACCGGATCACGGATGTCGGCGGCGGCTATTTCACCCTCGTTCGCCTCCGCGACGGATACGGCAAGAACGTCAGGATCCGCGAGGTCAACGACCAGTAGCCACACCGCCCCGATGGTCGCAGGCAGGGTCCGACTCCCTGCCGGGGCACCGCCCCGCCGCAGTCCGCGGCTTGGGGCTTCCGGAGTTGTCGCCGTCTCACCAAAACGCCTGCGGCGCTCCGGCTGTCTGTCCCTCCCGCTTCTGGAGCTGTCATGCGTACGTACGTCGGCCGCCAGCAGGCCGTATCCATCGCGGATTTCGCGGAGCTTGCGCTCGGCACCCCGGTTGAGCTGTGGCTCGGGGTGGAGGGCGAGACGGACGAAGAGCGTGCCGCCCGCGAGGATGCCGCGCGCGACATCCTCGCCGAATCCCCCGAGCTGCCTGACGACCTGGTCCGCATCGCGGCCGGCGTCGTCGAGACGCACCCGGAGCTCTTCGACATCGTCCCCCTGGCCCGTCCCTCCCGCCGCCGCACGGCGCGCAAGGGGGTGGCGGCATGAAGACCGCGCTCGTGACCGCTGAGCAGCACTCCGAACGGGCTGCGGTGCCGCCGTTGACCCGCCCGGAGATGGGTTTGGCCGGCGTGGGCGCGCTCGCCGCCGCTGCGGTCGGCGCGCTGGGTCTGATCTCCTCCTTCGACGCTGTGTCCGCCGCGGCTGCACGGTGGGGCTTCAGCAACCCACACCTCCTGCCCGTCGCGATCGACATCGCCATCCCGGTGTTCACGCTGGCCAACCTGCTGTTGATCCGGCTGGACATGGCGTTGGGCTGGGTACGGTTCGTGCCCTGGGCGCTCACCCTGGTCACCTGCTGGCTGAACATCGCGGCTGGCGACTCGGTGTCGGCGAAGGTGGCACACGGGACGATGCCGCTGCTGTGGGTCGTCTTCTCCGAAATCGGTGCCCACGTCTACGCCGTGCGCATCGGTGCGGTGACCGGCCGGCGCATGGACAAGGTCCGCTTTTCCCGCTGGCTGCTCGCACCACTGTCCACATTCGCGTTGTGGCGTCGGATGACGCTGTGGGAGGTCACCGCCTACGCCGACGCGCTCGCGCTGGAGAGGGAACGGCTGCTGGCTCGCGCCGAACTGCGCGAGCGCTACGGACGCAGCTGGCGACGCAAGACCCCACGCCGCGAACGTGTCCTGCTGCGACTTGGTGAACTCGCCCCAGCGAGCGCCGACGCCGCGATCACCCCTGAGCCGGAGCCGGAGAAGCCTAAGCAGGAGGCACCCAAGGCACCGCGCAAGCGACCGGTCAGCGGCAAGGCCAAGGCTGCGCCGCGCACTCTGGCCGACCTGCTCACCGAGGCCCGCGCGGTCACGACCGGGTGGGCAGACGCTGAGATCAACGCCGAGGCGCTGCGCAAGGCACTGCACTGTGGTGCTCAGCCCGCCCGGAGCGTCCGTGACGCGCTGCTCGCCGAGCGGTCGAAGGGGCGCCAGCGATACGGCGCTGCTCTCATCGCGTCCGACCCTGCCGAAGACGAGCAGCGTCAGGAGGCCGCAGCGTGAACACCCTGGCCGCGGTCCTGCTGTCCGCGCTGCCTCTGGCGTCCGGCTGGGCAGTCCATGTGTGGTGGCTCCGAAGCTGCCTCGACACAGCCCGGCGCGATCCGCTCACCGGGCTGCGCACCCGAGACGGCTTCACTCGCCGCGCCACGGCGTTGTTGAAGGACCCGCGGGCGGTCGTTGTGCTGGCCGACGTCGACAAGTTCAAGGACATCAACGACACGTTCGGGCATGCGGCCGGCGACGCCCTGCTGAAGGGCGTCGCCGACCGGCTCGCCCACCATGTCGGACCCGCTGGGGTCGCCGGTCGACTCGGGGGCGATGAGTTCGCCGCCATCCTCATCGACGACCTCGGCACCGCCGGCGACCTGCTCACCGTGCTGCACGGCGTGCTCGCCCGCCCGGTCGAAGGCCAGGACCCGGCCGTACGCACGACAGTCTCGCTGGGCTGGGTGCGTGCCGCGGACTTTCCCGACAACGACCTGTCGGGCCTGCTGCGGCGGGCGGATGAGGCGATGTACGCGGCCAAACAGGGCCGCGCGGGCACCCGCCGTGCCGGGCTGGGGCGGCTGTTCGCCACTGTCGCCGGGCGTCGCGCCGGACGCTCCGGGGCCCGCACTGACGCTCCGGTCGTGGGGGTGGCGACCTGATGTCCGCGTACACCAAATGCTTCGACCCATCCGGCGCCCGGTTCGGGATCCCCACCTTCCCGTGGCAGTTCGCCCCGGATGGCTACGCCACTCGCCGCCAACTCCGTGCGGCCGGGCTGCGGCCGGGCGGACAGCCGATCGCCGCGCAGGTGATGCGCAGCCATCGGGGCCGCAAGGCCGGGGTGCAGGTCGCCTACCTGTACCGCGTCGACCGCGCCAAGCCGGTGCGGCCGATGACGTCCCGCAAGTGGGGTGCGCTCGCTCTGGCGATGCTCGCCCGCCGCACCTGCCCGCAGTGCCAGATGACCTACAGCTACTGCATCCCGACCTCGCTCGGGATGTGCATCTTCTGCGCCTACCCCGAGGAACAGCGCGCCTCCTGAACGCCAGCACGGGGCCCGGTCTCAACCGACCAAAGCAGCGGCCGGGCCCCGTCATCCCTCCCGAAGGAAGGCCCCCTCAGTGAAGCACCCCGACGACAACAACGAACTCTTCGACCGACTCGAAGCCGAGATGAGCGCCGACTCCGGGGGAGAGGTAGTCGACCTCGACAAGGCGCGGTCGGCCCGCACCGGGTCGGCCGACCCGACCACCCGACCTGACTCCGACCCGTCGGCCGACCCGGAGGGCGGTCGGTCGGGCACCGAGTCGGCCGATCCGACCGCCCGTGCGATGGTCGACCAGCCGACCCCGACCGCGACCGGTCCGGGCTACCTCGGTCGCCTGCTCGCGGCGCAGCGCCGTCCGGTCGTACCGCAGTGGCTCAAGTCCGCGGCGGAACTGCGGACTGCATCGGCGTGGGTGGCCCGCCACTACGCCCACTCGGTCGGCTATCACGCGCTGCGTTCCCCGGTCTACGCGGCCCGCCTCACCTTGCAAGCGCCCTCCGGTGCCGCGAAGTTCGTGGGCGGCACGATGCGGTGGGTGGCCGACCGCGAGGGCGAGCCGGTCCGACTCGCCGCGGTCCGGCGTGAGGATGCCGCGGAGTACCTGAAGCTGTCGCGGCAGCGCGACGGACGGGTCCGACTGCGCACCCTCGTGACCGTGCTCGCGATGTTCGTCGGGCTGGGCGCCGCGCTCGCCATGTATGTACTCGCCCCCGAGTGGCTTCAGGCCGTCTCGATGGGCGCGGTCATGATGGCGTTCGGCTACGCCGGCCGGAAGGCGGACGACCCGGTCATCCACCGCGCGGTGGAACTGCCGAAGGCGGTCAAGCTCACCAGTGACATCGTGCTGCGGGCGCTCGGCTCGCTCGGCATCCCTTCCATCAACCAGGCGCAGGCCAAGGGGCGCGACGGATTCGAGTTCACCGCGCCCATCACGCGCGACGGCCCCGGATGGCGCGCGGAGGGCAACCTCCCGTACGGCGTGACCGTGACAGACATCATCGAGCGGCGCGAGCGTCTCGCCTCCGGCCTGCGCCGTCCGCTCGGCTGTGTCTGGCCCGAGGCGGTGCCGGACGAGCACACCGGGCACCTGGTGCTGTGGGTCGGCGACCAGGACATGTCCAAGGCGAAGCAGCCCAAGTGGCCGCTGATGAAGGCAGGCTCGGTGGACCTGTTCAAGCCGGTCGCCTACGGCACCGACCAGCGCGGTCGCTGGGTGTCGGCCACGCTCATGTACATCGCGGGCGTCATCGGTGCCATCCCCCGCATGGGCAAGACGTTCCTGCTCCGCCTCCTGCTCCTGATCGCGGCGCTGGACCCGCGGGCGGAGCTGCACACCTACGACATGAAGGGCACCGGCGACCTCGACCCCGTCGGGGACTCCGTCTCGCACCGGCATGCCGCAGGGGACGACGACGAGTCCATCGACTACTGCCTGAACGACTTCCGGGCGCTGCGCGAGGAACTGCGGCGCCGAACCAAGGTGATCCGGTCCCTGCCGCGGGACATCTGCCCGGAGTCGAAGGTGACCAGCGAACTCGCCAACAAGCGGTCGCTGGGTCTGCACCCGATCGTGATCGGGGTGGACGAGTGCCAGGTCCTCTTCGAGCACCCCGAGCATGCCAAGGAGTTCGAGGAGATCGCGACCGACCTGGTCAAGCGCGGTCCCGCCACCGGCATCGTGCTGCTGCTGGCCACCCAGCGACCGGACGCGAAGGCGTTGCCCACGGGCATCTCCGCGAACGCGTCGGCGCGCTGGTGCCTGAAGGTCATGGGCCAGGTGGAGAACGACATGGTGCTCGGGACCTCCGCGTACAAGCGCGGTGTGCGCGCGACCATGTTCGCCTGGGGTGACAAGGGCATTCACTACTTCGTCGGCGAAGGCTCCGACGCCCGGATCGTGCGTTCCATCTACATCGACGGACGCGACGCCGAAGCCATCGGTGCCCGGGCCCGCCGGATACGCGAGGAGGCGGGCACACTCTCCGGGCACGCGCTCGGGGAGGCGCCCGAACCCACCGCTGCTGCCTACGACCTGCTCGCCGACATCCTCGCCGTCGTCGCGGCCAAGGAAGCCAAGGTCTGGTCCGAGACGGTCGTGAGTCGACTCGCCGAACTGCGACCCGACGTCTACGACGGCTGGGAACCTGACGCGCTCGCCGCAGCCCTGAAGCCGCATGGCGTCTCCACCATCCAGGTGGGCCGTCGCGTCGAGGGGAAGGTCGTCAACCGGCGCGGCATCGACCGCTCGCACATCACCACTGTGATTGCGGAGCGTAGCGGAAAGCGGGACGTGGGCTGACGCTCCGGGGCCGCTAGCGCTAGCGGCACACCCCGCTAACGTTAGCGGCCCCGCTAGCACCCCATATCTGCTCTGATCAGGCTGCTAGCGGATAGCGGCCCACCTGCGGAAATCCCTGAAACCGCCTTGGAGGGCTCCTCATGACCTTTGCCCTGCTCGCTATCACCCTTCTGTTCGGCGTCACTCTGTGTTACGTCGCAGTGTGCACCGCCTCGCCGTTCGGCAACTGCCGCAAGTGCCGCGGCTGGGGCTTCGAGATGAAGACCGACCGCAAGGGACGCATGAAGCGCGGCAAGGACTGCCGCCGCTGCAACGCCACCGGCAAGCGCATACGCGTCGGCCGCTGGCTCTACAACCGCTGGGCGCGCATCTACCGCGCCGGCACGCCGTCCTGAGGGCAGGCGACCGGCGACCGCCCGTCATGAGACGGACCCCGCTCCTAGCTGGAGCCAGGCGGGCGCGGTCGCCGGTCATCGCCCCAAGCTGGCCAGCACCCGGGGCGTGCAGAGCGTATCCACCCATCCACCTCGCCCGAAAGCGAGATCTCTGCCGTGATCCTCAACATCTCCGCCGTCCTGCTCTTCGGCGCCGCCTCCGCCTTCGCCATCAAGACCAGGTCGGCCGGAGGAGGCGCCGCCACGGCGCTGTTCCTGTTCGGCTTCTTCACCGCGGGCACCGGCGCCTATGAGCCCATCCACACCCTCGTGCAGGCGTTCGCCACCGCCCTCAGCGACCTCGGCAACTGAGAAAGGAGACCAGGACCATGAACGAACCCATCGTCGCGCGGCACTGGCTCGCCATTGTCGCGCCCAAGGCTGCGCCCGCGCTCGCCACCACGACCGTGCTCGCGCTCGCCCGGATCTGGAACGCCAACGGCGCCGAACACTCCGTCGGCAACGCCGTGCTCATGACCGCTCTGTCCCTCGGCGCTGCGACGGCCGGCGCGTGCGCGAGCCTCGGACGTGTGGGTGACTCCGTCATCGCCGGAACCGCGTTCGCCGCCTCCGGAGCGCTCGCCTTCGCAGGCGTGGCCGGATACGCCGACGGGATGTCTCTGCCGCTGCTGCTGTGGTCCGTGGCCACCGCGGGCGCGTACGGGCTCGCCGCCCGGTATTGGCGCCGCGACCGCCGCGATGCGCTCACGTACGAGCGGGACGTGAGCGAGCGGCGTGAGGAGCGCACTCACATCGAGCGCGTCGAGACCCTGCGCGCCACCGCTCAGGTCGAGGTGGCCCGCATCGGCGCGGCCTACGCCGAACAACTCGCCGCCGCGCTCACCGCCCGCGCAGCGCTGCCCGGCTTCGACCCGAAGAGCATCGAGACCACGGGCCTGCCCGCGTTGCCCGGCGTCGAGACCGGCAGGGAGCGTGGCTGGTGACCGGCAACCAGACCCGACGCGCGGGCACGCTGCTCTCGGAGGCACACCGCAACCCGCGCGGTCCGATCACGACCGGCAGCGTTATGCGTCTCTACGCCCGGCTCGGTATCGCGCCGAAGCGGGCCACGGCCCGGGGCGACCTGAAGGCGCTCGCCCGACAGGGCCTGCTCACCGAATGCGGCCCGAGCCACCAGCGCCACTACGTGCTCCGCACCACCCACCAATAGCTAAGCCCGAGGCGGGCGCCGTCTCACCACAAGCCTGCGCCCGCCCCGGTTCTCCAGTCCCTCCGTAGAGAATCAGGAGACCTCAAGCATGACCGAACGTCGTGCCTTCGGCGAGGGCCGTCCGGCCCATGCCACAGATAGGGGGCGCGGTGGCCTCCGCCCGCGCCTGTTGGACCTCTTCTCGTGCGCCGGCGGCGCCGCCATGGGCTACCACCGAGCCGGGTTCGAGGTGGACGGCTGCGACATCGTCGATCGCCCGAACTACCCCTTCGACTATCACCATGGCGACGCGCTCAAGTACCTCGCAGCCTTGGTCACGTCGGGTGAAATCGAGCGGTACGCGCTCGTGCACGCCTCGCCGCCGTGCCAGCACGGGTGTGCGTTGACGGTGGGCACCAACACTTCCCGCGGATGGGGCCGCGCCCACGTCGACCTGGTCGCACCCGTGCGTGACCTGCTCGACAAAGCGGGTCTGCCGTATGTCATCGAGCAGCCCAACGGCCGCGCGGAGATCCGGAAAGACCTCACCCTGTGCGGGGAGATGTTCCGGCTGGGAGTCATCCGACACCGCAACTTCGAGTTGGGCGGCTGGAGCATCGAGCAGCCTGCGCACGTCCCGCACCAGGGCCGGGTGCGTGGGTGGCGACACGGCCGCTTCTACGACGGACCGTACGTTGCCGCATACGGCAACGGCGGTGGCAAGCCCACTATCCCCGAGCTCCAGGCTGCGATGGGGATGGCGTGGACGGACGTGCGCGAGGAACTCACCGAGGCCATCCCGCCCGCCTATGCCCGCTGGATCGCCACCCAGTTCCTTGCCCTCGAAGGGAGGACCGCAGCGTGAACCGTCATCTCCTTTACGCCGCACTCGACGCCGCGGAGCGCGGCTGGGCCGTCCTCCCGCTGCGCCCCGGCGACAAGCGCCCTGCCCTGCACGGCGAGGACGTCTGCCCCGCCATCGGAGACTGCGCCGGCGGACACCGCAAGTGGGAGGCGCGCGCCACCGTAGACCCGGACCGCATCCGTCGTGCGTGGGGCGAGCTGCCGTTCAACGTCGGCATTGCGACCGGCCCGTCCGGGCTGGTCGTGGTCGACCTCGACATGCCCAAGGGGAAGAGCAGTACGGACACGCCTAGCGGCGTGACGACCTTTGCGGCGCTCTGCGAGCGCGCCGGACAGGCCGTGCCTGCGACTCGTACGGTGCGGACTGCGAGCGGGGGGATCCACCTGTACTTCACCGCCCCGGTCGGTGTGCGGCTCGGCAACACGGCCGGACGGCTCGGCAAGCGCATCGACACCCGCGCTTGGGGTGGGTACGTGGTCGCCCCCGGCAGCATCCTCCGCGCGGGCGCCTACGCGATCGTCAACGACGTGCCGCCCGCGCCTCTGCCCGAATGGCTCAGCGCCCATCTGGCGGGCCGTCAATCCGTGCGGGCACTAGCGGCTGCTCCGTCGGCGGTTCGAGCGTCCAAGTACGCCGCAGCGGGCCTGAACGCCGAAACGGCATCTGTGCGGCAGGCCCCGGAGGGCGAGCGCAACGCCACCTTGCTCCGGGCGGCGCGAGCCCTGGGGCGGTTCGTCGCGTGGGGCGACCTCCACAGAGAGCAGGTCGAGGAGGCTCTTCAGTTGGCGGGGGAGCAGGCCGGTCTCTCGCCTCGGTCATGCATGGCGACCATCCGCAGCGGGTTGAACTGGTCGATTGCTCGCAACCAGCAGCGGAGGGTGGCATGAGCGCCCCTCCCCGCCCCTCTCTGAAGAGCCTTCCCGCCACCTCGGCCGGCCCGCGTGCCGCCGGACAAGCGGCGCCCGTTCCGGCCGTGGGCGAGCCGAAGGGCGTCGCCCGTAAGGGCGTCCCTACTGCCCTTCGTTCGGACGCGCATCGGGGAGACAGCCGGTACCCGGTCGCGTGGCTGCACATCTGCGTGCCGCGCGGCGCCGTGCCCACTGCCACCTCGAAGTGCCTCTGCGGCAGGGACCGAAGCGCCGTAGGCCACACCAAGGTGCTCGCCCTGATCGAAGACCACAGCGCCCACCGCGACACATGCCCGCTCCGCACCAACCAGGAAGGGAGGCAGGCGGCATGAGTACGAATCCGCTCGCACCCATCACGGACGGCTCCGCACTGCTCGAAGAGGTGGAAGCCTTCCACCGACGCTTCAACATCTTTCCTCTCGACGCCGCTTACGTCGCCGTGACCCTGTGGGACGCACACGCGCACCTGCTCGACTGCTTCGACTCCACGCCTCGGCTCGCATTCCTGTCGCCGGAGCCGGGATCCGGAAAGTCCCGGGCCCTGGAGATCGTGGAAACCCTCGTGCCGCAACCGATGGTCGCGGTCAATGCTTCCGCCTCCGCGCTCTTCCGTGCAGTGTCGGGAATGGAGGGACGACCCACGATCCTGTTCGACGAGATCGACACCGTCTTTGGCCCCAAGGCCGGAGAGAACGAACAACTCCGAGGCTTCCTGAACGCCGGACACCGCCGCTCCGGTGTCATGTGGCGCTGTGTGGGCGACGGCTCCAACCAGCAGGTACAGGAGTTCCCGTCGTTCTGCGCTGTGGCGGTCGCCGGGCTCGGCTCGCTGCCGGACACGATCCTCACGCGCTCGGTCATCGTCCGGATGCGTCGCCGTGCCCCGAACGAGCAGGTGGAGCCGTTCCGGCAGCGCATCCACGAGAAGGAGGGACACGCGCTGCGCGAGCGGCTTTCCACCTGGGCGCAGTCCGTCCGCGACCAGGTCGACGGGGTGTTCCCGGAGCTGCCGGAGGGCATCAGCGACCGGCCCGCTGATGTGTGGGAGCCCTTGCTCGCCATCGCGGACGCCGCGGGCGGCGCGTGGCCGGCGCGGGCTCGCGCCGCCTGCATCGAGCTGGTGAACGCTGCCAAGACCAGCGACAAGGGCAGCATCGGAATCCGTCTGCTCACGGACCTGCGCGACTACGTGTTCAACGGCATCGACCGTCTGCCCACTGTCGCCATCCTCGACAGGCTGCACGGCCTCGAAGAGGCACCGTGGGCGGACATGAGCGGCAAGCCGCTCGACGCGCGCGGGCTGTCGCGGATGCTGCGGGAGTACATGACTGCGGACAACACGCCGATCGTGGCTCGCAACATCAAGACCGGCGGCAGCGTCATGAAGGGCTACTACGCGACCGATCTGCATGACGCGTGGCAGCGCTACTGCCCGCCCCCTGCGGAAAGTCCGCTACTTCCGCTACCTCCGCTACCAGGCAGGTCAGAGCCCTAGAAACGGTAGCGGATCGGCACTCCGCATCCGCTACCGCGGCGCCCTATCCGCTACCCGCCCTGAGGGGGGCTAGCGGCCATCGAAGTAAATCGCCACGACAACCAGCAGAGGGAAGCCGAGCGTGCAGATCAGCGCGAGCGCCAGCCCCGCCAGACAACCCCATGTGGTCAGACGAGCGCTGGTTCTCTCATGGTCATCGCTTTTCGGCATGCCCTCTTCCACCCACTACCGCCCCGCCCCCTAGGGACCGGTAGCGGCTTCATCCGCTACCGCTACCCCTATCCGCTACCTGGATCATGCGCCTGACCAGGGCGGTAGCGGAAGTAGCGGAAGTAGCGGACCTGACAGGAAGGGGGCCACCGCCCCCGGAACCCTGCCGAGGAGGCACCGCCCCATGGCCACCGTTGCTGTACCTGCCGAACAGCTCCTCTACCGACCCGAAGAAGCGGCCAAGGCTCTCCGTATCGGACGCTCGATGGTCTACGAGGAGATACGCCTCGGACGCCTCCAGACCGTCCGCATCGGCCGTCGCCGCCTCGTGCCACCGGAGTACATCGCGCAGTACGTCGAACTCCTCAAGCGCGAGGCAGAAGCCGCCGCCTGAATTCCCCTACATCCCATTCCGCAGGGCCGCGTCCAACAGGGCGCGGCCCTGCCCTTTGGAGGCACAACGCAGCATGAGCGAAACCCCTAAGCGCGCCACCAGGGCCGGTCATGGCGAAGACACCATCTATTGGGACGCGGCCAAGAATCGGTACGTCGGGGCCGTTTCCCTGGGCTACGCCCCGAACGGCAAGCGGCGTCGGCCGAAGGTCTACGGCAAGACGAAGACCGAAGTGCGGCAGAAGATCCGGGACCTGAAGAAGGAGGTGCAGACCGGCGTCAAGTCGCCGGTGAACTACACCGTGGCCGATGCCGTGAACGACTGGTTGGAGCGCGGCCTGAAGGGACGGGACGAGCAGACCCTCAGCAAGAACCGCAGCATGGCGAACAAACACCTGATTCCACTGCTCGGCAAGGCCAAGCTGAAGGATCTCAGCGCGGACGACGTTGACGACTGGTTGGACGACAGGGCCGAGGTGCTCGCCACGCGAAGCCTGCGCGACCTGCTCGCCATCCTGCGCCGCTCCATCGCGCACGCCCAGCGCAGGGACAAGGCCGCACGGAACGTCGCCCTGCTCGTCACCGCACCGGAGGGGCGCCCTGGTCGGCCGAGTAAGGCACTGAACCTGGAGCAGGCCAAAGCCGTGCTCGCTGCCGCGCGAGGGTCGCGGCTGTACTCGTACCTGGTGCTGTCGCTCCTCAGCGGCGTCCGTACGGAGGAGGCGCGTCCCCTCACCTGGGATCACGTCTTCCTGGAGACGAAGGACGGTATCCCGCCGCATGTCGCGGTGTGGCGCTCAGTGCGCAAGCACGGCGAGACGAAGACCAAGAAGAGCCGGCGGACCATCGCTCTGCCGAAGCAGGTGGTCGACGTCCTCGAAGAGCACCTGCGGTGGCAGCAGCAGGAGCGGGCAGTGAGGGGGATGGAGTGGAGCCGGACCGGCCGTGTCTTCACGACCAGGACTGGCGAGCCGCTCGATGCGGCTAACGTTCGGCGCGACTTCAAGGCCATCGTGAGAAAAGCCGGCCTGAATCCGGAGTGGACCCCGCGGGAGCTCCGGCATAGCTTCGTGTCGCTACTCTCCGACCACGGTGTCCCACTGGAGACCATTGCCCTGTTGGTTGGTCACAGCAGTCAGACCACAACCGAGGCGGTCTACCGCAAACAGCTCCGGCCCGTTGTTACGAGGGGAGCCGAGGCCATGGACGACATCTTCGGTGAGCAGCCGTGCAGCCCAACGTGAAGTCCTGGGGAAGTAACAAGCATGGGTACACCGTCAGGTGAGATGCGCTGACAGAACATCTCACCCACCGAAATGAGTAAGGGCGGGCGTGCCACCTGTGATGGCGGCCCGCCCTTCTTGCCGGCCCGCTATGGGTGGGCCAGATCTCTTGCCATCCATTGCCCTCGGTCTCCTGCCGGGAGTGCGAGAGCCTCGGATCCATCAGGCTGGGAGCTCTATGGTACGCATGTCTGTGATGTCGCTTCCAGGGTCAAAAGGATGATTTGCGGGGCGCGGCGGCACGGGCATCCTGATGAGCCCAATGGTGGTCACGTCTGTGCCGGGAGTGGTGATCGCCATCCGCATCGGGTTAAGGAGTGGTTGCCATGTCCGCGCTCATGACTTTGCTGTGTTACTCGCTATCGATCTTGAGCTTTGTGGCCAGCTGGGCGTACGGAGTCGTTGCTGCAGCATTCCGCACAGGAGCGGATCCGAGCTTCGGGACTCTCGCTCACTTCCTGTGGCTCGTGGCTCTCGCATGCTTCATCAACCTCATGGTGATGATCTACGCAAGGGGGCGCATCTCGCTCAGTACGAAGCAGGAGCTCATGGCTTCGTTCGTCTTTGGTGGCGCCATCGGAGGGTTGGTGATGCCCTGGATGATGCCCTAGATGATCTTGATGAGTTGATGTCGGGGGGTTGATCCACTCCCGTTGGCCCCCCGTTTGGCCCTCCAACGCGTCAGAGGCCCATCCGCGATCATGCGGATGGGCCTCTGACCTGTGTCGGGGTGGCGGGATTTGAACCCACGACCTCTTCGTCCCGAACGAAGCGCGCTGCCAAGCTGCGCTACACCCCGATGTCGCTGCTTGTCCTGCTTGTCGCGGCGACGTCGTTTACTTTAGCCCACCGGTGGCCTCAGACGAAATCCGGTTTTGCCGAGGTGGCGCATCGGGTCGGGGCGGACGTGGTCGAGGACCACCAGGAGGATGGCCAGGGCGTAGAAGGAGAGGCCCAGGAGGAGGGCGTTGGCGAGGGCGCCCTTGTAGCCGTGACGGTCCGCGTCGAGGAACGGATAGAGGTAGCGGCCCGGGGTGCCGGGGAGGATCAGTTCGCCGCGGCCGAGGCAGAACAGCAGGTAGGCCAGGGGATAGAGGAGCCAGGTGGCGGCCTGGCGCAGGTGCAGTCGGCCGGGCGTGGTCAGGAGCAGCCAGTCCAGTACGGCCGCGGCCGGGGTGATCGTGACCAGGATGTGGTTCGCCACCGTCTGCCGGAACGTGTGGACGCCCGGCGCGTTCGTCAGGGAGAACGTGGGCGTCGTACCGGTCAGGAGCAGATGGTGGACCAGGGCCGTGATGACGATGTAGAGGAGTATCGCGCCCGTCACCAGGGCGGGGAGCGGTCGCCGGGCCGACCACGCCCGGCGGGCGGACAGGGCCATGACCACGGCCAGCAGGATGTTGCTCTGGATCGCGAAGTGGCTCAGGACCCGGACCGGACTGCCGACGAGCAGCTCGATCGTCACGCCCGCGGCCGCCGTGCCGGCCACCAGCAGGCGGAAGACGGCGGTCAGCGGGCGGCGTAGGGGGTTCATCACCGCCGTGGCGGGGACGTAGCCGGACGGCAGCAGCGTGGGCGCGACCATGCCCGGGATGGCGGGGAGGTCGGGGATGTCCCTGGGTATCGGCGCGGTCATGCCCTCAAGCTAGGCAGAACCGGCATGTCGGGCGATACGGGTGGTGCGTGTGGGTGACGGCCGGTGTCCGGCCGCGCGGGTCGGTGTCCCGTCCCGCGCAGGGGGACCACGCCGGCCGTCCGACGGCGGTTCCGTGGCCCCCGGCCCCCTCGTGGTTACTCCTTGCCCACCAGCGTCAGCAGCGTCGCCTCCGGCGGGCACGCGAACCGCACCGGCGTGTAGCGGCTGGTGCCGCAGCCCGCCGAGACGTGCAGGAAGGCCCTGCGGCCGTCCGCCGTGTGCGCGGACAGGCCCTTCACCCGGTCGGTGTCCAGGTCGCAGTTGGTGACCAGCGCGCCGTAGAAGGGGATGCACAGCTGGCCGCCGTGGGTGTGGCCGGCCAGGATCAGCGGGTAGCCGTCCGCCGCGTACGCGTCGAGCACCCGCAGGTAGGGGGCGTGCACCACGCCCATCGAGAAGTCGGCGGAGGCCGACGGGCCGCCGGCCACCCGGGCGTAGCGGTCCCGCTTGATGTGCGGGTCGTCCACGCCGGTCAGCTCGATCGAGACGCCCTCGACCTTCAGCGTGCCGCGGGTGTTGGTCAGGTTGAGCCAGCCCGCGCCGTCGAAGCCGTCGCGCAGGTCCTCCCACGGGTTGTGGACCACGCCCACGGCGGGCGCGTTGCCGTTCAGACCGTGCTTGCCGCTGGTCTTCTCCAGCAGGTAGCGGGCGGGGTTGCGCAGCGTGGGCCCGTAGTAGTCGTTGGAGCCGAAGACGTACGCGCCCGGGAAGTCCATCAGCGGGCCCAGCGCGTCCAGGACCTCCGGGACGGCCTCCGGGTCGGAGAGGTTGTCGCCCGTGTTGATCACGAAGTCCGGGCGCAGCCCCGCCAGCGAACGCAGCCAGCGCTGCTTCTTGCGCTGTCCGCCGACCATGTGGATGTCGGAGACCTGGAGTATGCGCAGGGGGCGCATTCCGGCGGGGAGAACGGGCACCGTCACCCGACGGAGACGGAAGGAGCGGGCCTCGAAGCCCGCAGAGTAGAGGAGTCCGCCGGCCACGACCGCCGTGATGCCCAGGGGTACTCCGTATCGCGCGCGCATACGACCATCGTGTCAGACCCCGTCTGCACGCCGTACTCGGCCGTCCCCCAGGGCCGTTCCGCCTCTCGGCCGTCCGGCAGTCGTCCCGCGGCCGTTCCGCCCGGTCGTGCGCGGTGCCGTCCGGCCCGCTCGCGCGGGCTTCCGTGGCCGCTCGCGACCGGCCCTTTAAATCAGCGGGCGTTCCGGGTTCCGTACCTGCGACAATCGGACGCATGACCACGCTCAAGTCGAAGTTGCAGGAAGACCTCAACGCCGCGATCCGGGAGCGCGACGAGCTCCGCTCCTCGACGCTCCGCCTGACGCTCACCGCGATCACCAAGGAGGAGGTCGCGGGCAAGGAGAAGCGCGAGCTCTCCGACGACGAGGTGCTGAAGGTGATCACCAAGGAGGCGAAGAAGCGCCGCGAGGCCGCCGAGGCCTTCGAGCAGGGTGGTCGCCTGGAGTCGGCCGAGCGGGAGAAGGCGGAGGGCGAGCTGCTCGGTGCCTACCTGCCCAAGCAGCTGTCCGACGACGAGCTGAACGAGATCGTCTCCCAGGCCGTGCAGGAGGCCAGGGCGGCCGGTGCCGAGGGGCCGCGGGCCATGGGCGCCGTCATGAAGATCGTGAACCCGAAGGTGGCCGGTCTGGCCGAGGGCGGCCGGGTGGCCGCCGTGGTCAAGCAGCTCCTGGCGGGTTGAACCGCCACCCTCGAACGGAGCCGGCTCCTGAACGGTGTCGGCTCCTGAACGGTGTCGGCTCCTGATCGGCATCGGCTCCTGAACGGCACCGGCCCCTTCCTCCGCGTCGCACTGGCGCGGGGGAAGGGGCCGGTCCTCGTTCCAGGACGTGGTTCAGGTCCCGGCGGGGCGGCTCAGCGCCGTCCCCCGTTCCCGTTGTTGCCCTGGATGAAGCCGTCCGGGAGCGAGTACGTGGGGTTCGGGAGGTTCCCGCCGTTGTTGCCGCCGTTCGTCAGGCCCTGGATGAACCCGCCCTTGGTGGGGTTGCTGCCGTTGTTGCCGTGGTCGTCGTCGCCCCTGTCCCGGTCCTCGTCGTCCTTCGGGGCGTCCGGGATGTCGACGAGGTTGAAGGACTGGACGGGCTTGCCCGACAGGGCGCCGGTCATGGCGTCCTTCCAGATCGGGCCCGGCACCTCACCGCCGTAGACCAGCGCGCGGTAGACGCCGCCGATCGTGATGCCCTTCATCTGGACCTTCTGGGAGGCGCTGCCGACCCAGACGGCGCCCGACAGGTTCGGCGTGTAGCCGACGAACCAGGCGTTCTTGCGCTCGTCCGTGGTACCCGTCTTGCCGGCGCTCTCGCGGTCGGTGAGACCGGCCTGCTGGCCCGTACCGGAGTCGACCACACCGCGCAGCAGCGTGTTCACCGTGTCGGCCGTCTTCTCGGTCATCGCGCGCGAGCACGTCGACTTCGGGATCTCCAGCGACTTCTGCTGGTTGCCGAGCTTCTGCGAGATCGACTCGATGGCGATCGGCGTGCAGTACATGCCCCGGGAGGCGAAGGCGGCGTACGCGCTGGCCATCGTCAGCGGCGAGAGGCCGACCGCGCCGAGGGCGATGGAGGGGGTCTCGGGAAGCTTGGTGCCGTTGCCCTGCGTCACGTGCAGCGCGTCGGTCATCTTCGCCACGGGGCACAGACCGACGTCGGAGATCATCTGCACGAAGTAGGTGTTGACCGACTTCTCCATCGCCTCCTTCATCTGGTACGGCCCGTGCTCCGACTCGCTCTCGTTCTCCACCTTCTCGCCGTGCTGGTTGACCCACGGCTTGCTGCTGCACGTCTGGACCGGGCTCGGGTAGGGCATGTCGTACGGCGACGAGTACTCCTGGGTGGCGGGCTTGCCGCCCTCCAGCGCGGCCGCGGCCACGAACGGCTTGAACGTCGAGCCGGTCGGGAAGCCGAAGTTCGATCCGCCCATCTGGGCGTTGACCGAGAAGTTGTACTCGGTCTCGTTCTTGCCGTAGCCGTACGGCTTCGACTGGCCCATCCCGACGATCTTGCCGGTGCCGGGCTCCACCAGGGTGGCCGCCGCGGCGACCTTGTCCGACTTGTTGACGTGGGACTTCAGCGAGGCCTGCACCGACTCCTGGGCCTGCGGCTGGAGCGTGGTGCGGATGGTCAGGCCGCCCTGGTTCCAGAGCTTGGCCCGCTCCTCCTGCGTCTTGCCGAAGACCGGGTCGTTCAGGAAGACCTTCTCGACGTACTTGCAGAAGAAACTGGCGCCGCGGACGGCGGTGATGCAGCCGTTCTTGGGCTGGCTGACCTTCAGCTTCAGCGGCGTCTCCTTGGCCTCGTCGGCCTCGGCCTGGGAGATGTCGCCGACCTCGGCCATGCGCTGGAGCACGACGTTGCGGCGCTTGGTGGCCTCCGCCTCGTCGTTCACCGGGTCGTAGCGGCTCGGGGACTGCACGATGCCGGCGAGCATCGCCGACTCCGGCAGGGTGAGGTCCTTGGCGTGCTTGGAGAAGTAGCGCTGGGCCGCCGCCTCGACGCCGTAGGCCTGCTCACCGAAGAACGTGATGTTCAGGTAGTTCTCGAGGATCTTCTTCTTGCCGAGCTCTTCCTCGACCTGGATCGCGAACTTCAGTTCCTTGATCTTGCGGCCGGGGGTCTGCTGGGTGGCCTGGGCGACCTTCGTGGGGTCGTCGCCCGCCTCCTCGACGAAGACGTTCTTCACGTACTGCTGGGTGAGCGTGGATCCGCCCTGGGCGACACCGCTGCTCTGCACGTTCTTGTTCAGGGCGCGCAGGACGCCCTTCAGGTCGACGGCGCCGTGCTGGTAGAAGCGCGAGTCCTCGATCGCGACGATCGCCTTCTGCATGTACGGCGAGATGCTCTTGAGCTCGACCACCGTGCGGTCGCGCGAGTACACCGTGGCGATCTGGCCGCCGTCGGCGTCGAGGATGGTGGTGCGCTGACTCAGCGGCGGCGTCTTCAGGTTGGCCGGGAGCTCGTCGAAGCTCTCCACCGATCCCTTGGCGGCCAGGCCCAGCACGCCGAAGGCGGGCAGGGCGATACCGGCCAGGACGGCTCCCGCGAGCACGCTGACACCGAGGAACTTGGCAGCCTGCTGTGTTGCCGACAGGCCACCGCCCGAGCGCTTCTTTGGCATGAGGGCAGCCTACGTTCTCATTCGCCGGACACGCGTATATGCCTTGGCCTAAGCTGTTCTCAACTGTCACAGCAGTAGGGCTACGTATCAATACGTCCGGCGACCCCGAATCGTTCCGGAGGTTCCCCGGTTTTTTTGATGGGGACGTGTCCGAATCCGCCTTCTGTGTCGCATGGCGCCCGTTGTGACCAGACAGAACTGTCCCGTTTTTGCCGGGATAGTCGCGTATGTCGCCAGCTCACTCCCCCGGGTGATCTGCCGCTTACCCATAGTCCGTTCGGGCCATTCAAGATTGGGCCCGAAGGGGGTGTTGCGCTGTCCCCGCCTTCCGTAACGTCCTCAACTGGCGGCGGTGAATATGCCGCTGCCGCCGTGGGGGAGCCTCGATTCGGGAGAGGACGGCGCCGGTATGGGCTGGGTTACCGACTGGAGTGCGCAGGCTGCCTGCCGCACTACCGATCCGGATGAACTGTTCGTGCAGGGAGCAGCGCAGAACAGGGCCAAGGCGGTGTGCACCGGATGTCCGGTACGCACCGAATGCTTGGCGGATGCGCTGGACAACCGCGTCGAATTCGGCGTGTGGGGAGGCATGACGGAGCGGGAACGCCGCGCACTGCTGCGCAGGCGGCCCACCGTGACCTCCTGGCGCAGGCTGCTGGAGACGGCTCGTACGGAGTACGAGCGCGGCGTGGGCATCGTGCCGCTCGACGACGACCAGGTGTACGAGAACTATGCGGCGGTGGGCTGAGCGGACCATCGGCTCGGCCGGCGGCGACTCAGTCGTCGGCGGCCTCGGGCAGCTCCGGCCGGTTGGCCGCGAGCCGGTTCCCGATGTCCCGTAGCCCTGTGAGGTCGTGCACGTCGCCTGGCAGCGCGCCCACTTCGGCCACGGCCACCTCGGGGTGGAGCGCGGTGAAGCGGTCACGTGTGCGCTGCTCGCGGGAGAGTAGTTGCATACGTTCGGCATGCAGGCGCAGCAGGCCTGCGGTGAGCTGCTCGACGCTGTGATGGGCTCCGGTGGGCTGATCGGCTTCGCTGGCCCGCTCCGGGGCCGGGGGGCCGGGCCGCGACGCGGGGGACTCTGAACTGTCGTACGTGTCGGGAGAGTTACGAAGACCAACCTTCCCGCCGTCCTGATCCACAATGCGAGACTCTTCAAGATTTTCCGCAACGGGTCCGACGGCGGGGTCGGAACTCTCCTCGGCGGCATCGGCGATATCGGCGGCGAGGTCGAGATTCTCGGCGGCGGCGAGCGCCCGCTCGGCCGACAGCCGGGCGGCTCCGCTGCCGTGGACCCGGTTGAGCACCAGACCGGCCAGCGGCATCTTCTCCGCGGCCAGCCGCTCCACGAAGTAGGCGGCCTCGCGCAGCGCGTCCCGCTCCGGGGCCGCGACCACCAGGAACGCCGTTCCGGGCGCCTGGAGCAGCTTGTACGTCGCGTCCGCGCGGGTGCGGAAGCCGCCGAAGGTCGTGTCCATCGCGGCCACGAACGTCTGTACGTCCCTCAGCAGCTGACCGCCCAGCAGCTTGCCGAGCGTGCCGGTCATCATCGACATCCCGACGTTCAGGAACGCCATGCCCGCGCGCCCGCCCAGCTTCGCCGGCGCCGTCAGCAGCCGGATCAGCCGTCCGTCCAGGAACGACCCGAGCCGCTTCGGCGCGTCGAGGAAGTCCAGCGCCGAGCGGGACGGCGGTGTGTCGACGACGATCAGATCCCATTCGTCCCGGGCCCGCAGCTGCCCGAGCTTCTCCATCGCCATGTACTCCTGCGTGCCCGCGAAGCCCGCCGAGAGCGACTGGTAGAAGGGGTTGCTCAGGATCGTGGCCGCCCGCTCCCGGTCGGCGTGCGCCTCGACGATCTCGTCGAAGGTGCGCTTCATGTCGAGCATCATGGCGTGCAGTTCACCACTGCCCTCGACGCCCTTGACGCGCCGCGGGGTGTTGTCGAGCGAGTCGATGCCCATCGACTGGGCCAGCCGACGGGCCGGGTCGATGGTGAGGACGACGACCTTGCGGCCCCGCTCGGCCGCACGCAGGCCCAGCGCCGCCGCGGTGGTGGTCTTCCCGACCCCGCCCGAGCCGCAGCACACGACGATGCGGGTCCCGGGGTCGTCGAGCAGCGGATCGAGGTCGAGCACGCGCGCGGGGGCGAGACGGCGCGCGGTGTCCTGCGCGGGCGTCGGGTCCGGACTCATGACATCCCCTGCTTCCGCAGCTCGGTGGCCAGCTCGTACAGGCCCGCCAGGTCCATGCCCTCGGCGAGCAGCGGCAGTTCGTGCAACGGCAGGCCCAGCTCGCCCAGGACGGCGCGCTGCTCGTGCTCCAGCGTGTGCCGCTCGGCGTACTCCTCGGCCTGCGCCAGCAGGGGGTCCACCAGCCGCTCGGCGTGCCCGCCGCGCCGTGCCCCGCCGAGTCCGGCGGCCGACAGCGAGCGCGCCACGGCGGCGCGCGGCACGGTCCGTACGAGTTCCAGGTCGGCCGCGTCCAGCACCTCGGGCCGCACCATGTTCACGATGACCCGCCCCACCGGCAGCCGGGCGGCACGCAGTTCCGCGATGCCGTCGGCGGTCTCCTGGACGGGCATCTCCTCCAGCAGCGTCACCAGGTGCACGGCCGTCTCCGCCGACTTCAGCACCCGCATCACGGCCTGGGCCTGATTGTGTATCGGCCCGATCTTCGCCAGGCCCGCCACCTCGTCGTTGACGTTGAGGAAGCGCGTGATGCGGCCCGTGGGGGGCGCGTCCATGACGACGTAGTCGTACCTGAACCGGCCGGTCTTGTCCTTTCTGCGCACCGCCTCGCAGGCCTTGCCGGTCAGGAGCACGTCCCGCAGGCCGGGCGCGATGGTGGTGGCGAAGTCGATCGCGCCGAGCTTCTTCAGGGCCCGGCCGGCGCTGCCCAGCTTGTAGAACATCTGGAGGTAGTCCAACAGGGCCAGTTCGGGGTCGATGGCGAGGGCGAACACCTCCCCGCCCCCCGGAGCGACGGCGATCTTCCGCTCCTCGTAGGGCAGCGCCTCCGTCTCGAAGCGCTGTGCGATGCCCTGCCGGCCCTCGACCTCGACGAGAAGCGTCCGCTTCCCCTCGGTCGCGAGGGCCAGCGCGAGGGCGGCGGCGACCGTCGTCTTTCCGGTCCCGCCCTTGCCGCTGACGACCTGGAGCCTGCTCACGTCTTCGAGCGTAACCAGTCCGCGCCCGAGCCAACCGGCAGGCTGTGGACAACAGGGGCGGAACTCGGCCACATGGCCTGTGCGCGACGAGGCCGGGACACGGCCGCCCGCCTGCGGTTTCCCGGGCGGCGGGAGGACGCAGGGGCGGTCGTCGGCGGTCCGGAAAGCGCCCCGGCGACCGCTGTGGAGGCCGGTGCACTGCTGTTCGTACCGCCGCTCGTACCGACCGTCGTGGCCGACCGCCTGTCCCACCGGTCACAGCGGATAAAGTCGGCCACATGACCAAGTGGGAATACGCAACCGTGCCACTGCTCGTCCATGCCACGAAGCAGATCCTGGACACCTGGGGCGAGGACGGCTGGGAGCTCGTCCAGGTCGTGCCCGGGCCGAACAACCCCGAGCAGCTCGTGGCCTACCTGAAGCGGGAGCGGCAGGCATGAGCGCCGTCGAGGAGAAGCTCGCCGGACTGGGCCTGACCCTGCCGGCCGTCGTGCCGCCGCTCGCCGCGTACCAGCCGGCCGTGCAGTCCGGCGTGTACGTGTACACCTCCGGCCAGCTCCCGATGGTGGACGGCAAGCTTCCGGTCACCGGCAAGGTGGGCGCGGAGGTCACCGCCGAGGAGGCCAAGGAACTGGCCCGCACCTGCGCGCTGAACGCGCTGGCCGCCGTGAAGTCCGTCGCCGGCGACCTGGACCGCATCGCGCGCGTGGTGAAGGTCGTCGGCTTCGTGGCCTCGGCGTCCGACTTCACCGGCCAGCCCGGTGTCGTCAACGGCGCCAGCGAGCTGCTGGGCGAGGTGCTCGGCGACAAGGGCGTGCACGCGCGCAGCGCGGTCGGCGTGGCGGTGCTGCCGCTGGACGCCCCGGTCGAGGTCGAGATCCAGGTGGAGCTCACGCACGCGTGAACCCGTTCCCCGGGCCTACTCCGTCCGGGGTTCCCCAGGGGCCCCGCGAAGGGCTCCCTGGGGCCCTTCCAGGGGTTCTTCCGCCGGGCTCGGTGATCGTGGCCCTCGAACATCCGCGCGCTACGGGATAGCCTCCGCCCATGGCGAATGGGCAGTGGTTTCCCGCGGACTGGCCCGAGCGCATCCGTGCGCTCACGGAGGGCACACTCACCCCCGTGACCCCCAGGCGCGCGGCCACCGTCATGCTCCTGAAGGACAGCGACGGCGGCCCCGCCGTGCACATGCTGCGCAGACGCGCCTCCATGGCCTTCGCCGGGGGCGCGTACGCGTACCCGGGCGGCGGCGTGGACGCCCGCGACGACGACCACCTCGTGCGCTGGGCGGGCCCCACGCGCGCGTGGTGGGCCGACCGGCTCGGCGTCGACGAGAAGGCCGCCCAGGCGATCGTCTGCGCGGCCGTACGGGAGACGTACGAGGAGGCCGGCGTCCTGCTGGCCGGGCCGACCCCCGACACGGTCGTCGGCGACACCACGGGCGCGGACTGGGAGGCCGACCGCGCCGCGCTGGTCGCCCGCGACCTGTCCTTCGCGGATTTCCTCGACCGTCGCGGCCTGGTCCTGCGCTCCGACCTGCTCGGCGCCTGGACGCGCTGGATCACCCCCGAGTTCGAGGCGCGCCGCTACGACACCTGGTTCTTCGTGGCCGCCCTCCCCGAGGGCCAGCGCACCCGCAACGTCTCCACGGAGGCCGACCGCACGGTGTGGATCCGGCCGGCGGAGGCGGCGGCCTCGTACGACAAGGGCGAGCTGCTGATGATGCCGCCCACCGTGGCGACCCTGCGCCAGCTGGTCCCGTACGCCACCGCGGCCGAGGCGCTGGCCGCCGCGCCCGGCCGCGATCTGACCCCCGTGCTGGCGCGCGCCCGCCTGGAGAACGGCGAGGTCGTCCTCTCCTGGCCCGGCCACGACGAGTTCACCAAGCACATCCCGACCGGTGGAGCCCCCGAATGACGGACGCAGCAGCCCTTCCCGGCCAGCCGCGGGGCGGTGTCCTCTCCGGCCCCGCCACCCGACGGGCCGTCAACGTCCTGGCTCCCAACGCCTCCGCGATGACCCTGGACGGCACCAACACCTGGATCCTCGCCGAGCCGGACTCCGACCTGGCCGTCGTGGTCGACCCGGGCCCGCTGGACGAGGGCCACCTCGGCGCCGTCGTCGACATGGCCGGGCAGGCCGGCAAGCGGGTCGCGCTGACCCTGCTGACGCACGGCCACCCCGACCACGCGGAGGGCGCCGCCCGCTTCGCCGAGCTGACGGGCACCAAGGTGCGGGCCCTGGACCCGGCCCTGCGGCTGGGCGACGAGGGGCTGGCCGCCGGGCAGGTCATCGAGGTCGGCGGCCTGGAGCTGCGGGTGGTGCCGGCCCCCGGCCACACCTCGGACTCCCTGTGCTTCCACCTCCCGGCCGACCGCGCCGTCCTGACCGGCGACACGGTCCTGGGCCGCGGTACGACGCTGGTGGCGCACCCCGACGGCCGCCTGGGCGACTATCTGGACTCCCTGCGGCGGCTGAGGTCGCTCACGGTCGACGACGGCGTCCACACGGTGCTGCCGGGCCACGGGCCGGTCCTGGAGGACGCCCAGGGCGCCGTCGAGTTCTATCTCGCCCACCGCGCCCACCGGCTCGCCCAGATCGAGACGGCCGTCGAGAACGGCCACCGGAGCCCGGCCGAGGTGGTCGCCCACGTGTACGCGGACGTCGACCGCTCCCTGTGGCCGGCGGCGGAGCTCTCGGTACGGGCGCAGCTGGAGTACCTGGAGGAGCACGGGCTCATCCCGGGCCGGCGCATCTGACCGGACTTCCGGTCCCGGCTCCGAGCCCGCTCGCCGGGTCCGCCCGCCGTGCTCCGCGGTCCCCGGCGGCTCAGCCGGGCCTGGCCGCCTTGACGCCGTGCACGCGCGCGTACTCCTCGGCGAGCCACGGGCCGAGGTCGTCGACGTACGACCGCAGGACGTCCGGATCGCCCGTCGGCTCGTACCCGAGCACGGCCGCGGCCCGCAGCTGCCCGGCCCGCTGCGGGTAGTAGCCGCCGAACGCCCCGGCCATCTCGTGCAGGTCGCTGGTCCAGCCGTTCCAGCGGGGCATGACCAGGGTGAAGCCGGTGCGGACCAGATGGCGCGACATGAAGCGGACGAGGGGCCGCCGCGCCTGCCCGGTGTCCTGCGCGTCGGCGATCCGCCGGCGCCAGCGCGGCAGGAGCAGGGCCAGGTCCCCGTTGGTCTCCCGGGCGAGCAGCGTGCCGGGGCGGTAGCGCGGCAGAACGGCGGCGAGGTCCTCGCCCAGCAGCGGTGTGCACAGACACGCGACGAACCAGCCGAGGTCGTGGCGCTCCAGGCCGCTCAGCACCCGCTCGCGGCCGAACAGCAGCGTGCCGCACCCGTCGAGCTGCGGGAACTTGGCGTCGAGCTCCGCGTCCAGGGCCTGTGCGTCCGCCCGGTCCGCCTCGGTCGGTTCCGCGTGCAGGACGAGGAGCAGATCCAGGTCGCTGCGCCCCACGCGCGCGGTGCCCCGCGGGATCGAGCCATAGAGGTACGCGCTGTGCAGGCGCGCGCCGAACACGTCCGTCAGCCGCTGCCGTGCCGTGGTCACGACGGGGTGGTAGTCGGGCGGCACGCGTGCGAGGGAGCCTTCGCGGACGATGTGTCCCCCGGCGTCGAGGCCGGGGCGGCGAACGGTTTCGGTCACGCGTTCACTGTGCCCCGGCGACCGCGGCGGCGCCCCGCATTTTCGGCGCGGTACGGGACGGGGCGCCGGCTCGGCGACATCGGTGCGGCGGGGCCGGGGCGACGGCCCGACGGGGTCGGCTCGTGGTGACGGGCGTCCGGTTGACGACGGGTCAGTGTGCGGTGTCGTCAGCCGGCCGGTCGAAGCCGGGTCAGCGCGAGCGCTTCGCCAGTCGCTCCACGTCCAGCAGGATCACGGCGCGCGCCTCCAGGCGGAGCCAGCCGCGCTGGGCGAAGTCGGCGAGCGCCTTGTTCACCGTCTCGCGCGAGGCGCCGACGAGCTGGGCCAGCTCCTCCTGCGTCAGGTCGTGGACGACGTGGATGCCCTCCTCGGACTGCACGCCGAAGCGCCGGGAGAGGTCCAGCAGGGCGCGGGCCACGCGGCCCGGGACGTCCGAGAAGACCAGGTCGGACATGGCGTCGTTGGTCTTGCGCAGGCGGCGGGCGACGGCCCGCAGCAGCGCGGTGGCCACCTCGGGGCGGGCGTTCAGCCAGGGCTGGAGGTCGCCGTGGCCGAGGCCGAGCAGCTTCACCTCGGTCAGCGCCGTGGCCGTCGCGGTCCGCGGGCCCGGGTCGAAGAGCGACAGCTCGCCGATGAGTTCGCTGGGGCCGACCACCGCGAGCATGTTCTCGCGGCCGTCGGGGGAGGTGCGATGCAGCTTGACCTTGCCCTCGGTGACCACGTAGAGCCGGTCTCCCGGGTCGCCCTCGTGGAAGAGGGAGTCGCCGCGAGCCAGGGTCACCTCACTCATGGAGGCGCGAAGCTCCGCGGCCTGCTCGTCGTCGAGTGCCGCGAAGAGCGGGTTGCGCCGCAGAACATCGTCCACGAGTTCTCTCCTTGTCGACCTGCTCAGGGGATCTTGCTCCCCGGTGTATCAGGGGACCGTGTTCCCCATTTTGCCGGACGGTCCAAACAGTGTGATCTGTCACAAGGATGCCGCACACATGTCCCGAGGTAAGCGGCAGGGGGCCAATTGGGGGCCGATCTTCGGGCTCCAAAGCGGATGTCGGTGCCGGGCTCTAGGCTGGCCGGGTGTCCAAAAAGCCGGTGAGAGCACAGGCCAAGGGGGCTGTACGGGTGGGTGCACGGCGTGATTCCGCTGTGGGCGAACAGGAGTCCGATGGTGGAAAGAAGACGGCGAAAGCGGCGCACGTGAGCGAGGCGGCGGAGGCGGCGGAGGCGGCCGTCGAGGCCCCGGCGAAGAAGACGGTGACGGCGGGTCGGAGGAAGAAGACGGCCGCGAAGCCGACCGAGCCGGCCGGAGCCACCGCGCCCGCGAAGGCCGCCGAGCCGGCCGGAGCCGCCGCGCCGGTCAAGGCCGCGCGGCCCCCGAAGGCCGAGTCGCACACCGCCCTCGTCCGCCGTGCCCGGCGCATCGACCGCGAGCTCGCCGAGATCTACCCCTACGCCCACCCCGAGCTGGACTTCGAGAACCCCTTCCAGCTGCTGGTCGCCACGGTGCTGTCCGCCCAGACCACGGACCTGCGGGTCAACCAGACCACGCCCGCCCTCTTCGCCCGGTACCCCACCCCCGAGGACCTGGCCGCGGCCGACCCCGAGGAGGTCGAGGAGATCCTGCGCCCCACGGGCTTCTTCCGGGCCAAGACCAAGTCGGTGATAGGCCTCTCCAAGGCCCTGGCCGAGCAGTTCGGCGGTGAGGTCCCGGGCCGGCTGGAGGATCTCGTCAAGCTGCCCGGCGTCGGCCGCAAGACCGCGTTCGTCGTGCTCGGCAACGCCTTCGGCCGACCCGGCATCACCGTGGACACGCACTTCCAGCGGCTGGTGAAGCGCTGGCGATGGACCGAGGAGAGCGACCCGGACAAGATCGAGGCGGCGGTCGGGGCGCTCTTCCCCAAGAGTGCCTGGACGATGCTCTCGCATCACGTGATCTTCCACGGCCGCCGCATCTGCCACGCCCGCAAGCCGGCCTGCGGCGCCTGCCCCATCGCCCCGCTCTGCCCGGCGTACGGCGAGGGCGAGACGGATCCGGAGAAGGCACGGAAGCTGCTCAAGTACGAGAAGGGCGGCTTCCCGGGCCAGCGCCTGAACCCCCCGCAGTCCTACCTGGACGCGGGCGGCAGGCCGGCGCCTCCGCTGGGGTCCGGATGACCGGCGGACCGGGGCCGGAACGATCTCGGGGGTGTGGCGCGTTGGAACGGGCAGGACGACGGGGGTGGCGATGACGCGGGCGAGTGGTACCCAGGGCGGGCCGGTGGCGCTGAGCAGGAGCGGACTGCCCCGGTGGCTCGACCCGGTGGTGGACGCCGTCGAGACGGTGGAGCCACTCCAACTGAGCCGCTTCCTGCCCCCGGAGAACGGCGCGGGACGGCAGTCGGCCGTACTGATCCTGTTCGGCGAGGGAGAGCGCGGCCCGGAACTGCTGCTGATGGAGCGGGCCGGCTCGCTGCGTTCCCACGCCGGCCAGCCCTCGTTCCCCGGCGGCGCCCTGGATCCGCAGGACGGCGACCCGAAGGCCGACGGCCCCCTGCGGGCGGCCCTGCGCGAGGCCGAGGAGGAGACCGGCCTCGATCCGGCCGGTGTCCAGCTCTTCGGTGTGCTGCCCAAGCTGTACATCCCGGTCAGCAGCTTCGTCGTGACCCCGGTGCTGGGCTGGTGGCGTGAGCCGAGCCCGGTCGGGGTCGTCGACCCGAACGAGACGGCCCGGGTCTTCACGGTCCCCGTGGCGGATCTCACGGACCCGGCGAACCGTGCCACCACCGTCCACCCCAGCGGCCACCGAGGTCCGGCATTTCTGGTCGAATCGGCCCTGGTGTGGGGATTCACGGCCGGTGTGATCGACCGATTGCTCCACTACGCGGGCTGGGAGCGGCCCTGGGACCGTGAGAAGACGGTGCCACTCGACTGGCGGTCATGACAGGGTGTCCACCAAGTCGTGTCCATCCGGAGGACAAGCTCCGGACCCCCGGCCGTCTGGAGTAACCGGCAAGTGTTGAGGCGAGGCCTGAAGCGGTGAACGTGCTGGACATCCTGCTGTTGGTCGCGGCCGTGTGGTTCGCGATCGTCGGCTATCGCCAGGGGTTCGTCGTCGGCATCCTGTCGGTGATCGGCTTCCTGGGCGGCGGTCTCGTGGCCGTGTATCTCCTGCCCGTCATCTGGGACTGGCTCACCGACAACTCGGAGGTCAGCACCACGGCCGCCGTCGTCGCGGTGGTCGTCGTCATCGTCTGCGCCTCCGTCGGGCAGGCCCTGACCACCCATCTCGGCAACAAGCTGCGCCGGTACATCACCTGGTCCCCGGCCCGCGCCCTGGACGCGACGGGCGGCGCCCTCGTCAACGTCGTCGCCATGCTGCTGGTCGCCTGGCTGATCGGCTCGGCACTCGCGGGCACCACCCTGCCGACCCTCGGCAAGGAGGTCCGCAGCTCCAAGGTGCTCCTCGGGGTGTCCCGGGCGCTGCCCGACCAGGCCGACACCTGGTTCGCCGACTTCTCCTCGGTCCTTGCGCAGAACGGCTTCCCACAGGTCTTCAGCCCGTTCTCGAACGAACCGATCACCGATGTCCGGCCGCCGGACCAGGCCCTTGCCAACAGTGCGGTCGCCCTGCGCGCGCAGCGCTCCATCGTCAAGGTCACCGGCACCGCCGAGAGTTGCGGCAAGGTCCTGGAGGGCACCGGCTTCGTCTTCGGCAACCGCCGGGTGCTGACCAACGCCCATGTCGTGGGCGGCGTCGACGAGCCCACCGTCCAGATCGGCGGCGAGGGCAAGCGCTACGACGCCACGGTCGTCCTCTACGACTGGCGGCGCGACATCGCCGTACTCGACGTACCGGATCTCCAGGCACCCGCGCTGCGGTTCGCGTCCGAGGACGCCGCGAGCGGCGACAGCGCGATCGTCGCGGGCTTCCCGGAGAACGGGTCGTACGACGTCCGTGCCGCGCGTGTGCGCGGACGCATCTCGGCGAACGGTCCGGACATCTACCACCGGAGCACCGTGCGCCGCGACGTCTACTCGCTCTACACGATCGTCCGGCAGGGCAACTCCGGCGGCCCGCTGCTCACACCCGACGGCAAGGTGTACGGCGTGGTGTTCGCGAAGTCGCTCGACGACGCCGACACCGGATACGCGCTCACCGTGGACGAGATCCGGCAGGACATCGCCGCGGGACGGACCGCGAACCAGCAGGTGGACAGCGACAGCTGCGCACTCTGAGGCGTTTTCCGCCGGACTGCCGCCGGACTGCCGCCGGACTGCCGCCGGACTGCCGCCGGACCGTCCCCGGGCCGGTGCGGCCCGCGCGGGTCAGCCGCGCGGGTGGCGCAGACGCACCGAGACCCAGCGGGCCCGGCGGCGCAGGATGCGCGGGATTCCCACCCTGGGGTCCGCGCCCGCGAGCTGCGGGGCGCCCCTCTGGTGGGAGCTCAGACCACCGGCGGAGCGGCGGTTGCGTGCTGCGTCACTGTAGTCGTGCGTCCAGCCCATACCCCGACGTCTGCCCCTGCCCCAAGGTCGATAACCGCCTCCCGGGCCCTCAATTGGCCTATGCGCCAGGCAATTGGCTGTTCGTAGGACAGTTGTTCACGTTCGGATACCGGGCACGCCACGAGGGTGACCGATCGGGCCTCGGCTGCCGGGCACACCGCGCGGGTCACCGGTCGGGCTCGGGGTCCTTCAGCCAGTTGACGAGTTCGGCCGAGAAGGCGACCGGATCCTCCTCGTGCGGGAAGTGGCCCAGCCCGTCGAACAGGCGCCAGCGGTACGGCGCTTCGACGTACTCCCCGGACCCGGCCGCACTGCGCGTGCGCATCACCGGGTCCAGCGAGCCGTGCAGATGGAGGGTCGGCACCCGTACGGGCCGCTTCATCCGGCGGTTGAACTGGATGCCGTCGGGCCGGGCGAGGGAGCGGACCATCCACCGGTACGGCTCGATGGAGCAGTGCGCGGTCGAGGGGATGCAGATGGCGCGGCGGTACGTCTCGACCGCCTCGTCGTCCGGCAGCCGCGGCCCGGACCAGTCCCGGATCAGCCGGCCGACCAGCGCGCCGTCGTCCGCGGTGAGCTGCCGCTCCGGGATCCAGGGCCGCTGGAACCCCCAGACGTAGGAACTCGCCGCGGACTGCTTGAGGTCGGAGAGCATCGCGGAGCGCCAGCGCCGGGGGTGCGGCATCGAGGCGACCGCGAGGCGTCGTACCAGCTTCGGGCGCATCACGGCCGCCGTCCACGACAGATAGCCGCCCAGGCCGTGGCCGACCAGCGCGGCGTCCGGCTCGCCGAGCGAGCGGATCACGCCGGTGATGTCCAGGGCGAGGTTGGCCGGGTCGTAGCCGCGCGGGGTGCGGTCGCTGCCGCCCACCCCGCGCAGATCCATGGCGACGGCCCGGTAGCCCGCCTCGGCCAGCGCGACCAGCTGGTGCCGCCAGGCCCACCAGAACTGGGGGAAGCCGTGCACCAGCATCACCAGGGGGCCGTCGCCCAGCTCGGCGATGTGGAAGCGGGCGCCGTTGGCGGCGACGTCCCGGTGCGTCACCCGGTGTCCGCCGGGTACGTCCGAGCGTACGACCGAGGTGGGCTGCGCCGAGGGGGTGCCGGGGTCCGTCATGAGGACGAGCGTGCCACAGCTTCGATGGCCGCGGGCGCGCCGTCCTCCAGCGCGAGGGGCTCCGGGCGCGGGTGCGGCTTGGCGTGCTGGAGCACGACGGCCGTCTCCTTCATCGAGGCGGCGACCTTCTGCGGGCCCTTGCTGCGCTTGGCCTTCTTCGCGAAGACGACGCCGATCAGGGCCAGTACGGCCGCCACGAGGACGTTCGCGGCGAAGGACAGCAGGAAGCAGATGGCGAGGTTCCAGCCGCTCCAGGTCCGGATGCCGTAGGCGAGGGCGAAGTTCAGCATCGGCAGGGAGAACAGCAGGACCATGGCGGCGACGGAGAACGCGCCGCCGCTCGTCGCGCCCTTCTTGACGTCCTGCTTCAGCTGGGCCTTCGCCAGCGCGATCTCGTCGTGCACCAGCGCCGACAATTCGGTCGTCGCCGAGGCGAACAGCTGGCCGATGCTGCGTTCGGCGCCGACCGGGCTGCCGTCGGGTGCGCTCATCGAGGTCTCCCTGTGTCTGCGTGCGGAAGGTGCGGCCGTACGGACGACGTCGGCGCGGAGTCTGTCCGACGTCTGTCCGGCTGCGTCCGGTCCCGCTCTTTTGTACCGTCTCGTCAGATCATGCCGGACCGTCGTCCTCCTCGCCTGCCCCGCCCGCCACTTCGGCAAGCCTGCTGCGGGCCGCGGCCGTCTCCCGGGCCATCCTGCGGTGCTCGGCGGCCTTGCGGTCGTGGATCTCGGCCATCCGCAGGTGGTACGCGGGATCGTCCTGCTCGTAGATGTCCGGGATGCCGTCGAGGTCGTCGTCACGCTCCTCGCGCTCGCACAACGCGCGGTACTTGGCGTTGCGCAGCTTCAGCAGCACGGTCGCCAGCGTCGCCGCGATCAGTGAGCCGGTCAGGACGGAGGCCTTGATCTCGTCCGTCAGTACGTCGTCGCCCGCGAAGGCGAGCTCGCCGATGAGCAGTGAGACGGTGAAGCCGATGCCGGCGAGCGTGGCCACGGCGAACACGTCGGCCCAGGCCAGGTCCTCGCTGAGGGAGGCCCGGGTGAAGCGGGCGGTGAGCCAGGTGCCGCCGAAGATCCCGATCGCCTTGCCGAGGACGAGCCCCAGCACGACGCCCAGGGTCTCCGGCTTGGTGAAGACGTCCATGAGCGCGCCGCCGGAGACCACCACACCCGCGCTGAACAGGGCGAACAGCGGCACGGCGAGGCCCGCCGACAGGGGCCGGGCCAGATGCTCGACCTGCTCGCCCGGGGAGTGCTCCTCGCCCTCACGGGTGGTGCAGCGCAGCATCAGGCCCATGGCGACGCCGGCGATGGTGGCGTGCACGCCGCTGTTGTACATCAGCCCCCAGATCACCAGGGCGAGCGGAACGTACAGGTACCAGCCGCGGACGCCCTTGCGCAGCAGCAGCCAGAAGACGCAGAGGCCGACGACCGCGCCGCCGAGCGCGGCGAAGTCGATGCGCTCGGTGAAGAAGACGGCGATGATCAGGATCGCGCACAGATCGTCGACGACGGCGAGGGTGAGCAGGAAGGCGCGCAGGGCGCTCGGCAGCGAGGTGCCGATGACCGCGAGCACCGCCAGCGCGAACGCGATGTCCGTGGCCGTGGGGACCGCCCAGCCGTCCAGGGAGCCACCGCCGACGACGTTCGTGAGCACGTAGACGAGGGCGGGCACCATCATGCCGCTCAGGGCGGCGACCACGGGCAGTACGGCCGCCCGGGCATCGCGCAGGTCCCCGGCGACGAGCTCACGCTTGAGTTCGATACCGGCGACGAAGAAGAAGAGGGCGAGCAGTCCGTCGGCCGCCCAGTGGGCGACGGACAGATGCAGGCCGAGGGCCTCGGGGCCGAACTCGAAGTGGCTGACGCTCTCGTAACTGTCGTGCAGCGCCGGTACGTTCGACCAGATCAGCGCCGCGACCGCGGCGGCGAGCAGCAGCACGCCGCCGACCGTCTCGGCGCGCAGGGCGTCCATGACGTAGGTGCGCTCGGGCAGTGAAAGGCGTCCGAGGAACTTGCGTCGGGTGGTGCTGGGCGCGGCCACGACGGGCACCTCCGGGTCGGTACGGCTACTGACGGCCGTCGCGCGGGGTCGCCGACGGCATCGCCGACCAGACTTCCCGGCACACCCTTGAGCCGCCAGTTTACCCGACCATTACACAGGCAAATGCCTCTTTGTGGACAGAAGGGGCGCCCGGTGTGTGACCGGGCGCCCCTCGGGCCGTCCTCAGTCCTCGCTCGGCGCCGCCGGGAGCTTGGACTGGATGAGATCCATGACCGAGGAGTCCGTCAGTGTCGTGACGTCCCCCAGCTGCCGGTTCTCGGCCACGTCCCGCAGCAGCCGGCGCATGATCTTGCCGGAGCGGGTCTTCGGCAGCTCGGCCACCGGCAGGACCCGCTTGGGCTTGGCGATCGGGCCGAGGGTGGCGCCGACGTGGTTGCGCAGCTCGGCGACGAGGTTCTCGTCCTCGGCGTTCGCCGTGCCGCGCAGGATGACGAAGGCGACGATCGCCTGCCCGGTCGTCTCGTCCGCCGCGCCGACCACGGCCGCCTCGGCGACCGAAGGGTGCGAGACGAGCGCCGACTCGACCTCGGTGGTCGAGATGTTGTGGCCGGACACGAGCATCACGTCGTCGACCCGGCCCAGCAGCCAGATGTCGCCGTCCTCGTCCTTCTTGGCCCCGTCGCCGGCGAAGTACTTGCCCTCGAACCGGGACCAGTACGTGTCGAGGAACCGCTGGTCGTCGCCCCAGATGGTGCGCAGCATCGACGGCCACGGCTCGGTGAGGACGAGGTAGCCACCGCCGCCGTTGGGCACCTCGTTCGCCTCGTCGTCGACGACCGTCGCGGAGATGCCCGGCAGCGGGGTCTGCGCCGAACCCGGCTTGGTCTCGGTGACACCCGGCAGCGGGGAGATCATCATCGCGCCGGTCTCGGTCTGCCACCAGGTGTCGACGATGGGCGTCCGGTCCGCGCCGATGTGCTTGCGGTACCAGATCCAGGCCTCGGGGTTGATGGGCTCGCCCACCGAACCCAGGACGCGCAGGGAGGACAGGTCGAACTTCGCGGGGATGTCGTCGCCCCACTTCATGAACGTGCGGATGGCGGTCGGCGCCGTGTACAGGATCGTCACCCCGTACTTCTGCACGATCTCCCAGAAGCGGCCCTGGTGCGGGGTGTCGGGCGTGCCCTCGTACATCACCTGGGTCGCGCCGTTGGCCAGCGGCCCGTAGACGATGTACGAGTGCCCGGTGACCCAGCCGACGTCGGCCGTGCACCAGTACACGTCGGTCTCCGGCTTGAGGTCGAAGACGGCGTGGTGGGTGTACGCGGCCTGGGTGAGGTAGCCGCCGGACGTGTGCAGGATGCCCTTCGGCTTGCCCGTCGTGCCGGACGTGTAGAGGATGAACAGCGGCTGCTCGGCCTCGAACGCCTCCGGCGTGTGCTCGGCCGACTGCCGCTCCACGATCTCGTGCCACCACACGTCGCGCTCGTCGTGCCACGCGACCTCCTGGCCGGTGCGGCGGACCACGAGTACGTGCTCGACGTTGTCGACCTTGGTGATCGCCTCGTCGACGGCAGGCTTCAGCGCGGACGGCTTGCCGCGCCGCCAGCCGCCGTCGGAGGTGATGACGACCTTGGCGTCGGCGTCCTGGATGCGGGTGGCGAGGGCGTCCGCGGAGAAACCGCCGAAGACGACCGAGTGCGCGGCGCCGATACGGGCGCAGGCCAGCATCGCGATCGCGGTCTCGGGGATCATCGGCATGTAGACGGCGACCCGGTCGCCCTTGCGGACCCCCAGCTCCAGCAGTGCGTTGGCGGCCCTGGAGACCTCGTCCTTGAGGTCGGCGTAGGTGAGGGCGCGGCTGTCGCCCGGCTCGCCCTCGAAGTGGATGGCCACCCGGTCGCCGTGCCCGGCCTCGACATGCCGGTCGACGCAGTTGTACGCGACGTTCAGCGTGCCGTCCTTGAACCACTTGGCGAACGGCGGGTTCGACCAGTCCAGCGTCTCCGTCGGCTCCTCGGCCCAGGTCAGCCGCCGGGCCTGCTCGGCCCAGAAGCCGAGCCTGTCAGCCTTGGCCTGTTCGTACGCCTCCGCGGTGACATTGGCGTTCGCGGCCAGGTCGGCGGGTGGCGCGAACCTGCGTTCTTCCTTGAGCAGGTTGGCCAGGCTCTCGTTGCTCACGACATCTCCCTTTCGAAGGGTGTCCGTTGTGTCCCAGACCACACCTCATCAGACACGGGGGTCCGGTGACAAGGGCCGCCGAGAAATTGGTTTAGACCTATGTGGAGGGTGGTGCGGGGTCCGGGAAGTCGAGGTCATCCCTACCCACGGACGCCCGCACGGCCCGGTTCAGCCGCCCAGCGGGGCGGGGCGCCGGGATCACGCGGTCAGATCCGCCGCCCCCACATGGCCGAAGACCTGGCCTCCGTCGGTCTCCGTGAGCAGATACGCCTGGGCCTCGCCCACATGGAAGTACATTCCGTGCAGTTCCAGTGCTCCTTCCCCGAGGGCCCGGGTCACCGACTCGTGCGCGCGCAGATGGTCCAGCTGCTGGACGACGTTGGTCAGACAGAGCCGCTCGACCACGTCCTCGGGCTCGCGTCCGGTCATCCGGGCGCCGGGCCGGTCGGCGACGGCCTCCTCGGCCACGCGTCGCAGACTCGGCCGGCCGTGTCGCAGCCAGCGCTCCAGCGGGGTACGGGCGTCGCCCGGACCGGCGTCGAGCAGCGCCTGCATGGCCCCGCACCCGGAGTGTCCGCACACCGTGATGGAGCGCACCTTCAGCACGTCCACCGCGTACTCGATCGCGGCCCCCACCGAGTCGTCCCCGCTCTCCTCACCGGGCAGCGGGACGAGGTTGCCCACGTTGCGCACCACGAAGAGGTCGCCCGGACCACTGGAGGTGATCATCGAGGTGACGAGCCGCGAGTCGGCACAGGTCAGGAAGAGCTGGGTCGGGCGCTGGCCCTCGCGGGCCAGCCGGGCCAGTTCACCCCGTACCAGGGGAGCGGTGTTGCGCTGGAACGCGCTGATGCCGCGCACCAGTTGGTGCTCACTGGGCTCCGACGGCGACGGGGCCGCCGGGGCGGCGCCCGGTGTTCTGCCGTTCTCCCCGGCGGGTGCTCCGCCGTTCGCTCCGTTCGGTGCGCCGGCCGGGTGGTCCTGCGCAGGACGGACCGGACCGTACCCGGCTGCCGCGGCGCCGTGCGGGCCCGATGCCCCCGCCGGGTGCCCGCCGGGCGCCGCCACGGACTGCGGGCCCTCGCACTGGTGGTTGCGCCAGGCCGTCCAGGGCCGGCAGCGGCAGTCGGCGGACTCCGCGGCCTGGGCGGTCGCGGTGCCGGTGCGGCGCCCCGCCGCAGGGGTGGGCTCGGCGATCCGGACCCGGGCGCTGCGGCTGGTCAGCTCGGCGGAACCGCCCTGTGCGGTGTGCGTCTTCTGCCAGTCGTGCAGCGACTCGTACGCCGCGTGGTCCATGAACGAACCGTCCAGCTCCACCACGGCGTGGGCGCCCTGGGGTACGAGATGCAGGGCCTGGTTGAGCCGGGGCACCGCCAGGAACGTCAGCTGTCCTCGGACGTGTACGTGATGGACTCCCTCCCTCTCGTCGTGCGTGATGCGGGTGCGGGTGAGGCGGTGCAGGGCGACGGCGACGGCGACGGCGATGCCCAGCATCACACCCTCCAGGACCCCGAGGACCACCACGCCGAGTGTGGTGACGGCGTACACCAGCACTTCTCGGTGGCGGGTCACCGTGCGGATGTGGTGCAGGGACACCATCTGGATGCCGACGGCCATCACCAGGGCGGCGAGCGAGGCGAGCGGGATGAGCTCCAGGACCGGGACCATCAGCAGCGCGGCGATCACTACGAGAACGCCGTGCAGCATGGTGGAGTTCCGGCTCACGGCACCGGCTTGGACATTCGCCGAACTGCGTACGGCCACTCCGGCCACGGGCAGCCCGCCGAGTGCTCCGGAGACCATGTTGGCGGCGCCCTGGCCGAGCAGCTCGCGGTCCAGCCGGGAGCGGCCGACGCGGGTGCTCAGGCCGGGGGTCCGGGCCACCAGCTTGTCCACCGCGACCGCGCCGAGCAGCGACTGCACGCTGCACACCAGCGTGGTGGTGAGCACGGCGGCGACCAGCCCGAGCGCCGGGCCCTCGGGTAGTCCGGCCAGGGCATGGCTGTGCCAGGACGGCAGGTCGACCCTGGGCAGGTCCAGTCCGGTCAGGGCCGCGACCGTGGTGGCTCCGGCGACGGCGACGAGCGCCGCCGGGATCCGGCGCAGCAGCCGGCCGGCCGGGCCCGGGATCCGGGGCCAGAGCAGCAGCAGGGTGAGGGTCAGCGCGCTCACGGACACGGAGGCCGGGTGCAGACCGGCCAACTGAGCGGGCAGCGCGCGGAGGTTGGCGAGGACCGAGCTCTGCGGACTGCCGCCGAGCACGATGTGCAGCTGTGCGACGGCGATGGTGATGCCGATGCCGGCGAGCATGCCGTGCACGACGGCGGGGCTGACCGCGAGCGCGCCGCGCGCCACGCGCAGGCAGCCCAGACCGAGTTGGGCGAGTCCGGCGAGGACGGTGATGGCGCAGGTCGTGCGCCATCCGTAGCGGTGGATGAGGTCGGCGGTGACGACCGTGAGTCCGGCCGCCGGGCCGCTGACCTGGAGCGGGGAGCCGCCGAGCCGGCCGACGACCAGGCCGCCCACGGCCGCGGCGACCAGGCCGGACTGGAGCGGTGCGCCGGTGGCCAGGGCGATTCCCAGGGACAGGGGCAGGGCGATCAGGAAGACCGCGATCGACGCGGACAGATCGGCCCCCGCGAGGGGGAAGCGCCGGGGCGGGGCGGGCGGGGGGTGGTCGGGCGAGTGGTGGTCCTTCGTCCGGGGCGGGGCGGCGGCCGGGGCCGCGGTCCGCCGGGCGAGGCCGAGGCCGAGGGCCTGGGTGTGGGATCGGGTGGGGACGCTGGCTGACATGTTCCCGTCTCCTCCGGGGCAGCGCGGTCGCGGAACGGATGGTCCCCGTCGATGGCGGGGCTCTGGTCGCGGCCGTGGGTCACGGCGTACTACGGCGGGATAAATCAACGTTCGGTAAATAGACCGTAATGCAAAGTAAAGACCTTTGATGGGCATTACAGGCAAATGGGTCACTAAATCACTCGGCAGAGTGATCTATGCATTTGGTCGGCTTGTCGTATTAATTCCTTCTCGACCCCGTGCGACCTTGACGGCGCTGTCGGCTCGGCCCGGCACGTCCCCGAAGACGCCGGCACCGGCGTCGGCCTGAGAGAAGGAAGAAGGTGGGCGGAACATGGCCGCCACCCAGAGGATCGCCGCGGGCGCTGTGGTCGCCGCGGCCGTAGCCGTCTCGCTCGCCGGCTGCACGACCGGAGCCGGGGGCTCTCCCGGTGCGAACGCAGGGGTGCCCGGCCCGCAGAAGGCCAAGGGCGCCCCGGCGCCGGGGAGTGTGGTCCGCCTGATCGGCGACGGTTCCACCGCCTACACCGGTGCGCAGCCGCACCTGCCGCGGCCGGAGCGGCTCAAGCCCGGCCAGAAGCCCCCGCAGTTCGTGGTGTTCTCCTGGGACGGGGCGGGCGAGGACAGTCAGAAGCTGTTCTCCCACTTCCGCAAGGTCGCCAAGGAGAACCGCGCGACGATGACGTACTTCCTGAGCGGCGTGTACATGCTGCCCAAGGAGAAGCGTGACCTCTACAAGCCGCCACAGCACTCGCCGGGCCGCTCGGACATCGGTTTCAACGACGAGCAGGGCATCGCCGACACCGTCAAGCAGCTGCGTCTGGCGTGGCTGGAGGGCAACGAGATCGGCACCCACTTCAACGGCCACTTCTGTGGCCCGAACGGTGGTGTCGGCGAGTGGTCCGTCAGCGAGTGGAAGGACGAGATCGCCCAGGCCAAGCGGTTCGTCGAGTCCTGGAAGACCAATAGCGGCATGACGAAGTCGTCCCCGCTGCCCTTCGACTACGACAAGGAGCTCATCGGCGCCCGCACCCCCTGTCTGGAGGGCCGGGACAACTTCGTGAAGGCCGCCGCCCAGCTGGGCTTCCGCTACGACACCAGCGGTGTGAACAACCAGGTCTGGCCGAAGAAACGGGAGGGCCTGTGGGACCTGTCCATGCAGCTCGTGCCCTTCCCCGGCCACTCCTACGAGCAGCTCACCATGGACTACAACTTCATGGTCAGCCAGTCGGGCGCATCGACCCAGGGCGACCCGGACAAGTACGCCCTCTGGGGCGACCAGATGCGGGACGGCCTGCTCAAGGGCTTCGAGCGCGCCTACGACGGCAACCGCGCGCCCCTGGTCGTCGGCAACCACTTCGAGTCCTGGAACGGCGGCACCTACATGCGCGCCCTCGACCAGGTCGTCGCGAACGTCTGCAACAAGCCCGAGGTGCGCTGCGTCTCCTTCCGGCAGCTCGCCGACTGGCTGGACGCCCAGGACCCGCAGACCCTGGCCAGACTGCGCACCCTGAAGGTGGGCCAGGCCCCCGGGCTGGGCTGGGCGTCCTTCCTGTCGGCTCGCCCGGCACCCGCGCCCAAGGGTGTGCCCGGGGCGCCGCCGGCCGATCCGGCTACGCGGGGGCGGTGACTCCCTCGCCGAGCACGAACCCGGGGTCGATCTGCGCGGCCAGGTCGGCCCCGGTGCGCTCGTTTCCCCAGGACTGGGCGTTCTTCAGGTGGAAGTGCACCATCTGCCGTGTGTAGCGTTCCCAGTCGCGCAGTTCGTAGGTCGCGTCGGTGGCCGTGTGCAGCAGGCGCAGGGCGCGGCGGTTGCCGTCCTCCAGGAGCTCGAACCGGGGCGGCCGGCCCTTCTCCATCGCGCGCACCCAGTCCGAGTGCCCGACCGTCACCAGCAGGTCGTCGCCGATCTCGCAGCGCAGGAAGTCGATGTCGTCCTGGCTCTGCACCTTGTTGCCGACGACCTTCAGGACGATGCCGAAGTCGCGGGCGTACTCCTTGTACTGGCGATAGACGGAGACCCCCTTCCGGGTCGGCTCGGCGACGAGGAACGTGATGTCGAAGCGGGTGAACATGCCGGAGGCGAAGGAGTCCGAACCTGCCGTCATGTCGACCACGACGTACTCGTCGGGGCCGTCCGCCAGGTGGTTCAGGCAGAGCTCCACCGCTCCCGTCTTGGAGTGGTAGCAGGCGACTCCCAGGTCGGAGTCCGCGAAGGGGCCGGTGACCATCAAACGGACGGCGCCGCCGTCGAGCTCCACCGGCCGGGCGCAGGCGTCGTAGACCGGATTGGGATCCCGGACCCGCAGCAGGCGCGAGCCCTCGCCGGGCGGGGTCGTCTTGATCATCGTGTCGGCGGAGGTGATGCGCGGGTTGGAGCCGCGCAGATAGTCCTTGATCAGCCGAAGCTGTCCGCCCATCGCGGGCAGCCGCGCCGCCTCCTGCTCGTCGAGGCCGAGGGCGGCGCCCAGGTGCTGGTTGATGTCGGCGTCGACGGCGACGACCGGCGCTCCGGCGGCCGCGAGGCGACGGATGAACAGGGAGGACAGGGTCGTCTTGCCGCTGCCGCCCTTCCCGACGAAAGCAATTTTCATGTTCACCAAGCGTAGTCGTGTGATCGCATTGCGTGCCGAGTGGAGTGAAGAAGACCACTCCTTCGTGGGGTGCGCCCCCCGACTGCGTAATGTCGTACTCATGAGTACGACAGGTGCGTCCGCCGATCCGCTCGCGGCCCTGGGCTCGCTGCCCGGGGTGGCCGAGTCCGTGGAGTCCGTGCGCAAGGCCGTGGACCGGGTCTACGGGCACCGGGTCATGCGGCGCCGCAGCAACGAGATCACCTCCGAGGCGGCACTGCGGGGCGCCCGTGGCTCCGGGGCCCTGTCCGGCGCGGACTGGGCGCTCGAAGAGGTGCGTCGGCGTACCGACTTCAGCGGCGACGACGAGGCGCGCGTCATGGGCGCGGCGCTGCGGCTGACCGCCGAGGCGGGCCAGTTGCTGTCCATCTGGCGGCAGTCGCCGCTCAGGGTGCTGGCCCGGCTGCATCTGGTCGCCGCGGCGAGCCAGGGGGACGAGGTCGGGCGGCCGCGTCAGGCGGGCGAGGAGGTCGACGAGCCGCTGGTCGGGCTGCCGCTGCCGAGCGCGGCGGAGGTGTCCGGCCGACTGGAGGGCCTGTCCGAGCTGATCATCGCGGGCGGTTCCGCGCCGGCGCTGGTGACGGCGGCCGTGGTCCACGGCGAGATCCTCGCGCTGCGCCCCTTCACCTCGCACAACGGTCTGGTGGCGCGCAGCGCCGAGCGCATCGTGCTGGTCGGCAGCGGCCTCGACCCCAAGTCGGTCTGCCCCGCCGAGGTGGGTCACGCCGAGCTGGGCCGGGCGGCCTACCTCGCGGCCCTGGACGGCTATGTGTCGGGCACCCCGGAGGGTGTGGCGGCCTGGATCGCCCACTGCGGCAGGGCGGTCGGGCTGGGGGCCCGCGAGTCGACGGCGGTGTGCGAGGCGCTGCAGCGCGGGGCGGCATGAGAAGAGGCCCCCGAAGGGGCCTCGCAGGGTTGCGGCGGTACGGATGTCCGTACCGCCGCTGGCATGTTCACCCGGTTACCAAGCGTCCTCGATATATACCCATCAGGCCGGGGGCTTTGCCCGTGCCTGGTGCGGCTGGCCCGTAATCGACGGGTCGACGTCGCGTGGGTGCCCAGTGTTCATGCGGGGTCCGTGGGGCCAAATGCGTTTAAAAGGTGATCCTCTCGGATGTCCTTCGGTCTCGCGGGCCACTGAGTCCTTTGTACTGCACGCCCGGAGGAAGTGGAACCCCTGACCGCACTTCTTTACTTTCAGTATCAAAGACGTGCTAATCGGTCACCTCTGCGGCAAAGGGTGCCGTATCGGGGTGAAGTCGCAGGTCAGGCTATGGCCGCTCGCCGTCGGCTCGCGTACCAGACCAGCCCCGCCGTGGCCGCCGCGGCTCCTATCGCCGCGGCCGCGACGAGGACGGGCCGGGTCGGTACGGCGAGCCCCGGAATGCGCTGCTTCAACCGCACCGGCCGGTGGAAGTCGAGGACCGGCCAGCCCTGTGCGACCGCCTCACGACGCAGCGCGCGGTCCGGGTTCACGGCGTGCGGATGGCCGACGGAACGGAGCATCGGCAGGTCGGTCGCCGAGTCGCTGTAGGCGTAGCAGCGGGCGAGGTCGTAGCCCTCGGACTCGGCCAGCTCCTTGATCGCCTCGGCCTTCGTCGGGCCGTAGGCGTAGTACTCCACCTCCCCGGTGAAGCAGCCGTCGTCGCCCACGACCATCCGGGTGGCCACCACGCGGTCCGCGCCGAGCAGCTCGCCGATGGGCTCGACCACTTCGGCGCCCGACGTGGACACGATCACGACGTCGCGTCCGGCGGTGTGGTGCATCTCGATGAGGGAGGCGGCCTCGTCGTAGATGATCGGGTCGATCAGGTCGTGAAGGGTCTCGGCGACGAGTTCCTTCACCTGTTGGACGTTCCAGCCGCGGCACATCGCGGACAGGTACGCACGCATGCGTTCCATCTGGTCGTGGTCCATGCCGCCCAGCATGAAGACGAACTGGGCGTATGCGGTCCGCAAGGCGGCCCTGCGGTTGATCAGTCCGCCTTGGTAGAAGGACTTGCTGAAGGTGAGTGTGCTCGACTTCGCAATGACCGTCTTGTCCAGGTCAAAGAAGGCAGCTGTGCGAGGCAAGGAGTGGTTTTCCACGCCCCGAGCATAGGCGCAGCCCATTCGGCGTAAGGTGGGCGCGTGGGTTTGCCTGAGAGGGCTCTCGGGTACACCATGGAAGTCACGGATCGTTCGCGACCGTGCTAACCCGGTCCGACTCCTCCCCCCCCGAGTCGGCCGTGGAGACGACCCCCGCTCTCCCCCCCGGCGGGGGTCGTCGCATGTCCGGACGGGTTTTCCCCTCTCCTGCGCGGCCGCGGAGCCGCTTCGAGGCGGCCGGGGCCGCTCTCTTCGCGAGCCCATGATCGGTCACTGTGTGTAGCCGAAACGCTGCTCTACGGAAGTCGCGCGCAGGCCGCCGCGGGCCGCCGGTATGAGTGACGGCGATATTCACAACAGGTGAGTTGTCCACAGTTTTCGACCAAGATCCACAAGATTTCCGGGATCGCTGCACCGTGATTCCAACGCGTCCGGCCCACGGCGAGTTCCATGGCCGGTTCCGATTGCCGGGCGCGTTTGGCCGGTTTCCGGCGGCCGTTCATAGGGCGGCCGGACGCCGGGTCTTCACACGTACGGGAATCGCGGGGCCACGGAGGCTGCGCGAGAAGCAGCGAAGGGGGATGGAAACCGTGGCCGGAACCGTCACACACGACCCGCCGCCGACCACCGGGGGCCGGCCGGGCAAGCCGTTGATCGTCACGGAGGACGCGGAACTCCTGGACGACCTGTTGCGCCTGTGCGCGGCGGCCGGCGCCACCCCCGAGGTCCACCACGGGGTGCCGAAACCGCGGGGAAGCTGGGAGGCCGCACCGCTCGTCCTGGTCGGCGACGACGCCGCCCGGCGGGTGCGTGGGGCCGCCCGCAGGCGCGGAGTGGTGCTCGTCGGACGGGACCAGGACGACCCGGGGGTGTGGCGGCGGGCGGTCGAGATCGGCGCCGACCACGTCCTGATGCTGCCGGACGGGGAACAGTGGCTGGTCGACCGCATCGCCGACGTCGCCGAGGGCGTCGGCCGGCCCGCGCTCACCGTCGGCGTGATCGGCGGCCGCGGCGGCGCCGGAGCCTCCACACTCGCGTGCGCCCTCGCCGTCACCTCCGCACGCGAGGGGCTGCGCACCCTGCTCGTGGACGCCGATCCGCTGGGCGGCGGACTCGACGTACTCCTCGGCGGCGAGACGGCCGAGGGCCTGCGCTGGCCCGCCTTCGCCGCCTCGCGCGGACGCGTCGGCGGCGGCGCCCTGGAGGAGTCCCTGCCGCGCCTGCACGCCTTGCGGGTGCTCAGCTGGGACCGCGGCGACTGCGTCGCCATCCCGCCCCAGGCGGTGCGGGCGGTGCTCGCGGCGGCCCGGCGCCGGGGCGGCACCGTGGTCGTGGACCTGCCGCGCCGCATCGACGACGGTGTGGCCGAGGCGCTCGCCCAGCTCGATCTGGGACTGCTCGTGGTCCCCGCCGAACTGCGCGCCGTGGCGGCGGCGGGACGGGTGGCGTCGGCCGTCGGCATGGTCCTGCGCGACCTGCGGGTGGCGGTACGCGGGCCGTACTCGCCCGGACTCGACGACCGCGAGGTGGCGCGGCTGCTCGGCCTGCCCCTGGCCGGCGAGGTGCCCGCGGAGTCCGCACTGCTGCGGCCGAACGGGGGCAAGGCGCCACCGGGAGCGGCCGCGCGGGGACCGCTCGCGCGGTTCTGCAAGGAGTTCTGGGCACGGGCCCTGGTCGAGACGGCCGGCCCATGAGCGCCCTCCCCGGAACCGAGCGGGCCACCGGCTCGGCCCTCCTGGACGGCGTACGGCGGTGGCTGGCCGAGAGCGGGGCCGAACCGACCCCCGCGCGCGTGGCGCAGGCCTTGCGCGAACAGGGACGGGTCCTCGGGGACGCCGAAGTGCTCGGCGCCGCCGAGCAGCTGCGCCGCGAACTGGTCGGCAGCGGGCCGCTGGAGACGCTGCTCGGCGATCCCACGGTGACCGACGTGCTGGTCTCGGCTCCGGACCGGGTCTGGGTGGACCGGGGTGGCGGGCTGGAGCTGACCGCGGTCTCCTTCCCGGACGCGGCGGCCGTACGGCGCCTCGCGCAACGGCTGGCCGCGGTGGCCGGACGCCGGCTCGACGACGCGCGGCCGTGGGCCGACGCCCGGCTGCCGGACGGCACCCGGCTGCACGCGGTGCTGCCGCCGGTCGCCGTCGGCTGCACCTGCCTCTCCCTGCGGGTGGTACGACCCCGCGCCTTCACCCTCGACGAGTTGGTCGCGGCGGGCACGGTGCCGCCGGGCGGGGACCGGGTGCTGCGGGCGCTGCTGAGAGCCCGGCTGTCCTTCGTGATCAGCGGCGGCACCGGCAGCGGCAAGACGACCCTGCTGAGCGCGCTGCTCGGGCTGGTCGGCCCGGGGGAGCGGATCGTGCTCGCGGAGGACTCCGCGGAGCTGCGGCCGGACCATCCACACGTCGTACGCCTGGAGGCGAGACCCGCCAACCAGGAGGGCGCAGGCCTGGTGACCCTGGAGGACCTGGTGCGGCAAGCGTTGCGCATGCGCCCGGACCGCCTGGTCGTCGGCGAGGTGCGCGGTCCCGAGGTGGTCCATCTGCTGGCCGCGTTGAACACCGGCCACCAGGGCGGGTGCGGAACGGTCCATGCCAACGCGGCCGCCGACGTACCGGCCCGGCTGGAGGCGCTCGGCACGGCGGCCGGGCTCGACCGGGCCGCGCTGCACAGCCAGGTCGCGGCGGCGCTGTCGGTGGTTCTGCACCTCGCGCGCGACCGGGCGGGCCGGCGGCGGATCGCCGAGGTCCACGTGCTGGAGCGGGACGCGACCGGGCTGGTGCGGACGGTGCCGGCACTGCGCTGGGGCACGCAGGCGTTCGCCCGCGAACGGGGGTGGGAGCGGCTGCGGGAACTGCTTCACGGCCAGGACGGCGGGAGCGGACAGACCGGCGGGAGCGGACGGGAGGGCGAGTGCGGACGGGACGGTGAGTGCGGACGGGACGGCGGGTGTGGGTGTGGGGTCTGACGGGTTCGCGTGACCGGTTCGGGGCGGGCGACGAGGTCGGGGGCCGGGGCGGCCGTGGGCCGGGCGGTCGCGGCCGGCGGACGGGCGGTCTCCAGGGGTGGAGGTGCCGGATGAGGAGAAGGGACGGCGGGAGACGTGAGCGCAATGGGCGGGATCTCGTGGAGCGAGTCGGTGACGGGCGCGACCGTGGCGTGTGCGGGAGCGGCCCTCTGGTGGACGGGCGGTCGGCACTCTGCGGCCCGCCGGGCGCAACTGCTGCTCGCGGGTGGCGGGGCGGTCGCCACCGGGCCGCCCGTGCGGCGGCATCTGACCTGCGCGCTGCTGCTGATCCGTGGGCGCTGGCGGGCCGAGTGGTGGTCGCTGGCCGCCGGGCTGGTGCTGGCGGTGCTGGGGGCCTCGGTGCTGCCGGTCGCGGCGGGGGCGGCCGGGGTGCCGCTGGCGCGCCGGGCCCGGCTGGCCGGGCGGGCCAGGAAGGCGCGGGAGCACCGGGAGAACGCGGTCATCACTCTGTGCGGGACGCTCGCCGGAGAGGTGCGTGCCGGGCGGCAGCCGGGTGAGGCGCTGATGCGCGCCGCCCGCGACTCCGAAGGGCTCGGCGACGCGCAGGCGGCGGTGCTGGCGGCGGCGAGGTTCGGCGGGGACGTCCCGACGGCGCTCGCGGCCGCGGCGCGGCAACCGGGGGCCGAGGGGCTGCTGGGCCTCGCGGCGTGCTGGCGGGTCGCCGTGGACCGGGGCGCGGGCCTCGCGGCCGGACTCGACCGGATCGAGCGGGCGCTGCGCGCCGAACGGGACCAGCGCGCCGACCTCCGTGCCCAGCTGGCCGGTGCCCGCTCCACGGCGGTGATGCTCGCCGGTCTGCCCGTCCTGGGGCTGCTCCTCGGCGGTGCCTTGGGTGCCGACCCGCTGCACGTGCTGCTGCACACCGGAGCCGGCCTGGGCTGTCTGCTGGCCGGAGGTCTCCTCGAGGGCGTCGGGATGTGGTGGGCGCTGCGGATCGTACGAGGGGCGGAGGGCGCATGAGCGTGGGCGCGGAGGTTTTCCACAGGCTGGGGGTGACCTTGGGGGCGGTGCTCGCCCTCGGTGGGCCGGGGGCCTGGGCGGCGGCGGTGCGGCGGCGCAGGGCACGGCGGCGGATCGCCGAACTGCTCGCCCGGGAAACGGGATCGGCGGGTGCCCGCCCGCAGATCGGTGAGGCCGTACGGCGCTGGCTGCCCTGGGCGGGAGCGGTGGCTGCCGGGTGGGTGGTGGTCGGCGGCTTCACCGGCGTGGTGATCGGCGTGCTGACGGCGGCCGCGCTGCGGCGGTGGCGTCTGCGGCAGGCGCAGGCGCAGGCGTCCACGGGCCGCGCGGTGGACGTCGACGTGGGGGAGGCAGCCCGGCAGCTCCCGCTCGCCGCGGAACTGCTGGGTGCCTGTGTCGAGGCCGGAGCCGGTCCGGTGATCGCCGCCCAGGCGACCGGCGAGGCGCTCGGCGGGCCGGTCGGCACGGCGCTGGCGCGCGGCGCGGCGGAGGTGCGGCTCGGGGGCGAACCGGGCGAGGCCTGGCGGCGGCTGGCCTCGATCCCGGGCGCCGAGGCCCTGGCGCGGCTGCTGGAACGGGCCGGTGACTCCGGGCTCCCCGCGGCCGGTCCCGTCGCACGGTTCGCCGCTGACGCCCGCGCGGAGCGAGCGCGCGACGCGGCGGTACGGGCCAGACGGGCGGCGGTGGTGGTCACCGTGCCGGTGGGGCTGTGCTTCCTGCCCGCGTTCATCGCCGTCGGCGTGGTGCCCGTGGTGATCGGGCTGGCGGGCGAAGTGATGGGAGGGGGTGGCGGATGACAGGACGGGCCTGAGGGCGCACGACCGGGAGCGGCGGCCGGACACACGGCCGGCCGCCGAGGACCAGAGAGATCGACGGAACCGGACCTTACGGGGGCTGAGATGTACAAGACGGTACGGGTGCGGCTGCGTGCCCTGGAGCGCAGGGCACGTGCGGTGCGCAAGGACGCGGGGATGGTCACGTCCGAGTACGCCATGGGGATCGTCGCGGCGGTGGCGTTCGCCGTGCTCCTCTACAAGGTGGTGACGAGCGGTGAGGTCAGCGCGGAGCTGGAGGCCATCGTGAAGCGAGCGCTCAGTGCGTCGATGTGAGCGAGGCGCGGACCGGGGGTTCGTGACGGCCGAGTCGGCGGTGGTGCTGCCCGTGCTGGTGCTGTTCGCGCTGGCGCTGGTGTGGGCGCTGCTCGTGGCGGCCGTACGGATCCAGTGCGTGGACGCGGCGCGGACGGGGGCGCGGGCGGCGGCCCGGCAGGACTCGGCCGACGCGGTGCTGGCCGTCACCCGGGCGGCGGCACCGAGCGGTGCGGAGGTCTCGGTGGGCCGTTCGGGCGACCAGGTCCGTGTGGTGGTCGTGGCCAGACCCCCGGCGCTGCACGGGCTGCCGTTCGAGGTACGGGAGGAGGCCGTGGCATGGGCCGAGGAGACGGTGGAGCCGGCGGAGGCGGACCCGTGACGGGGAGTCGGGAGCTCCGGGCGGAGGGCGCCGCGTCTGGCGGCGGGCCGCGCTCCGCCACCGTCCGGAGCGACCGCGGCTCCGCCACCGTCTGGGGTGTCGGAGCGATCGCCGTGCTGTGCGTCGTGTTCGGGGCGGTGCTGGCGCTCGGCCAGGCCGTCGTGACCCGGCACCGGGCGGCCGGCGGCGCCGACCTCGCGGCGCTGGCGGCGGCAGACCACGCGGCGGAGGGCGGCGCGGCGGCCTGTGGGCGGGCGGAGCGGGTGGCTCGGGCCCAGGGCACCCGGCTGGTGCGGTGCGCCGTGCTGGGCGCGGTCTCGGACGTGTCCGCGGCCTCGGGGCGGGGGCCGTTCGAGGCCGAGGTCAGGGCCCGGGCGGGCCCGGCGGAACAGGTCCCGCGGACTCTCCCCACGCCGATCCCGGGACCCGCCGCTACTCCCACGCCGATCCCGGGACCCGCCGCTAATCCCGCCCCTGCTCCCGCGCCGACCTCGGGTCCCGCCCCGACTCCCGCGCCGGTCCCGGGACCCGTCCCGGCTCCGGTGCTCCCCGATCCTGTGGCTCGTCCCGCGGCTCGTCCCGCGGCTCGCCCTGCGACTCGTCCCGCGGCTCGCCCTGTGGCTCGTCCCGCGGCTCGCCCTGCGACTCGTCCCGCGGCTCCTCCCGCGGAGCTCCCCGCAGCAGAACCGTGAGCAGGCGTACGGCACCCCGCTTGTGCAGGGGATCGTTCCCGTTGCCGCACTTGGGCGACTGGATGCAGGACGGGCAGCCGGCCTCGCACTCGCAGGAGGCGATGGCCTGACGGGTGGCGGTGAGCCAGGCGCGGGCGGTGTGGAAGGCGCGCTCCGCGAAGCCCGCGCCGCCGGGGTGGCCGTCGTAGACGAAGACCGTCGGCAGGAGGGTGTCGGGGTGCAGGGGTACGGACACGCCGCCGATGTCCCAGCGGTCGCAGGTCGCGAAGAGCGGCAGCATCCCGATCGAGGCGTGCTCCGCGGCGTGCAGGGCGCCGCCCAGGATCTCCGGGTTGATCCGGGCCTCGTCCAGCTGGTCCTCGGTGACCGTCCACCACACGGCCCGGGTCCGCAGCGTACGAGGGGGGAGGTCGAGCTTCGTCTCGCCCAGCACCTCGCCGGTGATGACACGTCTGCGCAGGAAGGAGACGACCTGGTTGGTGACCTCCACGGAGCCGTAGCACAGGCGGCCGGCGCCCCAGGGGATCTCGGTGTCGGTCTCCAGGACGGAGATCGACGTCGTGTCGCGGGCGACCGTCGAGTACGGCGGGGCGGCCTCCTCGACCAGGGCGACCGAGTCCTCCAGGTCGAGGGAGCGGACGAGGTACGTACGCCCCTGGTGGAGGTGGACCGCGCCCTCGTGGACGGCGGTGTGGGAGGCGCTCTCGTCGACCGTGCCCAGCAGCCGTCCTGTTCCCTCCTCGACGATCTGCACCGGCCGTCCGCCCTCGCCGCGGATGTCGGTCAGATCGGCGGCCCGCTCCCGGCGGGTCCAGTGCCAGGCCTTCGTCCGGCGGCGCAGCAGCTTCGCGGCCTCCAGCTGCGGCAGCAGTTCCGCGGCCGCCGGACCGAACAGGGTCAGGTCCTCCTCGACCAGCGGCAGCTCCGCCGCGGCCGCGCACAGGTGCGGGGCGAGGACGTACGGATTGTCGGGGTCGAGGACCGTGGATTCCACCGGCCGGTCGAACAGGGCCTCCGGATGATGGACGAGGAAGGTGTCCAGCGGATCGTCGCGGGCCACCAGGACGGCGAGGGCCCCCTGGCCGGAGCGACCGGCCCGGCCCGCCTGCTGCCACAGCGACGCGCGGGTGCCCGGATAGCCGGCGATGAGCACGGCGTCCAGGCCCGACACGTCCACGCCCAGCTCCAGCGCGGTCGTGGCGGCGAGGCCGAGGAGCTCGCCGGAGTGCAGGGCGCGTTCCAGGGCGCGGCGTTCCTCGGGGAGGTAGCCGCCGCGATACGCCGCGACACGCCGGGCCAGTGAACGATCCACTTCAGCCAGACGCTCCTGGGCGATGACGGCGATGAGCTCGGCGCCGCGCCGGGAGCGTACGAAGGCGACCGTGCGGACGCCCTGCACGGCGAGGTCGGTGAGCAGGTCGGCCGTCTCGGCGGTGGCCGTCCGGCGCACCGGAGCGCCCTTCTCGCCCTGCATCTCGGTGAGCGGGGGCTCCCAGAGCGCGAACACCAGTTCCCCGCGCGGTGAGGCGTCGTCGGCGACCTCGACGACCGGCAGGCCGGTCAGCCGGCGGGCGGCCACGGCCGGCTCGGCGGCGGTGGCCGAGGCCAGCAGGAAGACCGGGGAGGCCCCGTAGCGGGCGCACAGGCGGCGCAGGCGGCGCAGTACCTGGGCGACATGGGAGCCGAAGACGCCCCGGTAGGTGTGGCACTCGTCGATGACGACGTACTTGAGCGACTTCAGGAAGGAGGACCAGCGCGGGTGGGACGGCAATATCCCGCGATGGAGCATGTCCGGGTTGGTGAGGACGTAGTTGGCGTACTGGCGGACCCACTCGCGTTCCTCGAACGGCGTGTCGCCGTCGTACACGGCCGGGCGCACGGCCTTGCCCAGGGGCCGTGCGAGTTCCTTCACCGCACGGCACTGGTCGGCCGCCAGGGCCTTCGTGGGGGCCAGGTACAGGGCGGTGGCGCCGCGGCCGTTCGGGGCCTCGGAGCCGTCGAGGAGCGTGGACAGGACCGGCACGAGGTAGGCGAGGGACTTGCCGGACGCGGTGCCGGTGGCGACGACCACCGACTCGCCGTCCAGGGCGTGCTCGGCGGCCTCCGCCTGGTGGGCCCAGGGGTGTTCGATGCCCGCGGACCGGACGGCCGCGACGACCTCGGAGCGAATCCGGTGAGGCCAGACGGCATGGCGACCCGCACGCGGGGGCAAGTGCTCCGTATGAGTGATGCGCGAAGCCCGGCTCGGCCCCGAGGCGAGCCGGTTCAGGACCGTGCTCGGCGCGGGGCGGGACTCGGGTTCCGTCGGGGATCGATCGGATCGGAGATTCTCGGCCATCGGCACCGAGTGTGTCACTGGCGTGACGGACAATGGAGCCAAGGCGTCGTGCACGCCTGCCGGTAAGTGATTGAATGCCATCGCGGCTGGCGAACCGTCCTGGGGGCTCTGCCGAGGTGTCCCATGGGGCGACCGCTCGATAGCAAGGTGCTGGAGGATCCGTGGACCTGTCCCTGTCGACCCGTACCGTCGGCGATCGTACGGTCGTCGAGGTCGGTGGCGAAATCGACGTATATACCGCGCCCAAGTTGCGCGAGCAGTTGGTCGAGCTGGTGAACGACGGCAATTTCCACCTCGTCGTCGACATGGAGGGCGTGGACTTCCTCGACTCCACCGGGCTCGGCGTGCTGGTCGGCGGCCTGAAGCGGGTGCGTGCCCACGAGGGCTCGCTGCGCCTGGTCTGCAACCAGGAGCGCATTCTGAAGATCTTCCGTATCACCGGTCTCACCAAGGTGTTCCCCATCCACACCTCGGTCGACGAAGCGGTGGCGGCCACCGACTGATCACCGTCCGGGCCGTGTGCCCGGGGGGTCGAGTTGCACAGCAGGGGGACCGGGCTTTCGGCGGCCCGGCCCCCCGACCGCACGCGCACGCCCGTAGTCCGAGGGGGATGCATGGCCACCGTTGAACTCCGCTTCAGCGCGCTGCCCGAGCACGTCAGGACCGCCCGACTCGTGGCGGCGGCGGTGGCGCGCAGGGCCGGGGTGGACGAGGCCGTCCTCGACGAGGTGCGGCTCGCCGTCGGCGAGGCGTGTTCCCGTGCCGTCGGACTGCACCAGAACGGCGCCATCACCGCGCCGATCCAGGTCCTGCTGGTCGAGGAGGAGAAGCAGTTCTCCATCGAGGTCGGGGACCAGGCGCCGCACGCCCCCCGGGAGGGCCCGGTCGGCGACGTGGTCGAGGATCCGGACATCGAGGCCGAGGAGGACGAGATGGGTCTCGCGGTCATCAGCGGACTCGTCGACGACGTGGAGGTGACCGCCGGACAGAACGGCGGACGCATCCGCATGACATGGCCGACCACCCCGCCCGCCGCCGCGTCGGCCTGACGCCGGCTCCGCGCTTCACCGCATCACCCCCGTTCGGGCCCTGCTGAGCAGGGCCCTTCGTGTTTTCCTCACCCGTTTGCAGGAATGCGTGAAGAAATTCACGATCAATCGGGCGATCATTTGATCAAGCGCCCGTGCGGGCGTCAATGCTTTTAGGGCATTACCTCTTTCGGGTTCGATGGCGTGACCTCGATCAATTGCTGGAGAGCAAGTGAAGGCTAATTCCGCTTACCGCGCCCTGTTTTGATCAGGTTCCGGTACCTAGAATCCGTCCACATCTTGAGCTCAGCCCAAGCGTCAAGGAGGACGAATGGCGGGGCTTTCTACCCCTCAGCAGTTCGATCACCCCACAACCTTCGCAGCCGCAGTTCTGACCGACGACAACCGCCTCCTGGTGATGGTCATCGGTGTCGTGGCGCTGGCCGCCCTCGTGGTCGCGGGCGTCCTGGTGCGCCAGGTGCTCGCCGCGGGCGAGGGCACCGACAGCATGAAGAAGATCGCGGCAGCGGTCCAGGAAGGCGCCAACGCCTATCTGGCCCGGCAGTTGCGCACACTCGGCGTATTCGCCGTGGTCGTCTTCTTCCTGCTCATGCTGCTGCCAGCGGACGACTGGAATCAGCGGGCCGGCCGGTCGATCTTCTTCCTGATCGGCGCCGGCTTCTCGGCGGCCACCGGCTATATCGGCATGTGGCTCGCCGTGCGCAGCAATGTGCGTGTCGCCGCGGCGGCCAGGGAAGCGACCCCGACGGAGGGTGAGCCGGAAAAGGACCTCACCACCGTCTCGCACAAGGCAATGAAGATCGCTTTCCGCACGGGCGGCGTCGTCGGCATGTTCACGGTGGGGCTCGGTCTGCTGGGCGCCTCCTGCGTGGTGCTGGTGTACGCGGCCGACGCCCCGAAGGTGCTCGAGGGATTCGGCCTCGGCGCCGCCCTGATCGCCATGTTCATGCGAGTCGGCGGCGGCATCTTCACCAAGGCGGCCGACGTCGGCGCCGACCTGGTCGGCAAGGTCGAGCAGGGCATCCCGGAGGACGACCCGCGCAATGCCGCGACCATCGCCGACAACGTGGGCGACAACGTCGGCGACTGCGCGGGCATGGCGGCCGACCTGTTCGAGTCCTACGCGGTGACCCTGGTCGCCGCGCTGATCCTCGGCAAGGCGGCCTTCGGCGACTTCGGTCTCGCCTTCCCGCTGCTCGTGCCGGCGATCGGCGTCGTCACCGCGATGATCGGCATCTTCGCCGTGTCCCCGCGCCGTACCGACCGCAGTGGCATGTCCGCGATCAACCGGGGCTTCTTCATCTCCGCGGTGATCTCGGTCGTGCTGGTCGCGCTGGCGGTCTTCGTCTACCTGCCGTCGTCGTACGCAGGTCTCGACGGCGTCACCGACGCGGCGATCAAGGGCAAGAGCGGCGATCCGCGCATCCTCGCCCTCGTCGCGGTGGCGATCGGCATCCTGCTCGCCGCCGTCATCCAGCAACTGACCGGCTACTTCACCGAAACCAGCCGCCGCCCGGTCAGGGACATCGGCAAGACCTCGCTGACCGGCCCGGCCACCGTCGTCCTCGCCGGTATCTCCGTCGGCCTGGAGTCGGCCGTCTACACCGCGCTGCTGATCGGCCTCGGTGTGTACGGGGCCTTCCTGCTCGGCGGTACGTCGATCATGCTGGCGCTGTTCGCGGTGGCGCTGGCCGGCACCGGCCTGCTCACCACGGTCGGTGTGATCGTCGCGATGGACACCTTCGGCCCGGTCTCCGACAACGCCCAGGGCATCGCCGAGATGTCGGGCGACGTCCAGGGGGCGGGCGCCCAGGTGCTCACCAACCTGGACGCGGTCGGCAACACCACCAAGGCCATCACCAAGGGCATCGCCATCGCCACCGCGGTGCTGGCGGCGTCGGCGCTCTTCGGGTCGTACCGTGACGCGATCACCACCGGAGCGCAGGACGTCGGCGAGAAACTCACCGGGGCGGGCGCGCCGATGAGCCTGATGATGGACATCTCGCAGCCGAACAACCTCGTCGGCCTCATCGCCGGCGCGGCGGTCGTGTTCCTCTTCTCGGGACTGGCGATCAACGCGGTGTCCCGGTCGGCCGGTTCGGTGGTGTACGAGGTGCGGCGGCAGTTCCGTGAGAAGCCCGGGATCATGGACTACACCGAGACCCCGGAGTACGGCAAGGTCGTCGACATCTGCACCAAGGACGCCCTGCGCGAACTCGCCACACCCGGACTGCTGGCCGTGATGGCACCGATCTTCATCGGCTTCACGCTCGGCATCGGCCCGCTCGGCGCGTACCTCGCGGGCGCGATCGGGGCGGGGACGCTGATGGCGGTGTTCCTCGCCAACTCCGGCGGTGCCTGGGACAACGCCAAGAAGCTCGTGGAGGACGGCCATCACGGCGGCAAGGGCAGCGAGGCCCACGCGGCCACGGTGATCGGCGACACGGTCGGCGACCCCTTCAAGGACACCGCCGGCCCCGCGATCAACCCGCTGCTGAAGGTGATGAACCTGGTGGCGCTGCTGATCGCGCCGGCCGTCATCAAGTTCTCCTACGGCCACGACAAGAGCATCGGCGTGAGGGTCATGATCGCGGCCCTCTCGCTCCTGGTCATCGTGGTCTCGGTGTACATCTCCAAGCGGCGCGGTATCGCCGTGGGTGACGAGGAGAACGCCGAGCGGGCCTCCAAGTCGGCCGATCCTGCGGTGGTTTCGTAGGCGGTCCGGGCGAGGCCTGGCTCACGGGGCGGGTGGTGGCGCGTGTCGACGCGTCGCCGCCCGCCCCCTTGTGTGTTCGCGCCCCTACCCGTGAGCCTTCTCTCACTTGGTGCAAATGGCTATATCAGTGCCCATAAAGGGCATTCGTCTGGGGTCCGTCGTCCGCGTGGCGTGTATGTTCCGGGGCCGAGAGCCATGGAAGGGACCAATCCGGTGAACAAGAAGCTCGCGGCCGCGCTGTCCGGCGGTGCGGTACTGGCAATGGCGCTGTCGGGATGCGGCAGCAGCGACGACGGCAGCAGCGCGAAGCTGAGCGCCTGGGCCAAGCAGGTCTGCGACTCCGTCCAGCCGCAGGCCAAGAAGATCGCGGCCGCCAACGCCGCCATCCAGAAGCAGACCTCGGACAACAGCGCGCCGGAGGACGTCCAGAAGACCGACTCCCAGGCGTTCCAGGACATGTCGGACGCCTACAAGGCGATCGGCGCCGCCGTCGACCAGGCGGGAGCTCCGGACAGCGGGGACGCCAAGAACGCCGAGCAGAAGCAGCAGGGCGCGGTCAAGGAGCTCAACGACATCTCGGCGTCGTACGCCTCCCTGAAGAAGCAGGTCGACGCCCTCGACACCAAGGACCAGGCCAAGTTCGCCGACGGCCTGAAGGACGTCGCCACCGAGCTCGACAAGCTGAGCAAGAACGGCAACGGCGCCCTCAAGGAGCTGGAAGCGGGCGACGTCGGCAAGGCCATGGCCGAGCAGGCGAGCTGCAAGTCCGCAGCGTCCTCGTCCGCGGCGGCGACGGCGGGCTGACCCGGCCCCGGACCCCCCATACGCCCAGAGGCCCCGGTACGCGCGCGTACCGGGGCCTCTGGGCAGGTCCGTGCACGTTCCGCCCCAGTGCGCACGGTGGGGCTGCGGGTGCGGGTGCGGCGGGCGCGATCGCGCCGTCGGCCGCAGCGGACACAATCCGGAGCGGACACAATGGGGACGTGAGCAACTCCACCGACTCCACCCTCATCCCCCTGCCCTCCGCCGACCGCCCCGACGTCGTCGCCGGTCTGCGCGACGCCCTGCTCGGTGTCTCCTTCACCGCCGACGGACTGCTCGAACTGCTCGGCGCCCCCGCGTACACGGCGCTGGCGCGCAGCGAGACCGTCCCCGCGCTCCGGGCGACCCGTGGGGACACGCCGCTGGAGACGCTCGTCCGGCTGTTCCTGCTCCAGCAGCCCGTGCCGTACGCGCGCGTGGTGGGTGTGCTGCCCGTCGACGCGTGTCTGGAGAGCGGCTGGCTGGTGCGCACCGGCGGGGACGAGGTCGCCGCGACCGTGGACGTACGGCCGTTCGGCGGACCCGACGGCGAGGACTGGTTCATCGTGTCGGACCTGGGCTGCGCGGTCGGCGGCGCGGGCGGCATCGGCGGCCGGGGCCGGCAGGCGGACACCGCCGTGGTCCTCGGTGTCGGCGGCGCGTCCACGACCCTCGCCGGCATCACCGTCCGTACCCCCGTCGGCTCCGCGCTCGACCTCGGCACGGGCTCCGGGATCCAGGCGCTGCACGCTTCCCGGCACGCCACGCGGGTGACGGCGACCGACCTCAACCCGCGCGCCCTGCACATCACCGCCCTCACGCTCGCGCTGTCCGGCGCACCGGCCGCCGACCTGCGCGAGGGCTCGCTGTTCGACCCGGTCCGGGACGACGAGACGTACGACCTGATCGTCTCCAACCCGCCGTTCGTGATCTCGCCGGGCGCCCGGCTGACGTACCGCGACGGCGGGATGGGCGGGGACGATCTGTGCCGCACGCTCGTTCAGCAGTCGGGACAGCGGCTGAACGAGGGCGGGTTCGCGCAGTTCCTCGCCAACTGGCAGCACGTGGAGGGGGAGGACTGGCAGGACAGGCTCAGGTCGTGGGTCCCGCGCGGCTGTGACGCCTGGATCGTGCAGCGCGAGGTGCAGGACGTCACGCAGTACGCCGAGCTGTGGCTCAGGGACGCGGGCGACCACCGCAGCGACCCGGTCGAGTACCAGGCGCGCTACGACGCATGGCTGGACGAGTTCGAGGCGCGCAAGGTGAAGGCCGTCGGCTTCGGCTGGATCACCCTGCGCCGGACGGCCGCCGAGCCCTCCGTCACCGTGGAGGAGTGGCCGCACTCCGTCGAACAACCGCTCGGCGACACGATCCGGGCGCACTTCGACCGCCTCGACTACCTGCGGGAGCACGACGACGCCGCCCTGCTCGCCGGTCACTTCAGGCTCGCCGCCGAGATCGTCCAGGAACAGGTCGGGCTGCCCGGCGCCGAGGACCCGGAGCATGTCGTGCTGCGCCAGCACCGGGGCATGCGCAGGGCCACCAAGGTGGACACGGTCGGTGCGGGCTTCGCGGGCGTGTGCGACGGCTCGCTGAGCGCGGGCCGCATCCTCGACGCCATCGCCCAACTCGTCGGCGAGGACCCGGTGCTGCTGCGCGACCGCACCCCCGCCCAGATCCGCCTGCTGGTGGAGCAGGGTTTCCTCGAACCGGAGCGGTGACCCGGCGCCCAGGTGACCCCGCGCCCCGTGACCGGGTGGCCTCGTGAGCGTGCCGTGCGGCTCCTGCCGCGCGGCGTCCCAGGCGTCCGCTTCGGCGTCCCGGGCGTCCGCGTCGGCGTCCCGCTCCGGGACGTGAAACCGGCCAACATGCCGCCGGCGCCGGACGCTTCGGGCGGCGCCCGCACGGCGCCCACGCGGGCTGGTGCGAGCCCCCTGCGCGCAGGTGTGTCGTCGGCCACGGCGTCGCGCTCCGGCTCGGGGCCCTGGGAGGCCCCGGAAGCCCCGGTCGCCCACCGGCGCCAGGCTTCCCGGATCGCGCAGGCCTCCTCGGCACGCGCGGGTCTCGCGGCACGCCGAGAGAGCCGGCGATGCGGCCGAGTTCCACGAAAACAAGTTCGAGCCGGCCGCGCAGGCGATGCGAGGACGACCGGAAAGAAACCCTGTCCGGCACGGCCCGGGGCGGTGGCGGGAGCACGGCCGCGTCGGCCCCGCGTTCACCTCGGGTTCTTCTGTGCGCCGCCCACGCGTGGCAGTCTTCTGGCAGCGGCCCGTCGAAGGCCGCGGAAAAGGGGCGCGGCAGACCATGGAGAGCGGGCCGGCGATCTTCACCGGAGCGGTGTTCGCCCTGTTCGGAACCGGGTTGCTGGCATGGACCGCGACCCGCGTCAGGCGTCGCGAACCCGTCGCCCTCGGTGTGAACCCGGTCGCATCGGCGACCCTCGCCGCTCTCGCCGGAGTGGCCGCGCTGGTCCTCGCCGCATGGTGCCTCACCCGGGTCCGATAGCCGCCCCGGCCTCCTCCCGCCAGTATCTGGGAGGTCACACTCCGGATCTGCCCGAAAGGGCTGGTGGACAGTCCGGGCGGCAGGAATGGCGGTAGTCGGGTTACCGTTCGAGTGGCCGTTGCGGGCTTTTCCCGTTTGACACGGGGGCGGGATGTACCGTCACACTCCGCAGCGTCACCATGACCCGACCCCGGGAAGAAGGCCTGGGGAGGCCCCAGCGTCGACCGGAGAGAAGAGCGAAGTTGTCCCCGACCAGCGAGACCGCACAGGGCGGCCGCCGACTCGTCATCGTCGAGTCGCCTGCCAAGGCGAAGACGATCAAGGGCTATCTCGGCCCCGGCTACGTCGTCGAAGCGAGCGTCGGGCACATCCGCGACCTCCCCAGCGGCGCCGCGGAGGTGCCCGAGAAGTACACCGGCGAGGTCCGCCGCCTCGGGGTGGACGTCGAACACGACTTCCAGCCGATCTACGTGGTCAACGCTGACAAGAAGGCCCAGGTCAAGAAGCTCAAGGATCTGCTGAAGGACTCCGACGAACTCTTCCTGGCCACCGATGAGGACCGCGAGGGCGAAGCCATCGCGTGGCACCTCCTCGAAGTGCTGAAGCCCAAGGTCCCGGTCAAGCGCATGGTGTTCCACGAGATCACCAAGGACGCGATCCGCGAGGCCGTGGCCAACCCGCGCGACCTGAACAAGCGCATGGTCGACGCCCAGGAGACCCGCCGCATCCTCGACCGCCTCTATGGCTACGAGGTGTCGCCGGTCCTGTGGAAGAAGGTCATGCCGCGACTGTCGGCGGGCCGTGTCCAGTCCGTCGCCACCCGGCTCGTCGTCGAGCGGGAGCGCGAGCGCATCGCGTTCCGTTCCGCCGAGTACTGGGACCTGACGGGCACCTTCGGGACCGGCCGCGCGGGTGACCCGAGCGACCCGGCGTCCCTGGTCGCCCGCCTCCAGACCGTCGACGGCAAGCGGGTCGCGCAGGGCCGCGACTTCGACTCGCTGGGACAGCTCAAGAGCGCGAACATCCTCCACCTCGACGAGGCGAACGCCCGCGCCCTGGCCGCGGCCCTGGAGAACACCCGGTTCGCCGTCCGGTCGGTCGAGTCCAAGCCGTACCGCCGCTCGCCGTACGCCCCGTTCCGTACGACGACGCTCCAGCAGGAGGCCAGCCGCAAGCTCGGCTTCGGCGCCAAGGCCACCATGCAGGTCGCGCAGAAGCTGTACGAGAACGGCTACATCACGTACATGCGTACGGACTCCACGACGCTGAGCGACACCGCCGTCGCGGCCGCCCGCGCCCAGGTCACGCAGCTGTACGGCGCCGACTACCTGCCGGCCCAGCCGCGCACGTACGCCGGGAAGGTCAAGAACGCCCAGGAGGCGCACGAGGCGATCCGTCCCTCGGGTGATCGTTTCCGCACCCCCGCCGAGACCGGTCTGACCGGCGACCAGTTCAAGCTCTACGAGCTGATCTGGAAGCGGACCGTCGCCTCGCAGATGAAGGACGCGGTCGGCAACTCCGTCACGGTGAAGATCGCCGGCGCGGCCGCCGACGGCCGGGACGTCGAGTTCAGCGCCTCCGGCAAGACGATCACCTTCCACGGCTTCCTGAAGGCGTACGTCGAGGGCGCGGACGACCCGAACGCCGAACTCGACGACCGCGAGCGCCGGCTGCCGCAGGTCGCCGAGGGCGACGCGCTCACGGCCGAGGAGATCACGGTCGACGGGCACGCCACCAAGCCCCCGGCCCGCTACACCGAGGCCAGCCTGGTCAAGGAGCTCGAAGAGCGCGAGATCGGCCGCCCGTCGACGTACGCGTCGATCATCGGCACCATCCTCGACCGAGGCTATGTCTTCAAGAAGGGCACGGCCCTCGTGCCGTCCTTCCTGTCCTTCGCCGTGGTCAACCTCCTGGAGAAGCACTTCGGCCGGCTCGTCGACTACGACTTCACCGCGCGGATGGAGGACGACCTCGACCGCATCGCCCGCGGCGAGGCGCAGGCCGTGCCGTGGCTGAAGCGTTTCTACTTCGGCGAGGGCGAGGCGGCCGGTGCCGCCGACGCGGGCAACGGCGACGGCGACCACCTCGGCGGTCTCAAGGAACTGGTGACCGACCTGGGCGCGATCGACGCGCGCGAGGTGTCGTCGTTCCCCGTGGGCAACGACATCGTGCTCAGGGTCGGCCGCTACGGCCCGTACATCGAGCGCGGGGAGAAGGACGCCGAGGGCCACCAGCGCGCCGACGTGCCGGACGACCTGGCGCCGGACGAGCTCTCCGTCGACTTCGCGGAGGAACTGCTGGCCAAGCCGAGCGGCGACTTCGAGCTGGGCGCCGACCCGGAGACGGGCCACCAGATCATCGCCAGGGCCGGCCGCTACGGGCCGTACGTCACCGAGGTGCTTCCCGAGGGCACCCCCAAGACCGGCAAGAACGCGGTCAAGCCGCGTACGGCCTCCCTCTTCAAGACGATGTCGCTGGACACGGTGACCCTGCAGGACGCCCTCCGGCTGATGTCGCTCCCGCGCACCGTCGGCACGGACGCGGACGGTGTGGAGATCACCGCGCAGAACGGCCGCTACGGCCCGTACCTGAAGAAGGGCACGGACTCGCGGTCGCTGCAGACCGAGGACCAGCTCTTCACGATCACGCTGGACGAGGCGCTGGCGATCTACGCCCAGCCCAAGCAGCGTGGCCGCGCGGCCGCCAAGCCGCCGCTGAAGGAACTGGGCGTGGACCCGGTCAGCGAGAAGCCGGTCGTCGTCAAGGACGGACGCTTCGGGCCGTACGTCACCGACGGCGAGACCAACGCGACCCTGCGCTCCGGCGACAGCGTCGAGGAGATCACCCCCGAGCGCGGCTTCGAACTGCTTGCCGAGAAGCGCGCCAAGGGGCCCGCCAAGAAGACGGCGAAGAAGGCTCCGGCGAAGAAGGCGCCCGCCAAGAAGGCTCCGGCCAAGAAGGCCACGGCGACGAAGACGGCCGCCAAGAAGACCACGGCGGCGAAGAAGACGACCGCCGCGAAGAAGACGACCGCCAAGACGGCCGCCGCGAAGACGGCGACGGCTTCGAAGACGAGCACGGAGGACTGACCGGACGGGCCGGTGCGCCTGTGGTGCACCGGCCCGTCCGGATCTCCTTCACCGTCCCCTTCACCGCGGGTTCGCCAGACGCACGCCCCGGCATCACTTTGGTGTCGGGGTGTGCGCACGTGCGGGCGTGTGCCTCGGGCTGTCGGCGGGTCCCGATAGGCTGAAAGCATGACGCGAGCCGAGCAGCCAACGGCCAACCATCCCGCCCCGGACGACGCCCTGGTGGCGGACTCCCGCGAGCGCGCCGTGCGCGCCCTGCTGCGCCGGCCGCAGCTCAAGCAGCTCTGGAGCGCCCAGCTCGTAGGAGGCGTGGGGGACATCCTCACGCTCCTCGTGCTGGTCGTCCTAGCCCTCCAGGCGGCGATCGCCGTCGGCTCGTTCGGGGGCGGCTACCGGGGCGTGGCCGTCGCCGTGGCCACCGTCTTCGCGGTACGCATCCTGGCGACCTTGCTCTTCGGCGCCGTGCTCCTCGGCCCGCTGACCTCGCTGACGTCCCAGCAGGGACCGCTCGACCGCCGCTGGACGATGGTCGGCGCCGACGGTCTGCGGGCCGCGCTGCTGATCGTCGCGCCGCTGTGGATCGACTGGACGCCCGACAACGCGCTCGCGGTCCTCCTGGTCACCGTGTTCGTGACCGGGGTCGCCGAGCGCTTCTGGACGGTGTGCCGCGAGGGTGCGGCGCCCGCCCTGCTGCCCGCCCCGCCCCCGGAGGGCGCGACGGTACGGCCGCTGCCGGACCACATGGACGCCCTGCGCCGCCTCTCGCTGCGTACGAGCTTCGTCGCGGTCCCCCTCGCGGCCGCCACGCTGGCCGCCGCGTCCCTCGTCAACAACCTCCTGGGCGCCGGCATCGCCTGGTTCGGCCAGCACCAGGCGGCCCTCGCCTCGTACGTCGCGGCCGGGCTGTTCGCCGCCTCCCTGTCGGTGGTGAGCGGCCTGGAGCTGCCCGACGTGCGCACCCCGCGTGCGCGCTCCCCGCTGGAGGGCCTGCGCCGGCCCCGGACGGCCGCGGGCGTCGACACCGGCCGCACGGGCGCGATCCCGGTGCTGGTGTTCGCCTGCGCGGCGGTCGCCGCGGCGGTCGCCGCCGCCGTCGCCGTGTCGGTGCTGCACGCCAAGGACCTGGGCGGCGGGCCCGTGCTGTACGGGCTGCTGGTGCTCGCGCTGACCGGCGGTGTCGTGGTCGGTATCCGTACCGCTCCAGCCTTCCTGCCGACGCTCTCGCGGCGCCGCCTGCTGTCCCTGACGGTCGCCTTCACCGGAGTGGCGCTGCTGGCCGCCGGGCTCGTCCCGGACGTCACCAGCGTGCTGCTGATCGTCGCGCTGGCCGGCGTCGGCGCGGGGGTGTCCGCCAACACCGGGCACACCCTGCTCGACCAGGAGACCGAGGACGGCCGACGCGCGCGTACGACCGAGCACCTGCACGCGGTCGTACGGGTCTGTGTGGCACTGGGCGCGGTGATCGCCCCGCTGGTCGCGGCGCTCATCGGGCCGCACCGGCTGGAGAACGGCAAGTTCGTCTTCGCGCACGGCGGGGCCGCGTTCACGCTGATGCTGGTCGGCGCGCTGCTGCTGCCGGTGGCCGCGCTGGTGCTCGCCAAGGTCGACGACCGCTCCGGCGTACCGCTGCGGCACGACCTGCGGGACGCGCTGCTGGGCGGCGACGACCCCGTGCAGACGCCCGCGACCGGCGGGTTCTTCATCGCCCTGGAGGGCGGCGACGGCGCCGGCAAGTCCACCCAGGCCGACGCCCTCGCCGACTGGATCAGGGCCAAGGGGCACGAGGTCGTGCTCACCCGCGAGCCGGGGGCGACCCCCGTGGGCAAGCGGCTGCGGTCGATCCTGCTGGACGTGTCCTCGGCCGGGCTGTCCCACCGCGCGGAGGCGCTGCTGTACGCCGCGGACCGCGCCGAGCACGTCGACACCGTCGTACGGCCCGCGCTGGAGCGCGGCGCGGTGGTGATCTCGGACCGGTACATCGACTCGTCGGTGGCGTACCAGGGGGCCGGCCGTGACCTGTCCCCGACGGAGATCGCACGGATCTCGCGCTGGGCGACGAACGGACTGGTCCCGCATCTGACGGTGCTGCTGGACGTGTCGCCCGAGGCGGCCCGCGAGCGGTTCACCGAGGCTCCGGACCGGCTGGAGTCGGAGCCCGCCGAGTTCCACGCGCGGGTGCGCTCCGGTTTCCTGACGCTGGCCGCCGCCGACCCCGGCCGGTACCTGGTCGTCGACGCCGCGCAGGAGCCCGAGGCGGTGACCACGGTCGTCCGGCACCGGCTCGACCAGATGCTGCCGCTGTCCGAGGCCGAGGTGAAGGCCGCCGAGGAGGCCCGCAGAGCGGCCGAGGAGACGGCCCGCCGCAAGGCCGAGGAGGAGGCCGCGCGCAAGGCCGAGGAGGAGCGCCTGGAGCGCGAGCGCCAGGCACAGCTGGAGCGGCTGCGCGCCGAGGAGGCCGAGCGCAAGCAGCGCGAGCTGGAGGAGGCCCAGCGGCGCGAGGCCGAACGGCAGGCGGAGGAGGCGCGGCAGCGCGCCGAGGAAGCGCACCGGCGTGCCGAGGAGGAGCGCGCGCGGCTGCTCGCCGAGGAGAAGCTCCGGGCCGAGGAGGAGACGCGGCGCAGGGCCGAGGAGGAGCGGCGTCGCAAGCAGGCCGAGGAGGAGGCCAGGCTGCGTGCCGAGGCCGAGGCCCGGCGGCTGGAGAAGCAGCGCAAGGCCGAGGATGCCCTGCTGCGGGCGGAGGCGGCACGCCGGGCCGCCGAGCAGGCCACGGCCGCCGCGCAGGCGGGACCGCAGCCGAAGGCGCCGTCGGCCGCGGCCGTGACGCCGGAGGCGGCGACCGTGCCGACGCCGGTGGTGAAGCCGGCCCCCGCGGCGGGCGGTCCGGTGGACGAGACGACGGTGCTGCCGCGGGTGCGCGAGCGGGACGCCGAGGACCCGCGGTCCTCCGGCGCCGCGTCCGCCACCGGGTCCGAGGCGGAGGTGACGGCCGAGCTGCCGCAGCCGCCGGTGCCGTCGGGCGCCGCGGACGAGACCACGGTGCTGCCGCCGGTCGCCCCCGGCGCGGCGGACGAGACGGCCGTGCTCCCTGCGGTGCGCGGCGAGGACCTCGCGGACCGGGTGCCGTCCGGGTTCTTCCGCGACGAGCCGTCGGGGCAGCCGGGGGCGCGGGGCGCGGACCGTCCCGACGACCGGACGCGTGAGCTGCCGCAGGTCGACGAGGCGGGTGCGCCGCGGCGGCGGGCCCGGCCCGACTGGGCCGAGGAGACGCCGCTGGACGACCTGCCGACGCTGGCGGACGAGCTGCTCGGCCCGCGTGGCGACGATGACGACGAGGGATACGGCGACCAGCCGGGACGCCGTCGCGGCCGGGGCCGCTGAGCCGTACGCCGCGGGGGCTCCAGCCCCCGCGGCTTCCCGCTCTCGCGCCCTCTCGCTCTCCCGCCTTCGGGACTTCCGGGACGGCGGGGGTTGCCCGTAGGGGTGTCGGTGACCGCCCCCGGGATTGTCAGTGGCTGCCCGCACAATGGAATCCGCACCACGAAACGTGACGAAAGGGCGGCCTGACCCATGACCGTGTGGGACGACCTCGTCGGGCAGGAGAAGGTCAGCGAGCAGTTGGCCGCCGCTGCCCGGGACGCCGACGCCTTCGTCACGGCGGTGGCCGCCGCCGCGCCGCTGCCCGAGGCGTCGAAGATGACGCACGCCTGGCTGTTCACCGGGCCGCCCGGTTCGGGGCGGACGCAGACGGCGCGGGCCTTCGCCGCCGCGTTGCAGTGCGTGAGCCCCGACCGCGCCCTCGGCGGGGCCCCCGGCTGCGGATTCTGCGACGGCTGCCACACGGCGCTCGTCGGCACCCACGCCGACGTCAGCACGGTCGCCGCCGTGGGCGCCGAGATCCTGGTGAAGGACATGCGGGACACGGTCCGCAAGTCGTTCACGTCACCGGCGAACGGCCGCTGGCAGGTGATCCTCGTCGAGGACGCCGAGCGGTTGAACGAGAAGTCGGCCAACGCCGTCCTCAAGGCCGTCGAGGAACCCGCGCCCCGCACGGTCTGGCTGCTGTGCGCGCCCTCGCTGGAGGACGTGCTGCCGACCATCCGCTCCCGCTGCCGCCACCTCAACCTGCGGACCCCGTCGGTCGACGCCGTAGCCGACATGCTCGTACGCCGTGAGGGCATCGAGCCCGGCGTCGCCGCTGCCGCCGCCCGCGCCACGCAGGGGCACGTCGACCGGGCCCGCCGCCTCGCCTCCGATCCGGCCGCGCGTGAGCGCCGGGCCGCCGTGCTGAAGCTTCCGCTGCGGGTCGAGGACGTCGGCGGCTGCCTCCGGGCCGCCCAGGAGCTGGTCGACGCGGCCGCCGAGGACGCCAAGCAGCTCGCCGAGGAGATGGACGGCAAGGAGACCGAGGAGCTCAAGGCGGCGCTGGGTGCGGTCCAGGGCGGCCGTATGCCGCGCGGTACGGCCGGTGTCATGAAGGACCTGGAGGACATGCAGAAGCGCCGCCGGACCCGGACCCAGCGCGACAGCCTCGACCTCGCCCTCACCGACCTCACCGGGTTCTACCGCGACGTCCTCGCCCTCCAGCTCGGCTCCCGGATCGCCCTGGCCAACACGGACGCGGAGGACGCCCTGGAGCGCCTCGCCCGGGGCAGCAGCCCGGAGTCCACCCTCCGCCGTATCGAGGCGATCGGCGCCTGCCGTGACGCCCTCGACCGGAACGTGGCGCCGCTGCTGGCGGTGGAGGCCATGACGATGTCCCTCAGATCGGGCTGAGGAGTCCGACACGCACACCCGCGGGGCGTCGGCGCCCCGTAATTAACCCGTACGGTCCCACCTCGTGTGCGCAGCGCATCCATGACGTCGCACAGAGTTAGGCTCGCCTGATGCACACCAGGCGCGCCTTTCGTCCGACCGGCCGAAACCTCCGGCACCGCTTCCGAGCCACCGGCACCGTCACGACGCGCGGCGTCGGCGTCCTGCTCGGCGTCGCGGCCCTGCTCGTCTCCGCGTGCTCCCCCCAGGGAGTGACGAGTTCCGGGACCACCACGACCGCCGCGGCCACCGCGGCCAAGGCAACCACCGCGGCGGCGCCGGCGCTGACCGCGCTGCCCCGGGCCACGCCCGCCGCACTCGCGTCGTACTACCGGCAAAAGCTGACCTGGCGCAGCTGCGGCGCCCCCGGCTTCCAGTGCGCCACGATGAAGGCGCCGCTGGACTACGCCGATCCCGCCGCCGGTGACGTACGGCTGGCGGTGGCCCGCAAGAAGGCCGCCGGGCCGGGTGCGCGGCTGGGCTCGCTGCTGGTGAACCCGGGCGGACCGGGCGGCTCCGCGATCGACTACCTCGAGCAGTACGCCGGCATCGGCTATCCCACTGACGTCCGCGCCCGCTACGACATGGTCGCCGTCGACCCGCGGGGTGTGGGCCGCAGCGAGCCCGTCGTGTGCCTCGACGGCCGGCAGATGGACGCGTACACGCAGACGGACGTCACACCCGACGACCCGCGGGAGGTCGACACGCTCGTCGGCGCGTACAAGAAGTTCGCCGAGGGCTGCGGCCGGAACGCCCCCCGGCTGCTGCGCCATGTCTCGACCGTGGAGGCGGCCCGGGACATGGACATCCTGCGGGCGGTGCTGGGCGACGAGAAACTGCACTACATGGGGGCCTCGTACGGGACGCTCCTCGGGGCGACGTACGCGGGCCTGTTTCCCGAGCGGGTGGGCCGGTTGGTCCTGGACGGCGCGCTGGACCCGGAGCTGTCCGCGTACCGGACGAACCTCGACCAGACCGCGGGTTTCGAGACGGCCTTCCAGTCGTTCGCGAAGGACTGTGTGCGGCAGCCCGACTGCCCGCTGGAGAGCAAGGACAAGACACCCGAGCAGGTCGGCGACAGCCTCAAGGCCTTCCTCCAGAAGCTCGACGCCCACCCCATCCCCACGGGCGACCGGGACGGCCGCAAGCTCGGGGAGGCCCTGGCCACCACCGGCGTGATCACCGCGATGTACGACCAGGCGTCCTGGCCGCAGCTGCGTGAGGCGCTGGACTCGGCGATGAAGGACAACGACGGCGCCGGTCTGCTCGCCCTCTCCGACATCTACTACGAACGCGACTCCGAGGGGCACTACAGCAATCTGATGTTCGCCAACGCGGCGGTGAACTGCCTGGACCTCCCGCCCTCGTTCGACGGCCCCGGGCAGGTGGAGCAAGCCCTGCCCGCCTTCGAGAAGGCCTCCCCGGTCTTCGGCGCGACCCTCGCCTGGGCCGCCCTGAACTGCGCGTACTGGCCGGTGAAGCCCACGGGTGAGCCGCACCGCATCCGGGCGCAGGGCGCGCCCCCGATCGTCGTGGTCGGTACGACACGGGACCCGGCGACCCCGTACCGCTGGGCCCAGGCCCTGGCCGCCCAGCTCTCCTCGGGCCGCCTGCTCACCTACGTGGGCGACGGCCACACCGCCTACGGCCGCGGCAGCAAGTGCATCGACTCCACGATCGGCGCCTACCTCCTCGACGGGACCCCTCCAGCCGTGGGAAAGCGCTGCTCGTAGCCCTGGTCACCGGCCCCGAAGCCCCCGCTCCGGGGCCGGTACGAAGCACCCCTCGAAACTGTGTAGACTTACCGACGTTGCTGATCGCACCATGGTGCAGACAGCGCGCCGCCTTAGCTCAGATGGCCAGAGCAACGCACTCGTAATGCGTAGGTCTCGGGTTCGAATCCCGAAGGCGGCTCTGTGGAAGCCTCAGGACTCACTCGCCGTGACCTGGGGCTTTTGCTTTTACCGGATGCGGCGGCGGGCGCGGGCGCGGGCCGCGCGGCGGTCCCCAGTCTCAGTCCTAGTCTCAGTTGCGGGCTCAGGCACAGGTTCCGGGGCGGGCAGGAAGGTGTCTCCCATGCGACGCATGGCGTCCTTCGAGAGGTGCGAGCGGCCCTTGACGTAGCGGCGCGTCTGGCTGATCTGGGTGTGCCGCAAGATCTCCATGATGGTCGGCATGTCCACCCCCAGCTCGTTCAGGATCGTTCCCGCCGTGTGGCGGCTCCCGTCGTAGAGACGGCGGTCGGCGATGCCCGCTTCCGCCAACAGCTCCTTGAATTCCTCCCAGTCGTCGCGGGGGTCGATGGGGCGCCCGTCGGGCCGGGTGAACACGGCATGGTGCTCCTGCCAGAGTTCGCCGGCCGCCTCCCGTAGCTCGTCCTGCTGCGCCTTGTGCGCGAGCAGGTAGGGGACGAACGCGGGCGGGATAGGCACGGGGTTCGTGCTCTTCCTGGTCTTGGGGCGGGTGAAGGCCAGACCGCCGCCCTTGCGGTCGGGACAGATGCTCGCGTGCCTGACGCACGACTTGGTGCACGGCGGCGGGCAGCCTCGCTTGTAGCCCTTGTGCGTGGTGCAGTTCGGCGGGCAGGGCTCGAAGCGGTGCAGGCGCGCCCCGCAGGCGTGCGCATTGCCGCAGCCGTGTCGCCACGTGAGCCGCTGTAGCTGCCACCTGGGGTGGAACAGTTCGGCTTGTAGGTCGACGTACGGCCATCGCAGTCCCAGGGTTTCACCCTGCCGGAATCCCATGCCGACGCCGACGATCCACCGCATGAACGTGGGCCGTTTGGCCGCAGCTTCCAGGAACGCTTTCGCCTCTTCCTGGGTGAACGGGTTCGTCTCGGTCTCGTCGATGCTGGGTGGGTCCACGAGCGTGGCGACGTTCTCAGCGATCATCCGGCGGCGGTGGGCAATCTTCAGGGCCCGCGACAGGATGCGGTGCACCTTGACCACGTGGGACGGCGCGTGCCCGGCGTCGAGCATGGCCCGGTACATCTGCTCAAGATGCTCCGGGGCGAGCTTGTCGATGCGGTGCTTCCCGACGCAGGGAATGATGTCGTTGCGAGTCTTGGACCAGTAGTCGTCCAGGGACCGGGGCTTGAGCTTCAAGCTCGCGATATCGGTCAGGTAGGTCTCCATCCACTGACCGACCGTGGGCTTTCGGCCCGCCTTGGTCGCGCGCCCCTCGTCGCGGAGCTTCTCCAGTTCGCGAACCTTGCGGCGCACCGCGGGCTCCGTACGCGCCATGCGGTGCCGGCGGTCTGGGCTCCCGTCGGGCAGCACACCCATGGTCACGCGGCCGTGCCACCATCCGTCATCGCCGAAGTAGATGGTGGATTCCAGGTTCGACTTGCGGGGGCTCATCTGTTCCTCCATGCGAGAGGCGCCCCGAGCGGAGTGCTCGAGGCGCCTTCAGTACGGGATCTGGTCAGTTGGGCAGCGTGGCGAGGCTCTCCACATACGCCTCGATGTCCACCCGTCGAATTCGGCGTGTGCGACCTAACTTGATGTATTTCAGGGAGCCTTCGGCCATCAGCTCATAGACAGTGGAGCGGCCGATAGCGAGGGCTTCGGCCGCTTCTTCGGGCTTGTACAGGAGCCGATCAACAGGGGTGGCAATCGCGGTGCTCATCTGGGGTGCCTCCAGGGCAGTTCGGCATTGCCAAGGGGAGTTGTGCGCGGGTCCTAGACCGGTGTGTGTCCGAGGTTCGGATTTCTGCGTCACCGCGTCATCAGCGTCACTTGAGCCTCTGAACTGCGGTTTTGGGTGACACTGTGGATCGGTGCTGCGTCACCGGTGCGTCATCGGCTGCGTCACCGGGTGACGCAGGTGACGCAGGATGACGCAGAGCCAGCCGTCTGCGTCACCGCTGTCGACGCAGGTCAACGGCCGTTTTCCGGGCCGGGTGACGCAGGTGACGCAGCGTCTTCCTACTTAGGACAAAGAGAGGGCTGCCTGTAGTACTTCGGTGCGCCTTACAGAGCGAAGAAGGAGCCGCTGCGCGGCGCGACCTTGGGGCGGCGTTCCGCCGAACAGCAAGAGGAGCACGCGCCGGCGTGGCTGGTGCTCCTCTTGCTGTTCGCTTGAGCGTGCGGATCGCGGTCAGAACGCTGACGTCTGCTCGTGCTGAGGCAGGGGCAGGGCGGCCGTGCGGGTCATTTCGAGGTAGCGGCCCGCTTTGGTGCGGCCCGAGTCGATGAGCACACCCCGGGCCGCAAGCGTCGGCTGGAGACGCTTGAGCCGGTCGGAGAGGACTTTGCCGGTGGTCGGCCACCCCTTGGGCAGGGGGCGGCACTCGTCGCCGCTGTAGAGGCTGCTGAGGCAGGACAGCCACTCGGTGGACGTCATCTGCTGTGCCGCGCCCGGCTCGATGGCGTCGGCGTGCTTGAGAACGGTCTGCGCGAGGAGGTCACCCTCGATCACGTCGTCGTTCAGGTCGTCCAGACTGGCCCGGTAAGCGGGGAGCGCCCCGAGGCCGGTCGCCGCGTCGAACTGCGCGCACAGATGCGCGAAGTCCGCCATCCGCAGGTCGGTGGGGGTCTCCGCCTCCACGGCGCGGACCTTGACCGTGAGGTCCAGGAGCGAGCCGAGGACCACGGGCAGCACTTCCGCGTAGTCCGCCCACAGTTCCGCCTCGGTGCGCCGCACCCGGGGCCGCTCCAACCGCAGTGGCAGGAGCCGTTCGGCGAGGTCGGGCCTGATGATTCCGACGTCGATGCCGGTCAGCAGCAGGGGCCGGCGGTAGCCGACGCGGAACACGTCCCCGTCGGTGAACAGGGCCCGCTTGACGCTCTCGGCTCCGGTCACGATGCAGCACATCGCATCCGACAGGTCCGGCGTCATGTGCGACAGGTTGTCCAGAGCGGTGATCCATCCGGCCGCCACGGCTGCGATCAGGTTCTCCTCGTCCTTCGGCGCCCGGCGCAGGTCACCGCTCATCCCTTCGATGATCCGGGTCAGCATCCGGCCCCCGGTCGACTTCCCCGCCCCTTGCGGACCTGTGAGGAACGGCGCCGGGACTGGCACGGACGGACCGAGACAGCCGATCAGCCACACGATGGCCAGGCATTCGGTCTCGGCATTGGCGAAGTTGCACAGCCGCATCAGCAGATCGATGCCCTTGCCGTCGGTGTCCTTGACCGGCAGGGGAAGTTCCCCGGTGAGCTGCGTGCGCCGCCAGCACACCTCACGCGGGTCGGGGGTGAGGATGTCCCAACCGGTGGGGTGGACGCGGACGGACTGCCCGTCGTCGCGGCCCAGGTCCAGCCATGTCGCCCCGTCGAACCCGGGGGCCACGCGGATGTTCACGGCGTGCGTGTCCTCGTACAGCGCGAGTGCTTCGATCAAGTCCAACGCCTCCTTCATTGCCGACCCGTTGAACACGCCGCGACCGTCCTTGAACAGGCCGACCATGAGTTCCTGCCGGTGGCTGCCCGTCGTGCCCTGCGAGCGCATCGGACGGGCCACGGGATGGCCATTGCGCTGCGCGTACACCGTCCCGTCGGTGGTACGGAAGTAGCGGAAGTGGGCTTGGGCGTAGTCCGCGATGATCTGGCGGGCGGGGCTCTTTTCGTCCTCAGACATGGCTCAGTCCCAACGTGGTCAGGGCGTTGGTCCACGCGTCGGTGCAGTGCCGGGCCGATTCGCCCTTGCTCTGCGCGGCGGTGAACAGCCGGGCAACGTGGGCGTCGGTAAGGCAGCCGCACCGACCGTGCGTGGACAGCACCGCGAGGAACGTTCGGTAGACGGTGGCGTGCACCGCGCCGCGGGCCTCCGTGATGCGCTGCTCCGCCATGGCAATGCCGCGATCGAGGTAGGTAGGCGTGCGGTGAGGGCACTCCCCGCCGCGGGCCAGTGCGGGCACCGTGACGCACGCCGGACGGGCCGGGGCCAGCTCCTTCACGGTCAGCGCGCGAACGGCGTCCGGCAGGGCCGTCATGGTGCCAGTGCCAGGGCCGAGCCATCGGGCGTAGGCCATGGTCGACTTGATGTCCACGCCGGGCCGTACGGCGTTGGCGGACTGCATGGCACCCCGGTAAAGCCAGTGCTCGCCCCGGGTCGTCGGCACGGTCCGGGTGGCAGGCAGGCTGGCGCGGGCCCAGTCGACGGCCGCCGCGTCGTCCAAGTCCACCACGGTCAGCCTGCCCCCGCCGGGGTGGTAGGCCACGGCGGCGGCGGTCCGCCACGCGCGGCCCCACGCGAGCGAGGTGAGCGTGTGCGGGTCGGTGGTGGCGGCGGCCCAGCCGTGGCACGGCTTCGAGCAGTGACAGGGCCCGGGATCCGCCATGGTGGGCCGTCCCTTGCACCGGTTGCCGGTGCAGGCAGGGCAGTTGCCGAACGGGAGCTTCCCGGCCCGCAGGGGCAGCACGGGAACACCGTGGGAGGCGAGCGTGAGCGCGGTGTCCAGCAGGTGCGGAACGGCGCTCACGCGGCCACCTCCAGCCGGGGAGCGAGGGAGGCGAGGAAGGCGAGGCCGATCCACTCGGTGTAGGCGGGCGGGAGTGCCTCGCGCAGGCGCAGGTGGTCGGTGGACCAGTCGATGGCCTTCGCGTCGCGGATCTCGTCCACGGTGGCCTTGCCGCCGCCCTTGCCGTAGGCGGCGACGTACGGGCCGTCCCGCCAGACTCCGTGGCGATAGCCCCGGACGTAGCCGCGGTGGCGAGGGTGGACGGGCTGAGGGAAGGTCCAGCGGCCGAGTTCGAAGTAGCGGTGCATGAGCACGGCCAACCCGAACTGTTCCCCGCACAGCCGGATGTCCTTGCGGACCTCGGAGCCGGCCACGTTCTCCATGACGTACGGCTGGCCCGTGGCTTCCAGGGCGGCGCGGGTCGGGGCGATGAGTCGGGGGTAGGTCCGGCCGATCGCGGCGTTGCGCGCGGCGTTCGTGCCCTTGGTCGGGGCGCCCTCTCCCTGGCAGGGAGGCGAGGCGTGGATGAAGTCGAATTCGTGGCCGTGGGCACGGATGAACTCGATCGCGTCGCCCTGGTGGAAGGCGTCACCGCAGTAGTCCGGCTGCGTCTCGATGTCGACGCCGGTGATGTGACAGTTCGGCCCGAACGCGCGCCGGTAGCCGTTGGTGGCGCCGCCGATGCACGAGAACGCATCGAGCACGCGGAAGGGTTCGAGCCCGGCGAGGGCTCGCCGGATGTCGCTGGGTTGGGTCATGCTGGAGGTCTCCAGTTCGTTTGGGTTGGGCTGGATTGGCGGCGGCCCCGGTTCTTGGCGGAAGGGGGGCCGCCGTTGTCGTTCGGTCGGGCGGAAGCGGTCAGGCTGCTTCCTGGCCCGGCAGGAGCCTGCCGTCGGCGGTCCTGTGCACGGCTCCGTCGGCGGTCAGGGCCCTGATCTCGCGGGAGACGGTGCCCTTGTTCAGGCCAATCCGGTCGGCCACGTCCTTGGCCGTCCGCGCACCGGCCTGAACGGCCGCGAGCACCTTGTCCCGGTTGCTCAGCGCACCGGACGATGCGGCCGTCTCCTTGACCAGGTGCAGTGGTCGCGGCGACTGCCCGCCGGTCGACTGGTCCGGGGTCCAGATCGACTTGGGCAGGGCGCGTACGCCCTCGTCGTCCAGGGTCCAGGTGCGGAGCATGCGCGGCCCGTAGCCCTTGAGGTAGCCGTGGCCCCGGTATTCGCGGCCGTCGGGGATCTGGTGGGGGGCGTAGTGCGCGCAGTCGTCCAGGGCGACCTGTGCCTGTGTCGTGCCGGCCACCCGCAGAGAGAACCTGGTGAGCAGGTTCGGTGCGATCAGCTTGTGCACGCCCGGCGCCCCGCCATCGGTCAGCGGGTACTGCGTCGCCCACCACAGGACGACACCGCGCGAGCGACCGAGCGAGGACAGCTCGATCAGCCGTTGCAGCCGGTCCTTGTCCTTGCTGATCAGGGCGAGGATCACTTGTCCCTCGTCCACGACGACGGTGAGCTGACGGCCGTCCCAGACCGAGATGCCGCGCTGCTTCATGTCGACCTTGCGGCGGGTCATCTCTGCGTGCGCGTCGTCCACGGCGTCCGTGATGTCCTCGTGCTCCACGGCGACGCGGCACGAGTTCTCCCAGATGTTGGCCTCTTCGCCCTTGCCGTCGATGAGCAGCAGGTCCCCGCGCAGGTGGGCGGTGGCCATCAGTGGGCGGAACGACCAGGACTTGCCGGTGCCGGACGCGCCGGACACCAACAGCCGCTCGTCGAACGGGATCAGGACCTCATCGCCGGTCTCGGTGTCCAGTCCGAGGCTCATCGCCATCGGATCGGCCGGGATCCGGTCCGGGGTCCACAGCGAGGAGACGCCCGCGGCTGCCGACCGAGTCGCCAACGTGAGGACGGCCCAGCCGCCGCGCGAGGCGGACGTGATCCGTATGCGCAGCGCGGTGCGGGCACCGAGCAGCGCACGAATCGAGTCGAGCTTGTCGGTGAGCGACTTGACCGTCCACGTCCCATCGAGGCGGATCTCGCACCGGATGCCGCCCGGCTCGATGGCCGGGGGCGTGGTGACCGTGCCGGACAGGCCACGGTCCGGGGCGTGCTCGACCCAGTACGACGGGTCGAGACGCTCCATGAGCTGCCGCTCCTCTAGCGACACCGACTCGTCCACTGGCACCCGCAACTTGCGCCGTCCGAGCGCGAGACCGGCCACGTTCGCGCCGATCAGCACGGCCGAGGTGGCGGCCGGCCACAGCGTCAGGTTCGAGGCGGACATGACCACGGACGCGGCGACCGTGGGCACGGCGTGCAGCGAGTGCACCTGAACCGCCCGAGCCTTGAGCGTGCTCGGGTAGTTCACGCGAGCGGCCTTGAGCTTGGCGCGGGTGTCCCGCTCGTGCCGCGCGGCTGCCTTGCTCGCCACCCGAGCCGCGCGACGGCCAGCCGCGAACGGATTGTTCGACGCGGCTCGCGCGCTGAGTTGCTGGGACTTGGCGGTGGCGTGCGTGGACCGCGCGGCGTTGTGCTCCTTCTGCGCGGCCATGAGCGCCTTGAGGTGTTCGGGGGTGCGCAGCTTGTCCCGCCGGTCCGCCTCAAGATCCCAGCGGGCGGCGAACGGAGCACACACCGGAGCGAGCGAATCCAAAGCGCTGTTGGTGGTGTTGGCGGTGTTCGACCATGCTTGCTTCCAGTCCACGAAAGGGTCCTCCAAGACCGTGGATGAGGGCCGGTGCGCCGTTGCGTGGCGGCACCGGCCCGCTCGGGTTGCAGGGGGCGGTGCTGTCGGTTGCGTCGACAGCACCGGTTGAACCCCTGCAACCACCTGTGACCTGCGAAGTTGCAGAGTTGAGCGGTGGGGAGGGGTGGGGGCCCTACGCGCACGCGCGCGTAGAGCGCCGGAAAACAGGGCCGTGCAACCCCCTCGCGGGGCCCTGAAAGGCCGTTCACGGCTCGGGGGGGTCTGGACCCACACGCGAGGGGGGCGAACGCCCTGCGGGCCGTCTACGACTTTCGGATCAACGGCCCTTGCGGCCGAGCCGCTTGGCGGCCTTGCCGTCGCCGCCGCCCACCGAACGGACGACCGTGACCACGCCCCACGCCATGACGGCGGCCAGCAGCGCGAGGATCGCAAGGTTGGCCGCGATGGCGGTGAGCACGCCTACGAGCAGCGGGCCGAAGTAGACGCCGGCCGCGACCGCCCCGGCACCGACCCCGGAGCCGAGCGCCACCCGCTGGACCGTGCGGTCCGGGGGTGCCTGGTGGATGTGCACGACCTGCGGGCCGGTGGTCTGCTGGACCGGCAGCGCGGCAGGGTCGGCGTAGACGTGACTGCCGTCGGGGAGCTGGACGACCGTCAACGGACGGTGTGCGGGGAGCTGTTCCATGACGCACCCTCCGGGGCGTTGTCGGGGAAAGCGCAGGGCGAGCACATGCCGAGCGACGGCGGGATGACGTATCCCGCGTCACGGCGACACTCCGGGCAGGTGCGGCGAGCGTGGTTGGCTTTCGCCAGCGCGGCCCACCGGCCCGGCGTCATCGGCCGGACCGGCAGGGCGAGGTCCAGACGGTAGAGATGGGCGACCAGCGGCGGACGCCCCCGGCGGCGCGGGCGTTCGAGCGTCGCGGCGACGTCCTGCCCGCCGGGGCGGAGCCCGCGGGCGCGGAGTTGGCGGCGGGTGGCGTAGCCGTCGGGGGCGAGGCGCCACCGGTAGACGGGCAGGGTGCTCATGCCGCACCGCGCCGGCCGGGGCGGCGTCCGGCGACCGAGCCGAGCAGCCGCCCGAGCCGCACCGCCCGGTGCGGCCCAGAGCGGCCCGAGCGTTTCGCCGCGTACATCGCTTCGTCCGCGCGGCGCATCAGGGCGGACAGGTCCTCGCCCGGGTGGTCGGCGGCCCGCACCCACCCGAGAGAAACGGTGGTGTGGGCGTCGGGGTTGGTGTCGACGGGCCGGGCCAGGACGCGGGCGAGGGTGTGCAGCCGGTCGGCAGCCGTGTTGTCGCGGTCGACGATGACGGCCGCGAACTCGTCCCCACCGAGCCGTCCCGCGACCCCGCTCGGGGCGGTGCCGTGGGCGAGGCGAGCGGCGGTCGCGGCGAGCAGGGCGTCACCGGCAGCGTGACCGTGCACGTCGTTGACCCGTTTGAAGTGGTCGACGTCTGCCAGGACCACGACGGCGCGGGGGTCGCGCAGCAGACGGCGGGCTCGCCGGGTGAACGCATCCCGCGTCCACAGTCCGGTGAGCGGGTCACGGCGCGCCGTGGTCAGCCGACGGTGCAGCCACCGGGCGTGGACCGCCCATCCGAGGACGGGCGGCGCGGCCGGTAAGAGTGCGGCGAGGGCGTTCACGGTGTCGCCGCGGGGGTGGTCGTGGCGCGTTCGGCGAGCAGGGCGTCGCGTAGCTTGCGCGCGTTCGCGGGCGAGGTGTGCAGGGTCCGGCGGATGCCCTCCCCGGTCACCTCGTGATCCGGTAGCCCGGCTGTCGCCTTGCGCGCCTCGGTCATCAGTTGCTCGAAGGTGCGCCGGGTGCGGGGCGTCTTGGCGGCGTCCGGTACCCGCCCGGTCGCCCGGTGCGGCCGGGGCGACGCTGCGGGGATCGGCCGGGCGGGCGCGGGGGCGATCGGGATCGGCTTCGCGGCCGGGACGACGGCGGGCATCGGCTTCGTGCCGGTGGTCGACTTGCCCAGGTCGACCGGGGCCGGATCGGGCACGACAAGCCGTGTCAGCACGACCGTGGGCCTGCTCGATACCGCCAGATCAGAGGTAGACCGTTCTCGACTGTTTTCGACTGATTTCTCCGTGTTCTCGATCGGGGTGGGATCGAGGGCGGCGGGGGTGAACATCGCGGCGAGTGCGGCGTCCGCGCCGGTCGTGACGCGCTCGCGCTGGACGTCCAGCAGCCTCGATCCGAGCGACGCGTCACCGGTCCCGACCCGTCGGGCCAGACGCCATGAGGCCCGGTCTGACCGTTTGCGCGCCCTTTCGCTGGGGTGGTTGGCGGCGCGGGCACGGTGGTAGGCGAGGGACTGCACGACGCCCGCGGACCGGCGCTCCGCCTCGGCGTCATGGCCGCTGATGTGGACGACGATGCGGCGGGCGAGGAACGCGGCCCCCTCGGCCGAGACGCACATGCCCATCGGGGTCACGGCGTAGATGACGGTGTGCCCGGCGTCCGTGCCCGCGGTCGCGGCCATCACCGACGCAGCGGCCGGCAACGCCCATAGCCCGAGGCGGATCGTGTGGGGCGAGGACTGGCCCAGCATGGTCAGACCGAGCAGGACCAGGGCGAGCACGGCCGTGGCGCCTTCACCGGCGGCGACCGCACCGAGTGCGGTCCCGCGCCCGTAGGCGGCACTGATGTTGCTGAACGTTCCGGCACCACCGGCAACCCCGGTGGCGACCATCGGGACGAACGCGGCCGTCAGCACGATCTTCTGTGCGCGGCTCAACGACCGGCGGGAGACGGTGGCGCTCATGCCGCACCCCCCGCTGGGGTCGTGCCGGCCGTGCGGTTGGTCAGCTTGGCCCGTTCGGCGAGTACGCGGGCGAGCGCCCGGCGGATCCGGCGGGCGTCGACCTCGTTCGGGGCGTGGTCCATGGCGATGATCTGCGCGTCGATCAGGTCGACGTCCGCCAGGATCAGCGGCATCTCCGACTCGATCGCGGACAGCTCCGCGTCGGTCGGCTCTACGAAGTCGGCGAACGCCGTGAAGGCGTCCAGAACCGTAATCTGGTCCATGGGTCGTGTTCTCCCTAGTCGGTGCTACGGCCCGACAGCGCCCCCGGAGTGGCTGCTCCGGGGGCGCGCCGTTGTAGGTGGTGGTGCGGGTCAGCCGCGCTTGTTCTTGTTGCCGCGGCCGTGGGTGGCGTCCAGCTCCGCGGTGGCGTTCTTGCACTTGCCGGACGCGATGCGGTCGTAGACGGCCTGGCTCTTCTTCACGCTCTCGGGCGAGGTCAGGTCGGACGACTGCTGCGACTTCTTGCCGAACATGCGGGTCTCCTGACGTGGTCGTGGGTGCCTCATCAAGCGGGCAGGGCACCGACCGACGGCCGATGCCCTGCCCGCATGACGAGTGACGGGAAAGCCCGCCACTGTCATCTCGCGGCTCCGTCCGCGCCTCACTCCCTTCCGATTGGCCGGCGCGCGGTCACCGCGCCACTCAGTCGTCACTCGCTGAGTGGATGCGCCCTGGATGCCATGGACTGGGTGCGGCCCAATCACCGGGATCCCCGTTGATCCGGGCCCTGGGTGTACACCCGAGGGTCAGACCAGCGGCTTAGCCGATGACACCGATCGATCCGTGAAGACGACGGGCTTCTACGTCTCCCCTGCCGCTCGAACCGCGTGTAGGCGGGTACGGCGGAGTCCTGCTGCGCAGGGACATGCACTCAATGGCGTTGCACCACCTGCTCAACTTGTTGGTACAAGCTGACAGGGATGATGCTGCACCCATGGGCAGACGGGCGTCAAGAGGTTAGGGGCTACATGTACCTACAAGTTGCGCGAGTGCGTCATGATGGGGCCATGAACAAGCAGCCGAAGTACCGGCAAGTCGCTGACGTTCTGCGTCGCGAGATCAACAACGGCGTCTATGCGCCGGGGGCGCGGCTGCCCTCTGAGAACGACCTACAGCAGCGCTTCGACGCGTCCCGGAACACGATCCGCAACGGTCTGAGCCTGCTCGTCAGCGAGGGGCTCATCTCGTCCAGCCAAGGGCTTGGATACGAGGTCAAGTCGCATGAGGTGTTCGAACTCAACGCGTCTCGGTTTGAGGACCTGACCTTCCCGCAGAACGGGGATGCCTACAACACCGACGTGACGAACGCTGGCCGGCGGCCCCACCAGACGTTCCGTGTCGAGGTGCTGCCGGCGACGGAAGGCGTTGCCGGGCACCTCAAGATCGAGGCGGGTACGAAGACCGTATTGCGGTTCTGTCATCGCTACGTGGACGACGTCCCGTGGTCCACGCAGGCGACCTACTATCCGGCGTGGCTGATCGAAGAGTCACCACGACTGGCTGAGCCGGGAGACATAGAGGAAGGCACGACGCGATACCTCGCAGCTCGGGGTATCGAGCAGGTTGGGTACTTCGATGAGATCGCGGCCCGGATGCCCACACCGGAGGAAGCCCGACTACTGGAGATCGGAGCAGGGGTGCCGGTGATGATCTGGACTCGAACCGGCTACTCGACAGACCGGCCGATTCGGTGCACGATCACCACGTTCCGGGGCGACCTCAACCGCATGAACTACGAAATCGGCGAGCTGTCGGCCCGAGGTGAGAGCGCGTGATCATCACTTCCGCAGAACCGCACGACGTGACCAAGCTGTTGGCCTTTCGCCAGGAAGCAGCCACCTGGTTGCGGGACCTTGGATCTGATCAGTGGAGTCGCCCCTACCCTGCCGACAAGTTGCTGGCCACGATCGAGGCAGGCACCGTGTTCATGCTTCGTGATGGCCACACCACAGCCGCCACGATCACGCTCACCGCGGACGCCGAAGACGGGCTGTGGACTGAAGACGAGCTGACCGAACCGTCGATGTTCATCAACAAGCTCACCGTTGCTCGCGAGTACGCCGGTCAGAACCTGGGTGGGCGGCTGGTCGATTGGGCTTGTGATCGCGCATACCGCGCAGGCGCCAAGTGGGTCCGCCTAGATGCATGGACGACGAACGAGGGGCTCCAGCGGTACTACCTCGGGCAGGGGTTCACTTATGTCCGTACCGTTCGCGAAGGTTTCGCCCCGAACGGCGGCCCGAGGGTTTCCGGTTGGTTGGCGCAGCGTGCGGCAGGGCCAGCAGATCACGGCTTCACGGATCGTGCGCCGACTCCCAAGCGGCTCCCGTTCGCTGCCTGAACCGAGTGTTGCCGCGCCTCGTTGGCCAACCTCCGGCAAGCGGGGCGCATCCGCAGCGATCAGACCGGTCGACGTCCGGCCTGAACGGGCGAGTCGGCCGGCAGACCCTTAGGCGCACCGCCGCTGCCCCAAGCCGCGCATGGGGCAGGGTCTGTGAACTCGGGACCTCCTGGCCCTGCAGCTACGTGCCAGCGTGTCCATCAAGGATTACTTCGGTTGCCAGCAAGCGGGCCAACATGATGTCAGGCCACAGCGCATCGGCTTCAGGCCCCTCAGGCAGGAGCGGCGGGGCCTCGCCATATCTAGGATCGTCCTTAGCGTGAACGATCCTGTTGCGAATGCCATACACGCGATCCGCTACCTGTGAGGCCAGAGAGACTTTGGGGTTTGAGGGATTTACTGTTTCTACGCCCGCAATCGGCCCCTTATTTCCGAAATGGCTTAGGTGATTGCCGGTATCAAAGAAGTCTGTCAAAGCCTCAGGTCGTACACATTCATCGATCAGTGTGCGTAGCTGCGCCGATTCGGACATGTGTGTTGATCGCTCGCCTACCATGAAAATGCGCAGCAGGTCGTCTCTGCTGGACTTGTTGAATAGAGGGTCGGAGAGTTCCTTGGCGATCTTCCTCAAGGCTCGACGCTTTACCGCAGACGCGAGGTTGTGCTCCAGGATCTGATAGTAAGAAAGGAAAGCGAGGGGTGGGTTATCTATGGCAGAAGCGGCGAAACCGAATAGGGTGGCCATCTCCGGTTTGATTGAAATCTCTGGGAATCGGATAACTGACGTGGCTGCCCTGCGCTGAAGGATGCTTCTGTCGCCTCGCTCTGCAAGCCACCTGTCGACGCTAAATCGAATGCCGTTTCTGACGTCAAGTTCGTAGAGTAGAGAGGAGACTACCTCACTAGCATCCTTCTCGATGCGGTCAGGTTCGCCACTGTCAAGATAGACCTTCACCGTTAGCCCGAAGGAGCCGAAACGGTCCCTTTCTCTGGGTGTGTACCTAGCGTAGGCGGTCAGCGCGTAGCAGGCAGGCGAGGCAGGGGATATCTCCAAGCAAGTGCCGTTTCCTGCGATATGGAGATCGGTGTGAACGTGATCCTCTCTCCTTAGGGTGGTGATCCTCAAATCACCTTCAGTGTGACGGCATACGGTTTCATTGGAGATGGTGGCGCGGCGCAGCCGCATACTGCCATTTCCGAGCATCCTGGGATCCTGCAATACCATCTCAGCATATCCGGCCTCTGGCGCTACGATACCGCGCAACGTTGAGTGAGGTACAACTCCCGATTGGAGCTGGCTTCGAAGGTCGGGGAGGGAATTGCGTGGCAGTGAAACGCCAAACCGAGACACCTGATTCTCGCGACGAGATGTCATTTTCTCGTAGGGGGTAAAGGTGACATGCCCGTCGCCCGCGTCTCTCAGAGATATCTTGAATTGAGTGAGTAGTCGAATGGCCTCCTCTTCTACCTCGTCGAACTCGTGAGTAAGAGATTCTTCTTCCTGTTCACTCACTCGCGCTCTCCCTGTTGCGATTGCCCTTACTGATTCCATTGACCAGAGTAGAGTGTTGTTTGCTCGGATGTCTGGTGTTTCAGGAAGGCGCGTTGAATGCCCCCCAGTCGCATAGGGTGTCTCCCACCTTCATGCTCATAGCGACCGAGCGCGCAGCCGGGCGTGGCCAGCCGGGGGCGAAGAACGGGAGGCCCACCGCGCTGCAGAAGCGGCGCGTGCTCGTGCCGTGCGCGGGCCTACATGATTGAGGGAAAGTTGCATCCTTCCTGAGGGAGGGGGTGTAGGCAACCTCTGTCCCGGACCGGGCTGCTGCTGGCTCTGACGGCAGTCGCCGATGGCAACGAGGACGCACGGCGAAGCACGACGGGCACACGTTCATGCAGGGCATGAGCCGCAAGCAGGCCCGGACGCCAAGGCCAGCAGTGGACCAGGACGACGTGTAAGGCGGAGGTCAGGAAGCGGGCGGTGGTGTCTGCCTCGCCAGGTCATGAGAGATCGGTACCCGGTCTCAGTTCCAGTCTCAGTTGTCGTTCGTTCCGAGAGGGTTCGCTTCCGTCCACTGTCGTCCGTCAGGCCGGTGGCCAGCGGCGTGTGACTCCTAACAGATGCCAGTGGACACCCCCGGACCAAGATCGGACAACTCGTAATGCGTAGGTCTCGGGTTCGAATCCCGAAGGCGGCTCAGTTCAACCCCAGGTCACGTCATTTGTGATCTGGGGTTTTCTGTTGTCCGGGGTGTGGTGGCGTGCGCGGCCGGCCCGGCGTGGGTTGCTTGCGTGGGCGGTGCCCGAGTGAGGCCCGAGTGAGGCCCCAGTGAGGCCCGAGCGATGTGTGAGCCGAGAGGCCGAGGCCGGCGTGGGTGCCGGGCAGGGGTTGACCTGTCCCGTTCCCTCAATGCATCATTCCACTAGTTCATTGGTTGAATGGGGGTTCGGTCGTGGGGTTCGCCTTCCGGATCGATCGGGGCGGCGGGATTCCCGCCTACGTCCAGATCGTCCAGCAGGTCCAGCAGGCGCTGCGGCTGGGCTTGTTGGTGCCGGGGGACCGGCTGCCCACCGCCCGCGCGGTGGTCGAGGCGACCGCGCTGAACCCCAACACCGTGCTCAAGGCGTACCGCGAGCTGGAGTCCCAGGGCCTGGTCGAGAGCCGGCGAAGACACGGGACGTTCGTGACCGGCACCCTCGGCGCCCCCACCGCCGCCGCCGACTCGCCCTGGCGGGCCGAGCTGGGGGAGGTGGCCGCGCGGGCCCGGGAGGCCGGGCTCGAGCGGGACGACCTTGCCGCGCTCTTCACCGACGTACTCGAAGACCTCTATCCCCCGAAGGAGCAGGAACCCGATGCCGCACCCCGACAGTCCTGACGTGGCGCTCGCCGCCGAGGGCCTCACCGCCCGGTATCGGCGCCGAGGTCCGGACGTCCTGGACGGTGCCTCCTTCACCGTCCCGGCCGGAGTGGTGTCCGCGCTCGTCGGCCCCAACGGCGCGGGCAAGTCCACCCTGCTGGAGCTGGCGGCCGGGATGCGGCGGCCGGACGCCGGCACGGTCGAGGTCTGCGGCGGTCCGCCCCGCGCCGGGCACCCCCGGGTCGCCTACCTCGCCCAGCACCGCCCGCTCTTCCACCGGTTCACGGTCGCCGAGACCTTGCGCACGGGCGCCCGGCTCAACGAGGGCAACTGGGACGCGGAGCTGGCGGAGCGGGTGGCGGACCCGTCGCGGTTCGACCGGAACGCCCGGGTCGGCGATCTGTCCGGGGGCGAGCGCACCCGGATCGCCCTGGCGCTCGCCCTGGGCAAGCGGGCCGATCTGCTGCTGCTGGACGAGCCGATGGCGGACCTGGACGTGCTGGCGCGACGGGAGGTGATGGGCCTGCTGATGGCGCATGTCGCCGACACCGGGACCACGGTGGTGATGTCCTCGCACATCCTCTCCGAGCTGGCCGACGCCTGCGACCACCTGCTGATCCTCGACGCGGGCACGGTACGGCTCTGCGGCGACATCGACGAACTGACCTCCGCCCACGCGGTGGTGACCCTGCCCGGCGGCGCGGACCGGCTCACCGGCCACACCGTCGTCGAGTCCCGTCCGGCCGGGCGCGGCACCAGCGCGCTGATCCGCCCCGCCGGACCGCTGCCCGAGGACTGGGACGTCCGGTCCCCCTCCCTGGAGGAACTGGCCTTCGCGTATCTCGCCGGGTCCGGGGCGCCCGGCCTCTCCCGCTCCACTCCGTCGCACGTCAAGGAATCCGCCGCATGAGCCCCACCGCCGTCATATCCGTAGCCGGCCCGGCCGCGCCCGGCCACCGGGCGCCGCTGTTGCGGCTCGCTGTCCGGCAGTACCGGATCCTGGCCGGCCTGGTCCTGCTGTCGGCCCTCCTCGTCGGAGCCCCGATCCTCCTCCATCACGCGGACTGGGCCGACGCCGTCGTCCTGCGCGACCGGGCCGGCGGCTACTACCGCTACCTCGCGCACCCCGGCATGTACGACCTGACGGGCAGGCTGCTGGACGACGGCGGCCGCATCTCCTTCCAGCCGGCCCTCCTCGCCGCGGTGGCCGCGGGTGTGCTGACCGCCCGCGAGTGGGAGACCCGCCGGGTCACCCTGGCCCTGACCCAGTCGGTCACGCCCGCGCGGTGGTTCGGCGTCCACTGGGCCACCGTCGCCGTGATCTTCACGGTGCCGACCCTGTTGCTGGCGATGCTGTACCACCACAGCGCCACCTTCGCGGCCGGGCACGATCTGCTCGTGCACGGAGCCGCGGTGGCGGGCGCCTGCTTCGCCATCGGCCCGGTCACCGTCGCCTACACCGTCCTCGGTGTCGCGGCCGGCGCGTACACCGGCACCCTGCTGCGCCGCACCTGGCCCACCCTGATCGCCGCGCCCGCGCTGACCTGGCTGGCGGCCGCCGTCCTGGTCCGCTCGCGCCTGGTCCTGCTGGTCGACTTCCCCCTCTTCGCCAAGGTGAACGGCTACCACTCCGGCGGCATCCTCGGCCTGCAGCTCTTCGGCGCCCAGCCCCAGGACAGCTATCTGATCAACTCCCTGGACACCGGCGACTACTGGCCCTACCAGCTCGCCTCCGGCGCGCTCGTCCTCGCCGTGGCCGCCCTCCTCGTCCTGTCCGCCCTGCGCATCGTGCGCCGCCGCACGGCGTAGTCCGGGCCCGCGCCGGGCGGACCCGCGGTCCGTCCGGCACGCCCCGGCCCGTCCGGCGAAGCCCGCGTCGGCGCGGCCGCCGGGGTGGTCTCTCCGGCACTGCCCCGGCCCGCACCCGTCGTGGTTCTCGGCCCGCGTCCTTCGTGGTTCTCGGCCCGCACCCGTCGTGGTCGCCGGCCCGCGTCCTTCGTGGTCGCCGGCCCGCCCGCGTGGCCGCCGGCTCGCCCGTCGGCCGTCACCCGGCCCTGCCCGACGCGTCGTTCACCGACGCCGCAGCGGCCTCTCTTCGATCCACCGGTACCGCCGGCACGTCACCCCGATGTGCCGGCCGGTGCCCCCTGCCCTGGCGCGGGCCGGCCCACAGGCAGCCCGCCGCCTCCTCACGAACCCGAAGCGAGCACCACATGCAGACCACCCACCCCGGCACCGACGGCCACGAGATCCGCCGCTACCTGGACGCAGTCGACCAAGCTGCCTCCGCCTTGTCGCCCGGCGCCCGCGCGCGGCTCACCGGCGGCCTTGCCGAACGCATCGCCGTCGCGCTGGCCGAACGGCCCGGCGAGGTCGCCGCGGTCCTCGCCGAGTTCGGTGACCCGTACGAGATCGGCGCCGACGCCGTCCGCGGGGCGGGCCCGGTCGAGGAGCCGTCCCCCTGGACCGCGCCCGGGCGGGTCGTGGGGCTCTTCACCGCTTGCACCGTCCTCGGCATCGTCGACCAGGTGTCGCCGAGCGATGCGGTCCACGACGTCCTCCGCTTCCCCGTCCTCCTGCTCATGCTCGGCGGCATCGCGGCCCTGAGCCTGTCCGGCTGGTGGAGCCGGGCACAGAAGTGGACCGCCCTCGCCTGGCTCTTCGTACCCAACTGCCTCGTGATCGCCGTCACCGCGCTCACGGGCGCCACCGTCACCACCGAGATCACCGGCCTCGACAACCTCGGGGTGGTGACCTTCGTCGTCGGCGAAGGCATCCGCGCCGGCCTGTACCGGTGGCTGTGGCTGCGCCGGTCGGAGCCCGCGCCGCGCCGGGAGCCGTCCGGCTTCCCCCGCTGGGCCAGCATCCTCGTCATCGCCGTCGCGGCCGTGTTCGTCGCCGTCGAGGCCGGTATGTGGATCACCGCGCTGCTGGGCTCCTGACCGCAGCCCCCTCCGGAGGCGCTCCACGGCATGCCCGGGTCCGGCGCGCGAGCGAAGGTGAGCGCAAGTGGGCGAAACGGTAAGGGACTTCGTGACAGTACGGTAACTGTCCGATACGCAAAGGTGCTTGAGCGTTTCTGCCCTTTGTTAGCGTGGGCTGACAGTGGCTTGCGGCCCATCGACTACGGGGATGACATGAGCAGACCGGGGGACGAACAGGGCGAGACGCCCGCGCAGTTGCGGAAGCGGGCGGAGGACCTGCGGGAGTGCGCTCGCAAAGCGAGGACCCTCGCGGGGTCGCTGGGCGGCTATCTCGACAACGCGGTGAAGCAGGCGACGCCCGCGATCTGGAAGGGGCCGTTCGCCGACACGTCCACCGCGACGCTGGGGGCCCGCAAGAAGTCGCTGGGTTCCATGGCCGGTGATCTCATGGCGGACGCGCGGCGCTGGGAGACCGAGGCACACAACCTCGACGAGGAGGCCGCCAAGGCCGCCAAGTCGGACAAGCCCGGGGGATGAGCCGATGCCTTTCGTCGGATTCGACAGCGCGAAGATACGCAGCCTCGGCCGCGACCTGAAGACGCTCGGCGACAACGCGGGCAAGCTGCACAGTGACGTCTCCGGGGTGCTCACCCAGGCTCAGAGCCTGCTGCGCGGAAAGCCCGCGACCACGAGCGCGGCCCTCCAGCCGCTGGTCGGCAACCCCCTGTCGGGCTGGCCGTTCGGCGGCGGCACCCTGCCGGGGTCGCTCGGCCACGAGCTGCACGACATGTCCGACTCGATCACGCGCCGCTGCAACCAGCTGGACCTGTGCAACGACCTTCTCGACAAGGGGTACGCCATCGACCCGGCGCTCGCCTTCGCCGACGAGAACGCGCCGGACGAGAAGAAGATCACCGATGCGCTGTCGGCCGTGGCGGCCCTGGACGGCAAGGACTTCGGCGACGACGGCAACCGCGACGACCTGGAGAAGGTCAAGAGCATGCTCGACGGCATGACCGCCGCCGAGCTCGACGCCTTCTTCGCCAAGGTCCCGGCCGAGGACCTGCGCCGCTACGGCGACCTGGCGAAGAAGACCGACGACAGCGGCATGTGGTGGTGGGAGTCCCACGACGGCATCCCCGACGACCAGTTCCGCGACCACCTCAGCCTGCTGCTGAAGAAGGCAGGCCCGTCGCACTGGGCCAAGCTGGAGGCGGCGTTCCCGGGGATCCAGCCGGGCTTCGACACCACGGACGCATGGCTCCAGGGCTACAACTCGCAGCTGAACCAGGGGGTGAAGGGCATGCACTACGGCACGCCCGGCGACCCCTTGTTCGCCACCCCGGGCAAGGTCGACGCGTCGAGCATCTCGCAGGGGCAGTTCGCGGACTGCTGGTACATCGCCTCCCTCACCGCGACGGCCCAGGCGAACCCGAAGTTCATCGCCGAGGGCATCAAGCAGAACCCCAACGGCACGGTGGACGTCCGTATCTGGGACAAGGACGGCAAGCAGCACTGGGTCACCGTCACCCCGGATCTGCCGATGGACGAGAACGGGAACCTGGTGTCGGCGCACGGCACCAAGGAGACCTGGCCCGCGTACTACGAGAAGGCGTTCGCCCTGATGTACGGCGGCGACGACGGCGGCACCCCGGACAACCACCAGGGCGACAAGCTCTACGACCGGGCCGAGAGCGGCGACTACGGCGCCACCGAGTGGGACAACACCGACAAGGCGCCGCCGTACGTGACCGGGCACGACTCCAAGTCGATCGACAACAACGTCGGCGCTCTCAGGAAGTCGTTCGAGTCGCACCACCCGGTGATCGTGGCGACCGGTTCGGTCGACCCCAAGGACGTACCGAACGAGTGGAAGAGCAGTTTCGTCAGCCGGCACGTGTTCTACGTCAAGGGGTTCACCGCCGACGGCAAGGTCATCCTCGGCAACCCGTGGGGCGGCGGCGCCCCGGACGTCGAGGCGACGCCCGAGCAGTACGAGAAGTACTTCAACAGTCCCCAGGAGCTGCAGGTGGCAGGGTGAGAGACATGAGAATCGCTGGGGCCGTCTGCCTCACGCTACTGCTGGCCGGCTGCGGCGCCGCGGGGACACCCGAGGCCTCGGACAGCACGGCGCCTCCGGCGTCCGCCTCGTCCACCCCGTCCTCCCGGCCCGCGCCGGCCGCCGACAAGGGCCCGGAGTGCGAGGGCGCCAGGAGCGCCGCGGGAGTGCATCTCCTGCGGGGCGGTGCCACGGCACTGCCGGACGGCGGCAAGGCGACCTACGCGGAGGCGGCGGCCGACGGCCGGCACCGCACCGCCGTGCTCTCCGCCGACGACGGCAGGCGGACCGTGGCGCCGGGGGGCAAGGTCACCCTCGGCGGGCACTCCTACACGGTCGCCCAGATCTGCACCTACCGCGTGGTCCTCACCACGGCGGACCACAGCGGCACGAATCAGGGAGCACAGATGGCCACGTGGCCGACGACGCAGGACGGTCACTGGCGGCTGCGCTGGCACGTGCCCGACAACGGGCCCGCCATGGGAGCCGTCCTGACCGACGTCCAGGACGGTCCGGCGCGGGCCTCGATCAGCGTGACGGCACCGGGCCAGGGTCAGCTCGCCTTCTACGACGACGTGCGCAAGGGCGGCACGGTCGAGATCGCGAACCGGCTGTGGAGGGTCGAGGCCATCGACCCCGGCAACATGGGCGTCGACATGAACGCGCCGGACTTCAAGGCGGGCCATGTGGACCTCCGGGAGCTCGGCGAGGCCTGAAACGGGCGGAGGTCGGTCGGTGGAGAGGCCCAACTCCCCCCGCTGTAAGGAAAATTGCCGCAAACGGGACGCAAAGTTAACCGGAGTCGAGGGAACTCCCTTACCTGCGGCAACATCTTGGTGAACGACGGGCATCTCCGTCGGCCGGATGGGGTGAGGGATGTTGGTGGAGCCGAGAATCGCCGTTGCGGTGGTGACCATGGGGAACCGGCCTGCCGAGGTCGACGCCCTGCTGGAGTCGGTGGCCAAGCAGGACCTTGCGCCCGCCCGGATCGTGATCGTCGGCAACGGCTGCCGGCTGCCCGAGTTCGCGCACCGGCTGGCGCTGCCCGGTGAGGTCACGGTCGTCGAGGAGAGTGAGAACCTCGGCTGTCCGGGCGGCCGCAACGTCGCCCTCGCCCGGCTGCGCGAGTTCGGTGACATCGACGTCGTGGTGGAGCTCGACGACGACGGGCTGCTCGTCGACGCCGACGTGCTGAGCCGGGTGCGGGAGCTGTACGCCGCCGACCCGCGGCTGGGCATCGTCGGCTTCCGCATCGCCGACGAGCACGGCGAGACGCAGCGGCGGCATGTGCCACGGGCCGGGGCGGCCGACCCGATGCGGGGCGGGTACGTGACCGGATTCCTCGGCGGCGGACACGCCCTGAGCATGGCGATGCTGGCGCAGACCGGCGACTGGCCGGCCGCGTTCTTCTTCGCGCACGAGGAGACCGACCTGGCCTGGCGGGCCGCCGACTCCGGCTGGCACATCCTCTACGCACCCGAACTGCTGCTCCAGCACCCGAAGACCTCGCCCGCCCGGCACGCCATCTACTACCGGGTGACCGCCCGCAACCGGGTGTGGCTGGTCCGGCGCAGGCTGCCCCTGCCGCTCATCCCCGTGCACCTGGGGGTGTGGATCCTGGTCACCCTGCTGCGTACCCGGTCGGCCGGCGGACTGCGGGCCTGGTTCGGCGGCTTCGTGGAAGGGTTGCGCGAGCCGGCCGGGGAACGCCGGCCCATGCGCTGGCGGACCGTCTGGCGGCTGACCCGACTGGGGCGGCCGCCGGTCATCTGAGAACGCGGACAGGGTCCCGGTCGTTCACCTCTGACGACCGGGACCCCTCGCGTTCCCGGACCCGGCCGGGGCGGCGACACTCCCCCGAGTTCCGCGTCGTCGACGCGTGCGCCGTCGGGGCCGGATCCGATGTATTGATCACATCAGGACTGGCCAACAGATCGCTAACATGTGGCCAACGGTCTGCTCCGTCGCCGCCGCTCGACCGGCTTGAAAGCGATGGGCGGTGCGGGCGGACCGGCCGTGCCACGTGGGCATCGGCGGTCGGACCGCCGCGGCGGAGTGGCGCGGCGCAGTGGCGGGATCCTGTCGTGCAGGGGCGAGAATCGGCCGTGCGCCGATTCCGCCGGAGGGCGCGAGCGGACAGGCGTGCGGGAAGGTGCAGTGAGCGGCGTGATGGGGTGCGCGCTGCGGTTCGGACTGCTGGGACCGCCTGTTCTGTACGACGCCTGCGGCACCCGTGACGCCTGCGGTGCTCGTGATGCTTGTGGCGCTCGTGACGCCTGTGGTGCCCGTGATGCCCGTGACGCCTGGGGTGTCCGCGACGCCCGTGACGCCTGTGGCACCCCCGATGTCCGTGCCGTCGGCAGTCCCAAGGTGCGGACACTGCTGGCCGCGCTGCTGCTGGAGGCCGGCCGCGTCGTCTCGGTCGGGTCGCTCAAGGACACGCTGTGGGGCGGCGCGCCGCCCGCCTCCGCACAGGCCTCGCTGCACAACCATGTGACCCGGCTGCGCCGGCTGCTCGACGACCCGGAACGGCTGCGTGCGACGCCGCCCGGATATGTGCTGCGCGTCGCCGAGGGCGAACTGGACGTCCATGTGTTCGAGCGACACCTCGCCGTGGCCCGCGGCGCGCATGCCGCCCGCGACTGGGAACTGGTCGTACGCGAGTGCCTGGCCGCGCTCGCGCTGTGGCGGGGCACCCCGTTGAGCGGGCTGCCGTCCGAGGTGGGCGGGTACGCCTTCGTCCAGCGGCTGAAGGAGGCGCGGCTGCTCCTGGAGGACTGGCGTTACGACGCCGAGCTCGCCGTGGGCGGCAGCCGGCTCGGCGCCCTGGTGCCGGAGCTGGCCGCGCTGGCCGCCGAGCACCCGCTGCGGGAGTCGTACCACCGCCAGCTGATGCTCGCCCTGCACCGCACCGGCCGCCGGGCCGAGGCCCTCGCCGTCCACCGCGATCTGCGCAGCCGTCTCATCGGGGAGCTCGGCGTCGAACCGGGCCCAGGCGTGCGCGAGGCGCATGTGGAGGTGCTGAGGGGCGCGCCCGGCGCACTCACCGCCCCTGCGGCGCCTTCCGCACCCGCTGCGTCTGCGGTGCCGCGCACCGTGCCCGCGGCACCCGCGGCGCCCGCGGCACCCACCGCACCTTGCGTGTCCGCCACACCTTGCGTGTCTCCTGCCCCGCGGGCACCGGGCGCACCGGCCGTGCGGACCGGTCCGGCAACGCGGACGGTTCCGGCGGCGCGGACCGTTCCGGCCGTGCCGGGCGAGACGGACACCCCACCCCCGCACACCCTGGCCGAAGGCGCCCCGCACGTGTCTGCCGAAGGCGCCCCGCACGCCCCGCACGCGTCTCCCGAAAGCGCCCCGCGCACCCCCGGTGAAAGCGTCCCGCGCGCACCCCGGCCCGCCCAACTGCCGCCCGCACCCGCCCACTTCACCGGACGCCTCGATGTCCTGGAGACCCTGCGGCGGACCCTGGCAGCCGACCCGCCCGGCGCGGACGGCACGCACGGCACGGACGGCACGCATGGTACGGATGCCAGGGACGGCGCTTCCGGCTTCTCTTCCCTCCCGCTCCCGCTGGCCGTCGTCAGCGGCATGGCCGGGGTCGGCAAGAGTGCCCTCGCCCTGCATGTCGCGCACGGCCTGCGGGACCGCTTCCCCGACGGCCAGCTGTACATCAACCTGCACGGTGCCACCCCGGGCATGACCCCGCTCACCCCCGCCCAGGCGCTGACCGCGCTGCTGCGCGACCTCGGCGCCGACCTCCGGCACATCCCCGAACACCAGGACGCGGCCACCGCGTTGCTGCGCTCCCTGCTCGCGCCGACGCGCACGCTGATGGTGCTGGACGACGCCGCGCACGCCGCGCAGATACGCCCGCTGTTGCCGGCCGGCCCCGGCTGCGCGGTGATCGTCACCAGCCGGTCCCCGCTGACCGCCCTCGACGGCGCCCGCCGTTTCCCGCTCGGCCCGCTCTCCGGGCAGGACAGCGCGGCGCTGCTGCGCTCGGTCTCCGGCCGCGACGGCCTCGACGCCACCCACCCGCTCGTCGAGCTCACCGGCCGGCTCCCGCTCGCCCTGCGGGTCGTCGCCGCCCGGCTGGCCGCCCGTCGGGCCCTCACCCCGGACGTCCTCGCCGGTCAGCTGGCCGCCACGGGACGGCTGCACCATCTGGAGTACGACGATCTGAGCGTCCGCCGCTCCCTGGCCGTCGCGCACGACGCGCTCGCCGCCTCCGAGCGCGAGACCGACCGGGACGCGGCCCGCGCACTGCGCCGCATCGGCGCGCTCGACCTGCCTGTGTACGGCGCGCCCCTGCTCGCCCGGCTGACCGGCACCGACGAACGCCGTGCCGAGGCCGCCCTCGACCGCCTGGTCGACGTGGCGCTCCTGGAGGAGACGGCGTACGGCCGCTACGCCCCCCACGACCTGGTGCGCGACTTCGCCCGTGAACTGGCCGACAAGGATCCCGGCCCGCACGCCGGGGGCGGACCCGCGCCCGCCGTCCTCGCCCTGCGCTGGTACGCCGCCGTCGCCGACCGGGTCCTCACCGCGATCGTGGAGCCCGGCTACGAGCAGGACGACCGCCGCTGTCCGACCCCGTCCCAGCCGCCCGGGCATCCGGCCCACGAGGTGGCGCCCTTCGGCAGCCCCGAGGAGGCCTTCGCCTGGGGCGACCTGGAACTGGAGAACGTCGTCGCGCTCGTACGGCGCCACCCGGCGGACACGGCCGATGCCGTCACCGCCGCCCATGTCTCCACTCTCGCGCGGCTCCTGTTCCCCTACGTCCAGCGCAGTGGTCGATGCGCCGAGATGGAGGTGCTGGGGCGGGCCGCGCTCGCCGCGGCGCGCCGGCTCGGGGACGAGGCGGCCGAGGCCCACGCGCTGGGCGACCTCGCCGCCCTGCACTTTCTGACCGGCCGCCAGAAGGACGCGCTGGCCCTCAACGACCGCGCCCTGGCCCTCTGGCGCCGACTGGAGCGGCTCTCCCGGATCCGGCGCTGCCTCAACAACCGGGGTCTGCTGCTCGAAGGGCTCGGCCGGTACGAGGAGTCCGGCGCGGCGCTGCGGCAGAGCCTGGAGTACTCGCGGCAGCTGAACGACCCGTACGGCGAGGCCGTCACCCACAGCCACCTGGGCAATCTGTACGAGCACACCGACCCCCGGGCCGCGATCGAGCAGCACCGGCGCTCCCTCGCCCTCGGCGACGAGATCGGCGCCGTCATCCTGCAGCACTCGGCGCACTGCAATATCGGCTACGCCCATCTGACCCTGGGCGAACCGGCCGCCGCGCTGCCGCACTTCGAGGAGAGCCGGCGCATCCGCGGCGGCCACGGCGACTGGCACGGCGAGTCCCAGACCAGGCTCGGCCTGGTGCGCACCCTGCGGCTGCTCGGGCGCGGCGGCCCCGCCGCCCGTGAGTGCGCCGAGCTGCTGCGCCGCGCGGACGCCCGCGCCGACCGCTACACCGGCGGGCTCGCCCGGCACCAGCTCGGCCTGCTGCTCCGGGAGCGGGGACGTGTCGAGGAGGCGTACGAGGAGTGGCGCGCGGCCCTTGCGGCCCTGGACGGGACGGACGAGGAGGCGGTCGTGGCGGAACTCGTGGCGCTGCTCGCCGGACCCCGCTGATTCAGCCGTCCCCCGTGCGCCGATCCAGCCGTCCTCCGCGTGTCCGAAGAACGCCCTGCCCGGCCGCCCGCCGGGCAGCGGACCGCGGCCGTTCACTTCGCGTCGGCATAGCACTGCACCACCGCCGTCGTGAACGGGAACCGTACCGGGGTGTCCCCGAACGTCAGCCGTCCCGCGAGGTCCGCCGCCTCCCGGATGGCCGCCACGACCGTGTCGGCCTCGTGCGCCGGACAGTGCACGATCACCTCGTCGTGCTGGAAGAAGACCAGCTCGGCCGCCATGGCGGCACAGGTCCGCCGCAGCGCGGCCAGCAACAGCAGGGTCCAGTCGGCCGCGCTGCCCTGGACGACGAAGTTGCGGGCGAAGCGGCCGCGGGCGCGGGCGTCGGTAGAGGCGTATCCCGGCATCCAGCCCTGCTCGGCGGGCTGCCCGGCCGGCTCCTCCTGCGGCATCCCCGCCTCCTCCGCTCCTTCGTCGCCGGCCCCGGCCGCGGGCGGACAGGTGCGCCCCAGCCACGTCCGCACCAGCCGGCCCTCCTGGCCGGCCTGCGCCGCGTCGTCGACGTACGCCACCGCTCTGGGGAAGCGGCGTCTGAGGGCGGCGAGGTTCTTCAGGCCGTCCCCGGAGGTCTGGCCGTAGACCGCGCCGAGCACGGCGAGTTTGGCCTGGCCGCGGTCGCCGGAGAAGGCGCGGTCGGAGACGGACTGGTACAGGTCGTCCTCCCGGGCGGCCACCTCCATCAGGCCGGGGTCACGGGAGATCGCGGCGAGCACTCGCGGTTCCATCTGGTCGACGTCCGCGACGACGAGCCGCCAGCCGGGATCGGCGACGACGGCACGCCGGATGACCTTGGGGATCTGCAGGGCGCCGCCGCCGTTGGTCACCCAGCGCCCGGTGACCGTCCCGCCCGCGAGGAACTCCGGCCGGAACCGCCCGTCCCGCACCCAGTCCTGGAGCCAGGACCAGCCGTGCGCGACCCAGATGCGGTACAGCTTCTTGTACTCGATCAGCGGCTTCACGGCCGGGTGGTCGAGGGACTCGATCTCCCACCGCCGGGTCGACCTGACCTTGATGCCGGCCTGGGCGAAGGCCTTGACGACATCGGCGGGCAGATCGGGCCGCACCCGGCGGCCGAACGCCGCCGACACCTCGTCGGCGAGCTCGGCCAGGCGCCGGGGCTCCCCGCCGCCGGTGTAGCGCTCGCCGAGCAGTTCGCGCAGGACCTCGCGGTGCACGTCCGCGCTCCACGGCAGTCCCGCGCGGTTCATCTCGGCCGCCACCAGCATCCCCGCCGACTCCGCGGACGTCAGCAGCCGCAGCCGGTCGGGGCGGGCGGACCGGTCGTGCCGCCGCTGCTGCTCGGCGTAGACCTCGACGAGGTCCGTCAGCGGCAGCCGGGTGCCCTGCGGTTCGAACAGCGGGGACTGCGCGCCGGGCTCCGCGGACCGCTGACGCGGATCGGGCGGTACCGGACGGTCGCGCAGCCGGGCGAGGGCGGCGGCCGCCGACCGGGGTTCGCCGTAACGGCCCTCGTGGCCGAGGAGGAGGGTCTCGGCGTCCTCGATGTCGTAGCACCGCTCGACCCGCACCCCACTGGCGAGCAGCCGCGGGTACACCTCGGCGGTGGCGCGCCACACCCAGCGGAAGACGTCCGGCCTGCGGCGTACGGCCTCGGCGAGGTCCGGCTCCCGCACCACCGGCGCGGCGGGCAGCCCGTCCGGACCGAGGGGGGCGATCTCCACGCCACCGTCCTCGGTCGGAGCGAGCGCCCACCGGTCGGCCATGCAACGAGTCTCGCAGGAGCCTCTGACAACGGCCCCGACCTGCGGTTTCCGCCGGGCTACCGCTCCTCCTCCCGCTCCTCCTCCCGCTCCTCGTCCTGGGACTGGGACTGGGACTGCAACCGCTCGTGGTCCAGCCGCATCGTCTCCAGCAGCTCCACGACGAACGCCTCGGACCGGGCCTTGTCGATGCCGAGCCCGCTCAGCACGCCCTCGCCGTTCTCGAACTCCAGCAGGGCGAGCAGGATGTGCTCGGTGCCGACGTAGTTGTGGCCGAGGCGGAGGGCCTCGCGGAAGGTGAGTTCCAGTGCCTTCTTGGCGGCGGGGCCGTAGGGGATCAGCTCCGGGGCGTCTTCGGCGGCCGGCGGGAGCGCGGCCGCCGCGGCCTCGCGGACCGCGTCCAGGGAGACGCCCTGCGCGGTGATCGCCCGTGCGCCGAGTCCCTCGGGCTCGGCGAGCAGACCGAGGACGAGGTGCTCGGGCAGACCCTCGGCGCCGCCCGCGGCCTTGGCCTCGTTGTGGGAGGCCATGACCACGTTGCGGGCGCGCGGGGTGTACCGGTTGAAGCCCTGGCTGGGGTCGAGGTCGGTCGACTCCTTCGGCACGAACCGCTTCTGCGCCGCCTGCCGGGTGACGCCCATGCTCTTGCCGATGTCCGTCCAGGAGGCGCCCGAGCGGCGCGCCTGGTCCACGAAGTGGCCGATCAGATGGTCGGCGACCTCGCCCAGGTACTCGCCGGCGAGCACCGCGTCCTGGAGCTGTTCGAGGGGTTCCGCGTGGACCTTCTTGATCGCGGAGATGAGGTCGTCGAGACGTACGGATGACGTGATGGTCGGTTGCGTCGACATGTGTCAACCTTAGGTTGACACGAGAAGGGTGTCAACCTAAGGTTGACAACCGAGAGGTCATTGGGGCGAGGTGGCAAGCCGCAGCGCCAGCGCCGTGAAGACCGTCCCGCTGAACACGTCGAGTCCGCGTGCCACCCGGCGGCTGCGGCGCAGCAGTGCCGACAGCTTCCCGGACAGCAGCCCGACCGAGCTGTCCACCGCGAAGCCCATCGTCACGATGGTCAGGCCGAGCACCAGGAGCTGCTCCGGCACGTGGCCCAGCCTCGGATCCACGAACTGAGGGAGGAAGGCGATGTTGAACAGGATCACCTTGGGGTTGAGCAGGTTGGTGACGGCGCCCTGCCAGAACGCGCGCCGCAGGTCGGGTCCGGCGGGCGCGCCCGCCGTGCCCGCCGTGCCCGCCGTGCCCGGCAGCGACCGGTCCCGGAACGCCTTCACGGCCAGATACAGCAGATAGCCCGCGCCCGCCCAGCGCAGCACGTGGTAGAGCACCGGCAGCGCCGCGAACAGCGCCGACAGGCCGAGCGCCGCGGCCGCCGAGTGCACGAGCATGGCGCAGGCGACCCCGCAGGCGGCCAGCACCCCGGCCGTGGGACCGCCCCGCCCGCCCATCGCGACGATGAACATCATGTCGGGGCCGGGGGTGACGCAGAGCGCGAAAGCGGTGACGAGGAACGCCGCGTACAGGGATGTGTCCACCATGGCCGTCATGCTGGAACCCGTGCGGAGCCCCGGGCGACCGGGTTTCGGGGGCTGAGACACGGGCGGCTTCGGCGTCCCGGGACCTCGTGGCACGATCGACGGGTGAGCCGTACGACCAGCACCGTCGAGCGTGCCTTCGAGGCCGCCCTCTACGACGCCACCGACACCGCCCTCGACACCGGCGCCTCGCTGCTCGCGTCGGACCCCACGGCCGACGCCGAACTCGACGCCCGGGGCAGGGAGTTCGTGGCGGCGGCCTGGCGGCGAGGCTGGCAGCCCGCCGACCTCGTCCGCTACGTGCGCCGCGAGCTGGACGACGTGCACCTGCGCCTGTGCGTGGCGCTGATCCGGGCGCAGGCGCCCGCGGACGGTCCGCGCGGTCCCCGCTGGGCGGCGCAGCTGGACGAACTGGCCGAGATCGGCGCGCCGCCCGGCGCCGACCGCTTCTCGCGGGCCGGCGCGGTCCTGGAGCTGTACCGCCTGCTGCTGCGGCTGCCCACGCTGGAGCCGCTGGCGCAGCCCGTGCGGCGGCAGGCCGGGACCGGGTCCGACACCCGGATGCTCGGCCGGATCCGTGCGCTGCTGGCCAAGGCGGAGGCGACCGGGTTCCCGGAGGAGGCGGAGGCGCTGAGCGCCAAGGCGCAGGAGCTCATGGCCCGGCACAGCGTGGACGAGGCGCTGCTCGCCGCCCGTGCGCCGGCCCCGGACGCCCCCGGCGCCTGCCGGATCGGGGTCGAGCCGCCGTACGAGCAGGCCAAGGCGGTGCTGCTGGACGCGGTCGCCGGCGCGAACCACTGCCGGGCGGTGTGGAACGAACCTCTCGGCTTCTCCACGGTCGTCGGCTTCGAGGCCGACCTGGAGGCGGTCGAACTCCTCTACACCTCACTGCTCGTGCAGGCCACGACGGCGATGACCCGGGCGGAGGCGGCCCAGCGTGCCGGCGGCCGCAAGCGGACCAAGACGTTCCGGCAGTCGTTCCTCGCCGCGTACGCCCATCGCATCGGCAGCCGTCTGACGGTCGCGGCGAAGACGCAGGTGACGGACGACCTGCTGCCCGTCCTCGCCTCCCGCGAGGTCGCGGTCTCCTCGGCCATGGACCGCATGTTCCCGCAGACGGTGACGACCCGGCTGCGCGGGGTGAGCGACGAGGCGGGCTGGACCGAGGGCAGGGAGGCGGCCGACCGGGCCCGGATGGGCTCCCGTCCCCGGCTGCCCTGACCCGACGACGGCCGCCGACCGGCCGCCGTCGTCCTTCGTCCGCTGCCGTCGACCGGCCGCCGTCGCCCCCTGTCTGCTGCCGTCGTCCGTCCGCCGCCGTCAGTCGCCCTCCGCCGCCGTCAGTCGCCGGCCTGCTGGAAGGCGCTCACCGAGACGTCCGGCTTGTCCGTGCCGGCCTTCAGCGCGACATCGCCGTACGTCCAGTCGAAGCTGTGGGTGGTGTCGGCGCCGGGCAGGCTGAACTTCAGGCTGTCGGCCGCGAAGCTCTTGGCGCCGCCCGCCTCGCCCCGCACATAGGTGAGGGTGAAGGAGGCGGTCGCGTCCTTGGCGAGGGGCAGCTTCTGCGCCTGCGCGGCCTCGTCCTTCGGGACGTCGGCGGAGGCGCTGCCGGCCTCGAGGGCGACGGCCGGGAAGCCGTTCAGCGTGCACTCGGATCCGGTGTTGGTCACGGTGACGGAGACGTTGCCGGTGTCCCCGGCGGCCGGGGCGGCGTTGACCGGGCCGACCTCCAGGCCGACCTTGCCGATCGCGCACGCGTTGCCGGCGGCGCCACCACCGGCGGTCTTCTCGTCACTGGTGCCGCCGCCGCCGTCGCACGCGGTGAGCAGCAGTGCCGCGGCGAGGGCGGTGACAGTGATGGGCAAGGCGCGCATGAGTTCCCCTGAGGTCGTGTCGGTGCCCCTGGATCATCACGCATGGACCGGTGGTCCTGTCGCGCGACCCCGTTTTTGCTCAGGACCCCAGGTTCGCCGTGGGCAGCCCCGAGGGCAGCTGTCCGCCCTCCGACCTGGTGTAAGTCTCCTTGCCGAGTTCTCCCTGCCAGGTGACCTTCAGCGTCGTCCTGTTGACGGAGTCGACCATTCCCGTGGCCCGCTTGCTGCTGCCGTCCGTGCACTTGAGGTGGATCATCAGCATCCCGGCCTCCTCGCCCGCGGTGCCGCTGCACACACTGCCGCCGGTGGCGAAGAGGCCCGCCTGCTTGCCGGTGATGACCAGGGCCACGGCCTGACCGTCGGTCGTGGCGAGCCAGCTGCCCTCCAGGGAGTCGGCGGCCGCGGTCGCCCTGCCGGTGCCCCCGGTGTCCGCCGTGGCCGTGGCCGTGGGCGCCGGGCTCGCCGAGGACTCGTCCGTGGCACCGCCACCGCCGCACGCGCTCAGCGCGAGCACCCCCGTGAGCCCGGCGCCCAGGGCGGTGAGCCGCATCCGCCGGCGGGAGGCCCCGCGCGCCGCACCGCGCGAAGGCCGGGAGAAGGTCGCCGAAGTCACTGGAAACTCCCAAGCGGTAAGCGGGCCGGCCCGCGGGCCGGGAGGACCGCAGCAAGCTATCAGGAGGCCTTCAGGACAGGCCTTTTCGGCCGCAGCCATGGCGTGGAACCTCCGCCTCCATGGCCGAAACCGTGGGACCCCCACGGCCGGAAGGCGATGCCCTGCGGCGCGCCTCCGACGCGCCCTCCGAGGCGGCACCGCCGGTCGACGTACCGTTGCCACACCCGACTGCCGGAGGGGATCCGGGACCTGCGTCCAGCGGTGTCCGCGTGCCGGACGGTCACGCATCCGGCGAAGAGCGGACTCCGGTTCCGCGCCGGATCCGATGCCTTGTCCCGCACCGGGGGAGGACTCCCCGGTCATCCGCGGGGACCAGTGGTTCCGGCCGCCGCGCGCCCGGGCCTGGCGTCGAGGGCGTACGGTCCCGGTGTCGTAGAAGCGGAACACCACATCTACGCCAGGGAACGGACGATGCCCGTCCGCAGGACCGATACCGATCCGTCATCCTGCCCATCGGACGATCATGTCGATGGTGGAACACGGGGGCGCCGCCGCGCGTCTGTCTCTAGTGCACGTGCGCATGCCCCGCCGGCTTCGGGGCAGACGCCGTAACGGCTTCGGTAAAGGGGTCGTCAAAGCTGTAATCGCGGGAACACCCCGCGTGCACGTGCATCTGCCCATGCATCTGCACATGAACACGGCTATGATCCAGGGCTGTTGACTACTGCATCAATTGGCCACACCAGCCAGTGCACCACCTGGGAGCGACCTGTGGACCACGATGTTGACGGGGGGTACGACGTGTACAACGGCATGGCGGCCACACAGTTGCACGGGGTGGCCTGGCAGAAGAGCCGACACAGCAACTCGCAGGGCTCCTGCGTGGAGTTCGCCCGGCTGCCTGGCGGTGATGTGGCGGTGCGGAACTCGCGGTTTCCGGACGGTCCCGCTCTCGTCTACACGCGGGCCGAGATCGAGGCGATGCTGCTCGGCATCAAGGACGGCGAGTTCGACCATCTGATCGCCGGCTGACGGTCCGGGTCGGCCGGGAGCGGCCGGGGCTGTGCCCCCTTCGCGACACCCATGACGCAAGTAGGACCCGTAACGCGCATAGCGTACGTAACGCGCGTAGAACCGCGGCGCCAAGAAGCGCCGCGGTTCGTCATTCCGCCGGGGGCGGCAGATGGAACAGCGCCCAGACCACCTTGCCGTTGAGCGTGCCCGCCAGCGGATGCCAGCCCCAGCCGTCGCTGAAGGAGTCCACCAGGAACAGACCGCGGCCCGACTCCGCCGAGAAGTCGTCCGCCGGACGGGTCGCGGGGCTCTCGTGGCTGGGATCGCGCACCGCGCACACCAGTCGCTCGGTCCAGCGCATCAGGTGCAGGCGTACGGGCGGCTGCTGTTCCGGGTCGCAGGCGGTGCCGTTCGGCAGGGCGTGACGCAGGGCGTTGGTGACCAGTTCGGAGACGACCAGGCAGATGTCGTCGAAGCGTTCGTCTATCGCCCACTGGTCGAGGGTTCTGCGCGTGAAGCGTCTGGCCTCGCGCACCGCCTCGTAACGGGCGGGAAGAGCGCAGGAGGCGGCGCTGGACACGGCCGCGGGATCCAGCGGCGGAAGGCCCTGCCGTAACGGCTCGAGCATGGTCGATCCATTCGTCCCCATGCGAGGCACTCCCGGGAATTCGCGGTCGTTGCGATGCAGCGGTGGCGCGGGACCATGGTTTCGGATGCGCACAGCAGATGCAAGGGCAGATGCACGTGCACGTGACCGAATTGGACCCGCCCGTACCGCTTCTTGGCCATTTTTTCCGCCATCTTCTCGGCCTGTCCCTACCGTCGTCTGTCCTTTGCTTGCTCCTTCCTGTGCGCATGGGTTGCCTTCTTTCCGTCTCTGTAATCGGGCGAGTACTGCTCGGAGTGTTTTAGTGGCAGACTTCGGCGCCTAAGGACGTTGGGGAGGCTGGCGAACGTGAGCGCGGGAGAGCCAGGATCGGTGGTGCGGCGCATGCTGCTCGGCTCGCAACTCAGGCGGCTGCGCGAGTCGCGCGGGATCACCCGCGAGGCCGCGGGCTACTCCATCCGCGCTTCCGAGTCCAAGATCAGCCGGATGGAGTTGGGCCGGGTGAGCTTCAAGACGCGGGACGTCGAGGACCTGCTGACGCTGTACGGCATCACGGACGAGGCGGAGCGCTCCTCGCTCGTCGCCCTCGCCCGCGAGGCCAACGTCGCCGGCTGGTGGCACAGTTACTCGGACGTGCTGCCCAGCTGGTTCCCCACCTATGTGGGCCTGGAGGGTGCCGCGTCCGCGATCCGCGCCTACGAGGTGCAGTTCGTGCACGGCCTGCTCCAGACCGAGGCGTACGCCCGCGCGGTCGTGCGGCGCGGTATGAAGGGCGCGAGCGAGGCCGACGTCGAACGGCGGGTGACGCTGCGCCTGGAGCGGCAGAAATACCTCTTCTCCGAGAACGCCCCCGACTTCCACATCGTCCTGGACGAGGCCGCCCTGCGCCGCCCCTACGGCGACCGCGAGGTCATGCGCGACCAGCTCCAGCACCTCATCGAGATCTCCGAGCGGTCCAACGTGCGGCTCCAGATCATGCCGTTCGGCCTCGGCGGGCACTCCGGCGAGTCCGGCGCCTTCACGATCCTCAGCTTCCCCGAGTCCGATCTGTCGGACGTCGTCTATCTGGAGCAGCTGACCAGTGCGCTGTATCTGGACAAGCGCGAGGACGTCGCCCAGTACGAGCACGCGCTGAAGGAACTCCAGCAGGACAGCCCCGGCCCGGACGAGAGCCGGGATCTGCTGCGGGGGCTGCTGCAGCTCTCCTGAGGGCTGTCCGCCGGACAGACCCCGGGCCACGCCGTCGGATTCCGGCCGTCCCGGGGCGTTCCGGCGCGGCGTAGGGATAACCCTCGACCTTGTCGTGCGGTCTTGCGTTTCCCGTTCCGGCCGCTCCAACTCGCCTGCTTCGCACGTACGATGACGTGTGATCAGACCAACAGTCGATCGGGGGTTGACCGGGTGTCTGCCTCGACTGCTTCGGCGGCAAGGGGATTGAGGATCACATGGCGTCCTGCTTCACCGACCTGGCCATGCAGTACATCGACGGCGAGTGGCGCCCCGGTACCGGCTCCTGGGACATCATCGACTTCAACCCCTACGACGGCGAGAAGCTGGCCTCGATCACCATAGCCACCATCGACGAGGTCGATCAGGCCTATCGCGCGGCCGCCAGGGCCCAGAGAGCATGGGCCGAGATCAACCCGTACGCCCGCCGGGACATATTCGACCGGGCGCTCAGACTGGTCGAGGAGCGCGAGCAGGAGATCACCGAGGCGATCACCGCCGAGCTGGGCGGCACCCGGCTCAAGGCCCGGTTCGAGCTCCATCTCGCCAAGGAGTTCCTGCGCGAGGCGGCCCAGCTGGCGCTGCGCTCCGAGGGCCGGCTGCTGCCCTCCCCGGTGGACGGCAAGGAGAACCGTCTCTACCGCGTCCCCGTCGGTGTCGTGGGCGTCATCAGCCCCTTCAACTTCCCCTTCCTGCTGTCCATCAAGCCGGTCGCCGCCGCGCTCGCCCTCGGCAACGCGGTCGTCCTCAAGCCGCACCAGGACACCCCGGTCGTCGGCGGCACGCTGATCGCGAAGATCTTCGAGGACGCGGGCCTGCCGAGCGGTCTGCTGAACGTCGTCCTGACGGACATCGCCGAGATCGGGGACGCCTTCATCGAGCACCCGGTCCCGAAGGTCATCTCCTTCACCGGCTCCGACAAGGTCGGCCGTCACATCGCCACCGTCTGCGCCGCCCAGCTCAAGCGCACGGTCCTCGAACTCGGCGGCAACAGCGCCCTGGTGGTCCTCGACGACGCCGACATCGACTACGCGGTCGACGCGGCCGTCTTCAGCCGGTACGTCGACCAGGGGCAGGTCTGCATGGCCGCCAACCGGGTCCTGGTGGACCGCTCGGTCGCGGAGGAGTTCACCGAGAAGTTCGTCGCCAAGGTGCGCACCCTGAAGACCGGCGACCCGAGCGATCCGCAGACGGTCATCGGCCCGGTCATCAACTCCCTCCAGGCGCACGCCATCTCCGCCGCCGTCGACCAGGCCGTCGCCGAGGGCGCCACGGTCCTCGTACGCGGTGGGACGACCGACAACCTGGTGGAGCCCTCCGTCCTCACGGACGTGCCCGCCGACTCCTCCCTCCTGCACAAGGAGATCTTCGGCCCGGTCGCCCTGCTGGTCCCGTTCGACGGCGAGGACGAGGCGATCCGCATCGTCAACGACACGCCCTACGGTCTGAGCGGCGCCGTCCACACGGCCGACGTGGAGCGGGGCGTCACCTTCGCCAAGCGGGTCGACACCGGCATGTTCCATGTGAACGACGGCACCATCCACGACGAGCCGCTCGTCCCCTTCGGCGGCGAGAAGCACTCCGGGATCGGCCGGCTGAACGGCGAGACCACGCTGGACGCCTTCACCACCCTGAAGTGGATCTCGGTGCAGCACGGGCGCAGCACGTTCCCCTTCTAGGCCTGATCACCTGATCCGCTCCAGGGGCTGGTGCTTCCCGGTGGTTCCCGGGCCTTTCTCGGCCGGGTCGGGGTATCGAGGACAGAAGCTGACCGCATTGGCTCGTAGCTTCGTCGGTGTCGGGCGGGGAGAGGTTCCCCGCCGCACCGAGGAAAGGCAGCCGGTCATGGTCACTCACGTGCGAGCCGAGGCGCAGGGCGACGAGCGCGGAGCACTGCTCTCCTTCCTGGCGGAGCAGCGCGGCGGCATCCGGCGGTCGGTGCTCGGGCTGACCGAGGAGCAGGCGGACTCCCGCCCCAGCGCGAGTGAGCTGTCGCTGGCCGGTCTGGTCAAGCACGTCGCCGAGGTCGAGCAGGGCTGGGTCGCCCGGGCCAAGGGCGAGGCGCCCGCGGTGAAGCGCGACGAGTCCAACTGGCACGAGTGCTTCGCGCTGGCCGACGGCGAGACCGTGGCCGGGCAGCTCGCGTACTGGGAGGGGGTCGCCGCGGAGACGGAGAGGTTCCTGCGGTCGGTGCCGAGCCTCGACGACACCTTCGGCCTCCCCGCCGACCCCTGGTTCCCGCCGGAGGGCCGGGTCTCCATGCGCTGGCTGGCCCTGCACCTGATCCGCGAGACCGCCCGGCACGCCGGTCACGCCGACATCATCCGGGAGTCGCTGGACGGGAAGACGGCGTTCGAACTGGTGGCGCAGGAGCAGGGCGCGTCCTGGGGCTGAGCCCGCCGGATCCCGGGCCGGGCGGCGGGACCACTCCGGCCGCCGGGCCCCGGGGCTGTGGTGGAGCCCGGTCGCCCGACCCGGGTCAGTGGTGGAGCCCGGTCGCCCGACCCGGGTCAGTGGTGGAACCCGGCCGTCGGCCCCGGTCAGTGGTGGAACCCGGTCGCCCGGTCCTTGTCCCGCGTCAGCGGATGCGGCTGCCGGCGCAGGTCCGGCAGGAGGCGGTTCAGGTCCTCCAGGAACAGTTCGGCGAGGTCCGCCGAGAAGCCGTTGCGGCACACGACCCGGATCACCGACAGGTCCTCGCGGTTGGGCGGGAAGGTGTAGGCGGGCACCAGCCAGCCGTGTTCGCGCAGCCGCCGGGAGACGTCGAAGACGTCGTACGCCTTGACGTCGTCGGCGGTGGTGAAGGCGAAGACGGGCAGTTGGTCGCCGTGGGTCAGCAGCCGGAAGTCGCCGAGCTCCGCCACGCGCGCTGAGAGGCCGGTGGCCACGTCCCGGGTGCTCTGCTGCACGGCCTGGTAACCCTCGCGGCCCAGCCGCAGGAACGTGTAGTACTGCGCGACGACCTGGGCGCCGGGCCGGGAGAAGTTCAGGGCGAAGGTCGGCATGTCGCCGCCCAGGTAGTTGACGCGGAAGACCAGTTCCTCGGGGAGGACCTCCTTGTCGCGCCACAGGGCCCAGCCGACGCCCGGGTAGACCAGCCCGTACTTGTGCCCCGAGGTGTTGATCGAGGCCACCCGCGGCAGGCGGAAGTCCCACACCAGGTCCGGGTCGAGGAAGGGTGCCACCATGCCGCCGGACGCGCCGTCGACGTGCACCGGGATGTCGAGGCCGGTGCGCTCCTGGACGGCGTCCAGGGCCGCGCACAGGTCGGCGATCGGCTCGTAGGACCCGTCGAAGGTGGAGCCCAGGATGCCGACGACCCCGATGGTGTTCTCGTCGCACAGCCCGGCCGCGGCCTGCGGATCGAGGTGGTAGCGGTCGCCCTCCATGGGGACCAGCCGGGGCTCCACCTCCCAGAAGTTGCAGAACTTGTCCCAGCAGACCTGGACGTTGACGCCCATGACGAGGTTCGGGCGGGCGCTTGGGTAGCGGTCGGCGTTGCGCTTTGTCCAGCGCCGCTTCAGCGCCATCCCGGCGAGCATGCACGCCTCGCTGGAGCCCGTGGTCGAACAGCCCACGGCGGCCGACGGGTCCGGCGCGTTCCACAGGTCGGCGAGCATCGCCACACAGCGCCGTTCCAGCTCGGCGGTGCGCGGGTACTCGTCCTTGTCGATCATGTTCTTGTCCCGGCACTCGCCCATCAGCACCCCGGCCTGCGGCTCCATCCAGGTGGTGACGAACGTGGCCAGGTTCAGCCGGGAGTTGCCGTCCAGCATCAGTTCGTCGTGCACCAGCTGGTACGCCGTGTTCGGGGGCAGGGGGGCGTTCGGGAGCCGGTGCGTGGGCGGCGCCTCGGTCATGCCGCCGACGGGGTTCGCCTCGCCGAAGAAGGGGTTGACCGACATCGGCCGCTGTTCTTGTTTCTCGGGACCTTTGTGCAGAGCCATGGATGAGCCTCCAGACGGGGAAACGGTTCAGCGGATCGGGGTGCCGTCCTTGTGCAGCTGCATCTGCGGGCGCCCCGTCACCAGCAGCCAGGCCGGCAGCGAGGCGATGCACAGCAGCGCGAGGATGACGGGGGAAGCCACCAGGACGGCGGCGGTGAACAGGCTCACCCAGCCCTGCCGGGTGATGGCCAGGAGCATGCCCAGCACGCCCGACGCCACGCCGACGGCGGCCGGGACACCGGGCACCAGGGCGTGGGCGCACAGGCCGAGGGCGGTGCCCACGAACACGGCAGGGAAGATCCGGCCGCCGCGGAAGCCGCAGGTGGCGGCGACGGTCAGGGCGGCCAGCTTGACGACGGTCATCATGGCGAACTGCCCGGCGGACCAGCCCTCGGGGTCGTGCGCCAGCTCCGCGATCTGGTCCAGCCCCTTGAAGAGCGTCAGCGGCCCGCCCAGGGCCCCCAGCGCCCCGAGGACGAGCCCGCCCGCCGGGAGCATCAGCATCGGGTGCCGCAGCCGCTGGAAGGCGCGGTGGAGGTGGGGGAAGGCGCAGACCGCGGCCATGCCGAGCAGCGCGGCCGCCGACGCGACGACGATCGCCGACAGCACGTCGCCCGCGTCCGGCTCGGCGATCGGGGGCAGATGAAGGTCGAAGGTCGCCTGGTGGACCAGGTCGGTCGTCAGGGCGCCCGCCGCGGCGGCGGCCAGCGGCGCGAAGATGTTGTCCCACAGCTGGCCCTTGATCCGCTGTCCGGCCAGCGCCTCCGAGATGACCAGGGCGGCGGCCACCGGGGTGCCGAACAGGGCGCCGAGAGTCGCCGCCTCCGCCAGCGCCATCCACAGCGGCTCCGGCAGCGCGGGCCGGAATCGGTGGCCGAGCCACACCGCGAGCCCGACGTTGACGGCGATGATGGGGTTCTCGGGGCCGAGGCTCGGCCCGCCGGCCAGCATCAGGGCCGCCGCCAGCAGCAGGCCGGGCAGGACGACGGGCGGCAGCGCGGGGGCGTTCAGCCCCATGGTGGCCGGGTCGGGTCCGGCGTGTCCCGGGACCTTCCACACCACCAGACCCACCGCGATGCCGGTCGCGAAGAGCATGACGAAGATCCACAGCACCGAGTAGCGGCCGATGCCCAGGGAGTCGGGGAGGTTCTCCCACAGGACGCCCTGGAGCTGCTCGGCCGCGACGCTCACGCCGACGAACAGCAGGCTGCTCACCACACCCACGGCGAGAGCGGGCAGGATCAGCGGTAACAGGGCGCGCGGCGGGGCCGCGGGAGAGGTGTCGGGCGCCTGCTGCGCGGAGTCCTGGGCCACGAGATCACCATAAGCGGACGTAATACCTCAAACATCCCGGACATGGCATGTGGGGCGGGCGGGGGCACGGCTGTGGAGCGCGCATCGCATGGAGCGGGGAGCACGTCTCGGTACGCACGGCGCGTTGCGCGGCGCGCGCCGTGCGAGGAAGGGGCGCGCACGGCTGGGCGCGCCCCTGGCGGACGGTCGCCGGGCAGCCGGTCGGCGGACCGTACGGGGAACAGGCTTGCACCTCACGTCACGTGAGGACGCACCGTGGAGCGCGTACCGACGAAAGGAGCGGAAAGTGAGCTACTCCGTGGGACAGGTCGCGGGGTTCGCCGGGGTCACGGTGCGCACGCTGCACCACTACGACGACATCGGCCTGCTCGTGCCCAGCGAGCGCAGCCACGCGGGCCACCGGCGCTACGGCGAGGGCGACCTCGACCGGCTCCAGCGGATCCTGTTCTACCGGGAGCTCGGCTTTCCGCTCGACGAGGTCGCCGCCCTGCTCGACGACCCGGCCGCGGACCCGCGCGCCCACCTGCGCCGGCAGCACGACCTGCTGACCGCCCGGATCGAGAAGCTGCAGAAGATGGCCGCGGCCGTGGAACACGCCATGGAGGCGAACGAGATGGGCATCAGCCTGACACCCGAGGAACGGTTCGAGGTCTTCGGCGACAAGGACCCCGAGCAGTACGCCGAGGAGGCGGAGCAGCGCTGGGGCGGCACGCGCGCGTACGCCGAGTCGCAGCGCCGTACCGCCCGCTACACCAAGGACGACTGGAAACGCATGAAGGCCGAGGTGGCCGACTGGAGCGAGCGCTACGCCGCCCTGATGGCCGCCGGCGAACCACCGGCCGGCGAGCGCGCCATGGACATGGCCGAGGAGCACCGGCTGCACATCTGCGCCTGGTTCTACGAGTGCCCGTACGACATGCACCAGGGCCTCGCCGAGATGTACGTCGCCGACGAGCGCTTCAAGGCCTTCTACGACGCGATGCGGCCGGGCCTCGCCGAGCACCTGAGGGCTGCCATCGTCGCGAACGCGGCCCGGCACACCGCCTGAGCGGCCCGGGGTCCTGGCCCGGTCTCACTCCGGGGCCAGGACCACCGCCGTCCCGTAGGCGCACACCTCGGTGCCCGCGTCCGCCGCCTCCGTGACGTCGAAGCGGAACGCCAGCACCGCGTTGGCGCCACGCGCCTGGGCCTGCTCCACCAGCCGTTCCATGGCCTGGTTGCGGGTCGCCACGAGCGTCTTGGTGAGCCCCTTGAGCTCACCGCCGATCATCGACTTCAGGCCGGCGCCGATCTGGCTGCCCAGGTGCCGGGAGCGCACGGTCAGGCCGAAGACCTCGCCGATGACCTGCTGGACGCGGTGTCCGGGTACGTCGTTCGTGGTCACGACCAGAACGGCAGCCTGGGGCTGCTGGCCGCCTCCGTATTCATCGATGCCCATGCTCACAGCTTTGACCAGACGGACACACAGTGCATCCTGTGGGAAGCCCTGGGAACCTGGTCCCGTGGCGTAGCGTTGATAGTTTTGGGCGGTCCCGCCGCCGCACCGACCGCCCTCCCCCTTCTCAGGAGCCCGGAACCCGTGACTACCCTCGCCCTCGGCCCTGAGTGGCTTACCCCGGACTACCTGATCTCGACCTTCGGGCTGATCGGCATCCTGGTCATCGTCTTCGCCGAGTCGGGTCTGTTCGCCTTCCTGCCCGGCGACTCGCTGCTGTTCACGGCGGGTCTGCTGGTCGCGGACGGCAAGTGGATCCAGCAGCCGCTGTGGCTGGTGTGCACGCTGATCGTGGCCGCGGCGGTCCTCGGCGACCAGGTCGGCTTCCTGATCGGCAAGTTCTTCGGGCCGAAGCTCTTCAGCCGGCCCGACTCCAAGCTCTTCAAGCAGGAGAACCTGGAGAAGGCCCACGAGTTCGTCGAGAACTACGGTCCCAAGGCCATCGTGCTGGCCCGCTTCGTGCCGATCGTGCGGACCTTCGCCCCGATCATCGCGGGCGCCGGCCGCATGCAGTACCGCACGTTCCTCACGTACAACGTGGTCGGTGGCGCCATGTGGGGTACGGGCGTGACGGTCGCGGGTTACTTCCTCGGCCAGATCGACCTCATCAAGAACAACGTCGAGGCCATCCTCGTCCTGATCGTGCTCATCTCCGTGATCCCGGTGATCATCGAGGTCCTCAAGGCCCGCAAGGAGAAGCGTGCGGCCGCGGACGCCCCGGCCGAGCCGGAGTTCCCGCAGCAGGCCTTCCAGCAGCAGGCCCCGGCCATGGACGACGCGACGACCCAGCTGCGCCGCATCCCCCCGGCGGACCGGCCCCACCAGAGCCAGCACCAGCACCAGCAGCCCGGCCACGATCGGTACTACGACCAGGGCACGGACCAGGGCTACGACCAAGGCGCGGACCAGGGCTACGACCAGTACCAGGACCGGCCCCGGCAGCCCTACGCCCAGCAGCACCCGCAGAGCCAGGGTTACGGCGGCCAGCAGTACGCCCAGCCCCAGCAGCCGTACGGGCAGGGGCAGGGCCGGCAGCCCCAGCAGCAGCCCTACGGCCAGCCCCAGCCCCAGCCCTATGCCCAGCAGCACCCCCAGGGCCAGGGCCAGGGCTACGGTCGGCCGCCCTACGGCTCGCAACAGGACTACCAGCAGGACTACCCGCAGGGCGGCCAGTACCCGTACGACCAGGGCTGAGCCCCTGTCGCGGGGCGGGGCCCGGCAGGAGGCGGGGCCGGCGGGCGCGCGGTGGTCAGAAGCCGCGGGTCCGCTTCGCCGCCAGCCGCCCCCCGGTGGCTCCGCCCGGCACCCGCAGGAACAGCCGGGAGATCTCCGACCCCAGGTTCACGCCGATGGCGATGGCCATCGCGAGCGCGGCGGCCTTCGTCAGCGACACCACGCCCTTGTCGACCTCGTTCTGGGCGATCGACAGCAGCCCGAAGTACGTGGCGGAACCCGGCAGCAGCGGCCCGACGGCCGCGGTCGTGTACGGCAGCGCCGACGCGAACCGGTACCGGGACAGCAACTGTCCGAACAGCCCCACCAGGCCCGCCGCCACGGCCGTGGAGGCGACCGGGGAGATGCCGGCGGTGTAGTGCATCGCGCCGTACACCGACCACGCGACGCCCCCGTTCAGGGTCACCGCCAGCACGGTGGATCGTTCCTGCTGGAGCAGCACCGCGAAGGTCAGGCACAGCAGCATGGACGCGCCGATCTGGACCAGCGGCCGCTCGGCGACGCTGAGCGCCGTGTCGGGGTTGAGCTGGGCGCCGAACTGCACGCCGAAGTACAGCACCACCAGCACGCCGACGACGATGCCGACGAACAGGTACATGACCTCCAGCAGCCGTGCGGCCGCGGTGATGTAGAAGCCGGTCAGACCGTCCTGGACCCCGGCGACCAGCGCCCGCCCCGGCAGCAGTGCGAACAGCCCACCGGTGATCACCGCGGACGCCTTCACGTCGACGTGCGCCAGCGTCAGCGCGACCCCTATGGCGGCGGGGGGCATCGCGGCCACCGTGAACTGGTAGAACTCCGGCAGCCCGCGCCCCGCGCACAGCCAGGCCAGCCGGTCGCCGAGCATCGCGCCGAGCGCGGCCGCGACGAAGACCAGCAGATCACCGCCGACGAGCACGGAGGCGGCGCCCGCGAGCAGCCCGCCGGCCGAGGTGAGCACCCAGGTGGGGTACGGGTGCCGGTTGCGGCGGATCTCCGCGAGCCGCCGGTAGGCCTCCTCCAGGGAGAGGTGGTTCTCGGTGTCGCTCAGGTCGTGCACGAGCTGGAAGACGGCCGCCAGCCGGGTGTAGTCGGTGCCCCGGCGGCGCACGGTCCGCGAGGCGGTCAGCGGCCCGTCCACCAGCGACGGCTGGTACGAGATCGACAGCAGGGTGAAGGTGGCGGTCGGCTCGCAGCGGTCCAGGCCGTAGGAGCGGCAGACCGCGAACATCGCCGCCTCCACGTCCTCGGCGCCCTCGCCGCCGGCCAGGAGCAGTTCGCCGATGCGCAGGGTCAGGTCGAGCACGCGCGGGACGGCGGGCGCGACCTCCTCGGCCTTGCGCGCCGTCTCCAGCGCGGGCCGCTCGGCCACCGGCATCCGCAGCATCGTGCGCATCCGGTCCTGCCAGGGGGCGTCCTTGGTCAGGCTGACCCGGGGGACGCCGACCGGCGGGGTGAAGGCGGGCGGGGCGCTGCGGGCGCTGTAGGTCCGCGGTGTGCTGAAGGCCGAGCCCTCGGACTCACCGGACGCCGTCTGCGCCACGTCCAGCCCGTCGGGGACGGCGAACTCGGACGTGGTCTCCGACTCCGTACCGCCCTTGGTGCCCTTGGGGACCGCGAGACCCTCCGGAATCGCGAACTCGGACGTGATCTCCGACTCGTACGTGCTCCTCGCCTCGTCCGACTGCGGCTTGCGGTCCTCCGCTTCCGTCACTGACGCAACGCTCCCTGAACGACGCCTTTCCCAGCCCCAGTATGCGCACAGACATGCCGACGGGCCGCACGCGTGCGCGTACGGCCCGTGGACGGCAGGGGACTCAGTGGCCGCCCTGGTCCTCGAATCGCTTGTAGGACCGCTCGATCTCGGCCTCGGCCTCGGTGCGGCCGACCCAGTCGGCGCCCTCGACGGACTTGCCGGGCTCCAGGTCCTTGTAGACCTCGAAGAAGTGCTGGATCTCCAGGCGGTCGAACTCCGACACGTGGTGGATGTCGCGCAGGTGCTCCACGCGCGGGTCGGACGCCGGGACGCACAGCAGCTTGTCGTCGCCGCCGGCCTCGTCGGTCATCCGGAACATGCCGATGGCACGGCACTTGATGAGGCAGCCGGGGAAGGTCGGCTCCTCCAGGATGACCAGCGCGTCCAGCGGGTCGCCGTCCTCGCCGAGGGTGTTCTCGACGAAGCCGTAGTCGGCCGGGTAACTGGTCGAGGTGAAGAGCCGACGGTCCAGTCGGATCCGACCGGTCTCGTGGTCCACCTCGTACTTGTTCCGCGAACCCTTCGGGATCTCGATCGTGACGTCGAACTCCACCGGTGGCTCCTCCATGATCAGCACATAGTTCTGGTGATTAAGTGTCCCTCACGCAGGTGTGTGATCGCGAAAGGGGCTGGTGGTCGTGCCCGAGCTGAGGCCTTGGCAGGCCGCGAGACCGCATGTGGTGCGGATCGCGGGCGCCGTCCGACCGCGTCTCGTGCGAGCAGTGACGGCCGTGAAGCCGCCTCTCGTACGGGTCGCGACGGCCGTGAGGCCGCGGGTCGCACGGCTGACACAGGCCGTGAAACCGCAGGTCACACGGCCCGTCAGGCCGAAGACCTGGCAGTACACCGCAGGTGCCGCCACCGCCGGTCTTGCGCTGGCCGCCGTCGTGGTGAGCGCCGCCGGGCCCTGGGACGCCACCGGTCAGCGTACGGCCGAGCGGGACCGGGCAGCCGCCCTGGACGGCACGGGTGGCGCAGATCACGGTCGTAAGTCCGATACGTCCGGTACGCAGGCCCGGGGGCCCCGGCCCGCGCCCAGCGCCCCGTCCGTGCTGACCGGCCTCACCGCCGGCGTGACCGCCGTGCAGTCCAAGCCGGGCGCGAAGTCCGTGGCCGACGTCCTGGACCCGCTCCTGGACGACCAGGCGCTCGGCAGCCGGCACACCGCCGTCGTCGTCGACCTCGGCACCGGCCGGCGCCTGTACGGCACCGGGGCCGACGACGCGCTGACCCCCGCCTCCACCACGAAGATCGCCACCGCCGTCGCCGCGCTCTCCGCGATGGGCGCCGACCACCGCTTCACCACCCGCACCGCCCTCGAACCCGGCACGAAGGAGGTCGTCCTGGTAGGCGGCGGCGACCCGACCCTGACGGCCCACGCGGACGACAAGGAAGGCTGGGCGAGCCTGCGCGCCCTCGCCGCCGACACCGCCGCCGCCCTGAAGAAGCGCGGCCTGAGCCAGGTGACGCTGTCGTACGACACGACCCTCTACGCCGGTTCCGCGACCCACCCGATCGGCGTCAACGACAACATCGCCCAGGTCAGCGCCCTGATGGCGGACGAGGGCCGCACGGACGACTCGACGCACGGCCCGGTGGCCCGGGTGGCCGACCCGGCGGCCGACGCGGCCCGCCGGTTCGGCGAGTTCCTGAACTCGGCCGGGATCCGGACGACTTCGCCCGGCCTGTCCAAGGCGAGCGGCCGCGCCGAGTCCCTGGCCACCGTCTCCTCGCCGCCGCTGTCCAGCGTCGTCGAGCGGATGCTGACCAACAGCGACAACGACATCGCCGAGGCGCTCGCCCGCCAGACCGCCGTCGCGACCGGCGGGCGCGCCGACTTCGCCGGCGGCGGGAAGGCGATCCGCGCCCAGCTCCAGAAGCTCGGGCTTCCCCTGACGGGCGCCGAGTTCAAGGACGGCAGCGGTCTGAACCGCGACGACCGGCTGACCGCGAACCTGCTGACGGCCCTGCTGGTCAAGGCCGGTGACCCCGCCCACCCCGAACTCCGCCCGGTTCTCACCGGTCTTCCGGTGGCCGGCTTCACCGGCACCCTCAGCGCCCGCTACAGCGACGGCGCGGCCGGCGTCGTACGGGCCAAGACCGGCACCCTGACCGGCGTCAACACGCTGGCCGGCACGGTCGTGGACGAGGACGGCCGGCTGCTGGCCTTCGCCTTCCTGACCGCGGACACGACCGATCCGGCGGCGGCCCAGTCGGCGCTCGACCGGACGGCGACCGCGCTCGCCGCGTGCGGCTGCGGCTGAACCGGACGGCACGGCGCCGGGTGCCGCCCGGCGCACCGCGGCCCGCGGACACCGTTTCGAGGCCTGCCCGCGGCGGGAACGCTCACGTACCGTTGAGCCATGACGAGCATCGGTGGTGCTGCATCTACTGGGATGGTCGACTGGAATCTCGCGGTGGCGACCGCGACCCGGCTCGTACGGCCGGGCCCCGAGGTGAGCCGCGACGAGGCCCGGGCCGTCGTCGCGGAGCTGCGCCGCCACGCCAAGGCCTCGGAGGAACACGTCCGGGGCTTCACCCGGATGGGCACCGGAGACGTCCATGACACCCCCGTGCTCGTCGTCGACCGCCCCGGCTGGGTCCGGGCGAACGTCGCCGGGTTCCGGGAGATCCTCAAGCCGCTGCTCGACAAGATGCAGGACCGGCGCGGCAACAACCCCGGCGGCGCGGTCCTGGGCATGGTCGGCGGCAAGGTGACCGGCGTCGAACTCGGCATGCTGCTGTCGTTCCTCGCCTCACGGGTCCTCGGCCAGTACGAGACCTTCGCCCCCGCCACCCGCGAACTGCCGGCCGGGCCGGCCGGCGGCGGCCGCCTGCTGCTCGTCGCGCCGAACATCGTGCACGTGGAGCGGGAACTCGACGTACAGCCCCACGACTTCCGCCTCTGGGTGTGCCTGCACGAGGAGACGCACCGCACCCAGTTCTCCGCGGTGCCCTGGCTGCGCGACCACGTGGAGGGTGAGATCCAGTCTTTCCTGGGGGAGACCGACGTCGACCCCATGACCTTCCTGGAGCGCATCCGGGAGGCCGCCCAGTCGCTGGCCGGCGGCCGGCCCGAGGGCGAGGAGGACGACGGCGGCCGCTCCCTGGTGGAACTGGTGCAGACCCCGGCCCAGCGGGAGATCCTCACCCGGCTGACCGCCGTGATGTCCCTGCTGGAGGGACACGCCGACTTCGTGATGGACGGGGTCGGGCCCTCGGTCGTCCCGAGCGTCGCGGAGATCCGCGAGAAGTTCCAGCAGCGCCGCGCCAAGGGCGCCTCGCGCCTGGACACCACGCTGCGCAAGCTGCTGGGCCTGGACGCCAAGCTCAAGCAGTACCGGGACGGCGAGCGTTTCGTGCGGGCCGTGGTGGACCAGGTCGGCATGGACGGGTTCAACCGGGTGTGGACGTCGCCCAACACCCTGCCGACCAAGGCGGAGATCGCCGAACCGGGGGACTGGGTCGCGCGGGTGCACGGCAGGACGGATTCCTGAACCGTGATCGCGGGCCGGTCCGTGGCTCGGGCGCGACACGGGAAAGCCGTGGGACGGATCCGGCCGACGGCAGGCGAACGCCCCTCCAATCACCCGTCCGAGGGACCGTGAGCCATGCGTAGGCGTGCAATGCTCGGGGAACGCCCCGGTTCTGTCACCATCGACACACTCTGAGTGACCGAGCCTCGGGTTCACTCCCGAAAACTTCATGAAGGGAACCGGACATGGGTCCCCATCCTGCGGTCGCGGCGATACGCCTGGCGGTCCGCCGCGTCCTCCACGACATCCTCATCGAACTCAACAGAACAGCCGACGCCGACGACGTCGCCTTCGCCACCGGCACCCTCACCACCGCGGGCACGCCGTCCGCCGCGGGCGCATCGTCCGCCGCGGGCGCGCCGTCCGCCGTGGGTACGTCGGCGGCCGTCGACGTCCCCGGCTCCGTCGGCCAGGCCCCCGGCCGGTACGCCGACCAGGTCCCGGCGCAGGGCACCGACCGCGCGCCCCACGAGCGCCCGGCAGCTCCGCTCGTGCTCGTCGCGTGCTCCGGCGGCGCCGACTCCATGGCGCTGGCCTCCGCCCTCGCCTTCGAGGCGCCCAAGCTCGGCATCCGCGCCGGCGGCGTCACCGTCGACCACGGCCTCCAGCCCGGTTCCGACCTGCGCGCCGACGAGGTCGTGCTGCGGCTGCGCGAACTCGGCCTGGACCCGGTCGAGTCGGTCGCCGTGACCGTCGGCCGCGAGGGCGGCCCCGAGGCCGCCGCCCGCGACGCCCGCTACGCCGCCCTCGACGCCGCCGCGGACCGCCACGGCGCCGCCGCGATCCTGCTCGGCCACACCCGTGACGACCAGGCCGAGACCGTCCTGCTGGGGCTCGCCCGGGGCTCCGGCATCCGGTCCCTGTCCGGGATGGCCGCGGTCTCGGGGGCCGACGGCCGCTACCGCAGGCCCTTCCTCCAGCTCGACCGGCAGACCGCGCGCAAGGCCTGCATGGCCCAGTCGCTGCCCGTCTGGGACGACCCGCACAACGTCGATCCGGCCTACACCCGCTCCCGGCTGCGCCACGAAGGCCTGCCCGCCCTGGAGAAGGCCCTCGGCAAGGGAGTCGTCGAGGCCCTCGCCCGTACGGCCCAGCTCTCCCGTGACGATGCCGACGCCCTCGACGCCTGGGCCAGCCAGGCCGAGGCCTCCGTACGCGACGCGACGGGCCTGCTGGAGTGCGCCAAGCTCTACGCCCTGCCGCCCGCCGTACGCCGCCGGATCCTGCGCCGTGCGGCCATCGAGGCGGGCGCTCCGGCCGGTTCGCTGTTCGCCCGCCACATCGAGGAGGTCGACCGGCTGATCACCGGTTGGCGGGGTCAGGGAGCCATCAACCTCCCCGGCCGGGTCGTCGCCCAGCGACAGGGTGGCAGACTGGTGATCCGGCAAGGCTGAATCTCCCTCCTCGGGGAGACGGCCGGCCTCCCCTTCGGGCAGGGGCCGGGCAGCCGGTGGGACGACCGACCGAAAGTGATGCGGGTGGACGCGAAAGACATGGGTGCCGACCTCAAAGAGGTACTCATCACCAAGGAAGAGATCGACGCGAAGCTGGCCGAGCTGGCCGCGAGGATCGACGAGGAGTACGCGGGCAAGGACCTGCTGATCGTCGGCGTCCTCAAGGGCGCGGTGATGGTCATGGCCGACCTCGCCCGGTCGCTGTCCACCCCCGTCACCATGGACTGGATGGCGGTGTCCTCGTACGGGGCGGGCACCCAGTCCTCCGGTGTGGTGCGGATCCTCAAGGACCTCGACACCGACATCAAGGGCCGGCACGTCCTGATCGTCGAGGACATCATCGACTCCGGTCTGACCCTGTCGTGGCTGCTCAGCAACCTCGGCTCGCGCGAGCCCGCCTCCCTGAAGGTGTGCACGCTGCTGCGCAAGCCGGACGCCGCCAAGGTCGCCATCGACGTGGCGTGGGTCGGCTTCGACATCCCCAACGAGTTCGTCGTCGGCTACGGCCTCGACTACGCCGAGAAGTACCGCAACCTGCCGTTCGTGGGTACTCTCGCGCCGCACGTCTACGGCGGCTGAGCAGGTCGGGCCAAGCCCTCCAGGACGATCGGGAACCCCAGCGGGCCTCGCGGCGTTGGAGCAGGCAGACGGATCGCCAGCCGTCCCGTGCGGCTTCGGTCCACAATGCTGGGGTACCGTCAGAAGAACTGTCTTATCAAACTCACTATGGCAGGAGGGACGGGGCGACACCGCTCCGTATGGATGGACGTGAAGCGATACTTCCGTGGGCCGGTCATGTGGATCGTGCTGGCCGTCCTTGCCGTGGTCGTGTTGATGCAGGTCGTCGGCTCGTCCGGCGGCTACAAGACGGTGGACACCGGCAAGGTCGTCCAGGCGATCAACGACAACAAGGTCGAATCGGCCAAGATCACTACCGGTGACGAGCAGACCATCAAGGTCTCGCTCAAGGACGGCGTGAAGGTCGACGGCAGCTCGAAGATCCAGGCGAGCTACATCGGCGACCAGGGCGTGACCATCGCCAACACGCTGCAGACCAAGTACCAGGACAAGCAGATCCCCGACGGCTACACCGTCACCCCGACGAAGCAGAACGCTTTCCTCGGCATCCTGCTCTCCCTGCTCCCCTTCGTCCTCATCGTCGTCGTGTTCCTGTTCCTGATGAATCAGATGCAGGGCGGCGGCTCCCGGGTCATGAACTTCGGCAAGTCCAAGGCGAAGCTCATCACCAAGGACACCCCGAAGACGACGTTCGCGGACGTCGCGGGCTCGGACGAGGCCGTCGAGGAGCTCCAGGAGATCAAGGAGTTCCTCCAGGAGCCGGCGAAGTTCCAGGCGGTCGGCGCCAAGATCCCCAAGGGCGTACTGCTGTACGGCCCTCCCGGCACCGGCAAGACCCTGCTGGCGCGTGCCGTCGCGGGCGAGGCGGGCGTGCCGTTCTACTCGATCTCCGGTTCCGACTTCGTCGAGATGTTCGTCGGTGTCGGTGCCTCCCGAGTGCGTGACCTGTTCGAGCAGGCCAAGGCGAACGCCCCGGCGATCGTCTTCGTCGACGAGATCGACGCGGTCGGCCGTCATCGCGGCGCCGGCCTCGGCGGTGGCCACGACGAGCGCGAGCAGACGCTGAACCAGCTGCTCGTCGAGATGGACGGCTTCGACGTCAAGGGTGGCGTCATCCTGATCGCCGCCACGAACCGCCCGGACATCCTCGACCCGGCCCTCCTGCGCCCCGGCCGCTTCGACCGCCAGATCGCGGTCGACCGCCCCGACATGCAGGGCCGTCTGGAGATCCTCAAGGTCCACCAGAAGGGCAAGCCGGTCGCGCCCGACGTCGACCTGGCCGCCGTCGCCCGCCGCACCCCCGGCTTCACGGGTGCCGATCTGTCCAACGTGCTGAACGAGGCCGCGCTGCTCACGGCCCGCAGCGACCGGAAGCTGATCGACAACCTGATGCTGGACGAGGCGATCGACCGTGTGGTCGCGGGCCCGCAGAAGCGGACCCGGATCATGTCGGACAAGGAGAAGAAGATCACCGCGTACCACGAGGGCGGTCACGCCCTGGTCGCGGCGGCCTCGCCGAACTCCGACCCGGTCCACAAGATCACGATCCTGTCCCGGGGCCGTGCCCTCGGTTACACGATGGTGCTCCCGGACGAGGACAAGTACTCGACCACGCGCAACGAGATGCTCGACCAGCTGGCCTACATGCTGGGCGGCCGCGCGGCCGAGGAACTGGTCTTCCACGACCCGACCACGGGCGCCGCGAACGACATCGAGAAGGCCACGACCACCGCCCGCGCGATGGTCACGCAGTACGGCATGACCGAGCGGCTCGGCGCGATCAAGTTCGGTGGCGACAACACCGAGCCCTTCCTCGGCCGTGAGATGGCTCACCAGCGCGACTACTCGGAAGAGGTCGCCGCCCTGGTGGACGAGGAAGTCAAGAAGCTCATCGAGAACGCGCACAACGAGGCCTGGGAGATCCTGGTCGAGAACCGCGACGTCCTCGACAACCTGGTGCTCCAGCTTCTGGAGAAGGAGACGCTCGGCAAGGAGGAGATCGCGGAGGTCTTCGCCACGATCGTCAAGCGGCCGCCGCGGCCCGCCTGGACCGGCTCCTCCCGCCGTACGCCGTCCACCCGTCCGCCGGTGCTCTCCCCCAAGGAGCTGGCACTGACGAACGGCGCGAACGGCGCGACGCCGGCCATCAGCACCGTGAAGTCGACCGCTGCGGAGTCCGCGCCGGCGACGGAACCGGTCACGGAGGACCGACCGGAGAGCTGACCCTCCCGGCCGTCCCCGGTGGCCTCACCAGGCCCGGAATGGATGCCGCGCCCCCCAGGTTCTAGCCTGGGGGGCGCGGCATTTCGGTAGGCCCGCAAGGGGGACGCGGTGGCCTGCCCGCCCGCCCGCACGCATGACAGGTACAGGAACGAGGCTTCAGATGACCGACCCCGTGACGCTCGACGGCGAGGGCTCCATCGGCGAGTTCGACGAGAAGCGCGCCGAGAACGCCGTGCGCGAACTCCTCATCGCGGTCGGCGAGGACCCGGACCGCGAGGGGCTCAAGGAGACTCCGGCACGGGTGGCGCGGGCGTACCGGGAGATATTCGCGGGGCTGTGGCAGAAGCCCGAGGACGTGCTGACCACGACGTTCGACCTGGGGCACGACGAGATGGTCCTGGTGAAGGACATCGAGGTCCTCAGCTCCTGTGAGCATCACCTGGTGCCGTTCGTCGGGGTGGCCCACGTCGGCTACATCCCGTCCGTCGAAGGAAAGATCACCGGTCTTTCGAAGCTGGCCCGGCTCGTGGACGTCTACGCCCGCCGGCCGCAGGTCCAGGAGCGGCTGACCACGCAGATCGCCGACTCGCTGATGGAGATCCTGGAGCCGCGCGGGGTCATCGTGGTCGTCGAGTGCGAGCACATGTGCATGTCCATGCGGGGCGTGCGCAAGCCCGGGGCGAAGACGATCACGTCGGCCGTGCGGGGACAGCTGCGCGACCTGGCCACCCGCACCGAGGCCATGAGCCTGATCATGGCGCGCTGACGCCCGCGGCGGCGCCGCGGGCCGGGCCGTGCGGCCCGGGCTCCGGCCGGCCCCGGCACTCTCCCGGCCGCGCCCCGGACGCGTCCGTGCGGGCCGGACAGGCCTTCCTGCCGCGGTCCTAGGCCCGTGTGGCCGCGCCGTTGTCGTGCTCGTCGTCCTCCGGGAGGCGGCACACGCGCTCCAGGAAGATGGCGGCCGCTATCACGCCGAACCCGGCCAGCACCGAGAAGCCGGCGTAGATGGCCTGGTCGCGGCGGGCGGGGATGTCGAGGGACTCCAGCAGGAAGACACCCGTGCCGCCGTACATGCCGGCGACGAGAGCGGCCACCAGGGCGCTGGCCTGGCCGAAGACGACCGCGCGGGCCGCCATCAGCGGGTCCACGCCCTTGGCGTCGGGCAGGCGCTCGCGCTGGGCCTTGAGCCGGGCGCGGATCGACAGGGCCGTGGCGAGGAGGATCACCGCGATCACGGCGAGGACGATGGGGGCGGCCAGCGGGACGCTGGGAAGGGTCCCCAGCGCGTTCCACAGGCGGGCACCCGCCCAGGAGAGCACTCCGGCGACGACGAACACGCCTGCCAGCACCCTGATGCGAAGCTCTCTCACGGTGTTCCTTCAGCTCCCCCGGACAGCGGTCGTGGACGGCCCGCACCCGGTGGGCCGTCCCTGTGGTCGTCTAGACCCTAACGACTACTCGGGCAGCCGGAGTTCCAGGTCCTTGCGCGCCGTGACACCGTCCAGGGTGACGATGCCCAGGAGAGCGGCGATCGGGCCGCGGCCGGGCAGCTCGGCCTCGGGTTCCACGTCGTGCCAGGGGGCGAGGACGAAGGCCCGCTCGTGGGCGCGCGGATGCGGGAGGGTGAGCCGCGGGTCGTCGCTGACCGTGTCGGCGTAGGCGACGATGTCGACGTCGAGGGTGCGCGGACCCCAGCGCTCGTCGCGCACGCGGTGGAAGGCCTCCTCGATCGCGTGGGCCCGCTCCAGCAGCGAGGACGGCGGGAGGGTGGTCTTCAGGATCACGACCGCGTTGAAGTACGACGGCTGGCTGCCGGGCTCGACGCCCCACGGCTCCGTCTCGTACACCGGGGAGACGGCCTTGACGCGCACGCCGGGGGTGTCCTCCAGCGCGTCCACGGCGGCCTGGAGGGTCTCCAGACGGTTGCCGAGGTTCGAGCCGAGGGAGAGCACCGCCCGTTTGGGGTTGTGCAGGGTCGTGTCGGCGGCGTCGACCTTCTCGACGACGGAGGCGGGTACCGGCTGTACGGTCGGGTCGCTGTGACCCCCGGTGAGGGATGCGGTCATACTCGGCTCCGGATGATGGTGACGGTCACGTCGTCGAACGGGACGGTGATCGGGGCGTCCGGCTTGTGGACGCAGACCTCGACCTCCTCGACCCCCTCGTGCTTCAGGCAGGCCTGGGCGATGCGCTCGGCGAGCGTCTCGATGAGGTTGACGGGCTCGCCCTGGACGATGGCCACGACCTCCTCCGCCACGATGCCGTAGTGCGCGGTCTTCGCCAGGTCGTCGTCGGCCGCGGCCGGCCGGGTGTCCAGGCCGAGGACGAGGTCCACGATGAAGGTCTGCCCCTCCTCGCGTTCCTTGGGGAACACACCGTGGTGCCCGCGGGCCTTCAGGCCGCGCAGCGCGACACGATCCACGCGAATCACTCCTGCAATCGTCGGTGACGGCCGGTCCGTACCGTGTGCGCGCGGCACACCGGCCTCAAACGAATCTACCTGCGAGCACTGACAGTGCCGGGCCGGCGGCGCACCGGCCCCGGCCGACCCCGAAAGTTTCCTCGGGGATTTCCCCCCGGGAAACCCGGCGGCTCACAGGCCGGTAGCGGCTTCTACCCCGCGGGCCGCGATTCCAACCACTTTCGTGGTTCCGACGGTCCCACACCCCCTCAGGAGGGCGTGCCGGGGGTGTCCTCCTCGTCCTCCTCGCCGGTCTCGGCCAGCACCGGCGAGGCGTGGTGCGACCAGAGCTTCCAGCCGGCGGCCGTGCGGCGGAACACGTTCGTGGCGACCACCAGCTGCCCGACGAGAGGTCCCAGCTCCTCGCCGTCCTTCGGGGCGGGCCCGCCGCTGAGGATGTTCTCGGTGCAGTTCACCAGGGCGGTGTCGCCCGTGACGGAGACATGCACGTCGGTGAGGAAGAACTGGATGTACTCCGTGTTCGCCATGATCAGCGCGTACGACCTGAGGACCTCGCCGCGGCCGGTGAGCACGGGCCAGCCCGGGTGCACGCAGGAGATCACGCCGGCGTCGGCCGGATCGTGGTACTCCTCGTCGACACCGAGGTCGGCGGGGGTCAGCCAGAGCGAGGTCAGCTCCTCGAAGTCGCCGCGCTCCAGCGCCTCGTAGAAAGCGGTGTTGGCGGCCTCGACCTGCTCCACGTCGGTGTGGGGAGAGCTCACCGGGCTCCCTCGGAGGTGCCGGTACCGGGGGCGCCGTCCGGGGTGCGGGCCCCCTCCACGGCGCGTGCGACGCGTACGGCGTCCGCGGTCGCGCGTACCTCGTGCACCCGTACCGCCCAGGCGCCGGCCTGCGCGGCGAGTGCGGAGACGGCGGCGGTCGCCGCGTCGCGCTCGCGGGCCGGGGGCGGGGCGCCCTGCGGGCCCGCCAGGACCCGCCCGAGGAACCGCTTGCGGGAGGCGGCGACGAGCAGGGGGTGGCCGAGGGCGCGCAGCCGGTCGAGGTGGGCGAGCAGGGCCAGGTCGTCCTCGGCCTCCTTGGAGAAGCCGAGCCCGGGGTCGACGACGATGCGGTCGGGGGCGATGCCGCCCGCGAGGACGGCCTCCACGCGTGCGTGCAGCTCGTCGACGACTTCGGTGACGGCGTCGGCGTAGGCGCCGCGGACGGCGTCGCCCTGGAGGAAGCCGCGCCAGTGCATGACGACGAAGGGGGCGCCCGTCTCGGCCACCACGGAGATCATCGCGGGGTCGGCGAGACCGCCGCTGACGTCGTTGACCAGGCGGGCGCCGGCGGCGAGGGCCTGGGCGGCGACGGAGGCGCGCATGGTGTCTACGGAGACGACGACGCCTTCGGAGGCGAGCCCGCGGACCACCGGGATGACGCGCTTGAGCTCCTCCGCCTCGTCGACGCGGGTGGCGCCGGGACGGGTGGACTCACCGCCGACGTCGACCAGGTCCGCGCCCTCGGCGACCAGTCCGAGGCCGTGCTTGACGGCGGCGGTGGTGTCGAACCAGCGGCCGCCGTCGGAGAAGGAATCGGGGGTCACGTTCACGACCCCCATGACCGCGCAGCGGTCCCAGTCCGGAAGACCCGCCACACGCCCGCGTCCGCTCTGCTTGCTCATATGTTCAGCGTAGGCCCAGGGCAGGGCCGCAAGACCCGCAAGGTCCGCGGGCCGGGTGCCCGCCACGGGCCACGGACGGGTCCGCGTCCGGGTCCCTGGGCCGGTCCGCGTCCGTGGCCGTGGGCGGGTCGGCGTCCGGGTCGGCGTCCGGGCCCGGCGCGGTGACCGGCCCGGACGCTCAGATCACGTGGACGCCTCGTTCCGCCAGCCCGTGCGCGCACGGGCGGGGGCTGGCCGAGCGGCGGCGCAGGAAGCCCGGCAGGGGCAGCGCCAGGTTCACGAAGCCCTCGGCCTGCATGGCGGCGAAGCCGATGCGGGGCAGGTCGGCCGAGGCGCGGTAGACGACGAAGCGCGGTTCCCACCGGGGCTGGAACTTGGCGTTGAACTTGTACAGGGACTCGATCTGGAACCAGCGGGAGAGGAAGACCAGCAGCCCGCGCCAGGCGCGCAGCACCGGACCCGCACCGATCTTCTCGCCGCGGGCCAGCGCCGAACGGAACATCGCGAAGTTGAGCGACACGCGCGCGATGCCGAATTTCGGGGCGGCCTGGAGCGCGGCGACGATGAGGAGCTCGTTCATGCCGGGGTCGGCCGAGCGGTCGCGCCGCATGAGGTCCAGCGACGCGCCGTCGGTGCCCCAGGGCACGAAGTGCAGCACGGCCTTCAGGTCGCCGTACGGTCCCGGTTCGGCGTCGGCCTTGTGGGCGGTGGCGATCAGGCAGTCGGCGTCGGAGGCGTCGCCGATCCGGCCGAGGGCCATGGAGAAGCCGCGCTCGGTGTCGGTGCCGCGCCAGTCGGCCGCGGCCTGCCGCACGCGCTCCAGCTCGGCCTCGCCGAGGTCACCCACGCGCCGTACTCGGGTCTCGTAACCGGCGCGCTCGATGCGCTTGACCATCTGGCGCACGTTGCGCATCGCGCGGCCGGCGAGCGAGAAATCCGCGACGTCCACCACCGCCTCGTCGCCCAGTTCGAGGGCGTCGAGGCCGGTCTCGCGGGTCCACACCTCCCCGCCCGTCTCCGAGCAGCCCATGACGGCCGGGGTCCAGGAGTGGGCCCTGGCCTCGTCCATGAAGCGCTCGATGGCGCCCGGCCAGGCCTCGACGTCCCCGATGGGGTCGCCGCTGGCGAGCATCACACCGGAGACGACCCGGTAGGTCACCGCCGCCTTGCCGCTGGGGGAGAAGACGACGGCCTTGTCGCGGCGCAGCGCGAAGTGGCCGAGGGAGTCGCGGCGGCCGTGCCGGGCCAGCAGGTCGCGCAGCCGCGCCTCGTCCTCCTCGGTGAGCCGGGCGGCCGGGTGCTCGGGGCGGAAGGCGAAGTAGATCGTGGTGACCGCGGTGAGCATGCCGAGGGCGCCGAGGGAGAAGGCGACCGTCCAGGAGGTGCTGCCCTGGTAGTCGACGGGGCCCTCGAAGCCGAAGAGGCCGTACAGGACGTGCGTCAGGCGATCGGCCAGGCTCGGGTCGCCGATCATGCGGTTCGGGTGGACGCTGACGATGACGAGTCCGAGGACGAGGGAACCGGCGCCCATGAGGACGAAGTTGGCAAGGGCACGCCATCGGCTGCGTGGATCGGGCAGGGCGGCGAACTGGTCGCGGTGCAGCAGCAGCGGTGCGAGCAGGGCGAGCGAGATCAGCACTCCGACCGGGGAGTGCCGGTACGTGAACTGCCCGACGGCACCCGCGGGCAGCAGCGCCACCGCGGCCCGCCAGGCCCGGCGTTTGCTGCGCCTGAGGCCGTGCGCGAGGAGCAGCAGCAGTACGCCGCTGCTGAGCGAGAGCGCGGCCGCGAAGGGGCCGACCGAGCCGGGCAGCACCTCGGCCAGGGAGTGCATACGGCTGTGCCGGAACCGCGGGAAGACGCCCGCGGCGATGTCCAGGACACCGACCAGGGCACACATTCTGCTGACGAGAGCAGGTACGGACTCCGGGCGCGGCCCTCGCAAGAGGCGCCCCACTCGGCTTGATCGGTTCGGAACCCCGCCCGACATTTCCCCATCTTCCCTGACAGACATCGCATCCCGTGGTTCTGCGAGAGACCTTGAATCCGGTGCCGTTTCGGGCATCCGGCGACATTGCGCCCTCTAGGACGGTGTCTCGGGGGGAGAGGTTCACTCCTTCCGACAAAGCCGCGTCAAAGGCAATGGAAAGTCCCGGACAAGTGCTCGCGAAAGATCGCGTCGAGCGCGGGGGGCTCGGACGGGAAGCGCAGGCGGGAAAGCCTTATGGGGCTCACGAGCAACAAGGTGCTGGTGCTGGCGATAGTTCTCGCCGTGCTGCTGTTCGTCGGCACGGTGTGGTGGTGGCCGCGGCTGGCCCGGCGCACCTGGTGGGCGGTCGTCGGGCGCGTGGGCCTTCTGTTCGTCACCCAGCTGACGGTGTTCGTCTGTGTGGGGCTGGCGGTCAACCAGGCCTTCGGGTTCTATGCCGACTGGGCGGATCTGTTCGGGCGCGAGAAGGACCAGGGGGTGGTCGTCGACCACACGGTGGGCCGCGGCTCGGGCGGTCCGCTGGAAGTGGTCGGCACCAGGCCGGTGACGGATCAGGGCAGTGTCCGGCCGCAGGTCGGCGGGCAGATCCAGAAGATCGACGTCTACGGCCGCAGGACACACATAGCCACGCCCGCGTACGTGTATCTGCCGCCGGAGTACTTCCAGTCCGCCCACCGCACGCGCACGTTTCCCGTGGCGGTGGTCCTCACCGGATATCCGGGCACCGCCGAGGCTCTGGTGGACAAATTGAACTATCCGCGCACGGCGCGGGAGCTCGCCAAGGACGGCCGTATGCAGCCGATGATCCTGGTGATGCTGCGGCCCACCGTCGCGCCGCCGCGCGATACGGAGTGCGTGGACGTCCCGGGCGGGCCGCAGACCGAGACGTTCTTCGCCGCGGATCTGCCGGACGCGGTACGGGCGCATTACCGGGCGGGCGGGAAACCGGGCAGCTGGGGCGTCATCGGCGACTCCACCGGCGGTTACTGCGCACTGAAGCTGGCCATGCACCACCCCGGTGTCTACGCGGCGGGCGCGGGCCTGTCGCCGTACTACAGGGCGCCCCACGACCCCACCACCGGCGATCTCTTCCACGGTGACGAGCTGCTGCGCCGGCGGGCGGACCTGCTGTGGTTCATCAAGCACGAGCCGGCGCCCGACACTTCACTGCTCGTCACCAGCAGCAAAGTCGGCGAATCCAACTACAAAACCACGCTGAAGTTCATAGAACGGGTGCAGGCGACGAACCTGACACGGATCTCGTCGATCATCCTCGAAAGCGGCGGACACAACTTCAATACCTGGCGCCGGGAGATCCCCGCGACGTTGCAGTGGATCAGCGGGCGACTGAACGAAGGCTGAAAAGGCTTCGGTATGGCTGCGTTTTTGGGCTGCGGGGCACCACCACTTGCCTACGCGCGGTAAGTTTCTGGCCATGCCACGTGGACGTCACCGCCATTCCCCGCCCCTGCACAGGCTGTTGCCGCCTTCGGTGATCGCCGGCGTCTCCGTCGTCTGCGCTTTCGCCCCCTGGGTGTTCTCGCAGGCGATGGTGCTCCGCGGTCTGGCCGCGGCCGCCGCGACGACGGCCGTCCTGGGCGCCGTCGTCATGCGCCGCTGGGATGCCCAGGCGGGCAAACAGGTCGCCGACCTCACCCGCGCGCGTGCGAGTGACGACTGGCGGCACGAGGAACGTGTCGCCGAACTGGAGACCGACCTCGAGGAGTCGCGCGAGCTGCGCGTGAAGCTGGAGCAGCGGCTGCGGGCGAAGCGCGCCGAACTCGCCCGGCTGCGCAACGAGCACGCCGCGCTGCTGCGGCGGTACGCGACGGCGGAGACCGAGCGGGCGACCGCCCTGGAGGGCCGCCGGCTGCTGGAGATAGAGAGCGCGGCTCCCGCGCGGGCACTGCCGCCGGGTACGGCTTCGGCCGCGGCGGAGGAGACCGAGGCTGTGGCTGCCCCGGCCGAGACCGACGCCGAGGCCGCTGCCGGGACGGACATCGACGCCGAGGCGGAGCTCGACATCGATGCCGACGCCGACGTTGACGCCGATGTCGACTTCGACGTCGACGTCGATGCCGACTTCGAGGACGAGGACGAGGACGCGGGGACGGCCGACGAGGGCGCGCCGGTGGCTCCGGCGGCCTTCTCCCCCGAGGGGTCCAAGCTGTTCCTGCGGGCCAAGGCGGCACTGACCAGGTTCGACGCCGAGGCCGCCGCGGACGCGCCCGCCGGGCCCGCCGGTTCCGGTGCCGAGGTCGCGCTCCGCGCGGAGGCCGTGCAGGAGGACGAGGCGCAGGGGAAGCCCGAGGCGGCCGACGAGCACCAGCGTGCGGCCGCCGAACCCATGGCGGACCTGGAGAGCGCCACCCGCGAAGAGGCCGTCGCCACCGACGCGGCCGCCCAGGAGAAGCCGGTCGCCCCCGAAAGGACCGTCACCGCCGAGGAGACCGCCGCCCCGGAAGGGACGGCCCGCCCGGAAGCGGACGTCACCTCCGAGGACAGCGGCACCCCGCGTGCGGCAGCCGCCCGGGACGCAGGCGTCCCCGAGGCGCGCACGGCCGACCGGGCGGACACCGGCGCGCGGCCGGAGACTGCTCCTGCCACGAGCACGGCCGTCGCCCGGCGAGAGCCGGCCCCCCGGACACCTCAGGCTTCCCCGGCACCTCAGGCTTCCCAGGCCCCTCCGGCGGAACAGTCCTCCCGCCCGCAGCTGCCGGCGCCGGCGAAGTCCCCCGCACCCGTGCACCGGCCCTCCGGGCACTTCACCGTGCCGACCGCCGTGGCCGTCGTACCGGCCGCCGCGCCCGTGCGCAGGCCGACGACGGAGGGCGGGTTCGACTTCTTCGGCATGCAGAAGTCCGCGGAGCCGTCCGCCCTGGACGCCGTGCAGAACGCGGACCTCGCCGACGTCGTCGGCGAGGAGGCCATCGCCGTGCACAAGGCGGCGGAAGGGGAGTTCACCCCGGTGGACCCGAAGTCGCGCGACGCCGGCCAGGTCATCGACCTGACGGAGCACGACGAGACGGAGCAGATCGACCTTCAGGGGCTGCGCAGCGCGGCATCCTGACGGACCGGCAGGTCCGACGCCCGGCGTCCGCTCAGGCCATCCACCTGTCCGGCCGGGCGTCCCTGCGTCCCGTACGGGAACGCTCCGCCTGCCCGCGCAGCAGCTCCCCGGCCTCGCGCGCGTCCCGCAGGCGGGCGGTCACCGACCCGCCGGCCCCCGTGTCCACGTGCACGTCGGCGACCCGCCACAGCCGCTGCCAGGGCCCCTGCGTCAGCCGTACGCTCTGCACCTTGGCGTGCGGCACCAGCGCCACGGTGCGCCGCAGCAGCCCGTGCCGGGCGGCGAACACCGCGTCGGTGACCACCAGTCCGTAGCCCCGCCACCACACCGGCACGCACCGCCCGGCCCGCCGGGGCGGCCGCGCCGCCGCCGTGGTCATGGCCGTGGCGGCCGGCACGCCCACCCCGGGCAGCACGTGCGCGACGACCGCGTCGGCGAGCCCGCGCGGCGCGACCGGTACCAGCACCGAACCGGACGACCCGGCCACCTCCAGCTCCACCCGCACCCAGTCGCGCCGCCGCCACAGCAGCGGTTGCACGATCCGCACGCTCTGCACGCGCCCCGGCGGCACCGTCTCGTGCGCGCGGTCCAGCAGCCCGTGGTCGATGCGCAGCCCGTCCGGCGACTCGCCCAGCGTCCAGTCGTACTCACCGGCGAACCGCCCCACGCTGCGCGCGCCCGCCGCGCCGAGCAGGGGCACACCGGTCGCGAGAACCGTCCACACGCTGTGGGTGGCCAGCCACAGCACCGGCGGTACGACGAGCGCGGCGGCCAGCGCGCCCCAGGTCGCGCCGGTCAGCAGCAGCGAGACCGCGAGGTCGCGAGCAGGCACGCGCAGCAGCTGCCGGGCCGGTGCCTCGCCGACCTCGTGGACCGTCTCGGGCGCGAAACCGGCCGCCCGCGCGAGCAGTTCGGCCCGCAGCCTGCGTGCCTCGCCCTCGCCCAGGAAGGCGAGTTCGTCCTTCTTGTCCGTGCCGACGACGTCGAGCCTGAGCTTGGCGACGCCCGCCACGCGCGCGAGGAGCGGCCGGGTGACGTCGACCGCCTGGATGCGCTCCAGCCGGATGTGCGCGGTGCGCCGGAACAACAGGCCGGTCCGTATGCGCAGTTCGGTGTCGGTCACCGAGAAGTGGGTGTACCACCAGGTGAGAAAGCCGTAGAGGCAGGCGGCCGGGACGAACACGGCGAGCGCGATCAGCAGCGTCGTCGTGGTCAGCCGGGTCAGCTGCGCCTGCGCCTGGTCGGGGTCGTGCGCCGCCCACCCCGCGATCACCGCGACCGGCGCCCACGCCCGCCGGAACGGTGTGACGGGATGCAGCCGCCGCTCGGTCACGGGCCGCGGCGCGGCGACGTCGTGACCGGCGTCCGGCGCCGTCACAGCCCCGCCGACCGGGCTTCGCCCAGCTCGGTGAGCCGGTCGCGCAGCCGCTGCGCCTCGGCCGGTTCGAGCCCGGGGACGGTCGCGTCGGTCGCGGCGGCCGCCGTGTGCAACTGCACGCCGGCCAGCCCGAACCACCGCATGACGGGACCGGAGGTCACCTCGACCAACTGCATCCGCCCGTACGGCACGACGGTCTCCGTGTGCCACAGGACGCCCCGGCTCAGGAGCAGGTCGTCGGCGCGCTCGGCGTACCGCCAGGAGCGCCAGTTGCGGCCGAGCATCACCCAGCCCCACCCGGCCGCCGCCAGCGGCAGCAGCGCGAAGGCCGCCCAGGCAAGCCCCGCCAGCAGTCCGAGCAGCAGTCCCACGGCGAGGGTGATCGACCCCAGCCACACCACCAGCAGCAACCGTCGCATCCGCAGCAGTCCGGGCGGCAGCCCCGTCCACACCACCTGCTCGTCCCCTGTCGCCCCGGCCCCACCCGGGCTCCCCGTCTCCATGGGGCCAGCGTACGTAGGGGAGACTGTGTCCATGACTCCTACGACGGAGACCACGGTCGGGATCGGCGGCGCCGGGGAGAGCACCGACATGGTGCTCAACATCGGGCCGCAGCACCCCTCCACGCACGGGGTGCTGCGCCTGCGGCTGGTGCTGGACGGCGAGCGCATCGTCAGCGCGGAGCCGGTGATCGGCTATATGCACCGCGGCGCCGAGAAGCTCTTCGAGGCGCGCGACTACCGCCAGATCATCATGCTCGCCAACCGCCACGACTGGCTGTCGGCGTTCTCGAACGAGCTGGGCGTGGTCCTCGCGGTGGAGCGGATGCTCGGCATGGAGGTGCCGGAGCGCGCGGTGTGGACGCGCACGCTCCTCGCCGAGCTGAACCGGGTGCTCAACCACCTCATGTTCCTCGGGTCGTACCCGCTGGAGCTGGGCGGCATCACCCCGGTGTTCTACGCGTTCCGCGAGCGCGAGGTCCTCCAGAACGTCATGGAGGAGGTCTCCGGCGGGCGCATGCACTACATGTTCAACCGTGTCGGCGGCCTGAAGGAGGACCTGCCGGCCGGCTGGGCCGGCCGCGCCCGTGCCGCGGTGGCCGCCGTGCGCTCGCGCATGGACGTCTACGACGACCTGGTGCTCGGCAACGAGATCTTCCGCGGGCGTACGCGGGGCGTGGGCACCCTCACGGCGCAGACCGTGCACGCGTACGGCGTGAGCGGGCCGGTCGCGCGCGCCTCCGGGGTCGACTTCGACCTGCGCCGCGACGAGCCCTACCTCGCCTACGGGGAGCTCCAGGACACCCTGAAGGTCGTCACCCGGCAGGAGGGCGACTGCCTGGCCCGCTTCGAGTGCCTCCTGGAGCAGACGCACAACGCGCTGGACCTCGCCGACGCCTGCCTCGACCGGCTCGCCGGGCTGGCGCCCGGACCGATCAACCAGCGGCTGCCGAAGGTCCTGAAGGCACCCGAGGGGCACACCTACGCGTGGACCGAGAACCCGCTCGGCATCAACGGGTACTACCTGGTCAGCAAGGGCGAGAAGACCCCGTACCGGCTGAAGCTGCGGTCCGCCTCGTACAACAACATCCAGGCGCTGACCGAGCTGCTGCCGGGCACGCTCGTGGCGGACATGGTGGCCATCCTCGGCTCACTGTTCTTCGTGGTCGGGGACATCGACAAGTAGGGCGCGCGGGTTTGTGATCCCCACCGGCTGAAGCAGCCACCCGAAGTCGCCCAGCCCCCCGGGCGCGGTCAGTTCGGCGGCCTCTCCGGCCTGCGCGAGAGCGCGGACGTACGCCGCAGGGTCGCTGGAGGCGAGCGCGAGCGGGGGGCGTGCGCCGGTGAGACCCAAGCAGCGCAGCGCCGTGCGCTGCGTGATCCGGCGTGCGCCCGCGAGCGCGCAGGCGTCCAGCGCGACATGCGCCGTGATGTCGCACGAACCGTCGGGCACCGGCGTCGTCCCGCGCCCCTCCCGGAAGCCGGTCAGCGTCCCGAACGGGGGGCGCGCGTCCAGGGTGTGCGCGTAGTCCACGGCCACCGCGAGTCCCCGCGTCACACGGGAGACGGCGGCCGCCCACGCACGGTCCCGGGGGAGCCCGATCTCCGCCCGCAGCCCCTCCTCGTCCGGCAGCGGCCACCAGCGTGCGAGCCAGTCCGCCGCCGCTCCCCGGACCGGTTCCCCGAGCCGCTCGGCACCGTCGGCCCGGACCAGCACCAGCCGCGCCACCCCCGCCGCGTCCACCTCGACGACGTCCACGGGCACGTTGTCCAGCCACTCGTTGGCGAACAGCAGCCCGGTGACCTCCCGTGGCGGCTCGGCCAGCCAGCCGATCCGGGGGTCGAGACCGGACGGACGGTCCGCGATCTCGACGGCGCAGGCGCGCGTGCGGGCGGCGACGTCCGCGGGCAGCGCGGCGAGCACCCCGCGGACCAGCTCGCCGCGGCCGGCGGCCAGGTCGACGAAGTCGAGCGCGGCGGGCCGCCCCAGGGCCTCGTCGACCCGGCACAGCAGCCGGGCCACCGCCTCGGCGAAGAGCGGCGAGGCGTGCACCGACGTACGGAAGTGCCCCGCGGGGCCCTCCGGCCGCCGGTAGAAGCCGTCCGGACCGTACAGGGCGTCCTCGGTCGCCACCCGCCAGCCGCGCCACCCGTCCGCCGGGTCCGTCGTGTCCTGCTCCACCCCGACAGAGTAGGCGTCGTGGTGATCACGGCCTCCACCTTGCGGAGTACGCGCGTCGGGCACGGATCGGCCCTCCGGTTGACCCCCACCCACATCAGGCTTCCCTACGCTGGGTTGCGTGCAGCGCCTCTATGACCTCATCCGCAGACACCCGACCTGGGTCGACAGCTTCTGGGCTGCCGTCCTGTTCGGGATCTCGGTCGCGGGTGGAGCCGCTCGCGGGGAGACCGCGGGCACCGACTCCCCGGTCCGGATCATCCCCGTGACGTTCCTGCTGTGCCTGGTGGTCGCGCTGCGCCGACGTCTGCCGGTGCAGATGCTGCTGCTGACGGCCGTGCTCGGGGTGGCGCAGCTGGTGCTGGACGTCGAGACGACGGCCGCCGACTTCGCCATGCTGGTGATCGTCTACACGGTCGCCGCGACCGGCGCCCGCTGGGCGTCCTGGCTCGCCCTGGGCATGGGCCTGGTCGCGGCCGCCCTGGCCCAGCTGCGGTGGCCGAACGAGAACTCCAGCGCCGTGGGCAACCTGGCGATCGTGATCTTCCAGACCGTGCCGTTCGCCCTCGCCTGGGTGCTCGGCGACTCCATGCGCACCCGCCGGGCCTACTTCGCCCAGCTGGAGGAGCGGGCCGCGCGTCTGGAGAAGGAGCGCGAGGCCCAGTCGAAGGTCGCGGTCGCCGCCGAACGCGCCCGGATCGCGCGCGAGCTGCACGACGTGGTCGCGCACAACGTGTCGGTGATGGTGGTGCAGGCCGACGGCGCCGCCTACGTCCTCGACGCGGCGCCCGACCAGGCCAGGAAGGCCCTGGAGACGATCTCCTCCACCGGCCGCCAGGCCCTCGCCGAGATGCGCCGCCTGCTGGGTGTGCTGCGGACCGGGGAGCATCAGGAGGTCGGGGAGTACGTGCCGCAGCCCGACGTCCAGCAGATCGAGGACCTCGTCGAGCAGTGCCGGGACGCGGGACTGCCGGTCGACTTCAAGATCGAGGGCACACCGCGCCCGCTGCCCAGCGGCGTGGAGCTCACGGCGTACCGCATCGTGCAGGAGGCGCTCACCAACACCCGCAAGCACGGCGGGCCGAACGCCGGTGCGAGCGTGCGCCTGGTCTACTTCGACGACGGCCTCGGCCTGCTCGTCGAGGACGACGGAAAGGGTGCCCCGCACGAGCTCTACGAGGAGGGCGGCGCCGACGGCCGGGGGCACGGCCTGATAGGCATGCGCGAGCGCGTGGGCATGGTCGGCGGCACCCTCGACGCGGGCCCGCGGCCGGGCGGAGGATTCCGTATCAGCGCCCTGCTCCCGCTCAAACCCGCGCACTGACCCCGACGCGCGCCGCCCGTTGACACCTGTCACGCCCCCGCCCGACCCACCGACCGCGAGCAGGCCGCCCGACCGGGAACCGCCCGACCGGGAACCGCCCGATCACGAACTGCTCGCCCACGAACTGCTCGCCCGCGAACCACGAAACGGAAGAGGCTCATGACGATCCGCGTGATGCTCGTCGACGACCAGGTGCTGCTGCGCACCGGATTCCGGATGGTGCTCGCCGCCCAGCCGGACATGGAGGTCGTCGCGGAGGCGGGCGACGGGGTCGAGGCGCTTCAGGTGCTGCGCTCCTGCGAGGTCGACGTCGTCCTGATGGACGTCCGTATGCCGAAGCTCGACGGGGTCGAGACCACCCGTCGGATCTGCTCGGAGCCGGAGCCGCCGAAGGTGCTCATCCTGACCACGTTCGACCTCGACGAGTACGCCTTCTCGGGCCTGAAGGCGGGCGCGTCCGGGTTCATGCTCAAGGACGTGCCGCCGGCCGAACTGCTGGCCGCGATCCGCTCGGTGCACAGCGGTGACGCCGTGGTCGCCCCCTCCACCACCCGCCGTCTCCTCGACCGCTTCGCGCCGATGCTGCCCTCAACCGGCAAGGAACCGCGGCTCGCCGAGCTGGAGCGGCTCACCGACCGTGAGCGCGAGGTGATGGTGCTGGTCGCCCAGGGGCTGTCCAACGGGGAGATCGCGGCCCGGCTGGTGCTGTCCGAGGCGACCGTCAAGACGCACGTGGGCCGCATCCTGACGAAGCTGGGGCTGCGGGACCGGGTGCAGGTGGTGGTCCTGGCCTACGAGACGGGCCTGGTGCGGGCCGGCGGCGGCCACCGCTGACCTCGCCGAGCCCGGAGGACCCGGCCGACCCGACCGCCCCGGCCGACCCGAACGGCACGCCCTAGCGGAGGATGCCCTCCAGGAAGTCGCTGCCCAGCCGGGCCACCACGGAGACGTCCAGCTGGTGCAGGACGTACCGGCCGCGCCGCCGGGTGGTGACCAGGCCCGCCTTCTTCAGCACCCCGAGGTGACGGGAGATCTCGGGTGCCGTCATGCCGTACACCTGGGCCAGCTCGCTGGTGGTGTACTCGCTGCGGGCCAGATGGCGGCAGATGCGCATCCGGACGGGGTGGGACAGCGCGGTCATCCGCAGGGCGAGCTGCTCGACCGGCGGGGCGGAGACCGGCTCGGACGATCCGACCGGGTAGTGCAGCAGCGGCTGCCAGCCGTAGCGGTGCAGCACCGTCAGATGCGGCCGGCCGAAGCTGCTCGGCACCAGCAGGAGGCCGCCGCCCGCCGTGGCCGTACGGCCCTGGACCAGCTTGTCCACGAGGATCCGCCCGGCGGTCTCGTCGACCGTCACGACGGGGGAGACCGCGGCCAGCGCCTCGGCCAGCCCCTTGCGCCGCAGCAGCTCCGTCTTGTGCCGGGCGTCCGCCGTCAGCTGGTGGCGTAGCCGGGACCAGGCCTCGTCGAAGAACGCCTCGTCGCAGTCCTCCAGGAATCGCCGCAGCCAGGCCCGGACGCTGGGCGGGTCGTCGAGCAGCCGTTGCGCGAAGCGCACCTGCTGCGGGCCGCGGGAGGCGGCTATCTCCAGCGCGCGGCGCCGGGCGTCGGCGTCGGCGAGCAGGTCCGGGGCCTGGACGTCGTAGTTCAGCGTGCACGTGAACTCCATGGCCGCGTCCACGAACTGCTCGTCCGTCAGCTGGTCCAGGAGGTCGAGGTCGTCGGCGAGCGTGGCGCCGGGGAGCGTGAGCGTGCCGCGGCCCGGGATGCCCGCGAACGGCAGGAACAGGTCCGAGAACGTCGTGCGCCACAGGAAGTCGGCCTCGCACATCCGGTCGGCCAGATGCGAGTCGAGCCGGCTGGTGACGCTCGTCACCCAGCCCTGGAGTTCGGGATGGTGACCGGGCTCGGCCAGGGCGTGCAGCGCCATGCCGAGCTCGGCCAGCGGGGAGGGCACGACGGTGACCCTCTCCGGCCGCAGCCCCGCGATGTCGATGCTCACGCTCATGTCCCCATGGTGCACTCCACCACCGACAACACTGCCCACGGCCGCCGGCCCCGCGGTCCACGACCGTCGGCCCGGTCCGGGCCCTCCGGGCGGTTCAGCCGTCGCTGTGCCCGTCCGCCCGGTGCAGCCGGGAGACGAAGTCGGCGACGGCCGCCGTCACGTCCTGAGGCGTCCACTCCAGGCCGGTGGCGCGCACACCGACCTCGGTGAAGGCCAGGCCCGGACCGCCGGGCCGCCAGCCGGAGGCGAAGAGCAGGGTCCCCGTCTCCTCGCCCTGGCGCACCGCGACCTCGTTGAGAAGGTCCGCCTCGTACGGCAGCCACACCTGGAACTCGTGGGTGTGCGGCTGCTCCGGGTGCACCCGTGCCCACGGCACCCCCGCCTCGGCGAACCCCGTCCGCAGGGCGGCGGCCACCACGCGCGCGTGACGTACGTAGTCGGGCAGCCGGGGCAGCTCGCGGTCGAGGCCGACGAGGGCCGACAGCGCCGTGGGGAACTGCTGGAACGCCAGGCCGCCGTACCGGTGCCGCCAGACCTTCGCCTCCTCCACCAGCATGGCGGGCCCGGCGAGCGCGGCGCCGGCGAAGGCGTCGAGGGACTTGTAGAACGAGACGTAGACGCTGTCCGCGAGGCCGGCGATCTCCGCCAGGGGGCGGTCGAAATGGACGGTGGACTCCCACAGCCGCGCGCCGTCGAAGTGCACCACCGCGTCCCGCTCGCGCGCCGCCTCCACGACCTCGCCGAGCTCCTCCCAGGTGGGCAGGACGAAACCCGCGTCCCTGAGGGGCAGTTCCAGCATCAGTGTCCCGAAGGGCTCCGGGAAGTCGCGCACCTCGTCGGCGGTCGGCAGCCGGGGCTCGTTCGTCAGCCGTACCGGGCGCAGCCCGCTGACCTGGCTGAGCGCGTGCCGCTCGTGCACCTCGGGGTGCGCCAGCGCGTGCAACGCGACCGCGCTGTCGCCGGTGCGGCCCGCCCAGCAGCGCAGGGCCACCTGCTGGGCCATCGTGCCGGTCGGGAAGAACGCGGCGGCCTCCGTGCCCAGCAGGGCGGCGACCCGCTCCTCCAGACGCTCCACGATCCCGTTGCCGTAGATGTCCGCCGGTTCGTCGAGGTCGTACACCTCGGGTGCCGTCTCGTGCAGGTACGCCAGCCGGTCGCGCAGCGTGGCCCGGGAACCCGTGCGGGACAGCGTGCGCCGGGCCTCCCGCAGGACGGCCGAGCGCCGCTCGGCCAGCGATCCGGGTGACGTCCCGGTGCCCTCCGGGCTCTCCGTGCCCCGCGCGTCCCCCGCACCCTGCGTGTCCTGCGTGTCCCTCGTGCCCTGCCGCGTCGTCTCGTCCATGCCCTGGATCATGCCGTGCGCGGGTCCGTGCGGGCACGCGCGCGCAGCGGATCCGGACCGGTCCGGAAACCCACAGCCTGTGGACAACCGGACCGGGGGAAGCCGATCGCGTTAACATGACGAGAAATCGTCCGGTACCCAGAGCGGACTGGAACGGGAAGGTCGCGGTCGCGTGAGTACAGTCCAACAGCCAGACCCCAGGGACCGCCCCGCGCGGCTCACCGTCGGCGTCGTCGGCGCCGGCCGGGTGGGCCCCGCGCTGGCCGCGTCCCTGGAGCTCGCCGGCCACCGCCCGGTGGCCGTCTCCGGGGTCTCCGACGCCTCCCGCAGGCGGGCCGCGCTGCTGCTGCCCGACGTGCCGGTCGTGCCGCCCGCAGAGGTCCTGCGCCGCGCCGAGCTGGTGCTGCTGACCGTCCCGGACGACACCCTGCCCGGCCTGGTGACGGGACTCGCCGAGACCGGCGCCGTGCGCCCGGGACAGCTGCTCGTGCACACCTCCGGACGGTACGGCGCGAAGGTGCTGGACCCCGCCCTGCGCGCGGGCGCCCTGCCGCTGGCCCTGCACCCCGCGATGACCTTCACCGGCACCCCCGTGGACGTGCAGCGGCTGGCCGGCTGCTCGTTCGGCGTCACCGCCCCCGGCGAGCTGCGACTGGCCGCCGAGGCCCTCGTCATCGAGATGGGCGGCGAACCGGAGTGGATCGCCGAGGAGAACCGGCCGCTCTACCACGCGGCCCTCGCACTCGGCGCCAACCACCTGGTCACCCTCGTCGCCCAGGCCATGGAACTGCTGCGCACGGCCGGCGTCGACGCGCCCGACCGGATGCTCGGCCCGCTGCTCGGCGCCGCCCTCGACAACGCCCTGCGCTCCGGTGACGCGGCGCTGACCGGCCCCGTCGCGCGCGGGGACGCGGGCACGGTCGCCGCGCACATCGGCCAGCTGCGCGAGCACGCCCCGGGGACCGTCGCCGGCTATCTGGCGATGGCCCGCGCGACCGCCGACCGGGCGCTCGCCCACGGACTGCTCAAGCCGGAACTCGCGGAGGACCTGCTCGGGGTACTCGCCGACGGGGCGGACCGCACCGACGGAACCCACGGCACCGAAGGAGCCGCCGGATGACCACCACCTTGCTGCGTACCGCGGGAGAGCTGCACGCACGCGTGCCCGCGGGCCGCCGAGCCGTCGCGATGACCATGGGCGCCCTGCACGAGGGGCACGCCACCCTGATCCGCACCGCGCGCGAGCTCGCCGGTCCGGACGGGGAGGTCGTGGTCACGGTCTTCGTCAACCCGTTGCAGTTCGGCGCGGGCGAGGACCTCGACCGCTACCCGCGCACCCTGGAGGCCGACCTCAAGCTCGCCGAGCAGGCGGGCGCCGACGTCGTCTTCGCCCCGTCCGTGGAAGAGGTCTACCCGGGCGGCGAACCGCAGGTCCGGATCGGCGCGGGCCCCATGGGCGAACGCCTGGAGGGCGCCACCCGCCCGGGCCACTTCGACGGCATGCTCACCGTGGTCGGCAAGCTGCTGCACCTCACCCGGCCCGACGTGGCGCTGTTCGGGCAGAAGGACGCCCAGCAGCTCGCCCTGGTCCGGCGCATGGTGCGGGACCTGAACTTCGGCATCGAGATCGTCGGTGTGCCGACCGTGCGCGAGGAGGACGGGCTGGCCCTGTCCAGCCGCAACCGCTACCTCTCGCCGGGGGAGCGGCACACCGCCCTCGCCCTGTCCCAGGCCCTGTTCGCGGGCCGCGACCGGCACGCGGCCCAGGAGGCGCTGCGCGCCCGGGCCCGTGCGACCCCCGTCACGCACGCCCGTGCCGAGGCGCTCAGCGCCATCGGGGAGTCCCGCGCGGCCGCCGACACCCACGCCGTCGCCAAGGCCGTGCCCGGCTGCGCGGCGGCCGTGCGCGCCGCCGCGCGGCTGGTGCTCGACGAGGCCGCCCGGCTGGACCCGCCGCTCGAACTGGACTACCTCGCGCTGGTCGACCCGTCCGACTTCACCGAGATCGACGACGACTTCACCGGCGAGGCCGTCCTCGCCGTGGCCGCCCGGGTCGGCACCACCAGGCTGATCGACAACCTTCCTCTCACCTTCGGAGCCGCCTCGTGACCAGCACAGGCATACGACTGCACGCGCCCGCGCCCGGGTGGTCCATCTCCGCGGACGTGGTGGTCGTCGGCTCCGGGGTGGCCGGCCTGACCGCGGCGCTGCGCTGCCAGGCCGCGGGCCTGACGACGGTCGTCGTCACCAAGGCACGGCTCGACGACGGCTCCACCCGCTGGGCGCAGGGCGGTATCGCCGCGGCCCTCGGTGAGGGCGACACCCCCGAGCAGCACCTGGACGACACGCTGGTCGCGGGCGCGGGCCTGTGCGACGAGGAGGCCGTACGGATCCTCGTCACCGAGGGCCCCGACGCCGTACGGCGGCTGATCGAGACCGGTGCCCACTTCGACGAGTCCGCCGAGGGCAGGCTGGAGCTCACCCGCGAGGGCGGCCACCACCGCCGCCGCATCGCGCACGCGGGCGGCGACGCGACCGGCGCCGAGATCTCCCGGGCGCTGGTCGAGGCGCTCCACGCGCGCGGACTGCGCGCGATCGAGAACGCGCTCGTGCTGGACCTGCTGACGGACGCCGACGGCCGCACGGCGGGCGTCACCCTGCACGTGATGGGCGAGGGTCAGCACGACGGCGTGGGCGCCGTGCACGCGCCCACCGTGGTCCTCGCCACCGGCGGCATGGGCCAGGTGTTCTCCGCGACCACCAACCCGTCCGTGTCCACCGGCGACGGCGTGGCGCTCGCCCTGCGGGCCGGCGCGGAGGTCTCCGACCTGGAGTTCGTGCAGTTCCACCCGACCGTGCTGTTCCTGGGCCCCGACGCCGAGGGCCAGCAGCCGCTGGTCTCCGAGGCGGTACGCGGCGAGGGCGCCCACCTGGTCGACGCCGACGGCGTGCGCTTCATGGTGGGTCAGCACGAGCTGGCCGAACTGGCGCCGCGCGACATCGTCGCCAAGGGCATCATGCGCCGGATGCAGGAGCAGGACGCCGAGCACATGTTCCTCGACGCCCGGCACTTCGGCGCCGAGATGTGGGAGCACCGCTTCCCGACGATCCTGGCCGCCTGCCGCGCCCACGGCATCGACCCGGTGCACGAGCCCATCCCGATCGCCCCGGCCGCCCACTACGCCTCCGGCGGGGTGCGCACCGACTCCCACGGCCGTACGACGGTGCCGGGCCTGTACGCCTGCGGCGAGGTCGCCTGCACCGGCGTGCACGGCGCCAACCGGCTCGCCTCCAACTCCCTGCTGGAGGGCCTGGTCTACGCCGAGCGCATCGTCGCCGACATCACGAACGGCCGGGTCCGCGACGGGCTGCACGCGCGCGTGCCCGCACCGGTCGCGCAGCCCGAGAAGCCGGCCCACCCGCTGCTCGCCCCCGAGGACCGGTTCGCGATCCAGCGGATCATGACCGAGGGCGCCGGTGTGCTGCGCTCCGCCGGCTCCCTCACCCGGGCCGCCGGACAGCTCCAGCGGCTGCACAGCGAGGCCCGCGACGCCCTCGACGAGAACGGCAAGACCGCCGAGCCCGGCGTCGACACCTGGGAGGCCACCAACCTCCTGTGCGTGGCCCGCGTCCTGGTCGCCGCGGCCGGGCAGCGCGAGGAGACCCGCGGCTGCCACTGGCGCGAGGACCACGCCGACCGCGACGACAGCGCCTGGCGGCGCCATATCGTCGTACGGCTGAATCCGGACCGCTCGCTGGCCGTGCACACCACGGACACCGCAGACTTCCCCCCGACCCTCCCCTTCGCCGCCGGCCCCGCCGGGGCGGCGGGGACCGCCACGCACCGTCCCCAGGAGCAGTGACAGCAGTGAGTACCTCCGACCTTCCCCTCGCCTCGTCCGACGGCTGCGGCGACGGCTGTGCCTGCGGCGCGGACTCCGGCGAGGAATACCTGGAGTGCGGGCTCGACCCCGCGCTCGCGCAGCTCCTGACCGAGGCGGGTCTCGACCCGCTGGAGGTCGAGGACATCGCCAATGTCGCCATCCAGGAGGACCTGGACAACGGCGTGGACGTGACGACGGTCGCGACCATCCCCGAGGACGCCGTGGCCACCGCCGACTTCACCGCGCGCGAGGCCGGTGTCGTGGCCGGGCTCAGGGTCGCCGAGGCGGTGATCTCGGTCGTCTGCACGGACGAGTTCGAGGTCGAGCGGCACGTGGAGGACGGCGAGCGGGTCCAGGCCGGGCAGAAGCTCCTGTCGGTCACCACGCGCACGCGCGACCTGCTGACCGCCGAGCGCAGCGCGCTCAACCTGCTGTGCCGGCTGTCCGGCATCGCGACCGCCACGCGCGCGTGGGCGGACGCGCTGGAGGGCACCAAGGCGAAGGTCCGCGACACCCGCAAGACGACGCCGGGCCTGCGCTCGCTGGAGAAGTTCGCGGTGCGCTGCGGCGGCGGCGTGAACCACCGGATGTCGCTGTCCGACGCGGCCCTGGTCAAGGACAACCACGTGGTCGCCGCGGGCGGCGTCGCCCAGGCCTTCGCGGCCGTGCGCGAGGCCTTCCCCGACGTACCGGTCGAGGTCGAGGTCGACACCCTGCACCAGCTGCGCGAGGTGGTGGAGGCGGGCGCCGACCTGATCCTGCTGGACAACTTCACGCCGGAGCAGTGCGCGGAGGCGGCCGGGATCGTCCGCGAGCGCGCGCTGCTGGAGGCGTCGGGCCGGCTGACCCTGGAGAACGCCAAGACCTACGCCGACACCGGCGTGGACTTCCTGGCGGTCGGGGCGCTGACCCACTCCTCGCCGATCCTGGACATCGGTCTGGATCTGCGAGCGGCGGAGTAGGGAGCGGGGACCGGCCATGCTGCTGACGATCGACGTAGGCAACACGCACACGGTGCTCGGCCTGTTCGACGGCGAGGACATCGTCGAGCACTGGCGGATCTCCACGGACGCCCGTCGCACCGCGGACGAACTCGCGGTGCTCCTCCAGGGGCTGATGGGCATGCACCCGCTCCTGGGGGAGGAGCTGGGCGACGGCATCGACGGGATCGCCATCTGCGCGACCGTGCCGTCCGTGCTGCACGAGCTGCGCGAGGTCACCCGCCGGTACTACGGCGACGTGCCCGCGGTGCTGGTGGAGCCCGGGGTGAAGACCGGCGTGCCGATCCTCACCGACAACCCCAAGGAGGTCGGCGCCGACCGCATCATCAACGCGGTGGCGGCCGTCGAGCTGTACGGCGGTCCGGCGATCGTCGTCGACTTCGGCACGGCGACGACGTTCGACGCGGTCAGCGCGCGCGGGGAGTACGTGGGCGGGGTCATCGCGCCCGGGATCGAGATCTCGGTCGAGGCGCTGGGCGTCAAGGGCGCCCAGCTGCGCAAGATCGAGGTCGCCCGGCCGCGCAGCGTGATCGGCAAGAACACGGTCGAGGCGATGCAGGCCGGGATCGTGTACGGGTTCGCCGGCCAGGTCGACGGCGTCGTCAGCCGGATGGCCCGGGAGCTGGCGGACGACCCGGACGAGGTGACGGTGATCGCCACCGGCGGGTTGGCGCCGATGGTGCTGGGCGAGGCGTCCGTGATCGACGAGCACGAGCCGTGGCTGACCCTCATCGGCCTGCGCATGGTCTACGAACGAAACGTGTCCCGCCTCTGAGGCGACACGAGCGACACGACAGAGCCGGGACGTTCCAACCCGTGGAGCGCCCGGCTCTGTCGTGTCGTCGTGGTCCGGCGTGTGCCGGTGGCACGGACGTCCGCGGGCCCGGGCGCCCGGCGCGTCCGCGGACGGTGGTGCGGAGCGGTCCGGCGGTCGTACGGGGCGGTCCGGCGGTCGTACGGGGCGACGCCGGACGGGCCGTCACGCCCGCCCGGGACCGTGCCGATCACGGTCGGGCGCGGTCGGGTACGGGCGGTGGCCTGGTGCGGGCGTCGGACGGGCGGCGCGGTCCGGGCCGGGCGGTGGTGCGGGGATGCGTCGGACAGGTGTGGCGCGGTCGGCCGGGCAGCGTGCCGATCACGGCCGGGCAGCGCGGCGCCGATCACGGTCGGGTGGCGGCCAGCCGGGTGGACGCGCGCGCCACGCCCATCCGCTATGCGGAATTTGTCTGATTAGCGCGTACCGTCGCTCCATGCCCACGCCATACGGATCCCGCGGCGGCATGGCGTTCGGCGTGGAGGAGCTGCGCGTGCTCCGCCGCGCTCTCGCCCTCGCCCTGAACCCCGCCCCCGCCTCGGCCGAGGACGTCCAGGACTGCCTACGCGTCGCCGAGTCCCTAGACGAGGCGATGCGCGAGGGCGCCAGGCTGCGCGCCTTCCTGGTGGCCGACCTCGCCCGGTACCGCGCCGCCCTGCCCGGCACCGCGAGCGGCTATCTCGCGCTCCTGGAGGAGGCGCTGGGCGCCGGGTACCGCCCCGACCCGGACGACCTCGCCGCGCTCCGGGCGCTGCGGGGCGGCCCCGTCGCCGCCGCCCTCCTCGACCGCTGCCGCACGCTCGCGGAGCAGGACGTGCGCGCCCGGCTCGCCCGCAGCGCCTCCCGGCGGGCCCCGGCGGGCGCCCAGGCGTCCGCGGCCGGCCCCTCGGCCATCTCGTCCACCCCGACCGTCCCCGCCTCCCGTACCCGCCTTCTGGCGCTCCCCGGGGGCCTTTCCGGCGGTTCCGCCGGCGGCCTCGGCGCCGATGTCCGCACGGTCGCCGAGGAGTCGGCCGACAAGCCCCGGAAGGAGCCCGCCGTGAAGCCCGCACCCGCCCGCCCCGGTTCCGCCCCGCAGGAGCCCGCTCCGGCCCGCCGCCCGATCCCCACCCCGGGCGAGGTCTTCCCGCGCCGCAAACCGGCCTCGCCGTCCGGGAGCCCGTCCGAGCGGCTCGCCGTGGGCTGACCGGACCCCGGGGCCGCGGGGCGGGGCCGGCGCCCACCCGCCCCCGCCCCGGCCGGTCGGCGTCCCCCGCCCCCTGCGCGGCGTTCCGGCGTGGCTACCCTGGGGGCATGGACTACGTCTCCGCGCTCGTGCCCCCGGTCGTGATGGCCGCGTTCTTCATCGGTCTCATCAGGGTGATCGTGAAGACCCAGGGCGGAGCCAACAAGGCCAAGGAGGACGCCGCCGTCGACGCGGCCCTCGCGCGCGCCGAGAGCGCCCGCCAGGCCACCTCCGTGCAGTCCGAGGCCTGACGGAACCCGGGCCGCGGGGCCGTGGAGCCCCGCATCCCGCCCCCCCGCACCCCGAGCACCGGCGCCTGTCGGCGCACGACGCTGCCCGCGCGGCCAGGACCCCACCCCGTCCTGCCCGGCGCGGGCATTTTAGCCGTCGTGCGCCCTTTTTGTTCGCGTTTGCAGCTTAAAGTGCACGTCCGGCACGCCATTGCCTGGATCTCCCACTATTGTTCTGAGCTGTGCCTCGCCCATTGGGAGAACTCGAAGACGCGGTCATGACGCGGGTGTGGAAGTGGAACCGCCCGGTCACCGTTCGGGAAGTCCTGGAAGACCTACAGCGGGAACGGACCATCGCCTACACCACGGTGATGACCGTTTTGGACAATCTCCATCAGAAGGGCTGGGTGCGCCGGGAGGCGGAAGGCCGGGCCTATAGATATGAGGCGGTCTCCACCCGTGCCGCCTACGCGGCCGCGCTGATGAACGACGCCTGGGCGCAGAGCGACAACGCCGCCGCCGCTCTCGTCGCCTTCTTCGGCATGATGAGCGACGAACAGCGGCAGGCCCTGTCGGACGCCATGCGCATCGTCCAGGTACCGGAAACGCCCGAGCCCGGCCGGACCCCCGATACGGCCGGCGATGCCGGTGATACGGACGCGCCCGATACGTCGTCGCGGGAGAACCCCGGCTCGGCGGCGAAGGGCGGCGGGCGATAGCGTCCGCTCATGTCAGAGAGCCCCGAAGTCGCTAAAACCATCACCGTCCGGCGGGCCCGGACCGGCGATGTCCCGGCCGTGCGCCGACTCCTTGACGCGTACGCCCGGGACGGCATCCTGCTCGACAAAGCGATGGTGACGCTTTACGAGGACATCCAGGAGTTCTGGGTCGCCGAACGGGACGACAACGCCGAGGTGGTCGGCTGCGGCGCGCTGCACGTCATGTGGGAAGACCTCGCGGAAGTGCGCACCCTCGCGGTGAAGCCCGGCCTCAAGGGCCACGGCGTCGGCCACCGGCTGCTGGGGAAGTTGCTGGACACGGCCCGTCGGCTCGGCGTTCGCCGGGTTTTCTGTCTGACCTTCGAAGTGGACTTCTTCGTCAGGCACGGCTTCGTGGAGATCGGGGAGACGCCGGTCGACGCCGATGTGTACGCGGAACTCATGCGCTCCTATGACGAGGGCGTCGCGGAGTTCCTCGGTCTCGAACGAGTGAAACCGAACACCTTGGGCAACAGCCGGATGCTTCTGCATCTGTGATCGCCGGGCATCGCGAGGTTCCTCAAGGCATATTCCGCCGGGGCACAAGCGGACAACCCAACGGACGCTGCCCAGGTTCCCTATGTCCGAAACGCGCATGTTTCCGGCACGGGAGCGGCCCTTGGGTCTCTGCCGGGGGTTTGTGTTTTTCCCGCAAAAGCGGTTTGCTTTCCGACGTACTGCAGTAGTGGATATAACAAGGGGCGGTGAAACGGCGGACGCCGCAGACCCCCGGCCCTCACGTTTTCGATGAAAGGAAATCCGGTGGCACAGAAGGTTCAGGTCCTTCTTGTCGACGACCTCGACGGCGGCGAGGCGGACGAGACCGTGACGTTCGCGCTGGACGGCAAGACGTACGAGATCGATCTCACGACCGTCAATGCGGACAAGCTGCGCAGCCTTCTCGACCCCTATGTGAAGGGTGGTCGGCGTACCGGAGGCCGCGCTTCTGGTGGACGTGGAAAGGCGCGCGCCGCTTCCGGTGGCAGCCAGGACACCGCGCAGATCCGCGCCTGGGCCAAGGAGAACGGTTTCGAGGTCAACGACCGCGGCCGTGTTCCCGCGATGATCCGCGAGGCCTACGAGAAGGCCAACGGCTGAACGCCCGCGCGCCGCAGCCTGGCACGGTGGCACTGCGTGGCCACCGTGTCCACGAGGCGTGCGAGATCGGGGGCGCCCCCACCGCCCCCCACGGCGGACAGCGTCGGCAGCGACGCCTCGATCTCGCGTCCCGGCGCGGGGGGCCGCAACCACACCGCGGCCCCCTGAAGAGGCCGGCAGCCGTCCGGGGAGAACTGCGGGCCGCCGGTCGGCCCAGGGCCGGGCGGTAGCGGCGCCTCGGTGTGTCCGCCCGCGCCGAGCGCCACCAGATCCGGCGCCAGCGCCCCCCACTCCAGCCAGTCCAGGAGTCCCGGCAGCTCCTCCGCGCTGCCGACGGCCGTCAGCAGCCGCATCCGGTCGCCTTTCAGAGCCACCGGAGAGTCCGGCGCCAGGTGCCTCAGGGCCCCCAGACCCGCCTCGGCGGGTACGTCGAGGACGTCGAAGCGCAGGCCCGTGACCAGCCGTACCGGCTCTCCGGGCACGGTCGTCCACCCCAGCGCGTTCTCGTACCAGTGCCGCGTCCGGCCGTCCGGCGCCGGGAGCGGACGGGAAAGGGGCGCCGCGGTGACTGAGCCAACCATGCCAAGTGCAACCGTCCCAAAACCCCCCGAGTTACGCTGGGTGCACCGATGGCTGCACAGCGTGAGAATTCGAGGGGGCGTACGGGGGTGCGCACAGGCGCGAGGTTGTTCGCCCGTAGCGGAGGGAATCGGTGCGCGCGGCATGGAGTGTCCGCTCCCACGGGTAAGACATCCCTAGTGGGAGGGGGCGACACGCAGGAAAGGCCGTCTCACGTTCGCCATCGGCGTACTGCTGGTGAGGGTAACTGCCTGGCCTGCGGGAACATCGTCTCGCACCATCGGGTTGGAGCAGATGTCGGCGTTCGGGGTCAGGAGGCCAAGGACGGTGTCGGCAGTTGGAATGAGCGGTCCCCGCTCGCGGGACTAAGCTGCGGAAGGACAGGGAGGGGAAGTTCCCCCCACTGCCTGACCGCTCTGAGGAGCGATTAACGATGTTCGAGAGGTTCACCGACCGCGCGCGGCGGGTTGTCGTCCTGGCTCAGGAAGAAGCCCGGATGCTCAACCACAACTACATCGGCACCGAGCACATCCTCCTGGGCCTGATCCACGAGGGTGAGGGTGTCGCCGCCAAGGCCCTTGAGAGCCTCGGGATTTCGCTCGAGGCGGTCCGCCAGCAGGTGGAGGAGATCATCGGCCAGGGCCAGCAGGCCCCGTCCGGGCACATCCCCTTCACCCCTCGTGCCAAGAAGGTCCTGGAGCTGTCGCTCCGCGAGGCTCTTCAGCTCGGCCACAACTACATCGGCACGGAGCACATCCTGCTCGGCCTGATCCGCGAGGGCGAGGGCGTCGCCGCCCAGGTCCTGGTCAAGCTGGGTGCCGATCTCAACCGTGTCCGCCAGCAGGTCATCCAGCTGCTGTCGGGCTACCAGGGCAAGGAGACCGCCACCGCCGGCGGGCCTGCCGAGGGCACTCCCTCGACGTCCCTGGTCCTCGACCAGTTCGGCCGGAACCTCACCCAGGCCGCTCGTGAGTCCAAGCTCGACCCGGTCATCGGGCGCGAGAAGGAGATCGAGCGGGTCATGCAGGTGCTGTCCCGCCGTACCAAGAACAACCCGGTGCTGATCGGTGAGCCCGGCGTCGGCAAGACCGCCGTCGTCGAGGGCCTCGCCCAGGCCATCGTCAAGGGCGAGGTGCCCGAGACCCTCAAGGACAAGCACCTCTACACCCTCGACCTCGGTGCCCTGGTCGCCGGTTCCCGCTACCGCGGTGACTTCGAGGAGCGCCTGAAGAAGGTCCTCAAGGAGATCCGCACCCGCGGCGACATCATCCTGTTCATCGACGAGCTGCACACGCTGGTCGGAGCCGGCGCGGCCGAAGGCGCCATCGACGCGGCTTCGATCCTCAAGCCGATGCTGGCCCGTGGTGAGCTCCAGACCATCGGTGCGACCACGCTGGACGAGTACCGCAAGCACCTGGAGAAGGACGCGGCCCTGGAGCGCCGCTTCCAGCCCATCCAGGTCGCGGAGCCGTCCCTGCCGCACACGATCGAGATCCTCAAGGGTCTGCGCGACCGCTACGAGGCGCACCACCGCGTGTCCATCACGGACGAGGCGCTGGTCCAGGCCGCCACCCTGGCCGACCGGTACATCTCGGACCGCTTCCTGCCGGACAAGGCCATCGACCTGATCGACGAGGCCGGCTCCCGGATGCGTATCCGCCGGATGACCGCGCCGCCGGACCTGCGCGAGTTCGACGAGAAGATCGCCGGTGTCCGCCGGGACAAGGAGTCCGCGATCGACTCGCAGGACTTCGAGAAGGCCGCCTCCCTGCGCGACAAGGAGAAGCAGCTCCTCGCCGCGAAGGCCAAGCGGGAGAAGGAGTGGAAGGCCGGCGACATGGACGTCGTCGCCGAGGTCGACGGCGAGCTGATCGCCGAGGTCCTCGCGACCGCCACCGGCATCCCGGTCTTCAAGCTGACCGAGGAGGAGTCGTCCCGCCTGCTGCGCATGGAGGACGAGCTCCACAAGCGGGTCATCGGCCAGGTCGACGCCGTCAAGGCGCTGTCGAAGGCGATCCGCCGTACGCGTGCCGGTCTGAAGGACCCCAAGCGTCCCGGTGGCTCGTTCATCTTCGCCGGCCCCTCCGGTGTCGGTAAGACCGAGCTGTCCAAGGCCCTCGCCGAGTTCCTCTTCGGTGACGAGGACGCGCTGATCTCCCTCGACATGTCGGAGTTCAGCGAGAAGCACACGGTCTCGCGCCTGTTCGGTTCGCCCCCCGGCTACGTGGGCTACGAAGAGGGCGGCCAGCTGACCGAGAAGGTCCGCCGCAAGCCGTTCTCCGTCGTCCTCTTCGACGAGGTCGAGAAGGCCCACCCGGACATCTTCAACTCGCTGCTGCAGATCCTGGAGGACGGTCGGCTGACCGACTCCCAGGGCCGGGTCGTGGACTTCAAGAACACGGTCATCATCATGACGACCAACCTCGGCACCCGGGACATCTCCAAGGGCTTCAACCTGGGCTTCGCGGCCTCGGGCGACACGAAGACCAACTACGAGCGCATGAAGAACAAGGTCTCGGACGAGCTCAAGCAGCACTTCCGCCCCGAGTTCCTCAACCGCGTCGACGACGTGGTCGTCTTCCCGCAGCTCACCCAGGCGGACATCCTGCGGATCGTCGACCTGATGGTCGGCAAGGTGGACGAGCGCCTGAAGGACCGGGACATGGGCATCGAGCTCTCCCAGTCCGCGAAGGAGCTGCTGTCCAAGAAGGGCTACGACCCCGTGCTGGGCGCCCGGCCGCTGCGCCGCACCATCCAGCGCGAGATCGAGGACACGCTCTCGGAGAAGATCCTCTTCGGCGAGCTGCGTCCCGGTCACATCGTGGTCGTGGATACCGAGGGCGAGGGCGACTCCGCGACCTTCACCTTCCGCGGTGAGGAGAAGTCGGCGCTGCCCGACGTCCCGCCGATCGAGCAGGCGGCCGGCGGTGCCGGACCGAACCTGAGCAAGGACGCGTAAGCCCCAGGGCGACGCCAGAAGGGGGCCGGTGCTGGAAAGCACCGGCCCCCTTCCGCATGTCCGGGAGCGGCCGAGGCCAGGCCCTGGGCAGGCCTTGAGCAGGCCTTGGCAAGGCCTGGGGCAGGCCCTGGGGGCCTGTCCTAGGACAGCTGCCCGTCGTAGTCCGGCAGCTTGTACGTCTTCTCGGCGTGGCCGCCCGAGAGGTCGGTGGCGCTGTTGCCGATGTTCGCGATGATCGTGTAGCCCTTCGACTCGATGTCGACGCGCTGGGCGGTCTTGTAGGCGGCGACGTCCTTGAAGAGGTCGAACAGCCCGCGCACGTAGAGACCGGAGACCTCGTAGCCGTCGTGCTCGAGGTTGTACTCGGTGGGCAGGTAGATGATCCCCGGCCGGGCGGTGACGAAGAAGACGGAGACGCCGTGCGCCTGGGCGTACCGGGCGACCGCCAGGACCGGGGCGTTGGCCGGCTGCGGGTAGCTGAAGCCGAAGTCGGTCTCCAGGGCGGTGTTGTCGATGTCGAGCACGATGGCGGGCTTCTCGCCGGGCCCGGCGGCGGCGATGCGCTGCCGAAGGTACGGCAGGGCCTGGTCCATCACGGCCTGGCAGTCCCGCTGCCAGGTCGCGTAGTCGGTCTTCGCGGCGGCGGCCGAGGCGGTGCCGCTCGTCGTGGCGGCCGAGGCGGTGCCGCTCGTCGTGGCGGCCTCGGCGGGGGCGGCCATCGCCACCAGGGCGGCCGCGGAGACGGCGGCGGCCGATATACGGCGGGTCCAGGAGCCTGTGTTCATGCGTGGGGGGTCCTCTCACATCCGTGCACTGCCGGGATCATGGGCATGATCGTGGGTGAGGGTGGCGCGAGGGGAACCGTAGGGTTACCGGGTAGTAGGCGTACAGAGATGTGCGTCACAAAGCGGCGGGAAACGCGCTCAGTTGAGACGTGAGCGGCCACGGCACCCGTAAGTCGGTCCCGCGGGATGCGATCTGGCGGTCCGTCAGCGTTCCGGCGGCTCGACGAGGCGGTGTCGGACGTCAATGCGGCGCGTGTGGCGGCCGGTTCGCGCACCCGCTCCCGGAGGTCCCGGTGCGGGCTTTCGCGGCGTAGCCCGCGTCACATTTGCGGGCCCCCTGATCTCGTCGCCCGGTGACAAGCGGCACAGGCGATTTGTTCCCTACTATCCCGGTTAGTGAAACCGCAGATAATGACAAATCGGACATTCGCCCCCAAGTCCTCGCGCTCTTTCCCGTGGCCTCGGTGTTGTCGTACCGAATGGGCGTTGTGTCAAGAAGTGTGCATTTTGGTGTTTATTTACTACCTCTCGTCGTAGATCACACGTTTGAGTGCAGATGAGCCCACGGGTTACCAAGGTGTGGCCACTCCGGCGAACGTCTGTCCGCCGGGTGGCGATCCTGTCCCCGAAGTCGTGAGGTTCCTATGTCGCAGCGTGTCCAGTCCCGTAACGCCCGTACGTCCCTGCTCCGCAACCGCGTCGCCGTTCTGGGGGCGGGCCTGGGGATGTCGGTCACGCTGGGAGCCGGGGTCGCGGCCGCCGCGCCCGCCACCGCGCCGGCCGCGGCCAAGCCCGCCGCCAAGTCGGTCGCGCCGGGGAGCGTGTGGGTCAAGCCGGTGAAGTACTACGCGCTGAGCGCCACCTTCAACCAGGCCGGCGGCATGTGGGCGCACAAGCACTCGGGCCAGGACTTCGCCGTGCCGAGCGGCACCAACGTCGTCGCCGCGTCCGGTGGAACGGTCGTCAAGGCCGGTGGCAGGGGTGCCGGTGACGGCTCGGCCTACGGCAACGCCATCGTCATCAAGCACGCCAACGGCCTGTACTCGCAGTACGCCCACCTGTCCCGCGTCGACGTGCGCATAGGTCAGTACGTCGGGGCCGGTCAGCACATCGCCCTGTCGGGCAACACCGGCAACTCCAGTGGCCCGCACCTGCACTTCGAGATCCGTACGACCCCGAACTACGGTTCGGCGGTCAACCCGGTCGCCTTCCTGCGCGCCAAGGGCGTGCTGGTCTGACCGACCGGGTCACGATCCGCCGGACGGGCCCTGGGTCAGGAGCCCCGGTGAGCTTGCGTCACTTGATCGATGGCGACCTCCAGGACGGCCTTGCGCTTGTCCTCGGGGTCGCCTTCGAGGTCCTGCATGACGAACATGCCGGCGTGCAGCGTGAACAGGGCGCTGAGGCAGCGGACCTGATCGACCAGTGCCGCGTCCGGGTCCATGATGATGTCGCGCAGGCCGCGCATCCGGTCCTTGAACGTGTCGCCGATGCGCAGTTCCCGTACCGTCGCCTGGTTCTCCTGCATGAAGCGGAACAGCGGTGACGCGTCTATGAGGGCCTGGTGGTAGCGCCGTACGATCTCCTGCTTGGTCTCCAGGGTGTGCGGCTGCCCCTTGCCCCACTCGATCAGTTCCCCGATGGGCCGCGTCAGGTCCTCGAAGATGCTGACCAGGATCTCTTCCTTGGTCTTGAAGTGGTAGTAGAGGGCGGCCTTGGTGACGTCCAGGCCCTCGGCGATCTCGCGCAGCGAGGTCTTCTCGTACCCCTGCTCGGCGAACAGTTCGAGTGCGACGTCCTGGATGCGCTGGCGCGTGTTCCCGCGGCGCTGCTGCTTGGTGCCGTCCATGATGCCGCCCATCCTCGTACTCCTCGCGCTCCCAGGAAACTTACTTGACGACCGGCTAGTTACGGGTCTATCTTGCCCAGTGTAGTCAACTAGCCGGTCGGCAAGTAAGTACTTGGCCCGGGGGAGTGGGAATGATGGCGGACACACAGGCGGTCGACGCGGTCGACACGGACGAAGAGAAACAGCCCAGGAGCGTGCGGGTGGTCCTGCTCGCGCTGATGCTCACGATGATGCTGGCGATGCTCGACAACATGATCGTCGGCACGGCCATGCCGACGATCGTCGGTGAGCTCGGCGGCCTGGAGCACCTCTCCTGGGTCGTGACGGCGTACACCCTCGCCACCGCGGCCTCCACCCCGATCTGGGGCAAGCTCGGCGACATGTACGGCCGCAAGGGCGCCTTCATGTCGTCGATCGTGATCTTCCTGATCGGCTCCGCGCTGAGCGGCATGGCCCAGGACATGGGCCAGCTCATCGGCTTCCGGGCCGTCCAGGGTCTGGGCGCCGGCGGTCTCATGGTCGGCGTCATGGCGATCATCGGTGACCTGATCCCGCCCCGCGAGCGCGGAAAGTACCAGGGCATGATGGCCGGCATCATGGCGCTGGCGATGATCGGCGGTCCGCTGATCGGCGGCACCATCACCGACAACTGGGGCTGGCGCTGGTCCTTCTACATCAACCTGCCGCTGGGCGCGGTCGCGCTCACCGCGATCAGCATCGTCCTGCATCTGCCGAAGAAGCGCTCCAAGACGCGCATCGACTATCTGGGTGCCGCGCTGCTGACCATCGGCATCACCTCCATCGTCCTCGTCACCACCTGGGGCGGCACGGAGTACGACTGGACATCCCCGCAGATCATGGAGCTCATCGGCCTCGGTGTCGCCGCGCTGGTCGGGTTCTTGTTCTGGCAGACCAAGGCGGCCGAGCCGATCGTGCCGCTGCACATCTTCCGCAGCCTTAACTTCACCCTGATGTCGGTCATCGGCTTCATCACCGGCTTCGCCATGTTCGGTGCCACGCTCTTCCTGCCGCTGTACCAGCAGGCGGTGCAGGGTGCCTCCGCGACCAACTCCGGTCTGCTGCTGCTGCCCATGCTGGGCGCGATGCTCGTGACGTCGATGGTCGCCGGCCGGGTCACCACCAACACCGGTCGCTACAAGATCTTCCCCATCGTCGGCGGTGTGCTGATGGTGATCGGTCTCTACCTGCTGTCGACGATGGACACGGACACCACCCGGTTCATCTCCGGTGTCTACATGGCCGTCCTCGGCCTGGGCATGGGCTGCCTGATGCAGGTCACCATGCTGGTGGCGCAGAACAGCGTGGAGATGAAGGACATGGGCGTCGCGTCCTCCACCACCACCCTGCTGCGCACGCTCGGTTCGTCGTTCGGTGTCGCGATCATGGGCGCGCTGTTCAACCACCGGGTCCAGGACGTCATGGCCGAGCGGGCCGGCGCGCTGGGCGCGAAGATCACCGAGCAGTCCGCGCAGCTCGACGCGGCGAGCCTGGCCAAGCTGCCGGCGGCGGCGCGCGAGGCCTACCAGCACGCGGTGTCGGCCGGTACGCACTCCGCCTTCGTCCTCGGCGCGGCGGTGGCCGTGATCGTGGTGGTGGCGTCGGTGTTCGTCAAGGAGGTCGCGCTCAAGGGATCGGGGCCGAAGCAGGACGGCGCCGAGGGCGACGCGGCGATGGCCGCGATGGCCGAGTCCGTCTGATCCACCGGTCGACGGAGCGGGTCCGGTCCGTTCGGCCGGCCGCGCTCCTCCGATCCAATCGATCCACTCGCTCCACTCGATCCGCCCCGTGCGTTCGGTTCGCCGGATGCGGCGGATGCGGCGGATCGGGCAGTCGACCGAAGGCCCCCGGCTGGTGTCCGCCCCGGGGGCCTTCGGCTGTGCCGTCGCACCGTTCGCCGCTCACGGTCCTGGCGCCGGGCGGCGGCTCAGGGTTCCGGCGTCGGGCGGCCGCGCACCGTCCTGCCCGGGTGGCGCCGCGTACGGCTCCCGCCGGTGGCCGTCGGACGACGCCGGGAGGAACCCGCCAGGGGCCGCAGGGACGGTGCCGGGAGGACCCCGCCAGAAGGGGCCCAGGGACAGCGCCGGGCGGATCCCCAAGGGCCGCAGGGACGGTCCTGGGCGGGACACCCAGGGCCCCGGCCCCCAGGGACGGCCGCAGGCGGATCCCCAGGCCCCCGGGGACGTCCGTAGGCGGATCCCAGGCCCCCGGGGAGGGCCGTGGGCGGATCCCCAGGCCCCCGGGGACGGCCGTGGGCGGATCCCAGGCCCCCGGGGAGGGCCGTGGGCGGATCCCGGGGCCGTAGGGCCGCCCCGGCGCTACTGTCCGGTCGGCAGCATCGGGTGGCTTCCGGTGTTCGTCGGCGCGTGTTCCGGCAGCCACAGGACGGCGACCGCGCCCTCGGCCGGGATGTGCTCGGGTGCCCCGGCCGGGCGGACGTTACGGAAGGTCAGGCGGGCACCCAGCACCCGGGCCTGGCCGGCCGCGATCGTCAGGCCGAGCCCGTGGCCGCGCCCCGAGCGGTCGCTGCTGCCCGTGCGGAACCGGCTCGGCCCTTCGACGAGCAGGTTCTCGGGGAAGCCGGGGCCGTGGTCGCGGACCCGGATCACCCGGCCCTCGACGGTGACCTCGACCGGCGGCCTGCCGTGCCGGGCGGCATTGGCCAGCAGGTTGAACAGCACCCGTTCCAGGCGCCGCGGGTCGGTGGTGACCTCCGACTCGTGCACCACCCGCACCTCGACACCGGGGTCCTTCGCCGCCACCCGCCGGGACACGAAGTCGCCCAGCAGGATGTCCTGCAACTCGGCCCGCTCCGAGGCGCCGTCCAGCCGGGCCACCTCCAGCACGTCCTCGACCAGCGTGCGCATCGCCTTCGCCCGGTCCAGCACGAGTTCCGTCGGCCGGCCCGGCGGCAGCAGTTCGGCCGCTGTCAGCAGCCCGGTCACCGGGGTGCGCAGCTCGTGCGCGATGTCCGCGGTGACCCGTCGCTCCGCCTCCAGACGCTGCTGGAGGGCGTCCGCCATCGCGTCGACCGCGTGCGCCAGGTCGTCCGTCTCGTCCTGCACGACCCCGCCGATGGCGTCGCGCACCCGTACGTCCGGCTCGCCCCTGGCGACCTCGTTGGCCGCGGCGGCCGCCTTGCGCAGCCGGCGCGACAGCTGACCGCCGATGAGCACGCCGAGCGCGCTTCCGCCGAGGACCACCGCGATCGAACCGATCACCAGAGCCTGGTCGAGATCCTTGAGGATGTCCGTGCTGCGGTCGGTGAAACCGGTGTGCAGCGACAGCACATGCCCGTTCTTGACCGGCACGGCCGCCCAGATGTCCGGCTCCCCGCCAGCGCTGTCGGACACGAAGGTCGCCCGGCGCCCCTCGGCCACCTTCTCCCGCAGCTCCGCCGGCAGGTCCATGTCGTCGATCTTGATGTTGGGGAAGTTGAGCCGCCCGGACGCCTCGTAACCGCGCTGGGCGATCAGCACCCGTTCGTCGGCGAGGTCGCGCGCGTTGTCCAGCATCGAGACCCGGGCGGCGTTGTGCACGACCACGCTGAGCGCGAGCGCCACCAGCGCGCCGACCAGCGCGATGGCCGCGCTCAGCTTCCACCGCAGCCCCGTACGGATGCCCGGGTGCCTGTCGCCGAACGAGCGCAGACGTCCGAGGATCCCCCGTGTGACCTGCATGAATCGCCCCGCTCAGGCCTTCAGCTTGTAACCGAAACCGCGGACTGTCTCGATGCGGTCCTGACCGATCTTGGTACGCAGCCGCTGCACATGGACGTCGACCACGCGGGTGTCCCCGCCCCACCCGTAGTCCCACACGCGCTCCAGGAGCTTGTCGCGCGAGAGCACCGTGCCCGGCGCCGAGGAGAACTCCAGCAGCAGCCGCATCTCGGTCGGGGTGAGGGCCACCGGCTGTCCGGCGCGGCGCACCTCCATGCCCTCGGTGTCGATCTCCAGTTCGCCGAAGGCCAGCACCCCGCCGGCGGCGGCAGCGGCCTCGCCCGCGCGGTCGGCCCCGCCGGCGTGACCGAAGCGGCGCAGCACGGCACGGATGCGGGCCACCAGCACGGCGCCGTCGAACGGCTTGGTCACATAGTCGTCGGCGCCGGCCTCCAGGCCGAGGACGACGTCGATGGCGTCGGCGCGCGCCGACAGCATGATCACGGGAACCGTGGACTCGTCCCGGATGCGCCGGCACAGGCTGACGCCGTCCAGGCCGGGCACCATGACGTCCAGCAGCGCGATGTCGGGGCGGTTCGCGCGGAACGCCTCCAGGCCCGACAGCCCGTCGGGCATCGCGGTGACCACGAAGCCGTCCCGCTCCAGCGCGAGTTGGGTGGCCTCGCGGATGACGTCGTCGTCCTCGACGAACAGCACGTGGGTCTGGTCTGCCATCCCGGTGTTCTCAGTCCTTCCGGCGGTCGGTGCGGTGGTCGGTCGGGTCGGTCGGATCGGGCGGGCCGTTCGGGCCCGGGGTCATCCCGCGCCGCGGCCGGTCCGTGCCCGGCTCGGCCGTGCCCCGGGTCATCTGCGGTCGGGCGCCGGGGTCGGCGCCGTGCCCGCGGCGTTGCTGTAGTCGTTGTACGACCGGTACTCCTCGGTGAAGCGGTCCGCGGACCAGCGGTACGTGATCACGTCCTCCCCGGACGGACTCGAGACCGGGTCGTCCTTGCCGTACACCTGCTTGGTCACCACCAGGTCGCCGCGGTCGATCTCCGCGTAGGCCGGGGGCTCCTCGACCTTGAACACGTCCGTGTACCGGCCGTCCTGCTCGCGATACACGTAGGAGCCGAGACCGATCGTGTCGGCGCAGGTCAGCACGTTCACGACGATGTCGCTCGACGACCCTCCGGTCAGGTCGCCGTAGGAGACGTCCACCGGGTAGTCGTCGCCGGCACACGGCTTCAGCCCCCGCTTGACCTCGGCGGAGACCTGCGGGTCGGCCTTGACGAGTTGCACCACGTCCACCCGGGCCGGGGTGCCGGAGGGCGAGGCCGCGAGGGAGGGGACGGCGCCCGGCACGGTGTCGGAGTGGGCCGGTCCCTCGTCACGGGCGCCGGTGCCGCCGGTGGCGCAGCCGGCGGCGAAAAGCCCGAGGGCGGTGATCACGAACATCGCCGTGAACACCGCCTGGAAGGTTCCGCGGGCCGCTGTGGGCCCGGTGCCGGTCAGGCCGCGCAACGCTCCTGCTCCTCACGCTCCAGCGCGCGTGCGTCCAGATCACGGCTCTCCAGCTCCTCGCGGAGCCGGGCGAGCGCCCGGTGCAGCGTGCTCTTGACCGTTCCGGCCGACATGCCCAGGGCAGCGGCCGTCTCCTCCGTGGACATCTGCTCCCAGTGTCGCAGCACGACGACGCTGCGCTGCTTCGGGGCGAGCACCTTCAGGGCGTCCATCAGCAGGGCACGGTCGGCGTGCTGCTCGGTGGAGTCGTCGATGCAGGCGTCCGGCAGCTGCTCGGTCGGCACCTCTTCGAGCTTGCGCGCCCGCCACCACTCGGTGCGTGTGTTGATCATGACCCGGCGCAGGTAGGCGTCGGCCAGCCGCTTGTCCGCGATGCCCTCCCAGCGGCCGTACGTCCGCGCCAGCGCCGTCTGGAGGAGGTCCTGGGCGTCGACCGGGTCCGGGACCAGCCGGCGCGCACTGCGCAGCAGCGCGTCCTGCCGGGTGCGGACGTACTCCTCGAATTCGAGCACCTCGCCCTGCGCCATGATCGACCGCCTCCGTTCCCCGTTTTACTCCGGCCCGTGTCCGTCGTCCCCGTGTTGGTGCCGGGCACGCAGACGAAGCTACGGAGGTGTTGTCACGAGGCTGTGCGAAGCAGCCTGCGGGGAGCCCTCGGCTGTCCGTCGGTTGTGTAACGGAAGTAGGTCCGGGGTAAGGGGGCGAGGTGAATCATGCTGATATGGGGGATTTGGGTGTCGTCGAAGCTAGGTGCGGTCCTGGAGTCGGCTGTGAAGAAGCCCGCCTTCCTGTGAGGTGACCATGCGTCAGGTCAGCGGCAGCCGGTACCGGCCGCCCGGCAGCGGCTCCACCAGACCGTCCGCGACGAGCCCGTCCAGGGCGCGGGCGCGCTGCACCGGCTCGTGCCACACCCGGTCGAGCGCGGCCTGCGGGACCGGGGTGTGGGCCTCGCGCAGGACGGCCAGCAGCTTGCCGCGGACCTGCCGGTCCGTGCCCGCGTACGTCTGACCGCGGCGCGGCGGTCCCTCGTGCTCCGGCTTCCCGGCCAGCCGCCAGGCGCACTGGCCGGCGATCGGGCAGCGGTGGCAGGCCTCGCTCTTCGCCGTGCACACCAGCGCGCCGAGCTCCATGGACGCGGCCGCCCAGCGTGCCGCGGTCCGCTCCTCCTCGGGCAGCAGGGCGCGGGCCAGCTTGCGTTCGGCGGCGGTGGTCGCGTTCGGCGGATACCGCACGCCGGTCACGGCACGGGCGAAGACCCGGCGGACATTGGTGTCCAGCACGGCGTGGCGTCGGCCGTACGCGAACGACGCGACGGCGGCGGCCGTGTACTCGCCGATCCCGGGCAGGGCGAGCAGCTGGGCGTGGTCGGACGGTACGTCGCCGCCGTGCCGGTCCGTTATGGCGACCGCGGCGCCGTGCAGGCGCAGGGCGCGGCGCGGGTAACCGAGCCGGCCCCAGGCGCGCACGGCCTCGCCGGGGGCCTCCGCGGCGAGGTCGGCGGGGCGTGGCCAGCGGGCCATCCACTGCTCGTAGACCGGCAGGACACGGTTCACCGGCGTCTGCTGGAGCATGAACTCGCTCACCATCACGCCCCAGGGGCCGGCCTCCGGGTGCCGCCAGGGCAGGTCGCGGGCGTGGGCGTCGAACCAGGTGATGACGGGTGTGTGCAGATGCGTCCCGTCGACCGGGCTGCCGGAGGAACCGGGGGCCGGGACGGTGTGCGGGGGTTTCGTGGGCGCAGTCATGGCATTTCCGATCCTGCCACGGGTCGGCCGGGCGTGGTTCGAGGCTGGCCCGGCGCAGGGGCCGTCCGGTGGCCTCTGTGGCCGCCTCGCCGGTGACCGGGCCGACCGCATCGGAAAACGGACCGGAACCTCTGTTTCCGGAATGATGATCCGGAAAAGTTGAGGATCGGCGGCGGGTGGGGCCAGCTAACGCGGGGATCTCTCGTAAAGTTTGCGCCGTGGGATCTCTGCGCAATCCGATCGGGCCACTTCCCTCCACCATCTACTGGCGCCGGAGGGCCGTAATGCTGTCCGTGGTCGCCCTGTTGGCGCTACTGGTGACATGGATCGTCACCTCGGGCGGCGGGGGCGCCAAGCATGACGCCGACGGTTCGAACGGCAAGAATCCCGTCTCCTCGATCACTCCCGGGCCGTCCGGTTCCGGGCCGGCGATAAGTCAAGCCCCGGGCGGACGCGACGAGTCGAGCGGCGGCGCCACCGGCAGCCCCTCCGACTCGGGCTCGGCGTCCGGCTCGGCCTCCGGTGCGGACTCCGGTGCGGGCGGCTCCGACGGATCCGCGGGCGGCGACGACTCCGCTTCCTCCGGGGGCGGTTCGGGCGGCGGTGGCGGTACGGGCGCCCTGCCAGCCGGCTCCCCGCTGCCCAACTGCACCGCCAGCGTGATCACGTTGACGCTGAACAGCGTCCGCAACACCTACACGCCGGACCAGGCGCCCGCCTTCCGGCTGACCGCTAAGAATTCCTCCGCCAACGACTGCAAGGTCGATCTCGGGCCGCAGAACACGGTGTTGACGATCACTCAGACCGGCAGCGGGAGCGCGTACTGGGCGTCCGACGACTGCCCCGGGGACTCCGCGAGCCTGTTCTACCGGGTGCCGGCGGGCAGCAGTGCCACGTACACCGTGCAGTGGGACCGCAGGCCGAGCGCCCCCAAGTGCGCGACGCCTCCGGCCGGTTCGGCGGGGCCGGGCACGTATCTGGTGGAGGCGAAGGCCCCGGGCTTCCCGAAGAAGCAGACGTCGTTCGTCCTGTCGGCGGACTGAGCCCGCTGCCGGCGGACCGGGCCCTGCGCCCGCTGCCGGCGGACCGGGCCCTGCGCCACCGCTGTCGGCGGACCGAGCCCGCTGTCGGGGCGGGGCGGCACCGCGGCGGGCGGCGCCGGGGGCGGTCTGCCCGCCGGGTTTCTGTGGGGCGGGCGCTGCGGACAGGGCTCAGACGTAGCGTTCCAGGATCGACGACTCCGCCAGCCGCGACAGGCCCTCGCGGACACTGCGGGCCCGCGCCTCGCCCACGCCGTCGACCGTCTGGAGGTCGTCCACGCTGGCGGCGAGCAGCTTCTGCAGTCCGCCGAAGTGCTCGACCAGGCGGTCGATGATGGCGCCCGGCAGCCGCGGCACCTTGGCCAGCAGGCGGAAGCCACGCGGGGACACCGCGGAGTCGAGCGTCTCGGGAGAGCCGGTGTAGCCCAGCGCCTTCGCCACCGTGGACAGTTCGAGCAGTTCGGCGTGGCTGAGGGCGTCGAGCTCGGCGAGCGCCTCGTCGACCGTGCGGGAACGCTTGGCGGTGGGCTCGGGCACGTAGTCCCGGACGACGAGTTCCCGCTCGGGTTCCACGCCCGCGATCAACTCGTCGAGCTGGAGGGCGAGAAGACGGCCGTCCGTGCCCAGCTCGACGACGTACTCGGCGATCTCGGTGGCGATGCGCCGCACCATCTCCAGGCGCTGCGAGACCGCCGAGACATCGCGGACGGTGACCAGGTCCTCGATCTCCAGCGCCGACAGCGTGCCCGCGACCTCGTCGAGGCGGAGCTTGTAGCGCTCCAGGGTCGCCAGGGCCTGGTTGGCGCGGGACAGGATCGCCGCCGAGTCCTCCAGGACACGGCGCTGGCCGTCCACGTACAGGGCGATCAGCCGCATGGACTGGGAGACCGAGACCACCGGGAAGCCGACCTGCTTGGAGACCCGGTCCGCCGTGCGGTGCCGGGTGCCGGTCTCCTCGGTGGGGATCGTGGGGTCGGGCAGCAGCTGCACGCCCGCGCGCAGGATCTTCGACAGGTCCGACGACAGCACGATGCCGCCGTCCAGCTTGCACAGCTCACGCAGCCGCGTGGCGGTGAACTCGACATCCAGCACGAAACCGCCCGTGCACATCGACTCGACGGTCTTGTCGGACCCGAGCACGATGAGCCCGCCGGTGTTGCCCCGCAGAACCCGCTCCAGACCGTCGCGCAGGGCCGTACCGGGCGCCACAGCACTCAGCGAGGCGCGCATCCGGCCCTCGATGCCGGAACTCCCGCCGGACTTCCCGGGAGCTGCTCCCCGGTCGTTGGCTGCCACTGCACTCCTCCGGTCGCAGGTTCTGGGCGCTCCCGTTTCGCGCACTCTTTTCGTACGGACGGGCGAGACCAGGGCAAAGTCTACCGGCGGTCCTACTCCTCCCGTGGGGCCTCTCGGCGACGCGAGCGCGGCAGGACCCGCAGCGCGTCCCCCACGTCGGCGACTTCCAGGACCTTCATACCGGGAGGGATCTTGCCCGGGTCGCCCGGCACGAGCGCGTGCGTGAAGCCCAGCCGGTGGGCCTCGGCGAGCCGGCGCTGCACGCCCGTGACCCGTCTGACCTCGCCCGCGAGGCCCACCTCGCCGATCGCGACGAGGTTCTTGGGCAGCGGGGTGTCGCTCGCCGCCGAGGCGAGCGCGAGCGCGACGGCCAGGTCCGCGGCCGGCTCCGAGAGCTTCACCCCGCCCACCGTCGCGCAGTAGATGTCCCGCTTGCCGAGGGCGCTGATCCGGCCGCGCTGCTCCAGGACGGCGAGCATCATCGAGACGCGGGAGGTCTCCAGGCCCGAGGTCGTGCGGCGCGGGGAGGGGATCTGCGAGTCGACGGTGAGCGCCTGGACCTCGGCCACCAGGGGACGGCGGCCCTCCAGGGTGACCGTCAGACAGGTCCCGGGGACCGGTTCGTCACGCCGGGTCAGGAAGAGCCCGCTCGGGTCGGTGAGGCCGATGATGCCCTCGTCGTGCAGTTCGAAGCAGCCGACCTCGTCCGTCGCGCCGTACCGGTTCTTGACGCCGCGCACCAGGCGCAGGCGCGCGTGCCGGTCGCCCTCGAAGTGGAGCACGACGTCCACCAGGTGCTCCAGCAGGCGGGGGCCGGCGATCGCCCCGTCCTTGGTGACGTGTCCCACCAGCAGGGTCGACATCCCGCGCTCCTTGGAGGCCCGGATCAGGGCTCCCGCGACCTCGCGCACCTGCGCCATGCCGCCGGGGGCGCCGTCGATCTCCGGCGAGGCCACCGTCTGGACGGAGTCCAGGATCAGCAGCGAAGGCTTCACCGCGTCCAGATGGCCGAGCACGGCGGAGAGGTCGGTCTCGGCGGCGAGATACAGATGGTCGTCGAGGGCCTTGATGCGGTCGGCGCGCAGCCGGACCTGGCTCGCCGACTCCTCGCCCGTGATGTAGAGCGTGCGGTGCTCGTCACTGGCCGACTTCGCCGCGACATCGAGCAGCAGGGTGGACTTGCCCACGCCGGGCTCGCCCGCCAGGAGCACCACCGCGCCGGGCACGAGTCCGCCGCCCAGGACCCGGTCCAGTTCGGGCACCCCGGTGCTCCGGGCGGTGGCCTGCCGGCTGTCGACCTGTCCGATGGGCACCGCGGAGGTGGTGACCCGGCCCGGTGCCGTCGTACGGACCGCGGGTGCGCCGTACTCCTCGACCGTCCCCCACGCCTGGCACTCGGCGCAGCGGCCGAGCCACTTGGCCGTCTGCCAGCCGCACTCCGTGCAGCGGAAGGACGGGCGGTCCTTGGTGGTCTTCGTACGGGCAGCCATGGACGAAACCGTAGCCGTAGGCACCGACAACGCGACCGCGCCCACCCGAATTCGGCCCGCACCCGGCCCGCACCCGCCGTGCAGCAGGCCCGCACCCGCCCGCCGGGCACCCGGCCCGGCGCACCCCCGGCGCACCCCCGGCGCACCCGGGCACGCAGCCACGCAGGCGCTGCGCGCCGCGCCCGTCCGCGTGCCCGGAGCGCCCGTCCGCGTGCCTGCCGTGCCGGTCCGTGCGCCTGTCGTGCCGGTCCGCGTGCCCGCCGCGCACCCCGTTCCGGGCCCGCCGTGAACCGGCCACGCCCGGTCGTGAACGAGCCACGGAGCGGAACCCTCCTGTCCCCTTATGAGGGATCGTTTCACCCGTCCGGATTAAAAGTGCTCAAGGCGCCGGAAGGTACCTGCTCGCGCCGCCTACGGTCGCACAGGTGATGAGCAGCAGTCCGGACACCTCGCCCCGCACCACCGGCGCACACCGGGCGCGCGGTCATGCCGCGGCGCGCAGACAGCACCCGCGGCCGCCCGCGTGCTACGAGCCCTACCTGGACGGCCTGTTCACGTACTGCCTGTCGGTGCTCTGCGACCACGACACGGCGACCGCCGCCCTGGGCGACGTCCTGGCACTCGTCGAGCGGCGCGGGCAGCGCGTTCCGGAGGCCACCGGGGAGCTCAGGGCCTGGCTGTACGCACTGGCCCGCTGGGCCTGCCTGCGCAAGCTGACCGAGGCCAGGCAGCGGCGCCAGAGCGTGTACGCGGCGGGCCGGTCCGGCACCCGGCGGCACACCCCCCAGCCGGCCGCACAGCCCGCACCACAGCCCCCGCAGTCCGCCGGGCACCCCGCACCGCAGTCCGGGCGGCCCGCGCGGTCCGCCGGGCGGTCCGTGGGGCAGCCCGCTCCCTCGACCGCCGGGTCGCCCGTGTCCGAGGAGGTCCAGGAGCTGCGCAGGCGGGAGCTCGCCCGGCTGGCCTGGCCGGAGGCCGCGGGCACCAGCCCCGAGCAGCGCGAGGCGCTCGAACTCGCCGTACGCCACCACCTCGCCGCCCACGAGGTGGCCGCCGTCGTCGGCCTGGATCCCGCGGTCGCCCGCGAACTGCTCGCCTCCGCCGCCTGCGAGGTCGAGCGCACCCGCGCAGCCCTCGCCGTCGTCGAGACCGGCGGCTGCCCCGGCGTCGCCCATCTCACCGGCGATCACCAGCTGGTCCTCAGCGCGATCCTGCGCCGCGAACTGGTCCGGCACGTCGACGACTGCCCGCGCTGCCGCCGCGCCGCCGAGCGCGCCGTGCCCGGCCGCTGGCCCGGGGCCATGTTCACCCCCGCCGAACTGCCCGTCCTGGAGGCGCCCCGCGCGGCACTGCACGCGGCGATGGCGCACGCTCCCCGCGCGCGGAGTGCGTCGCCGCGCTTCGACCGGCGCGGCTTCCCGATGGACCCCAAGGACCACGCGGCCCGCCGGGACCGGCTGCGCGCGCGTGCGGTCACCACGACCGTCGTCGCCACCGTGGTCGCGGCTCCCGTGCTCGCGCTGTGGGCCGCCTACCGGGGCACCGAGACCGGGGAGGGCCCCGACGGGCGCTCCACGAGCACGAGCGAGGCGCAGGGCCCCGGGAGCCTCGACGGCGAGGAGGCGGGCGGCTACGAGAACGCGGGCAACGCCAGTACCAGGGCCGGCACCCGCGCGGCCGGGAAACCGGACGTCTCCGTGGCGGTGGTCAGTGTCGCGGGGGTCGGCCGCAAGAGCGCGGGCCACCTCGACGTGACGGCGGGCAGCAGCGGTGACACCACGCTGATCACCCTCACCGCGACCGGCGACTCCCCGGTCCGCTGGTCGGCCACGACGGGCGCGGCCTGGCTCTACCTCAGCCGGTCGTCGGGAACGCTGGCGCCCGGCGCGTCGCTGACGATCAAGGTGCACGTCGACCAGCTGCGCGAGCCGTCCGGGCACTGGAGCGCCCGGGTGGCGATCGCCCCGGCCGGAACGGTCGTCTCGATCGACGGATACGGCACCGCCCCCGCGCCCTCCACACCGAGCAGCCCCGGCAGACCACCGTCCACGACCCCGACCGGCACGGCCTCGGCCTCCGCCTCTCCGACGCCGTCCGCTCCACCGACACCCGCCGACCCGGATCCCACCCCCACCGAGACGGCCTCGTCCGACCCGGAAAGCCCGTCACCGCCGCCGGACAGCGACGACGATGACGACGACGACCCGAGCCCGGCCACCTCGTAGACCCGGCGGGCGCGGCACACATGCGACGACCGGCCCACCGGATACGCCGGACGCGAGGGGACCTGTACCCGTACCGCTACCGGGACCGGTACAGGTGCCCGCTCAGTCGACCGGATCCGCCGGATGCGGTGCCAGCAGCGGGAGCTGCGAGGCCAGCCGCTCCTCGCACAGTTCGACCAGACGGTCGTAGCCGGCCTTGCCCATCAGTTCGATCAGCTCGGGCCGGTAGGAGACGTACACCGGGTCGCCCGCGCCGTGCGCCGAGGTCGCCGACGTGCACCACCAGTGCAGGTCGTGGCCCCCGGGCCCCCAGCCCCTGCGGTCGTACTCACCGATCGACACCTGGAGCACACGGGTGTCGTCCGGCCGGTCGATCCAGTCGTACGTACGCCGCACCGGCAGCTGCCAGCAGACGTCGGGCTTCGTCTCCAGCGGCTCGCGGCCCTCGCGCAGGGCGAGGATGTGCAGCGAGCAGCCCGCGCCCGCGGCGAAGCCGGGCCGGTTCTGGAAGATGCACGAGCCCTGGTAGGGGCGGGTCTGGCGGGAGCCCTCGTCGTCCTCGGAGACCCAGCCGGTCTCGGTGCCCACGGCGTGGTTCTGCCAGATCTCCGGGGTCAGCCGCGCCACGTGTCCGGCGACCCGCTTCTCGTCGTCCTCGTCGGAGAAGTGAGCGCCCAGCGTGCAGCACCCGTCGTCCGCGCGGCCCGCCTGGATGCCCTGGCAGCCGCTGCCGAAGATGCAGTTCCAGCGAGAGGTCAGCCATGTCAGATCGCACCGGAAGACCTGTTCGTCGTCTGCCGGATCAGGGAACTCCACCCACGCGCGCGCGAAGTCGAGTCCCTTCTCGTCGCTCACCGTCGGGGCCTGCTTCGACCGGGGCGCCTTCGGCTGCGAGGGACCCTTGGTGGATTTGGCCGACTTTCCGTCCTTCGCCTTTTTCGTCTTTGGCACCTGTCCAGGGTAAGTCGCCCCGGAGCGCTTCAGGGACCGCCGAGGGGGCTGAGCACGGCGTTCCTGGCAGTAGCGTTCCCTACATGAGACTCGGTGTCCTCGACGTGGGATCGAACACGGTGCATCTGCTGGTGGTGGACGCCCACCCCGGCGCCCACCCGCTTCCCGCGCACTCGCACAAGGCGGATCTGCGCCTGGCCCAACTCCTCGACGCGGACGGAGCGATCGGTCCCGAAGGGGTCGACAAACTGATCTCGGTCATCGACCGCGCGCTCCAGGCCGCCGAGGACAAGGGCGTCGAGGATCTGCTGCCGTTCGCGACCTCGGCCGTGCGCGAGGCCACCAACGCCGACGACGTCCTCGCGCGCGTGCAGGCCGAGACCGGTGTCCGGCTGCAGGTGCTCACCGGAGCGGAGGAGGCCCGGCTCACCTTCCTCGCCGCCCGCCGCTGGTACGGCTGGTCGGCCGGGAAGCTGCTGGTCCTGGACATCGGCGGGGGCTCCCTGGAGATCGCCTTCGGCATGGACGAGGAGCCGGACGCGGCCGTCTCGCTGCCCCTGGGCGCGGGCCGCCTCACCGCGGGCTGGCTGCCCGGGGACCAGCCGGGCCCCGAGGAGATCAGGGCGCTGCGTCGTCATGTGCGGGCGCAGATCGCCCGCACGGTGGGGGAGTTCAGCCGGCTCGGCGTCCCCGACCATGTCGTCGCCACCTCGAAGACCTTCAAGCAGCTGGCCCGGATAGCCGGCGCCGCAGGCTCCGACGAGGGCCTGTACGTGCAGCGCGAGCTCAAGCGGGAGTCCCTGGAGGCCTGGGTGCCCCGGCTGGCCGGGATGACGCCGGAGCAGCGCGCGGAGCTGCCGGGTGTCTCCGCGGGCCGCGCGGGCCAGCTGCTGGCGGGCGCGCTGGTCGCCGAGGGCGCGATGGACCTGTTCGGCATCGAGGCGCTGGAGATCTGCCCCTGGGCGCTGCGCGAGGGTGTGATCCTGCGCAGGCTGGACCACATGGACGCGGAGCCGAGGCCCTGACGTCCGGCCCGCGTGTGCGACGCGTCACACACGCGGGCGGGCCTGAACCGGGGGCACGCGTCACGCACCCGGGCGGGCACGGGAGGCCGCGCCGGAACCGGAGCCGGAACCGGACCGGAACCGGGCGGGAGACGGTGCCCGAGCCGGAACCGGGCGGCAATCGGAGCGGGAACCGGGCGGCAGACGGTGCCGGAACCGGGCCGGAACCGGGGCGGGAGCCGCTGCCGGAGCCGCTGCCGAAGCAGGTGCGGGAGCCGGTGCCGGAGACCACGGCGGGAGGCCGGCAGGGGCCGGTCGCCGCACCCGCCCGACGTCCCGCGCCCTCCGGCGTGATCCGACGCCCCGTACGCTGTCCTTCGTGGCAGAACCAGTCGTGCGCATCCCGGATGCGAAGGTCGCCCTGTCGACGGCTTCCGTTTATCCGGAGTCGACGGCTACGGCCTTCGAGATCGCCGCGCGCCTCGGCTACGACGGTGTCGAGGTCATGGTCTGGAACGATCCGGTCAGCCAGGACATCGAGGCACTGCGTCGGCTCAGCGACCACCACCGGATCCCGATCCTCGCCGTGCACGCCCCCTGCCTGCTCATCACCCAGCGGGTGTGGTCCACCGACCCCTGGGTCAAGCTCCAGCGCGCCCGCGCGGCCGCCGAGAAGCTCGGCGCGAGCACCGTCGTCGTACACCCGCCGTTCCGCTGGCAGCGGCAGTACGCGCGCGACTTCGTCGGCGGGATCTGGCGGATGGCGAACGAGACGGATGTGCGGTTCGCCGTCGAGAACATGTACCCCTGGCGCTATCGCGACCGCGAGATGCCGGCGTACGCCCCCGACTGGGACGTCACGAAGGACGACTACCGTCACTTCACGCTCGACCTCAGCCACACCGCCACCGCCCGGACCGACGCGGTCCAGATGATCGACCGGATGGGCGACCGCCTCGGCCATGTCCACCTGGCCGACGGCAGCGGCTCGGGCAAGGACGAGCACCTGGTGCCCGGACGCGGCGGCCAGCCCTGCGCCGAGCTGCTGGAGCACCTCGCCCGGACCGGCTTCGACGGGCACGTCGTGATCGAGGTGAACACCCGTCGGGCCATGTCCAGCGCCGAGCGGGAGGCCGATCTGGCGGAGGCGCTGGCCTTCACCCGCCTGCATCTGGCGTCGGCGGCGAAGGCGCACCGGCCGTGACCGGCCCGATCGCCCGCAAGCGCGGCCGGCCCCCGCGCGCGGAGTCCGCGGACACCCGCGAGCGCATCCTGGGTGCCGCCCGCGAGGAGTTCTCCGAGCGCGGCTACGAGAAGACGTCCGTACGCGGCATCGCCAAGGCGGCGGGCGTGGACCCGGCCCTGGTGCACCACTACTTCGGCACCAAGGAGCAGGTCTTCGAGGCCGCGATCGAGGTCGCCGCCGGGCCCGTGCTGAACGGCCCGACGGCACTGGCCGACGGCCCGCCGGACGAGGTCGGCGAACGCCTGACCCGCTTCATGTTCGGCGTCTGGGAGAACCCCGCCACCCGTACGCCCCTGCTGGCGATCGTCCGTTCCGCCGTCAACAACGACACCGCGGCCGCCGTCTTCCGCCGCCTGGTCGTCTCCCAGCTGCTGGGCCGTATCGCCGCACGGCTCGACCTGCCGGACGCGGAACTGCGCGTCGAGCTCGCGGCCGCCCAGCTCGTGGGCTGCGCGATGCTGCGCTATGTGATCAAGGTGGAGCCGCTGGCGTCGGCGGACCTGGAGCAGGTCGTCGCGCGGGTGGCACCGGCGGTGCAGGCCCACCTCACGGGACCGTGACGCCGTACGGCGCGTCTCGTCCGCCCGTACACGCCGTACGGGTCAGTGAGACATGTGTCCCGTATTCCGGACACACCGTCCCGACCCCTGGATGACCGGCGTACGCTCGTCAGCAGTCAGAAGTCTCTGATCGCAGTCTCTGAAGGAGCGAGCGCGATGCCCGAGCTGAGGTCCCGCACAGTCACCCACGGCCGCAACATGGCGGGCGCCCGCGCCCTTATGCGCGCCTCCGGTGTACCCGGTGCGGACATCGGCCGCAAGCCGATCATCGCCGTCGCCAACAGCTTCACCGAGTTCGTCCCCGGCCACACCCACCTCCAGCCGGTCGGCCGGATCGTCAGCGAGGCCATCCGCGAGGCCGGCGGCATCGCCCGCGAGTTCAACACGATCGCGGTCGACGACGGCATCGCGATGGGCCACGGCGGAATGCTCTACTCCCTGCCCTCCCGCGACCTGATCGCGGACAGCGTGGAGTACATGGTCGAGGCGCACTGCGCCGACGCCCTGATCTGCATCTCCAACTGCGACAAGATCACGCCCGGCATGCTGATGGCTGCCCTGCGCCTGAACATCCCCACGGTCTTCGTCTCCGGCGGCCCGATGGAGTCCGGCCGCGCCACCCTCGTCGACGGCACGGTCCGCACGCTCGACCTGGTCGACGCGATCTCCGACGCCGTGAACGACAAGATCTCGGACGAGGACATCCTCCGTATCGAGGAGAACGCCTGTCCGACCTGCGGCAGCTGTTCCGGCATGTTCACCGCCAACTCGATGAACTGCCTCACCGAGGCCATCGGCCTCTCCCTTCCCGGCAACGGCTCGGTCCTGGCCACCCACACGGCCCGCAGGGCGCTCTACGAGAACGCGGCCCGCACGGTCATGGACATCACCCGCCGCTACTACGAGCAGGACGACGAGACCGTCCTGCCCCGTGCCGTCGCGAGCTTCGCCGCCTTCCAGAACGCCATGGCGCTCGACATCGCGATGGGCGGCTCGACCAACACGATCCTGCACCTGCTGGCCGCGGCCCAGGAGGCGGGCGTCCCGTTCGGCCTGGAGGAGATCAACGAGGTCTCGCGCCGCGTCCCGTGCCTGGCGAAGGTCGCCCCGAACGTCGCCAAGGACCGCACGTACTACATGGAGGACGTGCACCGCGCCGGCGGCATCCCCGCCCTCCTCGGCGAGCTGCACCGCGCCGGTCTGCTCAACGAGGACGTGTACTCGGTGCACAGCCCGTCCCTGGCCGACTGGCTGAAGACGTGGGACGTGCGCGGCGGCTCCCCGTCCGCCGAGGCGGTGGAACTGTGGCACGCGGCCCCCGGCTGTGTCCGTTCCGCCGAGGCCTTCTCCCAGTCGGAGCGCTGGGAGGCCCTCGACGTGGACGCCGAGAACGGCTGCATCCGCTCCGCCGAGCACGCGTACTCCAAGGACGGCGGTCTCGCGGTCCTCAAGGGCAACCTGGCGGTCGACGGCTGTGTGGTGAAGACGGCCGGCGTCGACGAGTCGATCTGGACCTTCGAGGGGCCCGCGGTGGTCTGCGAGTCCCAGGAGGAGGCCGTCGAGAAGATCCTCAACAAGCAGGTGACCGACGGGGACGTCGTCGTCATCCGCTACGAGGGTCCCAAGGGCGGCCCCGGTATGCAGGAGATGCTCTACCCGACCTCCTTCCTCAAGGGCCGCGGCCTGGGCAAGACCTGCGCCCTGATCACCGACGGCCGCTTCTCCGGCGGGACCTCCGGACTGTCCATCGGCCACGCCTCCCCGGAGGCCGCGTCCGGCGGCACGATCGCCCTCGTCGAGGACGGCGACCGGATCCGTATCGACATCCCGAATCGCACCATCGACCTGCTGGTCGACGACGCGGAGCTGGCCCGGCGCGAGCAGGCCCTCGGTGGCGTGTACGCGCCGAAGCAGCGGGAGCGGAAGGTGTCCGCGGCGCTGCGCGCCTACGCGGCGATGGCGACCAGCGCGGACAAGGGCGCCGTGCGCGACGTCAGCAAGCTGGGCTGACGTCCGCACAGGGTGGGTGAAGGGGCCGTCTCCCCGGAGGCGGCCCCTTCCACCTGTCCGGTCACCACTCCGCGGGATGCCGGGCGTCCACGGCGAAGACGGTGCCGTCGGGGGCGGCCGCGTAGACCCGGTGACCTTCGACGACCGGCTGGGGGAGGGCGGCGACGACGTGGTCGGAGTTCGCGGCCAGCCGCGGCCGGGTCTGCCCGAGCAGCCGGCCGGTGCGCGCGTCGACGGCGAGCAGACGTCCGTCGGGGGTGGTGACGTACACCTGACGGCCGTCGGAGGCCGGCTCCGAACCCCGGAACGCGCCCGTCTCCAGCCGCCACAGTTGTCGTCGCGCATTCATGTCGACGGTCACCAGCGATCCACCGGAGGCCATGAGGTGGACGAGGCTCCCGCGCACGGTGACGTGGGCCTGTTCGAGTGGGGTGGTGAGTGCGACCCGTTGCGCCGCGCCGGTGGCGGGGGTGTAGCGGACCACGGCCGTCGTGTACCCGTACACCGCGTCGAGGGAGAGCAGGAAGACGGATCCGTCAGCCGTGCCGACCACCTTCAGCGAGCCCTTGAGCCGTGCCTCCCACCGCACGTCGCCCGTGCCGGGGTCCACTGCGGTGACCCGCGTGGTCGTCTGGTCGTCGGACGGGGTCGCCGCGTACGCCAGGGGGTCACCGGCGAACGCGGAGAAGCCCGGCGCGCTCTGGCCCGGTATCCGGCGGTTCCACTTCGTGTCGCCCGAGGCGCTGTCCACGCCGGTGACCGTTCCGTCGGCACCGGTGACCAGGAGCATGTTTTCGGTTCGCGCCAGCCAGTCGTATGCGGGCAGGTCCCGCTGCCAGGAGGTCCGGCCCGAGGCGGGTTCGAGCGCCTTCAACCGCCCATCCTTGCCTGACGCGGGTTGTACGAGACCGCCCGCCAGCACCGGCGGTCCGCTTGTACGTGTTCCGGCCACGGACTGCCGCCACAGCCGGTGTCCGTCGGAGGGATCGAGCGCGAAGACCACGCCAGGCTGGGCGCAGAGCAACTTGCCCGCACCGTAGGAGCACTGGGGTGTGCCCGTCTCGGACACGGGTGCCGCCTGCCAGCCGTCGAACCTCGCGGACGCGGTGGGTGAGGTGGTGCTTGTCGGTGTTCCGCTCCCTCCGTCGAGGAGGTGGACCGAGACCAGTGCGCCGAGCACGGCGAGGCCGAGCGCTCCGGCGCCGAGAGCCGCCGTCGCGCCTCTGCGCCGGACGGAGCGCCGGGCCGGTTCTTCGGTGCGGGGTTCGCTCGTGCCGCCGGTCCGCTGGGCCGGGATGAAGGCCTGTGTGTCGTACGACGCCGCCACCGAACGCAGTTCCCGCATCAGCTCGTCCGGTGTGGGCCGGTCCTCGGGCTCCTTGGCGAGACAACGCAGCACCAGGGGTGCCAGGTCCTCCGGTACGCCGGTCAGGTCGGGCTCGTCGTGCACGACCTGGTAGGCGACGACGTACGGACTGTCGGAGTCGAACGGTCCGCGTCCCGTCGCCGCGTGCACCATCACGGATCCGAGCGCGAAGATGTCGGCGGCGGGCCCCACCTCCCGCGGCCGTCGGAACTGCTCGGGCGCCATGAACGGTGGCGTCCCGATCAACTTCCCTGTCTCGGTACGCAGTTCGCTGTCCGTTGGCCGGGAGATGCCGAAGTCGATGACCTTCGGCCCGTCCTCGGCGAGCAGTACGTTGCTCGGCTTCAGGTCCCGGTGCACCACGCCGACCCGATGGATGTCGCGCAGCGCCTCGGCCAGTCCGGCCATCAGCCGGCGCAACTGGGCAGGCTCCATAGGGCCGTTCCGCTTCACCTGGTCGGAGAGGGTCGGCCCGGGGATGAAGAGGGTCGCCATCCAGGGCCGTCCGGCCTCCGGGTCGGCGTCGACGACGGATGCGGTGAAGGCTCCGCTGACCCGTCGCGCGGCTGCCACCTCCTGCCGGAACCGCCCCCTGAACTCGGGGTCCTTGGCGAACTGGGCGTGTACGACCTTGACCGCGAGTTTCAGTCCAGAGGTGCTCCGGGCCAGGTGCACCACGCCCATGCCGCCGGAGCCCAGACAGGCCTCCAGCGGGTAGTGCCCGGCGTATTCGGGAAGTTCCGCTTCCGCGCCCGCTCCGATGTTCTGCTGCGGCGCCATGGAGCCACCCCCGTGCTGTTCTTCCGTGCGCGCGACGGACGGAGCCTAGTCGATGACCCGTTCGAGACAGAGGCGACTTGCTAGCCTTCATGTGCGAATCGTGTACGCGTGTTTCGTGGCGCGATTCGGGGGAATCAACGGGGCCCCATGGCAGTCATGGGGTGCAACGGGGGAGGAATTCCATGTCTGTCGAGCGTGTCGAAGAGGCAGAGGGCGCAGCCGAGGCGCAGGGCCTCAGCACGGTGCTGACGTACTACTCGATCGCACCGGGTGTCCGTCTGAACGTCCGCAGCGGTCCCGGCACCGGCTACACCATCGTCCGTGTCCTGGCCGAGGGGTCCAAGGTCCCGATCTTCTGCCAGACACCGGGCACCGCGGTCGCGGGTCCGTACGGCACGTCGAACATCTGGGACAGCATCGACGACGGCGAGTACGTCTCGGACACGTATGTGCACACGGGCAGCGACGGATACATCCGGCCGCGCTGCGCCTGAGACCGTCACCACCATCCAGGGGGAACCGATGACATCCCGTAGACGCCGATCCGTGCTTGCGGCGGGCACCGCCGCCGTAGCACTTCTCATGGCGATGAGCTCGTCAGCGACCGCCGCGGCGGCCCCGCTGCCCTACTACACGACGGCGGACGTCCGCCTCAACGTCCGCAGCGGCCCCGGTACGGGCTACAGCATCACGCGCACTCTGCCTGGGGCGTCCAAGGTCGTCATCTACTGCCAGACGCCGGGCACGACCGTCACGGGCACGTACGGCACGTCGAACATCTGGGACAACATCAGCAACGGCGAGTTCATCTCGGACGCCTACGTCAACACGGGCAGCGACGGCTACGTGGCTTCGCGCTGCGCCTGATCCCCCAAGAAGCCCGCGGACCGCCGAGCCATAATCAAGGAGTGACCGACAAGACCGACCCCCCGTCCGACCCCATGTCCAGCCCCGCGGGCTCCGAGGGCGGCGGGCCCCGCCCCGAGCCCCTCCGCTTCTTCGGCACGAGCTGGGTGAACCACGACGACGGCTACCGGCCGCGGCGCATCGGCGTGGCCGTCGGCTCGCTCGTCGCGGCCGCCGTCGCCTGTCTGGTCCTGCGCTTCGCCTACCAGGGACTTCAGATCGCCGACGTCGGCAGCTTCGTCACGGTGCTGGTGGTCGTGATGTTCGCGATCTGCAGCGCGCTGGCCTTCGGCCACACCTGGGAGTCCTTCCGCAAGCGTCCCGACGCCGACCGGCAGGCCTCCCTCCGCGGCCTGCTGGCCATCGGCTTCGTCGGCTCGCTCCTCGCCTACTTCTTCCGCTCCTTCACCGAGGCTCCCGGCGAGGTGCTCCACCGCGAGGAGTACGAGGCGGCCCGGCAGGCGTACGAGAAGCGCTCGACCCGCCGCACCGGCAACCCGTCGAAGAAGCGCCGCCGCTGACCGATTCGGCCGCAAGCCCCGCCAGGCGCGCCCCGGTCCACCCCACCCCGCGCGTCCCGCGGGTCCCGCGGGACCCGAGCATCCTGGGCGTCCCGAGCATCCTGGGCGTCCCGAGCATCCTGGGCATCCCGCGCGTCCCGAGCATCCCGGGCGTCCCGCGCGTCCCGGGATCCGCGGGCGTCCCGGGATCCGCGGGAATCTCCTGCGCATCGGCCGGCTCACGCACCCCCGACGGTTCAAGCCGTCGGCTGAACCGCGTGTACTGCCCGGCCGCCGGCGCAAGCATCACGACATGACCACCTTCTCCTCCGCCGACCGGGCCCGGTCCTTCGACGCCGCCGCGGCCCGGTACGCGGCGAACCGCCCCGGCTACCCGCCCGCCCTCTTCGACGCGATCGAGGACCTCGCGGGCCGCCCGCTGCGTGGCGCCCGGGTCGCGGACATCGGCGCTGGCACCGGCATCGCGACCGCCCTGCTGCGCGCCCGCGGCGCCGAGGTGACCGCGGTGGAACCCGGGGACGGCATGGCGGCCCAGCTCCGCCGCACCCTCCCCGAGGTCCCCCTCGTGCGCGGGAACGGCAACGCGCTCCCCCTCGCCACCTCCTGCGTCGACCTGCTCACCTACGCCCAGGCCTGGCACTGGACCGATCCCGCGCGCTCGCTCCCCGAGGCCGCACGTGTGCTGCGGCCGGGCGGCGCGCTGGCCCTGTGGTGGAACACGGACCCGCACGACGTGCCGTGGATCACCGACCAGGCGCGGCGCATCGGGCGCCACTTCGGCAGCGAGTACGACAACAGGCAGGGCTCGCCCGGGTATCTGACACCGCACGTCTTCGAGGGCGTGCCGGCCGTCCCGGAGCACGCGCGGCGCACGGTCCGCTGGAGCCGCACGGTCCCGCTCGACACCCACCTCGCCAACCTCGGCAGCCACTCCCTCTTCCTCGTGCACGGCAAGTCGGCGGCCGACGCCTTCCTCGCCCGTGAGCGCGAACGCCTCCTGGAGATCTTCCCGGCCGGCCTGGTCGAGGAGGTCTACGACGTCCTGCTGATCGTCGCCGCTCCCTGACGCTCCTGCCGCGCGGCGGCCCAGCCCTCCAGAGCCGCCGCGCAGGCGTGGTCCAGGTGCCGCAGCCCGCCGAGTTCCAGCCGGATCTCCCGGTCCCGCGGCAGCGCCTCCAAGGCGTCCAGCAGCTTCGGCAGCCGCAGGAACGTCGCATGTCCCAGCACCCGGACCACGAGCCCCGCCGCCCCCACGTCCTCCGTCTCCACGTGCACATGGCTGGTCTCCCACGCCGTCTTGGCGACGGCCAGCGCGAGCCCGACCAGCACGCCCTCCAGCAGGTTCCCGACGACGATCGCGACCGCCGTCACCCCGAGCACCACCACCTCCCCGCGGTGCTCGCGCCACAGCCCCCGCACCTCGCGCACCGGCACGAGCTTGCACCCGGCGTGCACCAGCAGCCCGGCCAGCGCCGCCACCGGGATCACCCCGAGCGCCCCGGGCAGCACCGCGGTGAACAGCAGCAGCCACACCCCGTGCAGCACCCGGGAGGCCTTGGTCCGCGCCCCGGCCCGCACGTTCGCCGCGCTGCGCACGATCACCGCCGTCATCGGCAGCGCCCCCAGCAGCCCGCACAGGGTGTTGCCCGCGCCCTGCGCCATCAGCTCCCGGTCGTAGTCCGTACGCGGTCCCGTGTGCAGCCGGTCCACCGCCGCCGCGCTGAACAGCGACTCCGCGGAGGCGATCAGCGCGAAGGCCAGGACGGTCCCGAGCACCCCCACTTCCGTCAGCCGCCCGAACTCCGCCACCGGCGGCACCTGTACGACATCCAGCAGCCCTTGGACCTCGACCCGCCGCACCTCCAGGTCGAACACCCCGGTCACCGCCGCCGCCAGCCCCACCGCGACCAGCGGCGCGGGCACCAGCCGAGCCCCCCGCCGCCAACGCGGCCACAGCAGCAGTACGGCCATGGTGGCACCGCCCACCGACAACGCCACCGGGTCCATCCGGCCGGGCAGCGACACCAGTCCGGCGAGCTTTTCGAGCCCGCCGCCCGGAGCGGCCACGTCTCCGAGGGCGTAGACCTGCCCGGCGATCAGCACCAGTCCGATCCCGGCGAGCATCCCCTGGACGACGGCCACGGACACGGCCCGGAACCACCGCCCGAGCCGCAGCGCGCCAAGGGCGAGCTGCACCAGACCGGCCGCGCACACCAGGACCCCGAGTGCTTCGAGGCCGTACGTCCGTACGGCCTCGTACACGAGCACGGTCAGCCCCGCCGCCGGACCGCTCACCTGGAGGCTGCTGCCGGGCAGCGCCCCGGCGACCAGGCCGCCGACGATCCCGGTGACCAGGCCCAGTTCGGCCGGTACACCGGAGGCGACGGCGACGCCCACGCACAGCGGCAACGCGACGAGGAACACGACGAGTGAAGCGAACAGATCGGCCTTGCGTACGCCACAGCGCATGACAGCAGCACCTCCGGTCGACAGCGGGAGACGCGTGGGCGCCGCCGAGCCGGGGGAGGGCTCGGCGAACTGAATTCCATTGTCGGAAACGGGCGCCCGCCATGGGGCCCGTCGATGTGTGCGGCCGGTGAACGCGGAGGCGCAGGAACCGGACGCCCCGCCTCCAATCCCACCGCCGCGCGCCTGCGCCGCCCCGCGCACCCACTTGACGGCGCGCCCGCTCGCGAGAATTATTCATCGCATGATGAATTACTTGCCCGACCCCGGGGGAACCAGCCTCGGTACCAACACCGGTACCGACACGAGTACCGACACCGGGACTGCCACCGCCGCCCCCGCCCCGCCCGCGATCCGCGCCGAAGCCCTCACCGTCCTGCGCGGCTCCAGGTCCGTCCTGCGCGGCCTCGACTTCACCGTCCCGCGCGGCCAGATCACCGGTCTGCTCGGCCCCTCCGGATGCGGCAAGTCGACGCTCATGCGCGCGATCGTCGGCACCCAGGCCAAGGTCACCGGCACCCTGGAGGTCCTGGGCCGCCCCGCGGGCCACCCCGCCCTGCGCACCCGCATCGGCTACGTCACCCAGGCCGCCTCCGTCTTCGACGACCTGACGGTCCGGCAGAACCTCGACTACTTCGCCGCGATCCTCGACCCGGGCCGCGCCGCCACCGACCGCCGCCGTGCCGACGTCACCCGGGCCATCGCCGACGTCGACCTCGCGAGCCACGCCGACGCCCTGGCCGGCAACCTCTCCGGTGGCCAGCGCAACCGCGTCTCCCTCGCGGTCGCCCTCCTCGGTGCCCCCGAACTCCTGGTCCTGGACGAGCCGACGGTCGGCCTCGACCCGGTCCTGCGCCGGGACCTGTGGAACCTCTTCCACCACATCGCCGCGTCCCGCGGCGCCACCCTCCTCGTCTCCTCCCACGTCATGGACGAGGCCGAGCGCTGCCACCGGCTGCTGCTCATGCGCGAGGGCGAGATCCTCGCCGACGACAGCCCCGACGCCCTGCGCACCCGCACCGGCTCCGAAACGGTCGAGGCGGCCTTCCTGCACCTGGTGGACGAGGCCGTCGCGGCCGGCCACACGAAGGAGACAGCCCGATGAGCACGACCTCACCCGCCCCCGCGGCCGCCCTGAATCTCTCCCGCACCACGGCCACCGCGGCCCGTGTGCTGCGCCAGCTCCGCCACGACCCGCGCACCATCGCGCTGCTGATCCTCGTCCCCTGCCTGATGCTGGTCCTGCTGCGCTACGTCTTCGACGGCAGCCCGCACACCTTCGACAACATCGGCGCGTCCCTGCTCGGGATCTTTCCGCTGATCACGATGTTCCTGGTCACGTCCATCGCCACGCTGCGCGAACGCACCTCGGGCACCCTCGAACGACTCCTCGCCATGCCCCTCGGCAAGGGCGACCTGATCGCGGGTTACGCCCTCGCCTTCGGCGGCCTCGCGATCGTCCAGTCCGCCCTGGCCACGGGTCTCGCCGTCTGGCTCCTGGGCCTGGACGTCACCGGCTCCCCCTGGCTGCTGCTCCTGGTGGCCCTGCTGGACGCGCTCCTGGGCACCGCCCTCGGCCTGTTCGTCTCGGCATTCGCCGCCTCGGAGTTCCAGGCGGTCCAGTTCATGCCCGCGGTGATCTTCCCGCAGCTCCTGCTGTGCGGCCTGTTCACCCCGCGCGACCAGATGCACCCGGTCCTGGAGGCCATCTCCGACGTCCTGCCCATGTCGTACGCGGTCGACGGCATGAACGAGGTGCTCAAGCACACCGACATGACGGCCACCTTCGTACGGGACGTACTGATCGTGGCCGGCTGCGCCCTGCTGGTCCTCGGCCTGGGGGCGGCCACCCTGCGCCGCCGTACCGCCTGACCCCGCAAACGCCCCACCGCAGACGCGCGCCCCGGCGCACGCTCCCGGCCCCCCGCCCTCCGACACCCGCGTCCGCCCACCGGACACCCACCCGCACCCGGCGCCCCTGGTGCGAGGATGAGCCGGGACGACGCACCCCTCGGAGGGCACCTCAGCCATGATCCAGAAAGTCGCGGTCCTCGGCACCGGCAAGATCGGCGAAGCTCTGCTCAGCGGAATGATCCGCGGCGGCTGGGCCCCGTCCGACCTCCTGGTCACCGCCCGCCGCCCGGAACGAGCCGAAGAACTCCGCACCCGCTACGGAGTCGTCCCGGTCAGCAACGCGGAGGCCGCCAAGACCGCCGACACCCTGATCCTGACCGTCAAACCGCAGGACATGGGCACCCTCCTCGACGAACTCGCCCCGCACGTCCCCGCCGACCGCCTGGTCATCAGCGGAGCCGCCGGCATCACCACCGCCTTCGTCGAGGACCGCCTCACCGGCGGCACCCCCGTGGTCCGGGTCATGACGAACACGCCCGCCCTGGTCGACGAGGCGATGTCCGTCATCTCCGCCGGCGCCCACGCCACCGCCGACCACGTCAGCCACGCCGAAGCGATCTTCGGCGCGGTCGGCAAGACCCTGCGCGTCCCCGAGTCCCAGCAGGACGCCTGCACCGCCCTCTCCGGCTCGGGCCCGGCGTACTTCTTCTATCTGGTCGAGGCGATGACCGACGCCGGGATCCTCCTCGGCCTGCCCCGCGACAAGGCCCACGACCTGATCGTCCAGTCCGCGATCGGTGCCGCGACCATGCTCCGCGACAGCGGTGAGCACCCGGTCAAGCTCCGCGAGAACGTCACCTCGCCCGCCGGCACCACCATCAGCGCCATCCGCGAACTCGAGAACCACGGCGTACGGGCCGCCCTGATCGCCGCTCTCGAAGCCGCCCGCGACCGCAGCCGCGAACTGGCCTCCGGCAACAACTGACCCACGCCGCCGCCCGCACACCGCTGCCCGCCGCCCGCACGCCGGGCAGCAGGCGGCGGCACGGCACCCGCGCCTGCTCTGCTCACTCCACCGAGCCGACGATCTCCTCCGTGGTCACGACCCGGGCGAACCCGCCCCCGTGCAGCGACACCGCCGCCGCTTGCGCGAGCTCCTCCGCCTCGCGCCGCCAGCCGAACGGCCCTTCGAGGTCGAAGGTGTACGTCGCGTCGTAGGCGACCACCACCTCGTACCCGAGGTTCCCGCCCATCCGCGCCGTCGTCTCCACACACATGTTGGTCTGGATCCCGGCCACGACGATCTGCCCGATCCCCTCCGCCTTCAGCCAGGCGTCCAGACCGGGCGTGCCGAGGAACGCCGAGTTCACCGTCTTCGTGATCAGCAGTTCCGCCCCGGCACCCTTCCCGCGCCGCTGTGCCACGTACTCCTTGAAGTCGTTCCCCTCGTACTCCGCCCGCAGCGGCGAGCGCGGGTTCACCGAGTCGTGCCGTACGAAGACGACGGGCCGTCCGGTCGACTGCCAGGCGTCGAGCAGCGCCGCGATGTTGTCATCGGCCCCGGGGTTGTTGCGCGCCCCCCAGAACTCCAGCTCCTCGAAGCCCTGCTGCACGTCGACGACCACAAGTGCCGCGTTCTCTGCGATGTCCATGCCCACGATCCTGCCGCCGCGCGCCCCGCCGCCCCAGCAGAACAAAAGCCAGCGATCGATGGTTTACTGCCATCGTGGACACCGCGGACAGCTTGGCCAGCGCTGACACCGTCGGCAGCGTGGACAGCACCCCGCGCCCGGTCGGCCGCCCCTACCGCGTGGCCCTGGTCGCCTTTCCCGGCATCCGGGCCTTCGACGCCTCCGTCATCACCGAGGTCTGGGGCCAGGACCGCACCGACCGTGGCGCCCCGGCCTTCGACCTGCGCCGCGCCGCGTCCGACACCGCCACCGCCGTCCCGATGCGCGGCGGCCTCTCCCTCCTGCCCGACCGCACCCTCGGCTGGCTGGACCGCGCGGACCTGATCGTGATCCCCGGCCTCGACGACCACCTCACCCCCGCGCCCACCCCCGTCCTGGACGCCCTGCGCCGCGCCCACACCCGCGGCACCACCCTCGCCGCTCTGTGCGGCGGTGCCTTCACCCTCGCCCAGGCCGGACTGCTCGACGACCGCCGCGCCATCACCCACTGGAACCTGATCGACGAGTTCCGCGCCCACCACCCGCAGGTCACCGTCGTCCCCGACGCCCTCTTCATCGAGGACGACAACATCTGGACCGCGGCCGGTACCGCGGCGGGCATCGACCTCTGCCTCCATCTCGTCCGTATCGCCCACGGCGCGGAAGCGGCCGCCACCATCGCCCGCTCGATGGTCACGGCCCCCTTCCGCACCGGCACCCAGGCACAGTTCATCGAGCGCCCCACCCCGCACGCCGACCGCGACGCCGACACCCTCGCCGCCGTCCGCGAACACGCCCTGCGCCATCTCCACCAGCCGCTCACGGTCGCCGACCTGGCCGCCCGCGCCGGCATGTCGGCGCGGTCCTTCGCCCGCCACTTCGCCGCCGAGACCGGCACCACGCCGTTGCGCTGGCTTCTCGACCAGCGCATCGCCGCCGCCCAGAAGCTCCTCGAACGCACCGACCTGCCCATGCCCGAGGTGGCCCGCCGGGCCGGCTTCGGCAGCGAGGTCACGATGCGCCAGCACTTCGCCTCGCGCCTCGCCACCAGCCCGCGCGCCTACCGCGCCGCGTTCACCACCACCTCCGACACCGGCGGCAGCAGCCCGATCGAGCGATAGGCCGCATCGACGACCGGCCGGGCCATCGCCCGAGCCCGCTCCGCCCCGTCCCGCAGCACTCCCTCCACATAGGCGGGGTCCGCGCACAGGTCCTTGTGCCGGGCCTGAAGCGGCCGGAGCGTCTCGACCACGGCCTCCGCGGTGTCCTTCTTCAGAGCGCCGTACGAGTCGTAGGCCTCACCCAGCGCCCGGGGATCCCCCTCCGTGCAGGCGGCGAGGATCTCCAGCAGATTCGCCACCCCCGGCCGCTGCTCACGGTCGTACACGAGATCCCGGCCGCTGTCGGTCACCGCCCGCATGACCTTCTTCCGCACCGTGTCGGGTTCGTCGAGCAGATAGACGATGCCCGGCCCGACGTCCTCGCTCTTGCCCATCTTCGACGTGGGGTCCTGGAGGTTCATGACCCGCGCCGCCACCGTCGGGTGGGTCGCCCTGGGCACCACGAACGTCTGCCCGTACCGCTGGTTGAACCGCACCGCCAGATCCCGGGTCAGCTCGACGTGCTGCGCCTGGTCGTCACCGACCGGCACCTCGTCGGTCCCGTACGCCAGGATGTCCGCCGCCATCAGCACCGGATACGTCAGCAGCGACAGCCGCACACTCCCGCCGCGTTCCCGTTCCCGCGCGGCCTTCTCCCGGTACTGGATCATCCGCCGCATCTCGCCGTCGGTGGCGACGCATTCCAGTACGTACGACAGCCGCGCGTGCTCGTCCACATGGCTCTGCACGAATACGGTGCACAACTCGGGATCGAGTCCGGCCGCGAGCAACAGCGTCGCGGACTGACGGCTCAGCCGTCGTACCCGGCCGGGATCGTGCTCGACGGTCAGCGCGTGCAGATCGACGACGCAGAACAACGCGTCCGCCCGGTGCTGGTCGACCGCGACCCACTGCCGCATGGCCCCCAGGTAGTTCCCCAGCGTCAGATGCCCGGTCGGCTTGACCCCGCTGAAGACCCGCTTCATCTCGTCACCTCCTGATCGGGACCGCCGCCCCCGGCCGGCCGCCCCTCAGGAGGGAGAAACACCAACGGCCGCCGAGGCGGCGGCCGTTGAGTACATACGTGTGTACGGCCGCCGTCAGGCGGCCCACCACAGCTGGGTGCACGTACGTGTAGTCATGCCGCCCAGCGTACGGGCAGAGGGGCCCCTGGGGCAGCAAGTTGACACGCCGCACCGCGATCCGTAATGTTCTCCGAGTTGTCCGACGTGAGCGCCGACTCCGGTCGGTCCCCGGACAGCCATTCCGCAAGTACCAGTCACTACTCGACGCTCAGTCGGCATGTCTGCCCGGCTGCGTCGTTTCATTGGCGTGCGTATTTGCGAAATGAGGAATCCGCGTTCGAAAGAACACGACCCCCGATTAGCTCGGGAGCCGGGAATCCGCTAAAGTCTCACTCGTCGGAACGGCCCAACGGCCGGGAAGGCAAAGCCCGCTGACCGGGAGTCAGGCCCGAAAGAGTCTGATAGAGTCGGAACCGCCGGAAAGGGAAACGCGAGAGCGGGAACCTGGAAAGCACCGAGGAAATCGGATCGC